>NZ_BOMG01000062.1 GCF_016862075.1 Actinoplanes couchii | reverse complement strand
TTTCAGTACCGGCTCGATCGCCGGTGCACCGGATTGCGGCGGGCCGGCTACCAGCGGGTCAGCAGCAGGTGGTTGACGGTCAGGGCCACCAGCGCCTGCGCGGCGAGCCAGCCCCGGCGGTCCGGCGGCGGGATCAGCGCCGCGCCCGCCATCAGCCAAACCGTGAACGGCAGCCAGATCCGCTCCACCTCGGCCTTGCTGTAGCCGGACAGATCCGCGGCGACGATCGCCGCGACGGCCGCGAGCGGCAGAACCCAGGCGACGGTGTGGGGCGCGGCATCCCCGTGTGATGAGCCGCGGTTCACCTGATCGCTCGCGCTTGCGAGCGGTGCCGGTGTCCGACATCCTCTTCCAGCCGCCAGTCCGGCGCGGGCCGCCCATGCAGCGCGGGCCGCCCATCCGGCACGGGCCGCCCATCCGGCACGGGCCGCCCATCCGGCACGGGCCGTGCGGCGCACGATCACGGCCGCGGCCGGGCCGGCAGCTACGACCAGTACCGCGAGGTCGGCCCAGACCCAGTAGCCGTAGGGACGGGCGCTGGCCACACCCTGGTAGTAGCGCTCGATGACCAGGCGATAGCCGTCCGGCCATAAGAACCCGGCGGCCGTGAACGCCACCACCACCGGCACCACACCGACCAGCGCCCACCCGACGGCGACGAACACGCCCTTCCCGGCCTCGGTGACGGGCCCGACCGGCACGGCGTCGTCGGCGGTCGCGGGCGCCGCGCCTCCCTCCGCCTCCTTCTCCTGCCTTCGGCGTGACCAGGCGAGGAGCACCACGGCCGCTGCCAGGGCGGACATCAGTACCAGGCCGTAGGAGAGGTAACAGCCGAAGGCCAGCAGGACGCCGCCACCGATCGCGCTCACCGGCCGGGCCCGCACCGCCCCGTGCGCCAGCAGGGCCACGCCCGTCGCGGTCACCCCGGCGAACAAGCCGTCGGCGGACACACCCGACCACACCGCGCCGGGGAACAGCACCACGAACGGCACCACCGCCCGTGCCCGGCCCGCCGACCCCGCCGGGCCGAGCAACCGGACGGTTTCCGGCACCACCGCCCGTGCCCGGCCCGCCGACCCCGCCGGGCCGAGCAACCGGACGGTTTCCGGCACCGCTACCGCTACCAGGGCGGACACCAGCAGGACCAGGGTCGCGGCCCAGGCGCCGCCGGACAGGCCGACTCGGTCCAGCCAGACGAAGACCAGCAGCGCGCCCGGTGGGTGGCCGGACACGTGGGTGGTCCAGGAGTCCGGCTGGAAGTCCAGGATCCGGGTGGTGAAACCGGACAGCATGCGGGGGATGTCGGTGACGCCGGGGACCTCGTGCAGGTACTCGTGTTCGGTCGTCAACCGGCCGGCGACCCCACGCTGCCAGCCGTCGATCAGTGCCAGCGCCAGCGTCCACACCACCGATGTCACGTAGGACACCGCCATCAGCCGCCGCCACGACAACCGGGCCGCGAGCTCCGGGCCCCGCCACCACACCAGCACCGCCACCAGCAGCGCCAACGGGGTTCCGGGGCCGGCGTGCGGCAGCCAGTGCGCGAACAGGGGCGCCGCGCTCGCGTGCACCGGACGGCCCAGCAGGTACAGCACCCCACCGGCAACAGCAGCCACCGCGAACAGGGCGAACGCCACCCCGACGGCGACCAGGTCGGGCCGGGCCCACCGCCGCACGGCTCGCTCCTCGACCGGCCGCGCGGGCCCGTCCTTGCTCATCCGCGTGAGCCTGTCCCTGCTCCTCCGCGTGGGCCCGTCCTCGCTCATCCGCGTGAGCCTGTCCCTACTCATCCGCGTAGGGATGCGGTGGCGAATTCGGTGAGGCCCTCGGTCAGGGGGACGGTGGCCTGGAAACCCAGCTCGGCGGCGGCTCGGGCCGGGGAGGCGACCACGTGGCGGACGTCGCCGAGGCGGTACTCGCCGGTGACCACCGGGGGCGGGCCGGCCGCGGCCCGCGCGAGGCCGGCGGCCATCTCACCGACGGTGACGGGACGGCCGGAGGCGATGTTGTACGCCCGCCAACCGGCCCGCTTGCCCGCCTGCCCACCCACTCGTTCGCCGGTCGCGGTCAGGGCGGCCACGTTGGCCGCCGCCACGTCCCGGACGTGCACGAAGTCGCGTCGTTGGGCGCCGTCCTCGAACACCCGCGGGGCCCGGCCGGCTTCCAGCGCCGACCGGAACAGGGCCGCGACCCCGCTGTACGGGGTGTCGCGCGGCATGCCCGGCCCGTACACGTTGTGGTAGCGCAAGGCGACCACGGTGCCGTTGGTATGACGTACCCAAGCGGCAGTCAGATGCTCTTGGGCGACCTTGGTCGCGGCGTAGACGCTGCGCGGATCCAGGGGCGCGTCCTCGCCGATCAGTTCCGGGCACAGCGCCGCGTCGCAGACCGGGCAGCCGGGGTCGAACCGACCGGCGGACAGGTCGTCGACGGTTCGCGCGGCGGGACGGACCGGACCGTGATCGGGGCAGGAGTAGGCGCCTTCGCCGTAGACCACCATCGAACTGGCCAGCACCAGCCGCTGCACACCCGCCCGGGCCATCTCGGACAGCAGGACGGCGGTGCCGAGGTCGTTGCAGCGTACGTACTCCGGAAGATCTCCCAGATCCACGCCGAGGCCGACCATCGCGGCCTGATGGACCACCGCATCGACATCGGCCAGCGCCGCGGCGACCGCGGCCCGGTCGGTGAGGTCGGCCCGCCGCACCGGAACCCCGGCCACCTCACCGGGCGGTGGGACACGGTGGGCGCCGGGATGGCCGGCATCCAGGACTGTCACGTGATGGCCGGCGTCGAGCAGGGCCGTCACGACATGGGTTCCGATGAAGCCGGCGCCGCCGGTCACTAGTACACGAGTCACGGCGCCGAACCTAGGACTGTGCCGCGGCGGGCGGAACCGATCCGGCCCGGCCGTCAGCGGTTCGTAAGATTCGCCTGGTCACGTCATGGTTTCGTAAGATCTCGTCATCGTCCGGTAAGGATTTGCGGGCCGGATCGGAATTAGCGTCCGGCGGTATGACCGATGTGGTGCTTCCCTGCCGGGACGAGGCCGCCGCCCTGCCGGATCTGCTGTCCCGGATGCCGTCCGGGTACCGGCCGATCGTAGTGGACAACGGCTCGTCCGACGGTTCCGCCGACAAGGCCCGGGCCTGCGGCGCCGAGGTGATCAGCGTGACCGAACCCGGGTACGGCGCGGCCGTGCACGCCGGAATCCTGGCGTCCGCCCCGGACGACGGGGTGGTCTGCGTGATGGACGCGGACGGCTCGTTCGACCCGGCACAACTGCCGCTGGTCGCCGCTCCGGTGCTGGCCGGCACCGCGAACCTGGGCACCGGCCGGCGCCGACCGGCCGTCCGCGGGGTGTGGCCGCTGCATGCGCGGGCCGCCAACGCCGTGCTCGCCCACCGGCTGCGCCGCACCTGCGGGCTGCCGGTCCACGACATCGGGCCGATGCGGGCGTTCCGGCGCGACGAACTGCTGGCCCTGGGGCTGCGCGACCGCCGGTTCGGCTACCCCCTGGAACTGCTGATCGCCGCCGCGCGGGCCGGATGGCGGGTGATCGAGGTGGACGTCGCCTACCACCCGAGAGCGGCCGGCACCCGCTCCAAGGTCACCGGAACCGTCCTCGGCACGGCACGCGCGATCCGCGACATGAGCGCGGTGCTGGCCCGCTCCCCCGGCACGCCCCCGCCGGACCGCCGCCGCGCGGAACCTGTTCCCGCCTCTCCACCGCTGGACCGTCGCCGCGTGGAGCCCGTTCCGGCTTCTTCGCCGCTGGACCGCGATGACGTGGAGGTGCCGCGGTGAGGGCCGCTCAGCTGCTGCTCCTGGCCAAGGCTCCGGTGCCGGGGCGGGTCAAGACGCGGCTCTGCCCGCCGTGCACGCCGGAGCAGGCGGCGCTGGTCGCGGCCGCCGCGCTGACCGACACTCTGGCCGCCGGCACTGCCTGCGCCGCCCGGACCCGCGTCCTCGTCGTCGACGGTGTCGTCCCGGCGCCGCCTCGCTGGAACACGCTCCCCCAACGCGGCGATGTGCTCGGTGATCGGCTCGCGAACGCCTTCGCCGACACCCGCCGGGCCGGGACCGCCACCGTGCTGATCGGCATGGACACCCCGCAGATCACCGCCGCCCATCTGGACGCGGCGTTCACCCTGCTCGGCGCGGCGGGTGGGCCGGACGCGGTGCTCGGCACGGCGGGTGAGCCGGACGCGGTGCTCGGCACGGCCTCCGACGGCGGGTGGTGGGCGCTCGGACTGCGCGACCCCGGCCATGCCGAGGTGCTGCGCCACATCCCGACCTCGGTCGACACCACCGGGGCCCGGACCCTGGCCGCGCTACGTGCCCGGGGTCTGCGGGTCGCGCCGCTGCCGGTGCTGTGTGACGTGGACACCGCCGACGACGCGCGCCGTGTCGCCGCACTGTGCCCGCCCGGCGGTCTCTTCGCCACCGCCGTCACCGCCCACGTCCCCGCACCGGCCGGAGCCAGCCGATGACCGTGGGAACCAGGCGCACGGACAAAGACCAGAACTTCTTGACGGGCGTCGCCTTCGGTACGACGGGCGCGCGGTGACCGCGGTCGCGGTGTTCGACACCGCCATCAGCCGGGCCGCCGCCGGAGTTCCGGCCGCGTTCGTCGCCCGGCATCCGAGCGGCGGGATGCTCCGCTTCGACCCGGCATCCTGGTGCCGGGACACCATCGCGGGGGACGAAGGGCTGCTCGCCCGCTGCGACGGACCGACCCTGGACATCGGGTGCGGGCCGGGCCGGCTCACCGCGGCACTGACCGGTTCCGGTCATCCGGCACTCGGCATCGACGTCAGCGCCGAGGCGGTCCGGCTGACTCGGGAACGGGGCGCGGTGGCGCTGCGGCGGGACGTGTTCGAGCCGGTGCCCGGTACCGGCCGCTGGCGGCATCTGCTGCTGGCCGACGGCAACATCGGCATCGGTGGCGACCCGCACCGTCTCCTGGCCCGCTGCCGGGAACTGCTGGCCCCGGCCGGGCGACTACACGTCGAACTGGCTCCACCTGGTGTTCCGGCCTGGTCCGGCATCGCCACCGTGCGAACCCCGGCGGGTTCCGCCAGCGCCCTGCCCTGGGCCTGTGTCCCCCTCGACGTCCTCCCCGTCCTGGCCGAGACCACCGCGATGCGCGTCATCGACACGTGGACGGGAGCCGGCCGATGGTTCGCCACCCTGACCCGCCGATGACGGACGAGCCGGGAGACCGGGCACCGACCGGCGGGCCCGGACGCCTGACGCGGTGGCTGCGGCACCCTGGCCGAACGGCTGCGGGCCGCCGGGATCCGGGTGGACCGGGCCACCACCGGGCACCACTTCCGGTTTCCCCGGCGGGACTGCGGCGCGGACCGATGCGTGCCGGCGCGTTTCCGTCCCGGGTGCGGTCGGCGCGGTTGAGCAGTTGGCTCGGGCTGGCGCTCGGGGTCGCGTTCGGGGTCTGTTTCGTGACCGGGCTGCTCAGTCACCTGGTCCAGCACCCACCGGGCTGGTTCGGGTGGCCGTCGCGGCCGGTCGGGCTCTACCGGTTCACCCAGGGGCTGCACGTGGCGACCGGACTGGCCTCGGTGCCGTTGCTCGGGGCGAAACTGTGGTCGGTGTATCCGCGCCTCTTCCAGTGGCCACCGGCCCGGTCGGTGGTGCACGCCGCCGAGCGGGTGAGTGTCGCGGTCCTGGTCGCCGCCGCGTTGTTCCAGGTCGTCGGTGGTGTCCTCAACGTGGGCCGTTGGTACGCACCGATGCCGTTCTTCTTCACCGCCGCCCACTACTGGGTGGGCTGGCTGGTGATCGGCGCGCTGCTCGTGCACATCGGCGTGCAACTGCCGGTGGTGCGGGCGGCACTCGCCCGGCCCGTCCCCCAGCGGCCGGGCGACCGCGCCGGAACCGAGGGCGAGCCGATGGGCGAGGACGAGCCGGTGAGCGCGGACGTGGCGGGCGGGGACGTGGTGCGCGGGGACGTGGTGCGCGGGGACGTGGTGCGCGGGGACGTGGTGCGCGGGGACGTGGTGGGCGGGCTCAGTCGCCGGGGGATTCTCGGTGGGGTCGCCGTGGCGGCCGGGCTGGTCACGGTCACCTCGGTCGGGCAGACGGCCGGGCCGCTTTCGCCTCTGGTCGTTCTTGTTCCGCGGCGGCCTGACGACGGGCCGCAAGGTCTGCCGGTCAATCGGACCGCTGACCGGGCCGGGGTTCGGGATCTCGCGCTCGGCCCGGCCTATCGGCTCACCGTCGCCGCCCCGGGCCGGGAGATCGGGCTGGGACTGGACGCCCTGCACGCTCTCGTTCAGCACACCGTGGAACTACCGATCTCCTGCGTGGAAGGGTGGAGCGCCACCGGGTTGTGGTCCGGCGTGCGGCTCAGGGATCTGGTGGCCCTGGTCGGCACTGATCCGGATCGGGCAGCCGTGGAGGTCGAGTCGTTGGAGGCGGCCGGGCGGTACCGCACGTCGGTGGTGGCGCCGGAGCACACCCGGGATCCGCTGACCCTGATCGCTCTGCGGCTCGGTGGGGAGCCGTTGCATCTGGACCACGGGTATCCGGCCCGGCTGATCGCCCCGAACCGGCCCGGGGTGATGCAGACGAAGTGGCTGGGCCGGATCACCGTCCGGGAACTGCGATGAGATCACAGCGGCACGAAGATCCGGGCACGGGAGGCGCGGTTCGGGCGCGGGCGGTGCTGGTGGCCGCGGGAGTGCTGGTGATGGGGTTCGCGGTGGTGGGCTCGCTGACCGATCCGGACGTGGCGGTGGGTGGGGTGCTGCTGTTCCTGGCCGGGGTGCTGATCGTGCACGACGTGCTGTGGATGGCGGTGGTTCTGGCCGTCGGCGCGGTGCTGGCCCGGTTCGTCCCGGCCCGCTACCGGACCGTGGTCACCGCCGCCGTGATCAGTGCCGCCGCTCTCGCCGTCGTGGCGCTACCGCTGATGGTCACGCCATAGCCGGGGCGGAGAGTCCGGGCTGCGCTGCTCCCGTCGTACGACAGCAATCGGATCTTGATCTTGGGGTGTCGCTGAGGGCGGGCGGCCGTAAGACAATCGCAAGGAGTGCAGGTGGGGTCGGGTGGGCCGGGGCTCGGTAGCGTGGCCGGATGGGACATCGGGTGCTGGTGGTCGACGACGACCCGACGGTCAGTGACGTGGTGCGGCGCTATCTGGAGCAGGACGGCTGTGAGGTCCGGCTGGCCGCCGACGGGGCTGCCGGGCTGGCCGCGGTCGCCGAGCGGGTGCCGGATTTGGTGGTACTGGATCTGATGATGCCCGGTGTCGACGGGCTCGAGGTGTGCCGGCGGTTGCGCGGGCGGTTCCCGGATCTGCCGGTCATCATGCTCACCGCGCTCGGTGAGGAGGCCGACCGGGTGCTGGGGCTGGAGGTCGGCGCGGACGACTACGTGACGAAACCGTTCTCGCCGCGGGAGCTGGTGCTGCGGATCCGGTCGGTGCTGCGCCGCAGCAGTGTCCACCCGTCCGCGCCGGGCACACTCACCGACGCCGAGTTGTCGGTGGACCTGGCGCGCCGGATCGCCGAACGGGACGGGACACCACTGCCGCTGACCGTACGGGAATTCGATCTGCTGGCCTTTCTCCTCGGTAATCCGGGGCGGGTGTGGTCCCGGGCGGATCTGCTGGACAAGGTGTGGGGCTGGCAGTTCGGTGACCAGTCGACGGTGACCGTGCACGTGCGCCGGCTGCGGGAGAAGATCGAGCCCGATCCGGCGGCGCCGGCCCGGATCCGCACGGTCTGGGGTGTCGGCTACCGGTACGACCCGCGATGAACGACACCCTGCTGATCGGGCTGTACGCGCTGGCCGCCGGCGGCGTGGTCGGCCTGGCCGGGGCCGGGACGCTGCGGCTGCTGCGCGGCCGGTCGATCCTGGTGCACGTGCTGGTGCTGCTCACCGTCACGGTGCTGGCCGTGGTGGCCGGGGTCGCGACGGTGGCCCGGGCGATGTTCCTGTCCTCGCACGATCTGTGGGTCGTGCTGGTCACGGTGACCGCGTCCGCGGTGATCAGCCTGGCCGTCGGCGCGGTCTTCGGGCGGCGGCTGGCCGCGGCGGCGGTGTGGGCGCAGGCGGCCCGGGAGCGGGAACGGCATCTGGAGGCCGGCCGCCGGGAGCTGGTGGCCTGGGTGTCGCACGATCTGCGGACGCCGCTGGCCGGGTTGCGGGCGATGGCCGAGGCGCTGGAGGACCGGATCATCGACGATCCGGCGACCGTCGGCGAGTACCACAGGCGGATCCGGGTGGAGACCGACCGGATGACGCAGCTCGTCGACGACCTGTTCGAACTGTCCCGGATCAACGCCGGGGCGCTGCGGCTGACGCCGACCACGGTGCCGTTGAGCGAGGTGGTGTCG
Source organism: Actinoplanes couchii (assembly GCF_016862075.1). Taxonomy (GTDB): domain Bacteria; phylum Actinomycetota; class Actinomycetes; order Mycobacteriales; family Micromonosporaceae; genus Actinoplanes; species Actinoplanes couchii. The sequence continues at coordinate 59,895 of NZ_BOMG01000062.1, read as the reverse complement.
GACGCGCTCGCCGGGGTCGCCCCGCTGGCCGCCCGCCGGGGCATCCGGCTGGTGGCCGCGGACACCGGCTGGCCGCTGGTCCGGGCCGGGGAACGGGAACTCGCCCGGATCGTCAGCAACCTGTTGATCAACTCGGTGCGGTACACCCCCGAGGACGGCACCGTGCACATCGCCGCCGGTCACGAGCGGGGTGACGTGTGGCTGGCGGTGTCCGACACCTGCGGCGGCATTCCGGAGACCGACCTGGGCCGGGTCTTCGACGTGGCGTTCCGCGGGGAACGCGCCCGGACCCCGGAGGCCGCCGGATCCGGTGGCGGCGGGCTGGGGCTGGCGATCGTGCGCGGGCTCGTCGAAGCGCACGGCGGGCGGGTGGCGGTGCGCAACAGTGGGCCGGGCTGCCGGTTCGAGGTGCGCCTGCCCGCGTACGAGACGAGGGTCAGCGGGCGGGCAGGCGGACGGTGAACGTGGTGGCGGCCTCGTCCGGCTCGCTGACGGTGATCGCGCCGCCGTGCTGTTCGACGATGGCCCGGGCCAGGGTCAGGCCGAGTCCGTGGCCCGGGATGCCCTGCTGGTGGGTGTCCGGCGTGCGGTAGAACAGGTCGAAGATCCGGGCATGCTCCTCGGCCGGCACCCGGGCGCCGGTGTTGCTGACCGCGAGCACCGCGGTGTGCGGGTCGGCGTGCACCGTGACACCGACGACGCTGTCGTCCGGCGCCCAGGTCAGCGCGTTGCGCAGCAGCTCGTCCACGGCATCGCGCACGCGCTCGGCATCGCCGTCGATCATCACCTCGGCCGGGGTGTTCAGGTCCACGGTGACCGGCGGGCGCCGGTCCACCGCGCTGTCGACGGCGGACCGGGCCACCGCGGCCAGGTCGAAACGCTGCCGCCGCAGGCGGATGTGCCCGGACCGGGCGCCGGCGACGTCGAGCAGCCTGACGATCAGCGAGTGCAGGTCACCGGCCCGGCGGTGAATGACGTCGATCATGGCCTGGCGGTCCTAGGCGGGCATGCCGGGTTCCTCGCGCAGCAGGTCGGCGTTGGCCTGGATGCTGGTCAGCGGGGTCCGCAGCTCGTGGCCGACCAGGGCGATGTACTCGTCGCGGGTGGCCTCCAGCTCGGCCGCGAACTGTTCGGCGCGACGTCGTTCCAGGAACTCGCCGATGTGCGCGGAGATCCCGGTCATCACCGCGGTGCGCATGTCGTCCGGGGTCTCGTGGTTGACGCTGTAGCAGACCAGGACACCGAGCACGAGCGCGCCGCTGGGGATCGGCACCGCCAGCGCGGCCCGCAGCGGCAGCCAGGACGTGGCCTGTCGCTGAGCGTCCGGATCGCTGTCGAGGTCGGTGCACCAGACCGGGTCACCCCGGTCCCAGGCCATACCCGGGATGCCGACTCCCTGCTCCAGCAGGTCCGGCAGTTCGCAGGGCAGGGTGTTCCGGTCGGTGGCCCAGCACCCCTTGCGGCGCAGGACGTCACCGACCTGGTCCAGGCTCCAGAAGTCGACGGCCGCCCAGCCGAGCCGCCGGCCGATCAGCTCGATCGTGTCGGCGATGACGTCGTCCGCCGGTTCCGGTTTGGCCAGCAGGAACGACACCTCCTGCTCGCACTCCTTGAGCGTCTGGGCCCGTCGTTCCCGGGTGACCTCGTGCACGGCGATCACGGCGGCCAGCTGGTCGTCGCCGGTGACCGGGGTGCCGTGCACACGGAAGGTCCGGTCGGCGGTCTCGTCGATGTGCACGACGATGATCATGTCGCGGACCGGTTCGCCGCGCAGCAGCCGCGGCACCGGCATGTCCGCGGCGGCGATCATGTCGCCCCGGACGTCGCTGAACCGGAAACCGCTGAACCGCTTGTCCCAGTGCTCCACCGGCCCGGCGTCGTCGGACAACCCGAACAGCAACCGGGCGCTGCGATTGGTCAGCACCGCCCGGCCGCGGTCGTCACAGCCGACGACCGCGGCGTCCAGGCTGTCCAGCACCGCCCGCAGGGTGTGGTTCTGCTTCGCGATGCCGCCGGGATCGTTCATCGTCACCCCCGTCGACACCTCACGGTAGAGGCCTGCCGACGGGCGGGAGTCAGTTATTGCTGGAGTTCGCCCACAGGTTGATGCCCGACTCGGTGGCGTACCTGTCGATCTCGGCCAACTCGTCGTCGGTGAACGTGGTGTTGTCCAGGGCCGCGACGTTCGCCTCCAGCTGGGCGACACTGCTCGCGCCGAGAACCGTCGACGTCATCCGCTTGTCCCGCAGCACCCAGGCGATCGCCAGCTGGGCCAGGGTCTGGCCGCGGCGCTCGGCGATGCCGTTCAGAGCCCGGATCTTGTCCAGGTTCTCGTCGCTGAGCAGATCCGTGCTCAGCGACTTGTCGGCGCTCGCCCGGGAATCCGCCGGCACACCCTTGAGGTAACGGTCGGTGAGCATGCCCTGGGCCAGCGGCGAGAACGCGATGCATCCCGCGCCGGCCTGCTCCAGGGCGTCCAGCAGGCCGTCCTCGATCCAGCGGTTCAGCATCGAGTAGGACGGCTGGTGGATCAGCAGCGGGGTGCCCAGATCCCGCAGGATCGCGGCGGCCTCCGCGGTCTTCGCCGGCGAGTACGACGAGATGCCGACGTACAGGGCCTTGCCCGCGCGTACCGCCGCGTCCAGGGCCCCCATCGTCTCCTCGAGCGGCGTCTCCGGGTCGACACGGTGCGAGTAGAAGACGTCGACGTAGTCCACGTTCATCCGCTTCAGCGACTGGTCCAGTGAGGCGGTCAGATACTTCCGGGACCCACCGTTGCCGTACGGGCCGGGCCACATGTCGTAGCCTGCCTTCGTCGAGATGACCAGTTCGTCGCGACGGCCCGCGAAGTCGGTGGCCAGGATCCGGCCGAAGTTCTCCTCCGCCGACCCGTACGGCGGGCCGTAGTTGTTGGCCAGGTCGAAGTGGGTGATGCCCAGCTCGAAGGCGCGGCGCAGGATGTCGCGCTGGGTCTGGACCGGCTTGTCGTCGCCGAAGTTGTGCCACAGGCCGAGCGAGACCACGGGCAGTTTCAGGCCGCTGCGGCCACTACGTCGGTATTCCACGGTTTTCCCTTGCCTGTTCTCTTACGGAAGGACGGCTTCTGTCCCGGACGGACGGCTTCCGCCGCGGACGGACGGCTTTCGTCACGGAAGGACTGCCAGGTCCTCCGCGGTCAGCTGGAGTTCGGTCGCGGCCGCCGAGTCGGTGATCGTCTCCGGGCGGCTGGCGCCCGGGATCGGGATGCTCACCGGCGACTTGGCCAGGTGCCAGGCCAGGGCCACCCGCTGCGGGCTGACCCCGTGCCGCGCGCCCACCTCGGCGAACGCGCCACCCAGCGAACCCGCCGACTTGATGCCACCCAGCGGCGACCAGGGCAGGAAGGCGATGCCCAGCTCGGTGCAGAGCTTCAGCTCCACCTCCGAGGACCGGAACGCCGGCGAGAACTGGTTCTGCACCGACACGAGCCGCCCGCCGAGGATCTCCCGCGCCTGCCGGATCTGCTCCGGGTTCGCGTTCGAGATACCCGCCATCCGGATCTTGCCGGCGTCCAGGAGGTCCCGGATCGCGCCGATCGAATCCGCGTACGGCACCGCCGGATCCGGGCGGTGATGCTGGTAGAGGCCGATCGCGTCGACACCGAGCCGCTTCAGCGACGACTCACACGCACGCTTCAGGTAGTCCGGGTGGCCGTCGACGTACCAGCTCCCGTCGCCGGGGCGCAGGTGGCCGCCCTTGGTCGCGACCAGCACCCGTGACGTGTCGCCGCCGTAGGTGGCCAGCGCGTGCGCGATCAGCGTCTCGTTGTGCCCGACCTCGGCCGCGCCGACGTGGTACGCGTCCGCGGTGTCGATCAGGGTGATCCCGGCGTCCAGCGCGGCGTGCACGGCCCGGACGGACCGCCCCTCGTCCGGCCGGCCCTCGATCGACATCGGCATGCCGCCGAGACCGATCGCGCCGACCGGGACGTCACCGATGCGACGGATCTGCATGGTTCCTCCCGATGATCTGGTGTTTCCTCATCCTCTACCTACCCACCGGTGTCACTTTCAGCGGCACCCGATCGTCCTGTGAGCATGACCATTTTCGGAAAGCGCGTCTGTGTCCTGCTGCTGGCGGTGCAGGCCGTCGTCGTCGGCACCTGGGCGGCGGTCCTGCCCCTGTCGTTCTACCGGGACTTCCCGGCGCCCGGATGGAACTGGGTGTCCCTGCTCGGCCCGTACAACGAGCACCTGGTCCGGGACGTCGGCGGGCTCTACCTGGCGCTGGCCGTACTCAGTGTGCTGACCTTCCGGCAGCCCACTGTCACCCTGCTCCGGGTCACCGGCGGCGCGTGGCTGATCTTCAACGTCGAGCACTGGCTGTGGCACGCCCTGCACCTGGACGTCTTCTCCACCGCGCACGCCGTCGGCAACATGGTGGGGCTGAGTATCCCGTTGCTGCTGTCGATCCTGCTGCTGTTGCCGACCGCCGCGGAGGGTCGCAAGATGACCCCATGAAGAGCCTGGGACGGTACGGCGTGTGGGCCCCGTGGCAGATCTGGCCGGACGACGTGGCGGACGCCGCACGGGAGGTCGAAGAACTCGGGTTCGGCACCGTGTGGATCGGCGGCAGTCCCCGGGACGACCTGCGGATCGTCGAGGCGGTGCTGGCCGCCACCCGGGACATCGTGGTCGGCACCAGCATCGTCGACATCTGGACCAGCGACGGGGCCCGGCTGGCGGCTTCCCATGAGCGGATCCGGCGGGCGTTTCCGGGGCGGTTCTATCTGGGGGTGGGGTCCGGGCATGCGCCTACCGCGGAGGCTCGGGGGCAGGCGTACACCCGGCCGTTGTCCCGGTTGCGGGAGTTCTTGACCGGGCCGTTGGGTGCGGTGCCGGCGTCGGAGCTGCTGATCGCGGCACTCGGGCCCCGGACGTTGGAGACCGCTGCCGCGTTGACGGCGGGGGCGCTGCCCTATCTGATGCCGCCGGCGCACACCGCCACCGCGCGGCGGATTCTCGGGGACGGGCCGCTGCTGGCGCCCGAGCAGAAGGTCTTCCTGGGGGACGATCCGGTGCGGGCCCGGGCGGGCGGGCGGCGGGCGTTGCGGCCCTACCTCTCGTTGCCCAATTACACGCGGCAGTTGGCTGCTTTCGGCTTGGACGAGTCCGACCTGACCGGCGACGGCACCGACCGCTTCCTCGACTCGGCGGTGGTGTGGGGCACCGACGACCGGGTTCGGGCCGGCATCGACGCCCACCTGGACGCGGGCGCCGACCACGTGGCGGTCCAGGTCCTCGTCGACTCCGGCAGCCCGCGCTCCCTGCCCCTCACCGAGTGGCGGCAGCTGGCCACCTTGCTCGGCCTGTCCCGCTGATCCAATCGCTTCCCTCTCGCTCTTCCTGCTTCTTCCTCAGTCGCTCTTCTCCGCTCGCTTCTTCCCCAGTCGCTTCTTCTCCGCTCGCTTCTTCTCCGCTCGCCTCTTCCCCGCTCGCCTCTTCCCCGTTCGCTTCTTCTCCGCTCGCCTCTTCCCCGCTCGCTTCTTCTCCGCTCGCCTCCGGAGTTCTGGCCTCTCCCCTCCTCGCCCTGCCCTGCCCGGCCTCTCCCCTCCTTTCGCCCTGCCCAGCCCCTTGCTCTCCTCGCCCTGCCCGGCCCCTCACCTTCCTCGCCCTGTCTGGCTTCTCTACCCTCGCCTTGCAGCGGCTTCGGGTTCGGTTTTCTGGCTCGGGTCCGGGTTCGGGCCTTCAGATCTCCAGGCGGAATCCGTCGGCGGCGAGGGCGGTGAGGAATTCGGCCGGGTCGACCAGGTCCTCGATGTGGGCGACGCCGGCCCGCATCCCGCATACCCGGCGGATCACGTGCGCGGCGAACAGCCCGGTGGCAAGACTCTGCCGATTCCCGGCGAACGAGGCCCGAACTCCCCCGGCCTCCGCCATCACCGCAAACCCGTCACTCCCCAGATGCAGCCCACCGAAGACCTTCTCGGTGAACGCCCGCAACCCAGGCCGACGCAGGAAGGAAGCAAGACCAGGACGATTGGCAAGCCCCAGCAGTACGGTCGACGCCCGCGAGTCCAGAGCCAGCCCGGTCCGAACGTCAGCCAGATTCAAGGTGTGCTGATCCGAGAACGGAAACCGATGAACCGTGCGCCGCCCGTACGGCACCGGAAACTCCGCCACCCACGACCCACGCTCCTGCCCCAGCCCATCCACGGTCCACCCGACGGCCGCGGCCCCATGCTTCTCCCCGGACCCGAGCAACACCCCGATCCGAACCGGCTGCCCCGGAGCCCGCTCACTGACATACCGAGCCAGCAGGTTGGTAACCCCCGGAGCAATCCCAACACTGAGAACCGCGGTAGCCCCCGAGCCACCCGCCCGATCCCACCCCGAGGCCGCCCCACCCACCGCCGAGTCGCTCGCTCCTTCACCACCACGCGTTCCCGCAACCACTCCCACCTGGCCGCCCTCGCGTCCCACCTGGCCGCCCTCGTGTCCCACCCGGTTTCCCTCGCGTCCCACCTGGCCGCCCTCGTGTCCCACCCGGTTTCCCTCGCGTCCCACCCGGCCGCCCTCGTGTCCCACGCGGTTTTCCTCGTGTCCCACCCGGCCGCCCTCGCGCTCCGCCCGACCTCCCTCGTGTCCCACCCGGTTTCCCTCGCGCTCCACCCGGTTTCCCTCGCGCGAGCCCGCAACCACCTCTCCCAAGCCTCCTTCGCCCAAGCCCGCGACGATCTCTCCCGGGCCTCCTTCGCGCGAGTCCGCGAACGCCCTCCCTCTCCTTTCGCCGCTCGCGCTCTCGGTCTTGGCGTTGGTCTCGGTCCTGGTCCCGGGACGGAGGGATGCGATGGCTGCGAGGACTGACGGGGTCGCGGAGACGTCGGCATAGTTGATGCCTCGTTCGAGGGCGGCCCTCGCCACCCGGGCGTTGTCGATCTCGGCGCACATCAGGACCGCGTCCACGCCGTCGAGTGCGGCCTCCACCTGGGCAAAATCGGTCAGGTCGACGCGGAGTGCCTCCACCCCCTCCGGAGCTTTCGACGGGTTGCGGCCGGCCACCACGACGGTCGTGTGCGGGGCCAGGGCCGCAGCTGCCTCCCTGCCGACCGCGCCGTACCCGCCAAGGATCAAAGTTTTTGTAGTCATGCTCTAAGAATGTTTTTGTAGTGCCGCTATAGTCAAGCACTGTGACCGGAAAGACCGACGGGCGCGCCGAGCGGGCCCGCGCCACCCGAGCCCGCATCACCGCCGCCGCGACCGCGACGTTCACCACGTCCGGATACGCCACGACCAGCATCAACGCCATCGCATCCGCAGCCGGGGTGAGCGAGCAGACGGTGTACTACTCGTTCGGCAACAAACGAGCCGTCCTGATCGCCGCCCTGGACCGGGCGATAGCCGGCGACGACGAGCCGATCCCCACCCTGAGCCGCCCATGGGTGCACGCAGCCCTGGCCGAAAGCGATCCGCACCGGCAGATCGAGCGCCAGGTAGAGGGCGTGGGCGAGGTGTTACGCCGAGCGGCCCGGTTGCTGGACATCATCCGCAACGCCGCCACCGACCCCGAGCTGGCCGAGGTGTGCGCGACCGCTATCGGACATCACCGCGAGGTCCAAGAGGTCTTCGCCAAGGCTCTGAAAACCAAGGCCACTTTGCGTACGGACGTCAGCACCACCACAGACACCACAGTCGCCCTGCTGTCCCCCGAGACCTACCTACTGCTGGTGGACCACTTGGGCTGGTCCCACGAACGCTGGCGCTCCTGGGCCGCAGACTGCATGATCCGCACACTGATCACCTAACGTCCAATCGCACGGAAACCGCAAGTGCCACGGGAAACCGCACGCGTCACCGGAGACCGCACATATCACGAGAGACCACACCCGCCGCGTGGAAGACCACGCCCGGCGCGCGGGAAACCACACCCGCCGCGTGGGAAACCGCGCGCGTCAAGCTGGAGAGATGCGCGGGCCAGCAGGCCAGCGGGGCAGCGGGCGGGGGCGGGCCGACGGGGCGGGTTCGGCGGCCCGCGCTTCTTCAGGTGGGCATGGTCGGTCACTCGTTGCGTAGGTTGCCCGGGCGGGTCAGGCGCATCAGGGATGGCAGGGCCGCGGCTGTGGTGCCGAGGACGACCAGGGCCGCTACCGCTGACGTGGTGCCGATGCCGAACCAGTCGATGGTCACCGGGGCGTCGACGGCTGCCATCAGGACGGCTGCCAACGAGCTGCCCATCGACACTGCCATGACCATTCCGATCAGGACCGGGACCGTCGCCTGGAGCAGGACCGAACCGGTCAGGGTGCGGCGGCGGGTTCCGAAAGCGACCAGGACGGCCAGCACACGGCGGCGCTCACGAAGCTGCTCGGCGACGTTGACGAGCATGCTGGCGCCGATCAGCACGAGCAGGACGATCGTGCCGGCCAGCAGGCCCTGCCGACTGGTCCGCATGACATCGGCCACGCTGGCGTTGCCCGGGTCGATGACGAGCGCCTGCGGATCGAGGAGCGCGGCCGTGTTCCGCAACTGCTCCAGCGCTTCCGGGCGGCTGGTGTCCAGGTCGACGGCGAACGTCGGATCGGCCGGCGGCACCTTGGCACCGGCCAGCGCGGCCGGGGTCACCAGGAGCATCGAACCGAAACCCTCCACCTCGGCGGAAGGCGCCACCTGCCGGGTCGGCGCGGGTGGTGTCCAGGTGGTCTCGTCCCGCAGCTGGTACTCGGTCCGGCCGTCGGGCACGGCGATGCCGTAGACCTCTCCGTCGGCACAGCCGGTCAGGTCGGCGTAACGGCTCAGGGCCGCGCAGTCGGCGATCCGGATCGCGACCGAGTCACCGTCGCGCTCCCCGTGGACCGTCCTGATCGTCCTGGTGTCCAGGACTCCCGGGGTCTTGCTCAGCGCGGCTGTCCAGGTGCCGTCCGGGACGTCGGCGGCCGGCAGGATCTGGTGCTGGAACCGGCCGGTCTCGGTGCCACCGGTCGCGACCACGCTCTCGATGCCGGAGACCAGCCCCTGCAGGGCTATCACCCCGGCCACCGAGACGGCGATACCGGAGACGGCACGGACAGCGGTGCCGCTGTCGAACTGGAGCCGGCGGATCGCCAGCTCCCAGGCCAGGCTGCCGCCACCGAGGCGGTCCACCGTCGCCTCGACCAGCCACGGCAGCAGCAGGGCCAGGCCGATCAGCAGCAGCGCGACCCCGGCCGCGGCCTGGAACTCCACTCCCGACGACGGGTTCTGCTGGTCCAGGCCGTTGCGGAGCGGCCAGAGAAGGACCACGCCGATGACCGGGAGGACCAGTCGCCACCACAGCCGCCGGCGCACCGTCGTGCTGAGCCGGACCACGCCGAGCGGCTGCACCACCACCCGCCGCATGGCCGACAGGGTGACCAGCACGGCGATCGCGGGAACGGCCACCACGATCAGGGCGGCCAGGGCGGGCACCGGGCGCATGTCGTACAGATAGAAGCTGAGTGCTCCGGAGGCCCACCGGTTGGCGGCAAGCGCCGCGCCCACCGCGAGCACCGCGCCGACGCCGAGACCGAGGAGCGCGCCGGCCAGGGTCTCGCCGGCGGCGATCCGCCGGGTCATCGCGGCATCCGAGCCGACCAGCCGCAGCGCGGCCAGCCGGCGGTCCCGGGCCTCGCCGCCGAACCGCACGGCGCTGGCCATGAAGACCATCACCGGCATCAGCAGCACCACGATGCCGACGGCACTGAGCAGGAGCATCGCCGGGGTTCCGGGGCCCTCGTCCTCGCCGGTGACGGCGAACCCGAATCGGTCGAGCCGCTCGCCGGTCTCCTCGGTGAGGGTGTCGGCGCCGAGGTAGAAGGCGAGTTCGGCGGGCCCTCGCAGGCCCTGCTCGCCGATGGTGCCGACGATCTCGGCATCCCACCGCTGCGCGAGCAGCGGGTTGTCCCGCATCAGCGCGGCCAGCGCCGGGGAGACGATCATCTGACCCGGGGCGGGCAGCGTGGTCACACCGGGCGGGACCGGCGGGTTCGCACCCTCCGGCTGCAGCATCCGGCCGTGCACGGACTCGGTGCCGAACATGGTGGTGGCGTTACCGATCAGCAGGGTGTTGTCGCCTTTCGGCGTGTCCTCCTGTGCGTTGTCGGTGCGGGCCTCCTCGCGGGCGGTGCTCGCCGCGATCGCGGCGGGCAGGGTCGCGACGGACAGCAGCACGGCCACGCCGATGCCCACTCCGGCGGCGATCAGCGCGAGCCTGGTCCAGCCGGCCCGGCCGCCGGCGACACTCATCCGCGCGCCGAGCCCGAGCTCGAAGAACCAGCGTCTGATCGTGGTCATCGGGCATACTCCTGCTCGCGGACCTTGCCGTCGCGGACCACGGCCTCCCGGTCGGACCAGGCAGCGACCCGGGCCTCGTGGGTGACCAGCACGACAGCCGCGCCGGTCTCCTTGGCCGCGGCGATGAACAGTTTCATCACCAGCTCGCCGTTGAGGGAGTCCAGTGCGCCGGTGGGCTCGTCGGCGAAGACGACCCGGGGCTTGGCGACCAGCGCCCGGGCCACCGCGACCCGCTGGCCCTGACCACCGGACGCCTGACCGGGCCGTTTCCCGGCGACGTCGCCGACCTCGAGGCGATCCAGCCACTCGCCGGCGATCCGGTGGGCGGCACGACGGCTCGTCCCGGACAGGCGCAGTGGCAACGCCACGTTCTCCAGGCAGGTCAGCTCGGGAACCAGCTGCCCGAACTGGAACACGAAACCGAACTCGCCCCGGCGCAATCCGCTGCGCTCGCTGTCGGACATCGCGGTCAGGTCGCGCCCGGCGTAAGCCACCCGGCCGGACTCCGGCGACAGGATGCCCGCCAGGCAGTGCAGCAGCGTCGACTTGCCGGAACCGGACGGCCCCATCAGCGCCACCACCTCGCCGGCCCGCACGTGCAGGGAGGCGCCGTCGAGTGCTTTGGTCTCGCCGAAGCTGAGGTGCAGATCCTCGGCGCTGAGCAGGGCTTGATCGGTCATCGCGGGGGCTCCGTCGTCGGGGGTAACGGGATGGGTGCTCACGGTTTGACCTGCGCGGCCAGGCGATCCAGGCGGGCGGCGGTCAGCTCCAGCCAGCGCAGGTCGGCTTCCAGATGGAAGAGGGCGTGGTCACAGATCAACTCGTCGGCGAGGTCGCCGGCGCTCTTGCGCCGGGTCAGCTCCCGCATCAGGCGCAGGTGCTCGGCACGCTGGCTGTCGAGGACCTCGGCGGCGTCGCGCCCGGTCAGCAGGGCGAGCACCACCTTGGTGTAGAGGGTGCTCTGCAGATACAGCTCGGGTTTCTCCGGGCGGGCGATCCACTCGGCGACATCGGTGATCCCGGCGTCGGTGATCGCATACCTCTTCCGATCCGGGCCGTCGCCCGGCTCCGACTCCACCTCGACGTGCCCGTTCTTCAGCAGGCGGGCCATCGTCGAGTAGACCTGCCCGTAGTGCAGGGAGCGGTCACGCCCGAACGTGTCGTCGTAGGTGCGCTTGAGGTCGTATCCATGCCGGGGACCGTTCTCCAACAGGCCCAGCAGAGCGAAGCTGACTGACATGCCGACGACTATACACGCCGTTTATAAACCGGATGCATATCCAGTTCAGGAGCGAGTAAGGTGCACCGTGACGAGGAGGCCACCGCCCGGACAAGCGGCGAGGTCGAGTGCTCCGCCGTGGGCTCGGACCACGCTGTGCACGATGGCCAGCCCGAGTCCGGCACCGGCGTGATCGGCCGTGCGGGTGCGTTCGGCTCCTCGCTGGAAGGGTTCGATCAGGCTCGGCATCAACGAGGGAGGGAGGGTGCGGCCGGTGTTCTCGATACGCAGCACACTCACGTCACCGCGTTCCTCGGTGTGGGCCGTCACGGTGCCACCGGTGGGCAGATTGTGGACGATGGCGTTCTGGACGAGGTTGGTCGCCATCCTCGCGAGCAGTTCCGCGGAGCCACGGGTCCGGGCCGGCTCGCCGGTGACCTCGATGGCCAGGCCGCGCTGTTCGGCGAGCGGCAGCAGCGTCTCGACGGCCTCCTCGACGAGGAGGGAGAGGTCGACATCGGCCGCGGGGAAGAGATCGCCCTCGGCCGGGAGCGGGCCACCGGGCTGGATGGCGGAGGCGCGGCTGAGCAGCAGCAGAGCCTCGGTGAGATCGATCGCCCGGGTGTTGACGGCGTGCAGGCGCTCGATGTGTTCCGGGGTCGGGTCGTGGCGGGCGACCTCGAGGATCGTGCGGCTGATCGCCAGCGGGGTGCGCAGTTCGTGGGAGGCGTTGGCGGCGAATCGTCGCTGCTCGCCGACGTGGGCTTCGAGCCGTTCGAGCATGACGTCGAAAGCGACGGCGAGTTCACCGAATTCGTCTCGGCGCCCGGTCGGGCCGATGCGGTGGGTCAGCGAGCCACCGGCGGCCGTGCGGGTGGCCTTGGTGATCCGGACCAGTGGGGCGAGCATCCGGCCGGCAAGGAACCACCCACCCACCAGACCGAAGACCAGAAGAAGCAGGAGTACGGCGGCGGCCGGCGGAGCGAAGATCCGGAGCAGATTGGAGCGGACCGGGAAGACACCGGTGTTCTCGGTGTGGACGGGATCGATGAGCAGACGATCGGGGACGTAACTCAGGAGAAAGATCCACACGGCAGCGAGGAGGAGAAATCCCGCGACCATGAGGAACCCGGCGTAGCTGAGGGTTAGCTTGAGGCGGGCGCTCAAGGCCTGTCCCCCTCGACACCGTGGCGGGTGTCGCTGTCGATTCTGCGGTGCTTGTCCGTCTCGGCGTCGTGGGCGGGAGTGGGGGCCTCGATGCGGTAGCCGGAGCCTGCGACGGTTCCGATCACCCAGGGTTCGCCGAGGCGTTTGCGGAGGGCGGAGACTGTGATGCGTACCGCGTTGGTCAAGGGGTCGGCGTTTTCGTCCCAAGCCCGCTCCAACAGGTCCTCGGCGCTGACCACGCCGCCCTCGGCTGCGGTCAGGACCTCGAGGACGGCGAACTGCTTCCGGGTGAGGGCCACGTAACGGCCGTCGCGGAACACCTCCCGGCGGAACGGGTCGAGTCGCAGGCCGGCGATCTCCCGGACCGGCGGGCGGGCGTAAGCGCGCCGGCGGTCGAGGGCCCGTAGGCGGAGGACGAGTTCGCGGAGGTCGAACGGCTTGGTGAGGTAGTCGTCGGCGCCCAGGCCGAAACCGGACGTCTTGTCGTCGAGGCGGGCGGCGGCGGTGAGCATGAGGATCGGCATGCCGCTGCCGGAGGCGACGATGTGCCGGGCGACCTCGTCACCGGACGGTCCGGGGATGTCACGGTCCAGGACCGCGATGTCGTAGGAGTTGACGCTGAGCATCTCCAGCGCGGCGTCACCGTCACCGGCGATGTCGGCGGCGATCGCCTCCAGGCGCAGACCGTCGCGGACGGCTTCCGCCAGGTAGGGCTCGTCTTCCACGATCAGTACGCGCATGCCTGCACCCTAGGTCGGCAGCTCACCGGACCGGACCCGGCGCGGAATCCAGCAGCTCCGCACCAGGCGACGAGGAGGCAGGCGGCAGAGTGGCCGGGGAAGCACTCGGAGAATCGGCCGGGACCGCAGCCGGGGAAGCGGCCGACGAGGCAGCCGGGGACACGTCCCAAGAAGCAGTCAAAGAATCGGCCGCGGCCGCAGCTGAGGAGGCCGCCGACGCGGCGGCCCGGGACACGGTCGGGGCTGCGGCTGGGGAGATGGTCGGGGAACCGGTCGGGGCTGCGGTGGGGAAGGTGGTTCGCCACCAGCGGTGGGACAGGGCTGCGGCCAGGGCGGCTCCGGTGGCGTTCAGGAGGACGTCGTCGATTGAGGAGACTCTGTCCAGCTGGAATGTGTACTGGGCCGTTTCGATCAGGGCGGAACACACGGCTCCCAGGGCCAGGACTCGCGGGAGTGTGGTCAGGGCTGCGAAGCGGATCGGGGCGAAGAAACCCAGGGCGGCGAGGATCAGCAGGTTCACGAAGATGCCCAGTGGGCCCATGCCGATCAGGTCCACCAGCGGGATCAGGCTCACCCTTCCGGGGACGACGCCCGCTCCCGGGCCCGGGGACATCGTCATCCAGAGCATCGGGGCCGTTCCGTAGACCATGCCGACCTCGGCCAGCGAGTTCCGCCACGGGGCCGTGCTGCCGAACGCCTTCCGGAGCAGCGCCAGGACGGCCACCACCAGGAACGCCACGGGCATTCCCAGCAGGGTCATCAGGACTATGCCGTTCTCGTTGCCCAGACAGTGGGGCCAGTCGCCGGACAGGCAGGCCGGGGCCGACATCAGCAGTGGGCGACGGGCCACGAACAGCACTACGGCGACGGTCGCCAGCGCCGCGGCGTACAACAGAATCCTGCGGGTCATCAGGTCATTGGAGACGACGGGATGTTGCGGGGGCGTATGAAAAATCGGATACGCCGACGCAACATCCGGAGTAATTCGATGAAAGACATGAATGACAATTCTGTACGGCGGCGCACCCTGCTGACTGCGGTCGGGGCCACCCCGCTGATCGTGTCCGGGGCGGCGACGGCCACGTCCGGCCCGGCGACGGCCGCGTCCAGCTCGGCGACGGCGGCATCCGGAAAGGGGCCGGACGGATCGGGGACCACGGCGGAGCGGATCGCCGAATACGACAGGTATGTGCGTGATCTCGCTGCTCACGGCCGGTTCTCCGGAGTCGTGATGCTGTCCCAGAACGGGCGGACGATGCTGTCCCGCGCCTACGGCATGGCCGACGAGGAGCGCGGTATCCGGAACAGCGCGAAGACCCGGTTCACCCTCACCTCGGCGGGCAAGCCTTTCCACACGATCGCCGTACTTCAACTGGCGCAGCAGGGCAAACTGCGGCTCGACGACCCGGTGGGCAAGCATCTGACCGGCTTCCCGGCGGATGTCGCCGAGCGGGTGACCATTCATCACCTGCTGTCCGGGGCCTCGGGAACGGATGCCCCGCCGGAGGAGGTGGAACGCATCACGTACAGCCGCGCGGAGGTGCACGACTTCTACGCGCAGCGGGCCCGGCAGGCGCGGCTCACCGGCACCCCGGGGCTACCCAGCGAGACGCATCAGGAGGCGAACACCACGATTCCGGCGCTGATCGTGGAGGCGGTGTCCGGTCTGTCGTACTGGGATTATGTCGAGAAGTTCATCTTTCGGCGGGCCGGCATGACGGACTCGGGATTCTTCACCCGGACGCAGTGGCTCAACGACCGGACGATCGCGCACCCGTACATGCAATTGGCTGACGGAAGCTATGTCGACGCGCTGAGAAATCTGGACGAGGGCAGTCCGTTGGACCACATCGCCGGCAAGAATCCGGGGCGGATCTTCATCGACGCTCCGGGTGACGGCGGGTTCGCGACCGCCCCGGATCTGGTGCGGTTCGTCCGGGCCCTGCACGACGGCACCCTGCTGAGCAGGCAGTGGCTGGACGTGCTGATCGCCCCGAAGGCTCCGACCGGGCCGGCGTCGTTCGGGGCGTACGGCATCGGGGTGGAGATCTTCGCAGGTCAGTGGACCTATCAGCGGGCCGGCGGCAATCCGGGGGTGGGCGCGAACTGGACCGTCTTCCCGGAGACGGGATGGACCGGCGCCATCCTCATCAACCGGGACGCCGGTGATCTCATCGGCATGCTCGCAAAGGAGACCGAGGCGATCACCGGCGTGGCCCCGGACTCCGGAACGGGCGGGTAAAGGGCCGAAGAACAGGCAGCTGAAAGCGGGATGCTGAAGGTCAGGAACCGGTCGAGAACGCGGCAAGGCCTTCCAAGAGCCGATCAACTTCTTCCACCGTGTTGTACGGCGCCAGCCCCACCCGCAACGCGGGCGTCGGCAACTTGAGCGCCGCGAACGGCTCCTGGGCGTAGAAGGATCCGGCCGGAGCCAGGACGTCCCGGGCCGCCAGGAACAACTGGGCGTCCCGGGCGTCCCGCCCCTCGAAGCTCATCAGCAGCGTGGGAGTGCGATCCGCGGCGAGGGAGTGGAGGGTGACCGCGGGAAGACCGTTCTCGATCCGGGCCCGCAACGCCCCTTCATGGGAGTGGAGCGCCGCGAACGAGGTCGCCAGACGCTGCCGACGCCCGGCAACGGCGGCGCCGGAGAAGGAGGTAGGAGAGGCGAGGCTAGAGGAGGAGGTGCCGGGAGAAGAGGAGGTGGCGGAGCTGGCAGAAGCAGACGGAGAGGAGACAGCGGGGGAAGAGGGAACGGCGGCGGCGAGGAAGTCGACGGCCGCGGTGGCGCCCGCGAGCTGCTCATACGGCAGGGTGCCGAACTCGAATCGCTCGGGAACGCTGTCCGATGACGGGATCAGCTTGTCCGGTCGCAACGTCTCCAGCAGCGCCGGGTCAGCGGCAAGCACCCCACAGTGCGGCCCAAGGAATTTATAGGGCGAACACACGAAAAAATCAGCCCCGAGCGCGGAAACATCAACGAACCGATGCGCCGTGTAGTGCACCCCGTCAACGTAGAGCAGTGCCCCCACCGCATGGGCCATGTCCGCGATCTTCCGCAGTGGCGTGACGGTGCCGAGCACATTGGAGGCCGCGGTCACCGCAACCAGTCGGGTTCGCGGCGAGAAGGGCGAGAGGTCGGAAAGTTCCAGCTCGGTGGTGAAAGGATCGATCTCGATCCAGCGCACCGTGACGCCACGGGATGCCGCGGCTTGCACCCACGGCCGGATGTTGCTGTCGTGGTCGAGTCGGCTGACCACGATCTCGTCCCCCGGCTGCCACGTCCTGGCCAGGTGGCGGGAGAAGTCGTAGGTGAGCTGGGTGGCGCTGCGCCCGTGCACGATCCCGTTCGCGGGCACCCCGAGCAGGTCGGCGTAGGCGGCCCGGAACTCGGTGACGGCCCGGTCGGCGTTGCGTTCGGAGGCGCTGACCGCGCCCCGGTTGGAGAGCGGCCCGGTCATCGTCGCGACGATCGCCTCGGCGACCGGTCGCGGGGTCTGGGTGCCGCCGGGCCCGTCGAAGAACGCCAGGCCGGAGTCGAGGGAGGGGAAGTGGGCGCGAAAAGCGGTGACGTCGAAGCTCACCAGGCCGACTATACGAGCGCCCCGGGCGGGACGGGCTGAGCGAGTCAGACCGGCGAGATGCTGGCCCGGCGCAGAACCCGGACCGGTGGACCGGGATGTTCCGCGGGCGCCGCCCCGTCCAGAGCGGCCAGCACCACCCGCCCGAGCGTCAGCCCATGCTCATGCACGTCGATGCTGAGCGCGGCCAGCGGCGGCACCGCGAGTTCACAGAGCGGCGAATCGTCGTGTACCAGCAGACTGACCTGCCCGGGAACGTCGATCCCGGACCGGGAGGCCGCGACGGCCATCACATCGTTGTCGAAGATGACAGCGGTGGGCGGCGGCACCACAGCCAGCAACTCCTCGATCCCCCGCACCCCCGATGACGCGCTGTAGTCGCCTTCGACCAGGTGCACGCGGATGTCGTGCCGCCCCGCCGCGGCGACCATGGCCTCGGTCCGGTCAGCGGTGTGCACCAGATCAGCGGGCCCGGTGACCCGCCCGACCACCCGGTGTCCGAGCGAGGCCAGCAGATCCACGGCAACGGTCAACGCCCCCGCATCGTCGGTGACGACCCGGGAGAATCCGTCGAAAGCGGACCGCCCGGCCAGCACCGCGGGCAGCCCCAGCGAGGCGACGAACGCGGGCCGGGGATCGTCGTGGACCAGGTTGACCACGACCACGGCCCGCACCGTCCGATCCGACGCCCACCGCCGGTAGGTGTCCCGTTCGGCGTCGGCCGACGGCACCACCAGGAGCAACACCGTGATCCCGTGCGGGGTGAGCGCCTCCTCCATCCCGGCGATGAGTTCCAGGAAGAACGGCTCGACGCCGACCCGGGCGGCGTTCTCGGTGAGGACGAGGCCGACGAGCATTCAGCCGGCCAGCGAGTTCGCCGAGCGCAGCACCTCGGGCGCACTGAACGATTCCCCGTCCACCGGCGCCGTGGTCGCGACGTGGAACGTGCGGGTCTCCCCCGGCAGCAGGTCGACGAGCATGTGGTCGACGACGGCGTCCGGCGCGACCCGGTCGGCGAGGACCGCCACGTCCCTGGCGAACGACGCTGCGGTCACGGTCACCGAGTATCCACCGTCCACGGCGACCGTGTGGGCCCGTACCGCGGCGGGGTCGTAGTCGAGGTCCTTGTCCTCGGCGAACAGGTGCGTGGCGCGAAGCTCACCGGCGTCGGCGACCAGCACCTCGGACGCGGGCGTGGCGGCGGCGAGCAGCGCCGGATCGAGCTCGACAAGCGTCACCGACCGCGGCCCGACCGAAATCTCCGGGGAGTCGGACGCAAGCGGCGTGCCGTCGAAACGCAAGCGCCGCATCCGAGCGGTGAAATTCCACGGCAGATCGCTGTCGTTGATCGCTGCGAGCAGCGTGCGGTCGTCCCGGCGGACAAAGCAGATCAATTGCTGGGCGTACGCGTCCCGCAGCGCGAACCACGCGGGTTTCCGTCGCCCGCCGCCGTCCACCACGGCCCACGAGGTGACCGGCCAGCAGTCGTTGAGCTGCCAGATGATGCTGCCCATGGTCCGCGGGGCGTGACTGCGCAGATGCCGGACCGCATAGGCGGTGGCGCGCGCCTGATTGAGCTGGGTGGCCCAGTGCCAGTCCCCGAATTCAGCCGGCACCCGCATGTGGTGCGCGAGCCCGCGATCGAGTTTCCCGTTGCCGTCCTCGGCCTTCTGGTGCAGCAGGAAAGCGGCCGATTCCTTGTGCAGATCCCCGGGTGCGAGCGCGGCGGTCAGGGTGGCCCAGGTGGGTGGCGCCTGCCAGCCGAATTCGGAGCAGAACCGGGGTACGAAATTGTCGTGATAGGTGTAGTCCTGCCGATTCCAGGCTTCCCATTCGTGCCGGGTGCCGTGCCTGTCGTCGTTGGGATGCACGCCGGCGAAGAGCGGGCTGGACGGGCTGCCCGGGTGGTACGGCCGGGTCTGGTCGAGTTCGCTGAGCAGCGCCGGGAAGTCCTCGTAGTAGTAACGGGCGCCCCAGGTCGCGCCTTGCAACTGCTCTTTCCAGCCCCAGTCCTCGTGCCCCCAGATGTTCTCGTTGCCGCCGTTCCACAGGATCAGCGACGGGTGCGGGGCGAGCCGGGTCACGTTCTCCCGGGCCTCGGCGAGAATCTCCGACCGGAGTGGTTCCTCTTCGGCATAGGCCGCGCAGGCGAGCGGGAAGTCCTGCCAGACCAGAATGCCGCGCTCGTCGCAGACGTCGTAGAAGTCGTCGGTCTCCCAGATGCCGCCGCCCCAGATCCGCAGCAGATTGGCATTGGCGGCGACCGCTCGATCGACGGCGGTTTCGAGGCGTTCCCGGGTGATCCGGGTGAGCAGATGGTCCTCCGGGATCCAGTTCAGCCCGAGAACGAAGATCTCCTTGTCGTTCACGGACAGGGTGAACCGGCTGCCGTGCTCGTCGGCGCTCTCGTCCAGGTGCACGTCCCGGAAGCCGACCCGGGTGTGGTGCTCGTCGAGGGTCTCGGCGCCGTCGCGCAGGATCACCGCGACCGGAACGAGTGGCTGGTCACCGTGCCCGGCGGGCCACCAGAGCGGGGCGTCCGGCACGGCGAGCTCGACGGCGCCCTGATCGGTGCCGCCGGGCAGTTCGATCACGGCGCTGTGATCACCGGCGGTCACCTCGACGGTCAGCGGGCCGTCGGCGGCGCGTTCCACGTCGACGTGCACGGTGAGCCGGTCGCGGCCGGCGAGCGGGCGCACCGACGCCAGCCGGGCGGTGTGCCAGCGTTCCAGGCGCACGCCCTTCCAGATGCCCGCCGTCTGCAGATCGGGGCCCCAGTCCCACCCGAACGAGCAGGCCATCTTGCGGACGGCGTTGAACGGATGCGGGTACGGCCGCGGCCGGCTGCCCAGTTCTTTCTCGATCTGCTCCGCATATTCCAGCGCCGAGTCGAACCGCACACTCAGCGGGATGCCGCCGTCGTGCAGCAGGTGCCGCACGTCGAAGCGGTAGCCGCGGTGCATGTTGCGGGTGCGCCCCAGCTCGGATCCGGCGAACGACACCGTGGCCACCGTGTCGAGCCCGTCGAAGACCAGGTCGACACGTTCGCCGTCACCGGCCGGCGCGGCGGTGACGGTGCTGTCGTAGATCCACGAGCTGCGGTGGAACCAGACCAGATCGGCCTCGTGGGCGCCCAGGTAGGGGTCCGGGATCAGCCCGGCGGCGAGCAGGTCGGTGTGCACCGTGCCGGGCACCGTCGCGGGCACCCGCGCCGCGGCGATCGTGTCCGGAACGGGCCCTGCTGCGGCACGGACGGTCCAGCCCGTGTGCAGGTCGGTCTTGAGCATCGGGTCGCTCCTAGGGTTGTCGCCGCACCGGGGTTCCCACATTCTTAAGCAACTGAACGAAGCCCGTCAACGCTGGTGGAGGCGTCCCACAAATGGTCGATCTGGTACATCTGACCGCCGCCGGAACGAGCGTGGTGCTGGACTGCCGCGGCACCGCGCTGCCCTCCATCGTGCACTGGGGTGAGGCACTCGGCACGTTCACCGCGGAGGATCTGCTGCTCTCCACCGCGCCACAGCCGATCGGGTTCTCGGTGGACGGGGCGGTTCGGGTGTCGATGGTGCCGGAGCAGTCGGCCGGGTGGCTCGGTTCCCCCGGGCTGGCCGGGCACCGGGACGGGCGGGCGTGGTCCACCGCGTTCCAGGTGACCGGAATCGATCGGGGCGATTCATACGTACACATCAATGCCTTCGATCCTGAGGCCGGTCTGCGGCTGCGCATCGAGCTGGAGCTGACGCCCTCCGGGGTGCTGCGGGCGCGGTCGCGGCTGACCAGCGTCGCGCCCGGCACGTACTGGCTGGAGCATCTGACGGTCTTCCTGCCGGTGCCGTCCGCGACGGTGGAGCTGCTCGACTTCACCGGTCACCATCTGCGCGAACGGTCGCCGCAACGGACCGCGTTCACACACGGACTGCGGGTGCGGGAGAACCGGACCGGGCGCACCGGGTACGACGCGGCCTACCTGCTGTGTGCCGGGACGGCCGGGTTCTCGAACCGGCAGGGCCAGGTGTGGGGCCTGCACACCGCGTTCTCCGGCGGGGCGCGGACCATTGCCGAGCGTAACTATCACGGGCACTCGGCGCTCGGTGGTGGCGAGCTGCTGCTGCCCGGTGAGATCGGTCTGGCCGAGGGCGATTCCTACACCACGCCGTGGATCCACGGGGCGTTCTCGGCGTCCGGGCTGGACGGGATCTCGGCGCGGTTCCACGATCTGCTGCGGTCCCGGCCGCATCATCCGGCGTCGCCGCGGCCGGTGGTGGTCAACACCTGGGAGGCCGTCTACTTCGATCACGATCTGGACCGCCTGACCGCTCTTGCCCAGGCTGCCGCGGAGGTGGGGGCGGAGCGGTTCGTGCTCGACGACGGGTGGTTCGGGTCGCGGCGCACCGACGACACCGGGCTCGGGGACTGGTTCGTGTCCGCCGACGTGTGGCCGGACGGGCTGTCGCCGCTCATCGACGTGGTGTGTGAGCTGGGCATGGAGTTCGGGCTCTGGGTGGAACCCGAGATGATCAACCCCGATTCGGAGCTGGCCCGCGCCCACCCGGACTGGATGATGGGTATCGGTCACCGGCTGCCCGGGGCCGCGCGGTCGCAGCAGGTTCTGGATCTGCACAATCCGGCGGCGTACGCCTACATCCTCGGCCGCCTCGACGCGCTGCTGACCGAATACGACATCGCCTATCTGAAGTGGGACCACAACCGGGATCTGGTGGAGGCCGGGCATCCGGGCAGCGGCCGGGCCGGGGTCCACGATCAGACCCGGGCCGTCTACCGGCTGCTCGACGAGCTGCGGGAACGGCATCCGGTGGTGGAGATCGAGTCGTGCTCGTCCGGCGGCGGGCGGGTCGACCTGGAGATCCTGGAACGCACCGACCGGGTCTGGGCCTCGGACTGCATCGACGCGCACGAACGGGTCGCCATCCAGCGGTGGACCTCGCTGCTGCTGCCCCTCGAGCTGATCGGGTCGCACGTCGGGGCGCCGGTGTCGCACACCACCCACCGGCATCTGCCGCTGGACATGCAGGCCGGCAACGCGATCTTCGGGCACTTCGGCATCGAGTGGGACCTGACCTCGGCCTCCGCCGAGGACCGCGCGCGGCTCGCCGAGTGGGTGGCGCTCTACAAGGAGCTGCGCGACCTGCTGCACACCGGCACGCTGGTGCACGGGGACGAGAGCGATCCGGCGTACTCGCTGACGGGTGTGGTGACCGGAACCGACGCCCTCTTCGCGCTGACCGCCACCGCGACCAGCGTCTCCTATCCGCCCGGGGCGATGATCCTTCCCGGTCTTGACCCGGACACCGTCTGGCACGTCCGCCCCCAGCCGCCCGCCGACGTCGCGGACGGCAACGCGGCGGCGTGGGGAGCCGCGCTACCCTGGTGCACTCCGCGGGGCGTGCGCCTGAGCGGGCGGGTGCTCGGCGGCTCCGGCCTGCGGCTCCCGGTCCTCTACCCGGACCGGGTGCTGCTGATCCGGGCCACCGCCGTGCTGTCGAGGGGGCCGGTGTGAGAGATCGTCCCGGTCGCGGGCACCGTCCGGCGGCTCGCGAGAGCATCCTCGACGCGATCCGCGCCGCCGAGCAGCTGAGCCGGGTCGAACTGGCCGCCGTCACCGGGCTCACCGAGGCCGCGGTGTCGATGACGGTGCGCCGCCTGCTGGACGAGGGCCTGCTGATCGAAACCGGTCGCACCCCGACCGGCGGCAAACCACGCACGATGCTCCGCCTGGACCCGGCGGCCCGCCTGGCCGTCGGCGTCCACCTGGACCGGGACGTGACCACGTTCGTGCTGACCGGGCAGACCGGCGGCGTCATCTCCCGGCTGGCCCGGCCGGCCCTCGCGGCGGACCTCGCCGACGGCATCGACCTGCTGCTGACCGCCTCGGGGGTGGACCGGGCCCGCTGTCTCGGCATCGGGGTGGTCTGGCCCGGACCACGCGACGACGTGCCGCACCTGCGCGGCTGGGATCCCACCGAGCTGCGTAAACGGCTCGCCGAGGAGAGCGGCCGGCCGGTACTGGTGGAGGACGGCGCGACCGCTGCGGCGGTCGGCGAGTACTGGGTGGCCCGGATCGGCGCGGACCGCCCGTTCGCGGCCCTGCACATGGGCTCGAGCATCGGCGCCGGCATCGTCGTGGACGGCCGGGCGCTGCGTGGAAGCGTGGGCGGTTTCGGTCACGTCTGTGTCCAGGCGGACGGACCGGAATGCTGGTGCGGCAGCCGCGGCTGCCTGGAGACGCTGGCCGGCCCGGAGGCGGTGGTGGCGGCGGCCCGCGCCGATCCGGCGGCCGCCGCGGAAGCCGGCCTGGACCGGTCGGTGTCCCGCGGCGTGACCGCCGACTTCGCGGCGGTGGCCCGGGCGGCGCGAGCGCACGGTCCGCGGTGCCTGGCGTTGCTGGAGACCTCGGCGTCGTACGTCGCGGCAGCCGCCGAATCGGTGGTGAACCTGCTCGACCTGGACCTGCTGGTGCTGACCGGCCCCGGTTTCGCGGCGGCGTCGTTCGTCTACGGCCCGGCCATCATGCGCCGCGTCCAGCCCGCCGGCGCCCGGACCTGGAACCGCTCGGTGACGGTCACCGTCTCCTCGGCCGCCGCCACCGCCTCCGCGACCGGGGCGGCGGCCGTGGTCCTGCAGTCCCACCTGCGCCGTCAGCAGTAGTGGTCGACCAGCTCGGCCACCAGATCCCGCCCCTGTTCGCGCAGGATCGGCTCGGCGGCGCCGAACGTCTCGACCAGCGCCCGTAGCGGATCATCGGATTCGGCGGCGGCCTCGGGCGCCAGGCCGGCCAGCCAGCCGGTGGCGTCCCGCTGCATCTCGGGCGGCCACGACGCGAAGACCTCCAGCAGGCCGCGGTGCTGCTCGGCCACGACGAGGACATCACCGCCCAGGGCGCGCAGGCGGTCCGGCAGCGGACGGTCCCGCCAGTCCCATTCGTAGCGATCCACGTCGTCGCCGATCCAGATCCGCGGGTCCGGCACGGGTTTGCTCCGGGCCTCCTCGTGCCAGCGCCCGGCGAGATCACTGGTCTGCCGGACGACCGTCTCCGGCGCCGGATCGGCGGGCCACAGCGCCAGCAGGTATCGGTCGACGGACGGGTCGACATCGAGCATGGCGACCTCATCTCCGGCGGCGTCCATCGCGGTGCCGCAGAACCGGGCTCGGAGACTCGGGGCCCCGGGCAGGCGCACCGGATGATGGTCGTCGAACGAGGTGAGGGCCAGCTCGGTGCCGGTCGGCCGGAACGGGACCTCGACGACCTCCTCCCACTCGCCGGCGAGCGGGGGCTCGGCGTCGTGCCACTCGACGCGGACCGGGATCCGGCCGTAGTTCCGCCCGACGATCATCGACAGGACACCGGGAGCGTTGGCCCCGCACAGACCGTTGCGCTGGCCGGCTCGCGCAGTCGTCAGATCCGGCAGGTCGGCCTCGTCCTCGGCCAGGTAGAGAAAGCGATATTGCACATGCACGAGAGCGTCCAGCAGCACATCCATCCCGTAATGATCCCGCAACAGTTGACGGACGCCGATGCAATCGGGCGTGGCGAGACTCGGGGACATGCGCGATGAGATCACTCGACGTCGATTCCTTCGAGCGGTGGGGGCCAGCGGCGGGGCCGGGGCCATGTTCGCCACCATGGGAGCGCTCGGGCTGGCGCCCGCGCAGGCCGCGACACCCGCGTTCCAGGCTCCCCGGCTGTCCGATTTTCATCTGACCGGGCGGGCGGCCCGCACCGTGGTCGTCCTGGGCGGCGGGATCGCCGGCCTGACGGCCGCCTACGAACTGGGAAAAGCCGGCTACGACTGTACGGTCCTGGAAGCTCGCGCCGTCACCGGCGGGCGCAATTTCACCGTTCGCGGCGGCACCACACAGACCGATCTCGACGGGCACACGCAGAAAGCGGCCTATTCCCCCGGCGTCTATCTCAACGCCGGCCCGGCCCGCATCGCCCAGTGGATGGTCACCATGGACTACTGCCGGGAACTCGGTGTGCCGATCCAGCCGTTCGTCAACGCCAATGCCGACGCGCTGATCTACAACGAGGCGAACGGCGCACCGGTGCGATACCGAACGGCGAAGGCCGACGTGTACGGCTACGTCTCCGAACTTCTGGCCAAGGCCACCGATCAGGGCGCGCTCGACGGCCGGCTGACCGCTGAGGACAAGACGCGGCTGCTGTCGTTCCTGGAGGGATTCGGGGCGATCGGGGCGGCCCACGAATACGGCGGTACCAATCGGCGGGGCTTCCAGGCGTACCCGGGCGCGGGTTTGAACGAGGGCACTCCGCTGCCCGGGCCACCGGCCCTGTCGGACGTCTTCGCCGGCAATGTGGGCCGCTATTTCAGTTTCGAACTCGGCTACGACCAGGCGATGATGATGTTCCAGCCGGTCGGTGGCATGGACCGGATCGCGGCGGCGCTGACCACGGCGATCGGCGCCCGCCGGGTGCGGCTGGGCGCCGAGGTGCTGGAGGTGACCGGCCGTTCCTCGCAGGTGACGGTCACCTATCGGCAGGGCGGCCGGACCCGCGCGCTGACCGCCGATTTCTGTGTGGCGACACTGCCGCCGCATCTGATGGCCCGGGTGCCGCACAATCTCGGCGCCGGCGTGACGTCGGCGCTGTCGTCGTTCCCGGCGGCGGCCTCCGGGAAGATCGGTCTGGGATACCGCAGCCGCTGGTGGGAAACCGATCTGCGGATCTACGGTGGCATCACCGAAACCGATCTGGACCTGGCCCACGTCTGGTACCCGTCGCACGATTTCCACGCCGCCCGGGGCCTGATCGTCGGCTACTACAACACCGGGACGGCGGCCCGCGCCTACGGCGCCCTGACCCCCGCCGAACGCACCGATCGTGCCGTCATGCAGGGCGTGAAGATCCACGGCGAGAAGTACCGTTCGGAATTGTCGTCGGCGTTCTCGATCGCCTGGCATCGCACGCCGTTCCTGGAGGGCGCCTGGACCTCGCCGCCGTGGACCACCCCCGCCTATCGCCTGCTGCTGGAACCCGCGGGACGCGTCTATTTCGCCGGCGACTGGCTGAGCCACGAGGTGGCCTGGCAACACGGCGCCTTCGTCTCGGCACGGGCCGCGGTGACCGCCCTGCATCAACGGGTGCTCTCCACCGGCGTACCCCGGTGACGGATTTTGATCGGGAAGTTTGGTGACCCCACGGGGCCGCGGTCGGGAGCGGGGCGAAGACCTGCCGCGCGTCGGCCGATGGGGCCGGTATGAGGGCTGGCCTGGTGGCGGTGGCCGGATTCGGCGTGGCGTCCCAGGTGGTGCTGGTCTCGGCGGGCTTCCCGAGGCCGCTGCTGGTGATCGCCGGCGTGGTGGCCGTGGCGGTCGCCGCCGGAGCCGTGTGGGTGCTCGCCCGCCGGGCCGCCGGCGCGACCGGCCGTGAGCGCCTGGCCTGGACCCTGGTCGCCGTAGGCACCCTGTTGTGGCTGGTGGGGACGGTGTTGAGCCTGGTCACGGCGATCCGCGGCGATCAGAGCCCACCGCCCCGGCCGGAGGCGATCATCGGTGGGCTGGGCGCTACGCTGGCGATGTTCTGCCCGATCGTCGGGCCGGGGCCGGCTCTGCGCCGGCGGGAACGGCTGCGGATGGTCGCCGAGGGCGCGATGGCCGCCACCGCGATGTTCGTGCCGGCCTGGACGTACCTGCTGGCGCCCGGGTACCGGGACGTCGGCGGCCTCTTCACCACCCTCATCGCCGTCGCGGTGTGTGTGCAGATCTGCACGACTGCGGTGTCGCTGGTGCTGCTGTCCCGGCGTCGCGCCGACGGCCCCACCGCGTTCACCATGCTGGCCGCCGCGTTCGGCGTCTTCGGCATCACCACCGTCGTCTACTGCGGTTTTGTGCTGCGCGGCGCCTCGAACCAGATGGCGTCGGTGTCGGCGCTGATGACCGTCGGCACCTACCTGCTGCTGCGGATGGGCCGTTGTCCGATGCCGACCGACGTGCCGCCGTGGAGCGGGGCCGCGACCGGGATCCGGGCCGGACTGCCCTACCTTCCGGTGCTCGGCGCCTTTCCGGTGGCCGTGACCAGCTGGTTCACCGGCGCGTTCGACGGGGTGCTGTTCACCGCCATGGCGGTTCTGTTCCTGTTGGTCCTCCTTCGGCAGTTCCTTGCGCTGTACGGCAACTCGCTGCTGCTGGCCGAGGTCGGCGCGGCTCGTGCGGAGCTGCAGTACCAGGCCACCCACGACCACCTGACCGGGCTGACGAACCGGAAGTATCTCTACGAACGTGCCACCGGCTGGGGCCGGGCCGGCGCTCCGATCGCCCTGCTGCTGCTCGATTTGGACGGCTTCAAACAGATCAACGACCGTTTCGGGCACGCCGTCGGTGACGAGGTCCTGGTAGAGGTGGCGGCGGTGCTGACCGCGGTGGTGCCGGCCGGGCACACCGCGAGCCGTCTCGGTGGCGACGAGTTCGCGGTGGTCCTGGAACCGGCCCCGCCGCTGGCCGAGGCGGCCGCCGTGGGCGAGCGGATCGTCGCGCTGATCAGCGCCGCGGGCCGGGTCGGGGCCAGTGTCGGCCTGGCTTACGAACCGGCCGGCCGGGCCACCCTGGGCTCGATGCTCAGCGACGCCGACGCGGCCCTCTACCGGGGCCACCGGCAAGGGCCGCGTCGTCATGCATGCCCCTTGACCCGTTCTGCCCCGATATCTGACCGGTACATTTGTCACGGCCAGGAGTAGATCGATGGCTCTGTCCGGCGAGCCGGCATCTTCGTAGCGTTGTCCGCATGAATGACGTCGCGGTACGGCTCAGCGGGATCGGCCGGCGCTTCGGGGCGGTGCGGGCCCTGGACGGGCTCGATCTGACCATCGAACGGGGCAGCGTCGTCGCGCTCCTGGGGCCGAACGGAGCGGGCAAGACCACCGCCGTCTCGATCATGCTCGGGCTGACGTCCCCCGGCACCGGCACGGTGACCGTCTTCGGTCAGACCCCGGCGGCAGCGGTCCGGGCCGGGCGGGTCGGCGCGATGATGCAGGACGCCGGGGTCGTGCCCGTCGCCACCGTGCGGGAGGTGGTGGAGCTGGCCCGGTCGCTCTACCCGGATCCACTCCCCCTCGACCGGCTCCTGCACACCGCCGGGCTCACCGATCTGGCCGGGCGCCGGTGGGACCGGCTGTCCGGCGGGGAGGCGCAACGGGTCCGGTTCGGATTCGCGCTGGCCGGGGCGCCGGAGCTGCTGGTGCTCGACGAGCCCACCACCGCGATGGACGTCGCCGCCCGTGACCTGTTCTGGGAGACCGTCCACAGTTACGCCGCCGACGGGCACACCGTCCTGTTCAGCACCCATCAGCTGCACGAGGCGGACCGGTTCGCCGACCGGATCGTGGTGCTCGCCGCGGGCCGCCTGGTGGCGGACGGTTCGCCCGCCGAGATCCGGGCGCTGGCCGGTGGCCGGACGGTCGCCTTCGACCGGGACGGCACGCCCGCCGACGACCTGGCCGGGCTTCCGGGTGTGCGGTCGGTGGAGATCCGCGGGGACCGCGTGGTGCTCACCACCGATGACGCCGACACCACGGACGCCGCCCTGGCCGGCCGCGGTTTCCGGGGCCTGGAGGTGACCGGCTCGCTGGACGCCGCGTTCAAGAGCCTGACAACCGGAAAGGACGATTGATGATGTACGCGTACCTGCGCTTCGAGTCACGCCGGCTGATCCGGGATCCACGTCTGCTGCTGTTCTCCGTCCTGGGCCCGGTCGTGACCTATGTGATCTTCTCCGGCTGGTCCTCGGGCGACCGTCTGGAGGGTCTGGACCCGGCGGTCGCGGTGATGATCGGGCTGGCCGGTTACGGCGCGGTGGCCGGTGTGCTCATGGTCGGCGCGACGGTCTCGCAGGAGCGGGCGGCCGGGTGGCTGCGGCAGCTGCGGGTCACCCCGTTGCCGGCGAGCCGGGTGGTCACGGTGAAAGCGCTGCTCGCGTCGGTGAGCGCGTTCCCGCCGGTGATCGCGGTGGGTCTCGCCGCCCGGATCCAGCACGACGTCGCGCTGTCCGCCGGCCGCTGGGCCGTGCTGCTGACGCTGATGTGGGCCGGCACGGTGCCGTTCGCACTGCTCGGGCTGGCCATGGGCTACGGGCTCACGCCACAGATCGCCCAGCCCGCCAACTTCCTGGTGTTCCTGGTGCTCGCCGTCCTGGGTGGTCTGCTGGCGCCGGCGGCCTACTTCCCGGAGGCGTTGCAGCGGCTGGCACACGCGCTGCCGACGTACCGGTATGCCGAACTCGGCTGGTCCACAGCCGCAGGGCAGGCGCCACCAACGGCCGGTTTGCTGATCCTCGTCGCGTGGTCGGTCGTGTTCGGACTGGTCGCGGCGTGGGCCTATCGGCGGTCGGCCGGTCGTGGCTGACGTCCCGGTACGGTGACGGTCGTGACGGGACAGCGACGGCGCGGGTGGGTTCTGCTGGCCGCGCACACCCTGTGGCTGTGGTTCCTGCTGCCGCCCGCCCTGACGATCGAGCGCGGTGACGTCCTGCCCGCGGTGGGGCTGGCCCTGTTCGTGCTGCTCTCGCTGGCCGCGGCGGGCGCGACGGTGACCGACCTGCCGATCCGGCCCGGCGTGCACCGGGCCGGGCTGGCCGGGCTCGCGCTGCTCGGTGTCGGGCTGGCCGCGTTCGCCGACAGCCCGGCGGAGTGGCTGATCCTGTTCCTGTTCGTGGCCGCGGCGGGTGCTGCCGGGCTGGCCCGCCCGGTCGCCGCGTTCCTCTGGATCGGTGGCAGCGTCACCGCGGTCCTGGTCATCGCGGCGGTCCGTGACCTGCCGGCCGACGATGCCATGACCACGGCGGTGATCACCCTGTTGGCGGGCACCGTGACCGTCGCGTTCGCCCGGCTGGACCGGCTGGTCGGCGAGCTCCGCCGGACCCAGCAGGAGCTGGCCCGGACCATGGTGGAGAAGGAGCGACTGCGCTTCGCCAAGGACCTGCACGACCTGCTCGGCCACACCCTGTCCCTGGTGGTGGTGAAAGCGCAGGTGGTGCGCCACCTGACCAGCACCGACCCGGCACGGGCGGCAACCGAGGCGGCCGACATCGAACGCATCGGGCGCACCGCGCTCACCGACGTGCGCGAGGCCGTCTCCGGTTACCGCGAGCAGACCCTGGCCGGGGAGCTGGAGAACGCCCGCGCCGTGCTGGCGGCAGTCGGCATCGACGTCACGGTCACCGAGAACACCCACGCCGGCGGGGGCTCTTCTGTCGGTGTCGAGGCTGACGACGTGTTCCGTTGGGTGTTGCGGGAGGCGCTGACCAATGTGCTGCGGCACAGCCGGGCGTCGCGCTGTGACATCACGATCGACCGGGACGACGGTGGTTCGGTGCTGACCGTCCGGGACGACGGGGTGGGCGGGCAGCCCCGGCCGGGAAACGGACTGCGCGGCCTCACCGAACGCCTGGGCCAGGTCGGCGGCACCCTGCTGGTCGGCCCGGCGACCGGCGGCGGTCTGCTGCTGACCGCCCGGGTGCCGATGGCCGCCCTGCCCGCGCGGTCACCCGGCACGGTGAGCCGATGATTCGGCTGCTGCTCGCTGAGGATCAGGGCATGATGCGTGGGGCTCTGGCTCTGTTGTTGGACCGGGAGCCGGACATCAGCGTGGTGGCGCAGGCCGCCACCGCGGCGGAGGCTCTGCAGGCCGCTCTGCGGACGGCACCCGAGGTGGCTCTGCTGGACATCGAGATGCCCGGTGGGAACGGGCTGGATCTCGCGGCCGAGCTGCGGGAGCGGGTGCCTGGTTGCCGGGTGCTGATTCTGACCACGTTCGGGCGGCCCGGTTATCTGCGGCGGGCCATGGAGGCGGGGGCTTCGGGGTTTCTGGTGAAGGACGGGCCGGTGGAGAACCTGGCCGGCGCGATCCGGCGGGTGCTGGCCGGGGAGCGGGTCATCGATCCGGCTCTGGCCGCGGCGGCGCTGTCGGACGGGCCGAACCCGCTCACCGATCGGGAGAGGGACGTCCTGGCCGCCGCGGTGGACGGGGCCACGGTCGCCGACATCGCCGGGACGCTGCAGCTGTCGCGGCACACCGTCCGGAACTATCTGTCCGCGGCGATCGGCAAGACCGGCACCCGCAACCGGGTCGAGGCGGCGCGCAGTGCCCGGGACAAGGGCTGGATCTGACCGCCGTTCCCGGGTGACAGCAGGCGACGCCGGATGACGGTCGCGGTGATGGGGTGGGCTTGTCGGGTGGTGGTCCCCGGCGACGGCGTGGGGGCACGCTGTCGCCGGGGGATCACTTGACGGCGCCCTTGATGGCGTCGCCGATGAAGTTGCGGGCGAACAGGACGAACAGGATCACCAGCGGGAGGACGCCGATCAGGGCTCCGGCCATCAGGACCGAGTAGTCCTGCTTGAGGCCCACGTTGAGCTGGGACAGCGCCACCTGGAGGGTGACCTTGTTCGGGTTCAGCAGGACGATCAGGGGCCAGACGTAGTCGTTCCAGGCGGCGATGAACGTGAAGATGCCGAGGAATGCCAGGCCGGGGCGGATGACGGGCAGGATCACGCTCCAGTAGATCCGGAAGAAGCCGGCGCCGTCCAGGTTCGCCGCGTCGAGCATCTCGTCGGGGACGGCGCTGCTGATGTACTGCCGCATCCAGAAGATGCCGAACGCGTTGGCGGCGGCCGGCACCACCAGGGCTTTGAGTTCGCCCACCCAGCCCAGCTCGGCCATGATCACGAACTGCGGGATCAGGGCCAGCTGGGTGGGCACCATGAACATCAGCAGGAGCAGGCCGAACAGCATCTTCCGGCCGGGGAAGTCGAACTTGGCGAACGCGAACGCCGCCAGCGAGTCGAAGAACAGCACCAGGAGGGTGGTGCAGACCGCGACCAGGATGGTGTTCACGATCGGCGCGATCAGGTCGACGCTCTGCAGCACGGTCTGGATGTTGTCGACCAGGTGCGGGCCGATCGTCAGTTTCGGCGGGTTGCGGAACACGTCCTGGGTGGTGTTCGTGGCCATGACCACGGTCCAGTAGAACGGGAACAGCGACAGCAGCACCGCCACACCGAGGCTGGCGTGGAGCAGGAACTTGCGCACAGGGCCCCTCCTCAATCCGCCCGGCGCTGCACGAGGCGCCAGTTCAGGATGGTGAACACCATGACGATGAGGAACACGGCCCAGGCGATGGCGGCGCCGTAGCCGTAGTCGTTCTGCCCGAACGCGGTCCGGTAGAAGTAGAGGACCATGGTCAGGCCGGCCTGTCCGGGGCCGCCGGAGTTGGCGTTGACCGCGGAGTTGTTGCCGAACAGCACCTGTGGCTCGGTGAAGCTCTGCATGCCGGTGATGGTGGAGACCACCACGGTGAACAGGATGATCGGCCGCAGCATCGGGACGGTGACCGAGAAGAACGCGCGCACCGGTCCGGCGCCGTCGATCTTCGCGGCCTCGTACAGCTCGCTCGGCACGGATTGCATGCCGGCGAGGTAGATCAGGGCGTTGTATCCGGTCCACTGCCAGGTCATCAGCATCGCGATGACGACCTTGATGGCCCAGGGGTCGGTCAGCCACGGGATCCCGGACAGGCCGAGCCCCTGCAGGGTGACGTTCACCAGGCCGGAGTTGTTGGCGAACAGCGCTCCGAACACGATCGCGATGGCCACCACCGAGGTGATGTTCGGGATGAACAGCGCCACCCGGTAGAAGCCGACGAATCGTTTGGTGTTGTTCAGCAGCGCCGCCAGCACCAGGGCCATGAAGAGCATCGGGACGGTGCTCAGCACCCAGATGACCAGGGTGTTGCGCACCGACAGCCAGAACGTCCCGTCGTCGATCAGATAGCGGAACTGGTCCAGTCCGACGTACTGCATCTCGCCGATGCCGTCCCAGCGGTGGAACGCCAGGTACAGCGAGAACAGCGTCGGCCCGAGCAGGAAGACGGTGAACAGCAGGTAGAACGGGGAGATGGCCAGGTACTGCGGCCAGCTCGCCCGCAGTGACCGGGCGCGTGTCACTTGACTCCCTGTCGCGAACCGATCTGCTTGGCCTCCTTGACCGCCTCGGCCCACGCCTCGTCGGCGTTCTTGCCCTGTTCCACGTTGCCGAGCTGGTTGAAGTAGGGGGCGGAGACGGCGGCGTCGGCACCGGCCTCGTACGCGATCGGGATCTTCTGCGCGGCCGGGCCGAAGATGTCGATGGTCTTCTGGCCGCCGAAGAAGTCGTCGCCTGCGGTGAGCGCGGCCGAGGTGTAGGTGGACGGGCTGGCCGGGAAGAGCGACGCGTCGGTGAAGTTCTCGGCGGCCTTCTCCGGGCTCAGGATCCACTTGATGATGTCGAACGCCACCTGCGGGTTCTTGGCCTGCTTGGTGATGGCCAGGAACGAGCCGCCGAAGTTGCCGGGGCCGCCGGGGGCCGCGGCGACCCGCCACTTGCCGGAGGTGTCGGCGGCGTTGTTGCGGATGTCGATGCCGGCCCAGGCGGCGCCGATCACCGACGGCAGGGTGCCCTTGCTGATGCCGGCGGTCCAGTCGGCGGAGCCGTCCTCGGTCTTGCCGGAGATGCCCAGGGTGTGCGCCTTGACGGCGAGGTCCCAGGCGGCCTTGACGTGCGGCTGGTCGCCGATGAACGTGTTGCTCTCGTCGATGAACCGCTTGGTGCCCTGCCCGATGACCAGGTTGAAGATGGCGCCGGCGTTGATCACCATGAAGGTGCCGGGGACCTTGGACTTGGCCGCGACGGCCGCGTCGTAGAAGGCGTCCCAGGTGCTCAGCTGCGCGCTGACGGCGGCCGGGTCGGTGGGCAGCCCGGCCTTGGCGAAGACGTCCTCGCGGTAGAACATGCCGGTCGGGCCGATGTCGATCGGGAAGCCGATGACCTTGCCGTCGGCGGTGGTGGCCTGCTTGACCTTCCACTCCAGGTACTGCGACGACAGGTCCTTGAAGCCGAGTTCGTTGAGGTCGGCGAACTGGTCGGCGTTGGCCCGGAAGTTCGCCATGTCCTCACCCTTGATGCCGGTGATGTCCGGGACGAACTGCCGCGACGACAGGGTGGTGGTGAGTTTCTGCTTGAAGTCGCCGCCGACCTTGGTGGGTTCCAGGGTGGTCTGCCCGGCGAACTGGGTCTTGGCGGCTTCCACCACCTTGTCGCTGAGGCCGTCTCCCCAGTACCAGAGGGCGGTCTTGCCGGCGTCCGTCGAACCGGTGGTGGCGGTGCTGGACGTGCAGGCGGCGAGACCGGGGACGGCTACCGCGGCGAGACCGGCGGTGCCGTACCGGAGGAAGTTGCGTCGTGAAAGGGCCATCTCGATTCCTTCCAAACAAAGGGGGAGGTCAGAGCGTTTCCAGGAAGCTGTACTCGTGCTGAAGCGATGTCGGGGCGGCCTTCCACCAGCTCCGCAGGCGGGGCCGGTCGGGTGCCGAGTTGGCGCCGCCCAGGCCCTGGACGGACAGGGCGGCGCAGAGGTTGGCGAAGCGCAGCCGGTCGGCCAGGGGCCAGCCGGCGAGAGTTGCGGTGATCATGGCGGCGCCGAAGACGTCTCCGGCGCCGGTGGTGTCGACAGCGGCGACCGGCATCCCGGGGACCTCGGCGGTCTCACCGGTCCCGGAGTCGATGGCCAGGGCGCCCCGGCCACCGAGGGTCACCACGGCGAGGGGCACCAGGTCGGCGATCCGGGCGAGAGCCGCCTCCGGCGTCGATTTCCTGGTGTACGCCATGGCCTCGTGCTCGTTGGGCATGAAGGCGTGGCAGTGCGTGAGCAGGTCGAGCAGCTCCTCGGGCCACCGGCCGGCCGGATCCCAGCCGACGTCGGCGAAGACCAGCCCGCCGGCGGCGGAGACCGGGGCCAGCCACTGTGGCGGGTCCTGCCCGAGGTGCACCATCGCGGCGCGGCAGGCGGGCGGTTCGCCGATCATCTCGTTCAGGGTGATCGGCGCCGGTTTCTCATGGGTGACCAGAGCACGATCGCCGTCGTACGCCAGGGCAGCGGTCACCGGCATGGGCCAGTCCGGGAACTTCCGCGACCGGGACAGGTCGATGTCCTCGCGGCTGCTCAGGGCGTTCCAGCACCAGTCGCCGTAGAAGTCGTCGCCGAACGCGGCGGCCAGGGTGGTGTGCAGGCCGAGGCGGCGGACCGCGACGGCCAGGTTGGCGATGCCGCCGGGCCCGGTGTCGAAGCCGGTCGCCCAGGTCTCGGTGCCCAGCTCGGGTGCGCTCGGGAGGCCGCCGAAGACGACGTCCACGAAGAGCAGTCCGGACAGGAACACGTCGGTGACCGGAGTGGAGTCTTCCACGACGGCTCCTTTCGGGGACCGAACACCAAGAGGGCGATGACCCCCGGGTTTCGAGCTGATGTCTGCAAAGGTAAGCATGATCGTGGGACAGCTGATCGTTTTTATCAAGAGTCAATCAAAAGTGAGCATGGAAATGATCGAATCTGCTGTGTAGGCTCACGGCATGCTTCAGCAGCAACGACACGATCTGATCCTGCGGGGCCTTCGCGACGGCCCGCTGTCAGTCGTCACGCTCTCCGACCGGTTGGGTGTCAGCCAGGCCACGATCCGCCGTGACCTGCTGATACTCGACGGGCAGGGCCAGCTGCGCCGGGTGCACGGGGGCGCTTCCCTGGTGCAGGACACCGACGACCCGTTCGCCGACGTGGCGGCTGTGCGCGCAGGCGAGAAGGAAGCGGTCGCGCAGCGGTGCGCACAACTGATCAGGGACGGCGAGACCGTTCTGCTGGACATCGGCACCACCACCCATCAGGTGGCCAGGCTGCTGCACGGCCGGTCGCTCACCGTCATCACCAGCAGCCTCGCGGTGCAGGAGGAGCTGGAGGACGACCCGACCGTGCAGCTGATCATGCTGGGCGGCGTGGTCCGGCGCGACTACCGCTGCGTCGTCGGGTTCCTCACCGAGGACAACCTGCGCCAGGTGCACGCCGACCGGCTCATCCTGAGCACCAGCGGCATCCAGGCCACCGGGCAGATCGTCGACACGACGGTGGTCCAGGTGCCGATCAAACGAGCCATGATCGCCGCCAGTGACCAGGTCACCCTGGTCGCCGACGCGGCGAAGTTTCCCGGTTCCGGTGTGGCGCGCATCTGCGGACCGGACGATCTGAACGTCGTGGTCACCAACCACGACGCCGACCCGACGACGTGTGCCGCCCTGCGTGAGGCCGGCGTGGAGGTGCTCACCGTATGAAACTGACGATTCTCGGCGGCGGTGGTTTCCGGGTTCCCCTGGTCTACCGGGCGCTGCTCGCCGACCACGAGCCCGGCCGGGTCACCCGGGTCACCCTGCACGACCTGGACCCGGTCCGGCTGGCCGCGATCGGCCGGGTGCTCGCCGAACAGGCCGAGGGCATCCCGGACGCCCCGGTCGTGGACACCACCACCGATCTGGACGACGCCATCCGGGACGCCGACTTCGTGTTCTCCGCGATCCGGGTGCACGGCCTGGAGGGCCGGGTGATCGACGAACGGGTCGCGCTGGCCGAGGGTGTCCTCGGGCAGGAGACCGTCGGCGCCGGTGGTATCGCGTACGGGCTGCGGACCCTGCCCGTCGCCCTGCACATCGCCGAGCGGATCGCCGAACTGGCGCCGCAGGCCTGGGTCATCAACTTCACCAACCCGGCCGGCATGGTCACCGAGGCGATGTCCCGGCACCTCGGCGACCGGGTGATCGGCATCTGCGACTCCCCCTCCGGCCTCGGCAAACGGGTGGCACGCGCGCTCGGCGCCGACCCGAAGGCGGTCCGGCTGGACTACGCCGGGCTCAACCACCTGGGCTGGCTGCGCAAGGTGGAGGTGGACGGCGTCGACCGGCTGCCCGGCCTGCTCGCCGACGACGCCGCCCTGCTCTCGCTGGAGGAGGGCAAGCTGTTCGGGGCGGACTGGATCCGCACGCTCGGCGCCGTCCCGAACGAGTACCTGCACTACTACTACTTCGGCCGCGAGGGCGTCGCCGCCACCAAGGGCGCCGCACAGACCCGCGGTTCGTTCCTGCTCGACCAGCAGAGCCGCTTCTACGCGACGGTGGCCGGCTGTGACACCGGCGCCCTGGCCGCGTGGCAGTCCACCCTGCTGGAGCGGGAGACCACCTACATGGCGGAGAACCGGGACGCGGCCGGCGCCGGGGAACGCGACGAGAGCGACCTGGAGTCCGGCGGCTACGAGCAGATCGCCCTGGCGCTGATGCGGGCGATCGCGCTGGACCAGCGGGCCACCCTGATCCTGAACATCCGCAACCGCGGCACCCTCGCCGGGCTGGACGAGAACGCCGTGGTCGAGGTGCCCTGCACGGTCGGCGCGGAAGGGCCCCGGGCCACCGCCGTGGACCCGCTGCCGGATCACGCCGCCGCGCTGGTCGCCAGCGTGAAGGCGGTCGAGCGCGCGGTCATCGAGGCGGCGAACACCGGCAGCCGGCAGGCCGCTCTGCGCGCCTTCGCCGTGCACCCCCTGGTCGATTCGGTGGCGGTGGCCCGCCGGCTGCTCGACGAGTACCAGAACCAGCTGCCGCAACTCGGCTACCTGAGCTAGGAGAAGGCATATGCACGACGACCGGACTCTGGTCGAACGACGTCTCGACCGGGTGCTCAAGGAGCGGGTGCTGCCGGCCGCGTACTCCGAACGGGTTCCGCTGCGGCTGTCCGCCTGGAACGTGCCCGGCGAGCCGGTCCCGGTGGCCGAGGCGCTGACCGCGACCTACGAGCCGTTCACCCTGGGCAGCCCGTGGGGCCCGCCCTGGTCCACCACGTGGTTCCGGGCCGAGGGCGAGATCCCGGCGGGCTGGGCCGGCCGCCGGGTCGAGGCGGTCTTCGACATCGGCTTCGTCGGTGACTGGCCGGGCAACCAGGCCGAGGCGCTGGTGTACGACGCGGCCGGGGTGCCGATCAAGGCGATCAACCCGCAGAACCAGTACGTCGTACCGCCGGCCGGGTCTTCGAAGATCGATCTGCTGCTGGAGGCGGCCGCCAACCCGGACATCCTGGCCGACGAGTTCAAGCCGACCCCGCTGGGCGACAAGCTGACCGCCGGGGACGAGCCGCTCTACAAGTTCGCCTCCGCCGACCTGGCCGTCCTGGACGAGGAGGTCTGGCACCTGGGCCTGGACCTGAGCGTGCTGCGCGAGCTGATGCTGGAGCTCGCCGTCGGCGACCCGCGCCGGCACGAGATCCTGCGCGCGCTGGAGAAGGCCCTGGACCTGCTGGACGCCGAGCCGGTCGCGGTCGCCGCACCGGCGGCGCGCGCCGCCCTCGCACCGATGCTGGCCCGCCCGGCGCACGCCAGCGCGCACACCCTGTCCGCGGTCGGGCACGCGCACATCGACAGCGCCTGGCTGTGGCCGCTGCGCGAGACGATCCGCAAGACGTCACGCACCTTCTCCAACGTGACCGCGCTGGCCAAGGACTACCCGGAGTTCATCTTCGCCTGCTCGCAGGCCCAGCAGTACGCGTGGGTCAAGCAGCACTACCCGGAGGTCTACCAGCGGATCCGCGACGCGATCACGGCCGGCCAGTGGGTGCCGGTCGGCGGCCAGTGGGTGGAGGCCGACGGCAACCTGCCCGGCGGCGAGGCCCTCGCGCGTCAGCTCGTACACGGCAAGAAGTTCTTCCTCGACGAGTTCGGCGTCGAGACCAAGGGCGTCTGGCTGCCCGACTCGTTCGGTTACAACGGGGCGTACCCGCAGCTGGCCCGGCTCGCCGGGATGGAGTGGTTCCTGACCCAGAAGCTGTCCTGGAACGAGTCGAACCCGCTGCCGCACCACACGTTCTGGTGGGAGGGCATCGACGGCACCCGGATCTTCACGCACTTCCCGCCGATCGACACCTACAACGCCGCGATGACCGGTGACGAACTCGCGCACGCGGTCCGCAACTTCGCCGACAAGGGTAGGGCCACCCGCTCGCTCGCGCCGTTCGGGCACGGGGACGGCGGTGGCGGCCCCACCCGCGAGATGATGGAACGCGCCCGCCGGTTCCGTGACCTGGAAGGCGCGCCCAAGGTCGAGATCGAGACCCCGGACGCGTTCTTCGCCAAGGCGCGGGCCGAGTACCCGGACGCCCCGGTCTGGTCCGGCGAGCTGTACCTGGAGCTGCACCGGGCGACCTACACCAGCCAGGCCCGGACCAAGGCCGGCAACCGGCGCAGCGAGCACCTGCTGCGCGAGGCCGAGCTGTGGGCGGCGACGGCCACGATCAGGACCGGAGCGCCTTATCCGTACGCCGAACTGGACCGGCTGTGGAAGACGGTGCTGCTCAACCAGTTCCACGACATCCTGCCGGGCAGCTCGATCGCCTGGGTGCACCGCGAGGCCGAGGAGACGTACGCCCGGGTGGCGGCCGAGCTCGAGACACTGATCGTGGCAGCGGCCGGGCAGCTCGGGACCGACAACGGTCAGCTGCTGCTGAACACCAGCCCCCGCCCGCGCCGCGAGGTCGCCGTCGTCACCGGCGAATCCGCGCCGGAGCAGGCGCAGCAGCTCACCGACGGCAGCTGGGCGGTCGCCGTCGACGTGCCGGCCGGAGCCGCCGCCGCACCGGTCCCCGGCCTGTTCGCGGACACCCCGGTGACCGCGGAGCACGGCGCCGACGGCATCGTGCTGGACAACGGCCTGGTCCGGGTCGTGGTGGACGGGGCCGGGCTGATCCGCTCGCTGCGTGACCATGCCAGCGGGCGCGAGGCCCTGGCGCCGGGCTCGGCGGGCAACCTGCTGCAGATCCACCCGGACCGGCCGAGCCAGTGGGACGCCTGGGACGTCGAACGGCACTACGCCCATCAGAGCACCGATCTGGACAAGGCCGACTCGGTGACGCTGACCGAGAACGGTCCGCTGCTGGCCGCGGTCACGGTGGTCCGCAGTCACGGCGAGTCGACCATCACCCAGACGATCCGGCTCACCGCGGGCAGCAGGCGTGTCGAGATCGGCACCGACGCCGACTGGCACGAGCGGGAGAAGTTCCTGAAGGCCGCCTTCCCGCTCGACGTGCACGCGGACCGGGTGGCCGCCGAGATCCAGTTCGGTCACGTCTTCCGGCCCACCCACACCAACACCGGCTGGGACGCGGCCCGGTTCGAGGTCAGCGGGCACCGGTGGATCCACGCCGGCGAGCCCGGTTACGGGGTGGCGCTGCTGACCGATTCCACCTACGGTCACGACTCGCGCCGGGAGACCAGGGACGAAGGCGGGACCACGACTACGGTACGACTGAGCCTGCTCCGTGCCCCGCGCAGCCCCGACCCGGACGCTGACCAGGGCCGGCACACGTTCTCGTACGCCATCGTGCCCGGCGCCGACATCGCCACGACCGTCGCCGAGGCGTACGCGCTGAACCTGCCGCTCCGCTCGGTTTCCGGCGGCGAAGCCGTTGCTCCTCTGGTGGAGACCAGCGGCGACGCGATCGTCGTCGAGGCCGTCAAGCTCGCCGACGACGGTTCCGGGGACGTGGTGGTGCGGCTCTACGAGTCGCTCGGCGCCCGCGCCACCGGCCGCCTGAAGATCGGTTTCGCCCTGGCCGGAGCGGTCCGGACCGACCTTCTGGAGCGACCGGTTGAGGAGACCGTCACGGTCGACGGCGACGAGATCGTTCTCGGACTCCGCGCGTTCGAGGTGCAGACCCTGCGGCTGCGCCGTGGTTGAGCGGATCTGGGACACCCCGGAGATCACCGGCTGGCGGCGGGTGCCGGCACACGCCGTCCGGCACGACCTGGACGGGCCGGACCGTCGCCTGTCGCTGGACGGCACGTGGCGGTTCCAGCTGCTCGGCAACCCGGAGCAGGCGGCCGGCGACGACTGGACCGGCATCCGGGTGCCCGGCGCGTGGACCGTGCAGGACGCCGGCGGTGACGACCTGCCGCACTACACCAACGTGACGATGCCCTGGCCGGGCGCGCCGCTGCTGCTGCCCGAGCACAACCCGACAGGTGTCTACGAGCGGGACTTCGACGTGCCCGCGGCGTGGGCCGGCCGCCGGATCGTGCTGCACGTCGGGGCGGCCGAGAGCGTGCTGCTGGCCCGGGTCAACGGTGTCGAGGTGGGCTGGGGCAAGGATTCGCACCTGGCCGGCGAATTCGACATCACCGCGGCGGTACGGGTGGGGCAGGCCAACACGGTCCGCCTGACAGTGATCAAGTGGTCGGACGCGTCCGCGATCGAGGACCAGGACCAGTGGTGGCACGCGGGGCTGACCCGTTCGGTGTTCCTGTACAGCACCGGCACCACGTACCTGGGTGATCTGCGGACCGTCGCGTCCGCGGACGGCCGTCTCCAGGTCGACGCGCGGGTGCTCACCACCGGATCGGTGCTGCCCGAGGGGTGGGGGGTCACCACCGAGCTGGACGGTGTGCCGGTTCCCCGGGACACCGCGCACGAGCAGGCGCAGATCGCCGACGACCGGGTGTCGGACTGGTGGGCCGAGCCGCGGTTCACCACCGTCGTACCGGACGTGGTGCCCTGGTCGGACGAGACACCCGCGCTGCACACGCTGACCGTCGTGCTGCACGACGCCGACGGGGCCGAGCTGGACCGTACCGAAAACCGGGTGGGTTTCCGGGATGTCGAGATCAGAGGGCTGGACCTGTTGGTCAACGGCGTACGGGTGATGATCCGCGGCGTCAACCGGCACGATTTCGACCCCGTCACCGGCCGGACCGTCACCGCGGAGCAGATGCGGGCCGATCTGGTGCTGATGAAACGGCACGGGTTCAACGCGGTCCGCACCTCGCACTACCCGAACGATCCGGTGCTGCTCGATCTCGCCGACGAACTGGGCCTGTACGTCGTCGACGAAGCGAACATCGAGGTGCACGACCACGCGCACGAGATCTGCGACGACGTGCGGTACCTGCCCGCGTTCGTGGACCGGGTGGCGCGGATGGTGTCCCGGGACCGCAACCACCCCAGTGTGATCATCTGGTCGCTGGGCAACGAGAGCGACTACGGCGCCAACCACGACGCGGCGGCCGGATGGCTGCGCCGGGCCGACCCGACCCGACCCCTGCAGTACGAGGGGGCGATCAAGGACAACTGGACCGGCGGGATCGCGGGCAGCGACATCGTCTGCCCGATGTACCCGACACTGCCGCAGATCGTCGAGCACGCCCGCTCCGGTGAGCAGAACCGGCCGCTGATCATGTGCGAGTACTCGCACGCGATGGGCAACAGCAACGGCACCCTCGCCGATCACTGGGCCGCGATCGAGTCCACCCCCGGCCTGCAGGGCGGGTTCATCTGGGAGTTCTGGGATCACGGGATCCTGCAGCGGCTCTCCGACGGCCGGCCGGCCGGGGGCTCGTTCTTCCGCGACGGTGTGGCCGACCCGGGGTACCGGTGGGCCTACGGCGGGGACTTCGGGGACACCCCGAACGACGGGACGTTCTGCGCCGACGGCCTGGTCTTCCCGGACCGGACCCCGAAACCGGCGATGGACGAGCACCGGGAACTGGCCTCCCCGATCCGGATCTCGGATGCCGGCGACGGCCTGGTGCGGATCGTCAACCGGCTCGGTTTCCGTGGCCTGGACTGGCTGAGCGCGGTCTGGGACGTGGACGGTTCGCCGGTGCCGATGACGCTGCCGGACCTCGGCCCGGGCGAGGAAGCAATGGTCCCGGTGCCCGGCGACGCGTCGTGGCTGACGCTGCGGGTGTCCGTCGGGCAGGACCAGCCGTGGGCGCCGGCCGGCACCCCGCTCGCCAGCCCCCAGATCCAGCTCCGGCCGCCGGTCCGGGCCCTCGCCGTCACCGCCGGCACACCCGCCGAGGTCGACGACGACGGTCTGCTGATCCATCCCGCCCTCGCCTCGTCGCCCCGGCTCAGCCTGTGGCGGGCCCCGACCGACAACGACCGGATCGGTGGGCAGGCCGCCCGGTGGCGCGACCTCGGTCTGGTCTCCCCCTCGCGCCGCGTGACGGAGATCCGCCGGGAAGCGGACCGCACGGTCGTCGAGGCCGTCTACGAGACAGCGGCGGGCCCGGTGCTGCATCGTCAGACCAGCCGCCTGCTGCAGGGCGTCGTCGTCGTCCAGGAAGAGGTGACCCTCCCCGACGGCCTCGACGACGTGCCCCGGGTCGGGACGGTCTTCCACGTCCGGGCCGGATACGACGAGATGTCCTGGTTCGGTCACGGCCCCCGCGACACCTACCCGGACCGGCACGCCGGCGGCCCGGTGGGCGCCTACGACTGCCGGATCGACGACGCGTTCACCCCGTACCTGCGCCCGCAGGAGAGCGGAGGCCGTCACGGGGTCCAGCGCCTGAGCCTGACCGGCCCGGACGTCCCACCCGTGGAGCTGACCACCGGCGAGCCACGGCAGGTCAGCGTCACCCGGTTCACCGCGGCCGACCTGGACACGGCGGCCCACCACGACGAGCTGACACCCCGGGCCGAGGCGGTGGTGCACCTGGACGCGGCCCATCGCGGCCTCGGCACCGCGTCGTGCGGCCCGGACACGCTCCCGCAGTACCTGGTGACCGCGGGTGTCTACCGCTGGGAGTGGTCCCTGGGCTGACCACCTCCCAGACGGCGCTCGGGATCGGGGGACGCGTCGGCGAGGGTCTTCGTGTACTCGTGTTGCGGGCGCAGGATGACCTCGTCGGCCGGCCCCCGCTCGACGATCCGGCCCTGGTGCATGACCAGGATGTCATCGGAGAAGTGCCGGGCGGTGGCCAGGTCGTGGGTGATGTAGAGGACGCCGAGATCCTCCTCGCGTTGCAGGCCGGCGAGCAGGTTGAGCACACCGAGACGGATCGAGACGTCGAGCATCGAGACCGGCTCGTCGGCGATCAGGATGCCCGGCTCCGGAGCGAGCGCGCGGGCGATGGCGACCCGCTGCCGCTGCCCGCCGGAGAGTTCGTGCGGCCGCCGGGCGGCCAGCACCGGGTCGAGACGCACCCGTTCGAGCAGGTGGGCGACCCGGCCGGCGATCTGGACGCCGGACAGGCCGGGCTGGTGCAGCCGTAGCGGGCGGGCCAGGTGGTGCGCCACGGTGTGGAACGGGTTCAGTGAGGCGAACGGGTCCTGGAAGACCATCTGGACGGTGCGCCGGTACTGCTTCAGCTTCCGCCGGGTCACCGGCTCGCCGTCCAGCAGGATCTGCCCGGCGGTCGGTCGCTCCAACTGGAGCAGCAGGTTCGCGATCGTCGACTTGCCGCTGCCGCTCTGCCCGACCAGCGCGGTGGTCCGCCCGTGGACGAGGGTGAAGCTGACGTCGTCGACCGCCCGGATCCCGCCCCGGTAGTCCTTGACCAGGCCACGCGCCTCCAGGGTGCTCATGACGCCGCCCGCAGGAACGAGCCGCGGTCCCCGGTCAGGCTGGGGAACGACTCCAGCAGCTGCCTGGTGTAGGGGTGTCGCGGATCCTGGAACAGCCTGGTGGCGGCGGCCAGCTCGACGATCGATCCGTCCTTCATCACCGCGATCCGGTCGCTGATCTCCAGCAGCAGCGGCAGGTCGTGGGTGATGAACAGGACCGCGAAGCCCAGCTCGTCGCGCAGCCGGGAGATCTCCCGCAGGATGTCGCGCTGCACCACCACGTCGAGCGCGGTGGTCGGCTCATCCATGATCATGACCTGGGGTTCCAGGGCCATCGCCATCGCGATCATCACCCGCTGCCGCATGCCGCCGGACAGCTCGTGCGGGTAGGACCGCAGCCGGGCCCGGTCCACCCCGACCCGTTCCAGCAGCTCACCGCACCTGTCGCGGCGGTCCCGGCGGCTCATCCGGGGGCGGTGGGTGACGAAGACGTCCTCCAGCTGCTCGCGGATCGGGATCACCGGGTTGAGCGAGTTCATCGCGCCCTGGAACACCATCGAGATCCGGTCCCAGCGGGCCGCCCGCAGCTGTTCCGGGCCGAGTCTCCCCCAGTCCACGTCCCCGGCGACGACCCGCCCCGACGTGACGGCCGCCGGGGGTTTCAGCAGGCGGACCATGCCGTACGCCAGGGTGCTCTT
The DNA here is from genome assembly GCF_016862075.1 of Actinoplanes couchii. Lineage (GTDB taxonomy): Bacteria > Actinomycetota > Actinomycetes > Mycobacteriales > Micromonosporaceae > Actinoplanes > Actinoplanes couchii. The sequence goes on along the minus strand of NZ_BOMG01000062.1, from coordinate 15,000 downwards.
GCCGCAGCCGCTCTCCCCCGCCAGACCGAGGACCTCGCCCCGCGCCAGGGTGAAGGAGACGTTGCGCACCGCGTGGACCACCGGATCGACCAGGTAGTCGACGCTGAAGTCCTCGACCGACAGCACCGGCCCGCTCACAGCGTCGCCTCCTTGGCCTTGCGCAGCTGCTCCCGCGACATCCGCCAGCCACGCCGGGCGGACCGGGTCTGATTACGCAGCTTCGGGTTGATGATCTCGTCGATCGAGAAGTTGATCAGTGCCAGAGCCGCGCCGAACAGGGCCAGGAGCAGACCCGGCGGTACGAACCACCACCACGCGCCCAGTCGCAGGGCCAGCCCGTTCTGCGCGTAGTAGAGCATGGTCCCCCAGGTGAACGAGCCGGTCGCGCCGAGCCCGAGGTAGGAGAGCCCGGCCTCGCCGAGGATCGCGAAGATGACCGCGAACACCACCTGCGCGGCCAGCAGCGGGATCAGGTTGGGCAGGATCTCGACGAGCAGGATCCGCCAGCGTTTCTCCCCGGCGACCCGGCTGGCCTTGACGTAGTCGCGGTTGCGCAGGCTGAGTGTCGACCCGCGCAGCACCCGGGCGGAGCCGGCCCAACTGGTGATCGCCAGGACGATCGCGACCAGGGTGAGGCTGCGCTCCGGCAGGTAGGTGGAGATCACGATCACCAGCGGCAGGCCGGGGATGACCAGCATGACGTTGGTGAACAGGGAGAATGCCTCGTCGGTCCAGCCGCCCGCGTAGGCGCCGACGATGCCGAAGAACCCGGACAGCAGCAGGGTGAGCGCCCCGACGATGGCGCCCACGATCAGCGAGCCCCGGGTGGCGTACGCCAATTGGGCCAGAATGTCCTGTCCGGTCTGGGTGGTGCCGAGCAGGTGCTCCCCGCCGGGACCGCTCAGGCCGATGTCGCCGACCCGCGCCGGATCCTGCACGAGCAGCGGCCCGACCAACCCGAAGATCACGATCGGCGCGCCCAGGGCCAGCCCGGCGATCAGTTTCGGGCTCATGACTGGGCCCGGGTGCGGGGGTCGATCACCGAGTAGAGCAGGTCGACCAGCAGGTTCGCACCGAGCACCGACAGCGTGATGATCAGGAAGATGCCCTGCATCAGCGCGTAGTCGTTGCCGCCGACCGCCTGCAGCAGCGCCGAGCCGATGCCGGGATAGGAGAAGACCGCCTCGGTGACGATCGAGCCCGCGACCACAAAACCGAGCGAGATGGCAAAACCGGACACCGACGGGAGTACGGCGTTCCGGGCCGCGTACCGCCGCATGATCCGCCCCGGGCGCAGTCCTTTCGCCTCCGCGGTGAGCATGTAGTCCTCGGAGAGGGTGGAGACCATCATGTTGCGCATGCCGAGCATCCAGCCGCCGATCGACGAGATGATGATGGTGAGCGCGGGCAGCGTGCCGTAGTAGACGACCGAGCCGAGGAACTCCCCGGTCCAGCCGGGTGTCACCTCGTAGACGTCGTACCCGCCGTTGAGCGGGAACAGCGGCCACACGCTGCCGAGCAGGAAGAGCAGGATCAGGGCCAGCCAGAAGTACGGCACCGACTGGAACATCGTGGTGACCGGGATCAGGTTGTCCATCCACGAGCCCCGTTTCCAGCCGGCCAGGGTGCCCAGGCCGACGCCGGTCAGGAAGCTGATGACGGTGGCCAGCCCGATCAGCCCGATCGTCCAGGGCAGGGTCTGCCCGATGATCGTGCTGACCGGGGCCGGGAAGAACACCACCGACACGCCCAGGTCGCCGTGCGCCAGGCCGGCCAGGTAGTCGCGGTACTGCGACCACAGCGGCCGGCCGGCGCCGGTGCCGAGCAGCGCCTCGATCGCCTCCCGGGTGTCCTCGGTGACCGGGCCCTTCTGTCCGAGTTTGGACAGCATGATCTCGACCGGGTCACCGGGCATCATCCGGGGGATGGCGAAGTTGACGGTCAGTGCCGCCCAGAGCGCCACCAGGTAGAACCCGAGCTTGCGGAGCAGGTGGTACACGTCATGCGACCGGTTCGATGGTGGCCAGGACGATGCCGTTGTCCCAGACCTTCCAGGAGGCGGGCAGCGCGTACTTGTTCTCGTTCGTCGGCCAGCCGGTGGCGCGGCTGGTGTTGAACTCGGTGAGCAGCGAGTTCACGTAGATCGGGATGTACGGCAGGTCGCGGGTGATCTCCTTCTGGATGATCGTGTACTGCTCCCGCTGCGCGGCCTCGTCGTTGGTGCCGGCCGCGATCTCCACCGCCCTGTCCACCACCGGGTTGCTGTAGCGCGAGTAGTTCCCGCTGGTGCCGGCGGCCTCACCGACCTTCGCGGTGGTCACCGTGGCGTACTTCGGCTGGTAGGTGTAGTAGGGGTTGGCGCTGGCGCCGAGCCCGATCGAGTCCAGCGACAGCTGGTACCTGCCCTGCACCTGGTTGTTGTTCCACTCGTTCCAGGACAGCTGGGTCGGCTTCAGCTCGATGCCGACCTCCTTGAGCTGCTGGGCCATCGCGTCGTTGAGCGAGATGAAGTCGCTCCAGCCGGTCACGGTCTGGATGGTCAACGACAACTTCTGACCGTTTTTGGTACGGATACCGTCGGCGCCCTTGACCCACCCGCCGTCGTCGAGGATCTGGTTCGCCTTCGCCACGTCCGGGGTGCCGGGGATGGTCACCTGGGACGGGTCGGCGATCCACTTCTTGTCCCGCTCCGGCAGCAGCAGCGTCGGTGAGGCGGTTGCCGCGAAACCGCCGCCGGCCAGCTTGTTCAGCTGGTCCCGGTTGAGTGCGTGGTGGATCGCCTGGCGCACGGCGGTGTCGGTCTGCGGCCCGGTGCAGCCCAGCTCCTTGTTCGCGCACGTGAAGATCGAGGCGGTGAGCACCGGCGTGTTCACGTACGACAGGTCCTTGTGGTTCTGCAGCAGTTGCTCCAGGCCGGGCAGGAAGCTGCTCATCCAGTCGACCTGACCGGCGGTGAGCGCGGCGCTGGCGGCGTCGGCGGTGGCCAGCGAGATGTACCTGACGTTCTGGATCTTCGGTTTGCCGGCCTGCCAGTAGTTCGGGTTCTTCTGCAGCACGTAGCTCTGCGACGAGAACGTCTTCAGGGTGAACGGGCCGGTGCCGATCGGGTTCTGGTTGATCGTCTTCGCCGGGTCGTCGATCTTGCTCCAGACGTGCTCCGGGATGATCGGCGTGTAGCCGACGATCGAGGCCTCGTCGGTGAACGACTTGTTCTTGAAGGTCAGCACGGCGGTGGTGTCGCTCTTGGCCACCGAGCTGGTCAGGGTCAGGCCGGTGGCGTTGATCGCCTTGTTCTTCATGATCAGGTCGAAGGTGAACGCCACGTCCTTGGCCGAGAACGGCTGCCCGTCCGACCACTTCACGCCCTCGCGGGTGGTGATGGTCAGCTCGGTGCCGTCGGCGTTCCACGCGGCGGCGGTGCCGAGCATCGGCTGGCGCTCCGCCTCGGTGGCCACGTTGTACCAGAACAGGGCCTCGTAGAGCGGGCCCTGGGTGGGCTGCAGCTGGGTCGGGGAGAACGGATTCCAGTTCTCCACGATGGTGCCGTTGGCACCGTTGAAGATGGTGATCGAACTGTCGCCGGCTTTGCCGGTCTTGTCACTGTCGGGACTGGAGCAGGCGGCGAGGACGAGGGTCACGGCGGCCAGTGCCGTGGCGGCACGCCTGGCCCGTGGGGGGAGGAATGGCATCGGGGATTCCCTCCGTCGGATCGATCGACGGCGCCATTATTAAGCTGCTTAAGTTTGCGATGTCAAGGCCGCGTCTGCCCAGCTGTGGATAACTTTCTGATCGATATCGGTCAAACTACTGACGCACGCGGACGGACAGGCAGGTCACACAGCCTTCGAGCTTCTGGTACTCACTGATATCCACAGGGACCACTCGCAGGCCGCGGGACCGGAGGATAGATTCGGTCTCCGGCGCACGGTCGCTCATCAGCACGGTGTCGTCGTCCAGGACCACCACGTGGGCGCCCGGCTCCTCGGGCACGTCCAGGAAACAGGGGAAGAGCGATGGGTCGTCGACCAGCGGGCCGTAACCGATGATCGTCCCGTCCGGCAGGGCGGTCAGGGCGCTCTTGAGGTGCAGCGCCTTCGTGACCGGCACGGCGACGACGGTCCAGCCGCGCGGTCGCAGGATGCGCCGCAGCTGGTCGATCGCGGACCTGTCGGAGGTGCCGCCCAGGCCGACGTAGACGGTGCGGCCGACCTTGAGCACGTCGCCGCCGTCCAGATGCCCCTCGGTCAGCGCCAGCGGTTCGAGGCCGAGTTCGCGCAGTTTGCGTCCGGTGCCGGCGACCTCGGCGTGGCGGGCCGCGCGGGACGGGTTCGTCAGCACCGCGACCGGCCCGAACATGACCACGGTGTCCTCGACGAACACCGAGTCCGGCAGGGTGTCGTCGGCGTCCACCTCCACGGTCGGCCAGCCGTTGGCCTCCAGGGCCGCGACGTAGGCCGCCCACTGCCGGCGCGCCAGTTCCAGGTCCACGGGCCGGCGCTCGACGAAGGTGACCATTCCGTCGGCGAGGCTCTCGGCGGGCTTGCGGACCAGGGCGAACCGCTTGCTCATGGCGTTCTCCTCCCGGCGCCGCCACACGGCGCGCCACCGAGATCCATGGTCGCACCGGACCGGCTGCCATCCGCTGCCCTGGCAGCCGCCCTTTGCCCTGGCGACTTTCCGCCCACCTCGCGGCTTTCTGCTCATTTCGCGGCTTTCCGCCCTCCTGGCGGCCCGCCAACCCTCCTCACGTCTCACCGCCGCCCCGGCTTTCCGCGCTCGTTACGGCTCACCGCTCCCCTTACGGCTTTCCGCCCTCGTTACGGCCCACAGCCGCCCTGGCGGCTTTCCGCCCTCGTTATGGCCCGCCGCTCCCCTTACGGCTTCCGCTCTCCTCGCGGCTCACTGCCGCCCTGGCGGCTTCCGCCCTCATCACGGCTCACCGCTCTCCTCGCGGCTCACCGCCGTCCTCGCGGCCCTCCCCCCTCCTCCTCGGCGGCGGGTCGGCTGCCGGTCAGGGCAGTAGGAGGGTGAGCGCGGTGGCGGGGAGCAGGGTGGCCGGCAGGGACCAGCGGACGGCGGTGAGCACGGCCTGGCCGCCGCTGGTGAGGCCGTCTACGCCGTCGAGGAAGCAGAGGACGCCGGCTGTCGTCGCGAACATCCGCGCGGTGGGCCACACCCGGCCGGTCCCGGTCCCAGTCCCAGTCCCAGTCCCAGGCCCAGGCCCAGGCCCAGGCCCGGCCGCGGGACCGTCGGCCGCGCCGGTGCCGGTGCCGGGGACCTCGCTGAGGCGCACCTCGGCGATCAGCGTGTGCGCCCAGGACCACCCGGCTGGGCGCACAACCTAGTCGATCGGCTCGCACGCCTCCAGCCAGGCGGCGGGCACGGCGTCCAGGCCGGTGCGGGCGGCGACGATCCCGCCGACGATGGCGCAGGTGGTGTCGGTGTCGCCGCCGGCGCTCGCGGTGGCCCACAGGGCTTCCGGCAGGTCGTCGAGGTGGGCCGCGGCGCACCAGATCGTGAAGGGGACGGTGTCGACGGCGGAGATCTGCTCGCCGCAGCCGACCATCGCGGCCACGTGGCGCGGGTCGGCGGTGAGCGCGACCCGGGACACCCGCCGCAGCCGGGAGGCGACCTCGCTGTCCGGGGTGCGGGCCGCCGTCGCGGTGATCAGCAGGCCGGCGTCGATGCCGGTGACGCTCAGGGCCGCCGCGATCGCCACCGCCACCGCGCCGGCCACCGCCTCCGGGTGGGCGTGGGTGACCTGCGCCGAGCGGCCGGCCTCCTCCGCGACCGTGTCGAGATCGCCGGCGAACCAGGCGCCCAACGGCGCGACCCGCATCGCCGCGCCGTTGCCCCAGGACCCCATGCCACCGAACTTGCGCCGGGTCACCTCGGGCCACGGCTCACCCCGGCCGAGGGAGCGCAGCACCTCGTGCATTGACCCGCCGTACGACCGATACGGATCAGCGGCGTAGGAGTCGGCGAACGCCGTCGCCAGCGCGTCCTGGTCGACGTGCCCGTGCTGTCGCAGGACGCCCAGCAGCGCGAGTGCCATCGCGGTGTCGTCGGTCCACGGCCACGGGCCGTCCGCCACCCGGCGTTCACCGAGCGCGGCGGTCACCTGATCGGACGGCTGGAGCAGCCAGGACTCCCCGAAGGCGTCGCCCAGGGCGAGACCCCGCATCGCCGTCGACGCGGCGGCAGCGTTCGTGTTCACCGGCGTCACGGTACGCCGCGGATGCCGTTGCGGAAGTTCGGCGGCACCCGCGGCGGGACGTGCTCAGGACAGTGCGAGATCCGTACTCGGGAAGGGGTTGAAAGAGGGGTTGACGTCTGTTTCCCCGCCCGCGCCGTCACAGCGCCGGTCGGGGTTGAACAGCAGGTAGGTGCCCGTGGAGCAGGCGAAGGCGATCTCGGCGTCACCGCCGACGACGATGCTGCCGGACAGGTTGGCGCCGCCCTGGATCAGGGCGTTGTCCTTGACCACCGCGTTGCCGCCGACGGTGCCGCCGTTGACCCAGCCCAGGCCCTCGATGCGGGCGTTGCCGGTGACGGTTCCGGCCATCACCGCGGCTTTCGGGCCGACGTACGCGGTGGCGGCCACACTGGCGTTGCCGGCCACCCAGCCGCCGCCGTTGGAGTGCCAGCGCCCGCCGTTGGTGGCGGCCGGTTTGACGTATCCGGGTTCGAAACCGGACGGGGTGGCTCCGGAGACGCGGAACTCGTACGGGAACCGTCGTGCCTTGGTGTAGCCGTCGAGGAAGGCGTAGTGCGGCACGGCGCTCGGGGTGCCGGTCACCACCAGCCACACCTCGGTCTCGCCGGACTGCAGCGGGAAGTCGATCTGCGCGTCCGTGCCGGTCTTGAGCGCCGAGTAACGCGGGACGCCGTTCTTGACCGCGACCAGCCCGAACGTCCAGCCGGTGGCCCCGGTCTCGGCGTGTCCTTTGAGGCGCAGCTTCACGGTGCTGCCGGACGGCACCAGCTTGATCTTGTTGAAGCCGTAGTCGGAGGGCGCGACCCGGGCGTTGATCCGGTAGTGGCTCAGGCTCTGGTCGACGGCTTCGACGTTGCCGCCGTTGTAGGCACTGTTGAGGAACCCGGCGCCGTAGACGTTGGTGATGAACGGCATCAGGGTCGGCCGGTTGCCGAAGTCGTAGGTGACCGTGCGGGTGGCGTACTCACCGATCCGGCGGTTGAGTTCGGTCTGGTCGATGCCGGCGATCCGGCGGTAGACCTCGAGCGGGTGCTCGTTGCTGCGGGCCTCGTTCCAGATCCGGTTGAACATGCCCAGGCCGTCCCGGTCCTTGATGTACTGCGCGAGCATCCAGTTGCCGTAGTGGTGCCGGCTGGAGCTGTAGTACAGGTTCTCCGAGCGCAGCCAGCGGGACAGGTCGCCGGCCGCGGTGGTGGGCAGTGTCTGCATGGCCATGAACTCGGCGCTGGTCTCCCAGAACGTGCCCGCCGACGCGTCGGTGAACCCGTACCCGCTGCGCCCGAGGAACGTGTAGTTCTGGAAGACGTGGGCCAGTTCGTGGGCGAGGCCCCAGGATCCGGGCAGGGCCGCGCCGGGCGCCACGTTGATCACGCCGACCCGGCCGTCGACCGAGCCGCCGGTGGCCCAGGCGTTGAGTTCGGCGCGGTTCCAGGTGTTGGTCACGATCACGATGATCTTGTGTTGGGCGAGCAGCCCGGTCTCCGGCGTGAACTGCATGGTGTTCACGTAGAAGCTGTACAGGTTCTCCAGCTGGCTGATGATGTTGTCGGGGTCGAAGTTGTAGGGGGACGGGGCCGTTTTGGGGCTGGTGCCCGATTTCTCACCCCAGAGCAGAATGAAGTTGGTCGATTCCTTGCTGCGGTCGGCGGTCCACGGGACCTCGCCGGTCTGGGTCCAGCGGGCGGGGATGTAGACGGTCTTGGCCGCGGCGTTCGCCGTCGGCATGACCTGGGGGATCACGCTGGCGCCGGCCAGCAGGACGAATGCACAAGCGATGATGAACCAGGACTTGTGCCGCGAATTTCTTCGGGGGATCGGCATGGAACGGACAATAGACCAATTCTGGGAACGCTCCCAGGTCTCGTCGAGAAAAGTGTCGGAGGGTCCTGCTAGCTTTCCGGCACTGCTAGAGGGGGAGTCCCGATGACCATCCATCACTTTCTGACGACGTTCGCGGGCCTGCCCGTCGTGGCCGTGGAGGACGACGACCGTCCCGCCGACCCGTCCGCCGTGGCCTGGCGCATCGACCTGGAGTACGAGGCCGAGGAGGGCGAGCTGCAGCGGGCCTTCGACAGGCTGCTGGAGCGCACCGGCCCGGCCGGCCCGACCGCGCTGATCATCGGCGAGTGGGGCGAGGCCTACGACACCCAGTTCCCCGCCGAGCTGCTGATCGGCAACGCCGGGCGGCTCACCGGGCTGCGGTCGCTGTTCGTCGGCGAGATGAGCTACGAGCAGTGCGAGATCTCCTGGATCAACCAGGGCGACTACCAGCCGCTGCTCGCCGCGTTCCCGGCGCTGGAGCGGCTCTGGATCCGCGGCGCGCAGGGGCTGGCGTTCAGCCCGCTGCGTCACGAGGGCCTGCGGGAGCTGGTGATCCAGAGCGGCGGGCTGAGCACCCCGGTGCTGACCGGCATCCTCGCCTGCGACCTGCCCAACCTGAGTCGTCTGGAGCTGTGGCTGGGCGTGGACAACTACGGCGGCGACATCACCGTCGACGACCTGGCCCCGATCCTGTCCGGCCGCGCCTTCCCCGCCCTCACCCACCTGGGCCTGTGCAACTCGGAGATCGCCGAGGACCTGGCGGCGGCCGTCGCGTCGGCGCCGGTGGTGGCCCGGCTGGACTCGCTGGCCCTGTCGCTGGGCGTGCTCGGTGACGCGGGCGCCGAGTCGCTGCTGGCCGGGCAGCCGCTCACCCACCTGACCGCGCTCGACCTGCACCACCACTTCATGACCAAGGAGATGGCCCAGCGGGTCGTCGACGAGCTGCCCGGGGTCGCCGTCGACGTCTCCGACCCACAGGACGAGACACGGCACGGCCGCTACACGGTGGTGGCCGAGTAAGGTGCGCCTCGCCGTCGTCGGCATCCCGGAGAACCGCCGGGTCGCCCTGTTCCGTGCCGCCGCCGAGCGGGCCGGCCTCCCGCCGCCGGAGGTCTTCGGCTGGCGCGACGTGCTGACCACCGGCCGGGTGCCCGGGCCGGGCACGCTGGTCCGTATCGACTCCCCCGGTGAGGATCCGGAGGTCGACCGGCTGCTGCGCGAGCTGGGCAGCGGCCGCCCGGCCGAGGTCGCCGAGCACGGCCGGATCACCGGCGCGGCCGACTGGTTCGCCGGGCTGCGGGCCGCCCTGGCCCGGATCGAGGCGGGCGGCGGGCGGCTGCTCAACCAGCCCGCCGACATCCTGACCATGACCGACAAGCCGCGCTGTCACGCGCTGCTGTCGGCGGCCGGTGTGCCGGTCCCGGAGGCGTTCGGCCCGGTCGGCGGCTGGGCGGCGCTGCGCGCCAGCGGCTGGCGCCGGTTCTTCGTCAAGCCGTCGCACGGCTCGTCGGCGTCCGGGGTGATGGCGGTCGCCGTCGCCGGGCCGAAGGTAACCGCGGTCACCTCGGTCGAGGTCAGCGGCGGGTCGCTGTTCAACAATCTGGCAGTACGCCGGTATGCCGACGAGGAGGTCGTCGCGTCGATCGTCGACCTGCTGGCCCCGGACGGGCTGCACGTGGAGCGCTGGTTCCCGAAAGCCGGGCTCGGCGGCCGGGTCCTCGACCTGCGGGTGGTGGTGATCGCCGGCCGGGCCCGGCACGTGGTGGTGCGCACCAGCACGACCCCGATGACGAACCTGCACCTGGGCAACGCCCGGGGTGACGTGGCCGCGGTCCGGGCAGCCGCCGGGGAGCGCGAGTGGGCCGCGGCGATGGCGACGTGCGAGCGGGCGGCCGCGTGTTTCCCGCAGACCCTGCAGGTCGGGGTGGACCTGATGTTCGGTGTCGGGTGGCGGCGGCACGCGGTGGCCGAGGTGAACGCGTTCGGTGACCTGCTGCCCGGGGTGCTGGCCGACGGGCAGGACACCTATGACGCGCAGGTGGCCGCATGCGTGCGCTGATCGGCACCCATGACCTGCTGTTCGTCACCCTGGACACGCTGCGGTACGACGCGGCAGTCGCCGCCGACACCCCCACGCTGGCGTCGGTGCTGCCCGGCGGGGCCTGGCAGCGGCGGCACACGCCGGCCTCGTTCACCTACGCGGCGCATCACGCGTTCTTCGCGGGTTTCCTGCCGACCCCGGTGACGCCGGGGCCGCACGAGCGGCTGTTCGCGGCCCGGTTCGGCGGCAGCGAGAGCAGCGGCCCGCGGACCTACGTGTTCGACCATCCGGATCTGCCGACCGCGCTGGCCGCCGAGGGTTACCACACGGTCTGCCTGGGCGGGGTCGGCTTCTTCAACCCGGCCGCGCCCCTGGGCCGGGTGCTGCCGGGGCTGTTCGCCGAGTCGCACTGGGAGCCGGCGTTCGGTGTGACCGCGCCGGACTGTGTGGGCGCCCAGCTCGACCGGCTGGAGAAGATCATCGGCGAGCTGCCGCCGTCGAGACCGCTGTTCACGTTCCTCAACGTGGCCGCGATGCACCAGCCCAACCGGCACTACGTCCCCGGCGCCGCCGAGGACGGCCTGTCCACCCACACGGCCGCCCTGGAGTACGTCGACGGGCGACTCGGACGGCTCTTCGACCTGGTCAGCGGCCGTGGACGGCCCTGCCAGGTGATCATCTGCTCGGACCACGGAACCCTCTACGGCGAGGACGGTCACGTCGGCCACCGGGTCGCCCACGAGGCCGTGTGGACCGTGCCCTACGCCGACTTCATCCTGGGAGCGCCATGAACCTCGACGACTCTCCCTACCAGGGGTACCTGTACGCGTACCCGCACAAGACCGCCTACCGTCGTCTGGAACCGCGGCCCACCCTCACCGACGTGTGGCAGGCCGAAGGGCAGGACTCGCTCTTCGGGTACGTGCATCTGCCGTTCTGTGAGATGCGCTGCGGATTCTGCAACCTCTTCACCCGGGCCAACCCGCCGGAGGAGCAGGTCACGGCGTACCTGAAACAGCTGCGCCGGCAGGCCTCGGCGGTTCGGGACAGCCTCTCCCCCGGCGCGGTCTTCTCCCGCGTCGCCATCGGCGGCGGCACCCCCACCTACCTGACCGCGCCCGAGCTGGAGACGCTGTTCGGCATCGTGCACGACACGTTCGGGGCCACACCGGTGCCACTGTCGGTGGAGACGTCACCGGCGACCGCCACCCCCGACCGGCTGGCCGTGCTCGCCGAGCATCAGACCACCCGGATCAGCATGGGCGTGCAGTCCTTCCTCGACCCCGAGGCGCACGCCGCCGGGCGGCCGCAACAGCTGACCGAGGTGCTCGGCGCGCTGCAGGCCATCCGGGACGCGCGGATCCCGGTCCTCAACATCGACCTGATCTACGGCATCGACGGGCAGACCCCGCAGAGCTGGCAGCACTCCCTCGACGAGGCGCTGAAATGGCACCCCGAGGAGCTGTACCTGTACCCGCTGTACGTGCGGCCACTGACCGGGCTCGGGCGGCGGGCCCACGCGCGCGCCGACTGGGACCGGCAGCGCCAGGAGCTGTACCGGCAGGCGGTCGAGGTGCTCACCGCCGCGGGCTACGTGCGGCATTCGATGCGCCAGTTCCGGCGGGCCGACGCCCCACAGCCGGACGGCCCGGACTACTGCTGCCAGGACGACGGCATGGTCGGGCTGGGGTGCGGGGCCCGGTCGTACACCACGTCGCTGCACTACTCGTTCGACTACGCGGTGGCGGTGTCCGAGGTGCGCGCGGTGATCGACGACTACCTGTCGCGGCCGGCCGACGACTTCCGGTTCGCCGAGATCGGCTTCCACCTGGACGCGGTCGAGCAACGACGGCGCTGGCTGCTGAAATCGCTGCTGCGGGCCGACGGGGTGGACGCGGCCGCCTACCGGCAGCGGTTCGGGACCACCCACGACGACGACTTCCCGCAGCTCGCCGAGCTGGAGTCGCGGGGCTGGTTGGACGCCTCGCGCACCACGCTGACCTCGGCGGGGCTGGCACAGTCCGACACGATCGGGCCGTGGCTGGTGTCCGGGACGGTTCGGGCGGCGATGACGGCGTACGTGGCCCGATGAACGATCTCTACGTGCTCTACCGGGGGCCGCTCGCCAGCTGCAACTACGACTGTCCGTACTGCCCATTCGCCAAGAAGGTCGACCCGCCGGACCTGCTGCGCGCCGACCGGGCCGACCTGGAACGGTTCGTCGGCTGGGTCACCGCGACCACCGACCGGCGGCTGTCGATCCTGTTCACGCCGTGGGGCGAAGGCCTGACCCGGTCCTGGTACCGGGACGCCGTCGTGCGGCTCTCGCACCAGCCGCACGTGGCCCGGGTCGCGATCCAGACCAACCTGGCCGCCCGCACCGGCTGGCTCGCCGACGCGAACCCGCAGGTGGCGGCGTTGTGGACCACCTACCATCCGGGGCAGGTGACCCGGGAGCGGTTCCTGGCCCGCTGCCGGGAACTCGACACCCTCGGCATCCGTTACTCGGTCGGGGTCGTCGGGTTTCCCGAGCATCACGCCGAGGCGGTGGCGCTGCGCGAAGCCCTCTCCCCCGGCGTCTACCTGTGGATCAACGCCGCCGAAGGGCACGTCTACACCTCCGAGGAGGAGACGCTGTGGACGGCGCTGGACCCGCTCTTCGGCGACAGTGTCCGGCCGCATCCGTCGCTCGGCCGGCCCTGCCACGCCGGCGAGACGGCCATCTCGGTCCTCGGCGACGGCACGGTCCGGCGGTGCCACTTCATCAAGACACCGATCGGCAATCTGTACGACGGGAGCTGGCGCGCCGGGCTGCAACCACGTGACTGCACCAATTCCCGGTGCGACTGCCACATCGGGTACGTGCACCTGAAACCGCTGAACCTGCGGGACGTCTATGCCGACGGGCTACTCGAGCGGATCCCCGGCCTTCGCCCCGGGAAATCGCTCCTGCAGATACAGCAGCGTCCACCCGTAAGCGATCGGCAGGCCTAGCGGCGCCACCAGCGTGACCAGGTCACCGGCCACCAGCGCGAGCAGCACCGTGGCGAGCAGCACGGCGACCACAAGGGTGATCGCCACCAGCCAGAGGATCACCATCCAGCCGGTGCCGACCCGGGCGTCCCGGCGCAGCGCGACAGGCGTCTGCACCAGGGCTCCGGCCACCAGCCAGACCAGACTGACGGTGATGATGCCCAGGCCGTCCGGGCGCAACGCCTCCTGCAAGGTCCGCCACGGCTCACCGGCGTCGAGTGCGGTGACGTGGGCTCCGGCGGCGATACCGGCGGCGAGTGCGACCGGGACGGCCAGCCAGCGTGCGACAGTCATCAGGGGTTCCTCAGGGCTTTCTCAGGCCATCGGGTTCCAGTCCTCCGGCGGCGGGAACCGTCCGTGCAGACGGCGCAGCACCCACGCGTAGAAGAACAGCAGGATCAGGAAGAATCCGGCACCGACCGTAGCCGGATCGACGAACCGGGCCAGCTGCGCCAGCAGCAGCGCGACGACCAGCACCACGACGCCGCTGATGCCCAGATGGCGCGGGTTGATCTGGTTCCACAGCAGGACGGCCACAAAACGACGGCGGAGCAGGTAGATCAGGACCGACGGCAGACCGACGATGACGCCGACCGCCACGATCTTCATCGTTCCGGGCGGGATCAGCACCGGCAGCATGTAGCGGTTCGCCTGATGGAACAGGATCGGGGCGAAGAACATCCACGCGAGCACCCAGCTCAGCAGCATCACCAGGTTGATCATGAAGTCGATTGGGGGTGCGGAAGGGGGTCAGCCACGGTGAACAGCGACGGCAGCCAGAGCAGAAGGCCGAGCAGCCAGGCGTACTCGGAGACGACACCGTTGTCCGCGTAATAGCGTCCCGCATCCTCACCGGGCGATGCGCCTGTGGCCTGCGTCCTATCTGCTCCATCCCAGGACCGGACGTGCGCCCTCCGCAATTGAGTTGTCACCACCCGCCGACCGCACCAGCATGGTCGCCATGACGGAGGGCACACCCAGGTCGCCGCTGCAGGCCTGTTCGCCACCCGCCAACATGCACGGCGGGCTACCACCGGCCGGATTGCAAGGCGGTATACCCTCGGCCCGGATACAGGGCGGCCTAACACCAGCCGTAATGCAAGGCGGTTTGCCACCGGCCCGGATGCAAGGCGGTCTACCACCGGCCGGGGTGCTGACCGGAGCTGTCGTCGAGGTCGCCTGTGACGAGTCCGGGTTCTCCGGGACCAATCTGCTCCGCTCGACCGAGCCGGTGATCACCCACGCGAGCACCGACCTGACCCCGGACGAAGCGCACGCCCTGATCACCGAGTTGCGAACCGAGTTCCGCCTGTCACCGCACGAGCTGAAGTCCGGTCACTTCCTCCGGCGCGCCGGTGCCGTATCCGCCGCCGCATGGTTCCTGGCGCGCCTGCCCGGACGCGCCCGGGTACACCTGATCGACAAGGAGTTCTTCCTGGTCACCCGGGTCATCGACCTGCTGCTGAACGAGCCTTCCTACACGGCCGGAACCCACCTGACCGCTGCGACCCGGGCTGACGCCGAGGCCCTGTACCACGCCGCCCGCCCAGCCGAAGCCCAGTGGACCCCGTTCCTGGTCGCCTTCGAGGACCTGGTCCGCCCCAAACGCCGCACACCCAACGCCGCGGCGATCACCCGTTTCCTCCAGGCCCGAGACGCCCTCCTCGAGGTCACCCGAACCCGGCCCGGCCCCACACCCCCGTCTCCCGGCCCGAACACCACCGTCGCCCTGCGCAAAGAAGGCACCGCCGTTGCCCCGCGCACGGACACCGCCGCTGCGCCGCGTGCCAACACCGCCACCGCCGCGCCGCGTGCTGGCGCCACCGCCGCGCCGCGTGCTGGCGCCACCGCCGCGCCGCGTGCTGGCGCCACCGCTGCGCCGCGTGCT
>NZ_BOMG01000061.1 GCF_016862075.1 Actinoplanes couchii | reverse complement strand
GCCACCGCCGCGCCGCGTGCTGGCGCCACCGCCGCGCCGCGTGCTGGCGCCACCGCTGCGCCGCGTGCTGGCGCCACCGCTGCGCCGCGTGCTGCTCCCGGGCCGGGCGCCCGCGCTGCGGACGTCCTGGCACGGCTTGACCGGCACCGGATCGCGGAGATCCTGGACCGGTTGGACAGCGACGACCGGGAGATTCCGCCACCGCTGGAACCCCTGCTCCCGGCCCTGGCCGAAACCATCCTGTTCTGGAGCGGCAGGCAGCCACCGACCCCGGACGGACGGGACTGCCCAGACCCGGGCACGGCTCAGCAGCGCCGGGTCCTGGTGATCCACGATGAGCAGAGCGCCCTCACCGCCGACCGCCTGACCCGTCTCGGTCAAGCGGTGGCCGACCCGGTGACCGGGATGTCACCGCTGGCCGGCCTGGTGATGGCCGATTCCCGCGCCGATCCCCGGATCCAGGTGGCCGACCTGCTCGCCGGAACAGCCCGCCGCCGCACCGACCTCCTGCCCGCCACGGTCCTCTCCGCGACGTCGCTGCACCGCCCCCGGTCATGAACCTCGCCGGTGGCATCACGTCTGGATCAACGGCTGGTACTCCTCCTCGGTCAGCCCGAACGTCCACGCCACCCCGGCCCGCGCCGACCTGGTCCGCGGTGGGACGCGCAGCCAGTAGACACGTGAGGTGCCGTCCGGTTCGGGGGTGGAGTTGACCACCTCGACCATCACCAGCGGCTCGTCGCCGGGCAGGTCCAGCCACCACAGCGTGCCCGTCTCGTCGGTGCCCTGTCTGCGGGCTCCGGCCTCGCGCAGATATCGCTCGTAGCCGAAGTGCTCCAGCATCACCCGGCGGATCTCGGCGTTCTCCTCGCTGCGGATTCGCTCCATCGTCAGGGAGGGCAGCTCGGCGGCCAGATCGCCGGGGATCGGCATGCCCCGCCACGCCCACAGGCCGTAGCCGTCGGTGAACTCCATGGCCGCGCCCTCACCCCGGTGCAGGCGACCGACGTTGTCGCGGGCCAGCAGGGTGGGCCGCTCGGTCAGCACGACGGCGTCCTCGAACGCCCACCACCAGCCGGCCTGCCGGGCCACCTCGGCGAGCCCGCCCAGCCGGTGCATCAGCCCGGCCTCGGGAACCAGCCGGTCGGCGGCCTCGAACGTGCACAGCCAGGTGCCGTCGTGCTGCCCGTAGACCGCGTCGAGCAGTGTCGTGCGGGCGCCGGTGCCCAGGTCAGCGACCAGGTCCTCGCCGAGACGCGCCCGCAGCCGGCCGGCGATCAGGTCCATCACCAGACCCCAGGAGCGACGGCCGGAGGCGGCACTGAGCTGCGCCCAGCCGTCC
This sequence comes from Actinoplanes couchii, assembly GCF_016862075.1. Lineage (GTDB taxonomy): Bacteria > Actinomycetota > Actinomycetes > Mycobacteriales > Micromonosporaceae > Actinoplanes > Actinoplanes couchii. The sequence goes on along the minus strand of NZ_BOMG01000061.1, from coordinate 62,839 downwards.
GCGCCGAGTGCTTGCAGAGCGGTCCGGCGAGCCTGAGCCCACGGCTCGGTGCGAACCTGACGGCGCACCGAACGCCCCACCGTGTCCTGCGGGCTCCAGCCCTGGCGAAGCAGGTCGGCATGCACCGCGGCGAACCAGGACGGCAGGTCCGGGCCGGGTTTCACCGCCCCGCAGAGCAGGGCCGCGGCGGCGGCTCCGGCCCGCGGCGAACCGAACCAGTAGACACGCGCGGGTGGCTGGAGCCCTGCCCGGGCGTACAGAACGCGTACTCCATCCTCGGCGGCCTCGCGCACCGCGGACCCGGTCTCGACCGCGGCGGCCAGCCACTGGTCCTCGATGGCCGCGGCCATCGCCTCCTGCTCGTGGGTGAGTCTCATCAGGCGCCCCTCTCAGTCCGCGACCGGGCGGAACGCGCCCGGAATGTACTCACGCTGGCGCACCACCCGGTAGTGGCCCCGGGGCAGCGGGATCGGGCCGTGCTCCTCGTGGCTGACCCGCCCGTGCTCGGGCACCTCGATGAACATGCGCTCCGGGTCGTCGAGGTCGGCGAGCAGCCGCAGCCCGGGACCGCCGACGACGTGGGCGTGACCGGTGGCCTCGCCGCGGGCCAGGACCATGCGGCCCCGGCGGTCACGGGGAACCGGTGCGGTGGCGGGCACGTCGCCCTCACCCACCGGGATGATCAGCACATCGCCCTGACGGTACATCCGCAGCCTCCCGCGCAGCTCTCGCTCTGTCGGAAGGAACCTAGCGCGGGGGTACGACAAGTTTCCGTGCGGCGGGTCAGCCGAGGTTCAGCTTGGCCACCGCGACCACTTCGCCGTTCTTGATCGTCAGATGGACCTGCTGGTCCTTGGCGCTGTCCTGGATGACGGCGAAGTCGCTGAACGGAACCCGGCAGGTCGCGGCCCGGGTCTGCGGGTCGGTGCATTTCTCCGGGTTCGACACGAAATCGAAGTACTGCGGCTTCGCGGCGATCGGCAGGGTGACCTTGATCCGCCCGGGCACCGTCGTGTACGCGACGTCACACTGCGGTGAGGTGTTCTCCAGCCCGAACCGGTCGCAGTACTCCTTGCCGGTGATCACCTCGACCTTCTCGAAGATGGCCACCCGCCCGTCGTTGTAGACCATGTCGGTCCGGGCGGTGAAGGCGTCGTCGCCGGTCAGGTACGCCGGCGCGGCCGGAACCGCGGGATCGGTGCCGGACCGCAGCTCGGCGTCGGTGAAGGTCACCGTGGAGCGGGTCTTCGGCGCGGCCACCGAGCCGAACATCACCTGTCCGCTGACCAGGCTGTCCTCGGTGAGCGGTCCGCGCAGGGCCTCGGCGCCGTCGATGCTGACGATCGCCTGGTCGTTGTCGGCGTCGACGATCACACCGATCCGGTGTGCCGTACCGGCGGAGGTGTCTCTTTTGACTTCGGCGATGGTGGTCGCGCCGACCCGGTTGGTGTTGCTGGTCAGCTCGACCTGGTCCGCGCAGATCTTGACCCGGTAACCGGCGGGGCCGTCGGCCTCGGTGGCCCGGAACCAGATCGCCGCGCACGCCTGGTCGTTGGCGAGGGTGGCCCGGACGGTGATGTTCTGGCTCGGTGGGAAGACGGTCGCGAGGTAGTCCGGGCACTGCATCCCGGTCGGCTCGGCGGCGAACGCCGGGGAGGAGACGTCGTCGCGGGGCTTGGCGAGCACACGCAGCCCTTTCTGGTACGTGCAGCTGCCGGACGCCTCCGGTTCGGCGCCGAAGAACGCCTCCCTGCCCAGGGTGTCGAAGAGCGCCGGGCCGCTGATCGCCGGGCCGGCGCCGGGTGTCGGTGCGCTCGCCGGGGACAGTCCCGGTCGCAGCAGGGTTCCGGTGCCGATCGCGGCGCCGACGGCGGTGAGGGTGACGGCGGCGACCACGCCGAGGAGACGGCCGCGGCCGGCGCGTCTGCGGGGCCCGGTCTGGTAGCGGCCGGACTGCTGGGCCGCCTCGGCTGACCGTTGCAGATCAGGCGGGAGCGGGGGCGCGCTCGGCCCGCCGGTGACCAGCAGCCGATCCAGCAGCTCCGGTGCGGTGGGCCGGTTCCCCGGCTCCTTCTCCAGTGCCGCGGTGACGAGTTCGGCCAGGTAGGGCGGCAGATCGTGGATGCGCGGCGGCTGGGTCAGGATGCGGGCCGCGGTCACCGCCGGGCTGTCACCGCCGAACGGTGTGCGACCGGTGCCCGCATACGTCACGACGGCGCCCCAGGCGAAGACGTCGACCGCCGGGGTGAGCCCACGGTCGGTCTCCGGGTCGAGGCGCTCCGGCGCCATGTAGGCCAGCGTGCCGACGACCTCCTCCGCGCGGGTGTGGAAACTCGTCGGCTCCAGCGGCCGGGCGATACCGAAATCGATCACTTTCGGGGTGCCCAGCGCGAACAGCACGTTGCGGGGTTTGAGGTCGCGGTGGATGACGCCCGCGCCGTGGATCGCGGCCAGCGCGGCGCCCACCCCGACGGCCACGCCGTGCAGGCTGCCGCCGGTCAGCGGCCCCTGCTCGGTGACCACGTCGGCGAGGCTGGGGCCGTCGACGTACTCGACCACCAGGTACGGCGTCTCGTGATCCGGGTCGGCGTCTAGCACCTCGGCCGTGCAGAACGGCGGCACCTGGCGGGCCCGGTTGACCTCGCTGCGGAAACGGGCCCGGAACTCGGGCTCGTGCGCGAACTCCGGCCGGATGACCTTGACCGCGACCAGCCGCCCGCTCGCCGGGTCCTCGGCGAGGAAGACGGAACCCATCCCGCCCTGCCCCAGGCGCTTGAGCGTCCGATATCGCCCGATGGTCCGCGGATCGGTTGATCGCAGTGGGTCTGCCACGGGATCGCAACTTACCCGAAGCAAACCCCCGATCAAATCTCCTGCGGTACGGGTGGAACGCACGTCACCTAACTACTTCCCGGTTGCGGGGTCGTGCTCGCGCTCGGTGGCACGTCCGCCTCCAGCGCCAGCACCCGGGTCGGCCCGATCGTGAACGGCTCCCAGGCCCGCCCGAGCGCCCGCCGGTGAACCCCGTCGTCGAACCCGTTGCCGACGCAGCCCGCGTACCGCAACAGCACGTCGCTCTCCCCCGCCGACGACCGCACCCGCAGGACCACGGCATCCTCGCCGTACGCGTACTCGGCATCACAGTCACCGGGCCGGTCGGTCTCCCCGCCGACCGGGACCGCGGCAATGCCCCGAACCGCCCGGGCGGCATCGTCCCCGTCCAGTCGCCACCCGGACAGCAGCACACCCTCGGCAAGATCATATCGACAGACCGAAACACTTGTGACGTCACGCAGAGTGCTCACATCAACGGCTCGCCCCGGCCGAGCAGCCGGATTCCCCGCGATCGCATGCCCCGCCGTACAACCATAAACGTCGATGTAACTCACCCGGATCGTCGCCACGATCTGCTCCCAGGTCACCTCCGGCGCCTGAACGACGACTTCCACCCCTTTCAGCTTCCAGTGCTGGCCGCTCCTGCGCCACCCGCGGTCGACCGGTCGGCGGTGTCGCTCTGACCGAAAGCGACCAGCTGGCCGGTGTTCTTGACAACCGTGTCGTCGCCCAGGCACCCGATCAGCGGTGTCGCAGCGGTCGGCCTGACCACGGCCGGCGGCCGGTCCTGCTCGATGCACCAGGCGTCGAGCCGCAGGCCCCGCTCACCCCAGCCCCAGTCGCCGGGAACACCGACCTGCACTCCCCCGTAGGACTCCCACCGCCACCCGTCCGGCAGTCCCGAAGTCCCCACCGACGAGACCGGCCGCGGCGTGGCCACCGGCCCCGCCCCACACGCCGACAACAGCAGCACCGCGAGCACGCCGCCGACCAGCTTCGTCCCCGACATGGCATCCCCGTTCATGAAGTCAATCGCCAAGACTCGGACGCCCCACCGCACCACCCGGTTCCCCCGGCCCGCGGTGGTGACCTCCATGGCGGCGACTCAACGCGGACACTGAGCCACCAAGCCATCAAGCCACTACGGCCTCGGCCCGGGACCTGACCCGGTTACGCGACACCGCCGGGGCGACCTGTTCGGCCCCCGCAAGGTCCGCGTCCACAGATCCACCGGACCGCCGCCGGCACCACCTCGGGCAACGGCCGCCGTCGGGGACGCCTATCTGACGTCGCGCAGCGGATCCTGCCGGACCAGGACGTGCCGGTCGGGGCGGTGACGCCGGATCGAGGCCCTTCGACTAGGGCTGAATCGAGGTGTAGGTGAACAGATCCGGACGACCTGGGCCGACACCGAGGACCCGGCCGGTGAATCCGCCACCTACCTCGGTGGAGAGGTATCGCCCGTCGAGGCGCGCCAGTTCGGTGTCCCCGACGGTCAGGACGATGTCGTCGGGCCCGACCGTGACGCTCATCGCGCCGAGGTTCGCCGGGTCGACGGCGGCGATCCGCAGCGTGACCGGGCCCGCGGTGACCGGCACCGAACCGACCTCCTGCTCCAGATCACCGATGCGGGCCACGGCACTGATCCGGCCCGGTTCGGCGACAAGGCCGTACCAGTGCCGGTCGTCGAGACGCAGAACGAATCGGGCCGGTCCGGCATCGGGGTCGATGACGGCTTCGGCATGCCACCGAGCATCGCGTACCCGTACACAAGTCAGGTCTCGGCCCGGGGTCACCCACCGTGGATGCGGGACCGGACCGGTGAAGTCGTCGGTGAAGGAATGATCGATCGGGGTCACCGGTGGGGACGGCTCGTGGAAGGCCGGCCAGCCGTCGGTCCAGGTGACCGCGGCGAGAAACGTCTCACGGCCGTTGACGTGGAAGTGCGGGGTGAAGCCGTGCGGACGAACACCGAGGTAGACCGCCCACCACGTGCCGTCGGCGGACTGGACCAGGTCGGCGTGGCCGGTGTTCTGCACCGGATGGCCGGTGCTGCGATGCGACAGGATCGGGTTGCCGGGGCACGACTCGAACGGCCCGTCCGGCGCCGGCCCACGGGCGATCGTGACGGCGTGGCCGCGTTCGGTGCCGCCCTCGGCGACGACCAGGTACCAGACGCCGTCGATCTGATAGAGGTGCGGCGCCTCGACGTTGGTCATGCCGGTGCCGCGCCACACCAGGCGGGTGTCGCCGAGTGTCTTGCCGGTGCCCGGATCGACGAGCACCTGCACGATGCCGCCGCCTTCCTGGAAACTCGCGTAGGTCAGGTAGCAGTTCCCGGCGTCGTCCCAGGCGAGATCCGGGTCGATGCCGAGTGTTCCGGCGACGTACACCGGGTCGCTCCACGGGCCCTCCGGCCGTTCGGCGTGGGTGATCAGGTGACCGTCACGGATCCGGCTCGCGTCGGTGGTGATTATCCAGAAGCGGCCGTCGTGGTGGCGCAGCGTCGGCGCGTAGATGCCCTGGGACGGCTCCGCGGCGTCGACCCGGTCCAGAATGTTGCCGATGTGCTCCCATCGGCGCAGGTCACGGCTGTGCAGAAGCGGCACCCCGGGCGAGTACTCGAAACTGGAACAGGCCAGGTAGTAGTCGTCGCCGACCCGGCACACCGTCGGGTCGGGGAAAAAACCGGCGATCACCGGAACACTCATCTGCGGGCTCCCTGGAAGGTGGATCGGTAGGCGTGCGGGCTGGTCCCGACGACGCGCCGGAACCGTTCACGGAAGGCGGTCGGTGACCCGAATCCGACCTGTCCGGAGATCGACTCGACCGGCTGGTCGGTGGCTTCGAGCAGGTGCTGGGCGCGGCGGATGCGGGCGCGCAGCAGCCATTGCAGCGGGGTCGTCCCGGTCTGTTCACGGAACCGCCGGTTCAGGGTGCGGATGCTCATCCCGCCCTGGGCGGCCAGGTCGGCGAGGGTGAGGTCGGTGGTGGTGTTCTCCTGCATCCAGCGCAGCAGGGGTTCCAGGCCGGCTCCGCGTGGTGTCGGCGGTTGTTCGGGCACGATGAACTGGGCCTGGCCGCCTTCGCGTTCCAGTGGCATCACCGACAGCCGGGCCGCGTCGGCGGCGACCGCCGAGCCGTGGTCGCGTCTGATCAGATGCAGACACAGGTCGAGTCCGGCGGCTGCTCCGGCCGAGGTCAGGAACTGTCCGTTGTCGACGTAGAGGACGTTCGGGTCGACGTCGATCCGCGGGTACCGGGCGGCCAGCGCGGCGGCGCCGATCCAGTGGGTGGTGGCGCGCAGTCCGTCGAGCAGCCCGGTTTCGGCCAGGATGAAAGCGCCGGCGCAGATGGAGGCGATCCGGGCGCCGCGGGCGGCGGCTTCCTTCAAAAGATCAACGACTTCCGCCGGTACGGGTACGTCCACATCCGCGCACCCCGGCAGGATGATCGTGTCCGCTTGCCCGAGGGTGTCCAGCCCCCACGGCGCGCGCAGGGTGAACACACCGGCGTCGACCTCGTCCGTGCCGGCGCAGATCCGCACCTCGTAGGGCGGTGTGCCGTCGGCGAGCCGAACCCGGCTGAACACCTCGACCGGAGTAGCGAGATCGAAGGGGATGACCTGGTCCAGCGCCAGAACGGCTACCACGTGCATGGCCGGAACCCTACGCGGAACCACTTGGCCAGCATCCGTCGGAGCACGGCAATCCAGCCTGTTCCCGGTCGGGAAAAGCCCCAATAGCGTCTCTCGTCGTGACAAAGCCCCTCCTTTCCCTGCACGTGCTGGCCGTCATCATCGCGATCGGCCCGGTGACCGTGGCCGCCAGCATGTTCCCGGCCGCGGCCCGTCGTGCCACCGATCGCCACACCACGCTGCGCCTGCTACATCGGATCTGCCGGGTGTACAGCATGGCCGGTATCGCCGTGCCGGTGTTCGGCCTGGCCACCGCCAGCAGCCTCGGTGTCCTCGGCGACGCCTGGTTGCTCACGTCGATCGCGCTGACCGGTGCCGCCGCCCTGATCCTGGCCCTGGTGATCCTGCCCGGCCAGCAGAGCGTGCTGGCCGGAGAGCCGTTCCCGCCGTCCCGTCTCGGCATGGTGACCGGCATCTTCAACCTCCTCTGGGCCACCGTGACCGTCCTGATGATCATTCATCCCGGCTCGACGACGGGAGCCTGACCATGCCCGACTCCCCAAGCCCCGACCAGCCCGCCACACCCGCCTCTCGTGTCCCCACCCAACCCACCGCCACCGACGCCCCGTTCCCCTCCCGACCTGCCGTGCCCGGCTCCCCGCTGGCCCCTCACCCGCTCCTGCGCGCGCGTCCTGGGCCGAGTTGCTGTCACTCACGGTCCTGCTGCTCAACCTGGCCACCGCTCACCTTCCGGTGATCACGTCGCTGGGCGGTCCGGTGCACGGCTGCGCCTACCTGATCGTGGTGGTCTTCGCACTACGCCACCCCCGGGCTTCCCTCGTCACCCGTCTCGTGGCACTACTCCCCGGAATCGGCGGCATCCTCGTCCTCCGCAGCCTGACCCCGCCCCGAACAGGCGCTCCCCGTCCTACGACACCTCGATGATCACGGCGGTCGCGTTGTCGTCACCCCCGTTGTCGAGCGTGCGGGCCAGCAGCCGTTCCGTCTTCACCGCCGGCGTCGCCGTCCCGGCCAGCAACTGCCCGAGCACACGGTCGTCGATCTGGTCCGAGACCCCGTCCGTGCACAGCAGAAGCAGGTCCCCCGCCCGCAGGCTGACGTTCAGCAGGTCGGGTTCCGGCATAGCGGGGTGCCCGGCATACCGGGTGAGCCGATGCCGCGCGAAGTAGGCCTCCCGTGATCCCGGCGCATACCAGCCGTGGAGAATCCCCAGCCAGGCCTCGGTGTGATCAGCTGTCAGAAGCTCCAGACAGCCGTCCCGCACCCGATAGACCCGGGAATCCCCCAACTGCACGATCCACGCGCCCGCTTCCCCACCGCCCGGATCACCCTCGGACCCTCCGCCCTGTTTCTCGCCACCGATCTGATCCTCTCGGTCTCCCCCGCTGTCACCGCGCGCCCCACCGTCCCCGCGCGCCCCGCTGTCGCCGCTCGCTTCACCGTCCTCGCTCGCCCCGTTGTCGCCGCTCGCCCCGTCGCCGCGGCGCGCCCCGCCATCCCCACTGTCGCCGCTCGGCCCACCGTTGCTGCTCACCGGGCTGCTGCCGGCCGTCCCTCCAGTGTCGGGCGTCTGCCTGACGTTGCCGGCCCGGCCAGCAGCGCCCGCCGGGTTGGTATCGGCGATGAAAGCCGTGAGCGTGCAGCCGGTCAGACCCGACAGGGCGATCCCTGCTTGGTGGACCGCCCACTGGACCTCGGCCACCGCTTTACGCAAGGCCGTCGTCCCACTGCCGGGAACCGCTTCCCGGACGAACACCTCGACGGCGGTCCGGCCCGCAGCAGTACTTCCCGCGCTGTCCCCCATCCCGTCCGCCACCACCGCGAGAGGCGATTCCTTCCCGAGGTGCAGAACGTCAAAGTTGTCCCGATACCGGTTCCCCACGACGCTGCCCGCCGCCACCGTCAACCGGCGCCCGGCGATCCACCAGTCCGCTGTTCTGATCGTCACCATGCTGGTTCCTCCCTTCCAGACCAGGCGCCCACTTCATCACGGTCGGCACTCCGCCGGAGAACTCTCCGGTGCGATCCCGCTTCCTCAGGCAAACCCCGGCTCTGCCCGGTTGCCGTAGTCACCGGTCCTGTCCTGTTCGAACATCGCCGTCCGCGCTCCGCCCCACAATTCGCCCCTGCAGCGTGCAATCCGTGGTCTACGGCTCCGTATGGCATGTCCGCGGTCACCGGTGTTCCAGGGCGAGCCGGGGCAGACGCCGGGCCAGCCCGGACGGCAGCCACCAGGCACGTGCACCGAACAGGTGCATGACAGCCGGCAGCAGCAGACACCGAATGATCACCGCGTCGATCAGCACCGCCACGGCCAGCCCGAGGCCGAACTGCTGCAACATCCGGTCGGGCGAGAGCAGAAAGGCCCCGAACACCACCACCATGATCGCGGCGGCAGCCGTGACCACCCGCCCGGTGGTGGCCAGTCCCTCCTTGACGGCACCGGCAGCATCGCTGGTGCGCTCCCACGCCTCGTGCATGCGAGCCATCAGGAACACCTCGTAGTCCATCGACAGCCCGAACACGATCGCGAAGATCATGACCGGGACGTACGCCTCGATCGGGCCCGCCGGAACCCCGAAGGCCCCGTTCTGAAAGACCAGGACAACGACGCCCATGGCCGCTGCGACACTGAGCAGGTTGAGGACCGCGGCTTTCAACGGAATCACCAGCGACCGGAAGAGCACCGTCAACAACAGGATCGACAACCCCACCACGACTGCCACGAACAGCGGCAACCGCTCACCGAGCGCATCGGAGACGTCAGCAGGCCTGGACCACGAGATCCCAACGCCGAGGGGACGACCGGCTGGCCGGAGATCTGCTGGCCAGCCATCTTGAGCCCCGGGTTGGTTGGCTAGGGCGCAACCCTCTGCTCTTGGCCACCCGAGCGGGAACCATTTCGCGATACAGGGCCAGCGAGCACTTGAGCCGGACCGTCGAACCCTTGCCCCGTCGGTCCGCTCGACGGAACAGGCGCCCCGGCGAACGGCGATCCGACAACAACTCGGAACGGTGGCCAAGAGATCTGGACGACACCGAATACCCGGAGAGAACGGCCCGCCCCGGCTGATGCCTCAGTGCTCGGGCGGCTTGAAGAGCCACCCGAGCAGCGGAAAGGCGAACCGAACAAGGCGAGCAACCAACCCGACCAAGCAAGCAACGCGCCCAGCTGAGCCTGGGCAAGATGAGCCGGCTGAGCCAAACCGACGAGCCGCCCGAGCCGTACAAGATGAGCCGGTCTAAAAGGACGGTCAGCTTCTCGGGTCAGCCGCAGGCCTGATCCACACCGGGCCAACAGCAGACCTCCATGCTGGGTCAGCAGCAGGCCATCAGGCCGGCCAGTTGGAGGCCTCCACGCGGGGTCAGCCGCAGGCTTCGGCCACCTTGACGCTGGCGCTGCTGAAGGCGCCGGCGTCGGGGATCTGGCCGTTGCCCGCGGTCAGGGTCTTGCCGAAGTCCTCCATCACGGTGGCCAGGGAGTCCGCGGCGGACTGGACGTCGCCGCCGGCCTTCGCGCCCTCTTCGCGGACCTTCGCCGCGCCGTCGGTGTACGTCTTGGCGAGTGCGGCCGGGTCCGAGATCTGCTTCATGCCGGTGTCGGCGATGGTCTTCAGCTCGGCGGTGATGGCCTGGCAGGCGGCGGCGTCGCTGCTCGAACAGCCGGTCAGGGCCAGCATCGCGGTCATCACGCCGGTTCCCAGGACAGCCTTGAGTGAACGCACAGTTTCTCCCCGTGATCTTGATGAATATGCGAGCTGGCACCGTAGCAGCGAGAAGCGACCGTCTTCCAGTGGACAGGGTCCGCCACCAGCGCCTTTGCGGCCCGAGACGAGTAGAGGGCACGATCGGATCCAGCGGAAGGGCCGTGCCGTCACCGTGTTCCGCCAACATCCACAGTGGCTCAAGTGAAGCCGGTCACGCGCCCGCATTCCGGATGGAGCAGGCCACACCAAGGAACAAGTTTCGGCTGTTTGCGAGATTGGCCGCGGCGCGTCGTCCCGGTCGGCAACCAGGGCACCGACCCATTGGGGAGGGAACTCGATCCGACCCGGAACACCCGGCATCACGAGCGGCGGCCCAGAAATCGGCACGCATCCCATCACGGTCAGAGCGGCCCCAACAACGACCGCGTATTCAGCCGTTTCGACAGGCCGGCCCGAGCGACGGCCCAGGCCGGAGAACCGCAGTCGATCCGAGTAAACGGACCCGGCAGGTCATCCTTGGCCCGGCTGAACGGCCAGTCCCAGCGGCTCAGGCACCAGACGACTCGACGATTTTCGGGGCGGCCAAGTCAGATTCGAGGCGGTCAACCGTAGCTGCGGAGGGCACTTCAGCCATCCTGACGGTGTACCCGCACGGTGTCTTGGCTCTTCCGCCCGAGAGTCAGCACGCGATTGGCACGGCGCATCGCCGCAGTGATCGCCACCGCCAGGTACAGCGCCAAACGCATCACCGGAAGCACTCCGATCAGGAGACCCGGGTCGCTCCGAGGATCTCCACCAGGCCGGTGATCTCCAGAACCTGATAGACGTTGGGGTGCACCCGCTCGATCAGGAGCGGGACACCGGCCCGAGCGGCCATGTCGTGACACTGCAGCAGAGCCCGCACACCCCCGGAGTCGATGAACGTCAACATTGAGGCGTCCAGGCGCAACCGGGCGGGAGCATGCGTGACGAGCGCTGCCGACAGTGTGGTGTGCAGCCCTTCGGTTTCGTCGGCGTCGAGTTCTCCGGCAAGAGTGACCAGCAGGTCCGCAGCCGGTGCCGGCTCGGCCACCGTGATGTCGAGACGGGTGGCCGGGATGTCGGCGAATTCATATCGGCGCAAGCTCATAGGACCCCTGTCAGGTTTCACGGGTGGTCCCTCACTGCTGAAGGCGTCGACCGAATCTTACGGCGCTTTCCCTTCGGGGACATGCCGTCCCGGATCCACTCGGCGGTTCATGACCCCGTTCGGGGTACGCACCACCCACTGAACTCGAACCGAGCGAGCTACGAAGAATCACCGCCTTCCTATCGACGCCGGGAGCAGCCGACCGATTTCAGAGCCGCAGAGCAGGCGTCAGGGTGTTGAACAAGGTGTGCGTCGGGGAACCGGGCTCGGAGCAGTAGGTGATCAGCCGCTGGGAGGTGTCCGGCAGATGCAGGACCTGACACTCGTACTCCAACTCGCCGAGCCGCGCCGACTGCACCCGTTTGATGATGCGGCGGCGGACCTCGACATCGTGCTCGGCCCACATCGCGGCGAACGGTGGCGACGTGCCCAACATCTCGGTGACCAGGGCGGACAAACCCGGGTCGCCGGGATGACGTGCATAGGACGCGCGCAGGTCGGCAACCGTCGACCGGGTGAACGCGTCGGCCGACTCGCTGTCCCAGTGCTCAGCCGTGAGCGGGTGCCCGAACAGCCATCGGATCATGTTGCGGTCGGCGCGATCGGGGGTCAGTAGGTCGCCCATCACATGGGTGGCCAGGTTGTTCCAGGCGAGGATCTCGTACTTGACGTCGACCACGTAGGCGGGCACCCCGTACAGACTGTCGAGCAGGCAACGGATCGCTGGGGCGACATCCGGCGAGGGAGCGTCGACCGCCGGTGGCTCGACACCGGCCACCCGGAACAGATAGTCACGCTCGTCGCGATCGAGCAACAGCGCCCGGCTGAGCGAGGCCAGGATCTGCCGGGATGGGTTCGGACCGCGCCCCTGCTCGAGGCGCACCAAGTAGTCGATCGACATGCCCGCCAGCTGTGCGACCTCCTGACGCCGCAGACCCGGGGTGCGACGACGAGTGCCATCGGGCAGCCCGACATCGGCAGGCTGCAGACGGACGCGCCGTGATCGAAGGAATGCTGCCAGCTCCGCCCTCTCCATGGCCCAAGGATGCCCCGTCCCGGATCGCTTAGGGTGGTACTGCTTATACCAGCATCAACTGGTCCCTGCCTGCCGTCGCGAAACGCGGACATCATCGCCGTATGAACACGATCGCGCTGGTGACCGGCGCCAACAAAGGAATCGGATTCGAGACCGCACGGCTGCTCGCCGAGCGCGGCATGACCGTGCTGGTGGGTTCGCGCGACCTGGCCCGCGGCGAGAAGGCGGCGGCCCAACTGCCGGGTGCGGTGGCGATTCAGATCGACGTGACCGACGACGCCTCGATCGCCCAGGCCGCCGAGCTGGTGACCGACGACTACGGCCGGCTCGACGTGCTGGTGAACAACGCCGGCATCACCGGCAGTGTCGTCGGATCACGCGGCGGCCCGAGCGAGGCCACCCGAGAGGCGTTGCAGGAGGTGTTCGAGACGAACGTCTTCGGTCTGGTCGCGGTGACGAATGCATTCCTGCCACTGCTGCGCGCGTCGAAGTCCGCACGAATCGTCAACGTCTCCAGCGAGGTCGGCTCCTTCACCTCCATGACCGACCCCACGAACCCGCTGTCGGCGATGGCGGCAATCGTCTACCCGGCGTCCAAGACGGCGGTGAACATGGCCACCGTCATGTATGCGAAGGAGCTCAAGGACACCCCCGTAAAGATCAACGCCGCGATCCCCGGCCACTGCGCCACCGACCTGACCCGCCACACCGGCGACCGCACGGCCGTCGTCGGCGCCACGGTCAGCGTCACCCTGGCCACCCTCCCCGACGACGGCCCCACCGGCTGCGTCTTCGCCGACGACATGCGACAACTCCCGTTCTGACACCCAACCCCGGCAGGCGAGGCGGTCACGCGATGCGACCGACACACGGTTCGACGGAGGCACTCCAAACCACTTTTCGGTACGCCGCACAACTCCACAAACGCACCAATGACCACCGTCGGTTCCACGCGACGCAGGCGATTCACCAGACCGTCCCGCGACCACCGGGCTGGTGCGATGGGGCTGACCTGTGACTGCTCGCGGAGACTGCTCGAGGATCAGTCTGTCGGCTCGCTGAACAGCCTGCGGGCTCGCCGAAACAGCCTGTGAACTCTGCAGACTCTGCGGGCTCTGCCGGTCGATCCGCCTGCTCTGCGGGTCAGTCTGTGGGCCCTGCGGGTCGGGTCAGTCTGTGGGCTCTGGAGGAGTTGGTGTTTCTGGTTGTTGCTCGTCGGGCTTGGGGTGTTTCTGCACTGGGTTGTCGTTCAAGTCGATGGGGCGTTCGATGTCTGGCTGTTGTTTGATGTCTGGCTGTTGTGCTGGTTCTCGGATCTTCATGGTGGCCTCCTTCATGGGTCGGGTACCCGGGGAGGAGGCTCGTACACCCCGGGATCAAACCCCTGGGGCCACGCTGAGCAGGACCGCACTGTCGGCCAAGGCGTCCAGAGCGTGTCTGGCGTCGGGGATCACGATCAGGTCGCCGGCGACGCCGTCGGTGGTGGTCGCGCCGACGATCAAGCGGACGTGTCCGTGCAATACGTGCAGGGTTGCCTCGCCGGGACTTTCGTGTTCGTCGAGTCCACGGCCTTCGGCCAGAGCGATCAGTACCTGCCGCAGCCGGGTGCCCTGGCCGCCGTGCACGGTGTGGGCGCTGCGCCCGGAAGTCGCCGCCCGGGCGATGTCGAGATGCTGGCCGGCCAGCTCGGTCAGGTTCATATGGGGAGCCTGACACCGTGGACCCGGTACCACCGCCGCCGAATGGCCCGATCGCGGCGGGACTGAAGTCCTGCACCAGGAGGAGTTGCGCACTTGGGGCAGTTGGGCGCGGGGCTCCGGTGGGGCAGTTGGGCGCGGGGCTCCGGTTCACGGAATCGCCACCGGACAGCTCGAAACAGGTCAACGGGTCACAGTGGCGGCCGCCGATCTGGACTCGGCTGTTTCCGCAGTGAAGGCTGAAAACGGAAGGAGAATCGAGAGTCGTGGACCGTTGAGGCCCACGCCACCAGGGCGATGCCGGGCGCTGCGAGGCTCCCGCCGCCGGGACGGTGCCGGGCGCTGTGAGGCTCCCACCGCCGCGACGGTGCCAGGCGCTGAGGCTCACGTCGCCGGAACGGTGTGCCGGGCACAGAGGGCGACAACTGTTGGATACCGCCGGGTGGGTAGGGGTGGCATAGGCCGGGGCGGTCAGGAGCGGGGTGCAGGTGGCTGGCTTTGTTGGACACCGCGGGGTGGATGGCTGTAGGACACCGCCGGGTGGATGGCTGTAGGACACCGCCGGGTGGATGGCTTGTCCGACACCGCCGGGTGGGTGGGGATGGCTTGCGCCCGGATATGTGCGGGTCAGTTCAGACCGAACTCGTCCAGGAGGCCGGTGATGGCTAATACCTGATGCACGTGCGGGTGGACTGCCGTGATGCTCAGCTCGCAACCACGCGAGCGGGCGTCGTGGCGGCACAGCAGCAAGGACCGGATTCCGGCCGAGTCGAGGAACGTGACCTGGCTCAGGTCCAGGTCGATGCGGTCCGGGGTGTCCCGGTACAGGACCTCGCCGACGGCTACCCGCGCTTCGGCGCAGTTGTCACGGTCCATCTCGCCGGTGATCGCGATGACCACGACGGAACCGGCAGTCCGGTCGGCAGTCCTCGAGCCGGCGGTCTCTGGGCTTTCAGCAAACTGGTCGGGGAATGAGCTTTCAGCAAACTGGTCGGCCAGCTCCGAGACGAGCACGCCCCGACTAGTGCCCATCGGGCCGATCCTTACCGGGCCGTTCACTGCCGGGCCGTTCACTGCCGGGCCGGCAGGGACCGGGCTGCCGACCATTAGGCCAGCAGGAACTGGCCTGATGGAAACGGAGCCGGTAGGCGCTGGGCCTGTTGAAATCGGGCCGACAAGAGTCGACTCGACGTGAACAGAGCCGGTTCCCGCTGGCCCGGCCGGAGTCCGGCTGGCGACAGCCGGGTCGACCGAAACAGAGCCCGCGGGGGCTGAGCCGGCGGGCGCAGGGCCCGTGGGTGTTGAGCCGGCGAGTACGGGGCCCGTGAGTGTTGAACCGGCGGACACCGGGCTGGAGAGAGCAGGGCTGGAGAGAGCAGGGCTCGCGGGTGCCGGGCCCGTGGGTGCTGATCCGGTGGGCACCGGGATGGAGGGAGTAGGGCCTGTGAGTGTTGAACCGGCGGGCGCAGGGCTGGAGAGAGCGGGGCCCGCGGGAGCCGGGCTGGAAACGGGCGGGCTGGAAACAGTCAGGGTGGAAACGGGCGGGCTGGAAACAGTCAGGGTGGAAGCGGGTGGGGTGGGGAGGGACGGGCCGGGGACCACCGGGGTGGTGGTCACCGGGCCGGTCACTATGTGGAGAGGGGCGATGGCCCAGGAGACGTCGGTGTGCATGGTGCGGAGGTCCTCCGGAGTGAGGGGTCATGATCTCGTGCTGATCGCCCGTGATGTGGGCGATGCCGAGATGGGGATCCCTCAGGCTCGGAGATCGGCAACCCGACGCGACGCATCCGCTTTCACGGTACGCCCCGGTGGGCCACCGGCGGCGCGCATCGGGCGCTAGATCTGGTTCTCACCACCGTCGACGTACAGGTTGGCGCCCAGCATGAAGCTGCTGTCGTCCGAGGCCAGGAACGCCACCGCGGCGGCTACCTCTTCGGGCTGCCCGATGCGGCCGATGGCGATCCGGGCGCCTTCGCGGTCCTTGAAGGCGGCGGCGCCGGCGGGGCCGACGAGCTCCTCGATGCCGTTGGTGTCGGTCGGGCCGGGTGAGATCGCGTTGACCCGGATGCCGCGGCCGACGAGTTCGTTGGCCCACGTACGGGCAAAGGATCGGACTGCGGCTTTGCTCGCCGCGTAGGCGCCGAAGGCGGCGGTGGCGTTGTCGGCAGCGGTGGACGCGTTCAGGATCACCGACGCACCCTTGTTGAGCAGCGGCAACGCCTTCTGCACGGTGAGCATGGTGCCCTTGACGTTGACGGCGAACACCCGGTCGAGGTCCTCCTCGGTGATCGTCTCGATGGTGGCGAACGAGGCGTGTGCCGCGTTGGCGAACAGCACGTCGAGACCCCGGCCTCGCTCGCGGACGATGCCGTAGAGCCGGTCCAGGTCGGCCGGGTCGGTGATGTCGCCCTGGACCGCGGTGACCGATTCCGCACCGAGGATCTCGACAGCCTCGTCGAGTTCGGTCTTGCGGCGGCCGGTGATGAAGACGTGCGCGCCCTCGGCGGCGAGCCGGGCCGCGGTGGCCCGCCCGATGCCCCGGGTGCCGCCACCGGTGATCACTGCGGTCTTGCCTTCGAATCTGCGCATGGCTCTGCCTCCAGGATTACTAACTGCTGAAACTTCGGCACCGATCGGTACTGAAGTCGACCGTAGCAGTTCCGATCCGGTCGGTACAGAAGGGGTAGGATCGCGGGGTGGATGTGACACGCAAGGTGCCGATGGGCCGGCCCCGGGGCTTCGACACCGACGCCGCCCTGCACCGGGCCATGCTGCTGTTCTGGGAGCGGGGCTACGAGGGCGCCAGCCTGACCGACCTGACCACCACCATGGGCATCACCAAAACCAGCATGTATGCGGCTTTCGGCAACAAGGACGACCTGTTCCGCAAGGCCCTGCAGCGATACACCGAAGGCCCCGCGGCGTACGTCGCCTGCGCCCTCGCCAAGGACACCGCCCGCGAGGTGGCCGAAGCGTTCCTCGCCGGCTCCGTGCAGGCGTCCACCCTGCTGGGATGCCCGGCCGGCTGCCTCGGCGTGCAGGGGTCACTCGCCGCCGGCGAGTCCGGGCGGGTCGCGCGGGACATCCTGGCCGCCTGGCGGGACGAGGGCCGCGCCTACCTGCACACCCGGTTCCGGCAGGCCGCCGACGACGGTGACCTGCCGCCGGATACCGATCCGGCAGTGCTCGCCCGCTACGTCATGACCGTGGCCAACGGCATCGCCGTGCAGGCCGCCGGCGGCGCCACCCGCGAGGATCTCCAGCAGGTGGCCGAATTCGCGATGAAAAGCTGGCCCACATAGAAGGCGCAGGCGGGGAGACGGGAAGCAACAGGCAGGGCCGGGACGGCGGAACCCGGAAAGCGGGAGATCTGGAACTCCGGGAAGCTGGCGGCTGCCCGCCGGGCGGACCGGCGGGCAGCCGCTACCGGGTTAGATCTCGCAGATCACCAGACTGAGCGCGCTCTGGACAACGCTCTGGAGGGCGTTGTCCGCGTCCTCAGCGTCGTTCGCGTCCTCCTCCAGTTCGAGTTCCTGGAGTTCGAGGATGTCGATCATGTGATTCTCCTTTTCATCAGGGTCGGCGGGATGCCGACGATGCCGAGGTTGGTAGAACGCCGGCACTTGTCACGTCCGGCAGGAATGCGGCTCGCGTGAATCCGGGATCGGCGGTGGCGGATTGCCTACTCACCAAGGCCAGCAGAACGCCGGCCGTTCCGGTGTGCAGATCCATGGAAAGACGTCGCAGCGTGGTACCCGGAAATGCTGTTCCACCGCCGAACGGGGTCGCATACAGGTCCAAGGACGACGGATCGGCTTGCGGATCCACCAGAATCAGACCTGCCCGGCCGGACATCAGACCCGGATAGACGACAAAACTGTGCCGGCAACCGGCCAGCAGGTCAGGCAGCGCCGACACCACCGGGTCGTCCGGGCGATGGCGGGCCAGACGTGACGTGACCAGCGCCAACCCGGCACTGCCATGATCCAGATAGGGCAGCGTCCGGCGCCCCACGGGCACCTGCAGGCCACCCGATTCCACCGGAACACAGAACCGCAGGTCACGCCGCAGCGCCACACCGGCCGCGTCCAGCCAGAACGAATCCCCGGTCTGCTCGTAGGCTGCGGTGTACAGCAGCGCCGCACCGGTCCAACCCCGCATCAACCCGGCCGCCGGCGCCGCCTCCTCGGACAGCGCGGTCACCCGCCGGGCCATGTCGAGCGCCCGCCCGAGCAACCGGCCGTCACCGCGCCGCACAGCGATCCGCATCAGCGCCCACGCGATCCCGGACAACCCGCCGGCCAGACCCGGACGCGGCGGACGGCCGGGAGACGGAACGCACCGTTCCAGCAGTTCGTCGGCGTCACCCGGATGACCGAGAAGATCAAGAACGACGGCGGTGCCGTGCCCGCCCGCCCACAGCCCCGGCCTGCCGGGAATCCCGTGAGCCCGCACCGACCGGCCGGTCCCGGCGTGAGCCCGCAACCAGTCCACATGCTCCGGTTCCGGGACGGCACCCGCCGCGTGCAGCGCATACAACACCCCGGCGGCCCCGTGACCGAACCCGGCGCCACCGTCGGTGAACTGTTGCGGGTCACCCGGGAACAACCTGTCGTCACGCTCGGGAGTCGCGCTTGCGGTGATCGCCCGTACCAGCAAATCGGGTGTGATCTCGCATGGCTCTTGATCGGGAAGCGCCAGATCAGTGCGGAGATCGTCAGCGGCCGGGCGTGTCAACCCGAACCGGCGAGCCGCAGCCGCCACGTGCCCGGCACGAGTCCCGGGAGCACACTCGGCCATCGGCGCCAACGGAACCAGCAGCCACAACCGGATCGCGGCCAGGGCCCACCGATCGGCATCCACCCCCGCCAATCCCGGCCGCGCGAAACCCGGAGCGGCCAACGCCGGACGCACACCCGACCCGATCGGCGACGCCTGCTCCGCGTCGATCAACGACGGACAATCATCATCGTCGATCAGAACGTTGCCGGGATGTAGGTCACCGAAGACCCAGCCGCGCTCGTGCACCCGCCGCACCAGATCGTCGAGCCGGTCCGCGACGGCCAGGGCCCGCACCCGGTAGGCCACCGCATCGGCATTCCCGGCCAGCGGATAGTGCCGCGACAACCACCGCCCCAGAGTGACGCCGGGCAGCATCTCCCGCGCCAGGAACAGATGCTCCCAAACGGTCCGCAGCCCGAACACCCGCGGAATGCCCGCAATCCCGGCGAGCGCGGTCAGCGCGGCAAGCTCCCGCCGCAACCGCTGCACGGCATCGGTCCCGGAATCGTCCAGACCCGCGTTCGGGCGCGCCTCCTTCACCAGGATCTCGCCGTTTTCGCTGCATTCCGCCCGATACACCCCGCCGGCATTGGAGAAGTGCAGCGCCCCGGTGATCTTCCACGGCAACTCGCCACGACCACGCTGCGTGAGATGACAGTGCAGAGCCTCAGGCAGTTCCACCCCCTGCGGTACGTGGAACCCGGGCGCCCGCCGATCCTCCGCCAGTTCACCGGCCGGCGTCCGGATCGCCGGTCGCGTCTCGTCGCCGTCGTCGAGCTCCAGCCGCCGGAACGCGCCGTACCGCACGTGCAGCGGGCCGGCGCCGATCCGCAGATCGCTGAGGATGTACGGCCCGGGCAGCCCGTCGAGCCGCTCCCCCAACCCGCCGATCACGTCGGTGAGCTGCTGTTCCCCGGCCGGGTAGAGGGTGACGAACTTGCCGCTGGAGCCTCGGGGCGCGTACTTCCCGTTGGCCCGGAGCAGTTCGCGCGGCGACCGCAGGTGCTTGAACGGCAGCCGGCGGGCCGCACACCACCCGTAGACCGCGTCGAGCACCGCGCCGGCCGTGTCCGGGGTGGCCGATATGTGCACTTTCCAGCCCTGTTCGGGCAGCTCACCGCCGGTCGGGCACAGGTGGCGCCACGGGCCGTCGACGATCTCGCGCCAGCCGCCGGGCACCGGCCGGGCACCGGCCGGGCGAACTCGGCCGCGCCGCCACCACCGGCACGATCAAAAAACACCGTGCCGGGCGGGCAGAAGTCAGCATGCTGGACACCCACCAGCCCACCATATCGCACTAAAAAACGACAAAAGACCTTTAATTGCCGCGGGTACGTTTGGCGCGCGGCTTCGCCGACCGGGGCGGCACCGCGCGCATGTGATCCCGCACCCGCCCCAGCACACCACCGAGCGCAGCCAGATCACTATCGGCCATGGCGTCGAACAGCAGCCGCCGCACCCCCGCCACGTGCCCCGGCATCACCAGCGCAATCACGTCCCGCCCCGCACCAGTCACCGACACGATCACGCTGCGCTCGTCATCCGGCGACGGCGACCGGGTGATCAGACCCCGCTTGTCGAGCAGACCCGCCTGGTAGGTCAGGCCACTGCGGCTGTAGACCAGACCATCGGCAAGATCGGTCATCCGCAACCTGCCGTCGGGCGCGTCGACCAGCCGGGCCAGAATCTGGAACTGCACGTAACTGAGGTCGCCGTCGGCCCGCAACTGATCCTCCACCGCGTACTGCAGGAAGCTGCTGACCTCCATCAAGGAGAAATACGCGCCGAGTTGCTCGCCGCTCAGGCCGGGTGTCGGTTCACTCACCGTGCCGATCCTAGTCAGCATGGTTTCCCGGACCGGCTCTCCGCCGCCGACCGGCGCACTCTCGTGGGCCAGCCCACTCTTGCGGGTCAGGGCACGATCACCACCTTGCCGGACGATGCCCGGGTGTGGACCGACTGCAGGTCGGCCAACGGCACGCGGCCGGTCACCCGGACGCGCAGATCGCCGTCGTCCACCAGTGCCGACAGTCGGGTCAGTTGCTCGCGGTCGCTGCGGACGTACATGTCGATCCCGCGCACGCCCCGCGCCTCGTCGGAGGGAGCGGGCATCCACACTGCCGCGTTGACCAGGACACCGCCGTCCCGGATCACGGCGACCAGACCGGCCAGTTCCTCCTGGTCCACCGGGGCGAGATTCACCACGACGTCGACCAGCGACGACAGGGCGGGGATGCCGGGGCCGTACACCTCGGCGGCACCCGACTCGCGGGCACGGTCACCGCTGGTCGGGCTGGTCGCCTGATCGCCGTTGGTCGGGCTGGTCGCCTGATCGCCGTTGGTCAGGTCGGTCGCCTGATCGCCGCTGGTCGGGCTGGTCGCCCGATCGCTGCTGGTCGGGCCGGTCGTGGCGATCACGTGGGCGCCGGCACGCCGGGTCAGCTGTACCGCGTACTCGCCGACTGCGCCGCCCGCACCGGTGATCAGCACACGCTGACCGAACGACAGCTTCGCGTGGTCGAACAGCGCCTGCCAGGCGGTCAAGCCCACGGCCGGCAGCGCGGCGGCGTCGGCCAGCGGGATGCTCCGGGGTGCCGGGGCCAGGATCTCGGCGGGGACGATCGCGTACTCCGCGGAGGCACCGGTGCCCGCCATCGGCAAGAAGGCGATGACCTCGGCACCGGCGTCGAACCCGGTCACTCGCTCCCCCAGCGAGTCGACCGTCCCGGCGACGTCGACACCCGGCGTGTGCGGCAACCGGACCGGGAACGGCCCCTGCATGAACCCGGCCCGAATGTTGCCGTCGATCGGGTTGAACGAGGTAGCCGCCACCCTGACCCGAACCTCACCGGCCGCCGGAACGGGCACCTCCACGTCCTCGTAACGCAGAACGCCGGGCTCCCCGAACTCATGGAATCGCACTGCCTTCATCACACGCCTCATCTCGTCACTGCTTCGAACTCGAAGCATATGCCAACCGTAGCACGCTTCGAATTCGAATCAAAAGGCCACTGTGTGCGGAGTCGCATTGCCTCTGCTTCCTAGGAGGCTGGGCTGAAAGCCCTCGACTCGACGGCGATGCTGGCCGGAACCGCCGTGGCTCACCGGCAAAAGATCGACGCCAAGGGCCCGAGTCAAGACGCCAAGGGGCCCGAGTCAAAGGGCAGGGGCGAACCCGCAACCGAGCACGACACAAGCAGAGACAGCGAGATCGACCGCGAAGCCGGCGCGCGGGAGAGGGAGAGGCAGAGACAGCGAGATCGACTGCGAAGTCGGTATGTGGGGTTGAGCAGAGGCAGCGAGATCGACTGCGAAGTCGGTGCGTGGAGTGGATGGGGGTGGGGTGCGGTCTAGAGTGCGCGGGTGCGGGATGTGTTGGCGGGCGCCGGGTCGTTGAGTGGCGCCTATGCGTCGGTGGACTGGGCGGCCACCCCGCTCGGGGACATGGACGGCTGGAGTCCCACGTTGCGGATGGCGGTCACCACCGCTCTGCAGACGCGGTTTCCGGTGACGCTTCTATGGGGGCCGGAGCATGTTCTGGTCTACAACGAGGCCTATGTGCCGATGATCGGGGACAAGCATCCGGCTGCGCTCGGTCGTCCGGCGCGGCAGGTGTTTCCGGAGATCTGGGAGACCATCGGGCCGATGTTGCGGTCGGTTTCCGGTGGGGACGGGGCCACCTGGGTCAGTGATCTTCGGCTGTTGATGGATCGGCACGGGTTTCTCGAGGAGACCTACTTCACCTTCTCCTACTCGGCGGTCACCAACGACACCGGTGGGATCGAAGGGGTCATCGACATCGCTTCGGAGACCACCGAGCAGGTTCTCGGTAATCGGCGGCTTCGGCTGCTGCACCGGCTCACCGAGGCGCTCGGTACCGCCTCCGAGCCGGACGGGCTGATCGAGCGGGCGCTGCCGGTCCTCCGGGCCGCATCCAACGACTTCACCACCGTCGAACTGGACCTGACCGGCACCAGCGAACAAGCAACGGAACTGGATCAGACCGGGGATGAAACAGCCGGAGGTCAACCAGCCGGAGGCCAGGAGATCGCGGGCCGGGAGAGCGAGACGCGGGTGATTCGGGAGCCCCTGCCGGGGAGTGGTGGGGTTCTGGTGGTCCGGCCCAGTCCCCATCTGGCGGCCGACGACGCCTACCTGGCGTTCGTCCGGCTGGTCGCGGGCACGCTCACGCAGGCGTTCGACCGGGTCCGGATCCGGCAGGCCGAACAGCGCCTGGCCCGGATGGAGCGGGAGATGTCCGAGACGTTGCAGCGCAGCCTGCTCACCCCGCCGCGGCGGACCGAGCATCAGAAGGTGGCGGTGCGGTACCACTCGGCGGTGGCGCAGGCGCACATCGGCGGGGACTGGTACGACTCGTTCGTGCTGCCGGACGGCACTCTCACCCTGGTCGTCGGGGATGTCACCGGGCATGACCGGCACGCCGCCGCGGCGATGGCCCAGCTGCGCAACGTGCTGCGCGGGATCGCCGTCACCGTGCAGAGCCCGCCGTCGCGGATCCTCGCGGGGCTGGACGGCGCGATGACGTCGCTGGGGGTGGACACGATGGCCACCGCGGTGATCGCCCAGTTCGTGGACCGGTGGACGCTGCGCCTGTCGAACGCCGGGCATCCGCCGCCGGCCCTGCTGCGCCCGGACGGGACGGCGACGCTGCTGACCGGGGAGCCGGCGCCGCTGCTCGGGATCCGGCGGCTGCGGCCCCGCGACGACCACACGGTGGTGCTGGAGCCGGGCGCGACGGTGGTGTTCTACACCGACGGCCTGATCGAACGGCGCGGTACCGGCCTGGACGAGAGCCTGCGGCGGCTGACCACGGAGCTGACCGGCCGGCAGCACCTGGACCCGGAGGGGATCTGCGACCACCTGCTCGACACGTTCAGCACCGGCGCCGACGACGACATCGTGCTGCTGGCCGTCCGGGTGGCGGATCTTTAAGTCCCCGGCCCGGGCGGTCGATGGGATGACCATGGTGAGTCCGCTGTCCGGCGAGGCGCTCGGCGACCCGGGGCGGCTGCGGGTGCTGCGGGCCACCGGGCTGCTCGACGAGAACGCCGGTGCGGTGCTGGACCGGCTGACCGGGCTGGCCGCCCGCCTGGTCCGGGCCCCGGTGGCGATGATCTCGATGGTGGACGAGGACCGGCAGGTGTTCCCGAGCGCGGTGGGCCTGCCGGAGCCGTGGGCGGGTGGCACGCCGCGGTCGCATTCGTTCTGCCGGCAGGTGGTGGCCTCCGACGTCCCGCTGATCGTCACGGACGCCCGGGAGGACTGGCGGGTCCGCGACGATCCGGCGATCGACGACATCGGGATCGTCGCCTACGCGGGGTTCCCGATCCGGGCGCCGCGGGGGCAGACGCTGGGGTCGTTCTGCGTGATCGACCACCGGCCGCGGGTGTGGTCGACCGAGGAGCTGTCGGTGGTCGGCGAGCTGGCCGCGGCGATCGAGGCGGAGATCGCCACCCGGTTGTCGCCGGACGGCACGATGCCCCGGCCCGGGGAGACCGAGCGGCTGCGGACGATCATCGCCGTCCAGCGGGAGGTGGCGGCGGCCGCCGCCGACCGGGACACCGCCCTGGACCTGATCGTGCGCCGGGCGATGGAGGCGCTGCCGGGTGCCGAGGGCGCGCTGATCGGCCTGGTGGACGGCGAGGATCTGCTGGTGGTGGCCACTGCCGGGGCGCTCGGCGGGCACGGCCGGGCCCGGGTGGGGATCGCGTCGTCGCTGGCCGGGCGGGTGGTCACGTCGGGGACGACGGTGCGGTGCGACGACACCGTGGCCGACGACCGGGTGGATCACGGCAGCAGCATCGCCGCCGACGTACGGTCGATTGTGATCGCCCCGCTGCTGGACGGCGGGCGGGTGTTCGGGACGCTCGGGGTGTCCAGTTCCCGGCCGCTGGCGTTCGACGACGCCGACACCGAGCAGTTGACGCTGCTGGCGGACGCGCTGACCGGTGCGTTGCGGCATGCCGACGACGCGGCGCACCGGGAGCGGGCGCTGGGCCGGGCCACCGAGGCGGTGTCCGCGCTGAAGGCCGGTGAGCAGGAGTTGCTGCAGCGGGCCCAGCTGCTGGATCTGACCCAGGACGCGGTGGTGGTGCGGGATCTGGACGGCCGGATCACGTACTGGAATCCGGCGGCCGAACGGGTCTACGGATGGGCGCTGCAGGACGCGGCCGGGCACGACATGGACCGGTTGCTGGGTACGATCTGGGCCGGTGACTGCACCCGGGAGTCGATCGCGGCGGCGTTGTACGGGCGGGACGTGTGGGCCGGGGAGCTGGAGCACCGGCGTGCGGACGGGCGGCGGGTGACCGTACTGTCGCGCAAGGCCCTGCAGCGGGACGCGGACGGCAGCCCGGTGGCGGTGCTGTCGATCGACACCGACATCACCGCGCGGCGGGCGGCCGAGCAGGCGTTGCGCGACAGTGAGCGGCGGTTCCGGTCGCAGTTCGCGCATTCGGCGACGGGTCAGATCATCCGGGGCGCCGACGACGTGATCCAGGAGGTCAATCCGGCGTTCGCGGCGATGCTCGGGTACCCGGGTGACGCGCTGGTGGGCACGACGGTCGCGGGTCATCTGACGGCGGAGACCCGGCTAGCGCGCAACCGGGAGCTGGCCGCGCTGGTGACGGGGCAGGCCGACTCGTACCAGATGCAGGGGCAGGTGATCCGGGCCGACGGGAGCCTGCTCGACGTGTCGACGACGGTGTCGGCGATCCGGGACGAGAGCGGGCGCCCGGAGCGGTTCGTGTGTCTGTTCCAGGACATCAGTGACCGGATGGCGGCCGAGGCGGCCCGGGACGCGGCGACCGCCGATCTGGCCGACCGCAACCGGGAGCTGGAGAACACGAACCGGCTGAAGCAGGATCTGATGGGGATGCTGGGGCACGAGATCGGCAACCCGCTGACGTCGATCCTGGGGTACACCGAGACGCTGATCGACGGCTGGGATTCGCTGCCGGCGGCCCGGCAGCTCGACATGATGGACGCGATCGACCGCAACGCGCACCTGATCGACGGGATTGTGCGGGAGGTGCTGACGCTGGTGGCGCTGGACGCCGGGCGGATCACCGCGACGCCGGAGACGGTGCCGGTGGCCGGGTACCTGGAGCTGGCGCGGGCCAACAGCAACAGTGTGACGACGGTGCTGGACTGCCCGGCGGGGCTGACCGCGTCGGTGCAGCCGGGTCATCTGACGCAGATCCTGACGAATCTGCTGTCGAACGCGCGCAAGTACGGCGGGGGCGCCACCTCGATCACCGCGCGGGCGGACGGTGACACGGTGCGGATCGCGGTGGAGGACCACGGGCCGGGGGTGCCGGCGGAGTTGCGCCCGCACCTGTTCGAGCGGTTCAGCCGGGCCCGGGCGACGGCGCGGACGGTCAGCGGCACCGGGCTGGGCCTGTTCATCGTGCGGGAGCTGGCGCGGGCGAACGGCGGCGACATGCACTGGGAACCGGCGCCGGAACAGGGGTCGATCTTCGTATTGACCATTCCCGCGTAGTCTCGCTCCTGTGCGGTTCGAGCAGCTGGAATACCTGATGGCGGTGATCCGGCACGGCTCGTTGCGCCGGGCCGGGGACCAGCTGCACGTGTCGCAGTCGGCGCTCAGCGAGGGCATCAGCGCGCTGGAGCGGGAGCTGGGTGTGCCGCTGCTGGAGCGGCACCGGTCCGGGGCGCGGGTGAGCCGGGAGGGCCGGGATCTGCTGCCGCTGGTGGCGGAGATCCTGGCCGGGGTGGCCCGGCTGAAGGCGACAGCCGGGGACCACGGGCAGGCGAACCGGGCGATCCGGGTCGGCACGGTGAACGCCGGCACGTCGAAACTGCTGGTCCCGGCGGTACGCGAGTTCGGCACCGGCCATCCGAGCACCACCGTGGACGTGGCGACCCTGCTGCAGGCCGAGATCGAGGAGCGGCTCCTGGAGGGCCGCCTCGACGTCGGGCTGGTCAACGTGTTCCCCGGTGACGACATCCCGGCCGCCCTGCACCGGACGGTGCTGCTGCACGGGACTCCCCGGGTGTGTGTCCGCGCCGACGATCCGCTGGCTGCGCGGGCGGCGATCAGTGTCGGCGATCTGCGCGGGCGGCCGTTCGTGGCGATGCGGCCGGGTTATCTGATGCACCGGCTGGCGCAGCGGCTGTTCGGGGACGCGCCGCCGCCGGAGACGTTCGCCACCGACGGCGCCGAGATGGGCAAGACCCTGGTGGCGAGCGGGTCGGGGCCGACGATCCTGCCGGACTACAGCATCCTCGGCGACCCCCTGGAGACGGCCGGGGTGATCACCGCGCGGCCGCTGGCCGAGGAGGTGCCGCCGGTGATGATGCTGCTGTTGCGCCGCCGCTACGACCGGGTGCCGGCGGCGATCCGGGACTTCGAGGAGACGATCGAGGGCCTGGCCCGCACGGTTTGACCGACGGGGTGTTCGGCACGCCCGTGCACCCGCCGTCTTGCCCTTTCCTATAAATCCAGCGAACCTATAGGAATTAAAGGCTTCATGAAGGGCCCGTCATGTCCCTGCGGTTCCACTGGTTCCTGCCCACCAACGGCGGCGACGGCCGGCACGTCGTCGGCGGCGGCCACGGCCTGGCCCCCGGCGGCTCCGGGCGGCCCGCCGACGTCGCCTACCTGACCCAGGTCGCCCGCGCCGCCGAGGACAACGGCTTCGCCGCCGCGCTCACCCCCACCGGCGCCTGGTGCGAGGACGCCTGGCTCAGCACCGCGATGCTCAGCCAGACCACCGACCGGCTGAAGTTCCTGGTCGCGTTCCGGCCCGGGGTGGTCTCGCCGTTCCTGGCCGCGCAGATGGCCGGCACCTTCCAGAACATGTCCGGCGGCCGCCTGCTGCTCAACGTCGTCACCGGCGGGGAGAGCCACGAGCAGCGGATGTACGGCGACTACCTGGACAAGGACGCCCGTTACCGGCGCTGCGACGAGTTCCTGACGATCGTCCGGCGGCTGTGGGCCGGCGAGACCGTCGACTTCCAGGGCGAGCACCTGTCGGTTGACGCGGCCGCGCTCGGGCACATCCCGGACCCGATCCCGGACATCTACTTCGGCGGCTCCTCCCCCGCCGCCGGAATCGTCGCCGCCAAGCACGCCGACGTGTACCTCACCTGGGGTGAGCCGCCGGACGCGGTCGCCGCCAAGATCGCGTGGATCCGCAAGCTGGCCGCGAATGAGGGCCGGACGATCCGTTTCGGTATCCGGATGCACACCATCACCCGGGACACCGCCGAGGAAGCCTGGGCGGAAGCGGACAGACTGCTGGCCGGGATCTCCTCCGAAACCGTCGAGGCCGTGCAGAGCGGACTGCGGGCCAGCGAGTCCGAGGGGCAGAAGCGGATGCTCGCCCTGCACAACGGCTCCCGCGACGAACTGGAGATCTACCCGAACCTGTGGGCCGGGGTCGGCCTGGTCCGCGGCGGCGCCGGCACCGCGCTGGTCGGCAGCCACGAGCAGGTCGCCGACCGGATCGCCGAGTACGCGGCGCTCGGCATCGAGGAGTTCGTGCTGTCGGCGTACCCGCACCTGGAGGGCGCCTACTGGTTCGGCGAAGGGGTGCTGCCGATCCTCGCCGAACGCGGGCTGTGGACCGACGAGCGGCCCCGGCGCCACGCCGGCACCCGGATACCGTTCGCCAAGGCCGGGCGATGAAGACCAACCAAGACCTCGATCCGGTACGTCTACGTCAGGCGTTCGGTGACTTCCCCAGTGGCGTGGTGGCGGTGGCCGCGATCGTCGACGGCAACCCGGTCGGGCTCGCCGCCAGCTCGTTCACCTCGGTCAGCCTGGAACCGCCGCTGGTCTCGGTGTCGATCGCGAACACCTCGAAGACCTGGCCGGACCTGCGCCGCGCCGACCATCTCGGGGTGACCGTGCTGGCCGAGCACCACGGGCCGGTCTGCCGTCAACTGGCCGGGCCGGTCGGCAGGCGCTTCGACGACGTGCCGCTGCTGGTCACCGCGGAGGGCGCGGTCACCGTCAGCGACGGCCTGGCCCGGTTCGACTGCACCGTCTACCGCGAGGTCGAGGCGGGCGATCACACCATCGTGCTGCTGCGGCTGCACGCCGTGGACCACGGCACCTTCGGCGCGCCCCTGGTCTTCCACCGTTCCGGATTCGGGCACCTGTCCCCCGTACCGCAGAAAGGCCTTTGACATGCCCTTCTCCCGTCGCACACTGCTGCTCGGCTCGGCCGGGGCCGCCCTCCTCGCCGGTTGCGGCGACTCCGGCGGCCCGGACACGAAGACCACGCTGCGGATCGGCTATCAGCGGTTCGGCGGGCTCAGCCTCGCGAAGGCGCGCGGGGACGCCCCGGACGCCGAGTGGTCGCTGTTCGAAAGCGGACCGGCCCTGACCGAGGCACTCAAGGCGGGGGCGATCGACATCGGTCAGACGGGCGAGGCACCGCCGATCTTCGCCGCGGCCGGGCAGATCGACTTCAAGATTGTCGGTACGAGTGAGCCGGTCCCGCAGGGTGAGGCGGTCCTGGTCAAAGCCGCCCAGGGCTACCGGTCGTTCGCCGATCTGAAGGGCAGGACGGTCGCGCTGAACAAGGGCTCGAACGTGCACTGGCTGCTCGTCAAGCTGCTCGAACAGGCGAACCTGAAGATCACCGACATCAACGTGAAGTACCTGAAACCCGCCGAGGGCCGTCCCGCCTTCGACGCCGGCCAGGTCGACGCGTGGATCATCTGGGATCCGTACTTCGCGCTCGCCGAACAGCCCGGCGTGCAGGTGCTCGCCGACGCGACCGGGCTGGCCAACAACCGGGAGTACATCCTGGCCGCGCCGGACGCCGTCACCGGCAAGGCTCCGCTGATCCAGGAGTTCCTCACCAGGTACCGGGCCACCACCGACTGGGGCATCGCCAACGCCGCCGAACGGGCGAAGATCCTCGCGCCCGAGTTGAAGATCGACGAGGCGACCACCACGCGGGCACTCGCGCGCAGTGCCAAACCGCTCGCGCCGATCACCTCGGAGATCGGGGACGAGCTGCAGGCGATCGCGGACGGGTTCACCGCCCTCGAACTGATCCCGGGCGCGATCGACATCAGGTCCCGTGTCGACGAGACGTTCAACCAGGCGTTCCTGTGACCACCACGGTTACGCCGGCCGTATTGAAACCGCCCACGGTCCCCCGGCGCAGGACCCGAAAGCGCTGGACCCGGCTGGTCAGCCCGCTCGTGCTGCTCGTGGTGTGGGAGGCCGCCGCCCGGACCGGCGTGCTCCCGCCTGAAAAGGTGCCCGCACCGAGCCTGGTCGCCGAGACCGGCTGGCGGCTCGCCGCCGACGGGCAGCTGACCACCCACCTGCTGGACTCGCTGACCCGGGCGCTGATCGGGCTCGGCATCGGCGGCAGCCTGGCCGTGGTGCTCGCCGCCGCGGCCGCCCTGCTGCGCATCGGCGACGACACCATCGACCCGCCGGTGCAGATGGCCCGGATGCTGCCGCACCTCGGCCTGGTGCCGCTGCTGATCATCTGGGTCGGCATCGGTGAGGAACTGAAGATCAGTCTGGTCGCGCTGGGCAGCTTCTTCCCGCTCTACTTCAACACGTACGCCGGGATCCGCGACATCGACCAGCGCCTCGTCGAAGCGGCCCGCACCTGCGGCCTGAACCAGTGGCAGCTGCTGCGGCACGTGGTGCTGCCCGGTGCGCTGCCGTCGCTGTTCCTCGGGCTGCGCCTGGCGATCGGCGCCGGCTGGCTCAGCCTCGTCGTCGGCGAGCAGGTCAACGCGCAGACCGGCATCGGCTTCCTGATGATGGAGGCCCGCGAGTTCGCCCAGACCGACGTGGTGGTGCTCGGCCTGGTCATCTACGCGCTGCTCGGGCTGATCTCCGACGTGCTCATCCGTTTCCTGGAGAAGAGGACCCTCACGTGGCGACGCGGCCTGCAAGCGACCTGACCGTCTCCGATCTGCACAAGGCGTTCGGAGACACCGTGGTGCTCGACGGCGCGTCCCTGACCGTCGGCCGCGGAGAGGTCGTCGCCCTGCTCGGCGGCAGCGGATCCGGCAAGAGCACGCTGCTGCGGATCCTGGCCGGGCTGGACGCGGACGCCGGTGGCACCGTCGACGTCCCGCCGGACTTCGGGGTCGTCTTCCAGGAGCACCGGCTGCTGCCGTGGAAACGGGTCGCCGACAACGTGGCCCTCGGCCTGCACGGCGCCGACGCCCGCACGCGGGCCCTCGCCGCGCTGACCGAGGTCGGGCTCGGTGACCGGGGCGACGCCTGGCCCGCCGAACTGTCCGGCGGGCAGGCGCAGCGGGTCGCGGTCGCCCGCGCCCTGGTCCGGGAGCCGTCACTGTTGCTGCTGGACGAGCCGTTCGGGGCGCTGGACGCGCTGACCCGGCTGCGGATGCAGCAGCTCCTGGAACGGTTGCGGGCCCGGCACGGCTTCGCCGCCCTGCTGGTCACCCACGACGTGGACGAGGCGCTGCTGCTCGCCGACCGGGCGCTGGTGCTGGAGTCCGGCCGGATCGCCGAGGAGATCACGGTCCCGCTCCCCCGCCCCCGCCACCAGGACGACCCCGGCTTCAGCGGACTGCGCCGCCACCTGCTCGACCGTCTAGGAGTGCCGGCCGTCTAGGAGTGCCGACCGGATCAGGGACAGCACCGCCTCGACGTCCTCCGCGGTGGTGTCGAACGAGGTCATCCAGCGGGCCTCACCCGGGGTGCCGCCCCAGTCGTAGAAGGCGAAATCGTCGTGCAGGCCGGCCAGCACCTTCTCCGGCAACCGGACGAAGAGAGCGTTCGACTGGACCGGATGGATCACCGTGACCTCGGGCAGATCGCGCAGCCCCTCGGACAGCAGATCGGCCATCGCATTCGCGTGCGCCGCGTTACGGAGCCACAGATCGTTCTCCAGCAGGGCGAGGAACTGGGCCGCGACAAAACGCTGTTTCGACGCCAATTGCATCGACGTCTTCCGCAACCGGTCGATGCCCGGATCCAGCGCCGGGTCGAGCAGCACCACCGCCTCGCCCAGCAGCATCCCGTTCTTCGTGCCGCCGAAGGAGAGCACGTCGACACCGGCGTCGGTGGTCAGCGCCCGCAGCGGGACACCGAGACGGGCCGCCGCGTTGGCCAGCCGGGAGCCGTCCATGTGCACGGACATCCCGTGTCCGTGGGCGTACTCGCAGATCGCCCGGATCTCCTCCGGCGTGTAGACGGTGCCCAGCTCGGTGGCCTGGGCCAACGACACCACCTGCGGCCGGGCCCGGTGCGGATCGTCGAAACCCCAGGACTGGGTACGGATCGCCTCGACCGTCAGCTTCCCGTGCACGGTGGGGACCGGCAGCAGTTTCAGGCCGCCGGTCTTCTCCGGCGCCCCGCCCTCGTCGGTGTGCACGTGCCCCGAGTCGGCGCAGATCACCGCACCCCAGCGGGCGGTGAGCGCCTGCAGCGCGATCACGTTGGCGCCGGTCCCGGTCAGCACCGGATAGGCACGGGCGTCCGGGCCGAAGTGCGTGCGGAAGACCTCGCCGAGCCGCTCGGTGTAGACGTCGGCGCCGTAACTGCTCTGGTGCCCGTGGTTGGCGTCGGCGATGGCGGTGAGGATGTCGGGGTGCACGCCGGAGTAGTTGTCGCTGGCGAAGCCCCGGGTGTCGATGTCATGCAGGATCACGTCGTTGATCTTGCGCGGCCGGGGACCGGTCACGAAACCGATGCCGGCGATGCTGAGCATAAGCTTTTCCGATGCTCGACTCGTACCGGCTACGCCTGCTCGTGGCGGTGGCCGACACCGGATCCATCGCCGGTGCCGCCGCGGCCCTCGGCTGCAGCGCGGCCGCCGCCTCCCAGCAACTCGCCGTCCTGGAGCGGGAGGCCCGCGCCCAGCTGCTGGAACGGTCGGCCCGCAGCGTGCGGCTGAGCAACGCCGGGCAGGTGCTGACCGAACACGCCCGGCGGATCATCGCCGACCTGGACCTGGCCGGGCAGGTGGTGGCCGCGGCCGGCTCCGGGACGGTCGCGCACGTGCGGATCGCGTCGTTCGCCACCGGCACCCGGTGGGTGGTGGCGCCCGCGATGATCACCATGCGCCGCCGGTTCCCGGCGCTGGAGGTGACGTTCACCGAGATCGAGCCGGACCAGTCGATCCCGGCGGTCGCCGCCGGGCGGGTCGACATCGCGCTGACCCATCAGTACGCCGGCTTCCCCGGGCCCGCCGCACGGGGCCTGGACCAGCGCCTGGTCTTCACCGACCCGCTGCTGCTGGCGGTCCCGTTCGCCGACGGCCGGGACACCGCGGCCCTGCGGGACTTCGCCGACGCCGACTGGATCTCCGGGATCGCCGCACACGGATTCCAGGCGGTCACCGAGATGGCCTGCCACGTCGCCGGTTTCGAACCCCGGATCCGGTCCCGGGCCGACACCTACGCGGTCGTCCTGGACCTGGTCGCGGCCGGTCTGGGCGTGGCCCTGATCCCCCGCTCGGCGGCCGCCCCGCGCCCCGGGGCGGCCCTGCTGGAGATCACCGCCCCGGTCGGGCTGGCCCGCACGGTGCACGTCACCACCCGCGCGTCGGACCGCTCCCCCGCGGTCGCCGCCTTCGCCGGAGAGCTGGTCCGGCAGGGCCGGCGCCGGCGCCGATCCCCGGCTCGGCCCACTGCCGCGACACCCCCGCCGGAGCCGCCCCCGACCGCCGGGCGCCGACCCGCCCACCGCTGACGATCAGCAGGGCCGTCGGACCTATGCCGGGCGCCGGAAGACACGGGTGGCCGTCACGGTGCCGCTCGACTCCTCGTCGTCGGCGTACGGCGCGGGGAGTTGACGGCGGACCACCTCGGCCACCCGGATGTGTTTCAGGCCGGCCCGCAGATCGGCGTCGTTGCGCATCCGGACCCACAACGGGAACGCGGACAGCGCCCGGTCGTCGGACAGGCCGGTCGTGTAGACCAGCTGGACACCCAGGGCCGCCGCGACACCCTGCTGCAGCTCCAGCAGGTACTCGGCGCTGGCCTTGCCGATCGGGTTGTCCAGGAACAGCACCCCGGAGTGCCGGGTGCGCATCTGGCCGCGCTCGTTGGCCCGCAGCGCCGCCATCGTGCAGTACAGGACGATCGCCGCGGTCAGCTCCTGGCCGCCGGAGAACACCTCGTTCATGTTCTCGATCGGGACGCGCTCGTCACGCAGCACCGCGTCCGGTTTCAGCAGGTCGACGGTGAAACCCTTGGGGACGGCCGCCTCGATGCTGCGCAACAGCAGGGCCAGCCCGTCACGTTTCGGGGCCGGGCCGGCGCCCCGGCCGGCGACGGCGGCGGCCATGTCGTCGATGACCTCGCCGACCCGGGCCGCCAGCAGGGCCGGGTCGGGTTCGGTGAACCGGATCCGCAGGAACTCCTTGCCCTCCCACTCGCCCAGGCCAGGCGGCAGTTTCGACAGCCGGGACGCGGTCCGCAGCGTCTTCAGGGCGGCGACGACCAGCGCGGCCAGCCGGTCCACGATCAGGCCCCGGTGCTGGCCGGCCGAGTCCAGGTCGGTGGTGAGGGTGGCCAGGCGCTGTTCGAGCTGGGTGGCGAACTCGATCGCCCTGGTCGCCAGCTGGTCCCGGTCGAGGGCGGCGATGGCCCGGCGGGACACGTTGTTCATCGACTCGAACTTCGGCTGGCCGGCGTGCAGGACCGCGGCGTCGACGAGACGCCCGACGGCGGTGCGGCCGGCGGTCTCGTCGGTGGACGCCGCCCGGAGCGCGTCCTTGACCCGGTCGGTCGCGGAGGCCGCGGCGGCTGCCGTCCCCTCGTACGCCGCAATCGGCTCGTCGTCGTTGATCTTCGGTTTGTCCAGCAGCATGTCCAGGGGCACCCGGACCTCCCGGAACGCGCGGGCCGCCTCGCGGGCGTCCCCGGCTCGGCGCCGCAGCCGGAGCGCGTGCGCCTCGGCGGTCTCGTGCTCGCGCTGGGCGTCGCGGTGCTCGGCCTCGGCGGTGGCCTGCAGCGTGCGGCCGTGCGCGACATCGGTGGGGCGGCGCTCCCCGGACAGCATGGTCCAGGGGCGGTTGCCGGACCGGCTCGCCGATTTCAGCTCGTTGCCGAGTTCCCCGATCGCCGCCGTCGCGGCCGACACCGCCGCGTCGTGGGTGTCGCGTTCCCGCCGGGTCCGGGCGATCGCCGCCTGCCGGCCGGTCTCGTCGGTGCCGTCCGGGCTGGCCAGCAGCGCCTGCGCCCGATCGACCTCGGCCGAGGAGTGCCGGCTGACCTGGGTGCGCAGCCGGGCCGCCTCGTTCTCGGCGCCGACCGCCTCGGCCCGGATGTCCTGGCCGACCTCGACGGCGGCGTAGGCGGCCTGCGCGGCCCGGTACACCGCCCGCAGGTCGGGCACCGAATCGTCCGGAACCTCCGCGGAGTGCTCGCCGGTGGAGGTGGCGACCTCGGTCATCTCGGTGCGCTGGCGTTCGGCGCGGGCGGCGGCGTTGTCGGCGGACCGGGTGGCCTCGGTGGCCCGGCCGCGCAGCGACTCGGCCCGCTCGCCGAGTTCCCGCTCGGAGCGTTCGGCCCGGGTGACCTGGCCGGTCAGATCGGGCAGCCGCTCGCGGAGCCGGTCGACGACGGCGACCGCCCCGGCCAGCCGGGTCAGCTCACCGGCCCGGTCGGCCGCGGCACGTTCGTGCAGGCGCAGCTCGGCCAGGTCCTCGGCGGCGCGGTCGCGGTCCGCCTCGGCCGCAGCGACCGCCTGCCGGGCCAGGGTGTCGGTCTCGGCGGCGGCGACGACCGCCTCCTCGCGGGCCGCCAGTTCGTCGCGGAGCACGGTGAGCCGGCCGGCCGGGCAGTCCCGGCGCCAGGCGATCAGCTCGGCCAGGACGGCCCGGTGCCGGGTCAGCGCGGCGGCCCCGTCGCTGATCTCGGCGCCGCGGGCGGTCATCGCGTGGCGCAGCTGCTCACGGCGTTGCTCGGCGGCGTCCGGGTCGAACAGCGCCGGGTTCGGCCCGATCACGAATACCGCACCGGCCTCGGCGGCCGGGGTCAGCATCCGGTCTCCGGTGGCGACCGCGACTGCCGCCGCGGGCAGCAACCGGGCCGCGGTCAGGACGGCGCGGGCGGTGGCCAGCATGGTCGTATCGGCGACGATCACGCCGTCGGCCAGCTGCGGCTGCTCGGCGATGACACGGTCGCGTTCCCCGGCGGCGACACTGTCGGCCAGGTACTGCCAGCCGGAGTGGGCGCTGATCCCGGCGGCGTGCAGGACGTCGAGGGCCGCCTGGACGTCGGCGCGCGGCGGCAGGAACCCGCCGTCACCGAGGGCGTCGAGCAGCCGCTGGTCGTCACGCTGTTCCGCGCGTAACCCGTCGAGGTGGCGTTCCTGCAGGCCGGCGTCGATTTCGAGCTGCCGGGTCAGGGAGTCGATCCGGTCGTCGAGCAGGTCGGCGCCGACGGTGTCAGTGTTCAGGGCGGCCCGGACGATCTCGTCGCCGGCCAGGTCGGCGGCCCGGCCGAGGATCGCCTGCACGGTACGGGCGGTGTCGTCGCGGCGGCCCCGGACGGCGAGCAGATCGGCTGCCGTGGCCCCGGCCTGCCCGTTCGCGGCGCGGGCGGTGGCGTCGGCGTCCCGGGCGAGCTGTTCCAGGCGGGTCAGGTCGGCGGCGGCCCGCCCGGCCAGGTCACGGGCCTCGGCGGCGGTGTCCGGGACCGGGCGGCCGGCCGGCAGCAGCCCGGCGGTGACGGCGGCCTCGACCTGACGGCGGCTCTCCGCCACCTGACCGGTGATCGACGTCTGTTCGGTACGCCAGCGCTCGGCGTCCCGGGTCACCTGGGTCCGGGCGGTGTCCGCCTCCCGGGCCTCCTCGAGCAGCTCACCGGCGAGTTCCTCCAGCCGCGCCTGCTCGTCGCGGGCGGCGCCGGCCTCGGCGGCGAGTTTGCCGAGCAGCCGCCCGGCGGCCCGGTCCCGGTCGTGCAGCAGCGGGCGGGCGTCGGCCTCGGCCCGCAGGATCTGCTCGGTGAACCCGGCGGCGGCCCGCTCGGCGGTGTTCTGCCGGTCCAGCAGCCCGGCCAGCTCCCAGGCGACCAGGTCGGCGCCGGAGAGGTCCCGGGCCTCGGCGGCCGTCTGCTTCTCCCGCTGTGCGGCGGCCAGCTCCAGAGCGAGGGTCTGCCGCCGGGTCTCGTTGACGATGTCCCGGGCCCGGTCCCGGTCGTTCTCCCGGGCCTCGGCGTCCCCGGCGGCCTCGTCGGCGAGTTCCTTCAGCCGGTCGGCGGCCTCACCCTCGGCGATCTCCCGGGCCCGGACCCGGCCCAGCAGCATCAGTCCGCTGGTCTCGGCGGTGGCCCGGGCGGCACGGGCCCGCTGGTAGCGCTCGTGCGCGGCGCCGACCGGCCGCAGCGCCGCGACCGCGCCGTCGGCGAACTCCTTCTCCAGCAGCATCGCCCGGCGGTCGCCGACGGTCCGGGCGTAGATGCCGAAGTTCTCCGCGACACTCGCCGGGTCCTGCGGGTCGAGGACCACGTTGAGTAGCCACTCGACGAACTCGCGGCTGGACCGGAACTTGAACGCGGTCGCCGCGTCGCCCTCGTCGGCGTTCATCCGGCGCTGGATGCCGAACAGGTCCGGTTCGATGCCGATCGCCCGCAGGTGCTCCACCCAGCTGCCGACCTCCGGCCCGACCCAGGTCAGCTGCGTCACCGGGGTCACCCGGTCGATCTCCTGCAGCGCGTCACGGAACCCGTCCAGCCGCAGCCGGCGACCGTCCACGGTGAACGGCAGCGCGTCGATCTCCACATCGGCGTGCGGGCGCAGCGACCACCAGTGCTCGCCCAGCTTGTCACCGGCCGGGCCGCTGCGCCGCCGCTGCAACGTCTTGCCGGTGATCACCCGCTCGCCGCTGCGGACGTGCATCCACTCCAGCACCACGTGTGCGGCGTCGTCACCGACGACGAACTTCTCCATCACCGAGGCCGATCCGCCCACGGTGTTGCGACGGCCCGGCAGCACCACCGAGAAGAGCAGCTTCAGCAGTACGCTCTTGCCGCCGCCGTTCTCCAGCAGGAGCAGGCTGTACGGGCTGGGCCGGCGCACCGCCGTCCCGAACAGGGCGCCCTGCCCGCCGACGGCCGCGCCGACCCCGGACAGGTCCAGGGTGACGTCGGTGTACCGCGCGCCGCGTGGGCCCACCCCGAACAGCCGGACACGGTTCAGCTCGTACATGTATCTATGTCTCTTTCTACAGCTCGGTCAGTGCTTCGGGGGTCCACGCGACCTCGATGGTGGCGGAACCGTCGCTGATCGCGGTGATGCCGAGACTCAGCAGCTCGTCAAACATCAGCACACCCGCCTCGCGCACCTGGGTCCGGTACCGCGGCGTGGTCCGGTAGGTGCCGTGCCGCTCGTCGCCGGTCCTGGTCAGCAGACCCTGCTCGGATAGGAACGTCAGCGCCCGGCCGACGATCCCGGTGGTGCTGGACGGCAGGCGGCGGCCGTCGCCGGTGCTGCCGGTCTGCGCCCGCCGGCTGTAGACCCGCCAGGACGCCTCCAGGCCCGGCTCACCGGCGGCGGTGTCGGCGTCGTCGTTCCGCACGGCGGCCTCGGCGAGCCGGCCCGCGGCCTCCCGGACGAACGCCTCCACCCCGTCGACGGTGATCCGGCCCAGGTAGGTCTCGTTGGCCAGG
Source organism: Actinoplanes couchii (assembly GCF_016862075.1). Taxonomy (GTDB): domain Bacteria; phylum Actinomycetota; class Actinomycetes; order Mycobacteriales; family Micromonosporaceae; genus Actinoplanes; species Actinoplanes couchii. The sequence continues at coordinate 24,378 of NZ_BOMG01000061.1, read as the reverse complement.
TCGGCCGGGCGCGGGAACGCCATCGTCGCCGCGCCCAGGTGGGCCAGGGCGTGCAGGACCCGGTCGGAGGCCTTGCCGTCACCGCCGGCGCGGCGCCAGTAGTCGCCAGCGCGGATCGCGAAGACGCTCTCGTCGGTGGACGCCACCACGATGCCGGCCCGTTCGCTGATCTCCATCACGACCAGGTCGAAACCGGCTGCCACGGCCTGTACGGCGGCGGCGAACTCGTCGTCGGTGGACGCCCTGACGATCAGGCCGCGGTAGGTGTCGTCACGGGCCGGGACCAGCCTCGGGCGCAGGCCGTAGCCGACCAGACGGGCGGCGTCGGCGGTCAGTTGGGTGGTCATGCCATCACTTCTTCCTTCTCCACACGGGCCCGGGCCACGATCAGGTCGGCACCGCCGTACTCGGCGTCCATCAGGGGTGTGCCGTCGTCGACCGCGACGTAGACACCCGGCAGGTTGTGCCGCAACGCGGGGTTGATCTCCTGGGCCGCCAGCGCGACCACTCGCACCACCACCAGGTGCGGCAGCTCCGGATGCAGGCGGCGGGCCTCGTCGAGCAGCCCGGACAGCCGGCGCGGCGCCTCCGGGTCCAGGTCCAGCAGGCCGTCGAGCAGCTCGTAGCACTCGGCCGGGAACGGCGGCTCCTCCGGCGCCTCGTCCAGATCCGGCTCCTCGACGGGCTCGCCGAGCAGCTCCCGCTCCGCGGGCGGGGTGATCAGAGCGGTGAAAAGATCAAGAAGACGGACCGCGTCCGGTACGTGTACCCCGGCGCTGCGCCCCACGTAACCCGACAGCACCGGCTCGGCGTCCCGGACCGGCAGGCCCAGCGCCGGGACCAGCAGCTGGGCGTGCAGGTCGAGCGTCGCGACACTGCTGCCCGGGGCGAACGTCTGCCGGTCCTGCTGGGCCCGGAACCGGCGGCCCGCGCCCTGCAACGCCGCCTGCAGCTGCTCGTGCCGGCGCAGACAGTCCCGGACCACGTCGACCAGTTTCGCCGCCTGCAGCTTCGTCGCCGGGGTGTCGGCGGTGTCCCGGACCTCGGTGATGTTGGTCATGATCGCGTTCTCGGCGCGGTAGCGGGCGGCGATGTGCTCCAGTGCCTCGGCGATGAACTTCGGCATCTCGTGCAGCCAGTCGACCGTCCGGACGTCCCGCTCGGTCGCTTCGAGGCGCTGGCGCAGCTTCTCCCCGTACTGGATCGTCCGGTACCGCGCGGACTGGGCCGCCGACTGCGCGTCGGACAGCCGGCCGCGCCGGATCAGCGTCTCCAGCCGCAGGTCAGCGGCGATCTGGGCGGACTCGATGTCCAGCTCCAGCGCCCCGACCAGCACGTTGACGGCCTCGTTGGTGGCGCGCAGGAAGATGCTGCCGTCCGGGCCGACGACCTCCTCCAGGAGCTTGAAATCGAATTCGAAGCGCTGGTACGACCCGTCACCGGCGGTCATCCCGTAGACCGCCCGGAACCCGCGATCGGCGGAACCCACGTTGAGCAGGCTCTCCAGCACCCACCGGGCGGCCCGCAGGTGCTCGCCGCCGGCCCGCAGCGGCGCCTGCCGGGCGGCGAACCCGGCGACCCCGGTCACGATCAGCTCCGGCGGGGCTCCGGCGTCGAAATCCATCGCCAGGGTGACCAGGTCGATGGCGTTGAGAGCCAGCTCACTCATCTGGTAGACGGAGAAGTCCGCCGTCTGCACCTGGTTCTTCCGGTTGTCCAGGTCATGCAGCGGCGCGGTGCAGGCGAGCGCCTTGACGCGCTGCGCGAATCCGAGGTCGGTGGCTGGCTGTAACACCCGGGAACCTTATCGCCCGGGTCCGGCAAGCCCTCCGCTGCTATGGTTCCGGGCTCCCGGGGTGGAAGGCGGTCGTGGTGGACAAGACGGTCGAGCAGGTCGAAGTAGTGGTCGACGAGGCGATGCTGGCGCCTCTGGGCTGGGCAATCACCGAGGTGCGGGCGCGCCTGGTGACCGAGCCCACCTCGAGCGGTAAGGTCGTGCAGAGCGTCTCAGTGGCCGGCACAGCGGTGTTCGATCCCGAGGAGTGGGTGGATCGGTTCAGCCAACTCGGTGACGCTCCGCATGTGATGGTCACTCTCCAGGGGCGCGACCTGCCGGGCTTGTCGTTGGCCGGCCTGCTGATCCGGGACCGGATCGGCATCACCACGCGCCAGTCGGTCCGGTTCACCGAGACCAGCCGGCCGTGGCACGTCGGCGACCCGGTCGCCGCGTCCGTCCTGACCGTCCGGATCACCGGTTACGACCTGGACAGCACACGTCTGGTCACGTTCGGCACGCCGGCCGAGCCGCACACGGTGCTGCCCGTCACCGTGATCGACGAGACCACCCGGCCGGCGATGCGGGTGTCGGCGATCGCGCACGCCGAGATCGCCGGCTCCGGGCTGACGGAGAACCTCGGCCTGAGCCTCAGCGGTGTCGTCGAACTCGATCCGGCCGACGACGCGGACGTACCGGTCTTCGACGTCGAGATCACCGACGAGACCGACTTCCTGCTGCTGAAGAACAAGGTCCAGCTGTTCGGCCGGGTATCGGCCACCCACCGGCGGGATCCCACCTTCCTGGCCTGTTTCACGGCCGACGTGCACGGTTTCGCGGGCACGCCGACCCGGGCCGTGGTCCGGATCCGGGACGCCGCCGTCCGCTGACCGCCGGCCGGGCGTCATACCCCGGTATTACGCCCGCGGGCCGACGCCGGAAAGGGGCCGGAAATCTAATCTCGACGGTATGCCGAGCCTGAACCGTGCGGCGGTGCTGTCCTGGTGCGGCGCCGTCCTGTCCCTGTTCCTCGTGGCCGTCGCGGTCTACCTGCGGCTGGATCAGGTGACCTCGATCGTCGTGGCCCTGCTCAGCCTGCTGCCGCTGCGGGGCCTGCTGCGGCGGCAGCCGGTGACCACGCTGGTGTTGCTCCTGCTCCTGCTGGCCGCCCTCACCCTGGCCGGGCCCGGTGTCGTCCAGCGGCTGATGCAGGCCCTGATCGCCGCCGCGATCCTCACCGCGACCGGGGTCGTCGCCGCCCGCCGGACGCCCCTGGTCTCGCTCACCGCCGCTGCCCTGACCCTGGTCGCTGGGCTGGCCCTGACCGCCGCCGCCGGGGCCATCGACATCCTGAGTCTCCCCGCCGCCGAGGTGCTGGCGGTCGTCACGGCCTGGGTGATCGGCAACTCGGTCCGGCAGCGGCGTGCGTTCGCCGCCGTCCAGCGGGCCCGCTCCGAGGCCGCGGCCGTGCAGACCGAGCGGCTGCGGATCGCCCGCGAGGTGCACGACATGGTCGCGCACAGCATCGGCGTCATCGCCGTCCAGGCCGGCATGGGCCGCCGCGTCATCGACACCCAGCCGGTCGCGGCCCGGGACGCGCTCGCCGCGATCGAGGACACCAGCCGGGAGACTCTGGCCGCCCTACGGCGGATGCTGGGCACGCTGCGCCGGCCCGACACCGGTCCCGCCATCGATCCGGGCACCGGCCCGGGCGCCGTCGAGTTGGCCCCGGCGCCCGGCCTCGCCGACCTGGAGGGGCTGGTCGCCCGCACCCGGAAGGCCGGGGTCCACGTCGATGTCCGCTGGATCGGCGACCACGGCCCGCTGCCCCCGGACATCGACGTGTCGGCGTTCCGCATCGTCCAGGAGGCGCTGACCAACGTGATCCGGCACGCGGGCACCGGCCACTGCGAGGTCACCCTGACCCGGGCCCCCACCGAGCTGACCATCGAGATCACCGACGACGGCCCGGCAGGCCCGGCGGTGACGGCGGTCCCGGCCTCCGGCGCCGGGCACGGTCTGATCGGGCACGGTCTGATCGGCATGCGGGAGCGGGTCGCCCTGCTCGCCGGGGATTTCAGTGCCGGGCCGCGGCCGGGCGGCGGGTTCCGGGTCACCGCCCGCGTCCCGGTGCCGTCGTGACCGCCGGACGGCGGGTGGGGAGGATGGCCGGATGAGTGTCCGGGTGGTGCTGGCCGATGACCAGCCGTTGATCCGTAGTGGGCTCCGGGTGCTCATCGACAGCACCGCGGATCTGGTCGTCGTGGGTGAGGCGGGAACCGGGAGCGACGCGGTCCGGCTGGCCCGGGAGCTGCTGCCCGACGTGGTGGTCATGGACATCCGGATGCCGGTGATGGACGGCATCGAGGCCACCCGGCACATCGTGTCCGGGGCGGACCCGGCGCGGGTGCTGATGTTGACCACGTTCGACGACGACGACCATTTGTATGCGGCTCTGCGGGCCGGGGCCAGCGGTTTCCTGGTCAAGGACATGGCGCTGGACGACATCCTCGGGGCGGTCCGGGTGGTCGCGGGCGGGGACGCCCTGATCGCGCCGAGCGTCACCCGCCGCTTGATCGCACAGTTCACCGGCGCCCGTCCCGAGCCGGAGGCCGCCCGGGGCGTGCGTGCCGGGCGCAGTGGTGGTGGGCCGGGCCTGGCGGGGATCACCGGGCGGGAACGGGAGGTGCTGACCCTGGTGGGTCTGGGCCGCTCCAATCAGGAGATAGCGGCCGAACTGCACATCTCTCCGGCCACGGCCAAAGCCCACGTGGCCCGGCTGTTCACCAAGCTCGGCGCCCGCGACCGGGTGCATCTGGTGATCATGGCTTACGAGATGGGGCTGGTGTCGCCTTAGGCCGGGCCAGCCGCACGTCCTACCGGCGGCCGCGGGCCGCGACGATCTCGCCGTGGTGGGTGACCGCCCAGCCGGCCAGCGCGGACACCGGTTCGAGGAGGCTGGTCCCGAGCGGCGACAGCCGGTACTCGACCGACGGCGGGACGGTCGGGAACACCTCGCGCTCGACCAGGCCGTCGGTCTCCAGGGTGCGCAGGGTGCGGGTGAGCATCCGCTGGCTGATGCCGTCGACGGCCCGGTGCAGTTCGTTGAACCGGTACGGCCGCTGCCCCAGCAGGCTGATCAGCAGCAGGGTCCACTTGTCGCCCAACAGCTGGAGCACGTCGGTCACCGGGCAGGCCTGGTACTCGGCGGCGGGCACCGGATGCGGCAGCGCGGTGGGCACACCGGTGTGCGTTGTGGACATGGAAGTGCCTTCTTCCCCTCGGTACGGCCGTCTCACCAGGATGGCACTCATGGCAGTCGTGGTGGTCAGTGGCGGAACGCAGGGCATGGGCCGGGTGTTCGCCCAGGAGCGGGCACAGCGGGGTGACCGGGTGCTGGTGCTGGGACGCAGCGCGGACCCGGCGCGATCGAACGGGCGGATCAGTTTCCACCGGGTGGATCTGTCGAGTGTGGCGGAGAACCACCGGATCGTCGGCGAGATCCTGGCCGATCATCAGGTGATCGACGCTCTGGCGCTGTTCGCGAACGGGGTGTCGCCACGCCGGGTGGTGACCGCGGACGGGCTGGAGCGGACGTTCGCGCTCTACTACCTGAGCCGGTACCTGCTCGGTCTGGGTCTGGCGCCGGCCCTGGACCGGGCGGAGCGGCCGGTGATCGTGAACGTGGCCGGGGTCGGCACCCGCCGGGGCGCGGTGCACTGGGCCGATCCGTCGCTGGCGGCGGACTATGCGATGGTCACCGCGCAGTTGCAGGCCGGCCGGGCGAACGACTTGCTCGGCGTGGGTTTCGCGGAGCGGTCCGGGAGCCGGGCCCGGTACGTGCTGTACCACCCGGGGTTCACCAGGAGCGGGGACCACAGCCCTCTCCGGCCGGTGCTGCGCGGCGTGCTGCGCCTGCTGGCGGCGGTGGCGGCTCAGCCGGTGACCAGGGCGGTCGCCCCGATCCACACGTTCGTGGACGAGCCGCCGGCCGCGCCGTTGACCGCGATCGATCGGGGCCGGCGGCTGCCGCTGGACCTGCCCACCCTGGATCCGCGGGACGCCGGGCGGCTGATGGACATGTCCGAACCGCACCGTTCAGAATCGGACCGGTCAGAATCGGACCGTTCAGAATCGGACCGTGCGCCCGGTCCGGGGCGGAACCCGGCCGGCCAGGACGTCGAGCCAGGCCTGGCGTAACCCCTCCGGCCCCTGCCCGGTCCGCACGTCGGTCCAGCTCCCGGCGGTGGCCGCGAACCGGTGCCAGGCCTCGGCGAACCGGGCGTCGAGGCCGTCACGGCCCCAGTCGTGGCGGCGTTTGCGCATCTGGGTGGGCGCGAAGAACACCTCACCGGCGGCCTCCGCGTTCGGGATCCCGGTGGTCAGGCCCACGGCGATGTCCCGGATCAGCTGCGCCCCGAGGCGGAACCGCAGCTCGGTGCGGTGGGCGGGCGATCCGGAGAGGTCCAGATAGACGGTGGGCACGGTGTCCAGAGCACCGATGCGCGAGTACGGCACCACCTGGTCGTAACACCCCAGAGCGGTGGTGAACGCGACGTTCCGGGGCGAGGTGAGGCCGATCAGGCGGGGCCCGCGGCCGTGCAGTTCGAAGGCGGTGGCGTAGGCGGTCCGGCTGGACGCCGACGAGAGCACGATCGCCTCGGCGCCGTAGAAGTCGTTGTCGGCGACCTGGTCGGCGAGCATGAACGAGGTGAAGAACAGCGGCCGGAACAGGGCCAGCAGGTCCTCCTGATCGGCCCGGTGGACGGGGTCGCCGGTGGTCAGGCGGTAGGCGTTGTAGGGCGACGGCAGGTCGGCCCGGTGTGCCGACCCGTCCCGGAAACCGGTGTCGTCGAGGCGCTCGGGGCGGACCACGAGGTGACCGGCGGGCGGGAGGTAGCCGTACAGCCGCTGTCCGATCTTGATCTCGGGAATCGTGGTCTCGGCGACCTCGGCGAAACCCCAGAGCGGGGGCAGTCCCCAGGACGGGCCGAGGTCGCCCGGGAAGAACCGCCAGTAGCGCATCGTCTCGCCGAGGACCGCGTAAGTGACGTTGTTGGCGGTGATCCCGACCCGGTCGACCCGCAGCAGCACCTCACCGTCGGTGAGCGCCGGGGTGACACCCTCGGTGATGACGGTCTTGGCGAGGTCGGCCCGGTCGACGGCGAACGTCCACGTTGCTGTCATGCCATGTGAGGCTAAACATCCAGCTCGGGACGGACAAGTGCACGGGCAGTGCAAAATGCCACTAGTGGATCCGGGCCCACGCGTCGCCGGCTGCCGCGCGGGTCATCGGGAGCAGCGGGCTGGACGACATCAGCGCCAGGTCCTCGGCCCACGAGGTGGTCCCGTCCAGGAACCGCAGCACCCGGGTGGCCGGGTTCCGGTCGAAGAGCCGCTCGAAGAACCCCACCCCGTCGACCAGCCCCCGGTCCAGGGCCCGCAACTGGACCGCGTCCATCCAGCGGTGCCGGGGCGGGTACGGGGCGTCGGGCACCGGGGGACGGCCGGCCGCCACCTCGCGGGCGATCTGCGCGGCCTGCCGGGCCATCGCGGTGAAGGTGAAGCCGGTCGATGGGCGGGTGGCGCCGCCCGCGGTGCCGATCCGGACCACCCGCGGCGACGGCCGGGCCTCGAACACCCCGTCGGTCATCGGGATGACCCCGTCCTCCACCTCCCTCACCCGCAGTGACGTCAGGTCGAGCCCGAGGATCGCGGCGTAACCACGCAGCGCGGTGTCGTACTCGTCGCCGGTCAGCACCGCCGGGGAGAACTCGGTGTACTCGACGAGGGCGAACCTGTCGCTCACCGGCAGGACGTAGCCGAACGAGACACCCCGGGCCGGTTGCGGGGTCCGGAAGTCCATCAGGACGGCACGTCCCGGCTCGAACACCGGCTTGTCCGATTCCAACCACCAGCCGCGGAAGTGCTGCAGCCAGTTCGTGCGGCCGGGGCGCGCCGGTGGGCGGGGGCGGGAGTCGAGCACCCAGGAGGCGCGCACCAGCGGGGTGCCGTCCGGTGCGCCGACCAGGACATGGTCCCCGTCGTCGCGCAGGGTGTGGGCGGGTGCTGTCACCCGTACCGCAGCGGTGTTCTTGTTCGCCAGCTCGTAGAGCGGGGCGGAGCGGAGCATGGCGTACCGCAGCGGCTGGAGATCGAGGGTGCGGCGCGACGACGCGGTCACCACGTCGACGGCGTCCCAGCTCGCGCTGAGCAACGGATCGAGGAACGTGCCGGGGCTGCCCCAGAACGCCCATGTCCGATCCTGACCACGTTTGTGCACCGGGTCGACAACCGCCACCCGGGGGCCCGGGCCGAGGGCGGCCAGCACCAGGCTCGCGGCGCCGCCGCCGCCGACCAGGGCGATGTCGACTTCAGCGGGATCGGTCACCGGACCAGCATGTCAAAGGCCGCGGAACGTCCGGCGGTAGGTGTCCGGCGGCACGCCGACGGCCCGGTGGAAATGCCGGCGCAGGGTGGCCGCGGTGCCCAGGCCGCAGGCCCGCGCGATCACCTCGACGCCGTCGTCGGTGTTCTCCAGTAGCTCCCGGGCCCGGCCCAGGCGCTGCGCGGACAGCCACCGCAGCGGGGTCTCGCCGGTGGCCGCGTGGAAGTGCCGGGCCAGGTTGCGGGAGCTCATGGCCGCCTGCCGGGCCAGGTCCTCGACGGTCAGCGGCTGGTCGAGGCGGGCCAGCACCCAGGGCACCAGGTCGCCGAGCGGGTGGCCGGAGCGGGCCGGGACCGGGGTGGTGACGAACTGGGCCTGCCCGCCGGAGCGGTGCGGCGGCACGACGAGCCGGCGGGCCACCGCGTTCGCGACGGTCGAGCCGTGGTCGCGGCGGATCAGATGCAGGCAGAGGTCGATGGCGGCGGCCTTGCCGGCCGAGGCGAGCACGGTCCCGTTGTCGACGTAGAGGACGTCCGGTTCGACCCGGGCGGCCGGGAACCGGGCGGCGAGTTCGGCGGTGTGCGCCCAGTGCGTGGTCACCCGCTGACCGTCGAGGATCCCGGCGGCGCCGAGCACGAACGCGCCGGTGCACAGCGACACCATCCGGGCGCCCGCGTCGTGGGCGGCCCGGACCGCGCGGAGGAGGTCTTCCGGAACCGGTGCGCCGACGTCGGCGACGGCCGGGACGATCACCACGTCGGCGGTGGCGAGGCGATCCAGCCCGGCGTCCGGCTCGATCCGGAACCGGCCCGCGCCGACCGGCCCGGCGGCGCAGACGACCAGGTCGTACCAGGGATCGGCCAGTCCGGTCGGGTCGTGCGCGAAGATCTCGCAGGCCATCGCGAACTCGAAGTGCAGCATCCCGTCGACGGCGGCGAGCGCGATGGTGGCCATGTCCGAAACTGTACGGGAGACGTCGTTCCGGACACTCGTCCGCGGGGGCCACAACCTTCAGGCTCTTCCCCATGAGTACGGGTAACGAGGTCGCCGTGGTCGGCGCGTACGGGCACACCGGTGGTTTTGTGGTGAAGGAGCTGATCGGACGGGGTTTCCGGGTGCGATCGATCGGCCGGGCGGATCCGCTCGACCTGCGCGGCGCGGCGGCGGTGATCAACTGTGCGGGGCCGTTCGCGACCACGGCCGGTCCGGTGATCGAGGCGGCGATCGGCGCGGGCGTCCCGTACGTGGACGTGGCCGCCGAGATCGAGGCGAACGCCGACACCTTCACCCGGTTCGCCGGGGCGCCGATCCCGATCGTCCCGGCCATGGCGTTCTTCGGCGGGCTCGCGGACCTGCTGGTCTCCGCGATCACCGACACGACGGCGGTGGACACGATCGACGTGGCCTACGGGCTGAGCGGCTGGCAGCCCACCCGCGGCACCCTGACCGCCGGCGCGGTGTCCCGGGAACGCCGCGACGGGCGGCGGGTCCGGTTCACCGGCGGCCGTCTCGACTACTACCGCGACGACAGCCCGCTCCCGGTGGTGCGGTGGGAGTTCCCCGGTGCCACCCGGCCGGTGCTCAGCGGGTTCACGATGGCCGAGGTCGTCACGATCCCCAGCCATCTCACGGTCGGCGAGATCCGCAGCCACATGTCGGTGGCGGCGGCCGGTGAGCTGGCCGCCGCCGGGGAACGGGAGGCACCGGAGACGTTCACCGTGGACGTCCACGTGCGCACCGGCGACGACACGCGGCGGATCACGGTGACCGGCCGGGACATCTACGCGACGAGCGCGCCGCTGGCCGTGGAGGCGGTGACCCGGCTGCTGGACGGCCGGTTCCGTGGGCCGGGAGTGGCGTCGGCCGGAGCGATGTTCGACGCGCGGGACTTCCCTCTACCCTCCGGTATAGAACGGTATCCGGCCACCGTCGGATCCGCCGGGAACCATCGACTGGCATAGTTCCCGCCATGGACGACGAGAGCACCGAGACCCCCGCCCCGATGAGCACCGGCCGCATGGTTTTCCGGTACGTTGCGATCGGCGTGGCCGTGCTGCTGTTCGCCGGTTTCAGCCTGCTGCACACGATGGGCCGTTCCGACGACTTCGGGGTGATGGGCGAGTGGTACGTGATGACGCCGCTGGCGATCGGCGTGATCGGCGCGTGGTGGCTGATCGAGAGGACCCTCTGGTCCGGGAGGTAGCCGGGGCGTACTCCGCGGTCTCCGCGCTCTACATCGACCTGTTCGGTGGCACCACCAAGGTGCACGCCGACGATCTCGACCTGATCAGCCGGCACCTGGACCGGCCCGGGACCGTGCTCGACCTCGGTTGCGGGCCGGGCCACTACACCGCCCACCTGCGGGCGCTCGGGGTGGACGCGGTCGGCATCGACATGGTGCCGGAGTTCGTCGAGCACGCCCGGGCGGCCGATCCGGGCGGTGACTACCGGCTCGGCTCGATGCGGGAACTCGCCTTCGACGACCGTACGATCGCCGGGATCCTGGTCTGGTATTCCCTGATCCACCTGCCGCCGGACGGGCTGGATCCGGTGCTCGCCGAGTTGCGCCGGGTCCTGGCGCCCGGTGGTGTGCTGGTGGCCGGGTTCTTCGACGGCGACGCGGTGGAGGCGTTCGACCACAAGGTGATCACCGCCTACCGGTGGCCGGCCGGCGAGTTCGCGGCACGGCTGTCGGCGGCCGGGTTCACCGAGATCGAGCGGCGGCAGCGGCCGGCCGAGGGCACCCACCGGGCGCACGCGGCCCTGGTCGCCGAGACACCAGCCATGATCAATATTCTGGGCGGGTGACAGACGAACCCTCCGGCCGCATGGCGCCGGCGGTGGATCCCTACGATCCGCCGCTGGTCGAAGTGGACACCAGCCCGCTCACCGAGACCGCCCCGCCGGCGCCGGAACCCGAAGCCGGCCCCGGGCCCGGCAACCGGCGGCTGATCGTGGTGGTCCTCGCCCTCGCGGCCGTCCTCGGCGCCGGTGGTGTCGTGATGCTGGTCCAGCTGTGGCCGTCGTCCACACCGCTTCCGGCCGCCGGTGCGGCCACCACCACCGCCTCGGCCTCGGCCGGACCCGCCGCGTCCGCCGATCCCGGCGACCCGGCGACCTGGCCCGAGCTGAACGCCCTGCCCGCCGCCCTGATCGCGTCGCTGCGCAGCGTCGAGGACGGGGCGGACACCCGGATCGTGTTCGTCAACGAGCGTGCCGACGCGGTGGTGCTCTCCTGGGTCGACGAGAACGGCAAACTGTCGCCGTACGCGACGGTCGAGGCCGGGCAGGCGTACGAGCAGAAGACCTTCGCCGGGCACTTCTGGTCGGCGGCCGGGGCGGACGGCACGGTGATCGCGGTCTTCCAGGCCACCGCTCAGCCGGGCCGGGTGCTGCTGCGCTGACCCGGGATCCGCCGGGCCGATCGGCATCGTTCGCCGGGAGTTCACCTACCGGCCGCCGGAGACGCCGGTCACCTGCGCGGACCCGGTGCCCGCCACCGCCGCGGGGTCGTGATCATGGGCCCGGAGTCCCCGGACGGCCAGCGGGCGAAATGACGAACCTGTATCTTGCATCCTCGTGTCGATGCCCCTGCTGCCCGGTGATCCCGTCACCCTGGGCCGCTATCGCGTCCTGTCGCGACTGAGTCAGGGCGGCATGGGCGCCGTCTACCTGGGCGTCGAGAGTGGACGGCACCTGCGGGTGGCGATCAAGGTGATCCGGCCGGAGTTCGCCGACGACCCGGAGTACCGGGCCCGGTTCCGCAGCGAGGCCCGGCGGGCCCGGGAGGTGCCGTCGTTCTGCACCGCCGCGGTGCTCGACGCCGACCCCGAGCACCACACGCCGTACCTGGTCTTCGAGTACATCGAGGGCCCGCCGCTGAGCCAGGTGGTCCGGGAGCGGGGGCCGCTGCACGGGCCGGCGCTGACCGGTCTCGCCGTCGGGTCGGCGACGGCGCTCGCCGCGATCCACGGCGCCGGGGTGATCCACCGCGATCTCAAGCCCGGCAACGTGCTGCTGACCAGCGGCGGCATCAAGGTGATCGACTTCGGGATCGCCCGGACCACCGACCTGACCAGCGCGCACACCCGGACCAACCAGATGGTCGGCACGGTGTCGTACATGGCGCCGGAACGCTTCGAGTCGGTGGCCGGGGCGGACGTGACCCCGGCTGCCGACATCTTCGCCTGGGGGGTGCTCGTCGCGTACGCGGCAACCGGCCGGACCCCGTTCGAGAGCGACTCGCCGACCGCGACGGCGATGAAGATCCTGACCCAGCAGCCGAACCTGGACGGGCTGGACGGTCCGCTGCGCACCGTCGTCGAGGGCGCGCTGGGCAAGGCGCCGGAGCGCCGGCCGACCGCCCAGCAGGTCCTGGACGTCCTGCTCAAGAGCCCGCAGCTGGCGCTCCCGGCAGCGTCGGCCACCGGGCGGGCGCCGGCTCCCGCCGCCCAGCCGGCACCGCGGCCGGCGCTGCCGCGGGCCCGGCCGATCCGGCGGCTGCACGCCGGGGCGGTGGCAGTGGTCACGGCGATCACCGGGCTCGGGGTGGCCGGTTACCAGCTGACCGCCGGCCCGGGCGGGGAGCCGCGCGGGGACACGTCACCGCCGCCGGTGGTGCTGCCGGCCTACTCCCCCGACCCGCTGCCGAACAAGGAGCTCTACGAGAACGCGGCGCTGGACTCGGGCCGGACCCTGCGGCTGCGGGCCGTGGAGGCCGGCAAGCTCCTGGAGAGCGGCCCGGACGGGGCGCTGACGCTCGGCGACTCGGGCGCCCGGATCTCGGTCGACCACGCCATCCAGACCACGTACTCCTTCGGTCAGATCTATCTGGTCCTCCGCCTGTCCGACCAGCGGCGCGACTGTCTGACCGGTGGCGCCGTCCCGGCCTGGACCGCCTGTGACCTGAGCCGGAGTCAGATGATCGACCGGTCCGGGCACCAGACCTTCGACATCGCCATCGAGGACGACGACCTGCTGTTCTTCCTGACGCCGACCGGGGCGAAGAGCGGGGTGCTGCCCACCTACTGGCTGAGCAGCGCCAAGTACGGCTACGTCTACTGGAACGCCGAGCCGGGCCGGTTCGCCGCGACCAAGGCCAGGGACTTCCCCGCGGTCACTTCTTTCACCCTGCAGAGTTAACGCTCACAACAGGCGCCAGCGCGGCTGCCCGCCGAGGAATCCGGCCCGGCAGAACACCCGGACACCGAAGGCGGTCCGGCCCTCGCTGCCCTCCGGGGAGCAGGTCCCGCCGAGCTGGACCGGTTCCGCGCTGGGGCCGGCGGACGGCACGGCCGGGGACGGCGAGCGGGGCGCGGTGGGCCGGGGTGACGGCGAGGACGGGCGGCGGGTCACCGGGCGGCTGGTCGGCCTCACCGGGGCCGGGCTGGACACCGACGGTTCCGGGGTCGCCGACGGCGTGGGTGACGGCGACGGGGACGGCGGTGCCGGGCCGGACGGTTCGGCCGGGACGCCGGTGGCCCACACCGCGCCACCGTCCCGGTCGATGCGGAGGCTGATGATCACCGCCCCGGCGCCGCACAACACGAGGACGGCCAGCAGGATCAACCCCGCCGACCGCCAGGACTGAGGGGGGCGCCCGTACAACACGCCCATACCCTGCCCGGCAAAAACGATCTTGACTTCGGCGGTACGGATGACAAGCGCTGTACTTTCCTCCGATCCGCCCTGACCCGCAAGGGCCATCGGCATGATCTAGAACTCACCGCGTTTAGTTGATTCTTCAACATTTGAGGTCGACTCTTGTTGGTGAAGGTTCAACAAAGCTTGGGGGTTCGGGATGACTGCCATGATCGGCGTGACGGCACAGGTGCGCACGCGGGTGACGGTGCCGTTACGGTTCCCCGACGGGTACTCGACGACGGCCGACGTGTTCACCTTCACCGGCCTGGCCGACGGCCGCGAACACCTCGCCCTCGGCCTCGGCGACTGGCAGAACACCACGTCACCGCTGGTCCGGCCGCACAGCGAATGCCTGACCGGGGACGTCTTCGGCAGTGAGCGCTGCGACTGCGGGCCGCAGCTGCGCGAGGCCGCCGAGCGCATCACCGAGGCCGGCGGGTTCCTGCTCTACCTGCGCCAGGAGGGCCGCGGGATCGGCCTCTACGCCAAGCTCGACGCCTACGCGCTGCAGGACAGCGGCCTCGACACCTACCAGGCCAACCTGGCGCTCGGGCGGGGCGAGGACGAGCGCGACTACACCGCCGCCGCGCAGATGCTGACCACCCTCGGCGCCGACCGGATCCGGCTGCTCAGCAACAACCCCGACAAGGCGGCACAGCTCGCCGCGCTCGGCGTCCAGGTCCTCGACCAGGTGCCGACCGGGGTGCACCTGTCCGCCGCCAATGCCCGCTATCTCACCACCAAGCGCGACCACACCGCGCACACGATCAACCTGCCGTCCGCAGCCTGAAAGGTCTTACGAGACATCATGAAGAACGCCACCACCACCGCGCCGCTGCACCCGCTGCTCACCGAGCGCTGGAGCCCCCGCGCCTTCGACAACCGGCACGAGCTCAGCAAGGAGCAGCTGACCACGTTGCTGGAGGCGGCCCGGTGGGCGCCGAGCGCCTCCAACACCCAGCCGTGGCGGTTCGCCGTCGCCGAGCGCGGCACCGAGGCGCACACCAAGGTCCTCGAGGCCCTCGCCCCCGGCAACCAGGTGTGGGCGCACGCCGCGTCGGCCCTGATCGTCGCGGCCGCCGAGACCACCACCCCGGACGGCACCGAGCGGCCGTGGGCCGTCTACGACACCGGCCAGGCCGTCGCGCACCTGTCGGTGCAGGCCCAGCACGACGGCATCGCCGTGCACCAGCTCGGCGGGTTCGACCGGGCCCGGGTCACCGAGCTGCTCGGGCAGCCCGGACTGACCCCGCAGGTGGTGCTCGCCGTCGGCCGGCGTGACGAGTTCGGCGTGCTGGCCGAGCCGTTCGCCGAGCGCGAGGCGGCCCCGCGTGACCGGGTTCCGGTCGAGAACCTGCTCGTCTCCATCGCGGCCTGAAATCTCCGGTACCGCGGGCTTCAACCGATAGGGCGCAGCATGAGCATCCCGTACGACGACCACGACTGGCTCGCCGAGGCGATCCAGGAGTCCCTGGAAGCCCCACCGGTACCGGACCGCTACGCCGTCGGCGCCGTGATCGTCGATCACGGCGGCGAGGTGCTGGCCACCGGCTACACCGGCGAGGGCCACCCGCACCACCACGCCGAGGAGGCCGCGCTGCTCAAGCTGGCCGGCCGGCCCGGCCTGGACCTGTCCCGGGCCACCGTCTACACCTCGCTGGAACCGTGCACCACCCGCCGGTCCCGGCCGGCCACCTGCACCCAGCTGGTGCTGGACGCCGGGATCCGCCGGGTGGTGCTGGCCTGGCGCGAACCGCTGCTGTTCGCCGACTGCGACGGGGTGGGCACCCTGCGCCGGGCCGGCGCCGAGGTGATCGAGATCCCGGAGCTGGCCGCCCAGGTCCGGGCGATCAACGCACACGTCCTGATCCCGACCAGCGTCTGACACAGAGAACCGCGAGGATGACGACGTGACCGCGACCCCGCACGCCAGCACCCCGCGATGGCTGACCGACACCGAGATGGACACCTGGACCAACCTCGTCCAGCTCCTGATGCTGATCCCGACCGCGCTGGACCAGCAGTTACGGGAGGAAGCCGGCCTCCCGCACACCTACTACCACATCCTGTCGGCCCTGAGCGGGCAGCCGGACCACGCCATGCGGATGACCGAGCTGGCCCGCCAGGCCGGCACCACCACCACCCGGCTCTCGCACGCGGTGTCCACTCTGGAACAGCGCGGCTGGGTCGGCCGGCGGGCCTGCCGCACCGACAAACGCGGGCAGATCGCCTACCTCACCGAGGCCGGCTACGCCGTGCTGGAGGCCGCCGCCCCCGGTCACGTCGCCGAGGTGCGGCGGCTGGTGTTCGACCACCTGACCGAGGACGACGTACGCCGCCTGGGCGCTCTCTCCGGCAAGCTGCTGCCCACCCTGACCGGCAACGCCTGAACTCCCGGTCAGCCGATCGGCGCCCACTTCGCCGGATCGGCCGGGTCGGTGGGCTCCAAGGCGGTCAGGATGCGGGTCAGGTCGCCCGTCGACACGGTCCGGCCCTGGCGCTGGATCTCGGCGAACCAGTCACCGGACAGAATCCTCGTGCAGTAGCCCCAGCTGTTGTCGCACTCGACCACCTGGCCCGGGGCCGGCCTGTTGTGGTCCTTCGGGACACCCTGGATGATCCGCAGCCGGGCACCAGGCGTGTTGTCACCGACGGTCCCGGGGCCGGTCAGCCTCTCCTTGCTGATCACCACGTCGGAGACGATGTCCGCGGCGCCGACCGCCGCCGTGGTGACACCGGCCACCCGGAAGCCGTCCGGGAGCGGGCCGAGACGGTACGGCGCGGTGGCCCGCTTCTCCGGGGCCGGGGTCAGCGCCTCCGCGATCGCGGACACCGTCTCCGGCTCGATCACCTGGTAGCCGTACTCCGGCACGACCACCGCCCAGGCGCCGGGCAGGTACTCCCAGGCCACCGCCGTACCGCTGTAGGGGTCCTGGGTGAGGTCGTCCGGGCTGGCCGACGGGTCGTCGGCCCTCTTCTTCAGGAACTCCCGCATCTCCGCCGAGTTCGGCATCGTCCACGACAGGTCGTAGGTGAACCCGGCCGCGCCCGCCACCGTCACCGGCTCCGGATCGCCGATCCTCAGCTGGAAGCCGTCGTCCGGCATCAGCAGTGACTTCTTCCGCGGATCGAAGATCCCTTCGCGGTACGCCGTGACCGTCCCGATCGCGATCGGGAACGGCCGCCCGTCGCTCTCGGTCGTGTAGTCGTCGCGGAACACCTGCAGGCGCTGGTACCGGTCGGTCGCCTGGACCACCCGGCCCACCGAGTACGTGCCGACGCGGTACTCACCGAGAGTCGTACCCAGCGATTTCGGCTGCACGAACGTCTTCGGGGCCACCGACTCGGCGGACGCCGACGGGGCCGAGGCCACCTCCGTACCGGCGCCGGACCGGACCGGCGGGCCACCGGCCAGCGCGACGACGACGGTGACCACGACGGCGGCCGCGCCACCCGAACACGCGGCCGCGACCCGGCGGCGGCGCTTCCGGATCCGGGTCGCCTTGGCCACGATGTCCTGCACCGACGTGCGCGGGGCGGGCTCCCCGTGCTGGACGGCCTCAGCGACGTCCACGAACCGATACGACATGCTCGTCCCCCTCCTGGCTCAGCTCACGCAACTCCTCCGCGGACAGCACCGCCCGCATGCCGTCCAGCCCGCGGCTGGTCTGGCTCTTCACCGTCCCCGCCGAGACACCCAGCGTCTCGGCGGTCTCCTCGACACTCAGGCCCTCCAGGAACCGCAGCACCAGGGTGGCGCGCTGCCGGGCGGGCAGGCGGCGCAGCGCGGCCCGCAGCCGCAGGCGCTCGTCCACGTCGCCGGACCGGTCCGGCCCCGGCACCTCCGGGAACTCCTGGCCCACCGGCCGTTCCCGGCGCCAGGGCCGGCGGCGCTCCCCCAGGGCGGCGCGGACCACCATCGTGCGGGCGTAGTGCTCCGGGACAGCGACGCTCCCCCACTTCAGGTAGAGCCGCGACAGCGAGTCGGCGACCACGTCCTCGGCCCGGTGCCAGTCCCCGCATGTCATGTAAGCGAGCGTCCGCAACGGCCGGAACCGGGCCGTCACGAACTCCCGGAAGCCCTCTTCCGCATCGGCATCCACGCGTCGATGCTCCTTTCCTCTTCCCTCGGAGAAGGAGAGGGAAGAACCCGGCTCCGGGGTTGTCAGCGCCGCGGAGAATTCTGAGATTCCAGAGCCGGACAGAGATTCGACGTCACAGCTGATCCTCGATCGCCAGCCAGGCTTCGGCCTCGCGACGGATCCCCCGGTCCCGCAGGTGTTCGATGATCCAGGGAAGCACGTGGAGGACCTGTTCGACTCCTTGCAGACCTCTCTCGGCGGCATCGGGTGCGAGATACGCGTCCTCACCCGGGTACTCGTCTCTCCTGGTGCGGGCCGTCGCGATCGCCGTCTCCCGGGACAACGGCATCCGGTCCAGCGCCCACCCGGCCGCGCCGTCGGGGGTCAGCGGCGGCGGGACGTCGTCCGCCGTCAGACCGAGACGGAGCGCCACCGTGGCCAGCCTGATCAGCCAGTACCCACCCGTTGCCGGGTCGATGTCCCGGCGCTCGACCGCCAGCGACAGCAGCTCCGCCCCGAGGGTCAGGTCGGCGATCCGCTCGGCGGTGGTGGCCGGCCGGAACGGGTTCCCGGCCGATTCGGCGGACCCGACGATCGCCAGGCACCACTGCGGCGGAACCGGGCCGGGCGACTCGGCTCGCAGCCATTCACCCAACCCGCCGAGCGGCACCCGCCGAAGTTCCTCGAGACCGAAACGATCGATCACTGCGGAGCCCTCCCTCTGCGCCGGTCCCGTCGACGCCAGCTCCGCCACACCGAACCTAGAGCAGGCCGGCCAGCCGGTAGAGGACCAGCGACCCGGCGACCGCGACGTTGAGGCTGGATCCGTTGCCGACCATCGGGATCTCCACCGCGCCGTCGAGCAGGTCGAGCGCCTCGGGCGGAATGCCGGTGGCCTCGTGACCGAGCACCATCACGGTCCGGCCGCGGGCGGCCGGCAGGTCGGCGAGCCGGGTCGCCTCGTCGGCGAGCTCCACCCCGAGGACCGCGGTTCCGGCCCGGCGCTCCTCGGCCAGCCAGCGCAGCGGACTGCCGATCCGGTGCACGCAGGCGGGCTGCCGCAGCGTGTTGCCGCGGGCGAGGGCTTCGTCCACCCAGCCGAACGGCGGCACCGCCAGGCAGGCGCCGACCGCGTCGCAGGTCCGTAACAGGGTGCCGAGGTTGGCACCGTGCATCGGCCACAGGGGAGCCGCGACGAGGTGCCCCCAGCACCGGTGCCGTCGTGGGCGGCGGGCCGACCGGATCTCCCGGGGAGTGCGCACCCGGATCGCGGCCGTCATCGAGGCGGAGCGAACAGTCTCATCTCGTCAACGTGCTTCGCGGCGCACGCGGGCCATCACCGGCGATATTCGTACGCCCGACAGGCTACCGCCTCGCGCCCCGCCCGTCCCGCGATTTTCCAACGCGGTCCGGGCCGGCGAAAGACCCGCCCCGGACCAGGGAAAACAGCTCACGGGGGCGGTGCCGGTAGCCGAATACCAGGGAGGAAGGAGGAATCCTTGTCGGGTAGCAAATGGCTGGGGGCGCAGTACGTCGTCTACGCCGCGGCCATGGGCGGGGTCGTCGCGGTGGGGATCGACGGGGGCGGATCGGCGGTGATGTTCGCCGGGCCCGCCATGTTCTTCTTCGACGTGGTGGCGATCGTCTTCGGCGTACGGGCGTGCCGGCATCCGGGTCTGGAACGGTCGGCCCGGCCCGCGGTGGTCACGCTCACCGTGGCGGCGGTGCTGATCCTGATCATCTCGCTGACTTTCGCGGTGACCGGGACGACGGCGTTCCCGCAGCCCGGTGACGTCATGCACATCGCCACCACGCTGACCATGTTCGCCGGGCTGCTGCTGGTGCCGTTGCACCGGGTGAGCCGGCGGGAACGGTGGAAGACGCTGCTGGATGCGGGCACGGTGGTCCTCGGCGCGGCGATGGTCCTCTGGTACGTGGCGATCGGCCCGGCCCTGGACCGCGGCACCGTGTCGGCCGGGCTGCTGCTGGCCGCGGCCTGCTATCCGCTCGTCGATCTGCTGGTGCTGTTCGCGCTGGCCCGGGTGCTGCTGCGGGGTTCCGGCCAGATCAGCCGGCGGGCGCTGGCGCTGATCGGCGGGGCGGTCGGCGCGCTGCTGGTGGGGGACGCCTACCTGGGCTGGGCACAGGCGCAGATGACGGTGGTGCCGCGCTCGGTGTTCGACTTCGGCTGCTGGCTGACCACGCACTTCCTGTTCACCTCCGCGATGATCGAGCTGTGGCGGCAGGCGGCCCATCCGGCGCCGGTGGACGGGCCACGGTCACGGAACGTGGCCGGCAAGCTGCCGTACCTCGGCATCGGGGTGGGTTATGCCCTGATGGCCGCGGCCACGGCCGACGAGCCACGGCCCTTCCCCTGGTACGGGTTGGTGCTCGGCGGCATGAGCCTGACCGGCCTGGTGGTGCTGCGGCAGGTGCTGGTGCAACGGGAGAGCACCGAGGCCGCCGAGACGGATCCGCTGACCGGGCTGGCGAACCGGGCCCGCCTGCACGACGAGCTGGAGCTGGCGCTGCGCCGGGCGGCCCGCAACGGCCGGCCGGTCGGGGTGCTGCTGATCGACCTGAACGGATTCAAGGAGGTCAACGACCGGCTCGGGCACCAGGTCGGGGACGGTCTGCTGGTCGCGGTGGCCGGGGCGATGTCCCGGTCGGTACGCGGCGACGACCTGGTCGGGCGGCTGGGCGGCGACGAGTTCGCGGTGGTGGTGCGGGCGGTGTCCGGGGAGGCCGACGTGACCTCGGTGGCCCGGCGGATCGTCGAGGCGATCGCCGGCCCGTTCGTGGTCGGTGACCTGCCGATGAGCGCGACGGCGAGCATCGGGGCGGCGCTCAGCGAGCCGGGCGGGACGGACGCGGACACCCTGCTGCACCGGGCGGACGTGGCGATGTACGACGTGAAACGCCGGGGTTCCGGCTGGCTGGTGTGGCGTCCGGAGCTGGGCGCCGAGGTCACCCACGAGGACGGTCCGGAAGGTGAGCTGGCGGCGCTGCTGGACTCCCCCGGCGACGACGGGCGCCTCACCCTGACGTACCGGCAGATCCGCTCGTTGACGGGCGCGGACGTCGGCGCGGACGCGAACCTGGAGTGGGATCATCCGGTCCGGGGCCGGATCGGCGCCGACGAGCTGCTGGCGCTCGCGGACCGGATCGGCGCGGCCGGGCGGCTCGGTGACCGGCTGCTCGCGCTGGCGATCACCCGCCGGCCGCCGGGCGGTGGTTACACGGTGGTCCAAGTCCGTGCCGAGCAGCTGGGCCGCCCCGGGTTCGGCGCCGGGCTGGCCGGGCACGACCTGGTCCTCGAGGTCCCGGAGGCGGCGATCAACAAACATCAGGATCAACTTCTCGGTTTACGTACGATCGGAGTACGGATAGCGGTCTGGGACTTCGGCACCTCGTTCGCCGCCCTGACCGCCCTGCCCCGGCTGCCCGTGGACTTCGTGCGCCTCGACCCGCCGCTGGACGACACCGGCGCGACGGCCGGGGCGATCCTCCGCCTCACCCGCACCCTCGGCCTGACCACCCTGATCGGCAGCCGTGAGGTGCCCGCCGGGAACCAGCCCGCCGTCACGGGTTGACGAGCAGCCCCGCCTGCTGGGCCGACAGCACCGCCGTCAACCGGTCGTGGGCCTTCAGCTTGCGGTAGAGGTGCTCCAGGTGTTTCTGCACGGTGCGTTCGGAGATCGCCAGCCGCCGCCCGATCGCCGCCGCCGGATGCCCCTCGGCCAGCAGACTCAGCACCGCCAGCTTCCGCCGGGTCAACGGGGAACCACCGGCCATCGGGGCGAGGGTGCGGCTCTGCCCGAGGACGTCGGCCTGCCGGTACAGGGTCCGCAACAGGGGTTGCAGGCGGCGTACCACAGCAAGGTCGTCGTCGGTGAAATCCCGGTCACCGGTGGCGGCGACAAACGCGACGTGGCTCCGGGGGCCCAGCCGCACCGACACCGACAGCCGGTCCCGGATGCCCTGCCGGCGCATCACCGACAGCCAGTACGCGCTGGTCCGCGGCTCGCTGTCACCGAAACCGGGCGGCACCCGGCGGGCCGACTGCGGTGCCGGCTGCTGGGTGAGGTCGAACCAGGCCACCAGCGGGTCGCACCAGAGCGCGCCGCTGCTCAGGTACTCGTCCACCGTCGCGGCGTCGACGATCGGCGGCCACACCCGGGCGCCGGCCGCCACCGGGGTCGCCCAGTTGAGGGAGACGGCGAGCGCCCGCAACGTCATCCCGAGAAGGGTCGCGACACGTTCCGGCGGAAAGTCCCCGCCGCATTCCGGTGGGTCGCCGGCCAGATCTATCCACGGCCCGTAGTCGACCTTGTCCATGATTCCGACTCCGTAGAAGTACGTATTCTTCCCGCCCCCGCCGAGTGATGGGATGCAAATCTACCGTCGGCCCGCGCGGGTTCCTTGACGGATCTCGGACTCATTCGGCATTTCGGCATTTCGGCGTCAGGAGCCGCGATGGCACCAGCACTGGTATTGATTCATGGCCGCAGCCAGGCCAGCGATGACGGCGTGGCCCGTGATCCGGAGCGGCTGGCCGCCTATGTGGAGGCTCGGCGGCGAACCTGGCTCGGCGGGCTGGCCAACGGTCTGATCCGCTCCGGCCAACCGGCGATCGACGAGTCGGCGGTGTCGTTCCCGTTCTACGGAAACACTTTCGCCGCTGCGATCAAACGGTTCGAACAACAGGGCGGCCGGACGCCGGAACTCGACTTCGGTGGTGATTCCCCGCCCGTCGCGCTTTCCTCTCCGGCCGTGCCTTCCGCGCCCTCCGTGCCTTCCGCGCCCTCCGCGCCCGCCTCGTCTTCCGCGGTTCGGGATGCCGGGCTCGGCGACCTCAAGGCGAACGCGTTGATGGAACTGGCGGCGGCCCTGCATTTCGACCCGGTGCGCGAACTCGGCTACAGCGATCCGAAAGCCGGTGAACTGGTGGCCGCCGAGGACCGGCCCGGAATCGCCGGGCTGCTGCGGATCCCGGTGCTGCGGGCCGCCCTCCAGTTCCTCGGGCGCAAGACCGGCATCCCCGCCGTGGTGATCGAGAACTTCCTCGACGACGTCGCCTACTACCTGCGGTTGCCGCGGATGCGCCGGACCGTCCTGGACGTGGTGCGCAACGAGCTGACCAGACGGTTCCCCGGCGGGCGCGAACTCGTCGTGGTCGGGCACAGTCTCGGCAGCATCGTGGCCTACGACCTGCTCACCGAGTTGCCCGCCGAGTACCCGATCCGGCTGCTGGTCACCGCGGGCAGCCCGCTCGGACTGCCGGTGGTGCAGCGCAACCTGCTGGGCGCCACCGGAAACGCCCCACCGGCCGTCCCGGTTCGGGTGCCGGATCGGGGCGGGGCGTGGCTGAACGCGTACGACGTGCTGGACGTGGTGGCCGTGGAACACCCGCTGGCGGGACGTTTCCGCGAACGGCGCCCGGGCCAACTGACCGACGAACGCACCCACAACCCGTCCGGCCCACACTCCATCACGGACTATCTGTCCGACCCGGACATCGCCGGCCCGATCGGCCGAGCGATGGCCCACTGAGCGTCAGGCCCGGACCGCGTCGTCCCATTGAGCGTCGGGCCAGGACCGCGTCGGCCCACTGAGCGTCAGGCCTGGACCGCGTCGCGACGGTCCAGGCCTGGCTGCCGAGTCAGGAGGCGGGAGCAGCGGTGTCCGGGTCCGCGGCCTTTGCGGTGTCCGTACTGTCCACGGCCGCTGCCTTCGCGTTGAACGGGGTGAGGAAGCCCGGCGCGGTCACATTCGCGCGGGTCGCCTCGAACTTGACCTCGAACTTGGTCGGGTAGGTCGCGCCCTGGCAGGCCGACGTCGTTTCGGGCTTCAGCGTCACGGCGTCCCGCAGGATGACGTCGATCCCGTTGCCGTCGTTCTTGATCACCACGGCGTTGGCGGCGGGGACATAGGTCGAGACGACGAAAGACCCGGCGCAGGTGCTCGTGAGCGCCGAGGCGACCGGCTTGATCTCGACGACCCTGCCCTGGACGGTGTTGGTCGCCGGGTTCGTCAGCTTGATCCGGACATCGCCGGCCTCGCCGGGCAGCAGCCGGAGGTTACCGGGCGGGTAGGTACCGTCCGACGCCCGGCGGCCAGCCCACTCGCCGGAGACGCTGAGGGGCGCGAAGGCCTCCGCCGCGGTCGTGCCGGTCGTGGTGGCCTGCGCCGACTGCTGGAACGCGGCGAAGGCGACACCGCCGACGACCAGGGCGGCAGTGCCGACTCCGGCACCGATGACAGCGAGCCGCTTCTTGGAGCGTGACATAATCGTTCTCCTGAGTGTTGGAACGCGCGTCGTCGTGGTGGATGCCGCGCGCTGCAGATTCGGGTGTGGATGCCGCACTGCCGATCCGCTGTGCTGGACGGCTGCACGGTCAGTTCGGTGTGCTGGACGGCTGTGCGTTCAGTTCGGTGTGCTGGACGGCTGTGCGTTCAGTTCGGTGTGCTGGACGGCTGTGCGTTCAGTT
>NZ_BOMG01000060.1 GCF_016862075.1 Actinoplanes couchii | reverse complement strand
TGGACGGCTGTGCGTTCAGTTCGGTGTGCTGGACGGCTGTGCGTTCAGTTCGGTGTGCTGGACGGCTGTGCGTTCAGTTCGGTGTGCTGGTCGGGGAGGCGCTGGCAGGCGCCCCCCGCCTCGACACCGGGCCGGAGGCCGGCCCGGTGGTTTCCGTGGTCATGCCGGGTTCGTCGTCCTCAGCCGCCGGAGATGTTCCGGTTGCGGGCTTGACGGGTGACGCCGCCCGAGAGGTGGTGGCAGCCACCCGGGGCGAGGCCACACCTCGCGAATCAGAACCTCGCGAATCGCCACCTTGTGGATCAGCGCCTTGTGGACCGTTGGCCTGTGGATCGCCGCTCTGGGAGCCGCAACCCTGTGGACGAGCGCCCTGTGGACCACCGCCCTGTGAATTACCACTTTGTGGATTGCCGCCCTGTGGACGGCTGCCCTGTGGACTACCACTCTGTGGATTGCCGCCCTGTGGACGGCTGCCCTGTGGACTACCACTCTGTGGATTGCCGTCCTGTGGACGGCTGTCCTGTGGATTGCAAACCTGTGGACCGACGTTCTGTGGATCGGTTCCTTGCAGTGGTGAGGATCCGGTGCCGGTCGACGGGGTGGGTGGGTGGTCGTTCGGGGATGTCGGGACCGGCGTCTTCTCGGCGACGCCGGTTTCGACTCGGATGGTGACACCCGTCGTGGTGACCCACGACGTTGCGGTCATCTCCGCGAACGCGATCCCACCCACCCCGGCCAGCCCGGCGGGTACCAGACCGCAGAGGCCGGCGACCATGAGGGTCCGCAGCTTCCGACTCCGGCGCAGCGTGGCAGCAGGCATGACCGTCCCTCAAGGAATTCGTTCGACCGAACCAGCGCCGATCCGCTGGCCGGAAAGAACTTAACCCGGGACAGTCATTTCCCACAGTCCCACAGAAGCGGTAATCCAAGCGGACGTGTAAATCTATTGATCGCCGGACTTGGAGCAGGTAGATCCGCTTCTGATCTCCATTCCGAAATTGCGAGAGCGTTTATCCCTCACGTTCGAACAGCACGGGGCTTGCGGACAACGTTCGAACAGACCGGGCGTACCGACACGTTCGAACAGACGGGGCGCGCCGACACGTTCGAACGGGACGGGGGCGTGCCCGACACGTTCGAGCAGGACGGAGGCGTGGCGACGAACGTTCAGTAGCCGGCTCGGCCGGCGTGCAGGCCGTGCCATGACATGAACTCCAGGAAGTCGTTCGACTCCGGTTCGATCTCGCCGAATTCGAAGGAGTAGCAGCTCACCTGATCCTCGCAGACACCGTCGGCGGTCACGAACCCCCAGTGGTTCCCCGTCCCGTCGGGGACGGCGCAGACGAATCCCGGGACCTCGTGATCACCCGAGTTCAGGCCGATGAGATCCCGGGTCCGGTCGTTCGGCGCCACCACGGGAATGACTTCGAGATTTACGAAGCCGCCACCGCCGTACGTCGTCATGAACTGCTTGTATTTCTCCGGCAGCCGAACCCGCAACTCCGTCTGTGCCCGGATCAGATCGGCCTCCGAGGCGATCCACGAGTCGAAGGGTGGAGCCGGCAGGCCTCTGGCCGAATACCATCCGAAGACACTGTCGAAATCGGCCGCGAAGGCATCCATCTCCATCGTGATCCTCTCCGCGCCGTCTGGATCACCGGATCCTGGACTCAGCGGGGTACGCCGATGTGTGCGAACGCGGCCCAACCGTGCAGAAGATCGGGTGGGCAGGCGCCCGCGGCGGATGCGTCGCGCATCGGGGCCAGCGCGTCCGGGCCGGCGCCGGGCAGTCGGCCGTACGCCTCGATCAGGTCCATGCTCGACAGGGCCCGGACGTCACGTCGCGCCTCGGCGAGGGCGTGTGACACGTCCGGGGCGGCCGCCAGGTGGGTGTGGAAACGGTCCATCGTCACCGCCGCGATCTGGTCGTGGATCGGCCACAGGGTCACCACGACGTCGGCGAAACCGGCGATCAGGGCCGCCCGGACCAGCCCGGACATGTCTCCGGCACGGGTCGGCGTGCCCTGCCCGGTCTGGCAGGCCGACAGCACCAGCAGGTCACCGGTGACGTCCCCGCCGAGCAGGCCGGCGACGGTCAGCCGATCGTCCCCGGCCAGCAGGACGCTCGACAGGTTCGGGCGGCCCGGCTCGACGATCGCGTGCGTGGCCAGATGCACCACCGAACGCCCCGGACTCGCGACCCGCAGCGCCGCCAGCGTCGCGTCCGAGCCGAGCAGCACGTCAGCACCGGGAACGGCCCGACGGACCTCGGCACCAGGGAAAGCCCGGCTTTCTTCGGCACCGGGGAAGGCCCGGCCGTCTTCGGCACCGGGGGAAGTCCGACGGACGTCGCGGCCAGGGAAAGCACGACTGTCCTCGACACCAGGGAGAGTCCGGCGGGCGTCGGTGCCGGGGAAGTGTCGGCGGATGGCCTGCACCTCGCAGCGGGTGCCGGGCAACGGCGGCAGGCCGGCCGACGACGCCGGGTCGCCGAGCAGTACGGCGCCCCGGGTCAGGTCCAGCGGCGGGCGGCCGGCGAGCCGGTCCAGCAGCGACACCGCCGGGAGGTACCCGACATCGTGCCCGGTGAGTTCCGGTAGCGCGTGGAACGGCACCAGCGACAACTCCCGGTGCGGCACCACGATGATCCGATGATGCCGTCCGATCACCTCGCGGAACGGTCCGAGCAGGACGGCGGCGAGGCGTTCGGCGGCGCGCGGGTCGGTCCGGCCGTACCGTAGCTCGCGTTGCCAGCCGTTGATCACACCGACCAGGCCGCGGACCGGGACCGGGCCGAGGGTCGCGGCCGTTCCGGCGGCGGTGACCGCCCAGCCGGTGATCTCCTCCCGGAACAGGTGGTACGCCAGCAGCACCGTGCCGGCGGGCAGCCGACCGATGCTCGCGGTGAGGTCGGCGGGTGCGGCGACCCGCCGGGCGAGCAGTTCCGGGGCGACCCGGCGGACCCGTTCCTCGGCCTCGTCGAGGGCACGTTCCGCGGCGTCCAGCCGGTCGGCGCCGGCCCGGTCGTCGCCGCTCTCGACGGTACCGAACCTGCTCTCGAACGTGGAGGCCCGGCTCTCGAAGGCGGAGGCGCGGCGCTCGAAGACGGCCGCCCACCGGGAGTTCGCGGCCAGCCAGTCCCGGGCCGTGCTCCGGGCGTGCTCCGGCAGTGCGGCCAGGTCGGCGAGCAGCAGGGCGGGCAGTCCGCGGGCCCGGTCGGCGGCGGTCAGGGCCGCGATCCCGGTCAGCCCGGTGGCCAGATCCCGGTAGGCCTCCGCAACCGTCCAGTCGTCGGTGGCCGCACCACGGAGCAGGTCACGGGACAGACCGTTCTGACGTTCCTCGAACAACGCGACCGCCTCGGCAGCGTGCCGGGCCTGGTCGGCGGGCCGGTGCTGCAGTCGGCGCAGGCTCGCCCACATCGCCGGAAGGGTCCACGGTTCAGGCGTCACCGTCACCCGGTCCAGATACCGCGCGGCCTCCTCCAAGAACGGCGAGGCCCCGCCCGGCGGGCGCACGCCCTCGTGCAGGGACCGCAACGCGCCACCCGGGTGGCGTTCGGCCTCGTCCAGGTCCGCCAATCGCAGGAAGAAGCGGGCGGCGAGCAGCGGCGGCAGGTGCGGGGCCAGGGCCTGGGCCAGTTCGCCGGCCTCGGCACGGAGCGGGACGGAGGCGAGCACCGCGCAGTGCAGGAGGACGTCACCGCGGGTCCGGTCGCGGGCCTCCCCGAAGGCCGTCAGCGCGGCCTCCTCGTCACCGGCGTCACGCAGTCGTTGGGCGGTGTACCAGGCGGCGGCACCCGGCAGGTTCTCCAGCTGCGCGCTCAGCATCTGCCGGACCTGGACGACGGACCGGTCGTCCGCGTCGTCGCCGCGCCGGACCGGCAGCGCCAGCAGGCCCTGGATGCGGTGTCCGGCGAGCGTCAGCAGATCCGGGTCGGCCTGGTCGTGGGCTTCGGCGACCAGTTCGTGGGCGCGGACCGCGAGCCGGACCCATTCCACCGCCGCGACCGGACGCCCCGCGGCCGGATCACGGCCGGTGGACGTGAACAGGACCGGATCGTGGTCGGCGGACGTGCAACCGGCCAGTTCACGGTCGGCGAGGACGAAGGCGGCCCGCCGGTACCCGGCACCTCCGTACAGGGCGGCGAGATCGATCGAGACGGAGGCGCCGTCGTGGCGGTAGCCGTCGGTGCCCGCCAGCCGCTGGGCCAGCGTCAGGACCGCGCGGGCCCGGGTGAAGTCGCCGTCGTCGCGCCAGCGCCGGGCCCGGACGACCAGAAGATGAACCAGACCGCGGCGGTACGACCGGCTGCCGTCCCGCTCCGCCCACAGCCGGACCGGGTCGATGCCCTCGGCGGGGGCATGCCGGTGGGTGGCGATCGTGTCGACCAGCTGGTGCACCCGGGCCAGGGCGACGAGCGCGCCGTTACCGGCATCGCCCGCGAGCCGCAGGGCCCGTGACAGCTCCTCGTCACGGGCTTCGGCGTCGTCACGCAGGCGGAGGACGTGGGCCCGGCGCAGGGCCACCGACGCGACTCCGGCCCGGCTGCCGATGGAGGTCCACAGCGCTTCTGCTTCGTCGTACGCCGCAATCGCCGTGGTGTGAAGAGTGAACGGCGTGACTGTGACCGAAAACGGTCGGAACGAGAGGCCGAGTGACTCCGGATGTGTGCCGGGGCCGGTCGCCCAGTCACCGCGGATCACCGCCGCGTGGGCCCGGACCGCGCCATCGTCACCACAGCCGTCCAGGGCCCGGTCGACCAGCGCGGCGGCCCCGGCGGAATCACCGGCCCGATGGGCAAGATCGGCCATGACCAGAAGCGCAAAAGCGGAGGCCGACGCGGAGGGAGACGAGGCCGCGGAAGGAGAACCGGGCGCGGAGGGAAAGCCGGGCGCGGAGGCAGATCCGAGCGAGGAAGGAAAACCGGGCGTGGACGCGGAGGAGAGAGAAAAGTCCAGGGACGCCAATCGCCGGACGGCCTGGCCGGTCAAGGCGGTGATCCCGGAGCGCTGTTCGTCGTCGGACACCGCTTGGGCGACCAGCAGTTCCGGCAGGATCCGGGTGGCGAGGACACCTAGCGGCGTGGCCCGTGCCGTCGCGGTCAACCGGCCGCCCGCCGTGACCAGTGCCCCGGCGGCGTCCCCGGCCAGCGCGGAACCGGTCCCCCGCGGCGTCCACTGGTAATCAATAACGGTCGCCAGGTAGCCGAGCAGCGCACCGTCGTCACCGTCCGGCAGGCACCGCATGGCTCGTTGTGGCTCGCCCCCGGCCAGAGCCGCAGCAGCCTCCACCCCGGGTCCTGAGGCGACCCGAGCCGCCTCCGGATCAAGACGATGCTGTCCGATCAGGATCAGCTCTGCGATCATGCCGGCGGTCCTTCCGGCACCGAGGTCCGGACCTCGACCATCACCGTGGTCCAGTCGGCGGCGACCTCCTGCGGGACGGTGAACTCCCGGCGGGCGGCCTGCATCCCGAGGCGTCCGAGGACGCCCCGCAGCCCGCCCGGCGCGGACCGGAGGGCCGACGTCTCGCCGAGCCGGGGCAGGTGGAACGGTTCCGCGCTGAACTCCTCCTCGGAGGCCAGCAGCAGCAGCCAGTCGGTCACCGAAGCGCCGGGCACCGCCTTCCGGTCCGGCGGCAGCGACACGGTGATCGGCCCGCCGCGCCCGGCGACCGCCGCCCATTCGCCGCGGACGAACGCCCCGTCGAACAGGTCGGCGTCCATCCGGAACCGGTCGGTCAGGTCGAGCAGCACGAAGTAGAGCGGGACGGGCCCGGAGTTGCGCAGCCGGACGAACACCGACGGCGGTGTCCCGTCGGGCAGGTAGTGCAGTTCGACCCGGCCGGGCGGCAGTGCCGGACGGCCGGCGGGCGGCACCCGCTCCCCCGGTTCCGCGGGCACGATCTCCAGGTGGACCCGGTCGGCGAGCCCGGAGTTCGGGTTGGCCAGCTTCTGGATCTGCGTCCATCGGGCGATGTGCTCGACCTGCCCGGCCACCTCGGCCACCGGAACCGGTCCGGCCAGTCGTTCCAGGTCCGCGCTCCGGATCCAGTGGTCCCCGTTGCCGGTGACGTCGACCCGCAGCAGCCGGTCGGCCTGCGCGCCGTCCTCCGCGGCCAGGACCCGCACGTGGGGTGACCGCAACAGATCATCCGCGACCCGCGCCGAGCCGGTGACGACCGCGACCGCGGGGAACGGCACCTCGGTGAGCACCATCCGGTACCGGACGTCCGGTACGGGTTCCCAGCCGATCGGTTCGACGGTGCTGCGCATCGTGCCGGCCCGGACGACCCGGACCTCCCGCACCGGCGTGACCCCGTGCACCGCCAGCCGGGTCTCCTGGGGGCCGGGATCCACGCCGTGCAGGGTGCCGATGTCGATCTCCCAGACGTGCCGGAACCGGCGCATCGTGATCGCCGCCGCCGGCGGGTGCAGGGTGCCGCCGAGGAACTCGCGATGCCGGAGTCCCGCGTCGCCGGCCTCCAGGGCCGGTGACTGCCGCCGATAGCGGGCGGTGACCAGGTCGCGGGCGTGACTCCACACGTCGTGGTAGGTGCCCCGCTGGCCGGCCCGGACCAGGGCCCGGCTGATCGCCCAGCTGAACGCGCCGTGCGGGCGCTCGCCGCGGTAGGTCTCGTTGGCGTACTCGTCCTCCCCGCAGGCGGCGAGGGCGATGTGCCGTTGATGCAGCCCACCGGCCCGCGACAGCCCGGGGAGCAGCGCGGCCAGGGCGGGCGGCGTCTCCAGCCGGGGCGCCAGCCGGGGCGGCAGCTCCCCGCGCATCTCGCCGTCCGGATCGCGCATGCCGCTGCGCGAGTGGCAGCTGTCCATGATCGACACCAGCAGGCAGCCACCGGCGAGGACCTCCGCGGCGAGCAGCGCGAGTTCCTTGTCATAAAGATCAGGGATGTCGCCGGTACGGCTGTCGAAACACACCGTGGTCTGGGCGCAGCCGGATTCCTCGGTGTGCGCGAGTTCGGCGGGCAGCGGCGCCGTCGACCCGTGACCGCTGAACCAGAACAGCGCGGTGTCGTCCGGCCCGGCCTGCCCGAGGTGCCGCCGGAACGCGCTGATCACCGCGTCCCGGGTGGCCTGCTCGTCGCATAGTTCGAGCAGGTCGAGGTCGTCGCCGGCGATCCGGTCCCGCAGGATGCCGGCGGCGAGGTCCATGTCGTTGCCGCAGCCTTGCAGGTCGGGGGAGACACCGAGATAGCGATCGATGCCGATGAGGAGCACGAACAGTCGGGCCACGGTGCACCATGCTGCCGCACCTGCGACCCGGAACGGCATCGCCCGCGCGGATGACGCCGTCAGCCTGCGGTCAGGGCGTCGATCAGGCCGGGGAAGCGGGCGTCCAGCTCGGACCGGCGCAGTTCGATGGTGTGGGTGCGGCCGGACACCACGGTGTGGGTCAGCCCGGCTTCGCGCAGGATCCGGAAGTGGTGGGTCATCGTCGACTTGTGCACGCCGAAGTCCCAGTGCTCGCCGCATTTGCCGTGCGGCCGGCCGTCGGCGAGCACCTGCACGATGCGCAGCCGGATCGGGTCGGCGACCGCCCGCAGCACGTCGACCATGGTCACGTCGGCGATGTCCATGCCACCACCCTACCGTTGGACATCCGTCATACCGTCACCTACGTCGACGGTATGACGAGCATCAAACAGTTCTGGCCGTGGGACACCGACGGCATCGTCACAGTGACCCTCGACGACCCGGGCCGCACCGCGAACATGCTGAACCGGCGCCACCACGACGGCCTCGCCGCCTGCCTCGACGACCTGGCCCGCAACCTGGACCGGCTGCGCGGCGTCGTGCTCACCTCGGCGAAACGCTCGTTCGTCGCCGGCCCCGAGTTCGAACCCGGCGAGATCACCGCCGAGGAGGCCGCCGAGACGTACGGCCTGCTGGTCCCGTTGCGCGACCAGGCCCGCCGTCTGGAGACGCTGGGCCGCCCGGTCGCCGCCGCCCTCAACGGCTCCGCCCTCGGCGGCGGCTTCGAACTGGCCCTGGCCTGCCACTACCGGGTCGGCCCGCACGATCCGTCGGTGGTGTGGGCACTCGCCGAGACCGGCATGGGCATCCTGCCCGCGGGCGGCGGCACGGTCCGGGTGACCCGGATGCTCGGCATCGCCGCGACGGTCCTCGACGTCATCGGCCCCGGCACCGCCTATCACCCGGCACAGGCCCTCGCCGCCGGCCTGGTCGACGAGCTGGCCGACGACGTGGTCGCCGCCGCGAAGACGTGGATCCGGGCCCAGCCACCGGGCCGTTTCGTCCAGCGCTGGGAACGCCCCGGCCACCGTGTCCCCGGCGGTGTCACCGCCCCGCCCGGCCTGGCCGAAGAGGTGGCCCGCAGGTCGGCGGGTTCCCCGGTCCGGGCCCTGACGGCGGTCCTGGACGTGGCGGTGCGCAGCGCGGCGGCCCCGCTCGACGAGGCCTTCGCGATCGAGACGGCGGCCTGCCTCGACCTGCTGGCGGCGCCCGAGTTCCCGGCGCTGGCCGCCTACTTCGCCGCGCTGCGCACGGTGGCCGGGACCTTCCCCCACCCTGCGCCGGTACGTCCGGTGCCCGGCACCCGCGCCTTCCCGCAGATCGTCAGGGATCCGCTGGCGGCGGTGTTCTTCCCACCCGAGACGCCGCTCGTCGAGGTGACCGACCCGGCGCTGGTCCCGATGATCCGTACCGGCGGAGGGATCCCGGTCCTGATCCCCCGGGGCGCACCGTCGTTCATCCAGACCCTGCTGGACGCCGGCCCGTCCCCCGCCGACATGGCCGCGGCGGCATCGGGCCGGCCCGTCGACTCCGCCACCGCCACGGTCGCCGCGGTCCTGGCCGCCGGTTACCCCGCCTGGGCCCCGTCCGTCACCGGCTGAGCGGCGGCCCGTGCGGTCAGGCGGTAACGGCCCGGGGGCTCGGCGCGGGAGCGGTGGAACGCCCGGTTGAAGGCGTAGACCGAGGTGTAGCCGACCGCGCGGGCGATGCTGTCGATCGGGTCGTCGGTGTCGCGCAGGCGGCGGGCCGCCAGGTCCATCCGCCACCGGGTCAGGTAGGTGCCGGGGCTCTGGCCGATGACCGACTGGAAACGCCGGGCCAGGGTGGCGCGGGACACCGACAGCTCGGCCGCGAGCTCCGCCGTCGTCCACGGATGGGACGGCCGGCGGTGCAGGTGGCCGAGCGCTTCCGTCATGATCGGATCGTTGAGGGCGCCCAGCCAGCAGCCGTCGATCTCGCCGGGACGGCTGTCCAGCCACACCCGCAGCAGCTGGACGAGCAGGACGTCGACCAGCCGGTCCAGGACGACGGCGCTCGCGATCCCGGGCGCCGTCAGCTCCCGGGCCAGCAGCCGGACGGTGTCACCCAGGCCCTCACCGGCGATGTGCACCACCTCCGGCAGCAGCGTCAGCAGTGGGGTCCGCACCGCCGGGTCCTGCCGGTAGGTGGCGCCCAGGATCCGGGTCCGGACCTCGCCGTCGCCCAGCCGCAGCACCCCGCCCTCGGCCCGGGCCCGCGCGGCGGCGGTCACGTCGCACGCGTGGATGTCGGCGCCGGGCACGCTGGACAGGGTGTGCGCGGCGCCGCGGGGCAGCAGCACCACGTCGCCGGGCAGCAGCTGCACCGGCTCCCGGCCACCGGTGGGGACGGTCAGCCAGGCGGCGCCCCCGGTGACCGCGTAGAACCCGGCCTCGGCGCTCTCCGCCCAGCGCACTCCCCAGGTTCCGCCCGCTTCGACCCGGGCGCCGAGGGTGCCGCGCACCCCGGACAGCGCCAGCACGTCCGCCACCACATCCATGCCGGTCATCGTACGTCTCAGTCAGGGTGAGCAGATGAGACGATCGGACAAAGAACTGCACAGTTCAAGCATCGACCGCGTCACCGGCGGTTTCTAGGCTGGTGCCATGACAAACACTGACACCGTCCCCGACGGCCTCATCCCCGCCGACGTCCTGACCAGCGAGAACCCGGTCGCCGTCTACGGCGTGATCCGCATCCGCCCGGACCGGGACGGCGACTTCCGCGCCCTGATCACCGCGACCGTCCCGCAGGTGCGGGCCGAGACCGGATACGAGCAGTACGAGGTGCACGACGTCACCGGCGAACCGGGCGCCTACGCCTTCTACGAGCGCTGGTCGTCCGGGCTCGCCCTGGCCGCGCACGTGCGGCAGCCGTTCATGCTCGACTACTTCGGCCGGCTCCCGGAGATGCTGGCCGGCGAGTTCGAGACCCAGTGGCTGATCCCGGTGACCGCCTAGACGGGCCCGGTCACCAGTCGTGCACGGAGCCGTCGAGACGGCGCGCCACCGGCAGGTACCTCGCCTGGTAGGGGAAACGGGCCGCCACCTCGTCGTCGTACTCGACACCGAGTCCGGGCGCGTCCGACGGGTGGAGCATCCCGTTCTCCAGGCGGGGGCTGCCGCGGAACACCTCGTACGTCTCGGCGGTGTGTCCCATGTGTTCCTGGATGCCGAAGTTCGGCACCGTGATGTCGACGTGCACGGCCGCGGCGGTGGTCACCGGGGACAGGTCGGTGGCGCCGTGCGAGCCGGTGCGCACCTGGTAGAGGGCGGCCAGGTCGAAGATGCGGCGCAGGTGGGTGATGCCGCCGGCGTGCACGACCGTGGTGCGCACGTAGTCGATGAGCTGCTCGGTGATCAGCTCCTTGACGTCCCAGATCGAGTTGAGCACCTCGCCGGTGGCGATCGGGGTGGTGGTGTGCTGCCGGATCAGCCGGAACGCCTCCTGGTTCTCGGCCGGTGTCGGGTCCTCCATCCAGAACAGCCGCAGCTCCTCGACGCTCCTGCCGAAGCGGGCGGCCTCGATCGGGGTGAGCCGGTGGTGGACGTCGTGCAGCAGGTGGAAGCCGAACCCGAACCGCTCGCGCACTTCGGCGAGGTAGCCGGGGGCGAAGTCCAGGTACGCCTCGGTGCTCCAGGCCTGCTCGTCGGGGAGCGCGGTGGCGGCCGGCTCGTACAGGCTGCCCGTGCGCACGCCGTAACTGCCGCTCAGGCCGGGCACCGCGGCCTGCGCCCGGATCGCCTGGAAACCCCTCTCCCGGTACGCGGCCACGTCGTCCAGCAGCGACTCCACATCGGTGCCGCTGGCGTGGCAGTAGACCAGCACGCCGTCCCGGGAGCGCCCGCCGAGCAGCTGGTAGACGGGCATCCCGGCGACCTTGCCCTTGATGTCCCAGAGGGCGACGTCGACGGCGGCGATCGCGGTCATGGTGACCGGGCCGCGCCGCCAGTAGGCGCCCTTGTACAGGTACTGCCAGGTGTCCTCGATCCAGTCCGGGTCGCGCCCGGCCAGCAGCGGCGCGAGGTGATCCTCGAGATAGGAGGCGACGGCCAGCTCCCGGCCGTTGAGGGTGGCGTCGCCGAGCCCGGTGACCCCGTCGGAGGTGGTGATCCGCAGGGTCACGAAGTTGCGCCCGGGCGACGTCACCAGGACCTCGACACGTTCGATGGTCGCCACCGGCTCACTCCCTCGTCTCGAGCGGGGTCGCCTGTATACAAGTGCCGCCCGCCCGATCAGTCAAGGGTCATCGATGCGTCCACCGGATTGGCCTGTTCGGATCGCGTGACATTGGCACCTCGACGGAGCCAATGCCTTCCTAGGCTCGAGCCATGACACGGGTGGACTTCTACTTCGACGCCGCATGCCCCTTCGCCTGGATCACCTCGCGCTGGATCCTGGAGGTCGAGCCGCTGCGGGACCTGGACCTGCGGTTCCGGCCGATGAGCCTGTTCGTGCTCAACGAGGGGCGCGAGCTGCCCGGGTGGTACCGGGATCTGGTCGACCGGTCGCTCGGCCCGGCCCGGGTGGTCACCGCCGCGGCCGCGGAGCACGGTGAACAGGTGCTCCGCGGGCTCTACACCGCGCTCGGCACCCGCATCCACGCCCGGGGGAACGAGGACTTCGACGCGGTGATCACCGAGGCGCTGGCCGAGACCGGGCTGCCGGCCGGGCTGGCGGCGGCCGCCCGCGACCCCCGCCACGACGAGGCGCTACGGGTCAGCCACCACGAGGGCATGGACCCGGTCGGCGAGGACGTCGGCACCCCGACGATCCACATCGACGGGGTGGCCTTCTTCGGGCCGGTACTGAACAGCATCCCCCGCGGCGAGTCGGCGGCTCGCCTGTTCGACGCCGCCCGCGAGCTGGCCTCGTTCCCGGACTTCTTCGAGCTGAAGCGGACCCGTACCGGCAAATTGGTCTTCGACTAGATCTTCAGACCTTGTAGACCGCGATCGTCGAGTGCAGTTCCTCGGCCATCCGGGCCAGCTCCTGGGCCGTCACCTGGGTCTCGGTGGCGCCGGTCGCCGTGGAGGCGGCGGCCTGGGCCACGCCGGAGATGTTCCCGGCGATGTCGCCGGCGCTGCTGGACGCCTCGGCCACGTTGCGGGCCATCTCGTTGGTGGTCGCGGTCTGTTCCTCGACGGCGGCGGCGATGGTGGCCGCGTAGTCGTTGATCTGCGCGACCACCTCGGTGATGTCGCCGATCGCCCGGACCGCCTGCTCGGTCTCCTCCTGGATCGCGCCGATGCGCCGGGTGATGTCGTCGGTGGCCCGCGACGTCTCCTGGGCCAGATCCTTGACCTCGGACGCGACCACCGCGAACCCCTTGCCCATCTCACCGGCGCGGGCCGCCTCGATGGTGGCGTTCAGGGCCAGCAGGTTGGTCTGCTCGGCGATGCCGGTGATCGCCTGCACCACGCTGCTGATCTCGGCGGAGGACCGGCCGAGCTGCGCCACGATGTCGGTGGTGCGCGAGGCGGTCTCCGCGGCCTGCGCCGACACGGCCGCCGACTGGGTGGCGCTGGAGGAGATCTCCCGGATGGCCGCGCCCATCTCCTCGGCGCCGGCGGCGACCGTCTGCACGTTACGCGACACCACGTCGGCGGCGTCCGACACCGTGCCGGCCTGGGCGGACGTCTCCTCGGCGGCCGACGACATCTCCACCGACGTCGCGGACAGCTCCTCGGAGGCGGCGGCCACGTGCTGGGCGCTGTCGCCGACCTGGCGCACCATCCGGGCCATCGACTCGGTGGTCTCGTCCAGGGCCTGTGCCAGCACACCGACCTCGTCCTTGCCGGTCAGGCCGGTACGGGCGGTCAGGTCTCCGTCGTGCACCTGGATCAGCACCCGCACACACCGGTCGAGCGGCTTGGTGATCAGCCGGGCGATGCCGAGCGCGGCGGCCACCCCGATCAGCAGACCGGCGATGATCAGGGCGATGACCAGGTTCCGGGCGGTGTGGTAGGCGACGGTCGCCGCGTCGTTGTCCTCCTTGGCGTTGGCGATCGTCTGCTCGGACAGCACGTCCATGGCCTGCCGGGTCTGCTGGATCAGCGGAGCGGCCTGTTCCGTGCGGATCTTCAGGATCTGGGCGGTCCGCTGTTCCCGGCTCAGCGGCAGCAGCGTGTCGTTCAGCAGCGTGACGTACTTCCCCCACGCGCCGGCGAAGTCGTCCATCGCGGCGATCCGGACCGGCCCCAGGTCGTAGGCCCGGTACGTGACCTCGGCGTCGCTGATCTTCTGCAGATCGGTGGCGAGCGCCTTCTCCGCCTCGGCCTGCGCCGTCGCGGAGGTGGTGAGGAAATGATCGAGCGAGTCGATGCGGGCGCGGTTGAACGCGTTGCGCATCTCGGCGAGCGTCTGCAGCTGCCGGGCACCGTCGTAGATCACGTCGTTGCTGTCGTTGATCGCGGACATCTTCACCACCGCGTACGACGACACACCTGTCCCGATCACGGCGACCACCAG
The DNA here is from genome assembly GCF_016862075.1 of Actinoplanes couchii. Lineage (GTDB taxonomy): Bacteria > Actinomycetota > Actinomycetes > Mycobacteriales > Micromonosporaceae > Actinoplanes > Actinoplanes couchii. Next base: position 75,315 of record NZ_BOMG01000060.1, on the reverse strand, counting down.
CACCGCCCACAGGATCTTCGCGCCGACTTTGCGGTCGCCCAGCCATCCCATCACCTTCTACCTGTCGGCAGATGTGACGGCGAATACAGTCGTCCGAGCATTTATCCGGGTTCGTAGGCCCGAATCACCTTTCGCTGGGTGGTCAGCAGGCGGCCGCCGGCCGGGACGACGTGCGTGGTGAGGGCGCTGTACACGGTGCGGGAGCGGACGACCGTACCGTCGCCGGGCCGGAGGATCGTCAGGGTTCCCGCGCCGGTCACGAGGTAGAGCAGACCGCCGGCCCGGACCGGGTCGCGCGGCTGGGTGAGGGCGCGGGTCCAGAGCAGGCGGCCGGTGCCCGCGTCGTAGGTGTTGACCCGCCCGGCCGAGGCCACGTAGACGCGGCGGCCGTCGGCGGCCAGCTCACCGGACTCCTTCGGGATGTTCCACAGGCGGCGGCCGTCGGTGGCCGCGTGGGCGGCCAGGCCCAGGTCGGAGCGCAGGTAGAACTGGGTGCCGGCCGGGTTCGCGGCGACCGCGGCGGGTTTCAGGCCGGTGCTCCAGACCGGTGTGCCGGTGGTGATCCGCCCGGCCCGGGTGTCCAGCCGCCCGGTGGTCCGGCGCAGCAGGACCGTGCCGGCCGCCGAGACCGGGCCGGCGAGCGTCTCGTTCGGGTGGGTCCAGAGCGGTGTGCCGTCGTCGAGGCGGTAGGCGTTGACCCCGTACCGGGCGTCGTCGCAGGTCCCGCACTCGCCGGAGGTGACCACCGCACCGGCGTCGGCGACCGCGGTGTCGACGGTCCAGGCGGCGGTCCGCCGCCAGCGCTGGACTCCGGTGGCGGCGTCCAGCGCGATCAGGGCCCCGTCGTAGTCGCTCGCCGACTCGCAGGCGGTGCCGGCGACCAGCACCAGGCCACCGGCGACGATCGGCCCGGCGCTGATCCGGCTGAACCCGGTGTTGCGCCACAGTCTCTTCCCGGTGATCGCGTGGTAGGCGGCGACCCCGCCCGCTTCGAGCAGGTAGATCCGGTCGCCGACGGCGCGCGGGGCGCCCGGGGCGGGCTCGCAGCCGGGCCGGCCGGGCGCCGGGGTGACGGTCCAGCGCGGCGCCAGCCGGTTCACCGACCGCTCGTTGATCACGGTCTCGTCCGGGTTGTAGCGGGTGTTCCCCGGGCCGAACCCGTCGTGTCCCCACGAGGCGAGCGGTGGCGCGATGCCGATAATTGTGGCGATTACCATTACTTTGTACATATTCTGATGATGCAGGGTGGGTCCTGGACATGCTCGACACGCTGCCGCGGCGCGTCCGGCAGCGGATCCGGTCCTGACCAGGACGTGGACCGAGAATCCGGACAAGGGCAGATTCGACTACCGGACGTACGATCCGGGCACGGGTGACTTCCTCGGCGTCGACTGCTACGTCCCCGCGGGCACCCGCCGGTGGGTGATGAGCCCGGCCCGCCGAAGCCGCTGAACACGTTCAACACCCTGTGGCGAACCCACTCGACCCGCCGGACGGTTCTAGAAGTCCCGGGTGGTTTCGAACCAGGAGCCGGCCTGGTCGGTCAGGTCGCCCATCGGGGTCTCGGTGGTCAGTAGCATCACTGCCTCCCCGGCGTCCTCCCGTTCGGTGGTCTCCATGGCGGGCAGGCGGTTCAGGGCCGTCACGAACCGGTGGATCGCGGCCTCCACCTCGGGCTCGGTGCCGGCCTCGGCTATCGCCTTCTCGGCGGCCCGGAACGCCCGGGTCGCGGCCCGGGCGGACTTCGGCGGCCACGCGGCGAACGGCAGGCGGTACTCGGTGGCGAACCACTCGGGGCTGCGCAACTTCGAGACCGAGGAATAGCCGGGCCACCCCTTCGAGACCTCACGGAATTCGGTACGCAGGCGTCTGCCCTCGCGGTCGTCGACGTTCCAGGCGATCAGGTGCTCGAGGTCCGGCCACCCGGTCAAAGGCGGAAGACCTGCCATGTCCGGTACGAATCTCAACTGCAGAGCGGTCAGCCCGCGCAACCCGGCCAGCGCCTCCAGGTTGGTCAGGCCGCCGGACAGCTGAAGACTGCGCAGGCCGGTGAACGGGAGCAGGCTCGCGCAGTCGAACACCTGCCGCAGCGGCTGCACCGACACCGCGACATCGGTGGCACCGGCCAGCGCGGGCATGACCGGTAACGCACACTCCGCGCCGTCCGGGGCGAACCCCAGGGACGGGCACTCGGCGCCCGGCGCGAGCACCGGCGTGAACCGGGTGAGGTCGCCGCTGACCGAGAAATGCCGGGACGGCGGCAGGACCAGGCGTACCGGGGCCGCACCCAGACGTACGCCCAGGGTGTGGATGTCGGTGTTGCTCGTGTCGACGTCGTGCCCGGCCGTCGGCGCCCAGGTGAAGCCCTCGATCGGCCGTCGCCGGGACCACTCGATCCAGCTCGTGTCGTCGCCCCGGTAGGCGATCCAGCGCGGCCACGGCGACCCGGCCGGCGTGCTGAACCGGTCGAAGACGGTCCAGTCGATCCGGTCGCCCGGCGCGACCCGCAGATCCGCCTCCGGACCGCCCAGCGAACAGCTGCCGACGCCGGGGGCCCGGGTCAGCCGGTGACTGTCCGGCCCGGTCAGCGAGATGACGTCCATCAGGGCGCCCCGGCGGGCTCACCGGGCCGGGCGGGAACCCCGGCGACGGGCCGAACGCGACAGCCGAGCACTGCGGCCAGGCGTTTCCCCGGGAACCCGATCATCGCCCGACGCTATCAGCAGGGCGGCCAGCCCGGCCCAGCCCGGCGTCTCCGGTGGCCGGAAGAGGAACCTGTGCTCGACCGTCTCCAGACAGGCCAGCACGTCGGGGCGGTCGTCGACGAAATGGGTGATGCCGAGTCGCCGGCAGACCGGGGCTTTGTCACGCCGTTCCCGGACGAAATGGAGATGGGCGGGGTTGATCCCGGTCCGCTCGAAGAACCGGTGATGCTCCATCCATTCGCGGGTGTGGCCGGCCACTTTCGGGCCCGCTTTCGACACGATGTGCACCCGCCCGGCGAACGGCCCGGCGGTCAGCGCGGCGAGCGCCTCGAAGACGCCGTCCACGGCGGGGGTCTCCAGATAGCGACCACCGAAGAACGACGTGTCCTCCCCACCGGGAACGATCGCCACGATCACCCCGCCGACGTCCACCCCCAGCGTCCAGTCCCTGTGCACACCTCGAACGTATCGACCCGGTCAACCGATATCGGCGCGCTGCTCCGCGCGTACCGCGGCAAGAGCCCGTTGCCTGTTGGTCTCCGCCGACCGGAGCACCGCGCCGACCCCGATCGCCGCGACCGGCAGGAACAGCGAGCCGGACATCCGGCGCGGCAGCTACGACAGGTCGGCCGCGGTGACCCGGGTGGACTCGTAGGTCGTTTTGGCGACTGGGATGCCCGGCACCGTGGACACGCTCTCGACCAGCATGCCGGTCTTCGCGTCGATGATCAGCACCTCGTCGCCCTCGCCACCGAAGACCTCCGGACCGGCGGTGAGGGTCAGCGTGGCCGTGCCGCCGGTGGTCGACTTCGTCACCTCGACCGCGGCGATGGTGGACAGCAGCCGCAGCACACCCGACCGGACCTGGGTGTTGCCGTCACCGGCGCCCAGAGCCTGGGTGCTGTACGTCCACAGAGCGTTGTCGAGGTGCCGCTCGACGGCCTCCGGGCTGTACGGCTTCGGCGTGTAGGTGCCGCCCTTCTCCTTGACCCGCGCCTGGGCCTCCGCCTGCCCGGCGGCCCACTGCTTCTCCTGCGCCGCGGCGTCCAGGCCGGCGAACGGATCCCCGCCCGTCTCGAGCATCCGGTCCCGTCCGTCGGCCGGGCTGTCGTCCGCCGCGGCGACGGCCGCCTTGAGCAGCGGGGCGTACCCACCTTCGGTCATCTGGTCCTGCTTCAGTTTCATCGCCCGCTTGATGTCGGCCACGCTGTTACCCGAGTAGATCGCGTGGCCGTCGGTGTACAGCGTGTAGAGCACCTGCATGGTCCTGGTGCCGTGCACCTGGGTCGCCTTCACCAGCCACGCGTCGCCCTCCGTGAAGGCCACCGTCTTGATCGACCCGGCGAGGGTCATCAGCGGCGCGTCCGCGGTCGCCACGGCGGCCGGCGGCGCATCCGCACCGGCCATGGTGGCTCCCGGCGCCGAGGTGTTGAGGAACAGGGCGGCGATCGCCGCGGCGGCGGCCGCCACCCCCACACCCGCGCCGATACCGAACCCGCGACGGCGCCTGGTCGTCTTGTCCATGAGTGAAGTCGTCTCCTCGGTCTTGTCCACACCCAGCAACCGCACGGTTCCGGGGTCCTGCATCGCGGCACGCAGCACCGACCGCGCCCGCTGGTGTGCCTCGTGGCTCAGTGGTTGCACGCGGCCCAGGTCACCGACCAGATCGAGCTCGTCGGTCATGAATGCCTCTCCTTCGTGGTGTTGCGTTCCTTCAGAAGCGCGGCCACCCCCGGCGCGGCCCGCAGCGCCGCCCGGGCCTGCATGAGCAGCCGCCGCGCGGTGCCGGCCGGCATGCCGAGGGTCTGTGCGGCGGCTGCCGCGGTCAGGTCCTCCCAGGCCACCAGCCGCAGGACCTCCCGCTCGTCGGGCTTGAGCCGGCCCAGGGCCGACCGGAGCACCGCCCGGGCGTCCACCCCGAGGTCCACCGCGGACCACGGATCCCATCCGCTGACCAGGTCCGACACGTCCGGGACCAGGTCCTCGGCCGGACGGGACCGCCAGTAGCGGCGCAACCGGTTCAGCGCCACCCCGTACAGCCACGGCCGGGCGTCGTCGTACGACCGGTCGTACGATCTCCGCGACTCGAACGCCGCGACCCAGACCTCGCCCAGCAGGTCCTCGGCCGCGTCGCGCCCCACCCGGCGCACCAGGTACGAACCGACGGCGGCCTCGTGACGCTCGACCACCTCCACGAAGGCGTCGGCGTCGCCGTCCAGCGACCGGCCGATCAAATCCGCATCCGTTGCCATGGCCCTCCTTGGCAGAACTTCGCGCTTCCCACCGGACATTGCCGATCCGCCGCGAAAGTGTTCAGAGATCCTTCTCCCCCTTTTGGCCGAGGGCCCTCCGTCCGTGGACAGATGTGGGAGATCTTCGATGTCCGCGAGCCTCGTCGGCATGTCCCCTGTGACTCCATTGCGGAGATTCCTCGCGGTCGGGGTGGTCCTGTCGACCGTCGCCCTGGCCGCCCCCGCCGAAGCGGCGCCGAAACCGGCGGGCCGTGCCGCCCGGTCCGTCACGCTGATCACCGGCGACCGGGTGACCGAGTCCGCGGACGGCGCGATCGCCATCACCCGCGGCCCCGGCCGGTCGGCGATGCGTTTCGTGACGAACCGAACCCCGACCGCCCACCACGTGATCCCCCTGGACGCCTTCGGGCTGATCGAATCCGGTCGGGTGGACGCCGATCTGTTCGACCTGACGAAGCTGCGCCGGGATGGTCACGACGACCTTCCCCTGCTGCTGGAGTCGAAGACCGGCACGACGATCGCCCGGCGGGCCGGTGCCGCGGTGACCCGGGACCTGTCGTCGGTCGGGCTGACCGCGCTGCGGGCGGACCACGACAGCCGGGCCCGGTTGTGGCGGTCGGCGGTCCCGGCCGGGCCCGCGGCGAAGGCCCTGTCGGGTGGGATGACCCGGATCTGGCTGGACGGCAGGCGGCGCCTGACCGACGAGACCAGCAACGCGCAGATCAACGCCCCGGCGGCCTGGGCCAAGGGCCTGACCGGGACGGACGTCACCGTCGCGGTGCTCGACTCGGGCATCGATCCGGGCCACCCGGATCTCGCCGGGCGGATCAACGAGACGGCCAACTTCATCACCGAGCCGGACATCGACGACCGGGCCGGGCACGGCACCCACGTGGCCTCCATCATCGCCGGAACCGGCGCGGCATCAGAAGGCAGACATCGAGGGGCGGCTCCCGGCGTACGGCTGAACATCGGCAAAGTCTGCGACGCCGGCGGGTGGTGCACCGATTCGGAGATCATCGCCGGCATGCAGTGGGCCGCCCCGCGGTCCCGGGTGATCAACATGAGTCTCGGTGGTGACGACTCCCCCGGGATCGACCCGCTCGAGAAGGCGGTCGGCGAGCTGACCGCCCGGTACGACAGCCTGTTCGTGATCGCGGCCGGCAACAGCGGGCCGAGCCGCAACCCGGACGGCACTGTCGGATCGCCCGGCAGCGCCGACGCGGCGTTGACCGTCGCCGCGGTGGACTCCGCCGACCGGATCGCCGGCTTCTCCAACCGCGGCCCGCGTGCCGGTGACGCCGGGCTGAAACCGGACATCGCCGCACCGGGCGTCGGCATCCTGGCCGCCCGGGCCGCGCACAGCGACACCGAACCGGGCCCGATCGAGGGCTACACCGAGATGTCCGGCACGTCGATGGCGGCACCGCACGTGGCGGCGGCAGCGGCGATCCTCACCCAGAAGCACCCCGGCTGGACCGCGGCCCGGCGCAAGGAGGCGCTGATGGCCTCGGCCGCCGGTCTGGACGGCGAGAGTGTGCTGGCCCAGGGCGCCGGCCGGGTGGACATGGCACGGGCGGTCGAGCAGGAGATCACGGTGGACGGCGGCAGCCTGAGTTTCGGCCGGCAGGCCTGGCCGCACGACGACGACACCCCGGTCACCAAGCGCGTCACCTACCGCAACTCCGGCGCCGAACCGGTCACGCTGACGCTCGCGCTGACCCCGCCGCGGCCGGGCCTCACCCTCGGCGCCGGCACGCTGACCGTACCGGCCGGTGGACAGGCGTCGACCACGCTGACCGCCGACACCCGGGTGCCCGGCCCGGACGGCATCCAGGAGGGTCGTCTGACGGCCACCGGGGCGGGCGGTGTCGAGGTGCGGGTGCCGTACGCGCTGGACAAGGAGGTGGAGAGCTACCCGGTGAACCTCGACTTCCGCAACCGGGACGGCTCCCCGGCGACCGACGTCGCGGTGTCCCTGGACGGCGTCGACGGGGGTGCGTCGTGGTTCGAGGTCGGCACCACGCCCACGATGACGTTCCGGGTGCCGCGCGGCACGTACGGCCTGGCCGGTTACGTCTTCCGTGGCCGGGACACCGACACCACCGACGACGACGAGTCCACCGTGCTGGGGCAGCCCGCCCTGGTCGTCGACCGGCCGATGACCGTGCGGGTCGACGCCGGGAAGGCCGCGCCGGTGGCGATCTCGGTCCCGCCGCGGGACGCCGCCCAGGACCTCGGCAGTGTCTCGCTGCGCTGGCCGTCGCTGCAGTCCAGCATGGACGTGCCGTCGTTCCGGCAGGCGGCGGTCGGCGTGGTCGGCTCCCGCAAACCGGTGCCCGGCTTCGTCACCACGTTCACCGGCACGTTCTCCCGGCCCGGCCGGAACAGCCCGTACCTGTACGAGCTGTTCCAGATCGTCCGGGGCACGGTGCCCACCGGATACCGCCGCACCGTCCGCGACGCCGACCTGGCCACGATCCGGGCGACCTACCGGTCCGGCACGCCCGGCGCGGTCGGCGGCCGTTCCTGGCAGGGCCAGCTCGGCGACGACCCGAGCTGGTACAGCCACTCCGGCCTGATCGAGTTCGACATGCCGTTCCACCGCACCGAACACGTCAGCGTGGCCCCCGACCTGTACTGGGCCACCCAGGTGGCAGCCACCACCCCCACCGGATCAGAATCGGTCGACGGCCCCCGACGCCAGTACCCGGCCGGCCGCACCACCCACGAAACCTGGCAGGTCGGCTAGGGGCCTGGGTTCGGCGAGCCACATCGGACATGATCGGGGGGTGGGGGACCTTCTGATCAATCTGTTGGCCAGCGTCATCGCCGGCACGTCCGTGTGGCTCGCCGGGTTTCTGGTGCGGCGGCGCAAGCTGAGCCGGGAGCGGGCGTTCTTCGGGCTCGGCTCCGGCGCGAGTTGCCTGCTCGTGGTGTCGCGGCACGCGTCGTCGCCGAAGGAGTCCAGTGTGCACCGGCGGGACGTCGCCGCCCTGGTGGAGCTGGCGACGATCGCGCGGGAGTGCGGCGCGCACGCCGACCGGGTCGGTGAGGATCAGCCGTCCGGCGAGATCGGGCGGCTGACCGAATTCTGTGTCGGCGGGCCGGGTGACGCCAGCCCGCGCAGCGCCACCCACGTGCGGACGATCCTGAGAGGCGTCACGTACGAGGTTTTCGACGACGTGAAACGGCGGATGTCGTTCACCGTGGGCGGCACCGAATACGTGCTCAGCGCGGAGAACAGTTACGTGCTGCTGGCCCGGTTCTGGGGTCCGGCCGGTGGCCGTCCGGTATTCTACATCGGCGGCCTCAGTGCGGGCAGCAACCTGGCCGGCGCCCGTTATCTGGCCAGGCATCATGCGGTTCTGAACGGGCGGTACGGCGCGGACCGCCCGTTCGCGCTGGTGCTGCGGATCGTCGAGCCGGCCGCCTACGGCACCGATTTCACCGAGTTGGCCGCCGACGTGACCGACGTGGTTTTCCGGCGCGGCGAGGAGAAGGCAGAACTTTAGCGTTTCCCGGCTCGAATTATCCGCACGAGTGTGTGAGGTGGATGCCCGGCGGCCACGGGCACGCTGGACGGCATGGAGAACGGGCTGGCCAGGCGGCAGTTGCTGGGGATGCTTTCGTTGGCCGTACCGGCGATGGTCCTGGCTCCTGATGCCGCGCAAGCGGCCCGCGGAAAAGGCGGGGCCGTTCCGTTCCGGGCCGGTAAGGCGATGCTCGGATCGTATCTGTCGCTGCGCGGAAAGACGCTCACCGAGAGCCTGGCGCTGCGCCGGGAACAGCTCGGCCGGGAGCAGCGGATCATCCACCGCTACTACCCGTGGTCCGGGTACGCGCCGGTCAGCGAGCCGGAGGTGCCGTCGAGCGCGGTGCTGATGGTGTCCTGGGACGGCACCACCCACCAGCGGATCACCAGCGGGAAATCGGATAGGAACATCGCTCTGATGGCGACCCGGCTGGCCGGTATGAAACGGCCGGTGATGCTGCGCTGGGGCTGGGAGATGAACGGCAACTGGTTCTCCTGGGACGGCGCCCACAACGGGAAGAAACCGGCCGGATACGTCAAGTCGTGGCGCCGGATGCACCGGATCTTCCGGGAGAACGGGGCCACGAACGTCGCCTGGGTCTGGTCACCGAACTGGAATTCCGGCCCGGACGTGTCGTGGAACAGATTCCAGAACTACTATCCGGGCGATTCCTACGTCGACTGGGTGGGCGTCTCCGGCTACAACTTCTCGAAAGAATCGCCGAAGACGCTGTTCACCCCGATCGTGTCGGCCTACGGCAAACGCAAACCGATCGTCCTCGCCGAGACCGCCGCGATCGGGCACGGGAAGAACACCAAAGGCCCCTGGATCAAGAAACTTTCCCAGTACGTCACGGAAACGCCGTCGATCGGTGCCGTGGTCTGGTTCGACACCGACAACCAGAAGGGCACGTCCCGCAATTTCCGGCCGGACACCGACGCTGCGGCGCTTGCCGCTTACCGGTCGATGGCGCGCAGGGCCCGGTTCGCCGGCTGAGCCGTGGCCAGCAGCGCGGGCAGTTCGGCCATGTCGCCGAACGTGTGGGTGGCGCCGGCGTCCAGCATCACCTGCGGCGGCTGGTGGGCCGGGCTGTCCGGCGGGCAGTAACCGAAGACGGTCGCTCCGGCCGCCACTCCGGCCCGGACCCCGGTCGGGGTGTCCTCGACGACAGCCGCGCGGGCCGGGTCGACACCGAGGGCGGCCGCCGCGGCCAGGTAGACATCAGGTGCGGGCTTGGTGCGCGGGGTCTCCATGCCGCTGAAGATCTTCCCGGCGAAGGCGTCGGCGAGTCCGACCTTGGTCAGCTGGAGTTCGATCTTGGCGCGGTCCGCGCCGCTCGCGCAGGCCAGTTGCCCGCCGGTGAGCCGGTCGATCGCGCGGACCGCGGCGACGGCGCCGGGGATCGCCAGCAGGTCCCGGGTCAGGGCCACGTTGCGGCGGGCCCGGAACGCCGCGATCCACTCGGCGGTAACGGTGAACCCGGTGCGCTCGGTGATCATCGGGCTCTCGTCCCGGACCGAGCGCCCGACGAACAGCCGGAAACAGTCCTCCGCCGACAGCTCCCAGCCCAGCTCGTGCAGCATCTCCCGGAGCACGGTGTTGGTGATCCGCTCGGAGTCGACCAGGACCCCGTCACAGTCGAAGAGCACGGCGTCGTACGTATCCAGCATGCCGGTGACCCTAGTCATGGCCGGTGTGGGCCGGCCATGACCGGGGGCACATCATCGACCGATCTTGTCCAGTTCGGCGAGGTCGTCGGCGGACAGTTCGAGGCCCGCCCCGGCGATGTTCTCCCGCAGGTGGGTGACCGATTTTGTACCCGGGATCAGCAGGATGTTCGGCGACCTCCGCAGCAGCCAGGCCAGCGCCACCGACATCGGCGATGATCCCAACCGGCCGGCGACGCCGGAGAGGGCCGCGGACTGGAGCGGGCTGAAGCCGCCGAGCGGGAAGAACGGCACGTAGGCGATGCCGTCGGCGGCCAGCTCGTCGATCAGGGCGTCGTCGTCGCGGTGCGCCAGGTTGTACATGTTCTGCACGCACACGATCGGTGCGATCGAGCGCGCCTCGGCGACCTGTTCGGCGGTCGCGTTGCTCACCCCGAGATGCCGGATCAGTCCCTGTTCCCGCAGCTCGGCCAGGGTGCCGTACGCCTCGGCAATCGGCTCTTGAACCTGTCCTTGACCGTCACCCAGGCGCAGGTTGACCAGGTCGAGCGTGTCCAGGCCGAGGCGGTCGAGGTTCTCCCGCACCTGGCGGCGCAGGCTCTCCGGATCCCGCGCCGTCGGCCAGCCGCCCTGATCGTCCCGGTTCGCGCCGACCTTGGTGACGATCTTCAGGCTTTGCGGGTACGGGTGGAGAGCCTCGCGGATCAGCCGGTTGGTGACGTGTGGCCCGTACGCGTCGGAGGTGTCGATGTGGTCGATGCCCAGCTCGACGGCCTCGCGGAGGACGGCGAGCGCCCCGGCGTGGTCGGCGGGCGGTCCCATCACCCAGGGCCCGGCGAGTTGCATCGCCCCGTAACCGAAGCGCGAGACGTCGAGGTCACCCATGGTCCAGATGCCACCGGGCAGTGCAGTGGAAGTCATACTTCGTACTATCGGGAAGTAACTCTCCGAGGGGAAGTAGGCACCTCGGAGTGCGTAACCCACCCGCAGGAAGGTTCCCCCGAAATGGCGACGACGTCAGCGGCCCAGAAGAAGGCACAGGCCAAGGCGGAGTACGACGCATTCCTGGCCGTCTGCCCCAGCCGCAAACTGCTCGAACGCCTCTCCGACAAGTGGGTGACGCTGATCCTGGCGGCGCTGGGCAGCGGCCCGGACTGCACCGGTTCACCCCGCCCGATGCGCTACTCCGAACTGTCCCGACTGCTGGCCGGGGTGAGCCAGAAGATGCTGACGCAGACGTTGCGGGCGCTGGAACGCGACGGCCTGATCACCCGCACCGTGACACCGACGGTCCCGTCCACCGTCCACTACGAGCTGACCGACCTGGGCCTGTCCCTGCACCAGACGATGCGAACCCTGAAACAGTGGGCCGAGACCCACATGGACGAGGTCCTCACCCACCGGGCCGCCCACCCCTGACCACTTCCGGTACCGGGCGCTGAGGGTCAGGGGTGGCGGGTGCGGAAGGCGCGGCGGGCGGAGGTGGTCAGGAGCAGGGCCGTCGTCAACGCGGCCAGGATCGGGAGCAGGTAGTCGGTCGGGTCGGGGGCGGGCGCGTCGGCCTCCATGACCAGCATGTTCTCCGTGGTGGGCTCCGCGACGGTTCCGGTGTCGCCGATCACCGTGAGCAGCGTCAGGCCGATCAGCGGGATCCCCAGGCCGGTCAGGCTCAGCCAGTAGGCGACCGGACTGCCCCGGTGCAGGCCCACCGCGCAGACGGCCAGGAACACCGGGTAGACCAGCAGAAGGGTCGACGGCGGGTACGCGTACCGCACGGCCAGGATCGCCGCGACCGCGAGCTGGCATCCGACGGCGACCGGCACCGGACGGCGGAGGGCCGCGACGAACCGGCGGCGCCCGATCGTCAGCAGCACGACGACAACCGCCGCGAGCAGCAGCACGACGACGGCCGCCGGTGGAATCAGGGGATCCGTCACCTCCACGGCTGCACCCCACCGGACCGCACCTTGTCGGATATTCCCGATATCACCTAGGCACCGTACCCACAGGTGCGGTCACCAGCGGGACAGGACGTCCAGCAGCGCCTCGGAGGTGGGGCCGGGGGCGTCCAGGGTCACCAGGTGGCCGGCCGCGGGAATCACGTGCTCGTCGATCTTCTCGGCGGACGCCCAGCGGGGCATCGCCGTCGCGATGTTGCCGGTGCGGTCGCGGGCTCCGCGGATCAGGGCCACCGGCACCGGTGTGCGGTAGCCGGGTTCCGGCGCGACCAGGGACGCCGTGGCCCGCCACACGTCGCGGAAGGTCCGGGACGGCATGGCGGCGAAGGCCGTACGAGCGTGGTCGACCGCTTCGGGGGTGACCGCCGAGACCCGGGCCATCAGGTCGGGCAGGCGGGCCGGCGGGATCATCGCCAGACCGGGGGCGGCCAGGCGCAGACCGAGGCGTTCCAGGCCGTTGAGCGGGCCGGCGTTCCACGTCGCGTCCAGGACGATCAGGCCGCCGGCCCGGTCGGCGTCGGCGCGGACCAGGGCCTGGGACAGGTTGCCGCCGAGGGAGTGCCCGATCAGCACCGGGCGATCCAGGCGCAGCCAGTCGAGGAGGGCGGCGAGTTCGGTGAGGGCGCCGGTGGCGGTGAAGCGGGTGCCGGGGTCCAGCGGTGACGCGCCGTGCCCGGGCATGTCCCAGCGGATCACGCGGTATCCGGCTTTCTGCAGCTCAGCGGCCTGTGGGTCGAACATCGTGTGGTTCATGCCGGCGCCGTGGGTGAGCACCACGGCTCGGCCTTCTCCGCCCGTGTCGGTGTAAGCCGTCTTCAGCATTCTCCGAGGATAGCCAGGGCTTGACAGGCGCTGGCTAATGCCATTAGCTTCTAGCTAACGCAATTAGCCAAGGGAGCGGAAATGACCGAGTACGTGACAGTCACCGACGGCCGGATCGCCTACGACGTGACCGGCCAGGGCCCGCTGGTCGTGCTGGCACACGGCATGGGCGACAGCCGCGAGGCCTACCGGTTCGTCGCCCCGCGACTGGTCGAGGCCGGCTACCGGGTGGCCAACGTCGATCTGCGGGGCTGCGGCGAGTCGACCGCCACGTGGCCGTCGTATTCGCGTACCGACATCGCCGCCGACCTGGTCGCGGTCGTCGCCGAGCTGGGCGGGCCCGCGGTGCTGGTCGGGCACTCGATCGCCGGTGGCGCCGCCACGATCGCCGCCGCCACCGCGCCCGGGTCGATCACCGGCATCGTCGAGCTGGCGCCGTTCACCCGTGCCCAGGCCGTCAAGCTGGGCGATCTGCGGGTGGCCGCCTACCGCAAGGGCTTCTACCGGCTGGCCGGTGCCATGATGGGCGGTGTCGGACAGTGGATGGCCTATCTGGAGCACGCCTACCCGGGGCGCAAGCCGGCCGACTGGACCGAGCGTCAGTCGCGCGTCGAGGCCATGATGCGCGAGCCCGGACGGATGAAGGCACTGCAGACGATGATGAAGACCTCACCGGCTGACGCCGGAGCGAAACTCGGCGGCGTACGCTGCCCGGTTCTGATCGTGGAAGGGTCCGCCGACCCGGACTGGGCCGACCCGCGCGCCGAGGGCGAGGCCATCCTGGCCGAGCTGCCCGCCGGGATCGGCCGGCTGGAGGTCGTCGAGGGCGCCGGCCACTACCCGCACGTCCAGTTCCCGGCCGAGACCACCGCGCTGCTGCTCGACTTCCTGCGGGTGACCGCCCGTGCCTAGGGCGGGTCTCGCCCCGGCGACGGTGATCGCGGCCGGGGCCGACCTGGCCGACGAGGTGGGGTTCGCCGGGCTGACCATGGGCCTGCTGGCCGAGCGGGTCGGAGTCCGCACCCCGTCGCTGTACAAACACGTCGACTCCCTGGACGCGCTCCGCCGGGGCATCGCCATCCTGGCCAAACGCGAGTTCGCCGTCGAGATGGCCCGGGCGTCGGCCGGGAAGGCGGGGGTGAACGCCCTGCAAGCCTTCGCCGAGACGTACCGCCGGTGGGCCCTGACCCATCCGGGGCGGTACGCCGCGACCGTGCGCGCTCCGGCGCCCGGCGACGAGGAGGATCTTCTCGCGAGCAACGAGGCGCTGCGGGTCCTGTTCGACGTGCTGGCCGGTTTCGGGCTGCACGACGACGCCCGGATCGACGCCGCCCGGATGGTCCGCTCGGCGCTGCACGGATTCGCCAACCTGGAGAGCGGCGGCGGTTTCGGCTATCCACAGAACATCGACCGCAGTTATCAGGTCATGGTCGACACCCTGGTCGCGGCGGTGAAGGGTTAGTTCGTGCCGACGAAGGTGGGGTTGTCCATCAGGAACTGGGGCACCCGCTCCTCGGCGAGGGCGGTGAAGAAGTCGTCGACCGGGCCGGTGAACTGCTCGCCGACGTACCGCCCGTTGATGTCGAAGCGGCCACCCGGCAGGCTGATCGTGATCATGTTCTTCGGGTCCACGTTCCGCATCGCGACGGCCCAGTCCACGATGGTGTTGCCACCGCCGGAGAAGGTGAGCGACTCCCCCGCCGCGTCCAGCACCTTCAGCAGTTTCGCCGGATTGGTCACCACGTCCTTGCTCAGCGCCTGCTCGGCGATCGCCCGGACGAATCGCTGCTGATTCTTCTGCCTGTCGTAGTCGCCGTTCTTCAGGCTGTACCGCTGGCGCACCACGTCGAGGGCCTCGTACGCCTTCAGGTGATAGGTGCCCTTCTTGTAGACCTTCTGCTCCCCGATGTACGGGTGTTCACAACCGTGATCCGCGCATTCCGGCCGGCGGTCGCGGGGTTTCCCGTTCGGTTTCAGGTGCTCGGACCTGATCTCCTGATCGATCGTCATGGTGACCCCGCCCATCGCCTCGACGATGCTCTTGAAACCACCGAAGTTGACGATCGCGCCGGCGTCGAAGGTCTGCACCCCGGTGACCTGGGTGACCGTTTTCGCCAGGTGCTGGAAGCCCTGGGTGACGCTGGGTTTCCCGCCCGGCACCCGGCTGCCCAGGCTCATCGCGCCGTTGATCTTGCCTCTGCCGCCGGCGTACTGCGATTTCGCGTTCGCCGGGATGTCCACGTAGAGGTCGCGGGGCAGCGAGAAGATGTACGCCTGGTCCATGCTCGCCGGAATGTGCGCGACCAGGATCGAGTCGGCCAGCGGCGGGGTCACGTCGTCACGCGGGTCGATGCCGACGAGCAGGACGTTGACCGGCCCCTTGATCTCCGACTTCGCCTCGCCCGGCAGGTTGTCGCCGACGATCAGACCGGAGTCCTCGACCGCGCTGATCCGGGCGAACACCACCTCCTTGGTCACCAGCAGCCCACCGCTGGTGACCATCAGAAAGCCGCCGAGCGTGGCGGTGAGTTTCGCCCACAGCGGCGCACGGGTCTTCCTGGATCTCTGCACTGATCGTCCCCTCATCGAGGACGGAACTGTAGCCGACGTGAGCCGATTACCTATTCACGCTGAGAGATCGATCAGTGGAGAAATCGTAGTGAATGGTGTTCCCCTGTCCGCTTCCTGGGGGTCTCCTCGCCGGTTCCTCACCGGCATCGAAGGCGATTCACAGGGAATCAGTCCAGGTGCCACACCTCGGCGGCGTCCCGCCACGGGCCCTTGCCAGCCGGCGGTCCGGTGCCCCACGGCTCCTGACAGGGATCGGTGTGCGTCCACCACTCTTGCGTGACCGGGTCGGCGGCGATCCGCGCCATGTCGGCGTCGTGATCGTCCCCGACATACTCGTAATAGGCGAAAAGCGTGTCCTCGAGCAGGAAAATCGAATAGTTACGTACGTTGCACCGCGTCAACGTCTCCTCGACGGCAGGCCACACGGCGGCATGCAACCGCAGGTATTCCTCCCGTTTGCCCGCCCGGACGTTGACCACCTGACCGTGCCGTTGCATGCGTCACTCCCCTCGACACCCTGGGGAGATCAGATCACGTGCTCGTTCTTGACGACGAAGTAGGAGCCCCGGATGGTGCCGGCCAGCTTCGACTTCTGGCAGGCGAATTTGAAGGCGCCCAACTCCTCCGGCACGTCCATGCCATCGGAGAGTTTGAAGCCGACCGCGCGCTTTCCGCCGTCGTCGACCGTGTACATCACGTTGACGGACAGGCCGCTCTCGTAGAACACGTACGCCATTCTGATGTTCTCGACCTGGAAAGCGGTCGCTTCGAGAGGGCGGGACGCGATGACCAGGCCGCGCTCGCTCGCCAGGATGCCGTGCACCCGGTCGACCGTCTCGGCGGCGCCGGCGGCGGGCTCGGTGGTGAAGACGTGACCGTATTTGTTCTTGAAGTAGCGGGCCTCGTTCGCCCGCAGCCCGGCCAGCGCATCAGCCACCGGCGACGACTCCAGCCCGACCGTCGAAACCGTCTCAAAATCAACTACATAGGTCATAACGCGACGGTACGCTCCAGGTCGGCCGGCGTCAGCCACCACCGGGACCGCGCCTCGCATCCGGCCGGCTTTCGGAACCGGGCCTCTGCCGCAGTTGCGCCGGAGTCCGCCCGAACTCGCGCCGGAACGCCCGATGGAAAGCGGTCACGTCGGCGAATCCGGCATCCGCCGCGACGTCGGCCACCCGCAGGTGGGCGCGCGCCGGATCACGCAGGTCGCGGGCCGCCCGGTCCAGGCGCAGACGGCGCACCGTGGCGGTGTACGACAACTCGCGGCCGGCGAACAGGGCGTGCACCGACCGTACCGAAATCTCCAGTCGCCGGGCCGTCGCCGACGGTGAGAGATCGTCGTCGGTGAGATGTTCCTCGATGTCCGCGACCGCGCGGGCGTGGGTGTGCGGCACTCGCCGCGGCGGCGCGTCGCCCGGCCCGGTCAGGGCCTCGGCCAGCAGCGCGGCAGCGTGCGGGGCCAGCCGCGGCGAGCCACCCGGCAGCGCGGTCAGCAGGTGCCGCAGCGCCGCGCCGACTCCCACGGTGGTGGGGATCCGGGTGGCGGTCGGAATCCGGGAGGCGGCCGATGCCCGCGACGGCGGCCCGGGGACTCGTCCTCGTGCCGGCGCCCCGGGGATCTGCGCCCGCAGCAACTGACCGGGGACGAAGAACGACAACTGCCGGAAGTCGTCGCCGAACTCGAAGACGAACGGCTCGGTGGTGTCGACGACCGCGACGTCACCCGGCCGCAGCACGGTGAACCGCCCGCCCTGGCGCATCGTGCTCACCCCGGTGAGCTGCAGATTGGCGTAGAAACCGGGCGGCGATCCGGCGACCAGATCACGCTCGGTGCGTTCGACCCGTTGACGCTGCGAGACGATCCGGGCGATCGACAGCGCGCCCAGCGGCCACTGGGTGACGCTGCCGGCGAACGCGTCCCGCCGGTCCGACTCCGGGGTCAGCGCCAGGAACGCCTGGCAGATCATCTCGCGCCAGTACCCGAACCGCTGCTCGGCCGGGACGTCCCGGGTGGACCACGTCTGCGGCACGGCGAGCCCCCTGTCCGGTGCCGGACTTCCGCACGCCATGCAACTCCGCCCGCACGCGCGGCGACACCCCTGCGACCGGGATCCGACACAGTCGATTCATGCAGATCAAGACCAGATTCACCGACGAGTACGGCCTGCGTACGCCGATCGTGCAGGCAGGCATGGCATTCGTGGGCATGACACCGGAACTGGCCGTCGCGGTGGGTGAGGCCGGCGCGATGGGATCACTCGGTGTGGGGCTGATGCCACCACCGGCGGTGGCGGCCACGATCGCCGCGATCCGAGCGGGCACCACCGGCCCGTTCCACGTCAACATGATCACCCCGTTCACGACCGGCGAACTGATCGACGTGGTGTGCACGGCCGGTGTCCCGGCGGCGTCGTTCCACTGGGGGCACCCGTCGCGGGTGTGGATCGACCGGTTGCACGACGCCGGGGTGCGGGTGTTCGAGCAGGTCGGCTCGGTGGAGCACGCGCGCCGGGCAGCCGGTGACGGGGTCGACGTGATCGTGGCGCAGGGCATCGAGGCGGGCGGGCACAATTTCGCCACGCTGCCGACGTTCGCGCTGGTGCCGCTGGTGGTGGACGCGGTCGCCCCGGCCCTGGTGCTGGCGGCCGGCGGGATCGCCGACGGGCGTGGGCTGGCCGCCGCGCTGATGCTCGGCGCGGACGGCGCCTGGATCGGGACACGGCTGGTCGCCACCGACGAGTCGGCCGCCCACGACGGGTACAAGCAGCGTCTCGTCGCGGCCACCGGCACGGTCCTGACCTCGCTGTTCGGCCCGGAGACCCCGGAGTTCAACCCGATGCGGGTGCTGCGCAACCGGGTCCTCGACGAGCACCCGGACGGCGGCGGCGACCGCCCGGTGATCGGCCGGACCGTGCTGGGCGGCCAGGAGATCGAGCTGCTGCGCTACACGAACCTGGTCCCGATGCGCGGCGCGACCACCGGCGATCTGGAGGAGATGCCGCTGCTGTCCGGCCAGGGTGTGGGCCTGGTGGACGCGGTCAAGGCGGCCGGTTCGGTGATCGCCGACCTGACCGCCTCGGCGGTCACGATGCTGAACCGCTACGACCGCGGATGACCCGAACCGGTCAGCCGGCCGGGTTCCAGCCGTCGGTGCCGGCCAGGTACCTCTGCGGCGTGTAATCGGCCGCCTGCGCGTCCGTCAACTGTTTGCGGTTGCTGTTGACGGACGCGCCGGCGCCGGTGTTCTTGTACTCGTAGAAGCGGGCGTTCTGCCAGGCGTTCCCGGACATGTCGGTCCACGGCTGGGCGATCCGGATGGTCGCGCTCAGGTTCGACTCGCGGACGGTGACCTGCCCGGCGGCGCCCCACGGACGGCCGAGGTAGGTGACGTTGTTCGTCGCGCCGGTGATCGTGGACTTGTAGATCAGGAAGCCGTACGTCTGGCCGGCCGGCGTGTTGGCCGCGGTCAGATAACCGCCGGTGCTGCGCTTCTCGTAAATCTGGCAGGCGTAGAAGACCGCGCTGCCGTTGCCGTAGATGAAGTCCACGGTGCCCTCGATGTACGAGCTCCAGATGTACGCCCGGGCGCTGTTGTAGATCAGCAGGGTGTCCTGGTCGGCGATGACCCGCACGTTGCCCAGCCGGGCCCGGTCGCCGTAGAGCGCCAGCGCGAGAGCCTGCGACGACCCGTTGGCGGCCTCGTCGTAGTCGTTGCTGAACGTCAGGTTCTTGCCGTAGAACTCCTTGGCCTGCACGTAGACCGTGGCCGACCCGGTGGTGCCGGCGGTCGAGGCGGGTTTGTTGTTGACGATCACCGTGGCGGCGGCGCTCGATCCGAGGCCTTCCAGGGTGATCCACGGCTTGTTGGCGGGGATGACGACACTTTCGCGGTACGTGCCGGCCTTGATAGTGATGGTGACGCGGCTGGTGTTGTTGACCGGAACCGCGTTCACCGCGGCCTGCACGGTCCGGTAGGTGGCGGTTCCGTCGGCGGCGACGGTGAGCGTGGTCGCTGCCTGCGAGGCGCCCGGGGAGACGCCGATCAGAACGGCCGGCACCATGATCAGGGTGGCCAGCCCGGGGATGATTCTTCGCAAAGTCGACTCCTTGGCGAGGACGGGCATCCCAATTTAATCGTCATACTTCGATCGAATAGCCGTTTTCGCCCTGCGGCAATTTCCCGAAAAATCGGTAATGCAGCGGCGGTACGCGTATCGCACCGGAGTGTCCGGCCAGGGTGGACAGACCCTGCGGTATCGATGATCATGTGCCGATGACCGAGCGCCGGGAACCGTCAACCCTCGAGTCGGCCGGCGTGATGTTCGGCCTCGCCCTGGTCTCCGCCGGCCTGGTCGCTCTCTCGCTGTGGACCGCGAGCGGTGTCAAACAGATCGGCCCGACCTCGTTCGAGACGGAATTCGCGCAGCCGGGCTGGGGCTGCAGCGCGCTCCTGCTGGTCATCCCGATCTTCCTGGCCGCGTGGCGGCACACCCGGTTCATGGCCCTGATGGCGGCCGCCGCCCTGATCCCGCAGTTCATCGGGGCCGGGCTGGTGATCGACCGGACCGTGGCGGCCGGCTGGGGCGACGGCATGACCGGATTCGCCTGGATCCTGCCTCTCGGTTTCACGCCGTTCTTCTTCGGCGCCGCGTTGATCGGCGCCGAAGTCGGAAAGGCCTACCGCCGCCCGGCCGTCACCCGTTTCCCGCCACCTCCGGCCTAGCTCTTCGTCTCTATCTCGGCCCGCATGTCCGGGAAGTCGCCTTTGACGTCGACCGCGGTCTGGTAG
Organism: Actinoplanes couchii; assembly: GCF_016862075.1. Classification (GTDB taxonomy): domain Bacteria; phylum Actinomycetota; class Actinomycetes; order Mycobacteriales; family Micromonosporaceae; genus Actinoplanes; species Actinoplanes couchii. Next base: position 55,012 of record NZ_BOMG01000060.1, on the reverse strand, counting down.
AAGAACAGGAACATGCCGACGCTGCCCTCGTCGGCCCAGCCGCAGATCGCCACGTCCGATTCGCCGACCTTCGCGTTGCCGCACTGGGCGACACCGCCGAGCGAACCGACACTGGCCGAGGTGACACCGGTCAGCTGGTTGCTGCCGCTGAACGACTGGAACACCGTGTCCAGCATCCGCTGCGGGTCGTCGATGTCGACCTCGGCGGCGAGCGCGGCGATCATCTTCTTCTGGGCCAGGTTGCCGTAGACGGCGCCGAACGCGTTCGCCGCGCCCGGATACCCCTCCAGCTCCTTCTCCATGTCGGTGGTGAGCGAGTCCAGCTCGTCCGCCTCGATCTTGGCGTGGCCGTTCAGGGTGTCCGGCTCGCTGATGCTGATCTCGGCCGCCGGCACCGCGCTCGGGCCGGGGCTCGCGCTGGGGCTGGGACTCGGGCTCGGGCCGGGACTCGCCGTACCGCCGAACCTCGCCCCCGCCAGGTAGAACGCCGTCCCGCCGCCGACCAGCAGGGTCGCCGCGATCGCCGCCACGATCAGGGTGATCGCCACGGTCCGGGAGTCGGTGCGCGGCCGCGGCGGCGTGGGCGGCGGGTAGTGCTGCTGCGGGTAGACCTGATGCGGCACGGTCGGCTGCGCCAGCGTCGGCGCAGGCGGCGGGGGCGGCGGCGGGTAGGACGGCGCCGGCTGGCCGTAGTGCGGCTGCGCGTCCGGCGGCGTGTCGAAGGGGTCGACCGGCGGCGGGTAGGACGGTGGCGGGTAACTCATCGACGCTCCCATGATCGAGCTGTCGGTGAATCCTACCGGGGCCCGAAAGTGTTTCCCCTTGTCAGGTGCTCGACCCGGCGGCCGGTGGGGTTCTCCGGGTAGTAGACGGCGAAGACCTTGCCGAGCCAGCCGTCCTCGAGGATCTTCTCGATCGCCGGGATCCCGGCGCGGTCCGGGACCGTCGCCACCAACTCGGTGAACACCTCGCGGTAGACGAAGACCGCCCGCGCCCGCACCGGCCGGCCAGGGTAGACGACACCCGCGTTGGTGGTGAGGTCGGTCGCGGGCAGCTTCAGGGCGGTGAACGACGGGCAGGCCATCCCCTTGATCAGCGCGCCGGCCCGCTCCGCCGTCCCGGCCGCAACCCGGACGGTGACGTCGCCCTGCACGAAGGTCCGGTGCACGAAGGTCGCCGGGGTGCCGTGGTCGACCGGTTTCCCGGCGCAGTCGTCGGCGGTGAAGAACTCCCGGGTGTCGGCGGCGCTCGTCTGCCGGAAGCCGGCCGGCAGGTCCGCGGTGGTCAGCAGGGCCCGCTCCAGCTCGGCCGTGGTCGGCGCGGCGCTGATCCGGCGTGCCGCCGACGTCCCGGCCGTCACGATCGGAGCGAAACCGGCCTGCTCGCCGCCGGTCTGCAGGAAGCCCGCCCAGACCTGGCCGAGGGCGACCACGGCCGAGTAGACCCGCGGTTCGGACTGCTGCGCGGACACCGGCACCGAGATCACCCCGGCCGAGGCGTCACCGGTGGCGGGCAGCGGCAGGGCGGTGTTACGCCTGGTCAGGCCGTCGCCGTTGGTCGCGGTCGGGCAGGTCCGCGGCACCGCGGCGGTCTCCGTCACGGTGCGCCGGGCCGACTCCGCGCCCGATGCCACGATGTCGACGGTCAGACGAGCCCCACCCCGGTGGACGTACGTCCGGGTGACGATCGTGGTGTTGAACGGCGGTCCGCCCGCCATGAACGTGCACAGGTCCAGGGTGGACAGCCCCACACCCGGGCCGCTGGTGGCGACGGTCCAGCCGGCGGGCAGGTCGGCCACCCCCGGCAGCCCCCGCTCCATCTGCCGGCTGGTGTAGTAGTCGTCCCCGAGCGGCGGCGACGCGACCGGCGCCGGCACACCCGCGGCGCCGCCCCCACCGAGCACCACGGATCCCGCCAGGGCCACGGCCGCGCAGGTCAGCGCCAAGATTCGTCTCATCGCCCCAAGGTAGGCACCCGCACCGCGCCCCACCCGCCGATCTCCCGGAAAGACCCCCGTCGGATCAGGCGGTCAACCCGGGCACGCCGTAGCGGCCGTCCAGGATCTGCATGGCCGCGCCGGCGGCGATCGCGTCGTCGCCGAGGGCGGACAGGGAGACGTCCACGGTCAGCCAGTCGGCGCGGGGCACCTGGGTTCGCACCGCCCGGGTGACCGCGCCGGCGTACGTCGCGCCGTGGCGCAGCAGGTCGGTGCCGGCCAGGACCACGTGGCCCAGGTCCAGGGTCTGCAACAGGTTCACCACGCCGGCGCCGAGGATCCGGGCCGCCAGGTCCACGTCGCCCGCCCGGATCGCCTGGTCGTGCATGGCCTCCAGGCAGCCGTGCCGCCCGCACGCGCACGGCGGGCCGTCGAGCTGGATCACCGTGTGGCCGAACTCGCCGGCGTTGGTGTGCGCGCCCCGGTGGGCGGAACCGCCCAGCCACAGGCCGGCGCCGACGCCGGACTCGACCATGATCAGGGCGGCGTCGCGGAAGCCCGGGCCGCGCCGCCACGCCTCGGCGGTGACCCCGGCGGTGACGTCCTTGTCCAGGTGGACCGGCAGGTTGAGGGCCCGGTGCGCGAGGTCGGCGAGCGGCACGTCGTGCCAGTGCCGCAGCCCGTGCGCGTCGCGGACGGTGCCTGCTGCCTGGTCGAGCGGGCCGATCATGCCGATGCCGACACCGGTCAACCTGTCGTACCCGCCGCGCAGGAGTTTGACCTGCTCGGTCAGGGCGTCGATCAGCTGGCCGGGAGTGAAGTCGCCGGGCAGCGGGGTGACCGACGAGTCGAGCACCGTTCCGGCCAGGTCGGTCAGGGCCAGGCGCAGGCTGCGGCGGGAGACGTGCGCGCCGATCGCGTGCCGGCTGTCCGGGACCAGCTCGTAGACGGCGGCGGCACGGCCGGTGACCGGGCGGCGCTCACCGGCGGTGACGATCACGCCGTCGTCGAGGAGGCGGGCGAGGACCTTGGAGACGGCCTGCGGGGTGAGGCCGGTGGCCTTGGCGACATGGCCGCGTTCGAAGGTAGGGGCAGCTCGGGCCACGGCCAGGACCAGAGCTTCGTTGTATCCGCGGAGGAAGTTCTGGTGCACGCCGTCACTCTAGCTTCCGCGTTGCGCAACGGCGTTGCTAAAGTCCCGCGCCATGGAACACCTCACGCCCCGTCACCGCTGGACCGCTCTGATAGCCCTGGCTCTGGGTGGCGTCGCCATCGGTCTCACCGAGTTCGTCGCCATGGGACTGCTGCCCGACATCGCGCGGGACCTGCTCGGCGGCACCTCCCCGGACGAGGTCGCGGACGCGGGCTGGACCATCACCGCGTACGCGCTGGGTGTCGTCGCCGGTGCCCCGCTGATCGCCGCGCTGACCGCCCGCTGGCGCCGCAAGCGCCTGGTCCTGATCCTTCTCGTGCTGTTCGCGGCCGGGACCGTCGCCTCCGCCGTCGCCCCCACGTTCAGCCTGGTGCTCGTCGCGCGGTTCGTCGCCGCACTGCCGCACGGGGCCTACTTCGGCGCCGCCGGCCTGCTGGCCGCGTCATTGATGGGCAAGGGCAAGGAAGCGCGTGGGTACGCGGTGGTGCTCGGCGGTCTGACCCTGGCCAACCTGGTCGGGGTGCCGGCGATGACGAGTCTCGGACAGAACGCCGGCTGGCGGGTGTCGTACGCGGTGATCGCCGTGGTCTTCGTCCTGACCCTGATCGCCGTGGCGGCGGTCGTCCCGGAGGCGCCCGCCGTGGAATCCGGGTCGGCCCGCGCCGAGCTGCGGATCCTGGCCCGCCCGCAGGTGTGGCTGGTGGCGGCCACCGCGTCGATCGGGTTCGCCGGGTTCTTCGCGGTCAACAGCTACATCGCGCCGGTCACCACCGAGGTCGCCGGGTTCGCCGCGGGCACCGTGCCGTGGGTGCTCGTCGCTTTCGGTCTGGGCATGACCGTCGGCAACGCGCTCGGCGGCTGGTTCGCCGACCGGGACCTGCGGCGGGCACTGCTGCTCGGGTTCTCCTCGGTGATCGTGGCGATCCTGTTCTTCGCCCTGTTCGCGCACACCCCGGCCGGCCTGTTCGTGGGCGCGTTCCTGGTCGGCGGCACCAGCCTGTTCCTCGGCCCGGCGCTGCAGGCCCGGCTGATCACGGTGGCGCCCGGCGCACAGCTGATGGGCGCGGCGGTCAACCAGTCCGCGATGAACGTCGCCAACAGCATCGGCGCGGCCCTCGGCGGCCTGGTCATCGCCCGCGGGTTCGGTTACCTCTCCCCCGCCTGGGCCGGACTGGCCCTGAGCATCCTGGGCCTGGGCCTGGCAGCGACGAGTTTCGCCCTGGACCGTCAGGGCAGGTCGGTCATCCCGGCACGCCGGTAGGACTCCGGCGCGGCCTGCTGCTGCTGCCTGTCGTACTGCAGGTTGTCACGCACGTTCTTCTGCACGGCGACCGACGCGAACAGGGTCATCGCGAACGCCAGCCCGTAGAAGCCCTTCTCGCTCAGGGTCAGGCCGCTGTTCCACAGGCCCACCACCAGCATGATCACCGAGATGCCGACGACCGACCAGGACAGGCCGAGGTACAGCGCCGACACCGGCAGCCCCTCGGTCCGGTCCCGCACCGACTTCTGCAACGAGACCGCGGCGAACAGGCCGAGCACCAGGACCGCCCCGTAGAAGCCCTTCTCGGAGCGGTCCATGCCGGCGTTCCACAGCCCCACCACGAACGACAGGACTCCCAGACCCAGCGCCGCCCAGGAGGCGCCGACAAAGGCAACGGTCGGCTTCTGCACCACTAAGAACTCCCGGCGGTCGTACGACGGCAATCGACGCGAGCATCATCGGCTACCGACGAGCACTGTTTACCGTTCCTCGGCAGGGGTCGAATTCGTCTTGGTTATCCTTCCGGGCATGCCGTTGAGCCCCGAGCAGTTCCACGCCCACGCCGTCGCGGCGGCGGACACCGAAGGGCGGCTGCCGCTGTCCCGGATGACCGGGTGGGAGATCAGTCCGTTCGAACAGGACGGGCTCCGGGTCGCGCCGCTGCGGCCGCCGGTGCTGCCCGAACCCGACCGGCACGGCGAGGATCCGGCCGAGTGCGGTGGCTGCAAACGCCGCGACGAGGGCATCTGGCTCAACGAGCGGTGGCGGCTCACCCAGATCGACGGGGTCGGCGTGCCGCTGGCGCTGATGCTGCACCCGCGCGACCACCACGACCTGGCCGACCTGCCCGACGAGATGGCCGCCGAGTTGGGGCTGCTCACCACCCGGATCGTGCGGCACGTGCAGGCACTGCCGCACATCTCCCGGGCACACGTCTACCGTCTCGGCGACGGGGCGGCACACCTGCACGTCTGGTTCTTCGCCCGGCCGGAAGGGCAGTCGCAGCTGTACGGCTCGTGGCTGGTGGTCTGGGACGATCTGCTCCCGGAGTACCCGGCCCACATCGCCGCCGCCGACGCCATGACCGTCGCCGCCGCCCTCGCCGAGTCACACGGCGGCTGGCGGCCCGGCTTCTAGGGTTTTTTGTTCGGCCTCGGGCCGGATAACAGAACCCCCTAGCCGATCAGGGGCAGGGTGATCGCCAAGGGCCAGGTCAGGACGATCGAGCCGGTCAGGGCGGTCACCCAGGTCGCCGCGCCGTGGCGGTGCAGGATCGCGCTCCACACCGCCTGCCACAGGAACAGGCCGATCAGCGGGAACAGGGCCAGCACCACAAAACTGTGGGTCAGCCCGGCCACCGCGGCGGCGGCCAGCACGATCACGAAGACCGCGGAGATCGCCAGCAGGAGCACCGGGGAGCCGCCGGACACCAGCTCGGCCGCCCAGGCGAACAGGAAGAACGCGGCCCACATGATCAGAAGCAGCCACCAGCGGTCGCCGACGGGGATGGCATGGGTCAACCCCAGATGCACCGGTACGGCGATGGCGACGATCGCGTAGGGCACGGTCAGGAGCAGCCGGCCGGACTTCCCCGGTTTCTCCGGCTTCCCTGGCTGTCCCGGATTCCCCGGCTCTCCCGGCTGTCCCGGATTCCTCGGCTTTCCCGGAGGCGCGATGCGGTAGGCGTACCCCAGCAATAAGGCTCCGGTGACCGTCGCATATCCGGTGACGTAGCCGGCGATCGCGATGGGCATCTGGGTCGTCGGGAGGAACCGGGCGGCAACCGCGCCGACCGCCGCGGCCCCCGCGGTGACCAGCACCGTCAGGCCCAGACGAGGCAGGCCCGGCCACAGCTTCGGCTTCCCGGTGGTGCGCGGGCCACCGGCCAGCAGCGTCACCAGTGGATGGAGTCCGATCAGGAACGCCAGCACCAGCAGGCCCGCACCGAGCAGCCGCCGGGCCGGGAACGGGACGTCGGCGTAGGTCAGTGGCCCGCCGAACGTGGAGTCCAGCCAGGCCAGCATCGCGCGATGGGTCTCCGGCGCGTACAGGACGGTGATGTGCTCGACACCGGTGATCGTGCGGACCATACGGTCGGGACGCTGCGCCGCCACGGTCTCGGCGGAGTAGTGGAAACCGGGGAACTCCAGGCCGCCGACCAGGGTCAACAGGTTGGCCGGGCCCTGCGGGGAGGCCGCCTCCACGCCGGGCAGGGAGATCGCCACGGTCGCCGCGACGTCCGGGTGGGCGGCGGCGTACCGGGTCACCGCGCCCGCGCCCATCGAATGGCCGACCAGCGCGATCCGGGCCGGATCCACATCGGTCAGCGACCGCAGGTGGGCGACTGCCGCGTCCAGATTCGCCTGCAGGACCCGGGTGGACTTGTCGGTGCCGGCAGCCTGATCCGGCAGCCCGCCGGTGTTGGCGCCGTGCCCGGCGAAGTCGAGCAGCACCACCACGTACCCGCGGGCGGCGAGGGTGTCCCCGAACGGCTCCATCAGCCTCGCCGACCCGGAGAACCCGTGCGCGACCACCACACCGGGCCGTTTCCCGTCCCCGGCCGGATGCACCTCCTCCAACGGCACCCCGGCGGCCACCACGTGCTCCCGGCGCAGCCCGTCCCCGGCCCCGGCGATCAGCCAGCCGCCCCCGAGCAGGAGAACGAGCAGAAGCAGCAGCGTACGTTTCAAGAAGGGCCCCCGAGACACATCGACAGAGAGCCGGATCCTATCGGCGACGGTCGACGGTGGCCGGTTCCTTCACGGGGCCGTCACAGAATCTCCCGGAACCCACGGGCCGGCCTCCGCCACCACGCCGGTGTCCCGGACCGGGTCGGCGACCGCGCACGGGCCGGGACACACCGGACCTACGACACCGGGGCCACCGGTTCCTGACCGGGGCTAGGCTCGCCGGAGTCGATCAAGGGGGCGGCATGCGGTGTCTCGGGATTCTCAGCGCCGGTGAGACTGCCGTCGTGGACCGGATCCTCCGGGTGAACGGGACTCTGCAGCCGGTGCGGGAGTGTTCCGGGGAGCCCTTTCCGGGTGAGCCGGCCGACGAGGATCCGGGCATCACCCACTTCGGCGCGGCCGTCAGTTTCGAACATGCCGGGGAACGGATCGATCTTGTGCGCGTCGATGTCGATCTGCGGTCACCCGGGGGCACCGAACGCGCTCTGCGGGTCGTCGACGGGGCTGTTCTCGTGCTCGGGCGGGAGTCGGTGACGTGTCACGAGGAGTTGCTCTGGCGTACCGCGGCAATGCCTTGCCTGGTCTTCGTCGACGGGATCGGGCGGGGCGGGACGGACCTCGGCGCGGTCACCGACGGTATCCGGGAACGGCTCGGGGTGGCACCTCTCGTCGTGCAACGGCCGGTCCTGCGGGACGGGCATCTGGTGGGGCTCGTCGATCTGGTCACCATGCGGCGGCACAGCTGGGACGGCGGGGTGGTGCGGGACGACACCGCCGACGACCCCGAGTCGCTGGCCGCGCGACGGCTGCTGGAGGAGCAGGTCGCCGAGATCCACCTCGGGGCGCTGGAGGAGTTCGGCGACGTCACCGAGAAGACGCTACGGGCGGCGTTGCGCGAGGTCACGCTTACCTGCGCGGGAGTTGTGGTGCTCGGTGGCTCGACCTGGCCCGGACAGGGGGTCGGTGGCTCGCCCCGGCCCGGGCGGAGGGTCGGTGGCTCGCCCCGGCCCGGACAGGGGGTCGGTGGCTCGGCCTGGCCCGGACAGGGGGTCGGTGGCTCGACCTGGCCCGGACAGGGCGTCGGCGCGCTGCTGGACGCCGTGGTCGAGTTCCTGCCGCCGCCGGCCGGCGATCCGGAGGCGGCTCTCGCGACGACGGTTTTCAAGGTCAAGGACGATGTCACTTGGGTACGTGTGGAGCAGGGCACCCTGGCCGGGCCGGTCCTGCGGTTGGGGCCGCGCGGATACGCCGAGCTGAACCGGGCGGAGGCGGGTGACGTCGTCGGCCTGGCCGGGGTGCGGGAGACGCCTCGATCCGGACGGCCGGTGACTGTGCGTATCCCGTTCGAGGCCCGTGACGACGCCGACGAGGCTCGGCTCGCAGCGGCACTCGCCACGCTGCTGGCCGACGATCCGGACCTGACCGGCGGTGTCGACCCGGCAACCGGCTGGTCGGTACTGTCCGGAATCGATCCGTGGCAGGTCCGCGCAGCCGTCGGCGGACTGCGCGCGTGGACAGGCCGGCTCCGGGTGATACCCCCAGCTCCGTCAGCTCCCCCGACTCCCCCGAATCCGCCGGCTCCCCCAACTCCTTCCACTGCCTCGACCCCCTCGGCTCGCCTCGGTGAACAGGGCCGCGATCACCACCACCGGGGGGCTTCCACTGCCTCGACCGCTTTCACTGCCTCGACTGCCCTGGCTGCCTCGACTCCTTCGGCTCCCTCGACTGCGTCGACTGCCACAACTCCCTCGGCTGCTTCGGTTGCTTCAGCTGTCACGACTCCCTCGGCTGCTTCGGCTGCTTCGGCTGCTTCAGCTGTCACGACTCCCTCGGCTGCTTCGGCTGCTTCGGCTGCTTCGGCTGTCACGACCCCTTCGGCTGCTTCGGCTCTGGAGATCACCGTGATCGCGCCAGCCGAAGAAATCGGCGGGATCGTCGTCGACCTGGCCGAACGCGGCGGCGAGGTGACCGCCCTGTCCGAACGGCAGGTCACCGCAGTTGTCCCGATGGCCGCCCTGCTCGACTTCGACAACGTCCTGCGCAGCCGGACCAGCGGGCGGGCCGCCTTCACCAGCCACCCAGCGACCTGACCCTATCGACGGCCACCGAACCGCCATTCGTGCACCTCGATGTCGGCGTAACTATCCCGGGTCAACAGGTCGCGGGCGGCCTCCGATCCGGGAGCACGAACCAGCAGAGCCGTGCCCAGCCACTTCGTGCCGTCATCGGACAGCAGCGGACCGAAAGCGATCAGTTCGTCCCGGTTCTCGGGAGGAGTGAGGTCAGCCGAGGTGCCGGCAATCCCGAGACCCAGCACCAGATAGTGGCCGCCGTCAGCGCGCCCGCTAGGGAACTCCCACATGGTGCGGCCCAGCAGGTTGCGCTACCGCCGGATCAGCACGTCACGGTAGGCGCCGGCCTGATAACCAGGCTCGTCGAAGGCAAACGCGCGAGCCGCGGCCGAATCAGGCAGGTCCACGATGTGCAGGCTGCCGGTAAGCCGTTCACCATCAAAAGTAGGACCGCGGGCGATCATTTCAGCGGCAAACCGATCCATGTACGACCAGTGTTCCTCAAGCAGTTCGTGCCGCAGCCCCAGCGACCCGGGCCGGTCGCGGTGATAACACAAAAACTCCATGCCAACAGCTTGGCACCCCACGATCAACCCTCCGCCGTGGTACGTCCGAAGCAGCCACACGCCGCCCCACCACCCTGCACCGAGGCGTCGCACCTACCGCCCCCACCGTCCTGCACCAAGGCGTCGCACCTACCGCCCCACCGTCCCGCACCAAGGCGTCGCACCTACCGCCCCCACCGTCCCGCACCGAGGCGTCGCACCTACCGCCCCACCGTCCTGCACCAAGGCGTCGCACCTACCGCCCTCACCGTCCTGCACCAAGGCGGCCCCCAACCGCCACGAGGGCCGTCCTCCCGTCAGCCCGGCTCCACCCCCAACCAGGGCGCCGCCGCCCGCAGTGCTTAGGTGATCAGAAGGTCAGCGGCCGGATGAAGGCGCCACTCTCCTGAGCAAGCGGGGTCGTCGCTGACGGCCCGGCCACTGCCGGCGGCCCGGCCACTGGCAGCGGCCCGGCCACTGGCAGCGGCCCGGTCGCTGCCGGCGGCCCGGTCGCGTCACTCCCCCGGCAGCGGATCGTTCATCGTACGGCCGAAGTGAAGTGGGTTTTGATCACCTGGAGCACGGCCGGCGCCTGCTCGGCCAGGTAGAAGTGGCCGCCCGGGAAGATGCGGACGTCGAACGGCTCGCGGGAGTGGCGCTCCCAGTCGCGGGCCTCCTCAATGGTGGTGCGCGGGTCGCGGTCACCGGTGAGCACGGTGATCGGGCACGGCGGCGGCCCACCCGGCACCCAGCGATATGTCTCGATGGCTTGATAGTCACTGCGCAGCGCGGGCAGGATCATCGCAAGGACCTCGGGGTTGGACAGCAGGGCCGCGTCGGTGCCGCCGAGGGCCCGCATCTCGGCGATGATCCCGGCGTCGTCGCGGGTGTGCACGGTCTCCGAGCGCAGCCGGTGCGGGGCACGGCGGCCGGACGCGAAGACGTGCAACTGCTGGTCCGGGTGCTCGGCGCGGAGCCGGCGGGCCACCTCGTAGGCCAGAATGGCGCCCATACTGTGACCGAAAAGGGTCAGCGGCTGCGGGCCCCAGGCGGTCATCATGGCGTGTATCCGGTCGGCCAGCGTGCCGATGTCGTCGATGCACGGCTCACCCCAGCGGTCCTGGCGGCCCGGGTACTGTACGGCGAGCACGTCGATGTCCGGGACGAGCGCGCGGGCGACGGGAGCGAAGTAGGTGGCCGCCCCGCCGGCGTGCGGAAAGCACACGAGCCGGCGCCCGACGGGCCCCTCCAGCGAGAACCGGCGGAACCACAGTTTCTCAGTCACAGGCCTTCGGCCTCCTGTTGTGCAGGGACGACGATCGCGGTCAGCGGGTGGCTGCCGGTGGCAGTCCATCGACCGGTGAAGCCGATCAGCGGGCGGCCGCGCATGGCCAGGCTCCCCTCGAATTCCCGGGGGCAGCCGTCGCAGCCGCTCCAGATCACCATGCCCTCCTCTCGGTCCACAATGGCCAAGTATCCATCAGCGCCGAAGAATCCGACGTCCGCCTTCCGCCGCCCTGAAGGCTTGCACCGACACCGCGGGGCGGCTGTGAGATCACCCGCAGCCGCCTCGTTCCGGCCCGGCCGGGATACCTTCCGATCCGATGTCACCGACTCGATGTCACCTGCCTGTTGCCCATGAGCTGACGCCCCGGCCTGCTGCCACAGGTTTCAAGGCACTGAACCTGACGTCCCGGCTTTCTGCCACCGACCCCATGCCACTGGACCTCATGCCCTGGGCTGCTGCCGGCCCCATGCCACTGACCTGATGTCCCGGGCTGCTGCCACCGACCCCATTTCACTGGATCTGATGTCCCGGGCTGCTGGTCACTGGTCCGTTGTCACGGGGTCCGGCGTCTGGCCCAGGGATCCTCGGCGGGCGGCCCACACGATCAGCGCCGCGCAGAGAGCGGTCAGCGCGAGCGTCGCCGTGGTCACCGCGTGCTCGAAGGTGTGCGCGGCTCCTGCGGTGGCACCCACCGCGATCAGCGAACCGCCCAGGGCCGCGGCGACGATCGTGCCGGTGACGGCCATGCCGACGCTGGAGGCGACCTCCTGGCTGGTGTCGCTCATCGCCGCGCCGATGGTGGTCTGGTCCTCGGGCAGACCGCGCATCACGGTGACCCCGGCGATGGTGGCGACGACGCGCATGCCGGCCGCGGTCAGCGCGAGGGCGACCGCGATCCACACATAACCCAGGTGGCCGAGAAGGCCGTAGATCAGCAGCCCGGCCAGGAACGACGTGGCTCCGGCGATCGCGGCCCGGTGGGTGCCGAGCCGGTCGACGAACTTCTCGACGAACGGCCCGACCGCGAGCAACACGACGACCTGCGGAAGGTTGCCGAGGGCGGCCTGCGCCGGGGACCAGCCCCAGACGAGCTGCAGTTGCAGGGTGACGGTGAAGCCGATGACGGCCATGCCGAGGCCGAGCGCCGCCTCGTAGGCGAGGCTGGCGGACACGGCCGGCCGCTTGAGCAGAGCGAAGTCGAACATCGGGTGGGCGGTGCGGCGCTCCCGGACGACGAACGCGACGGCGGCGAGCACCGCGCCGAGGCCGGCCGCCCAGGGGGTGACACTGGCCCAGCCGTCCTCGACGGCGAGGGTGGAGGTCCACAGGGCGAGGATGATCGTGGCGGTGCCGAGCAGGGCACCGGGCAGGTCCAGCGGTGAGCGGTTGCGCTTGGCCGGGTCGTCGGCGGGGATGCCGAAGCGGATGCAGCCGATGGCCAGCAGGGCGATCGGCACGTTCATCACGAGCAGGGTCTGCCAGGGCGCGATCTGCAGGACCAGGCCACCGACGGTCGGGCCGATCGCCATGCCGGTCAACCCGACGGTGGCGATCAGCGAGGTGGCCCGCATCAGCAGGTTCTCCTGGTCGAACAGGCGGAAGCAGAGCGCCATGGTGCCGGGCGCGGTCATCGCGGCGGTGACCCCGATCGCGGCCCGGACGGCGATCAGCTGGCCGGGGGTGCTGACGAACAGCACCGCGAAGTTGGCCAGCGCGAACAGGGTCAGCCCGATCAGCATGATCTTGCGGGTGCCGTACCGGTCGGCTATTGCGCCGAACGCGACCATCAGGCCGCCGAACAGCAACGAATAGCCCGAAGTGATCCACTGCAGGGCCGTCGTGGAGGCGTGCAGCTCCCGCGCGATGGTCGGCAGGGCCACGTTGAGCACGGAGTTGTCGAGCATCTCCACCAGGAAGACGACCGACAGACCGAGGATCGCGGGCCAGACGGCCCGGAGGGAGGTCGCGTGCGGCTTGTCCCGCACGCCCTCCAGTACGCCGACCCTCATCACTGCCCCCTTCTGGAATGCCGTTCCATTGCTCGGCAAGTATGGAATGACGTTCCATGACGTGTCAAGATGAGGTCATGCCACCAGCCAGGAACCGGGGCCGCCTCTCCCGGGACGTTGTCGTGAACGCCGCCGTCGACCTGCTCGACGAGCACGGATCCCGCGGCCTGACCTTCAAACTGCTGACGGAGCGCCTGCAGACCGGCGCCGGCGCGGTCTACTGGCACGTGGCGAACAAGGACGAGCTGGTGACTATGGCCACCGACCAGGTGATCGGCACCGCGCTGGAAAGGCTGAGCCCAGAGCCGGGCACCAGCCCGGAGGCGCGGATCCGGGCGCTCGCGCTGTCCGTCTACGACACCCTGGACCAGCACACCTGGGCCGCGCCGCACGTCGTGGCGGTGCACACCATGCCGCACACCATGCGGCTCCTGGAGCGGATCGGCGGCATGATCGCCGAGACCCGGCTGCCGGTGCGCCGACGTTTCGCGGTGGCCACGGCGATCTTCATCTACCTGACCAGCGTCACTGCCCAGGATGCCGGCCGCGCGGTCGCGGCCGGCCCCGACAGCACCCGCGACGACATGCTCCGGCACGAGGCACAGCAGTGGGCGGCCCTCGACCCGGAGACCTTCCCGTTCGTCACCCGCATCGCCGAGGACCTGGGCCACCACGACGACCGCGACCAGTTCCTGACCGGCCTGGACCTGATCCTGGACGGTCTACGCGCCCAGGTCGGCGACCTACCGTGATTCCTCTTCCAGCCCCGACGACGCTACGCCGCAGTCGACGATGCGCCCTACGGTCCTGAGGAGCGATGGCAGCCCACGGCATCCGCTGGTGATTGTCGTCGACGACCTGCAGTAAGGCCCCCGGCCGCCATCAACTTCATGGCCAGCATGATCAGCGCCACGGGCCTGCCCGGGGCCCTCCCAGTTCGGCGCCCCGGGACAACGAAGCGCCGAACTGGTCACGGCGATGCTGCGCCTACCGGGTCGGCTGCAACCGTTCGAGACCGTGGAGATCGTCAACGCGCTGCGCCGCGATCCACGGCTCGAACCTCCCGCCCGGCATTGACACCAGACACGGCACGTCAGCCCGGTACCTCCCGCCAGGATTGACAGCACGCTCGGTGTCTCCCATCCGGCATGACAGCAGATCCGGCCTGCCCAACCTGGTAGGAACGCAGATCAGCTCGGGCCGGTGGTCAGCGCAGGAAGGCAGCGGCCACCCCCGCATCCACCGGGACGTGCAGACCTGTGGTGTGGCTCATGTCCGCTGACGCGAGGACGAAGACGGCGTTGGCCACGTTCTCCGGCAGGACCTCCCGTTTGAGCAGGGTGCGCTGGGCGTAGTAGTGGCCCAGATCCTCTTCGGCCACCCCGTAAACAGCGGCCCGCTTCGCGCCCCACCCGTTGGCGAACATGCCCGAGCCCCGTACGACACCATCGGGGTTGATGCCGTTGACCTTGATGCCGTGGACACCCAGCTCGGCGGCGAGGAGACGGACCTGGTGGGCCTGGTTGGCCTTCGCCGCGGAATATGCGAGGTTCTCCGGACCGGCGAAGATCGAATTCTTCGACGAGATGTAGATGATGTCGCCGCCGAGCCCCTGGTCGACCAGCACCCGCGCCGCCGCCCGGGAGACCAGGAACGACCCTTTGGCCATCACGTCGTTCTGCAGGTCCCAGTCCGCGACGGTGGTGTCGAACAGGGAGCGGGCCAGCACCAGACCCGCGTTGTTGACGACGAGGTCGAGCCCGCCGAACGCGAGAACAGCGGCCCGCACGGCGCCGGCCACGCCCTCCTCGCTGGTGACGTCGGCACTAACGCCGACGGCCACGTCCGGAGAGCCGATCTCGGCGGCGGCAGCCTGTGCCTTCTCCAGCTCGAGGTCGGCGATGACGACGCAGGCACCCTCGGCGGCGAGGCGTTTCGCAACCGCCTTGCCGATGCCGCCGGCCGCGCCGGTGACCAGGGCGATCCTGGTGGCGAGCGGTTTCGGCGCCGGCATCCGCTGAAGTTTCGCCTCTTCGAGCGCCCAGTACTCGACGCGGAACTTCTCCGACTCGGGGATCGGCTGGTAGGTCGACAGAGCCTCCGCGCCCCGCATCGCGTTGATGGCGTTGACGAAATACTCCCCGGCCACCCGGGCGGTCTTCTTGTCCGCACCCCAGCTGATCATGCCGACGCCGGGGATCAGGACGATCGCAGGGTCGGCGCCGCGCATCGGTGGGCTGTCAGGCGTCGCGTGTGCCTGGTAGTAGGCGGAGTAGTCGGCCCGGTAGGCGGTGTGCAGCTCGGTGAGCCGGGCGATCGACTCCTCGACCGTGGCGTCCGTCGGCAGGTCCAGCACCAGAGGGCGGACCTTGGTGCGCAGGAAGTGGTCGGGACAGCTGGTGCCGAGGGCGGCCAGTCGCGGGTGAGCCGACGAGGCGAGGAAATCGAGGACCACCTCGCTGTCGATGAAGTGCCCGACCTGGGTGCGGTCGGTGGAGACCAGCCCGCGGATGTGCGGGATGAGAGCGGCAGCCTTCTCCCCTCGTAACGCCGCGGGAAGTGCCTGGTATCCCTCCAGCGGCTCGCCGAAGGGAAGCTCGGCCCCGTGCTCAGCGATGTATCTCTCCGCGGTCCGGATGATCCACAGGCTGTTGGTCTCGGCCTCGTGGCTGGTGTCACCCCAGGCGGTGATGCCGTGACCGCCCAGGATCACCCCGATGACCTCCGGGCTGGACTCCTTGATGGCGGCGATGTCGAGGCCGAGCTGGAAGCCTGGCCGGCGCCAGTTCACCCAGGCGACCTTGCCTCCGAAGATGGTGCGGGTCAGCTCCTCGCCGTCCGCCGCGGTCGCGATGGCGATGCCGGCGTCGGGGTGCAGGTGGTCGACGTGGGCGGCATCGACCAGCGCGTGCATGCTGGTGTCGATCGACGGCGCCGCGCCGCTGCGGCCGTGCTGGACGTGATCGAAGGCCGCGACCATCTCGTCCTCGTGCTCGGGGCCCCGGTAGACGCGTCTGAGCGCACGGAACCGGTCGAGGCGGACGATCGCCAGACCCGCCTCGGCCAGTGTGGCCAGGTCACCGCCGGAACCCTTCACCCAGAGCAGGTCGACCTCGTCACCGGTCGCGGGATCGATCTCCCGGCCCTTGGCCGAGGTGTTGCCGCCGCCGAAGTTGGTCACCGTGCGGTCGGCGCCGAGCCGGTGCGACCGTGCGAGGAGCTGACGTGAAGCGCTGTCGGTCATCCTGGGTTCCTTCGCGTCTGGAGGTGGCTCCAACATAGGAGTGGCCGGTTGCGAACGTCAAGAAATTTTGTTTCATACGAAAGTAGCGCGACTTTCGTATGGTTTCGTTTTGCTTGACCGCAGAGCCTCGCGACTGCCAGACTTCCGGCCATGAGCACTCAGTGGCGGCCCGACCTGGTCAGCGAAGATCTTCTGCAGCTTTCGGCATCACTCGGTGACCCCGCCAAGGATCTGGTGATCCTCGCGGAGGGCAACACCTCGCGACGTCACGACGCCGACTCGTTCGTCGTCAAGACATCCGGCTCCTATCTCTCCCGCGTCACCGCCGGCGACTTCGTCCGCACCGAGATCGAGCCGCTGATGGCCCTGATCGACGATCCCGCCTCCATCCAGCAGGACCTGTCGGAGCTGCTCGACGCCGGTGAGCACGACGGTGTCCGGCGCAAGGGCTCGATCGAGACCCTGATCCACGCCGCTGTCCACGCCTTGGCGCCCGCCGCCTACGTGGCGCACACCCACCCGACTCCGCTGGTCACGCTGCTGTCGAGCGTGCACGCCGCGACCGCGTTCGAGGAGTGGGTCTACTCCGACGAGGCGGTGGTCGTCGGCCGGCCGCTGTTCGTGCCCTACGCCGAGCCCGGCCTCGCCCTGGGCCGCCTCTTCACCCGGTGCCTGCGCGAGGCTCTCGCGGAGCGCCCGGAGCCACCGTCACTGATCCTGCTCGGCAACCACGGCATCGTCACCCGGGCCGAAACCGCCGAGGCCGCCGAGGCGATCACCCTGATGGCGCTCAAGGGTGCCCGGATCCGGATCGGCGCGCTGTCGATCGGTGGTGTGGCCGGCCTCGGCAGCGACACCGTCGACCACTACTTCACCCGCGCGGACATGACCGAGCGGCGCCGTCAGATCGCCGGACTCTAGGAGCAGACGATGACGGTCACCGAGCGGCCCATCGACCGCCTCGCCTACGCCCATGACGCCTCGCACTTCGCCCTGGTGCCGCGGACCGTCATCATCCCCCAGGACACCGCCGAGGTCGCCGAGCTCCTGCGGACCACCCGCCGGGCGGTCACCTTCCGGTCCGGTGGCACCAGCCTGTCCGGGCAGGGCGTGACCGACGACCAACTGGTCGACACCCGCAGACACTTCCGTGACATCCGGGTCCACGGTGACGGCACCACGGTCGAGGCACAGCCCGGCGCCACGGTGCGACAGGTC
Source organism: Actinoplanes couchii (assembly GCF_016862075.1). Classification (GTDB taxonomy): domain Bacteria; phylum Actinomycetota; class Actinomycetes; order Mycobacteriales; family Micromonosporaceae; genus Actinoplanes; species Actinoplanes couchii. Next base: position 37,593 of record NZ_BOMG01000060.1, on the reverse strand, counting down.
AACACCAGGCTCTTGCGGTACGGGCGGAGGCTCGGTCCCGACCCGGCCAGCGAGATCGCGTGCACCGTCGGTGGCGTCGTCGCGAACAACTCCTCGGGCATGCTCTGCGGCACGACCGAGAACACCTACCGCACCCTGGAGTCGGCGACGCTGGTCCTGCCCAGTGGCACGGTGATCGACACCGCTGATCCGGAGGCGCACCGGCTGCTGCTGGAGCGGGAACCGGACATCCACCACGGCCTTCTCCGGCTCCGGGACCGGATCCGCGGCAACCCCGAGTCGGTCGAAGCCATCCAGCGCCTGTGGGCGATCAAGAACACCATGGGCTACGGGCTGAACTCGTTCGTCGACTTCGACCAGCCGCTCGACATCCTGTTGCGGCTTGCGGTCGGTAGCGAGGGCACCCTGGCATTTGTCGCGCGGGCGACCTTCCGCACCGTCGCCCTGCGCACCCACCTGGCCACCGCACTGCTGGTCTTCGCCGATCTCGACGCCGCCACCCGGGCCCTCCCTGACCTGGTGGCCGCCGGTTTCGCCGCCATCGAGCTGCTGGACTCCACCAGCCTCAGAGTCGCCCAGCGCGACCCGAAAGCAACCGCCGACCTGCTCCGGCTGGACGTCGACCAGCACGCCGCACTCCTGGTGGAACTACAGGAGACCACCGCCGAGGCGCTGGCGGCTCGACAGGCCGGCGTGACGGCGCTGCTCGACAGCCTGCCGCTGGTCAACCCGGCAGAGCTGAGCACCGACGCGACCCGCCGTGGGCAGCTGTGGCACATCCGCAAAGGCCTGTACACGCTGGTCGCCGGTGCCCGGCCGCCGGGGACGACAGCCCTGCTCGAGGACATCGCGGTCCCGGTCGAGCGTCTCGCCGCCACCTGCGCCGGGCTGTCGCGGCTGTTCATCGAGTTCGGCTATGCGGACAGCGTCATCTTCGGCCATGCCAAGGACGGCAACATCCACTTCATGATCAACGAACGGTTCACCTCGCTCGACCGTTACACCCGGTTCACCGAGGAGATGGTGGATCTGGTGCTCGGCCAGGGTGGCACCCTGAAAGCCGAGCACGGCACCGGGCGGATGATGGCGCCGTTCGTCCGCCGTCAGTACGGCGACGAGCTCTACGGGATCATGCGGGACCTCAAGCAGCTGGTCGATCCCCGCGGCATCCTCAATCCCGGTGTCCTGCTCACCGACGATCCCGAGGCCCACCTGCACGACCTGAAGACCACACCGGTGGTCGAGAAAGAGGTCGACCGGTGTGTGGAGTGCGGCTACTGCGAGCCGTCCTGCCCCAGCCGGGACCTGACGATGACCCCACGGCAACGCATCGTGCTCCGGCGCGAGATGCAGCATGCCCGGGCGAGCGGTGATCAGGCGCTGGCCGGAGAGCTGGAACGGGACTACGAGTACGCCGGAGTGGACACCTGCGCAGTCGACGGCATGTGTCAGACCGTCTGCCCGGTCGGCATCGACACCGGCGACCTCGTCCGTCGCCTGCGGGCCGAGGTCCAGTCGCCCGCCGCTCAGGCCGGAGGCCGGGCCGCTGCCCGGCACTGGGCGGGCGTCACCCGGGCGGCGGGTGTCGCGCTGACCATCGCGGATCGGCTTCCGGCCGCGCTCCCCCGCACCGTGACCCGGGTGGGCCGACGGGTCCTGGGCCCAGACCGGGTTCCCGAGTACTCCGCTGATCTACCGGTGGGCGGCAGCCGACGACCGCTGCGCCGGGCTGCCGAACCGGTGGCGATCTACTTCAGCAGTTGCACCACCGCGATGTTCGGCCCCACCGATCCACCCAGCCGAAAAACCACGGCGATCCCATCCGATCGCACCAGTCCGGCTCACGGCGCCGGCCCGGCGCTTGGGGCAGACCCGGCGCTTGGGATAAACGTGGCGCTTGAGACAGGTTCAGCACTCAGGCCAGACTCAGTGTTTGAAGCTGGCACAGCGCGCGGGGCAGCTTCGGCGCTCGGGGCAGGTTCGGCGTTTGAGGCTGGCATGGCGCTCGGGCCAAGCCCGGCGCTCGGGGCCGGCTCGGCGCTCGGGGCCGGCTCGGCGCTCGGGGCCGGCTCGGCGCTCGGGGTGGCTGAGGCGTTCCTGCTTCTTTGTAATCGGGCCGGTGTCTCGGTGGCTACTCCTGATGGGTTGCCGTCGCTGTGCTGTGGCACGCCGTGGAAGTCCAAGGGGCTGTCGGCGGGGCACCACGAGATGTCGGGGCGGGTCGTCGCGGCGTTGCGGGCCGCTACCCGGGACGGTGCGATTCCTGTGGTCTGTGACGCGTCGTCGTGTACCGAAGGGCTCGCTGCTCTGGTGGAGGGGATCACGGTTGTCGACTCGGTGGTCTTCGCCGCCGAGCAGCTGCTCCCGCGGTTGGTGGTCCGGCAACGGATGGCGTCGTTGACGTTGCATCCGACCTGTTCTTCGGCCCGGCTGGGGATCGGTCCGGCGCTGCGCGTGCTCGGTTCGGCCATCGCGGAGACCGTCATCGTCCCCGACGACTGGGGCTGCTGTGCCTTCGCGGGTGACCGCGGCATGCTGCACCCGGAACTCACCGCCGCCGCCACCGGCCGGGAGGCCGCCGAAGTCAGGCGTAACCCCACCAGCGGGTATGCCTCGCTGAACCGCACGTGCGAGATGGGCCTGTCCCGCGCCACCGGGCAGCCCTATCGGCACGTTCTCGACCATCTGGAACGGGTGACCCGTCATGACCCATGAAACGAAAGCCCACCGCTTTCGCAGAGTTGCGTATCGCCTTGACTTCGTATCAACCGGGCTGCCATCGTGACGCCCTGATCCCGCCCTCGGAGGAGCCCCTGTGTCCGATCGGAAGCTCGCCCCAGAACGCGTCGAGGGACTCCGCGAAGAGGTGATCCTGCAAGAGCTGCGCGACACCGGCCGGGTGAACGTGAAAGAGCTGGCCCATCGTCTCAGCGTCTCCGAGGTCACCATCCGCAAGGACCTGGACGTCCTGGAGGACCGTTCGCTGCTGCGCCGGGTCCGCGGGGGCGCCGTCGCGTCGAGCCGAGGTGAGGAGGGATCGTTCGTGGACCGGGTCCGGGTGGACTCGGCGGCGAAACGGGCCATCGCCCGGGAGGTCGCCCAACTGGTGCAGGACGGTGACTCGATCGCCATCGACTCCTCATCGACCTCGTACTACCTGGCCGAGGAACTTGTCGACCGCAGCGACCTGATCGTGGTCACCTTCGGGCTGCGGACCGCGAGTCTGCTGGTCGAGCAGTCGAACGCCACCGTGGTCATGCCCGGCGGGGTCATCCGGCGTCAGTCCGGCGCGATGGTCGGTTCGTTCGGCAACGCGCTCGAAGGACGGGGGCGGTTGCGGGCCGGGTTCTTCGGCACGGCCACGGTCTCCACCATGCACGGCATGCTGGAGCTGTCGTCGGAGGAGGCCGCGACGAAGCGGGCACTCGTCTCGGTGTGTGACGAGGTGTACGTGTCGTTCGCCTCGTCCAAGATCGGCACCTTCGGCATCAACTCGTTCGCCGCACCGAACGAGGTCACCGGGTTGTACACCGATGAACTCGCCGACGACGAGTTCGCGGAATCGTGGAACGACATCGGTGTCCCCGTCACCCGGGTCACCGGCACACGCATCCTCCTGGAGGCTCGCGTGAAGGCCCTGCGAGGGCTCGAACAATGACCGGAGTCGCCGCGATCGACCTGGGCGCGGAGAGCGGCCGGGTCACCCACGCCCGCTTCGACGGCCGGCGTATCGAGATCGATGTGGTGAACCGATTCGCCAACCGGACCATCGACGTGGCCGGGCGCCCCCGGTGGGACATCGAGGCGCTCTGGTCCGACATTCGGTCCGGGCTGCTCGAACTCGGCACCCGGGCCGAGGTGGCATCGGTCGGCGTCGACAGTTGGGGCGTCGACTACGGCCTGCTCCGGGCCGGCGACGGCGCGCTCGCACCAGGCAGCCGCCTGCCACAGGTGGAAAGGGCCGCCGCGGGCGGCCGGCGTCCCAGGGCCGGAATGCACGCGGCCGACGACCCGCTGCGCAGGACCGGGAGGCCCGGTACGGGTGATCGGTCGCCCCGGCCCGAGTTATCCGCGCTCGGCGACCGGCTGTCGCGGGCTGAGATCACCGCGCTCGGCGACCGGCTGACCCCGGCTGAGATGTCCGCACTCAGCGACCGGCTGACCCGGGCCGAGATGTCCGCGCTCGGCGAGCGACTGGCCCGGGGTGAGATGTCCGCGCTCGGCGAGCGACTGACCCCGGCTGAGATGTCCGTGCTCGGTGAGCGGCTGGGCCGGGGTGAGGTGCTTGTCGAGGCGCCGCCGACCTATCGTGATCCGTTGCGGCATACGGCTTTTGAGGCCGCTATGCGGGAGTGGGGGCCTGATCTCTTCTATCGGGCTACCGGGGCTCAGGTTCATGAGATCAATGGTGTGTACTCGCTGATTCATGATGTTCGGGTTCGGCCTGAGTTGCTCGACAGGGCTGAGCGGCTGTTGATGATTCCGGACCTGTTTCATCATCGGCTCAGCGGGAGTCTGGTCACCGAGTACACCGCTGCCACCACCAGTGGGCTCTTCGACATCGCCCGGGGCACGTGGGCTACCGCGCTGGCGGAGCGGGTCGGTATTCCGGCGCATCTGTTTCCCGAAGTGGTTCCGGCCGGTACCGATGTCGGGCCGTTGCTGCTGGACTCGCCGACGGCGGGTCTCGGCCGGACCCGGGTGACGGCTCCGGCGGCGCACGACACGGCGAGTGCGATCGTCGCCATTCCGGACCTCGACTCGTCCACGATGTTCATCTCGTCGGGCACCTGGTCGCTGGCCGGGGTGCTGCTCGACCGTCCGGTCATCTCCGCCGCCGCGCAGCGGGCCAACCTCACCAACGAGGGCAGCTACGCCGGTGGGGTCCGGGTGTTGCGGGACATCGCCGGGCTCTGGCTGCTGCAGGAGTGCCGTCGGCAGTGGATCGCTGAGGGCACCGAGATCGGGTACGCCGAGCTTGCCGAACTGGCCGGCCGTGAACAGCCGTTGCGGGCCTGTGTCGATGTGGACTCCGGTGAGTTCCTCGCCTCCGGTGACATGCCCGCGCGCATCCGTGCGGCGTGCGCCCGTAACGGGATGCCGGTTCCGGAGACGATCGGGCAGGTCACCCGGGTGGTCGTCGACTCGCTGGCCTTGGCGTACCGGCGAACGGTCCGTGACATCGAGGCGGTCACCGGTACGACGATCAAGGCGGTCGCGGTGGTCGGCGGTGGTGTCGCCAACCGGGTTCTGCAGCAGGCCACCGCTTCCGCGACGGGTCGTCCGGTGACCTGCTGGGCCGCTGAGGGCACCGCCCTCGGCAACGCCGCGGTTCAACTGGCCAGCCTTGGCGAGCTTGCCGGTCCCGGCGAGATCTCGCGGGTGGTCGAGGCCAGTTCTCCACCCACCCGCTACGAGCCGATCGACACGGCAGCGTGGGAGGAGGCCGCCCATCGACACGATTCACGATGACCCTCTGACCCGCGGCAGATCGCGGATCGAGCCAGGAACCCGAACAAGGGACGACCGTGGCCTGAATCAGTAACGCGGGCCCCATTGGCAGGTGAGAGCCGGGGAAACGAGCGGACCGAACGGCAAGCGTGAGAGGACCGAGCTGCGAGCGTGAACCGAACGGCGGACGCGAACCGAACGCGGCGCCGAACAGCGAGCGCGAACCGGACGGACGGACGCGAACCGAACGCGATGCCAACCGCGAACGCGACGGCGAACCGGGGACGCGATGCCGAACGGTGAGTTCTCGGGGAATCAGTGCATCGACACGTGGACGTGGTCGGTGTGATCGCTGGGGCCCGAATAGGAGTGCCAGCCTTCGCCCGCCAGGAACCAGATCTGCTTGTACCAGATCACGTAGTAGATCCCGAGCCGGTCGGCGTTGCGGACCAGGAAGGCGGTCAGGTCGTTGCCGTACCGCCGCATGTCGTCGTTGTGTGCCGACGAGAAGCCGCTCTTCTGCAGCGACCAGTCGCACGCCCGGCCTTTCGGATGTTCGAACGGCCCGCCGTTGCGATGGCAGCCGACGAACCGCTTGAAACCGGCTTTCCGCACCTCCTGGTACATGTGCTTGGTCCGTTTGGTGACGCACCCGCTGGTGGTGTCGTCCGACTCGGTGCAGCCTTCGGGTGAGAATCCGCCGCTGGCGTTGCGCGGGGCGGCGGCGGCCCGGGCCGAGGTGGCGTCGACAAATCCGCTGCTGAGGCTGGGGTTGATCCCGGTGCCACCACCGAGCAGATCGAGTTGTTTGGCAGCCACCTTTTTCTGGTTCTCCAGTACGGCCAGTTGATTCTGTTCGTTGCGGAGTTCCGCCTCGATCCGTTTCTTCTGCACCGCGACGGTACGAATGGCCTCGTCCAGCTCCCGCAGTTTCCCGTCGTGCAGCCGGTTGATCTCCTCCAGCGACACCGCTCTGGTCCAGAAGGCGTCAGAGGACGACGAGGACAGCAGGAACCCGAGCGCCCCCAGGTCACCGATCTGGTACTGCTGCCGTGCGATCGAGTTGACCTCGGGAATCAGCACATCCCGCCGGGACTCGGCAGCACGCAGACGATCCGCGTACACCCGCTGGTTCTTCCGCGACACCTGGACGGCTCCCTTGGCGTCCACGTACCGCCGATTGGTGGTCTCCAGAAGCTCCGACAGAGCACCGTCGGGTTCCGGAGCCGCAAAGGACGCCACGGAGGACGCCGTGAAAGACGCCACGGAGGACGCCGCGAGGGACGCCACGGAGGGCGCCGCGAAAGACGCCGCAGAGGGCGCCGCGAAAGACGCCGCCGAAGCCGGACCGGGAGACAGAACCAGGAGAACGGCCGCGAGGAGAACGGCCCACACTTTCGACATGTCCGACGATCATCGCGGCGGATTGTGTGAAACCTGTGTGCGCGAAGGTGTGAGCCGCGCCCGGGATCAGACCGCTTACGATCACCAGCCATGTGCGCGAACGTGCTGGTGGCCGAGGACGACCCGAGACAGGCCGAGGTGCTGCGCCGGTACCTGGAGGCCGAGGGCCACCGCCCCACCATGGTCACCGACGGTGATCAGGCGGTCGCCACGGTACGGGCCGGCGGCATCGATCTGGTGGTCCTGGACGTCCTGATGCCCGCCCTGGACGGCGTGTCCGCCTGCCGGCTGATCCGGGCCCGCTCCGACGTGCCGATCCTGATGCTCACCGCGCTCGGCGAGGACGACGACGTGCTGCTGGGCCTGGACACCGGCGCCGACGACTACGTGACCAAGCCGTACAGCCCCCGGCAGTTGATGGGCCGGATCCGCACCCTGCTGCGCCGCGCCCCGGTGACGCCCCGCAACGTCCGCCGGGCCGGCGGGCTGACCGTGGACCTGGACCGGCACCAGGTCCACCTGGACGGCCGGGAGATCCCCTGCACCCCGGACGAGTTCGGCATCCTGGCCGCGCTCGCCGACGTGCCGGGCCGGGTGTTCAGCCGGGCGCAACTGCTGGGGCACACCGCCGGGCAGGACCGGGAGTCAACCGAGCGCACCATCGACTCGCACGTGAAGAACCTGCGCCGCAAGATCGAGGAGAATCCGCGGCGGCCCCGGCGGCTGCTGGCCGTCTACGGCGTCGGGTACAAGCTGTGCGGGTGACCGTCTGGCGGCGCAGCCTGGTGGTCCGGCTGCTCGCCACCTCGACGGTGATCGCGGTCTGCGCCATCGCGGCCACCGCCTGGCTGGCCGTGCAGACCACCACCCGGACGCTGCGCCAGGAGCAGGGCCAGGAGCTGGCCGACGACCGCGCGCTCTACGACCTGCTGCTCGGGCACGCGGCCACCCACTCCAACTGGGACGGGGTGGCGGCACTGCTGCACACCGGCCGCACCGACCGGCGGTTCACGCTGCTGGCCGGGGACGGCACCCTGATCGCGGAGACCGCGCCGGGCCCGTCGCTGCGGGACGCCCGGCCGTCGGCGCTGATCGACCCGCTGAACGTGGAGCTGAGCATCACCGGCGGCACCGAACGGATCGATCCGCGCGCGGTCGGCCCCTACCGCCTGACCGCCGCCGAGGCCGAGTATTCGCAGGAGCGGACGCTGACCCAGATGTTGTGCCTGCGCAGCAAGGGCTTCGAACGACCGGTCGTCACGCTGCCCAGTGGCCGGGCGGTGGTCCGTGACGAGAATTCCGGGACCTGCGAATTTCCGGTACGCCTGACGCCGACCGAGACCGGCCCGCTGCGCGAGTTGACGGCCGCCACCGCCCGGTGCGCCGGTCTGACCGCGGGCGCCCGGGAGATCTGGTTCGAGCCGGCCGGTTTCGGATTCACCGAGGACGCTCCGGCTCGCGGGCAGCGGCTGCGGGACTGCGCGTTCCAGGCCCGACAGGCGCAGCTCCGGCCGTACGTCGCCCCGGTGGTGTTGCTCTTCGTCACCGACACCGACACCGCCACGCCGCCCGCCTACGACCTGTCCCGGGGCAACCTGACCCGGATCGCGATCGTGACCACCGGTGTCCTGGCCGCCGCGATACTGATCACCGTGCTGGCCGGGCGCCGGCTGGTCCGGCCGCTGAGCCGGCTGACCGAGGCGGCCGTCACCGCCGGTGAGTTCCCGGTCCCGCCGGACGGCCGCCGGGACGAGATCGGCCACCTCGCCGCCGCGCTGCACGACCTGGAGTCGCGCCGGCTCGCGGTGGAACGGCGCCGCCGCGAGATGATCAGCGACGTGGCGCACGAGCTGCGCACCCCGCTGACCACCATGCGCAGCTGGCTGGAGGCCGCCCAGGACGGTCTGACCCCGATCGACCGCCCGCTCGTCGACCTGCTCCTGGACGAGGCGGTGCTGCTGCAGCGGGTGATCAACGATCTGCGGGACCTGGCCGCCGCGGACGCCGGTGACCTGCGTCTGCGCCCGGCCGGCTGCGACATGGCCGAGGTGCTGCGCCAGGTCGCCGACGCGCACCGCGGACCGGCCGCGCAGGCCGGCGTGACCCTGGCCGTCCCGGAGTCGCCGCCGGTGCCGGTCACCGCCGACCCGGACCGGCTGCGCCAGATCCTCGGCAACCTGGTCACCAACGCGGTCCGGCACACCCCGGCCGGCGGCACCGTCACGCTGCGCCCGCTCCCGGACGGCGCCGAGGTGCAGGACACCGGCAGCGGCATCCCGCCGGACGAGCTGCCCCGGATCTTCGACCGGTTCTGGCGCGGCGACGCGTCCCGCAGCCGGGTCACCGGGGGCAGCGGCCTGGGCCTGCCGATCGCCCGGACGCTGGCCCGCGCCCACGGCGGCGATCTGACGGCCCGGAGCACCCCCGGCGCCGGTTCGGTGTTCCGGCTGCTGCTACCGGCCGTCGCGCCAGGAAGGCTGCTGCCACCGGCCGTCGCGCCAGGAGGGCTGCTGCCACCGGCCGCCGGGCCAGGAGGGCTGGCCCTACCGGTCGTCGTGCCAGGAGACCGCGCTGATCCGCCAGCCGGTGGGCGTACGCAGGAAATGGAAGATCTTTGAGCCCTCGCCGGTGAACGCGGTGCCGTCGAGGACGCCGGACTTGGCGTAGCGGCTGGCGCGCTGGGCGATGTCGCCGAAGATCTCGGTGCGGGCGGAGACCTCCCACTCCCGGAAGCCGGTCAGCCGGCCGCCGGTCAGCAGCTCCCGCCGGGGTGCGATGAACGAGTCCACGCCGTAGATCGCCGGTTCGCCGCCCGCCCGGATGATCAGCGCCTCGGGAAGCAGCACCCGGTGCAGGGACGCGGTGGAGTCGCCGCCGGAGACGAACGCGGCGAAGAACGTGTGGACCAGGTCGTCGATCGCCGCGAGATCCGTCATACGAGCACCCTAGCGATAGATTCGCGGGCGTGACGGTGACGAATCAGCCCGGCTGGCTGCCCGCGACCTTCCCGGTGCAACTGGTCGAGGTGACCATGGGTGACCGCAGCGGTTACACCGTGCGGCTGCGGGTGCCGGAGGCCGACGGCTGGCTCGACCCGGTGTTCGCCAGCTCCGCCGGGCGGCTGCCGCTGATGCCGCGGCCGGAGCACGCCACCGCGTTCGCGCTGACCGGCCCGGCACACGATCTACGGGCGGTTCCGGGGTGGGCCGAGCTGGCCGCCTGGATGACCCGGGGTCACCTGCCGCTGCTCGACGAGAACCGCTACGACCTGGGCATCCCGCCGGTGAACCTGGAGATGGACCCGGAGCACTGGCTGCCCGACCTGATCGTCAAGGCCGGTGTGCTGGCGAACGAGCTGATGGTCGCCCTGGACATGGAGGAGATCTTCCCGTACCTCGGTGCCGGTTCGCCGCTCGATCACCTGCACGACGTCCTGCGGCGGGCCGGTGACGGGCCGCGCCGCAGTCACGTCGCCGAGTGGCGGCGGCTGGACCGCGGGCTGATGGCGTCCTCGTGGCAGACCGTCACCGACATGATCGAGGCCCGCCTGATCCGGCACGGCTAGCGTGCCGCCCACGCGGCCCAGAGCCGGGCGTACCGGCCGTCACCGGCCACCAGGTCGGCGTGCGGACCGTTCTCGACGATCCGGCCGTGTTCCATCACGATGATCCGGTCGGCGGCGGCCGCCTGGGTCAGACGATGGGCCACCACCAGCGCGGTACGCCCCCGCAACGCCGCCGTGGCAGCCTCCTCCAGGTCCCGGGCCCCGGCGCTGCCGGCCTCCGCGGTGGCCTCGTCGAGCACCACCACACCGGGGTCGAGCAGCACCACCCGGGCCAGCGCCAACTGCTGGGCGCGGGCCGCGGTCAGCTGATGCCCGCCGTCGCCGACGACGGTGTCCAGGCCGTCCGGCAGCTCCCGCACCCACGGGTACGCGCCGACGCTGGTCAGCGCCGCGATCACCTGCTCGTCGGTGGCACCGGGGCGGGCCAGCCGCAGGTCCTCGGCGAGCGGCCCGGCGAAGACGTGCGTCTCCTGGCTGACGATGGCGATCGTGTCGGCGGGCAGGTCGGCGACCGGCACCCCGCCGATGGTGGCGCTGCCCGCGCCGGGGCGCAGGATGCCGGCGGCCAGCGAGGCGGCGGTGGTCTTGCCCGCGCCGGTGGACCCGACCAGGGCGACCACCTCGCCGGGCGCGACGTGCAGGTCGACACCGTCCAGGACCGGGGTGGTCCCGTCGTAGCTGAAGGTGACGCCGTCGAGCCGCAGGTCCCGGCCGGACGGCGTCGCGGCGGAACCACGGTCCTCGACGTCCATGCCGATCACGCCGACCAGCCGGGCCAGGCTGGCGCCCGCGTCCTGGGCCTTGTCGAACGTGACCATCAGCATGGCGAGCGGGTTGAACAGCCGGTGGAAGAGCAGGGCGGCCGCCGACACCTCACCCACGGTGACCGAGGTGTGGCGTACCAGAAAGAAGCCCGCGATCAGAACCGCGGCCAGACCGGCGAGCTCGGCCCGGTTGATCCGCCCGACGAACCGGGTGTAGAGGGCGAACACCCGGATCGAGATGTCCCGGGCGTGCGCGGACGCACCGGCGATGCCGTCCAGGTGCCGGTCCTCCAGGCGGTACGTGTGAACCGTGCCGGCGCCCTGCATGCTCTCCACGAACAGCTGGGACCGGTCGGCGATCGCGACCCGCTCGGCGGCGTAGGACGGGGCGGCGCGCGGCAGGTACCAGCGCAGGCCGAGCACGTAGAGCGGCACCGCGACCGCGCCGGCCAGGCCGAGACGCCAGTCGATGCCGAGCATCGCGGCGAGGCTGATCACCGCGAGCAGCAGCGCCGAGATCATGCCGGGCAGCACGTCGGCCACCGCCCGGTCGATCGCCGAGATGTCGGCGCCGACCCGGGCCAGCAGGTCGCCGCGGCCGGCCCGGTCGAGGATCTGCGCGGGCAGCCGCAGCGCGGTGGCGACGGTGCGTTCCCGCAGCCCGGCCAGGATGTTCGAGCCGAGACGGCTGATCAGGTAGTTGCCGCACGCGGTCGCCGCGCCCGCGACGATCGAGGCGACCACCACGGTGACGGCGACCGGGACGATGGCGGCGGTGTCACCGCCGGCGTGGATCCGGTCCACGAGCAGCCCCAGCGCGTACGCCGGAACCACCGTCGCGCCGGCCGCCGTCAGCCCGGCGCCGAGCGTGACCAGCCCGGACCAGCACCGGGCCTTGAGTTCGGCGCCCAGCCAGGCCCGGCTCTCGGCGGACGTGGCCACGGGGAGCATCTGCTGGGTCATCGCAGGACCGTCCGTCGGTAGGTGTCGTCGCCCGCGACGAGTGCGGCGTGGGTGCCTTCGGCGGTGACCGTGCCGTCGCCGATCACGACGACCCGGTCGGCGGCGGCCAGCAGGGCGGGACTGCTGGTCAGCACCAGGGTGCCGAACCCGGTGTCCGGTCCGTGCCGCAGCGCGCGGATGCCGTCGGCGATGGCGTGTTCGGTGACCGCGTCCACCGCGGTGGACGGGTCGTGCAGGACCAGCAGCGGTGGCCGGGCCAGCAGGGCACGGGCCAGGGCGACCCGCTGGCGCTGCCCGCCGGAGAGGTTGGCGCCACGTTCCGCGACCGGCGCGTCCACCCCGGCCGGGTGCAGGTCGGCGACCTCGTCGGCGGCGGCCGCGCGCAGCGCCTCGGGCAGCCGGCCGGCGCCGTCGTCGTGGACGTCGATGTTGGAGGCCAGCGTGCCGGTGAACAGATCGGTGCGGTGCGGCTCCACGTGCAACAGACGGCGCGCTTCGGTACGGTCCACCGACTCCAGCCGGACGCCGCCGAGCCTGATGTCGCCGTCGTACCCGTCCGGCACCGCGAGCACCCGCATCAGCGCCTCCGCGTCGGTGGGCCGGCCGGCCACCACACCGACGAACTCCCCCGGCCGTACGTGCAGGTCCAGGCCGTCGAGGGTGCCGTAGACGACCCGGTCCAGCTTCAGTTCGCAGCGCTCGGCACTGGGGTCGGCGGCGCCCTCCGGCAGCGTCAGCCCCGCGTTCAGCACCGACGCCACCCGGCCCGCCGAGGCGCGGGCGGCGGCCACCCAGCTGGGCACCACCGCGAGCGTGCCGAACGGTTCGATCAGGAACTGCGCGGACCCGATCACCGTGATGAACTGCCCGACGGTGATCCGCCCGGTCATCGCGAACCAGCCGGCCGCGATGGCGATCCCACTGGCCAGCAGCATGCTCAGCGCCGTGGAGGCCCCCTGGTAGGCGCTCTGGGTACGGGCCGCGCGCACCGTGGCGTCCAGCGATCGGCGGCTGACCAGCCGGTACCGTTCGGCCGCCGCCCGCTGCCCGCCGAACCCGCGCAGCGGCCGCAGCCCGGTGACCAGATCGGTGGCCAGCGAGGTGGCCCGCCCGGCCTGCTCCTGCTGTTCGGCGACCCGGCGGGCGATCACCGGCCCGGTCCGGTTCAGCACGGCCAGCACGATCGGGGTGGCGACCAGCACGATCAGCCCGAGCGGCGCCGAGATCACCAGCAGGGTGATGGCGCTGACGCCGACGGCCAGCAGGGCGCTGGTGATCCGCGGGATGTGGTCCAGGAAGAACGAGCTGTAGTCGGCGTCGGTGGTAGACACCGACAGCAGTTCCCCGGCGTGCCGGCCGGTCTTCACCCCCCGCGGATGCAGGATCTTCGCGGCCACCTCGACCCGCAGCCGGTGCCCCTCCTCGGCGATGGCGCGTTGCAGATGCCGGGCCCCGTACCGGTAGGTCAGCACCAGGACCAGGAAGTTCAGCACCAGCACCCCGGCCCACACGGCGAGCGCCCACGGATCCCCGGTGCTGACGGCCCGGTCCACGATCACCCCGATGAGCACCGGAACGAGCGCCGCACAGATCTGATAGACCCCGGCCAGCCCGGTCCCGGTCCAGAGGTGCCACCCGTTACGGGCAACCGCCCGCCGCAGAATCGCATTGCCGGGCTCAGCACTGCTGCCCACCAGAGTCTCCCCAACCGAAGATCAAATAAGGCAACCCTAACCTTCGCCGCCGTACGAGGGACAACCGCCTCCGGCCGGTCCCGAAATCTTGACAAAGCTCGATCGGGTCCGGCCATAGTGGGCGATGCCTTTTCGGGTGGCGGCGAAGGTCTGGCAGGATCCGCGACTGGCCTGGCTGCGGGCCGAGATCCTGGACCTCGAGGACGAGCTGAGCAGTGTCGTCAAGCACGCGGACGCCGACGGCGATCTGGCCGGGCGGTACATCCAGCAGGCGCGCGCGGCATGCGACAGACACGACGTGAACTCCGGCTGGACCCACCTCTACCGGGCCCGGCAGGAGCTGGTCCTGCTGTACGACGAGGATCGGCTGCTGATCACCGCCCAGTCCCTGGCCCAGGAGATCGAGGACCCCGGGCGGCTCGTGACCTGGCGGGCCGAGGCCGCCCGCCGCCTGCTGGCCCGGACCGGGTTCCTGCCCGGTTTCGACGGGCCCGCGCCGGGCCTGGAGACGCGCCGCAAGTTCGTGGCCGAGGCGCTGAAACTCCGCAACGACGGCATCTCGAACGACTACTGGCGGCTGGCCATCGTCCGGCACTACCAGACCCTGCTCATCGTCATCGGCGCCCCGATCCTGGTCGTCGTGGTCGTGATGATCTCCAGTGCGGCCAGCGGCTTCCTTCGTGAGTCGTGGATCACCGGGCGGGCGTCCTGCGTGCTCGCGGTCCTGCTGGGCATTCTCGGTGCGGTCACCAGCGCCGCCCAGCGGTCGACCCGGATCCACCGGGAACGGGTCACCGTTCAGCTCGGCTCGTTCACCTCGTCGTTCTCCCGGATCCCGATCGGGGCGGTCGCCGGGCTGACGATCTGGCTGTTCTCGATCGCCACCGCCAGCGCCGCCGGGATCAACTCACCGAACCTGCTGCTGGCCGCGTTCGGTGCCGGGTTCGCCGAACGGCTCGTGGTGCAGGGCAACGACGGGGAACGCTCCGGCGCCGAAGCGCCGGCACCACCGCCCCGCGCCGACGGCACCTGAACGGGCCGTCCGCGCGGGGCGGGCTGTCTGCGAGGAAGGTCAGCCGGCGATGCCGTGGACCTTCGGGACGGTCACGGTGCGCTTCTTGGCGGTTCCGCCGAGGATGATCTTTCGGAGGGCGGTGTTGTTCTTCAGGTTCAGTTCGGAGAGTTTCTTCGCCGGGTTGGCCAGCACCTGGATCCAGTAGGTGCCGTTCGGCAGGTTGGTGATGTCGAAGGACTGGCCGGGACGGTCCTGGCTGTACGTGTCACCGTTGCCCACGTCGAGGACCTCGCGGACCGCCACCACCGTGTTCGCGCCGCACGACGTCTCCAGGGACGTGTTGTCCGGGCGCCACTTCGCCCCGGGGATCGTGTAGTCGACCGCGTCCGTGTTGGCCAGGCAGAACGCCTCCTTGCCGCTGCGGACCGCGAACTTCTTGTCCGCCTTCAGCAGGTTGTACTGGGCGAAGTCGGTGAAGTGCCAGTGCATGTGGCCCTCCCGCGGATCCCATTGCAGGGTGCCCGCCGGACGGGAGCCGACCTGCTTACCCTTGGTGTCGAAGAAGTACTGGTAGGCGTCCATGTAGCCGGTGCCGCTGCGGCGAAAACCGTCGACCACCAGCGGGGACGTGCCGGCGTTCCAGACCGTCGCGCCGAAGTTGACGTACCACTTGCCGTCGGTCCTACCGGTCTTCTCGTTGACACCCTCGGACACCGAGATGCCCCAGGCCGGCAGCGATCGCAGGTCCGGCTTCGGGCCGGCCTTCGGGGCGGCGGCCAGCGTGGTGGGGCGGCTGGCGGCGGCCCGGAACTCGGGCAGGTACGACGACACCTGACGGGACGCGTCGCCCTCACCCTCGTGCCGGTGGGTTCCGGCGGCACGCACGGCCAGGCCCGGGTCCTCGGTGGCGTCCGCCGCGCGTACCGCGGCAAGCTTCTCGTCGTCGATCTTCAGGTCGACCACGTTGACGGTGACCTTGGCAGTGGCCTTGGCCGCCGGGATCGCGAACATCTTGCGGTACTTGGCGGCGATCGTCGCGGTCGCCGTGTACTTGCCGGCCTTCAGCTTCGACAGCCCGGTCGCGGACAGCGGCTGGTCGGCGATCGGCGAGTTCCAGCCGGCCTGCACACCCCAGACCGAGCCGAGGGTGAACGGGTTCTCTCCACCGCAGCGGGTCGGGTACGGGGTCTGCGCCGGGGCGTCGCGCCGGGTCCGGGCCGACGAGTACGAGTTGCCGCAGAACGTCGTCGCATACTTCGCGACCGTCTTGCCGGCCTTGTCGGTGATCGTGATGGTGGTGAAGTTCTTCAGGCCGGAGAAGTCCTTGACCGTCCCGGCCGGAAGCTTGACCTTGACGTTCTTTCCGTTCTTCTTGACGGTACGGGTGGCCACGATCGGCTTGTCGTACGCCGCCCGGGTGGCCCGCACCTCGAACGGATCCTTGCCGGCGATGACGTGCAGGCCCAGATCCAGCGACAGGTAGATCTCCTCGCCGCTGTCGTACCGTTCCGCGGTGACCGTCTTCGCGGCGGCCACGAACGTCAGCGACGGCGGTGCGGCGGCCGCCTCCGCGGCGCCCACCCCGGCCCCGGTGAGCACCAGCGCGCCCACCGCGACCCCGATCACCGGCCAGCGCCGTCGCCGGCGCGGCCCACCCTGCACGTCAACCATCGATTTCCCCCAGGTCTGTTCCGACCGGGTGCTGAACCGCCCCGGTCAGAGCACATCTCACGGCACCCGCTGTGAGATCCCTGTGAAGTGCGCCCGCCCTGGCACAAACCTGGGAGTCAGTCGTCCCATTCGTCGGGGTCGCGGTCCTCGACCGGGACGTCCTCCGGCTCACCGACCCAGGCGGAGAAGACCGGAACCCCGTGCCACGGGCCGTCGATCAGCCGGCGATCGTCCCATCGTTGCTGCGTGGCGACCGCGACGACCGCGTAGGGATGCGCGAATCGCAACTCCGCGATCCGGGACCGGGACGGCTCCTCCGGTGCGGCGCCACCCACCGTCAGGCCGGTCAGCGAGGCCACGTCGAACCCGTTCCGCCCGAACCGGGCCATCGCCGACTGCACCGCCCCGAACTCCACCGCGTCACCGCCCATCTCGGTGCCGGCGAGCAGTGCCCGCGCCGCCGGGCCGAACCCGAGACCCGGGCCGGTCAGGTCGTGCTCGCTCGCGGCGGACCAGCAGGGCAGCACCGCGTCACACCACTCGGAGGAGCCCGCCCACTCACGGATGGTCCACAACGGACTCTCGCCGAGCGGCAGATCGGCCAGCGGCTTGCGCCGGCGGTCCCGGTCGTCGCAGGCGATCTCGTAGGCCGCGGCCAGCACATCCTCCGGCGGGACGTCCCGGCTCGCTGCCACCGACACGACGCGCAATGCGACGCGGGTGTCCGAGGCCTCGGTGGTCGCCACGGCCCGATGCGCGATCACGTCGCCGGCCTGATCGGTTCCGGCCACGAAGGCCTCGTGACCTCGCACCGGCTTGCGCAGCACATGGGTCAGCCGCGACGCCCAGGGGCTGTCCGCGCCGAGAGCCGACGCGGCCGTCACCTCGAACGGAACCTCCCAGCGGACCCGGGCGGCGAGAGCACTGGCCAGCATCACCGGCACCCCGGCCGGGTCACCCGGGAACTTCTCGATCAGCCCGCCGGTGCGTTCCCGCGCCCACCGGTCCAGCCCCGCCGCGTCCGGGATCACCCCGCGCTCGGTCTGCTCCGGCAGCCCGGCATACCGATGCTCCGGATCGACCCCGGCGGCATGCCACATCGCGGTCGCGACCGCCACCAGCGGATGCGGATCGGCCAGCAGCCCGGCGGCCACCTCAGCGGCCACCCCCGGCTCCACCCCGAGCACCGCGGCCAACTCGGCGACGGCCGGATCCGCGTCAGGCTGAGCCGGGGCGGTGGCGGCCGCGGTCAGGGCCAGCAGCAGCCAGGCGCCCAGCGGGGAGGCCACGTGGTGCTCATCGCCCGCTACCCCATGCAGCCGCGCCGCGTAACGGGCCAGCGCCGGAATCCACTTCTCGTCCATGGACCGGAGATCGTAGCCATGTCAGCGCCGCCGTGTCGCCAGGATCAGAACGCCCACCGCCACCCCGATCACCATCAGGACCGGGACGTGGAACATCCGCTCGTGCGGGAGGAACAGGTAGGCCAGGATGCCGCCGACGGCGAACAGCGGCGCCGCCACCCGGCTCGCGACGGCCAGGGCCGGGCGGCCGGCGGAGAGCAGCGCCTGCGGCACGCCCCAGGCCGTGAACGAGGCGGCGAGCAGGGCGGTGACGGCGGTCAGGCCGGCCGCGCTCACCGAGATCTGCAGGGTCAGGTCGGCCATCGCGAACAGCACCGCCACCGCGATGCCACCCAGCGACAGCAGGAACAACTGCCCGCTCAGGTACGCCCCGGGGCGCTGCATCCGGTTGCGGACGGTGTCCTCGGCGAACCGCTGCGGGTCGCCGAACGCCTCGGCCGGGGACTGCCCGGTGGCCAGGCAGTGCGCCCGCACGTCGGCGATGATCGGCTCCGAACCGTAGTAGCCGATCCCCCGGTCGGCCAGGGCGAACCGGGCCGACAACTCCCACTGCTCGAACGTCACCATGGCCGCCTCCGTCGATCGCCTACCGCTCGCTGCTCACCGGAAACGCTACGGCGGCCACCCCCGCACCGCATCGGACCGTGGTTCTAGTCGCCGGTAGTACCGGGGTACTACGCCCGTGGTGGCTCTGGTATCCCTCTAAAGGCAGATAACCGAACGGGGGCATCATGCGATCGCGGGCACTCGACCCACACGGACCCGACGCCGGCCGGTGGTACGCGGCGTTCCGGGCCGGGCTGGTCGCCGGCCGGGAGCAGCCGATGGTGGCGAGCGCCGGCGCCACCCTGACGTCGTTGCGCACCAACGCCACGAACCTGTTGCTGGACCGGCGGCCGTTCGGTGTCTGGGACGGCGACGTGTGTCTCGGCGGCATGATCGTCAACCTGTCCCGTACGGCGAACGCGCACACTGTGGACCTGGAGCTGGCGGTGGCCCCGGAGTTCCGCAATCGCGGCGCCGGCACGGAACTGTTCCGGGCCGCGGTGGACCTGGCCCGCGCCGAGGGCCGCCGGGTGGTCTCCGCCGAGGTCCACGAGCCGGTGGGGACCGGGTTCGCCCTGGACCGGGGCTTCACTATCAAGCTGACCGAGCGCCGCTACCTGCTCGGGATCCCGGCCGCTCCGGTGCCGGCCACCGTCCCGGACGGGTACCGGACCGAGGTCTGGACCGGCCCGGTGGACGCCGCCGTCGCGCCCGGTTTCGCCACGATGCGCACCCTGATGGAACAGGACGTGCCGGTCGGCGACCGTGATCACGAGCCGGAGGTGTTCACCGCCGACCGGGTTCTCGCCGCCGACAAGCGGCTGGCCAACGCCGGCTGGGGCATGGTCACCGCACTGCTGCTGGCCCCGGACGGCACCCCCGCCGGCTACAGCCGGATCCTGGTGGACGGAACGAAAGAGGTGGACAACGGGAAGGAGGACGCCCTGCAGGACGACACGTTCGTGCTCGGCGCGCACCGCGGCCGGCGTCTGGGCGCGGTCCTCAAGTCCGCCGCCCTGGCCCGTCTGGAAGCGGACTTCCCCACGGTCCGCCACCTGCACACCTGGACCGCGGACGGCAACGACGCGATGATCGCCACCAACCTCCGTTTCGGGTTCCGCCCGGTCGAGACGACACACACCGTGGAAGCCACCGTCTAACGTGACATTCGTGGATCTTCTGGTGGTGGGTGGCAGCGGTCTCCTCGGTCGGGAGATCACCCGGCAGGCACGGCTGGCGGGCGCCCGGGTGGGCGCGACGTTCCACCATCGGGGCGGCGGGGTCGCCGGGGTGGCGTGGGAGCCGCTGGACATCCGGAACCGGGCCGAGGTGACGGCGCTGATCCGCCGCTGCCGCCCGGCGACCGTGGTCAACACGGCGTTCCAGCAGTCCGACTGGGTGACCACCGCGGACGGGGCGGCTCACGTGGCGGCCGCCGCGGCGGCGATCGGGGCCCGTCTGGTGCACGTCTCCAGCGACGCGGTGTTCTCCGGGCAGAGGGAGAGCTACGGCGAGGCCGTCCCACCGGACCCGACCACCGCGTACGGCGCGGCCAAGGCGGCGGCGGAGACCGCGGTCCGGGGCATCGACCCCGGCGCCGTCGTCGCCCGCACCTCGCTGATCATCGGTGGCGGCGACTCCCAGCACGAGAAGTTCGTGTCGGCGCTCGCCTCCGGCACCACCTCGGGCGTGCTGTTCACCGACGACATCAGGTGCCCGGTGCACGTCAGCGATCTGGCGTCCGCCCTGCTGGAGCTGGCCCGGTCCCGTTACGCGGGCCCGCACCACGTAGCCGGCGCCGATCCGATCAGCCGCCACGAGCTGGGCACCCTGATCGCCCGCCGGGACGGCCTCGACGACTCCCGGTTGCCGGGCGGGCTGCGGGCCGAGCTGGGCCCGGCCGGACCGCTGGACGTACGCCTGGACTGCACGGTCACGCAGTCCCGGCTGGCCACCCGGTTGCGGGGTGCCCGCGAGTTCCTCACGCGCACCCCGCTCGAATCGGCGCCGGATCAGTACCTCAGCGAGCTCAGGTACCGGTAACCGGCCTTGGCGCTGTCCAGGGCCTGCGCCGGGGTGCGGGGTGCGGTGCCCGCGTCGTCGCGCTCGACCACGAACTCGACCAGCCCGGCCTCCTTGGCCCGGCGGAAGATCCGCTTGAAGTCGATCAGGCCGGTGCCGACGTCGGCGAAGGCGCTGCTGAAGTCCAGGTCCTTGACGTGCACCTGCTTGATCCGGTTGCGGTGCTTCTCGATCAGGTCGACCGGGTCGGCGGCGCCGCGCCACGCCCAGTAGAGGTCGACCTCCAGGTGCACCAGACGGGAGTCGGTGTAGCTGGTGAGGATGTCGAAACCGGTCCGGTCGCCGCCGTCCTGGCGGGCGAACTCGTTGTGGTGGTTGTGGTAGCCGAGGCTGAGCCCGGCCCGGCGGGCGAGTTCCCCGGCCTTGTTGAGGTCGGCGGCGAACGCCTTGTAGACGGAGCTGTCCCGGACCGGTCCGGTCGCGGTGGCCCCGAAGTAGGGGTGGACGATGAACTTGTTGCCGACGATCGCGGCGTCCTCGAGGCTCTTCTTCCAGGTCTCGGCGTTCCACGGCTGCGGGATGGCGACGTGCCCGCTGGTGGCCCGGAGCCCGGCGTTCTTGAGGGCGGCGGTGAACTGGGCGGCGGTCCGCCCGACGAATCCGGCGTGCTCGATCCGGGTGTAACCTATCGCCGCCAGTTCGGTGAAGGTGGTCTCCAGGTTGATGGCGAGCTGGTTGCGCAGCGTGTAGAGCTGGACGCTGATCTGGTCCTTCGGAACCCGGCCGGACGAGCCGTGCCGGCCGCCCCCGGCCTGGGCCTGCGAGCCGATGGCGGTGGTGGCGACCGCACCGGCGGCCGCGGCCCCGAGCAGATGACGGCGACTGAGTTCAGGCATGGTGTTACCTCCCGGAGAGAACTGGTTGGTGGGTGACCGAGGTCCAGGCGGAGCTGTCGTCGGCCGATCTCAGGACCGCGTCCAGGACCAGCTGGACCTGGAGGGCGTCGGCGAACGACGGGGCGATGTCGCCGCCGGTCGCGATCGCCTCGATCAGGTCGCGGGCCTGGTGGGTGAAGGCGTGCTCGTAACCGAGGCCGTGGCCGGGCGGCCACCAGCCGGCCAGGTACGGGTGATCAGGTTCGGTCACCAGGATCCGGGTGAAGCCCTGCTGGGTGGACGCGGCGGTGGCGTCGTAGAACTCGAGTTCGTTCATCCGCTCGAAGTCGAACGCCAGTGACCCCCGGGAGCCGTTGATCTCGACCCGGAGCGCGTTCCGGCGCCCGGTGGCGAACCGGGTGGCCTCGTAGGTGGCGATCGCCCCGCCGTCCAGCCGGGCCAGGAACAGCGCCGCGTCGTCGACGGTGACCTGAGCGAACCCGCCGGTGGTGACCGGGCGCTGTTTGACGAACGTCTCGGTCAGCGCGGACACCCCGCTGATGAGCTGGCCGGTGACGTACTGGGTCAGGTCGATGATGTGCGCGCCGATGTCGCCGAGCGCCCCCGATCCGGCCTTCTCCTTGTCCAGGCGCCAGACCATCGGCGCCGCCGGGTCGGCGATCCAGTCCTGCAGGTACGCGGCGCGGATGTGCCGGATCTCGCCGATCCGGCCGCCGGCCACCATCTGCCGCATCAGGCCGGCCGCCGGCACCCGCCGGTAGTTGAAGCCGCACATCGACCGGCCGGTGGCGACGGCTGCGGCGTCCGCCATCCGCCGGGCCTCGTCGATCGTGTTCGCGAGGGGTTTCTCGCAGAGGACGTGTTTGCCGGCTTCCAGGGCGGCGATCGCGATCTCGGCGTGGCTGTCGCCGGGGGTGCAGATGTCGATCAGGTCGATGTCGTCCCGGCTGATCAGGGTGCGCCAGTCGGTGGTGTGCCCGTCCCAGCCGAGCCGGGCGGCCGCCGCGGCGACCCGGGTCTCGTCCCGTCCGGCGACCACCGCCATCCGGGCCTGGCGGGGCAGGTCGTACACCCGGTTCACGGTGCGCCACGCCTGGGAGTGCGCGGCGCCCATGAACGCGTGCCCGACCATGCCGATCCGCATCAGAATCCGAACTTGAGGTAGTCGGCCGCGTTGTCCTTGGTGATCGTCTCCGAGGACAGCACGATCTCCTTGGGCACCTGGAGTTCGACCAGGTCGCCGAGGCCCTTGCCCTGGCCGATCAGCCGGGCGAGGGAGATCGCCGACGAGGCCATCGACGGGCTGTAGGTGACGGTCGCCTTCAGCGGCGAGTCGTCGGCCTGGATCGCCTCGATGGCCTGCTTGGAGCCGGCGCCACCCACCATGATCATTTCTTTGCGGTTCGCCTGGTTGAGCGCGGCGAGCACGCCGATGCCCTGGTCGTCGTCGTGGTTCCAGAGGGCGTCGATCTTCGGCAGGGCCTGCAGCAACTGGGAGGCCTCCTGCTGGCCGGAGTCCACGGTGAACCGGGCGGCCCGCCGGTTGGCGACGGTGAACCCGGCCGCGGTCAGGGTGTCCGAGAAGCCCTTGGACCGGGTCTGGGTCAGCTCCAGCTCGTCCATCCCGGCGATCTCGCCGATCACCGGGGCGGCGACGCCCTTCGCCTTCATCTGCTCGATCACGTAGTTGGCGGCGGCCACGCCCATCCCGTAGTTGTCGCCGAGGACCTGGGTGCGGTAGGCGCGGCGGTCCGGGAAGGCCCGGTCCAGGTTGACCACCTGCACCCCGGCGGTCATCGCTTCCAGACCGAAGGAGTTCAGTTCCTTGCCGTCGTGCGGGAGCAGCACGATCACGTTCGGTTTCTGCGCCAGCAGGGTGGACAACGCGGCCCGCTGGGCGGCGGCGTCCGAACCGGACTCGACCGACTTGAACTCCACGTCGGAGAAGGTCGCGGCCTGGGCCTTCGCGTTGGTGGTGATGGCGGCGAGCCAGCCGTGGTCGGCGGCCGGGGCGGAGAAGCCGATGACCACCTTCTCGCCGGGTGCCGCGTTGCCGCCGGCCGCCGCGTCCACGGCCTTGGTCTGTGCCGCGGTCGGTGCGGCCTCGTTGCTGGTACAGGCGGTGAGCAGGGCGCCCGCGCCCACCGCGGCGCCACCGAACAGCAGTCCTCGACGGTTGATACTCGCCATGATCGGCTCCGGTTCTCGAAAAAAGGGTGTGCGGAACCCGGCAGCCGTCGGCGTGACGGTCGCCCGGGCGTACGGCGGCAGATCAGGGTTTGCGGTTGAAGAGCCTGGTCACGGACTGGAAGCGGAACTGCTGGACCAGCACGGCGGCGACGATGATGCCGCCCTTGACCATGTTCTGCGCCTCGGTGGAGAGGCCGTTGATGGCGAACAGGTTGGTGATGGTGGCGAAGATCAGCACCCCGAGGACCGAGCCGACGATGGTGCCGCGCCCGCCGCTGAGCAGGGTGCCGCCGATGATCGCCGCGGCGATGGCGTCCAGTTCGTAGAGGTTGGCCATGGCCGCCTGGGCCGAGGTGGCCTGCGCGGTGAGCATGATCGCCGCGATGCCGCAGCAGAGCCCGCTCAACGCGTACAGCAGCATGGTGTGGCGTTTGACGTTGATCCCGGCCAGGCGCGCGGCCTCGGGGTTGCCGCCGACCGCGACCGTGCGCCTGCCGAAGGTGGTGCGGTTGAGCAGCACCCAGCCGGCCACCGCGACCGCCGCCAGGATGTAGACCAGGATCGGGATGCCGAGCAGTTTGGTGCTGGCGATGCCGTTGATGAGGTCACTCGACGAGATCTGGGTCTGTTTGCCGGAGATCGACGCCGCCAGGCCGCGGGCCGCCACCAGCATCGCGAGGGTCGCGATGAAGGGCACCAGCTTGCCGTACGAGATGAGGAAACCGTTGACCAGACCGACCGCGATCCCGACCACGATCGCCGTGAAGATCATGCCCCCGGCCCCGAACGACTGGGTGGCCAGCGTGGTGCTCCACACCCCGGCCAGGGCGACGATCGCACCGACCGACAGATCGATGCCACCGCCGATGATCACGAAGGTCATGCCCACCGTGACCACGCCGACCACCGACGCGAGCTGCAGGATCGACAGAACGTTGCTCCACACCCAGGCGGAGTCGCCGTAGAGCTGCGGCTGGGTGATCGCGCCGATCACCAGGAGCGCGACCAGCACCCCGGCCAGGATCAGGTTGCGGCTCACCGACTCGCCGGACTCGCCCGCCCACAGTCGTTTCCTGCCGGTCTCCAGCGCTGTTGCGGTCACGCCGGCGCCCCTTCCATCAGTGACCCCGCCATCACGAGGTCGAGAACCGTGTCTTCGTCGATCTCGGTGGCGGACGCCTCGCGGACCATCCGGCCCTCCCGCATCACCAGCACCCGGTCGGCCAGGCCGAGCACCTCGGGGACCTCGCTGGAGACCAGCAGCACCCCGACACCCTCGGCGGCCAGGTCGCGGATCACCCGGTACAGCTCGGCCCGCGCGCCGACGTCCACACCGCGGGTCGGCTCGTCCAGCAGCAGCAACCTGGTGCCGCCGAGCAGCCAGCGCCCGACCACCACCTTCTGCTGATTGCCGCCGGACAGCGTGCGCACCGGGCGGCTGACGTCGCGCGGCCGCAGTTCCAGGGACTCGGCGATGCGTTCGGACTCGGCCCGTTCGCGCCGGGCGCTGGTGAAGCCGAACCTCGCCAGTCCGGTGAAGGTCGCGAGTGTCATGTTGCGGTGGATCGGTTCGCCGAGCAGCAACGCCTGACTTTTCCGCTCCTCCGGAGCCATTCCCATGCCCGCGCGTACGGCGGATCCGACGTCCCCCGGCCGCAGCCTACGGCCGTCCAGCTCGACCGTTCCGGCATCCGGGCGCCGCGCACCATAGATGGTCTCGAGCAGCTCGGAACGTCCGGAACCGACCAGTCCGGCGATGCCGACGATCTCTCCCGGGCGGACGCTGAGCGAGACGTCGCGGAACTCGCCCGCCCGGCTCAGGTTCGTGACCGTGAGAAGATCGTCCGTGCCGGCCGTGGCGGTTCTCGGTGGGAAGACGTACTCGATGGACCGGCCGGTCATCCTGCTGACCAGCTCCGTGGTCGGGGTGTCCGCGGGCAGGTTCGCCGCGGTGGTCCGGCCGTCCTTGAGCACCGTCACCCGGTCGCCGATCTCGCGGATCTCCTCCATCCGGTGCGAGATGTAGATGACCGCGATGCCCCGGGCGGTCAGCCGCCGGATGATGTGGAACAGGTTCTCCACCTCGTCATGGGCCAGCACCGCGCTCGGCTCGTCCATGATCAGCAGGCGGGCCTCGTGCGACAGCGCCCGCGCCATGCTGACCACCTGTTTGCCGGCGGCGGGCAGGGCGTGCACCATCCGGCGCGGCGGGATCTCCTCGTGACCCAGGGACTTCAGGATCTCGCGGGTACGGGCGACCATGGTCCCGCGGCGGACGAACCCGAACCGGCGCGGCTCGTGGCCGAGGAACACGTTCTCGGCCACCGACAGGTCGCCGACCAGGTCGAGTTCCTGGTAGATGGTGGCGATGCCCGCCTTCGTCGCGGCCTGCGGGCCTCCGAAGGCGACCGGCTCGCCCTGCCACTCGACCGTGCCGGAGTCCGGGCGGTGCACACCCGCCAGCACTTTGATCAACGTGGACTTGCCGGCTCCGTTCTGGCCCAGCAGGCAGTGGACCTCACCGGCCCGGACCTCCAGCTGGACACCGTCCAGAGCCTTGACGCCCGGGAAGGTCTTGACCACGTCGGTCAGCCGTAGGACTGGTCGTTCATCCGGTTCATCGATGGCCGTGCGCATGCTTGCCCCTCCCCACCTGTCCCTGTGTCATCCGTGTTTCCAGCAGGTGTTGTGTGGGCCACACTAAGTGCCATTTGTTCGACTGTCCATAGCTTCTGGACGACAGGCACCTAACTTTTGTTCGTACGAGCAAAAGATGTCCAGAGCGTCCGCATCTGATCACTCAGACCAATTGATCGCCCAGCGGCCTGCGCTGGTAGAGCAACCGCCTGCCGTCCCGCACCGCGACCACCAGCCCGGCGTCACGCAGCATGGTCAGGTGGTGGGAGGCAGTGCCGGTGGACAGGTTCAGCCGGTGCGCCACCTCGCCGGTGCTGTACGGCGCCTCGACCAGGGCCAGCACCGCGGCCCGGCTGGAGCCCAGCAGCGCCGCGGACGACGGCTGCGGGGCACCGGGCAGCCGGAGCATGCCGTGCCCGCGCGGGGCGTACCAGAGGGTACGACCGGTCGGGGCGTCCGGCAGCGCATACACCTCGGCACCGGCGAAACCGGTCGGGAGCAGGGTCAGATGATGACCGTCCAGACTCCACCGGCCGTGTTGGTGCGGGTAGCGCAACTCCAGCGCGGAACCGGTCCAGGCAAGCTCCGGATGCAGACCGTCGAGCATCGCGCGAGCACCGTGACCGACGGCGGCCCGGGCCCGGCCGGCGATCTCGGTTTCGGCCGGCGCCCGCAGCCGGGGCCACCGCAGGACGACCACGGCGGCGAAGTACTCCCGGATCTCGGTCACCGGCAGTGACAGCCCGGCTCGCAGGTCATGACCGAAAACGATCGCCTCCGGCGGCGCGTCGTGTCCCGCCCACGCCGCGGTCACCTCGGCGGCGACCTGATCGAGCGGGCTCGCCGCCACCACGGCCGCACTGGAGGAGATCTTCCCGCCGATCGGCAACGGCGGGCCCGGACCGGAGGCATGGGCCTGGTGATCAGATCGTCGCGTCGTACAGGCGGTGCATCGACCGGATCGCCGACCGGACCTCCTGGAGATGCCGCCCCGCACTGAACGGCTCCTGCCGCATCGCCGCCGGGAGCAGCGCCTGGTCCAGGCCGATCGTCTCGACGTCGCAGCCGAGGATCCGGACCGCGTCACAGTGCTGGAACGGCACGTAGATCGGTGTCGTCACGATCAGAACCGTCGCCCCGATCCCGAGGCTCAACTCCTCGGCCCAGAACTCGTAGGTGTCGGCGGTGTTGGCCCGGTGCCCGGACGCCGGCGCCGCCAGCACGTGCACCCGCGGCCCGCCGTCCAGGCGGTAGATGTGGTGACTCCACGACCGCGGCCCCACCGGGCCGTCGGAACCCGTCCGTGTCGCCGCCGACGCGGTCAGCCCGAACGCGTCCCGGACCCCCTGGTCCAGCGCGTCCACCTCGTGACAGTCCGTCTGTTTCGCGAGCAGCGCCCGCTCCGCCGGGCCGCACGGGCGGAAACTGCCCAGTGCGGCGACCGCCCCGACCTTCAGACCATCGGAGACCAACCGGGCGGCGTACGCGGCACGTTGCAGGCATCCCTGGGCCAAACCGCCGAGAACCAGCAGATGGTCGTACGAATCCCGGCGCGGCGGCTGTGGCACGACCAGCCCGAGGGCCCGCGCCGCATCCATGATCAGCGCACTCTCGGCGGCCGAGCCGGTCCAGTCCCGGGCCTCGAACCGCTCGGCGCCGGCCCGGAAATCCCAGTGCCGGGCGGAGAACTCGTCCAGCCAGATCAGCAGTTTCCCGGTCGGCAGCTCCGGCAACTCCCCGCCGAACGCCGCGACCAGGGCCCGCATCGGGGCCGAGGTGATCCAGTGCCCGATGGCCGCCGGATCCGACGGGGGCGACATCTCAGGCATCGCAGAATCCTACGTTCGGCCCTTGACCCACCGAAAATCGGGAGACACCGATGCTCCGGATCCGGAGACTTGCACGGTGACACTCGCTGCTGCCGTACGACAGTTCCGCCCACCCTCACCCCTGGCCGGGCGGCTGGCGGCACAGTCGCTGCTGTTCGCCGTCGGCGACGGCACGTTCATGACCGGGTCGGCGGTCTTCTTCACCCAGATCGTCGGGCTGTCCGCGGCCCAGGTCGGGCTCGGGCTGACCATCGCCGGGATCGCCGCGTTCCTGGCCGCGGTGCCGATGGGCAAGCTGGTCGACAGGTACGGGCCGAAGCGGATGTGGGCGGTCAGCGCGACCGGGCAGGCGGCGATGTTCGCGCTGTGGCCGTTCATCGGCGACTTCCCGGGCTTCGTGGCGATGGCCGTCGGCATGGAGGTGATCAGCGCGCTCGGGCAGGCGGCGCACAGCGCGTACACGATCGACGTCCTGCCCCCGGACGAGCGGGTGAAGTCCCGCGCCTACATGTATTCCGCGCTCAACCTCGGTTTCACCCTGGGCGCGCTCTGCGGCGGTGTCGCGCTGGCGTTCCACTCCAACGACGTCCTGCACGCCCTGCCCTGGTTCACCGCGACGGTCTTCCTGGTCAACGCCGCCTTCGTCACCCGGCTGCCGCGGGCCGCGCACGACAACCGGACACCCGAACAACGCAAGGCGAAGATCCCCGGCCCCGGGCCGCTGCGTAACCCGGGCTGGCTGCTGACCACGTTCTTCGACGGCGTGTTCTGGACCAACCAGGTGCTGCTCAACGTGGTGATCCCGCTGTGGCTGGTGGAGCAGACCGACGCCCCGCGGGTGCTGCTGGCGTTCCTGTTCGGCACCAACACGGTGATGTGCATCTTCCTGCCGATGGCGGCGGCCCGCGGGGTCAGCGACATCCGGACGGCGTTGCGCGCGATCCGGGTGTCGTCGGCGTTCTTCGTGATCTCCTGCCTGATCACGCTGGCCACCCACGACACCGTCGGCTGGTTCACCATCGCCCTGGTATGGCTGGGCCACGTCACCGTGACGGCCGCCGAGCTGTACCTGTCGGCGGCCGGCTGGACCCTGGAGGCCGAGCTGATGGACCCCCGGCAGCGCGGCGCCTACCAGGGCGCGGCCAACCTGAGCGGCACCCTGGGCAAGGTGTGGGCCCCGGCGCTCTACACCTTCCTGGCGATGAACTGGGGCGCCACCGGCTGGCTGATCATCGCCGGCATCATCGTGGCCGCCACGATCGCCGTGCACCCGGCGACCCGGTTGGCCCGCCGCTTCCTGGAACGCAACGTCCCGGCGGAGGCGCTCGCCGACGCCCGGGTCACGTCATGACCCGGGCGTCCACGGCGAGCGGCACGATGTCGGTGCGCAGCCAGGTCTCGTAGTAGTCGTACGGAACAAGGGATTTGTCCCAGGTGGTGGACCGGATGCGCAGCATCGGCGTGGTGTCCGGGATCCGCAGGTGCGCCGCGATCACCGGGCCGGCCGCGACCGCGTGCATCACCCGACGCGCCCCGGCGGCCTGGTAACCGCCGGACTGCAGGGCCGCGGTCAGCGACGACGTGCCCTCACGGACGCCGGTGGCGACGGCGACCACCCCGGCGACACCGGGCGGCGTCCAGTTCGTGCTGAACAGGGCGGGCTGCCCGTCGACGCTGCGCACCCGCTCCAGCACGAACCCGATCGACTTGCGCGGGATCCGCAGGGCCGTGGTGACCTCGTCGGGCAGCCGCTGCTCACCGGAGGACACCACGGTCGTGGTGACGCTCGGGTCGCCGTGCAGCAGACCGTTCTCCAGGAAGCCGCCGAGGCCCTCGATGTGCCAGCCCTGCGGCGCGTCCGGTTCGGCGACGAAGTAGCCACGGCGGGCCACCTTCTGCGCGTACCCGTTCGACTCCAGCATGTCCAGGGCCTGGCGCACGGTCGGGCGGGACAGGGCGAACGTCCGGTGCAGCTCGCTCTCGCCGGGCAGCTTCTGACCGGCCGGCAGCTCACCCGACTGGATGCTGCTGAGGAGCGCCTCGTACAGCTGCACGTAGTAGGGCACCGGGGAAGCGCGCTCGATGTTCTTCATCGCCCCTCCATCGACTTTGAGCGAATCTTACGAATAGCTGACGGCGGCCGTCGCATCAGGCCGGTGACAACGCCGCGTCGTACGACATGGCGCTGCGCGCGGCCCGGTGCTGGCTCATGATCACGGTCTCGGCCGGGGTCGCCGGCACCTCCCGGACAGTTGTCGGCCAGTCCGGCATCGCCCCGGTCAGCGCCCCGCCGGCCTGCACCGCGGCGCCGATCGACACGTACTCCCCCGGCTCGGGAACCAGCAGCGGGACGTCGATGATCTGGGCGAGGACGGTCTGCACCGCGGCGCTGCGGGCGGCGCCCCCGATCAGCAGCAGCCGGTTCACCGGCACCCCGCACGCCCGGGTCGCGTCGATCATGACGACCTGGCTGGCCAGCATCCCCTCGACGACGGCGCGGGCGAAGTTCGGCCGGGTGAAGTTGGCCAGGGTCGCGCCGTGCAGCGACGCGGTGGCGTCCGGCAGGTCGGGGGTCCGCTCGCCCTCGAAATAGGGCAGCATCGTCAGGCCGCCGGCGCCCGGCGGCGCCTGCAGGGCCAGCGCCGACAGTTCGGCGTAGTCGCAGCCCAGCAGGGCGATCCCGGCGTCCAGGTCGCGGGCCGCGTTCAGGGTCGCGGCCAGCGGCAGGTGGTCGCCGGTGGCGTCGGCGTAACTGCACACCACACCCGAGTAGTCGTGCACCGGCCGGGTGCTGCGGCTGTAGACCACCCCGGACGTGCCGAGCGACATCACCGCGTCACCGGGCCGCAGCCGCAGGGCCAGCGCGGCGGCCGCGTTGTCGCCGCTGCCGGGGCCGATCACCAGCCCGGCCGGGATGCCCGGGATGCCGTCGGCGGTGACCCCGGCGCGCTCCAGCGGGCCGAGCACCCGGGGCAGGATCACCTGCTTGCCGAGGGCGTGTTCGACCAGGTCCGGGCAGTAGTCGCCGGTCTCGCCGGACCAGTAGCCGGTGCCGCTGGCCTCGGACCGGTCGGTGACCAGGCGGCTGAAGTCGGCCCGGCCGGGGCCGTGCCCGAGCAGCAGCCAGGTGAGCCAGTCGTGCACCACCGCGACCGCGACGGTGCGGCGGGCGCTGTCCGGGTCGGTGTCGCGCAGCCAGCGCAGTTTCACCACGGTGTCGGACAGGCTGATCGGCAGCCCGGTGCGCCGGACCCATTCGCCGGCGCCGAGTTCGGTGTTCAGGGCGACGACCTGCGGGTGCGAGCCGGTGTCGTTCCAGAGCGGCGAGTCGCACACCACCGCGCCGTCGGCGTCCAGGAAGACCGGGGTGTGCTGCTGGCCGCTGACCGACACCGCCGACACGTCGTGCAGGCCACCGGCCCGGTCGACGGCCAGGAGCAGGGCCTTCCACCACTCGTACGGATCAATGATCTTCTGGGGTGGGTGTGCCGCTCGTCCCTCGCGCACGAGACGGCCGGTCCGCAGGTCGCGGATCTCCACCTTGCAGCTCTGTGTCGACGAGTCGATGCCGGCGACGAGAGTACGGCTCACCATGACAGTTGCCCGAGGTTACGCACGGCGGGGCGGACCGATTCGCGCCACTCCTGCAGCCGGGCGTGCCGGCCGGCGTCGGCGTGCACCGGTGACGGGTCGCAGGACTCCCAGTTGCTGGCCTTGCCGGAGGCCAGGGCCTGTGCCCCGCGGGAGACGACCTCGGGGAACTTGGAGACGCTCAGGTCGGCGCCGAGGACGTCCGCCTTCAGGTGCAGCCAGAGCCGGTTCTCGCTGGCCGGGCCGATCACCTTGATGGTGCTGGCGTCGGTCCGGAACAGTTCCAGGACCTTGGCGAACTGGATGGCCAGGCCAAGGAAGCAGCCGAAGACGATGTCCTCGGCCCGGACGTCGTTGCCGAGGTTGGCGATGATGCCGCGGGCGGACGCCGACTTGTCCGGCGGCGGGCTGCCCCGGAACTGCGGGATCACGATCGGGACGGCGGCCAGGTCGATCTGCCCGGACAGGTACCGTTCGCTCAGCGCCGCCACACACGTGGCCAGCATCGACTCGGACATGCCGAGCATCCGCTGCAGGGTGGCGAAGGCCGATCCACCGGTCGGGATCGAGGCGAACTGGGTGTACGCCGACCCGTCGCAGGCCAGCCCGTTGGCGAGCATCGACCGGGCGGAGTAGGCGTCCAGGCTGGGCCGGTCGTTGAGCAGCAGCACACCCTCGGTGGTGCCGGTGGAGTTGAGCACCTCGCCCTTGCGCAGCCCGGCGCCGACCGCGCCGACCATGTGGTCGTGCCCGGCCACGTGCACGCTGACCTCGGCCGGCAGGCTGGTCTCGCGGGCGAACCCGGGCGTGATCTCCTGCCCCTGCCCGGCCCGGCGCAGCTCCGGGAAGATCTCCGGGCGCACCCCGCCCAGGACGCCCATCTCGGCGGACCAGACCCCTTCCCGCAGATCGAGCGCCATCGTACGGCTGGCCAGCGAGTACTCCGCCCAGCGCTGCCCGGTCATCCAGGCCGCCACGTACTCGGACACGTTCAGCCAGCGCAGGTCGTCCAGGGCGTGGTCGGTGTGCGCGACCGCCCAGGCGACCTTCGACAGCGAGTAGTTGGCGTTCGGCGGCAGCCCGGTCAGCTTGTAGATCCGGGTCCGCTGGCCGCGGTCCAGGCCCTCGATCATGGCCGCGCCCCGCTGGTCGTGCCAGAGGATCATCGGGGACCGCAGCGCCAGATCCGGGCCGACCAGGCCACCGGACTCGCCGACGCCGGCGATGGCGATCCGCTCGACGCTGTCGCGGTGGGCCGGGTCCAGGTTCCGGATGAACCGCACGATGATCGACAGGAGGGCGTCCACGTCGTAGACGGTCCCCCAGGCGTCGGCCGTGTTGGGCGTGGGCTGCTTGTCCGACGCCAGCTGGTCACCGTCGCCGTCGAAGAAGCCGAGTTTGATCCGGGTCGTGCCGATGTCGATCGTGATCGTGGGTTTCATCGTTTCCGTCTTCTCAGCAGCTTTGTTCGGTCAGCAGCCTTCTTCTCAGCGCGCCAGTTTCGGGTTGAAGGTCCGGATCCGGTTCTCCACCACGTCGGTGATCGCGGTGACCGCCTGCTGCGAGACGCGGATCAGGGCGTATTCGTTCGGGTTCGCCGCGTACGCCTCGCCGAAGGTCCGGATCATGGCGTTGCGCAGGTCGCTGGCCACGTTGACCTTGACGACGCCGAACTCGGCGAGCCGGCCCAGCTGCTGGCGGGGCAGACCGGAGCCGCCGTGGATCACCAACGGCACCGCGCTGGCCTGCTGAACCTTTCGGAGCAGATCCATGTCGATGCGTACGTCCGGGGCATAGCCGTGCACGTTGCCGACGGAGACCGCGAGCATCTCGCATCCGGTGGCGGCGACGAACTCCGCGACCTGGTCCGGGTCGGTGGTCGCCTCCCGCTCCGGGCCGAGATCGTCCTCCTTGCCGCCGATGCTGCCCAGCTCGACCTCGAGGGCGAACTGAGCCGGAGTCAGCTCCCGCGCCTTGCGGGACAGGTCCACGTTGGTGTCGTACTCGTGGCCGGAGGCGTCCATCATGATCGAGGTGAAGCCGGCCGCCAGGGACTGCGTCACGTCGTCGAGGGTGCGCCCGTGGTCCAGGTGCAGGGCCACCGGCACGTCCACCTTCGCGAGGCGGCGGCTCACCATGTCGTGGATGTACTCGTACCCGGAGAGCACCGCGTTGGTCGGCGCGCACTGGATGAACGTCGGGACACGGGTGTTCTCGATGGCTTGGACGATGCCCATCGTGGTCTCGATGTTGGTGGTGTTGAACGCGCCGGCCACCAGCCCGCGGGACACGCACTGCTCGATGACCTCAAGCCCACTGACCAGGCCCATGTCTATTCCTTACCGGTGTCGAGGGTCTTGGCGCCGGTCATGATCGCGACGCCCTCGGTCATGTCGTGGCTGGACGGGGTGATCACACCGGCCCGGCGGCCCAGCCGCTGGATGTGGATCCGGTCCGCGATCTCCCACACGTGCGGCATGTTGTGGCTGATCAGAATCACCGGCAGCCCCCGGTCGCGCAGAGCCCGGATGGCGTCCAGCACCAGCCCCGACTCGCGCACACCCAGGGCGGCGGTCGGCTCGTCGAGCAGCACCAGCTTGGAACCGAAGGCGGCCGCCCGGGCCACCGCGATCGCCTGCCGCTGGCCGCCGGAGAGGGTCTCCACCCGCTGGCCCGGGTTCTGGATGGTGCGGATCCCCAGTTGCTGCACCGCGGCCATCGACTTCTCCCGCATGGCCTTGCGGTCCAGCATCCGCAACACCGAACCCAGCGGGCCGGCCTTGCGGATCTCCCGGCCCAGGAACATGTTGGAGGCGATGTCCAGCGCCGGCGACATGGCCAGCGACTGGTAGACGGTCTCGATGCCCATGTCCTTGGCATCCTGCGGGCGCCGGAACGACACCCGCTTCCCGTCGAGTTCCAGGGTGCCCTCGTCCGGCACCAGCGCCCCGGTCAGGCACTGGATCAGCGTCGACTTGCCGGCGCCGTTGTCGCCGATGATCGCGAGCACCTCACCGGGGAAGACGTCCAGGTCGACGCCGTCCAGCCCGACCACCCGGCCGAACGTCTTGCGGATGCCCTTCGCGGACAGCACCGGCTGTTTCGTGGTCACTGTCATGTCCGCACCTTCCGGATCCACTGGTCGGCGGCGACCGCGGCGATCACCAGGATGCCGACGGCCAGGACGCGGTACTCGTCGTCGAGACCGGCGAGGGTCAGGCCGATGGCGAAGCTCTGCACGATCAGCGCGCCGAGCACCGTGCCGACCACGCCGCCCCGGCCGCCGAAGAGGCTGGTGCCGCCGATCACGACGGCGGTGATGCTGGCCAGGTTGGCGTCCACGATGCCGTTCGGCGAGGCCGCACCGGCCCGGCCGATCAGCACCCACGCGGCGATGCCGTAGATGATCCCGGCGACGATGTAGACGCTGAGCAGGACGCGGCTGACCGAGATCCCGGCGAGCCGGGCGGCCTCCGGGGCGTCACCGACCGCGTAGACCCGCCGGCCCCAGGCGGTGAACCCGAGGGCGAACCCGACGGCCAGGTAGACCAGGCCGACGACCAGGATGCCGACGTTCAGGTCGAGCCCGAGGAACGGGATCCGGGTGCCGGCCGCGGTCATCGCCTCCGGCATGTCCCGGCCCTGGACCGTCGATCCGCCGGTCAGCATCAGCGTGATCGCGGTGAAGACGCTGAGCGTGCCGAGCGTGACGATGAACGGCGGCAGCTTCAGCCGGGACACCAGCGCCCCGTTGAGCAGGCCGCACAGCGCGCCGATCAGGATGCCGACGGCTATCGCGGCGGGCGCCGGCAGGCCGTGCTGCGAGGCCAGCAGCGCCGAGGACATGCAGCCCAGGATCGCCGCCGCGCCGACCGACAGGTCGATGCCGCCGGTCAGGATGATCAGGGTCTGGCCGACCGCCAGGGCGGCCACCACCGCGGTCTGCTGCAGCAGCAGCGAGATCGCGCGGGGCTGGGCGAACGCCGGGTTCAGCAGGGTGAACACCGCGACCGACAGGACCAGCAGCACCAGTGGGCTGACCCACGGGTTCTCGTGCAGGAAGTGCTGGGCACGCAGCGCCGGGGACGCCGCTTTCTTGGTGGAGGTCATGTCACCAGCAGGTCTTCGTGGCGTCGGCGGTGGTGGTCGAAGTGACCCCGGCCTGGGCCTTGTCGGTGATCAGTTCGGTGCCGGTGTTGTAGAAGTCCAGCCCGTCGGAGACCGCCGGCAGCGCCTTGCCGGCCACCTTGTCGGCGACCGCCTTCACGCCCAGCTCGGCCATCTTCACCGGGAACTGCATCGAGGTGGCGGCGATGACACCCTCCCCGACGTTCTTGACACCGTCGCAGGAGCCGTCGATCGAGACGATCGTGACCTTGTCCTGCATCCCGGCGGCCTGCAACGCCTTGTACGCGCCGGACGCCGACGGCTCGTTGATCGTGTAGACCAGGTTGATGTCCTTGTTCTTGGTCAGGCAGTTCTCCATGGCGGTGCGGCCACCGTCCTCGGCGCCGGTGGTCGGCTCCTGGCAGGCGATCGTGTAGGTGCCGCCGGCGTAGTTGCCGGTCTTCGCCTCGTCGCCCTTCTTGGTCTTGTCCGCCAGGTCGATGCCCATGCCCTCGAGGAAGCCCTGGTCCCGGTTCAGGTCGGTCTGGATGGTCCGGTCACTGAACTGGTCCAGCAGGGCGATCACCGCGGGCTTGCCGGCCAGGTTCGCCTTCGACCACTCGCCGATCAGCTTGCCCGCTTCGAAGTTGTCGGTCGCGAACGTGATGTCCGCGGTGTCGATCGGGTCCGGCGGGGTGTCCAGCGCGATCACCGTGACACCCTGGGCGCGGGCGTCGGTCATCGCCTTGTTGACGGCCGGGCCGCTGGGCAGGATCAGGATGCCGTCCTGGCCCTTGAGCACCGCGCTCTCGATCTCGTCGATCTGCCCCTGCTCGTCGCCGTCCTTCTTGGCGGCCACCACGGTCAGCTCGACGTTGTTCTTCGCCGCCTCGGCCTTCGCGCCGTCGGCGAGCGCGGTGAAGAACGGATTCTGCAGGTCCTTGAGGATCAGCGTCACCTTCGCCTCGCCGCCCTCGGCGGCGGGGGTGCCCTCACTGCCACCACAGGCGGCGAGGCCGGGGATCAGCAGGGCGGAGACGGTAAGGGTGGTGAGGGCACGGCGGTGCCAGGAGGTACGAGTCATCGAGGTGTCTCCTTGAACGGAGGCTACGTGGCCTCACGAGTTGACGTTGTGACCTTAGGCATGCCCTCCCCTACATGTCGATACTGTACGTACAAATATTACGAGCAGGTTTTCCGGTCGGGCTGGTAAACGTGCTTTTTTACCCTTTTATCGGCATATCTTGCCGTGGGATGGTGGCCTGGTTCGGATCGGGGACAGTTCTCCGTCGCTCCGGCCGCTCTCGCCGGACAGTCGGGGAATGGGGCTTCCACCGTTCTCGACGACCACCTGGCCGCTGCCGCGCGGCCACTACTTCGGCCTGATCTCCGGGCCGGCCGCCTCCCGGGGCGGCTTCACCGCGGACGAGAAGACGTGGGTCCGCGAGATCCAGCGCCAGCTGATCCGCAAGCGCTGGGTGCCGGGCGTGACCGACCCGGACTCCGGCTGGGCCGACGGCCTCTTCGAGAAACCCACCGCGGACGCGGTGGCCCGGTTCCAGCGGGCCGAGATGCCCGGCACCAAGTTCTTCGGCCAGATCTGGGCGGACGATTTCGCCCGCCTCTTCACCCCACCGGCCCAGCCCCCGTCACCCCGCCGGGACAAGGCCGAACGGGACCAGGGCGACATCCGCCTCACCCGGCACAACAGCCACGACGCCGACCAGGGGTAGACACACCACCCGGAAGACCACGACCCGGCCCGACCGGCACCGCTCCACCCGTTCCCCCGCCCCGCCGCACCATCCGGACCGGCGTTGAGAACGACGGCGGCCGAGCGGCCCGGATCCGACCACCAGGCCGGCACAGCGGCGGCCGGGGCCG
>NZ_BOMG01000059.1 GCF_016862075.1 Actinoplanes couchii | reverse complement strand
TCCACCCTCCGCGGCGCGGCCGGCCCGGGCCCGTTGACCGGGCCGGCACGGCCGCGCTACCAGGCCGGCACGGGTGTGGTCAGGGCTGTTCTCCGGTGGCAGCCGGGCGGTTCGGGTCCGCGGACCAGGCTGACCATGATCCGGGGTAGAGCGCGGCCTCGATACCGAGGGTGGCCAGCGCGGCGATCTGGTGTGCCGCGGTGACACCGGATCCGCAGTAGACACCGATCGGGCCGGTGAGCCCGGCGAACCGCTCCCGCAACTCGTCGGTGGGCCGGAAGAACGGCACACCCTCGGCCAGGTTCCCGGCGGTCGGCCGGCTGATCGCGCCGGGAATGTGCCCGGCCCTCGGGTCGATCGGCTCGGTCTCGCCCCGGTAGCGTTCCCCCGCCCGCGCATCGAGCAGCGTCCCGGCCGAGGGCAGCGCGGCAGCCTCGTCGGCGGTGAGAGTCGGCAGATGCCCCGCGCTGAGAACGACGTTCCCGGCAGGTCGCGCCGCAGCCAACCCGGAAGCAGATCGATCCACAGGCGACCCGGAGGCAGCTCGGTCCACAGGCGACCCGGAGGCAGATCGATCCACGGGCGACCCGGAGGCAGGTCGGTCCGTAACTGA
Organism: Actinoplanes couchii; assembly: GCF_016862075.1. Classification (GTDB taxonomy): domain Bacteria; phylum Actinomycetota; class Actinomycetes; order Mycobacteriales; family Micromonosporaceae; genus Actinoplanes; species Actinoplanes couchii. The sequence goes on along the minus strand of NZ_BOMG01000059.1, from coordinate 5,285 downwards.
GCCGGAGGCGGGTCGCGCTGCGTCCGGCCCGGCGGACGGATCGGCTGCCGGCGCGATTTCTTCGGGATGATCGGCGGCTCGCCAGGCTGCCAGGCCTCCGTCGAGGATGCGCACGTCGGCGACACCGGCCCAGCGCAGCAGCCACCAGGCGCGGGCCGCGGCGAGACCGCCGCTGTTGTCGTAGACCACGACCGTGCTGTCCTTGTTGATCCCCCATCGGCGGGCCGCGACCTGTAGATCGTCGATCGTGGGCAGCGGGTGGCGCCCGGCGCCGGGCTCGTGCGGACCGGCCAGCTCGGTGTCCAGATCAACATAGACCGCCCCGGGCAGGTGACCGGCCGCGTAGTGCTCGGCGCCGTGCGGATCACCGAGCGCCCACCGCACGTCGAGAAGCACAGGTGGTGTCCGGTCGGCAACAAGACGCGACGTCTCGTCCACCCCGATGAGTACCGCGGCCCGGGCCTGCCCGGTTCCCACCGCCGCGGAGGAGGGAGAACCAGCGGCGACCGCCGACGAGGAGGAACCGGCGGCAACCGCCGACGAGGAGGAACCGGCGGCGGCCGCCGGTGCGGAGTTGAAACCCGCGGCGATCGACGGGAGGGTCGCGGACAGGTCGTCGTCGGTCAGGGAGGCTGCGGGGGTGGACTCGGTGACCGCTCGGTGGACCCGGGACACGATCGCCTCGGACAGTGGGGCCGGGACGCCGTGCAGGCGGGCCAGCAGGACGATCTCGCCGTCCAGGTAGTCGGATTCCGGGACCGCCGACCTGGCCAGACTCTGGCGGGTGGAGTTGCCGGCCCGTTCGTAGCCGGGGATCTCCACCGGCTGGAAACTCGTGGTTTCCGGGACGATCGGGACGATTCCGGCAGCCGCGTACACCGCCTTGGCCTCGGCTCGCAGAGCCCGGTATGCGGCGTCGCGCAGCGGGCTCGGCCGGTACAGCGCGTCCAAGCTGTTGATCATGTTGCCGAGCAGCTTGCCGGCCTTGTGCGCAGTGATCTCGTCGACCTGGTGCGCGATGAACCCGGCCCGGTGCAGATCGGCGGCGACCGCGGCGGCCACCGGGTGCCGGCCGTGCGGGTACCGGCCCAGCCAGAGGATCGCCGGCACCGGAGAACCGTGGTTGACCACCTGACCGGGCGTGACGAAGGTGGCCGGAACCCAGATCACCGCGCCGATGACCGTCGCGAACGAGCGCAGCGCGATCCGTTCGGTCTCCATGCCGTTCTGCAGGGTGACCAGTGGCAGGTCGGTGGCGGCGACACCGGTCGAACCGTCGGCCCGCTTGACCGGACGCCAGGCCCAGTCGGCGACGGCGGCCGCACTGTCGGTGGTCTTGGTGGCGAGGATCAGCACGTCACCGTCGGTGAGAGCGATCTCGGCGGGCCCTCCGGCGACCGGCGGGCGGACACGATGCTCGCCGTCCGGGCGTACGTAAAGCAGGCCTTCGGTCTTCAACGTGTCGAGCTGGGCGCCGCGCGCGACCAGGACCGTGTCGATGCCGGCCCGGTGCAGCTCAGCGGCGAGGGTGGCGCCGACCGCGCCTCCACCAATGACGACGTACCGGCCCATCGAGCCACCTCCGAGTCGATCACGGCGCCGGGAGGCGCTCCGGGAACAGGATGATCGTCGCAGCTACCGCGCGAGGGATGACACCGTTGAGGATGTCGTGTCGGCCACTGACCGGGCGGTGCGCCCGGCGCTCACCGAAAGAGCCCGGCCGAGCTCACATGCCGCAAGCCGAGTCGATCGTCTCGATGCGCCGTCGCAGCGCTCGCGCGTCCCGGAGCGGCAGCACGCGCAACACGCGTTCCAGCACGTCACGGTCGTCTCGCGGATCAGGACAGCATCCGGCATGACCGTAATAGAGCATGTCCGCACGCTCCTCGGCCGAGGCACGGGCGAAGGCCTGCCAGCGTCTCCACGCCGCCGCGGCGGCCCCGGGGCGGAGATCGGCGCGTTCGAGCTGAGCGATCCGGCTCAGTCCCCTGGCGGAGACCCCCTCGACCAGGGCTGTCCGGACTCCGGGATCCCGCCGGTGAGCCAGGTCGGCACGGACCTGCCCGGGCGGTTTACGAGTCATCGCTCCCGGAGTCTTCCACGCGCCCGATCGGGCCGGCAACCGAGAAAGCGGGGCCGCGGGCGCTGTAGGCCCAGACGGCCAGGGCGGCCACGCACATCGTTGCGGCGCTGACCGCCAGGGACGTGTGGACGCCGACCACCGCGCCGGCCGCGCCGACGGTGAAACCGCTGCCCAGGCGCAGGCCGCTCGACGACATGCCGTACAGGCCGAGGACCCGGCCGCGTTCGGCGGCGGGGGCGCGCAACTGGACGACGGTCTGCGCGGTCGACGTGGCGACCAGGTTGGCGACCCCGCTGATCGCCAGCATGCCGACGGCGATCAGATAGTCGCCGGTGACCGCGAACGCGAGCGTGCTCAGGCCGTACACGACGGTCGCGGCGACCGCGACCGGCACACTGCCCCGGATCCAGCCGGTGGCCTCCAGCACCAGACCGCCCAGCACCCCGCCGGCGCCCGCGGCGAACAGCAGGGTTCCGTAGGCGGTGCCGGCGTCGCCGGCGCCCAGGTCGTTGGCGAACACCGGCATCGTGGACTGCAACGACGCGCCGACGAAGAACGCGCCCAGGCCGGCCAGCAGGATCATGCCGACCAGCAGACGGTCGCCACGGACCTCGCGCAGCACCCGGAAGGTGTCCCGGAACCCGGGCCGGGACGTCCGCTGACGATCGGCGTCTCGGACGTGACCGGTGAAACGCGTACGGAAAAGGAAGATCGTCAAAGGCAGGTAGATCGCGATGTTGGCGAAGATGCCACCGGTGGGGCCGAGACCGAGCAGCAGCACCGAGCCGACCGCCGGACCGCAGAGCACGCCGAGGCTCTTGAAGGTGGCGTTGAGGCGGACCGCGCTCGGCAGCGCCTCCCGGCCGACGAAGTCGTGCAGCATCATCTGCTCGGCCGGCCCCCACAGCACTCCCGCGCAGCCGTGCAGCACCAGCAGCACACAGGCGTGCCAGATCTCCAGCTCGCCGGTCAGGAACAGCAGCCCCCACGCGGCCGAGACCAGCATGAACAGCAGCTGACCGGCCTGGATCACCCGGCGGCAGTCGTAGCGGTCCGCGAGCGCGCCGGACAGCAGCGAGAACAGCAGGAACGGCAGCCAGTGGCTGACCACCTGGAACCCGGCCAGGGCGGGTGATCCGAACTTCTCCCACAGCACCCAGTACGTGATGACGTGCTCGATGTTGTCGGCCATCATCGCCAGGGCGGCGCCGATCAGGTACGTCCGGCTGTCGGCTTTCCGCAGTGCGGCGAACCGTCGGACGGGAGTGGCAGGTGTGGACATCTCGCCGGTCACCCTACGCGTTGTGCAGTCGAGGATCTTCCCGACGCTTCGCTACGTAAGGAACACCACGATGCCCGCCGTTCTGATCCACGGAGTCCCCGACACGCACCGGCTGTGGGCCGAGGTCCAACGGCACCTGCGCCGCACCGACGTCCAGGCCTGGGACCTGCCCGGTTTCGGGTGTTCAAGACCGGTCAACTTCACCAGCACCAAGGAGGCGTACGTACGATGGATCACCGAACGCATCGAGGCCCTGGGTGAACCGGTCGACCTGGTCGGGCACGACTGGGGGTGCATGCTCACCGCCCGGGTGGCGTCGCTGCGCCCGGACCTGATCCGCACGTGGGCGGGCGGCAACGGCCCGGTCAGCGCCCGTTACGACTGGCACGCGGTGGCGAAGATGTGGCAGGACCCGGTGGCCGGCGACGAGTTCATGGCGACCATGGACCCGTCGGCGTTCGCGGGGAGTCTGCGGGACGATTTCGGCGTACCGGAAAATCTGGCTGTCGCGGCGATCGGCCGGATGGACGACACGATGCGTGACAGCATCCTGCGCCTGTACCGGTCGGCGGTCACCGTCGGCGCCGAGTGGCAGCCCGGGCTGGCCGGCCTGACCAGTCCCGCCCTGGTCTTCTGGGGCAAACACGATCCGGCGGTGCCCGCCGAGTACGGCGCCGAACTGGCCGACTTGACCCGGGCCCGGCTGGCCGAGTTGGACTGCAACCATTGGACGGTCCTGCAACGGCCCGCCGAGGTGGCAGCTCTGCTGGAGGAGCACTGGCGATAATCGGGTGATGAGCTTGTCGATCGGCCCCGCTGACCCCGCTTTCGTCCGGGAAACCCTGACCGACGCCTTCGGCAGCACCATGATGGCGATCCACGGAGCCCTGATCGACGCCCGCGGCGACGGGGCGGCCGCCGCGTACCGGGACGGCTACCCCATCGCCTTGCTCACCTACCGCGACGACGGTGCCGGCGGTTGGGAGGTGCTGTCCCTGGTGTCGATCGTTCCGGGAGCAGGAGCCGGAACCGCCCTGCTGGACTGGCTGGCCGCAGAGGCCCACAGCCAGGCCGTACACCGCCTGTGGTTGATCACCACCAACGAGAACATTAACGCCCTGGCCTTCTACCAACGCCGAGGCTGGAACCTGACCCGCCTCGACGAGGACGCCGTGACCCGGGCCCGCAGCCTCAAACCGACCATTCCACTGGAGAGCGGCGGCATCCCGATCCGTCACGAGCTGGAACTGGAGCTGAACTTGCGATAGAAATGGCTGGTGGTCGTTGCTCGGACGCCGTGCCCCGAGTGCGGCCAGGACTGGGTTCACCCCTACCGTTTCACGGACGACGGCTCCCGGTTCTACCTCTGCACCGAATGCGATTCGCTGTGGTGGCCCGACCAGTCGATCGGCGTCGACCGCCCGGCCCCCGTGGACGAGGTAGTGGCCGAACGCCTGAACATCATCGGCAACCCCTGGGTGGACCGCGTATGGGCAGACGTCATGGAACCCGCGCCGAAAACCAACTGAGCCAAAACCGCCCGGCCCCATCAGCCCCCGGTTGCGGCAGATCCGTGCTGGCGTGGATCTATTCGATCCGCGAAGCGCAGCTACGGGAGGCGGCGACCGCGATGCTCGGTTTCCCAGAGGCTCTCGAAGCGTTGCGATCTCTCGGCGACAAGGCCGTTCACCTGGGATATGCGGTTAGCGCGGAAGATCCCCCGTACCATTTCCAACTGTTCCTCGACGTGAACTTGACGGCTGTCGTGGCCTGCCTGGCAATGGCACCGGCAGATTCTTGATCACCCTCGGTCATGAAATTTGCTCTGCACCATAACAACGCATCACAAGCCGAAGGGGACAACCCCGCGGCGCATGCTGCAATCCCGAATCACCCCGCCACCCGGGACACTTTCGGCGG
>NZ_BOMG01000058.1 GCF_016862075.1 Actinoplanes couchii | reverse complement strand
TCTCGTTCTTCTTGGTACAGCCGGACAGGGCTATGGCGGCGGTCGTGGCGACCACGACGGCAGCAGCAAACCGAGGACGCATGACGTCTCCTGAGAGGGTTTCTTGAAACGTTCTACCCGAGGTGTGACTCACGTTACGATCCAGTTAGAGCAGGGTCAAGAGTTGACCCCAAATGACTGTCCGCCCTCACCGTCCCCCGACACCCACGCCACCTTCCCCGAACCTGACACGTTTCAAAGCTTCCCTCCTTCCTTCCTTCCTCCCTCCCTCCCGTCGCTTGCTCGTCCGTCTGTCCGTCCGTTCGCTCGCTCGTCCGTTCGTTCGCTCGCTTGTTCGCTCTTCTGTTCGTTGCGTTCGTGCGTTCGGCCATTCGAGCCTTCAGCTTCTTCGCCGGGATGAGTAATGGGCCCCGCCGCGGAAGCGGCGAGGCCCACATTCGACGGTGAGGTCAGCGAAGTCTGCGCATCAGAACAACAGCGATGGAGGCGACAGCCAGCGCCGCACCGATCAACGCATACCGCTGCCGCTGGTCACCCATGCGATCCGGCAGCCCACTGATAGCCGCAGACGCACGATCTCTGGCGGTATCGAGCGCACAGGACGCCCGTTCCGGAAGCCCACCGATCGCTGTGGTGGCCCGCTCCGCCACATCAGCGGCAGTCTCACTCAGCCGAACCCCAGCCTCAGCATTGGCCTGCCGCATCTCAGCGACATCAACCTTCCCGTCTCCGGACCCGGACCCGGACCCGGACCCGTTTCTGTTCCCGTCTTTGTCCCCGCCCCCGTGTTTGTTCCTGCCCCCGTCTTTGTCCCTGGCTCTGCCGTCGTCCCTGTCCCGCCCAGTCATCCCATCGGCCCCCGAGGTCTCGTCACGCTTCGGCGAGCTCTCACCGCTGTTTTGCGAGGTCTTGTACCTGTCTCGCGGATCCGTATCACGTTCCCATGACGCCCCACCCTCAACGCCCACACCGTTCGGGCCGCTTGCAGCGCCAGAACTCGCCCTCCCCGCACTCGGGTCGCCGGAACCCGCCTTCCCGTCGCCGAGACCTGCCTTATCTGTATTCGGGTCGCCGGGATCTGCCTTGCCGGTGCTCGGGTCGTTGGCGTTCGCCTTCTCGGTCCCCGGGCTGTTGGCGTTCGCCTTCTCGGTCCCCGGGTCGTTGGCATTTGCCTTCTCAGTCCCGGGGCCGTTGGCGTTACTCTTTCCGGTCCCTGGCCCGGTGGCATTCGTCTTTCCGGAGGCATCAGCAGCCGTTTCCTTCGCAGCCTCGACCTTGGCCGTCGGCTCGACGGCACCTGAAGCACGCCGGTCGTCTTTCTCAACCGCGGCTTCCTCGAGTTTGCGAACGGTTCCGGCAACAGCCGAGTCCCGGGCAGCCTGTCCAGCCTTCGCAGTCGCTGCTCCGGTGTTCTGTTCGACCTTCTTGGCCGCTTCCCCAACGGTTTGCTTGACCTTCTCAACTGTTGACCCTGCGGTCTGGTCAGCCTGCTTGCCGGTTTCCCCCGAGAGCTTTCCAGCCGGTTCGGCGAATTCTCCGAGGTCTGATTTGGTCTGCTTGCCGTATTTGTCGGCAGTGTCCTTGGCCGCACCAGCCGTTTCGGCGACAGCCTGCCTGGCGTGCCCCTCACCCTCTGTCCTCGAGGATCGGCCGGCGGCGGGCGCACCCGTATCAGCCTGCGCCTGTCCAGGATCCTTCCGCGCCGTGCCGGCCGACTCCGAGGTCTGACCACTACGGCTCACACCTTTGGCCGATGTGGTTCCAGTTCCTGCTGATCCCGCCGGTTTCGATGCGGTTTGTGCAGGTGATGGAGATGCCGCCGGTGTCGCATCGTGGGGAGGTTTCGCCGGCTTCTGAGCCGCTGTGCTACCCGGTTTCGCAGTTCCGGTCGGCCCGTTGCTGTCAGCCGGCCCGTTGCTGTCGGCTGGCCCTTTGCCGTCGGTCGGCCCTTTGTTAACAGCTGGCCCGTTGCCGTCGGCCGGCCCGTTGCTGCCGGCCGACCCTTTGTTATCAGCTGGCCCCTTGCTGTGGGTCGCCCCTTTGCTTTCGGTTGACCCTTTGGTGTCGGTCGATCCCTTGCTTCCGGCCGGTGCACTCGTCAACTTTGTCCCCGGGGACGGAACCGCCGCTCGCCCGGTAGCGGTCGTTCGGCCTGAAGCGGCCGATCGTCCCGAAGCGGTCGTTCTTCCTGGAGTGGCCGTTCCTCCTGGGACAGCCGCCCGTCCCGATCCGCTCGAATCGCCGTCGGCCGCGGCGGTCTTCGGTGTCGAACCGCCGCCCGCAGACTCATTCGCCGCACCGTTGCGTGGTCCGGTATGGGATGGTTCCGATGACGATTTATCGGTCACTGCGTGTCCTCGTGTAGTCGTCTCATCGGGCCCGGCTTGCGCACTGTTCCGCTGGTCGTCACCACCCGGCGACGGTTTCCGATGAGGCGAAGGTTTGCGCTGCTCAGCATCCGCCTGCCCGCCGCCCGCGGCCGGTTCGCTCGGCACGGTCTGCCCGCTGCGCGCGGCCGGTTCGCTCGGCTCGGTCTGCTGTCCACTCTGCGCCGTCGGTTCGCTTGCCGCGGTCTGCCCGTTGCGCGTGGCCGGTCCACTCTGTGTGGCCTGCCCACTTGGCGTGACCTTCCCGCCGGGAGGGGTGGGCGGAGGCTTGGGCTTCGGTGCCTTGTTGACGTTTGGTGATGCTGGCTCACCGCCGGTGCCGCCAGAATTCTTGGGTTTCTCCAATCCCGGCGCCACACCACCACCGTTGACCTTCCCACTACCACCGCTGCCGCTGTCCTTGCCGCTGCCAGGGTCGCCGCTGCTGGGGGTGCCGCTTGGCTTGTCCGGAATTCGGGGACCGTTTTCTGTCGGGGGCTTGTTGCCAGGGGGCCCGGGTTTCGGCGTCTCGGAACCTGCCGGCCTGTTCGGTGCGCCAGGTGGCGGCGTCGGTTTCGGAGGCGACGGCTTAGACGGTGTCGGGTTCGACGGTGTCGGGTTCGATGGTGACGGCTTCGACGGTGCCGGGTTCGGTGTCTCGTTCTTTGGTGAGGTAGGGCCCGAGGCGGTGGCTTCAGTAGGCGTACCGGCAGGCGGTCCTGGTTTTGGGATCTTGCTCTTAGGGTTTTCGGCTTTGGGAATCGACGTGCCGCCTGGTCCGGGTTTTGCCTGTGTGGGGTCGTTGCCGGAGGGTGGGGTTGCTGGCTTTCCATCTGATGTGCGGGAGTTTGCCGAGGCTGTGGGGGAGATTCCTGGAGCAGGTCTTCCCGGAACCGTCGGTCGATTCGCGGGTGGTGGCGGGGCGGCTGGATTGCGTGTCATGGCCGGAGGTCCGGGCTTGGGGCGGTTGGGGGAGGGGTGGCGACCCTCGGGGCGGTCGCGGTTCGGCGCGCTCATGGATTCGTCCCGCGCCGGGCTGCGGTCAGGACCGCGTTCACGTCGCGACGGCCGCTGGCGATGGCGACCTCGGGGGTGGGCGGGACGGCCCGGGCCATCTCCCGCTTCCCGGCGACCGCTGCGATTCCGGCAGCGACGAGCAGTGCCGTCGCCATGACCAGAGCAGCCGCCCACACCGGCATGACCAACGCGAGTGCCGCGCCGCCGGTGAAGATCAGAGCCCCGGTCCCGTACAGCGCCGCCATCCCGGCCCCGCCGAGCAGGCCCGCGCCCTTGCCGGCCTTCTTCCCCTTCTCCACCATCTCGAGGCGAGCCAGCGCCAGCTCGTCCCGAACCAGCGTCGTTACCTGCTCACTGAGCCGACTCATCAGCTCAGCGGTCGAGGCATGGTCGGTTCGTGCGTCCGTGTGGCCCATCGTCCCCTCCGTCCTACCCGGTCATCCCGTCAGACGTACCCCCACCAATCCTGACTAATCGCCCCTCCTCCCATCCCCGATTGCCGCAAAACGCACCCCGGATCGCCGCCCACCGGCCCGACCGACTGCCGGCCGCCGGTCGGCGTCGGTCCGGCCCGAGCCGGCACCAGACGACGACCCGGGCCATCACTTGATCTCGCGGCCCGATCAACGCGGAGGGCCGAGCGGACGGTCGCTGTCACCCGGGGCGACGGCGAAACCGAGACGCTACGGGTGGCGGGGGAGGCTTCGCCCGGTCCGATCAGTGCCGGGCTGGTCGTCAACCGGAATACACGGCCCGGTGGCACGATCCGTCCGCCCTGGTTCCGGGGACCTGCCCGGCGCCCGAGGGGCGGCCGGGCTCGGAGTGGTGATGACCGCGTTGGGGGATCTGGAGTGGTGATGACCGCGTCGGAGGATCTGGCGCGGTGATGACCGCGCTGGAGGACCTGGGGTGGTGATGACCGCGTTGAAGGATCTGGAGCGTTGAAGACCGCGCTGGAGGATCTAGCCCGGCAGGCCGAGGCGGAGGGCGGTCGGCCGATCGGAGTGTTCACCGGTCTCCGGCTCGTGGTCTCCGCCGGTGTCGGTGCCCTCGCGACCGTTGGGCACGCTGCTCATGACGACTCGCCGCTGTGGCCCGGACGATCGTGTCCTGCGGTTGGCCGGAGCCACCGGCAGCCAGGTCCTGCGGGCGGCGGCCCTGGAGACCACGTTGGCGGTGGCCATCGGTTCCCTGCCGGGTGGTATCGCCGGGGTCATCGCGGCAGGCGGGGCGGCGGTCGACCGCGAGGTCCCGGTTCGGATCTGCTGGGCGGTCACCGGCGCGGCGGTCCTGGCGTGTCCGCTGTTCGGTGTCTGCTGTTCGTGATCGCCGCGGCGGTTCTCCTAGCGACTCGAGTCAGGCGACTCGAGTCAGGCGACTCGAGTCAGGCGACTCGAGTCAAGCGACTCGAGTCAAGCGACTCGATTCAGGCGACTCGAGTCAAGCGACTCGATTCAGGCGTCGGACAGCTACCGAGTGCCGGCACGACTTGATCTCGGGTTGCTGTCCGGCGTGCAGCGGCGGATCGACCGTGATGAGCAGGCCGCAAACCTGCCGGGCGTGTGGTCGGGCGGTGGGTGGAGCGTGTGCTGTCCGACTTGCGGCATGGCGCGGGCGGGGGTTCGCGTTACGGGAGCGCCGGGCGGGTATAACGGTGGCCATGCCTGATGCGCCCGTATTGCTTGCCGGACGGTACCGGCTCGGTGAGAGCCTGGGACGAGGCGGGATGGGCCAGGTTCTGCTCGCCCGGGACGAGACCCTGGAACGCGACGTCGCGATCAAGGAGCTCGACCAGCCGGTCGGGAACGACGGCGGGGCTTCGGCGCGGCGCACGATCCGGGAGGCCCGGGCGGCCGCCCGGATCAACCATCCCAACGTCGTGCAGGTCTACGACGTGCTCCAGCTCGACGACCGGACCTGGATCGTCATGGAGTACGTGCCGTGCCGGTCGCTGCGGGACGAGATCGCCGACCGGGGGCCGCTGGACCCGTACCGCGTCGCCCGGATCGGTCTTGATCTTCTGGGCGCGCTGCGGACGGCTCATCGGCTCGGGGTCGAGCACCGGGACGTCAAACCGGCGAACGTGCTGCTCGCCGATGACGGGCGGGTGCTGCTGACCGACTTCGGCATCGCGGCCGTCGACGACGACGCGGTGATCAGCCGATCGGACATCCTGGTGGGGTCGCCACAGTTCATGGCGCCGGAACGGGTACGGAACGGCACCAGCGGGCCCGAGGCCGACCTGTGGTCGCTCGGGGCCACGCTCTACGCCGCGATCGAGGGGCGGTCTCCGTACGAGCGCGGTTCGACGATGGCGACGCTCACCGCACTGACCACTGAGGAACCGGATCCGCCGCAGCATGCCGGGGTTCTGCGGCCGCTTCTGGACGGGCTGCTCCGCAAGGACCCGCTGGCCCGGATGAACGCCGAGGACGCCGAGAGCCTGGCCCGCGGGATCCTCGGGGAACTGTCCGGGAGCGGTGAGACCCCGCCGCCCGCCAAGTCGGCCGGAGGGCTGGCCGGGTTCGCGGCGGCGTTCCGGATCCCCAAGCCGCGGCCCGTCGGTGGTTCGGCGCGGGGGAGCGGCACGGGCAGTGATGCCCGGACCGGGGATGAAAGCCCGAAAGCAGTTGCTGGTACGGGATCGGCTGCCAGCGACGAGAGCCCGGCGCCTGCCGACGACCCGGACGACGGTGCGGGTGCAGGGGTGGGTGAACCGGAGGTCGCGGCAGAGGCGGTCGAGAACGCGGATCGGGACGGCGAACCGGGCCGGGCGCACGATGCCGACGACGCATCCCAGAAGGAGAGCCCAGCCAGCGATCCCGAGACGCCTGCCGAGGCGCCGGGCGACGCTGGGGCACCCGCCAAGACGCTGAACGACGTCGGGTCACCTGCTGCGACGCGAAGTGACGATGGTCAGCTCGCCGGGAGTGGAGAGTCGGCGGATGAGCCGGGCGCCGCGCTGGGAACCGGGCCGGGCGGTGAGGTGCCGCCTGATCCGATTGCCGGGCCGGGCGCCGGGGCCGGGGCCGGCCGGGCTGGTGTGGTCTCGGGGGTCGGGCGTGCTCCGGTCCGCAGTAGCGGGCGAAAGCGGCCCGAGCGTGGCCTGCTGATCGGTGGGGTGGTGCTGGCGCTCATGCTGGCGGCCGGCACGGCCTGGGCCGTCAACAACAGGACGGACGGGACGGACGTGGGCGACCCCGCTGCCGCGCCGTCGGCGGGGGCTTCGGCCGGGGTGGGGCCGGACGCCGCGCAAGCTCCGGAACCGAGCCCGTCCACCGGTGGCGCGAGCGCGCCGGGGAACCCGGATCCGGGGGCCGGCGCCAGCCCGGGCGCGGGTGCCGAACCGGGCGCGAGTGCCGAACCGAGCGGGAGCGTTCCGGCCGCCGACGGTGGGAAGCCCGTGCTGAAGGCGGGCTGGAAGGAGTACACGGATCCGACCGGGTTCTCGTTGTACGTGCCGGCGGGCTGGAAGCGTTCGAAGAACGGATCGATCGTCTACTTCCGGGGGGACAACAAGATCCTGGGTATCGATCAGACCGACCAGCCGAAGTCGAATCCGGTCAAGGACTGGCGTACGCAGGCCGATTATCGATCGGGGAACGGGGACTTCCCGGGCTACAAGGAGATCAAGATCGTGAAGGTGGACTACTTCCGGACGGCTGCTGACTGGGAGTTCACCTTCAACCGGAACGGCGTGCGACGGCACACCAACAACCGGGGCACGGTGATCTCCGACAAGAAGGCCTACGGGTTCTACTGGGAGACGAACGACGACGCCTGGGCCGGCTCCCTCGACGACCTGAAGTTGGTCTTCGACAGCTTCCAGCCGGCCAAGTGAGGCGACCTGGGGCGAGGCGGGGATCAGTAGTCGAGCAGGAATTCGGTGCTGACCTCCAGCGTGAACGGCAGGTCGGAGGTCAGGGTTTCGCCCTGCTCGGCGGATCCGTGTTCGACGTAGGCGTCGCCGTCCAAGCGGAACAGCGTCAGCTTCACCGATGCGTAGTCGGTGAAGTCCGGTTCCACCAGCAGGTACCACGGAATGCCCGCCTCGGCGTAGGCCAGCATCTTGTGACCGCGGTCCATCGCCGAGTTGCTCGGTGAGGTCACCTCGCAGACCAGGACCACATCGGTCGCGTTGCCGATGAAGGACTCGGTGGGGCCCTTCTTGACGGCCAGATCCGGGATGAGGATCAGGCCGGCGCGGAGCCGGATGTTGGGAACCAGAGGGGCTCGGAGATCGGCAGCCCGGGCGGCGGGACGTAACGAATCCCGCAGATTGCCCATGATCTCGTTGTGATGGTCATTCGGTGAGGGGCTCACCAAGAGGCTCCCGTCGAGCAGTTCGATGCGGTGGTTGGTCTCGCCGAGCGCGAGATAGTCCGCCTCGCTCCAGGGCCCCTCGTGGTCGTCAAGTGTCCCCTTGGTCATAGGCACAGTCTCGCATGCGCTCATGGTGGAGACCGTCTCATGTGTTCGTGTCGCGGGTCAAGGTGGTACGGGGCAAGAGGCATCGAAGGGGTGAGCTGGGCCGACGGGTGTTCTGAGGTGCCGCTGCCCGCCGGGCTCGTCGGCGTCGTCCGGTCGTCGGAGAAGTGTTTCGTGACGGGCGGGTAAAACCTTTTGTTACCGTACAATCCGGTCATTGTTTGGCCTTTGGCCGTCACATAATGTCGCTACATGAATCACATCGCGCACTGGATCGGCGGCGCCACCCGAAAAGGCACGTCCGGCCGGGTGGGCCCGGTCCACAATCCGGCCACCGGCGAACAGATCGCCGAAGTTGATCTCGCCAGCGAATCCGAGGTGAACCAGGCCGTCGCGGTCGCCAGGGAGGCCGCCGAGGGCTGGCGCGCGGCCAGCCTGGCGAAACGCGCCGCGGTCCTGTTCACCTTCCGGGAACTGCTGGCCGGCCGCAAGGACGCATTGGCCGCCATCGTCACCCGGGAACACGGCAAGGTCGCCGCCGACGCGGCCGGTGAGGTGGCCCGCGGCCTGGAGAACGTCGAATTCGCCACCGGCATCCCGCACCTGATGAAGGGCGGTTTCTCCGAGCAGGCCGCCACCGGCGTCGACGTCTATTCGATCCGCCAGCCGCTCGGTGTGGTCGCCGGTATCACCCCGTTCAACTTCCCGGCGATGGTCCCGCTGTGGATGTGCGCGACCGCGATCGCCGCGGGCAACGCGTTCGTGCTCAAACCGAGCGAGAAGGATCCGTCGGCGGCGCTGTGGCTGGCCGGGCTGTGGCGTGAGGCGGGCCTGCCGGACGGCGTGTTCACCGTGGTCAACGGCGACAAGGAGGCGGTCGACGCGATCCTGGCCCACCCGGACGTCGCCGCGGTCAGTTTTGTCGGCTCGACCCCGATCGCCAGGTACATCTACGAGACCGGCACCGCGAACGGCAAGCGGGTGCAGGCCCTCGGCGGCGCGAAGAACCACATGGTGGTGCTGCCGGACGCCGAGCTGGACGCGGCGGCGGACGCGGCGATCAGCGCGGGTTACGGCGCGGCGGGCGAGCGCTGCATGGCGATCTCGGTGGTGGTCGCGGTCGGCGAGATCGCCGATCCTCTCGTGGCGGCCATCGCGGAGCGACTCCCCGGGATCAGGATCGGCGACGGTGCGGACCCCGGCTCGGAGATGGGCCCGCTGATCAGCGCCCAGCACCGGGACAGGGTCGCGAGCTACATCGAGGCCGGCGTGACCGCGGGGGCAAAAGTCATCGAAGATGGCCGTAAATCGGGACGAATCCCGGAAAAGGGTTTCTTCCTCGGCGCCACTCTGCTCGACAACGTCACGCCCGAGATGTCCGTGTACACCGACGAGATCTTCGGCCCCGTACTCAGCGTGGTGAGAGTGGAAACCTACGCCGAGGCCGTAGAACTGATCAACAGCAACGAGTACGGCAACGGCACGGCAATCTTCACCCGCGACGGCGGCGCCGCCCGCCGGTTCCAGTTCGACGTGAACGCCGGGATGGTGGGCGTCAATGTCCCGATCCCGGTCCCGGTGGCGTACTACTCGTTCGGCGGCTGGAAGGCCTCGCTCTTCGGCGACACCCACATGTACGGCCCCGACGGCATCCACTTCTTCACCAGAAGCAAGGTGGTCACCTCGCGATGGCCGGACCCCGGCACCTCGAAGATCGACCTCGGTTTTCCGCAAACCGATAAATCGGACTTGCCCAAACCGTGAAACGCGCCATCGAATAAACCTGAAACACCGGAAAACGTAGCTGGGGTGGGATCGCAAGTTCTGATTCCGTTTCAGCTATGGAAATTACTTCGGATTCCCTTGCTAGCGAACTCGATGGTGTGACAAGGTCCCCTCCAGCCCTTACCGGAAGGCCCCCGATCCCGTGGAAATTCTGCGCAATTTCGTCGCCGGCTCCTACACCGACACCGAAGACGGTGTCACGTCCCCGGTGATCGACCCCAGCACCGGGGAGACGTACGCGCAGGCTCCGGTCTCCTCGACCCGCGACGTCGACCGGGCGATGCGGGCCGCCGCGGACGGTTTCGAGATCTGGCGCGACAGCACCCCGGCCGAGCGTCAGCGGGCCCTGCTCCGGATCGCCGACGCGGTCGAGGCCCGGGCCGAGGAGATCATCGGGGCCGAGGTCCGCAACACCGGCAAGCCGGTCGAGGCGACCCGGGCCGAGGAGATGGCCCCGATCCTGGACGAGCTGCGGTTCTTCGCCGGCGCCGCCCGGGTGCTGGAGGGCCGGTCGGCGGGGGAGTACCTGAGGGACCACACCTCTTTCGTACGGCGTGAGCCGATCGGCGTCTGCGCACAGATCACCCCGTGGAACTATCCGATGGTGATGGGTGTCTGGAAGTTCGCGCCCGCCGTCGCAGCCGGCAACGCGGTGGTGCTCAAGCCGTCGGACACCACCCCGGTCAGCACCCTCCTGCTCGCCGAGATCGCCGCCGAGTTCCTGCCACCGGGTGTGCTGAACGTGGTCTGCGGCGACCGGGACACCGGCCGGGCCCTGGTCGCGCACCGCACCCCGCAGTTCGTGTCGATCACCGGTTCGACCAGGGCCGGGATGGAGGTGGCCACCGCGGCCGCGCCGGACCTGAAGCGGGTCCACCTGGAGCTGGGTGGCAAGGCCCCGGTGGTGGTCTTCGACGACGTCGACATCGCCTCGACCGCGGCCGCGATCGCCGGGGCGGGCTTCTTCAACGCCGGTCAGGACTGCACCGCGGCCACCCGGGTGCTGGTGCACGAGCGGATCGCCGCCGACTTCACCGCCGCGCTCGCCGAGGCCGCCCGGGGCACCAGGACCGGGCCGCCGAGTGACACCGAGGCCTTCTTCGGCCCGGTCAACAATCCGAACCAGCTGGACCGGATCACCGGTTTCCTGGACCGCACTCCGGCGCACGCCGACGTGGTGGCGGGCGGGCACCGGATCGGCGACCGCGGCTGGTTCTTCGCGCCGACCGTGGTGACCGGGCTGCGCCAGGACGACGAGATGATCCAGGACGAGATCTTCGGCCCGGTCGTCACCGTGCAGACGTTCACCGACGAGGCGCAGGCGGTCCGCTGGGCCAACGACGTCCGGTACGGGCTGAGCGCCAGCGTCTGGACGCAGAACCACGGCCGCGCCATGCGGGTGTCCCGCCGGCTGGACTTCGGCGCGGTATGGATCAACACGCACCTACCCTTCGTCTCCGAGATGCCGCACGGCGGATACGGTCACTCCGGTTACGGAAAAGATCTCTCGATGTACGGGTTCGAGGAATACACCCGTATCAAGCACGTGATGAGCTTCAATGACACCCCCGCTCAGAGGTGATGGATGACGAGTTCCCCGGCTATCGAGTTCGCCGGTGTGCGCAAGGACTACCTGTCGCACGGTGAATCGGTGCCCGCCGTGAAGAGTCTGGATCTGGCGATCGCGCAGGGGGAGTT
Organism: Actinoplanes couchii; assembly: GCF_016862075.1. Classification (GTDB taxonomy): domain Bacteria; phylum Actinomycetota; class Actinomycetes; order Mycobacteriales; family Micromonosporaceae; genus Actinoplanes; species Actinoplanes couchii. Next base: position 28,412 of record NZ_BOMG01000058.1, on the reverse strand, counting down.
CTTCTCGCTGCTCGGGCCGTCCGGCTGTGGCAAGACCACCACGATGCGGATGATCGCGGGCTTCGAGGAGCCGACCGAGGGCAAGGTGTTCCTGGACGGCCAGGACGTCACCGGGGTCGCGCCGAACAAGCGTGACGTCAACATGGTCTTCCAGTCGTACGCCCTCTTCCCGCACCTGAGCGTCCAGCAGAACGTCGCGTTCGGGCTGGAACGCAAGAAGGTCGCGAAGGCGGAGATCAACCATCGGGTCGGCGCGATGCTGGAGATCGTCTCGCTGACCGGCATGGAGAAGCGGCAGCCCAGGGAGATGTCCGGCGGCCAGCAGCAGCGGGTCGCGCTGGCCCGGGCCCTGGTCAACCACCCGCGGGCGCTGCTGCTCGACGAGCCGCTGGGCGCGCTGGACCTGAAGTTGCGCCAGCAGATGCAGGTCGAGCTGAAGCGGATCCAGCGCGAGGTCGGCATCACCTTCGTCTACGTCACCCACGACCAGGGTGAGGCGCTGACCATGTCGGACCGGATCGCGGTGATGAACGCCGGTCTGATCGAGCAGCTCGGCACGCCGCGGGAGATCTACGAGCGCCCGGCCACCCGGTTCGTGGCCGGTTTCATCGGCACCTCCAACATCGTGGACGGCACCGTCGACCGGGTCGAGCAGGGCCTCGCGGTGATCGCCAAGGGGACCGGCGAGCAGGTCGTGGTGAGGGTTCCCGACAGCGTCCGGCCGGGGCGGGCCATCGAGGTCTCGGTGCGCCCGGAGAAGATCGACCTGCACCGGACGATGCCCGCGGGCATCACCGGAAGTCTGCTCTCCGGCACCGTCAGCGAGGTCGTCTACCACGGGACATCGACGAACTACACAGTGGCCACCACCGATGGCGCAGACTTCGTGGTGTTCGATCAGAACGCACACGACGCGGAGAACGTGGCGTCTCGTGGCGAGCGCGTCTACCTCTCCTGGGCCCCGCAGCACTCGTACCCGATCGGAGTCTGATGTCCCCCACCGATATGCCGAACCCCTCCCTCCTCCGAGGCATGACGCAGTCCCGGCTCGGCCGCCGCGACGCGTTCCGTCTCGGCGGGTTGTCGGCGATGGGCGCCTTCCTCGCCGCGTGCGGGGTGGAGGGCAAGGGCAAGCCGCAGGCCAGCGTGGCGCCCGACGCCATCGCGAAGTTCTGGGGCGGCAAGACCCAGACCGGTTCGCTGAACTTCGCGAACTGGCCCCTCTACATGGACCCGAAGAAGCCGGAACTCAAGAAGTTCACCGCCAAGACCGGTATCAAGGTGACCTATGACGAGGTCATCCAGGAGATGGGACCGTGGTTCGCCAAGGTCCAGCCGCAGCTGTCCGCCGGGCAGTCGATCGGGTACGACCTGATGGTCATCACCAACTCGGTCCAGTTCGGCCAGTTCCGTGACTCCGGCTTCCTGGCCCCGCTCGACCACACCAGGCTGCCGAACTACGCGGCCAACGCGGCCAAGTCGTACGCCACCTCCACCTACGACCCGGGCAACACCTTCAGCATCCCGTACGCGTCCGGCATCACCGGTATCGCCTACGACCCGGCGAAGATCAAGGAGCCGATCACCAAGCTCGCCGACCTGTGGAACCCGAAGTACAAGGGCAAGGTCGGCATGTTCAAGGATCTGCAGGAGCTGGGCAACTTCGGTCTGATGGCGCTCGGCCTGGACCCGGCGAAGTCGGACGAGGCGGCCTGGAAGCAGGCGGCGGCCAAGCTCAAGGAGCAGAAGGACGCCGGGCTGGTCCGCAACTACTACGACCAGAGCTACGTCGACGCGCTCGGCAAGGGCGAGGTCTGGATCACCCAGGCCTGGTCCGGTGACATCTTCCAGAAGAACGTCTCGGACGGCACGAACTTCAAGTTCGTGATCCCCGAGGAGGGTGGCACGATCTGGACCGACAACATGGCCATCCCGTCCACCGCCGAGAACCCGGTCGACGCGATCATGCTGATGGACTATCTCTACGAGCTGGAGAACGCGACCACGCTCGCCGAGTACATCAACTACGTGTGCCCGGTCCCCGGCGCGCAGGCCCAGATGGAGAAGCACGCCGCCGCGGCCACCGACGAGGACAAGGAATTCCTGCTCTCGGTCGCGGAGAGCCCGCTGGTCTTCCCCGGCGACGCGGAGTACAAGCGGCTGCACTACTACGTCAACTTCAACACCGCCGAGGAGAAGAACGACTTCGAGCGGGTGTTCCAGCCGATCGTTCTCGGGTGACCTGATGGACCGGGCGAAACGTACACTCGCGCCCTACCTGCTCGTACTGCCGGGTGGATTGTGGCTCCTGCTCTTCTTCGCGGTGCCGATGGTGACCATGCTGTCGTTGTCGCTGCAGGAGGGCGACATCGTCAACGGGTTCGTGTTCACGGGGCACTGGCAGAACTACACCGAGTCCCTCGGCGACTATCGGACCCAGTTGATCCGCTCGCTGGTGTACGGCGCCATCACGTCGTTCGTGTTGATCGTGATGGCGTTCCCGGTCGCGTACTGGATCGCCTTCTACGGCGGACGGCGCAAGGCGACGTACCTGTTCCTGATCATGCTGCCGTTCTTCGTGTCGTTCGTGCTGCGGACCATCTCCTGGCGGATGCTGCTCACCGACGACGGGGTGCTGCTGCATCCGCTGAAGGAGGCCGGGATCCTGCCCGGCGACTTCACCGTGCTCGGCTCCCCGGCGGCGGTGATCGCCGGACTGGTCTACAGCTTCCTGCCGTTCATGGTGCTGCCGATCTACGTGGCCCTGGAACGGATCGACCCGCGGGTGATCGAGGCGGCCCGGGACCTGTACGCCGGCCCGCTGACGTCGTTCCGCAAGGTGGTGCTGCCGCTGGCGCTGCCGGGGGTGTTCGCCGGGGTGCTGATGACGTTCGTGCCGGCCAGTTCCGACTACGTCAACTCGGAACTGCTCGGGAGTTCGGAGACCACCATGATCGGTCAGGTCATCCAGGCGAAGTTCCTGTCCAACTCCGACTACCCGTCGGCGTCGGCGCTGTCGTTCACGCTGATGGCGGTGCTGCTGATCGGGGTCTTCTCCTACGCCCGGGCGCTGGGCACGGAGGACGTGATGAAGGTGGCGGCGCGATGACCGGCCGGGGCGGGCGCCTGCTGCACGCGTACACCTGGCTGTTGATCGCGTGGTTGATCCTGCCGATCTCGGTCATGATCCTGTTCGGGTTCAACAACCCGAACGGCCGCTACAACCAGACCTGGCAGGGTTTCACGCTCAAGTGGTACAAGGACGTCTTCGCCCTGGACGCCCTGACCAGCGCCCTGATCACGTCGCTGACCGTGGCGGTGCTGACCGCGCTGATCGCCGGCGCGCTGGGCACCGCCATCGGGTACGCGCTGGGCCGGTACCGGTTCACCGGCGCCGGCGGCCTGAACCTGCTGATGTTCGCCGCGATCTCCTCGCCGGAGCTGGTGATGGGCTCGTCGCTGCTCAGCCTGTTCGTGACGATGGGGTTCCCGCTCGGCACGGCCAGCATCACGATCGCGCACGTGATGTTTTCGATCTCGTTCGTCGCGATCGTGGTCCGGGCCCGGGTGATGACCCTGGACCGGTCCCTGGAGGAGGCGGCGGCCGACCTCGGCGCCAACGGCTGGACCACGTTCTGGAAGGTGATCTTCCCGATCATCCTGCCGGCGGTGCTGTCCGGGGTGATGCTCGCGTTCGCACTGTCGATCGACGACTTCGTGATCACCAACTTCACCGCGGGCACCACCGAGACGTTCCCGCTGTGGATCTGGGGCGCCACCCGGGTCGGCCTGCCGCCGCAGGTCAACGTGATGGGCACGATGATCTTCGCGATCGGGGTGCTGTTCGCGGTGATCGCCAACGTGAGATCGCGTTCCAGGAAGGCGTGACAAACTCCGTCAAAAAGGCCCGGCGATTGCTCGCCGGGCCTTTTGCAAGGGAAATAGTCGCAGAGTCTCTTGTGTGCCACGGAATCCGTGGGCAGGATCGGATCTACCTCTGGAACCAGTAGGAGAGATACCCGTGACAGATCTGTCCGCGACGGCCCGCGACCACCTCTGGATGCACTTCACCCGGCTGTCGTCCTACCAGGACGCCCCGGTCCCGGTGATCACCCGCGGTGACGGCTGCTACGTCTGGGACTCCACCGGGCGCCGCTACCTCGACGGCCTCTCCGCCCTGTTCGTCGTCCAGACCGGCCACGGCCGTCACGAACTGGCCGACGCCGCCGCCAAACAGGCGAGCGAGCTGGCGTACTTCCCGATCTGGTCCTACGCCCACCCCAAGGCGATCGAGCTGGCCGGCCGTCTCGCCGAGATGGCGCCGGGCGACCTGAGCCGGGTCTTCTTCACCACCGGCGGCTCGGAGGCGGTCGAGTCGGCGTGGAAGCTGGCCCGCTCGTACTTCAAGAAGGTCGGCAAGCCCCTCAAGACCAAGGTCATCTCCCGGGCGGTGGCCTATCACGGCTCCTCGATGGGCGCTCTGTCGATCACCGGTATCCCGCCGTTCAAGCAGGACTTCGAACCGCTGGTGCCGAGCACGATGCGGGTGCCGAACACCAACTACTACCGGCGTCCCGACGAGTCCATGACACCCGGGCAGTTCGGGATCTGGGCCGCCGACCGGATCGCCGAGATGATCGAGTTCGAGGGCCCGGACACGGTCGCCGCCGTCTTCCTGGAGCCGGTGCAGAACGCCGGCGGCTGTTTCCCGCCGCCGCCCGGATATTTCCAGCGGGTCCGCGAGATCTGCGACAGGTACGACGTGCTGCTCGTCTCGGACGAGGTGATCTGCGCTTTCGGCCGCCTCGGGGAAACTTTCGGCGCCGACCGCTACGGCTACCAGCCCGACATCATCACCGTCGCCAAAGGCCTGACCAGCGGATACGTCCCGCTCGGCGCGATGATCGCGTCGGAGCGCCTGGCCGAGCCGTTCCTCACCGGCACCAACTGGTTCGCCCACGGCATCACCTACGGCGGTCACCCGGTCGGCTCCGCGGTGGCCCTGGCCAACCTGGACATCATGGAACGCGAAGGCCTCAACCGGCACGTCCGCGACAACAGCCCGCTGTTCCGCTCCTACCTGGAACGCCTGCTCGACCTGCCGATCGTCGGCGACGTCCGCGGCGACGGCTACTTCTTCGGCATCGAGATGGTCAAGGACAAGACCACGAAGGAAACTTTCAACGCCGACGAGTCCGAGCGGCTGCTCCGAGGTTTCCTCTCCCAGGCCCTGTTCGAGGCCGGCCTCTACTGCCGAGCCGACGACCGCGGCGACCCGGTGATTCAGCTGGCCCCACCCCTGACGGCGACGGAGACCCAGTTCGCCGAGATCGAACAGATCCTGCGCTCGGTCCTGACCGAAGCCCAAAACCGCCTTTGACCCCTTCTTTTTGTACGCCCCACCAAGGCCCTGTCCCGTCCCCGCAAGGAGGGCGGGACACCGGACCGACCCAGCGACCGCCGGGCCGGATCCGGTGGTCACCGATACCCCGTGCGGGCGCAGCCGATCGTGCCCGGGCGTCGGACCGGACGTGGTCCTGCCCGCGTTCGACGCGGCGGGGTCTGCCACAAGAACCTAGCGGGAGACCACTCCGTGGGGGGCCAAGTGGAAGTCGGTCTGGTCCGGATTGCGGGTGTCCAGGGCCTCCTCCAGGTGGATGGAGAACAGCTTCCAGCCGGTCTCCTCGTCCGGAACCGGCGAATCGTCGAAGGCCCCGACGCCGCCCTCGGCGTTGCTGCGAATCCGGGCTGCCAGCTGCCGGACGGTCATGTGCAGCGTGACCGGCGGATCCAGCTGCTCACCGAACCAGGCGGTGATCAGCAGGCCGTCGGGGACGCGCTCGCACGCCGCTTCTCCGCTCAGGCGTTCGATCAGTCGGTCGATCTCGTCGGTGCTCACCCTGTCATCGTAGGAAGACCGGATCCCTCCTCACCGGGTGGTGGTGATCTGGCGGAACAACGCGTCGGCCCGGGTGGGATCGTTGTTGTCCAGGGCCACCTCGGCGTCGGCGAACAGGGTCTGCCAACCGGGTGGGGCGGTGCCCGCCTCGGCTCGGGCCATGGCGGCGGCTCGGGCCGTGGAGGTGGGAGTGGTGGTGTGCAGGCCCCACCCGTACGGGAAAAGCGGCTTGTAGGTCTTGTCTCCGACGTTGATCGGGACCTGGGTGACCGTGCCCGGCCAGGACATCGACAGCTTGCCGGTGAAGGGGGTGCGGCCGAACAGGACGTCGGCCACTCCGTCGCCCTCGCTGCCGGGAAGCCAGGACGCGACCAGGGCGTCGATCGAGCCCAGCTGGCCCGCGGTCAGCACCTGCGGGCGGCCGGAGATCAACAGGACCACGCAGCGGGGTACGGCCGCGCAGACCTTCGTGACCACCTTGCGGTCCTCCGGCTGCAGTGTCAGGGACTTGGGTTCGCGCTGCTCCGGCGTGCCGTAGGTGAGCACCGGGCCGCCCACGTCGCCGAACCACTCGGCGTAGGGAGTTTCGCCCACCACCACCACGCCCACGTCGGCGGCGCCCACCGGAGTGGACGCGTCGGCGCTGAAGGTGACGTCGGGGGCGGTCGCGCGGATCGCCTCCAGGACGGTGGTGCCGGGGATGATGTCGCCGTTCGCGCCCTGCCAGTCCATGGTCCAGCCGCCGGCCTGGTTGCCGATGTCGTCGGCGCTGCGGCCGGCCACGTAGATCTTCCGGTCGGCGGCCAGTGGCAGCGTGTCACCGGCGTTCTTCAGCAGGACCTGGGACTTCGCCACCGCCTCCCGGGCCAGTGTCCGGTGTTCCGGGGTGCCGACCGGGCCCAGCGTCACGTACGGGTTCTCGAACAGGCCCAGCTCGAACTTGACCGTCAGGATCCGGCGGACCGCGTCGTCGATCCGGGACATCGGGACACGGCCGGCGGTCACCTCGGCGGTCAGGTTCTGCTGGAGGACCGGCGCCGTGTTCGGTTCCATGAACATGTCGATGCCGGCGTTCACCCCGGTCCGCACCTGCGACGGGGTCGGTTTCGGGGTGCCGGCCGGGTCGGTGGACGGCAGCTGCTGGACGCCCTCCCAGTCGGTGATCACGAAGCCGCCGAAGCCGAGCGAGCCCTTCAGGTAGCCGGTCAGCAGCTCCCGGTTGGCGTGCATCGGGATCGGGTTGCCGGGGCCGTCCTCGGTCCAGTCGACCCGGGAGAACGACGGCATCACGCTGCGGGCGCCGTGTGCGGTGACCGCGGCGACGTACGGGGACAGGTCGATCCGGGCGAAATCGGCCCGGTTGGTCAGGGTGACGCCCTGGTCGATGGCGTAGCCGTGGTCGCCGGTGCCGTACCCGGTGTGGCCGTCGCCGGCGAAGTGCTTGACCGTGGCGACCACGCCGTTCTTCTCCAGCCCGTCGACCGCCGCCCCGCCGAGCCGGGTGACCAGGGCCGGGTCCTCGCCGAAGCTCTCGAAGGCGCGGCCCCAGCGCTCGTCGCGGGACACGCACAGGCAGGGCGCGAAGTCCCAGCCGATGCCGGTGGCCCGCAACTCCGCGGCGGTGGCCCGGTAGACGCTCTCGACCAGGGCCGGGTCGCGGCTCGCTCCGAGGCCCACGTTGTGCGGGAAGACGGTCGCCCCGTGCACGTTGTTGTGGCCGTGCACGGCGTCCACGCCGTAGATCAGCGGGATCTTCAGCGGGGTGGCCAGGGCCGCCCGCTGCAGGTCGTTGATCATGTCGACCCAGGCCTGCGGGGTGTTCGGGGTGGGTGCCGAGCCGCCGCCGGACAGTACCGAGCCGAGCCGCAGCTCCGTCACCGTCGTGGGATCAGCGGCCTTCCGCTCAGCCTGGGTCATTTGTCCAATTTTGTCCGCAAGGCTCATGCGAGATAGCAGGTCGGCGACGCGAGTCTCGATGGGCTGACGGACGCCGGGATCCGAAATGTCCCATTTTTTCACGACAATTACGCTAACCGCGGCGAGCAGCGCCAGCACCGCCACGACCACGGCCCAGCGCTTCATGATCTTTCCCCCGCTGCCCCTCGGCCCACGCGGGTAATTGTCCGGTATTCGCCCCCGAGGGCACCTGGCTGGCGCATGCTGAATCAACGGACTTCCGACGGAGCTGACATGGCCGTATTGCTGATCGCTGAGGACGACGAGGACATCGCCCTGGTACTGGTCAGGGTGTTCAAGCGAACCGGAATGACGGTGTTCCGCGCATCGGACGGACGGTCAGCGTTGGAGGCGATCCAGGAGAACCGCCCGGACATCGTGCTCACCGACCTGGGCATGCCGCACATGGACGGCTGGGAGCTGATCGACGCGCTGCGGGCACACCCGGACGAGGGCGTACGCCGGGTGCCGATCGCCATCCTCAGCGGCCATCTGCAGCCGGGGGATCCGCGGGCCGGCCAGGCGCAGGTGTGCGCGATCATGCTCAAGCCCTGCCCGAACGACCAGCTGCTCGCGACCATGGAGGAGTTGGTCACCATCGGCCCGCACGGGCACGACTCGGACGACCACCAGTGCCCGGCCGACCTAACGGTGACGGTGTAGCGGCTTCATGGTGGTGCTTCTCGAGAACGGTGCCTTTCTGGGGGCGTTGCTGGAGAGCATGGACGCCGGTGTGATGGCCTGCGACGGGGACGGGGCGCTCGTCTTCGCCAACCGGGCGATGCGGGAGATCACCGGATTCGACCCGGACGGGCCGCTGCCGCCGGAGTTCGACGACCACGCCCACCGCCTGTTCACCACCCCCGACATGCGGCCGATGAGCCGGTCGGAGACCCCGCTGGCCCGGGCCATGCAGGGTGAGGTCGTCGACGGCGAGGACCTGTTGATCCGCCGCCCCGGGCACCGGCTGCGGATCTTCGAGACCAGCGCCCACCCGATCGTCGGCCCGGACGGGGACCGGCTCGGCGCGGTCGCCGTGGCCCACGAGGTGACCGCCCTGCGCCGGGTCGAACGGTTCCGCAACTGTCACATCGCGGTCGAGCACGTCCTCAAGACCCACCGGTCCGCGGTCGACGCGACGCCCGAGGTGCTGCGCGCGGTCACCACCACCCTCGGCTGGCCGTCCGCCGAACTGTTCCTGATCGACGACGCGAGCGGGCTGCTGCTCTCCGCCGGGCACTGGGACTCGTCCGGGATGGAGACCGAGGAGTTCTTCGGGCACACCCCGGTCCGCGGCCAGGGCATCACCGGCCGGGTGTGGGAGAGCGGCCGCCCGATCTGGGTGCCCGACCTGGGCCTCAGCCCCGACCTGCGGACCGCCCACGAACGCGAACGGGTGCAGATCTGCCTGCGCCGCGGCGTGCGGACCGCGCTGGCCGTCCCGGTCCGTGACGGCGGCACCCTGCTGGGTGTGCTGACCTGCTACGCGGGCACCCAGGAGTACGAGCCGGACCTGCTCACCGTGCTGCTCGACGGGGTGGCCGCCCAGATCGGCATCTTCGTCGCCCAGCGCCGCGCCGAAGGACTGTCCCGGCAGCTGGCCCGCGCGCAGGCCGACTTCGTCAACCTGGTCGGGCACGAGTTGCGCACCCCACTGACGTCGATCACCGCCAACGCCACCCTGCTGTCCGAGGAGACCGGCCTCGACCCCGACGTCGGCCAGATGGTGCAGGCCATCGCCCGCAACGCGGCCGCCCTGCAACGCATCGCCGACACCCTGCTCGACCTGGCCGGCCTCGACTCCGGGCACCTGGAACTGGACGTGCACGAGGTGGACCTGGTCGCCCTGGTCTCCGACGCGGTGACCGGCCTGCGCCACACCGGTGACCGGTTGACCCTGGTCAGCGAGCTGCCCGCCGAGTTGCACCTGCCCGGCGACGCGAGCCGCCTGCGCCAGGTCGTCGACGACCTGCTGTCCAACGCGGTCCGCTACAGCCCGCCGGGTTCACCGGTGCACATCACGCTGCGCGCCGAGGAGACGGTGGCGGACCTGTGCATAGCCGACAGCGGCATCGGCATGCCACCGGGCGAATACCCGAGGGTCTTCGACCGCTTCTTCCGCGGCAGCAACGTCCGCCACCAGGGCACCACCGGCAGCGGCCTGGGCCTGAGCCTGGCCCGCGCGATAATCCTGCTGCACGGCGGCACGATCAAACTGGCCGAGAACAAACCGGCGGGCACCATCGTCTGCGTCCGCCTCCCGATGACCGGCCCACCGGCCACCTGAAGATCAACACCCTTCCGCCGGTACGCCCGGGCCGCCCTGTGGTCGGCAGGGACCTAGCGGAGTGAGTACTCACTCCGCTAGGTTGAGGGCAGGAGGGATCACATGGCCATCACCCTGAACCACACGATCGTGCCCGCCACCCACAACGAGACGGCCGCCCGGTTCTTCGCCGGCATCATGGGCCTGACCTACGCCGGCACCGTTCACCACTTCGCTCCGGTGCGTGTCAATGAGCAGCTCACACTCGACTTCATGACCGTCGACGAGCCGGTCGGGATCCACCTGGCGTTCGACGTCGACCCGGCTACCTTCGACCGGATTCTGGTGAGGCTGGAAGCCGGTGGTGTGCGCTACGGCAGTGAACCCGACGACGCCGGCAACGGCCGCACCGATCATCCACTGTGTGCCCGCGGGCTCTACTTCGCCGACGACGCCCGCAACCTCTACGAGGTGATGTCGCCGGCCTGAGTGGATTCGCGGGCCGGCCTTCGGCGGTCCCAGGCGTCCAGGAGGGCTGTCGCCTTCAGGGCTGTGTTGATGCCGAGCCAGCGGGCCGGTTCCGGTTCCCAGCGCCGGGAGCGGTGGTTCACCCAGGGCAGGGCGGTCAAGGGTGTGGTCCGGTTCAGGATCAGGTCCGTGAGGGTGCGGCCGGCCAGGTTCGACGCTGCCACGCCGTCGCCCACGTAACCGCCGGCCCACGCCACGCCGTCCCGCAGGCCCACCGACGGCATCCAGTCCCGGGGGATGCCCAGGGGGCCGCCCCAGCGGTACGCGATCGGCGGGTCGATGCCGAACAGTTCGGTGACCGTGGACCGCAGCGCGTCGAAGACCGACGGCACCCGGTCGTACTCGGGGCGTACCTGCGACCCGAAGTGGTAGGGAGCTCCCCGGCCGCCGAAGGCCAGACGGTCGTCGGTGGTGCGCTGGCCGTAGATGACCATGCGGCGTTCGTCGCCGAACGTCTCCCGGCGGGACAGGCCGGCACGGGCCCAGAACTCGGCGGGCAGCGGGTCGGTGACCACCATCAGGGAGTAGATCGGCGCCAGGTCGCGGCGGTGGCCGGCCAGAGCGGGGGTGTAGCCCTCCAGCGCGCGGACCACGGTACCGGCGGTGACCGTACCGAAACCGGTGGTGATCTGTCCGTTTCTGATCTGTTCGACGCGGGTGCCCTCGTGGATCGTGACGCCCAGGCGCTCGACGGCGGCGGCCAGGCCCCGGACCAGTTTCGCCGGGTGCAGGGCGGCGCAGTGTTCGCTGTAGAGGCCGCCGAGCACATCGGAGGCGCCGCAGATGGCGCGGGCGGTCGCGGCGTCGACGAAGTCCGGGTCGTGGCGGGCCCGGCGCAGCTGGCCGGGAGTGCGGACCAGGGACAGGGTGCCGCCCTTGGCCCAGTCGCAGTCGATGCCCTCGGCCGCGGCGGCCCGGCCCACCTCGTCGACGGACGCCTGGAGTGCCCGGTGCATGGCGGCGGCCCGGTCCGTACCGAAGCGGCGGGTGAGTTTCGCTTCGGCGACCGGGAACGCGCCGGACGCCCAGCCGCCGTTGCGGCCGGACGCGCCGAACCCGCAGTACTCCGCCTCGAGGATCGCGATCCGCAGGCCGGGTGCCGCCTTGGCCAGGTAGTACGCGGTCCAGAGCGCGGTGTACCCACCACCGGCGATGGCCACGTCGGCGTCGAGATCACCGTCCAGCGGCGGGCGCCTCGTGATCGGGCCGAGGCTGTCGAGCCAGAAGGACGGGCTGTTCACCGGCGGTTACCGTGTTCCCCAGGCGTAGGTCTGTTTGGCGAGTCGCAGGTACATGAAGGTGTCGGCCTCGGTGACGCCCTCGACCGCGCGGACCTTCTCGTTGAGCATGTCCAGCAGGTGCTCGTCGTCGGTGCAGACCAGCTCGACCAGCAGGTCGTAGCGCCCGGCGCAGATCACCACGTAGTCCACCTCGGGGATCTCGGCGATCCGGTCGGCGATGGCCCGCAGATCACCGTTGACCTTCAGCCCGACCATCGCCTGCCGGGCGAAGCCCAGGGTGAGCGGATCGGTGACCGCGACGATCTGCATCAGCCCGTTGTCGAGGAGACGCTGCACCCGCTGGCGCACCGCCGCCTCGGACAGGCCGATCGTCTTGGCGAGCGTCGCGTACGACATGCGTCCGTCGCGTTGCAGATGCTCGATGATCAGTTTGTTCGTCTCGTCCAGCGTCACGTCGGTCACGGCGCGATTCTTCCCTGCGCCGCTTGACGTCGGCAAAGAGGTCGCCCGTCAGGTGCGCAACGCGTCGCGCAGGATGCCGAGTCCACGACCGAGGTGTTCGTCCGAGATGACCAGGGGTGGCAGGAATCGGAGCACGTTGCCATAGGTGCCGCAGGTGAGGGTCAGCAACCCCGCGTCGTGACAGGTTTTCGACACCGCCGCGGTACGGGTGGGGTCGGGTTCGGTGCCGCCGGGCAGGACCAGCTCGATCGCCATCATCGCGCCCCGGCCCCGCAGCTCGGCGACACCCGGATCAAGATCGGACAACGCGCCCCGGATCGCGGTCTCGATCCGCTGCGCCGCCGCGCACAGGTCCAGTTCCCGAATCGTCTCGACGGCGGCGAGCGCGGCCGCGCAGGCGACCGGGTTGCCACCGTAGGTGCCGCCCAGCCCACCGGCGTGCACCGCGTCCATCAGCTCGGCCCGGCCGGCCACGCCGGCGATCGGCAGGCCGCCGCCCATGCCCTTGGCCGTGGTGATCAGGTCCGGTTCCACTGCCTCGTGCTCGGAGGCGAACCACTGACCCGTACGGGCGAAACCGGTCTGGATCTCGTCGGCGACGAAGACGGCGCCGTTCGCTCTCGCCCAGGCCGCGATCGCCGGGAGAAAACCGGGCGCCGGTACGACGAACCCGCCCTCGCCCTGGATCGGCTCGATCAGCACGGCGGCCACGTTGGACCCTCCGACCTGCTTCTCGATCACGTCGATCGCCCGGCGTGCGGCCTCCGCCCCGGACAGGCCGCCGTCACGCAACGGATAGGACATCGGCGCCCGGTACACCTCCGGGGCGAACGGCCCGAACCGGTGTTTGTACGGCATGTTCTTCGCGGTCAGCGCCATCGTCAGGTTCGTGCGCCCGTGGTAGGCGTGGTCGAACACCACGACGGCGGGCCGCCCGGTCGCGTGCCGGGCGATCTTGACCGCGTTCTCCACCGCCTCGGCGCCCGAGTTGAACAGCGCCGCCCGTTTCTCGAAGCTCCCCGGGGTCAGGGCGATCAACTGCTCGCAGACCGCGACGTACGACTCGTAGGGCGCGACCATGAAACAGGTGTGGGTGAACCGCTCGACCTGGGCCCGGACCGCCTCGACCACCCGGGGCGCGGAGTTGCCGACGCTGGTGACCGCGATGCCGGAGGCGAAGTCGATCCACTCCCGGCCGTCGACGTCGGTCAGGGTGCCACCGGCGGCGTGGTCCACATAGGCGCTGACCACCGAGCCGACACCTTTGGCGACCGCCGACAAGCGCCGTTTGTGCAGTTCTCCGGAGGAGGACAAGGAAGAAGAAGTCACGGTCAGCCCCCCACGTGGTGCATGACGTGCTTGATCCGGGTGTAGTCCTCGAAACCGTACACCGACAGGTCCTTGCCGTGGCCGGAGTGCTTGAAACCGCCGTGCGGCATCTCGGCGACCAGCGGGATGTGGCAGTTCACCCAGACGCAGCCGAAGTCCAGGCGCTGGGTCATCCGCATCGCGGTGCCGTGGTCCTTCGTCCAGACGCTGGAGGCCAGGGCGTACTCGACGCCGTTGGCGTACCCGACCGCCTCGTCCTCGTCGCCGAACCGCTGCACCGTGATGACCGGCCCGAACACCTCGTTCTGGATGATCTCGTCGTCCTGGCGCAGCCCGGAGACGACGGTGGGGGAGTAGAAGAAGCCCCGGTCACCGACCCGGGCGCCGCCGGCCTGCAGGATCGCGTGGTCCGGCAGCCGGTCGACGAAACCGCTGACCCGGGCCAGCTGGTTCGCGTTGTTGACCGGGCCGTAGAGCACGTCCGGGTCGTCCGGCGCGCCGGTGCGGATGCCGCGGGCCTGCTCGGCGAGCGCGGCCACGAAGTCGTCGTGGACCCCGGCCTGCGCCAGGACCCGGGTGGCGGCGGTGCAGTCCTGCCCGGCGTTGAAGTAGCCGGCCTCGGCGATCGCGGCGGCCGCCGCCGCCACGTCGGCGTCGTCGAAGACCACCACCGGCGCCTTGCCGCCCAGCTCCAGGTGGGTGCGTTTGAGGTCGGCGGCGGCCGATCCGGCCACCTCCATGCCGGCCCGCACCGAGCCGGTGATCGACACCATCCGCGGGGTCCGGTGGGTGACCAGGGCACGCCCGGTGTCCCGGTCACCGAGGACCACGTTGAACAGTCCGGCCGGCAGGAACTCGGCGGCGATCTCGGCGAGCAGCACGCTGGTGACCGGGGTGGTGTCGGACGGCTTCAGCACCACGGCGTTGCCCGCGGCCAGCGCCGGGGCGATCTTCCACATCGCCATCAGCAGTGGGTAGTTCCACGGCGTGACCTGGGCGCACACCCCGATCGGCTCGCGCCGCACGTAGCTCTCGAAACCGTTCAGGTACTGCCCGGCGGACCGGCCCTCCAGGACCCGGGCGGCACCGGCGAAGAACCGCAGATGGTCGACGGCCGGCGGCAGTTCCTCGCTGGCGGTCAGCCCGAGCGGCTTGCCGGTGTTCCGCGACTCGGCCGCGACCAGCTCGTCCGCGCGGGCCTCGATGGCGTCGGCGAACTTCAGCAGCGCCCGCTGCCGGTCCGCCGGGGTGGTGTCCCGCCATTGTGGGAAGGCCGCCGCCGCGGCGGTCATCGCCCGGTCGACGTCCTCGGCGCCGGAGACCGGGGCGGAGGCGAACACCTCCCCGGTGGACGGGTCGATGAGATCCTCGTACCGCCCCTCGGCGGGGGCGACGGCTTCGCCCCCGATGAGGTTGTGCAGCACCGATTTCGCGCTCATCCGGCCTCCAGCAGTGGTATCAGCGATTCGGCCTCATCTTTTTCGCTGAATCCGTTGTTGCCAAGAGGTTCTCTGAACGAATCGTGGTGGGAGTCGTCAAGATCCGCCCCGGACCCGCCGGCCGGGCCGGGCCGGTCAGCGTGATCGTCGCCTCGCAGGGCAGGTCGGCCGCCGACGCACCGGCCAGGATCCGCAGCTCGCCGGGCTCGACGATCCGGGTCAGGTCGCGGCCGGTGAACGACGTCCGGTCGGTGTGGACCCGGAACTCGACGTCCGCACTGTCACCGGGTGCCAGCGCCACCCGCTGGAAACCGGTCAGCTGCAGCACCGGCCGGGTCACCTGGGCGACCGGGTCGGCCAGGTAGAGCTGCACCACTTCGGAGCCGGCCCGGTCACCGGTGTTGGCGGCCCGGACGGTGGCGGTGAACTCGCCGTCGGTCGGTACCTCGCGGTCCGAGAGCCGCAGATCAGAGACCTCGAAACTGGTGTACGACCGGCCATGGCCGAACGCGAACAACGGTGTCGGATCGAGGTTGCTCGTCCCGATGTGGTCGGCGCCCAGCCGTGGCTGCAGATAGGTGCCCGGCTGGCCGCCGTGGTGACGCGGGATCTGCACCGGCAGCCGGCCGCTGGGCTGGACCCGGCCGGACAGCACCCCGGCGATGGCCGGGCCGCCCTCCTCACCCGGCATGAACGCCTGCACCAGCGCGGCGGCCCGATCGGCGAACTCGCCCAGCGCGTACGGCCGGCCGGACACCACCACCACGACCACCGGCTTGCCGGTCGCCAGCAGCGTGTCGACCAGATCCGCCTGGACACCGGGCAGGCGCAGGTCGGCGGCGTCGCAGCCCTCGCCGGAGGTGCCCGCCCCGAACAGCCCGGCCAGGTCGCCGACGAACGCGAGCACCACGTCGGCCGACTCGGCGGCGGCCACCGCGGCGGCGAAACCGGACCGGTCGTCGCCGTCCACGGCACAGCCCCGGGCGTACCCGAAATCGGTCTGCGGAAGTTCGGCTCGCAGAGCCTCGACCGCGGTCGGCAGCTCGATCTCCGGCTTGACCCCCGGATAGCGGGGCAGCACGTGGTTGGGGAACGCGTAACAGCCGAGGAACGTGCTCGCGTCGTCGGCGCACGGTCCGACCACGGCGACCCGGCCGGCCGGCGCGAGCGGCAGCGCGGTGCCCGGATCGAGCAGCACGATCGAGTGTTCGGCCAGCTCGCGGGCCAGGTCGCGGTTGCCGGGGGAGTCCAGCACGACCCGGTCGGCGGCGGCCACCGAGGCCTCCGGCGTCCACCCCTCGTCGAGCAGGCCGAGCCGCGCCTTCTGCAGCAGCACCCGGCGGGCGGCCCGGTCGATCAGCGCGTCGTCGGTCAGCGTGGCACCGTAGCCGATGGTGTCCGGCAGCTCCACGTCGATACCGGCTTGCAGGGCGAGCGCCCCGGCGTCCTCCGGCCCGGCGGCGATCCGGTGGTTCGAGGCCAGGAACGGGATGGCCCAGTAGTCCGAGACGACCGTGCCGGTGAAGCCCCACTCGTCGCGCAGCAGCTCGGTCAGCAGCCAGGGGTCGGCGCCGGCCGGAACACCGTCCACCTCGGAGTACGAGTTCATCACCGAGTCGGCGCCGCCCTCACGCAGCGCGGTCTCGAACGGGGGCAGGATCACGTCGAGCAGCTCCCGGCGGCCCATCGACACCGGGCCGTGGTTGCGGGCGGCGCGCGACGCCGAATAGCCGGCGAAATGCTTCAGGGTGGCGATCACCCCGGCGGACTGCAGACCGCGGACGTACGCCGCCCCGACCGTCGCCACCAGGTACGGATCCTCGCCGATCGACTCCTCGACCCGGCCCCACCGGTAGTCGCGCACCACGTCCAGCACCGGCGACAGCCCCTGGTGCACCCCGAGCGCGGCCATGTCCCGCCCGATCGCGGCGGCCATCCGCTCGATCAGCTCCGGGTCGAAGGTGGCGCCCCAGTTGATCGCGGCCGGGTAGACGGTGGCGCCGTGCGCGGTGAACCCGGTCAGGCACTCCTCGTGCACGATCGCCGGGATGCCCAGCCGGGACGAGGACATCACGATGCGCTGCTGCCGGACCACCTCGGCGGCGCCCTCGGCCACCGTCACCGGGTAGCTGCCGTAGATCCGGGTGAGGTGCCCGAGCCCGTGCCGGCTGGCGTCCTCCAGAGCCGGGCCGGAGGAGAACTCGTTCTCCATCGGGGCGACCTGGTGGCCCTCCTCCAGCTCCGGCGCGGCCGAGCCGGTGGCCCCCTTGTCCTTGCCGAGCCAGCGGCTGCCGAGCTGACCCACCTTCTCCTCGCGGCTCATCGAGGCCAGCAGCGCCTCGACCCGCTCGGTGATCGGTAGCGCGGGGTTCCGCCAGGGTTGTGCAGTCAACGAAAACCTCCGAAAGTTTCGGTGCCCCCGGAACTGGGTCCGGTCGGCCGCCCCGGACGGTGACGCGGCCGGCCGGCCTCGCCAACTCTCGCGCGTCAAGCATGCTTCAGGCAAGAGTCTTGACACTCGTAACGGCGAAACCCTACGTTAACGAAACCTCGCGTTAATTTGCAGCCGTCACTCGAAACTTTCGGCCCTTAATGGAGACAGCGTGAAGCGCAGGAATTTCTTGACCCTTTCCGCGGGCACCGCCGCCGGTGCCGCGCTAGCCGCCTGCGGCAGTTCCGGTCCCGCCGACATCAGCACCGGTGGCAAAGCCGGCGGCGCCAGCTACTGGACGCTCAGTGGCCCGCCCGGCGAGTCGGTGCGCCAGGGTGCGGTCGACCGGTACAACAAGGCCAACCCGGACAATCAGATCAAGCTCAACCTGTTCCAGAACGAGGCCTACAAGGACAAGCTGAAGACCGCGTTCGGCGCCGGTCAGCAGCCGACAGTGGTCTGGGGCTGGGGCGGCGGCGGGCTGAAGAGCTACGTCGAAGCCGGTCAGGTCGACGACCTCACCGACTGGTTCGCACAGAACGCCCCGGTCAAGGACCGGCTCTTCCCGTCGTCCTTCGGCCCGGCCACCATCAACGGCAAGATCTACGCGATGCCGGCCGAGACCGTGCAGCCGATCGTGCTGTTCTACAACAAAGAGGTCTTCGACCAGCTCAAGGTCTCCCCGCCGCAGTCCTGGGGCGAGATCATGGATCTGGTCCCGAAGTTCAACGCCGCGAAGATCGCGCCGTTCTCGCTCGGCGGCCAGTCCCGCTGGACCAACATGATGTGGCTGGAGTTCCTCTTCGACCGCATCGGCGGCCAGTCGGTCTTCGGTGACATCTTCGAGGGCAAGGCGAACGCCTGGAGCAACCCGGCGGCCATCGACGCGCTCACCAAGACGCAGGAACTGATCAAGGCGAACGGGTTTGTCAACGGCTTCAACTCGATCACCGCGGACTCCAACGCCGACCAGGCGCTGCTCTACCGCGGCAAGGCCGCGATGATGCTGCACGGATCCTGGTCCTACGGCATCCAGCTGGCCGAGGGTGGCAAGTTCGTCAAGGACGGCAAGCTCGGCTACATGAACTTCCCCGGTGTCGACGGTGGCAAGGGCGATCCCAACGACACCGTCGGCAACGCGGGTCAGTACCTGTCGATCTCCTCCAACGCCACTCCGGAGGCCAAGGAGACCGCCAAGAAGTTCTTCAGCAGTCTGCTCGACGACACCGAGCAGGCCGACTGGATCAAGACCGGTGGCGTGCCGATCATCAAGGGCGCCGACGCCAAGCTCGCCGCCTCGCCGGACGCGGACTTCCTCAAGTTCGTCTACGGCGTGGCCAGCAACGCGAAGGTCTTCGCCCAGTCCTGGGACCAGGCGCTCAGCCCGACCGCCGCGGAGACCCTGCTGGACAACATCGCCAAGCTGTTCACCCAGTCGATCGGCCCGCAGCAGTTCGCCGACAACATGAACGCGGTCATCGGAAAATGACGATTGCTCCACCGCTGGCGCCCGCGCCGGTGGAAACCGCTCCCCCCGGCAGCAAGCTCGCCGGGGGGAGCGGGTCCGTCTCGTGGATGGCCTGGCCGGCCCTGATCGCCTTCACCCTGTTCGGCCTGGTCCCCCTGGTCGGGGTGTTCCTGCTCAGCTTCACCGAGTGGAACATCTCCGGCGCTGTGAAACCGGCCGGCCTGGACAGCTGGCGGACCGTGCTGGCCGACCCCGACCTGCTGCACTCGCTCTGGGTCACGTTCCTGATCATGGCGTTCTCGTGGCTGGTGCAGACACCGCTGTCCATCCTGATCGGCGTGTTCCTGGCCTCGCACCAGCGTTATAGGGCTGTGCTCGCGGTGCTCTACTTCATCCCGCTGCTGCTCAGCCAGGCCGCCATCTCGATCACCTACAAGGCGCTGCTGGACCCGAACTTCGGTCTCGGCGCCAGCCTCGGCTGGGAGTTCCTGCAACAGGACTGGCTCGGTGACCCCGTACTGGCGCTGGGTGTGGTGGTCTTCGTGGTGTCCTGGCAGTTCATCCCGTTCCACTCGCTGATCTACCAGGGCGGTGTCCGGCAGATCCCGACCTCGATGTACGAGGCCGCGCAGATCGACGGCGCCGGGCGGATCCGCCAGTTCTTCAGCATCACCCTGCCGCAGCTCAAGTACACGATCATCACCTCGTCGACGCTGATGGTGGTCGGGTCGCTGACCTTCTTCGACCTGATCTGGGTGCTCACCGCCGGCGGCCCCGGCGACGCCACCAGCGCGCTGGCCGTCGAGATGTACCAGCGCGGATTCAAGGCCAACCTGATGGGCCCGGCCAGCGCCATCGCCGTCATCCTGGTGCTGTGCGGACTCGTCCTCGCGCTCGGGCTGCGCCGGCTCGGCGGCCGCAACCAGGCCGACAGCCAGCTGGAAGGAGTCTGACGTGGCGGCTTCGGTGAAACGCCCCCGGCTTTCGCAGTGGAACTTCCTCGGTGGCCTGGCCGGCTGGCTGTGGCTGGCGATCGTGATCGTCCCGATCTACTGGATCGTGATCACCAGCCTCAAGGTGTCCGGCGACTACTACTCCACCAACCCGCTGGTGCCGCCGACCTCGCCGACGCTGGAGAACTACCGGTTCGTGCTGGAGAACGACTTCGTCAGGTACTTCACCAACAGCACGATCGTCACGCTCGGCGCGGTCCTCCCGGCGGTGCTGATGTCGTTCATGGCCGGCTACGCGATCATCCGGGGCGGGGCGGCCAGCCGGTTCCTGCGCGGGGTCAACGGACTGTTCCTGATGGGCCTGGCGATCCCGCTGCAGGCGGTGATCATCCCGATCTATCTGATCATCATCAAGATTCAGATGTACGACACCCTGGGCGCGATCATCCTGCCCTCGCTGGCGTTCGCGATCCCGCTGTCGGTGCTGGTGCTGTCCAACTTCATCCGCGACGTGCCGAAGGAACTCTTCGAATCGATGCGGATGGACGGGGCCACCGAGTGGGGCACCCTGTGGCGCCTGGCCTTCCCGCTGACCCGGCCCGCCCTGGTCACGGTCACCATCTACCAGGGCCTGACGGTGTGGAACGGCTTCGTCCTGCCGCTGATCCTCACCCAGAGCCCGGAACAGCGCACGCTGCCGCTGGCGCTCTGGGAGTTCCAGGGCCAGTACAGCGTCAACATCCCCGCCGTACTGGCCTCGGTGGTGCTGACCACCCTGCCGATCCTCACCCTGTACGTGATCGGCCGCCGCCAGCTGCTGAGCGGCCTGACCGCCGGTTTCGGCAAGTGATCAGGTGTGCGGATCGCCCTCCCCGGTGATCCGCACACTCAGGAGCCGGTCCGCCTCGGCCGCGATCGCGCGCAGCTCACCGGTGGCCGCGCCGCTTGCCGCACCGGCGTCCAGGATCTCCGCCTGCGCGGCCTGGTTGTCGGCGAGGAACGCGTCCATCGGCGGGTCGATCGTCTGCCAGAGCTGCCGGCGGGCGTCGGCGGTGATCCGGCCGGCATGCCCCATGATCTCCGTGACGATCGCCGCGTGCCGCTGCTCGTTCTCGATCTGGATCCGGCGCGCGGCCCGTTCCTCCCGGAAGACCTCGTACCCGGCCAGGCCGGCCTGCAGCGCGTAGCCGCCGAACTTGACGGCCTTGCCGATGCCGTCGGCGATCTTCAGCGCCTCCCAGGGCTTGAACTTCTTGCCGAACAGGTGCCCGACCTCCTTGACGACCGTGTGGCCGGTCGATCCCGACGCGTTCCGCAAGCCGTCCCCGGCGCCCCACCACTGCCGGCCCTTGCTGATCTGATCAGTGACCAGGCGCCAGTCCACTCCCGCGCCGAGCCGTTCGTGCAGGGGCCCGGCCGGGGAGCCGAGCCGCACGCCGTCCGGGGTCTCCAGGGCGACGTCGCCGGAGACCAGCAGCTGCCGGGCCCGGTTGCTGTCGCCGATCTCCAGCATCCGTTCGGTCAGCTTGTCGAACTGCATCTCGGTCAACCTGTTGATCGCGTGGGCGAACCGTTCGAAATGCCGGTCCAGCGCCTCCCACAGCCGCGTCTCCGCGGCGGGCACGGCATCGCCGGGCAGGCCCATCACCGTGTCGGCGAACGCCGTCGCGTCGGCCAGGCACGCCGAGGTGAACGCCGACTCGGCCGCCACCAGCGACTGCTCGATCATGTGACGGCGCTCGGAGATCGCGGCCCGCTGCGCGGCCAGCAGACCGAGCGCGGTCTGCGCCCGCGGGTCGTCGGCGAACAGCTGCTGGGCCTCGTCGCAGAGCTGACGGATCAGGTGCAGCGGCTGCCGGAGTTGCGCCAGCTGTCCCCCGTCCGCGCTGATCCGGTTGATCCGCTCCCGCAGACCGTCGATGCCGGACCGGGTGCGCAGCAGATCGGCCCGCGAACCGCCGTCCAGACTCCGCAGGTAGTAGACGGAGTCGACCTCCGCGATCGGCAGGGTGAACGCCGGCGTGCCGAGCGCGTCGTGGACCGCCTTCTCCCGGACCCCGTCGCCCGCGGACAGCTTGCCGGCCTGGGTGATCACCACGATCATCTGGCCGGCCAGCCGCAGACCGTTCGCCAGGTGCTGCAGGTAGTCCCGGGACGCGTCGTCGAAGAGGTTCACCGTGATGACGAACAGGACGAAGTCCGCGTCACCGATCGCGCTGACGGCCAGCTCGTCGTGATTACGCAGACCCGACTGGACCCCCGGGGTGTCGACCAGCACCACCGCGGCGTCCCACTCGTACTCGGTGACGGTGTCGGTGGCGATGTCCGCGTCGACGACCGGATCCACGGCGCCGTCGGTCAGCGCCTTGATCAGGCTCGACTTGCCGCTGCTGAACTGGCCGGTGAGCACCATCCGCGGTCGGTCCCGGGACTGCAGGCGCGCGCGGGCGAGCAACTCTGTGGCTCTGTCATCCGACCGCAGCACGTCTTGCAGGCGCGACATCAGCTCCCGCGCACGTGCGGGCAGTTCGTGCACGAGAACGTTCGTCACGCTGAGGCTCCTTCGGTGATCTTCACATCGACTCCGGTGTGCACCCGGGCGAGTGCCTGCCATGCTTCCCGGACCCCGGGATCCACCGGCTCGTCCAGGGCGACCTCCAGGCGGTCCGGGCCGGTGCCGTGCACGGTCACCTCGCGGTCCGCCAGGCCCCTGATGATCTGGAGCGCGCCGCCGTCCGCCGAGGTGGGCACGATCCGTTCCACACACTCGGTCGCCGGGGAACGTACGAGAGCGTGGAAGTCCGGCTCCGGCAGCTCCACCGCGATGCCGGCGCCCCGCCACCGGGTCGCCCGGACGACGGCCTGCGCCAGGTCGTCGCGGCCGGTGTGGCGCAGCAGTTCGCGGGCGAGTTCGGTGTCGATCCTGGTCAGTGCCGGTTCGATCGTCTCCCTGGTGACGCGTCGCAGGACCGTGACGGACCGTTCGAGCACGGCGACCGCCGCGTACTGGCGGGTGACCTCGTCCTCGACCGCGCCCCGCCAGTCCTGGCGGACCCGGTCGGCCGCCGGGCCCAGGTCGTCCCGGAGGTTCTTGAGCAGCTCCACCATCTGATCGCGGACCATGCGGCGGCGGCGCTCGCGGATCTCGGTGGCGCTGCGGAAACTCCGGTCACCGATCCAGTCGATGAGCTTGTCCACGCCGAGCACGGTGGAGACGAGCCCGACCATGCCACCGGCGACCACGCCGACCGCGGTGCCCAGGCCGGGCCCCAGGAAGGAGCCGGCGACCGCGCCCGCCTTCGCGCCGAGGACCATCCCGCCCAGGCCCGCGGCGAGCCGTCCGCCGGTCTTGACCGCCCGGTTGCCCCAGGCCGCGCCCCGGCCGCCGAGATCGCGGAAGGCGCCGGCGCCGAATCCGGTCCAGTCCTGGGAGACGTCCACCGCGATGCCCTGCAGGTCGGATGCCAGCCGTCCCCCGGTGGCGGTGACCGCCTGTTCGAGTTCCGCGCGGAGGGTGTCGATCTCCGCGGCCAGCCGCTTGTTGATCTCGTCGGTGTCCTGGTCGACGTCGACACTCTCGGCCCAGCGCTCCCGGGCGGTGACGGCTGCCGCGAAGGCGGCGGTCAGGTCGTCGAAAGCGTCGTCGACCCGGCGGAACGCGCGCCGGCGGAACTCCAGCTGCATTCCCATCGCGGCGGTGAGCGCCGCGGACGCCGTGGCCTCGGCGTCCGTCACCGCCGCGGAGACGTCCAGCAGCGCCAGTCGCAGACCGTCACAGACACTGACGGCCCGCCGCTGTACGAGGGTGCGTTCCGCCTGCTCCCTGAGGGCGCCGGTCAGGGCGTCGATCCGGCTGTTGATGTGCAGGGTGCGGGACTCCTCGGCATCCCGTCCGGTGGCGAGCGCCAGCCGGGCCGCCTGGGCGTGAACCGGCACCGCGTCGAGGTAACGCCCACCGGCACGCAGCAGGTGACGGCGGATCGGCGCCAGGTTCCCGGCCGCGTCGCCGCCGAACACCCGCTCGGGCTCCTCGAGCATGTCCAGCAGATTGATCTCGTCGGTCACGTCGGCGAGGCAGTTCAGCGCCACCAGGATCGGTTTGCCCAGGTCGGCCAGCCGTTCGAGCGCCTGCCCGGTCTGCTCCTGGGTCGCCTGGGTGGTGGCCACCCAGAGGATCAGATCCGCGTCGGCGACCTGCCCGAACGCGACCTCGTAGTCCTCCCGGCCGTCCATCGCGCCGACCCCCGGGGTGTCGACGATCTCGACGCCGATGCCGCCCGCCGTGCGGACACAGGAATCCCGGGAGAACCGCTGGCTGCCGTCGCCGACCCGGGCCCCGTCACCGGCCGACAGGTACTCGAACAGCGTGCTCTTGCCGGCCATGGTCCGGCCCATCAGGACGACCCGGAACGGCCGCTCGACGTCACGGTCCGCAAGGGACTCGCCGACCGCCGTCAACCGGGCCGCGGTGTGACGCAGGTAGGCGACGGCCTCGCCGAGCATCCGGTCGTGGTCACCGCCGCCGATCTGCCCGTCGATCTCCCGCGCTGCCCTGGTCAGCGCGCCGGACACCGCCTGGCCGCCGGCCACCAGAAGGGCCCGGAACGCGTGTGTCTGTCGAGTCTGGGTCGGCACCGGCACAAGGTATCGGCGCCGCCGACAGTCCAATATCCAGAGAACGGCCGGGCCTTGATCATCCGAGCGGCGCGGTGCTCTCCCGGACCTCCAGGCGGGTGACCAGCTCCACCCGGGGCGTCTCGATCGCCTCGCCCCGCGACAACCGCAGGACGGTGCGCGCGGCGAGGGCACCCATCTCGGCCAGCGGCTGACGGACCGTGGTCAGTGGCGGGGACGCCCAGCGCGACTCCGGCAGGTCGTCGAAACCGACCACGCTCAGCTGGTCCGGCACCCGGACGCCGCGCCGCCGGGCCGCCTCGCACACACCCAGCGCCATCAGGTCGCTGGACGCGAAGATCGCCGTCGGCGGCTCCGCCAGATCCAGCAGGCGGTTGCCGGCCAGGAAACCCGCCTCGTGCCGGAAGTCACCGGTGGTGATCAGCTCCTCGTCGACACGGACCCCGGCGGCCTCCATCGCCGACCGGTAGCCGTCCAACCGGGCCCGGCTGCACAACAACTCCCGTGGGCCGGCCACAAAACCGATCCGGCGATGCCCCAATTCCAGAAGATGATCGGTTGCGGTACGCCCACCCGACCAGTTCGTCGCCCCGATCGTCGGCACCTCGGCGGCCACCCCACCGGCCGGGTCGATGATCACCACCGGGACCTTGAGGCGGTGCAGCTCGCTGTGCACCGGCTCGGCCACATCGGACGTCACGAAGATGACGCCGTCCGACGCGCGGGCCCGCAGATTCTGCAGCCACTGCCGGGTCGCGCTGCTGCGCCGGTGCACCTGGGACACCACCGTCCCGACGCCGGCGGCGTGCGTCACGTCCTCCACACCGCGCACCAGCTCCAGGGCCCACGGGCTGTCCAGGTCGTTGAAGACCAGATCCACCAGACGGGCGCGCCCGGAATGCCGAGAGTTGCGGGGCCGGTAATCGTGCTCTCGCAACAGTCGTTCGATCATCTCACGGGTGCCGGGGGAGACGTCGGACCGCCCGTTGAGCACCCGGGACACCGTCGGGACGGACACCCCCGCCGCTTCCGCGATGGCCGCGATGGTCACTCGTCCTCTGCCAGACGCCACGGGGAAGGCTCCTTACCGCCGGCCCATCTAGGCTGCAACTTTCGGAAACCGGCACCGGAATTCTGCCATGCCGCGGCGTACCGAGAAATGCCTGGTCCCGGTGGTACCGCTCCCAATCGCGATCGGTGCTATTTCGGCTCGCAGGTCAGCATGCGCGGCGTCTCCGCGCACGGGCGGTTGCCGGCCTTGCGGAGGATGTCCATGCCTTCCTGGGTACGCAGGAAACGCAGGAACGCGGCGCCGATCGAATCCGGAGGGAGCTCGCCGTACGAGTAGACGAACTCGGTCTGCCAGTACGGGTACCGGCCCTTCTCGACCCCGTCGAGCGTCGTCTCCTGGTTGTCGATCCGGATGCCCGCCACGCCCTTGCCGGCCGCCGCGCTGCGCACCTCGCTGTACCCGATCGCCCCCGGGATGCTGCCGACCAGATCGAGCAACTCCCGGGTGGTCTGCGCCTGGCAGATACCGAACTGATCCCGGCCCATCGCCCGGCAGTCGGTGACCGTCTCCTGTGGCATCAGCTTCCCGGCCAGCACCCGCTGCTCCAGGGCGGTCCGGGTGCCCGAACCCGGCGGGCGCTTGATCACCTTGATCGGCAGGTCCGGGCCGCCCATCTCGGACCAGTTGACCGGCGTACCGGAGAAGATCTTTTGAATCTGGGTGGTCGACAGGTTGAACACCTGGACGTCCTTGTGGGCGACCAGGGTGTACACCCCGTAGGCGATCGGGTGCGGCAGCAGTTTCGCATGGGAGGCGTCAGCGGTGCCGTCGCTGAACGCCAGATGGTCGCCGACCGCGTCGGTGCCCGCGGTCTCCAGCTGGTTGATGCCCTCCAGACTGCCCAGGAAGGTACGGTCGTCGATCGGGATCCTCGCGTCGCTGCCCCGGCACAGCTCCACGTACCGTTCGGCGGCCTCGGTGATCGCCGGACGGAACGCGGTCGAACCGTGCAGGGTCAGGCTGCCGGACACACAATCCATCGGCGGGCGGACGTCGTCGCGGAACAGGATCAGACCGGACTGGGCCAGCACCGCCGCCGCCAGCAGACCGATACCGATCAGCGCCGGACGGGACGCGAAGGTGTGGCTCTCGGTCCGGTCCAGCTGGATCTTCGCCAGCCGGTCGATCCAGCGGTTGTGCCGTCCGCTCACATCGGCGTGGAACGTCGGATCCGCGAACTTCTCGGCCGTGTTGCCCGGCATCCGCTCCAGCAGCACGAGCACCTTGTAGAACGCGCGGGGGTTCAGCTTCACCTTCGGCAGGCGTACCACACCGCCGGGTCTGGTCTGGTTGCTGATGCCGTAGCCACGCGTCGTCACCACATGGCCGCTCTCGTCGGCGAAGAAGAAGACCTCCAGCTCCTTCTGGCTGACGTCACCCAGCGCCGCGTCGATCACGCGCCGGCCCGGGAACGTCACCTGGATGCCGGTCGGGTGCTGATCGTCGGCCAGGTAGTCACTCGAGACGATCTCGGTCCAGCCCGCGTTCTCGATCCGCAGCACCACGAACGACGGATCGTTCAGACCCCGGTCGCCCTCCGCCGCACCCTTCTGCAGGCCGGCCAGCACCGACGAATCCGTCGGATGGGCCGGGCTGGCCGCCGGGGTGTCCATCTGCACCCGGTAGCCCAGCCTCTTGCGGCGGACGATCGCGAACTCCCACACGAACGCGACAAGCGGCACCACCACGCCCACCACGGCGATGACGTCCTGTAGATCCCAGCGCATTCTGCAGATTGGCCACGGCGGAGGCCGCTCCACAAGGGAGTTCGCGACGTCGGCGGCAACAATTCACCCCGCCGTCTTCTAGAACCTGGGGATCACCTCTTCGGCGAAACGCTGCAGCGGCTCGTGGTCGTAGGCGACCCGCGGGATGTAGACGATGAAGTAGTCGGCGCCCGCCTCGGCCAGGCGCTCCACCTTCTCGATCGTCGCGGCCGTCGACTCGGCCGGGTCGAACGTGATGCTCGTCGACTTCTTGATCCGGTCGTAGTCGCGGTCCAGCTTCTCGCAGTGCGAGCGCAGCACCGCCGCCTTCTGCCGGAACACCTCCGGGTCACCGTTGCCGAAATTGCAGCCGTCGGCATACTTCGCCACCAGCTTCAACGTCACCTTCTCGCCGCCGCCGCCCAGCCAGAGCGACGGGTGCGGCTTGCGGACCCCCTTCGGCTCGTTGATCGGCTGATCGATGCGGTAGTGCCTGCCCTCGAAGACCGGGCGCTCCTCGGTCCACATCTTGTGCACCACCTCGACCGCCTCCCGGAACGCGGCCATCCGCTCCGGAACCTCGGCCCACTCGTAGCCGTACGCCTTCCATTCGTGCTCGTACCAGCCGGCGCCGAGGCCCGCGTAGAGCCGCCCGTGGCTGGCCACATCCACCGTGGAGGCGATCTTGGCGTACAGCGCCGGATGCCGGTAGCCGTTACACCCGACCATCTGCCCGATGTTCACCCGGCTGGTGTCCCGCGACAGCGTCGACGTGACGGTCCAGGCCTCGAACACACTGTTGACGGTCGGCTCCGGAACGGTATGAAAATGGTCGTAGACCCACACGCTGTCCCACGGCCCGGCATCGGCAAGCTTCGCCACCGCCGTCATGGCCTCGTACTGCTCGACCGGGTCGTCAATCTCGACCAGATCCATACGCCACCCTTGAGGCACGAATACCCCGAACCCAATGCTCATGAGATCAACTTACCCAGCAAAACCCCACACACCCGCCCCGATTCCCCCG
>NZ_BOMG01000057.1 GCF_016862075.1 Actinoplanes couchii | reverse complement strand
CCCCCGCCCCCGCCCCCGCCCCGTGGCCCGTGGCCCGTGGCCCGTGGCCCACCTTGTGTTCTGCGCCCGCGCCCTGCCCGGTGCCTCTCCCCGTGCCCTGCACCTGTGAAACGTTGCCGCTGGCCCCCGCCCCCGCCGCTCCCGAAACCTTCCCGGCCTCATAGCCCGTATCTGTGCCGCGTCACAGCGGGGCGGCCCTGCCGCTCCCGAAACCTTCCTGGCCCCACAGCCCGCATCTGTGCCGTGTCGCAGCCGGGCGGCCCTGCCGTTCCCGAACTTCCCTGATCCCGCAGCCCTCGCCGCCGAAACCTTCCCGGTCCCACAGCTCCGCTCGAGATTTCTCCGGTTCCACAGCTCCCCCGAAACCTTCCCGTTCCCGCAGCCCTCGGCCCGGAACCTGCTAGCGTCACCACCCCGCCCGGAACCTCCGGTGTCGCCACCTGATCCCGGATCTCCCGTCACCGGCTGGTCCCGGACCCCCGCCGCCGCTTACTTCCGGATGTCCCGTCACCGGTTGGTCCCGGACCCCCGCCGCCGCTTACTTCCGGACCTTCCGTCGCCGCCTGCTGCCGAACCTCCCATCGCTGACGCCCCGCCCGGAACCTTCATGCGTTGTCCGTCCGGAACCTCTATGCCGCCGGCTCTTCCGGAATTTCCTGACACCGTTGGCCCTCCTGAAAGCTCCTGACACCGCCGCCCTTCCCCGAGCCTCCCGGTGCAGACGTGATACCCGGTTGCGTGACGGCACGATGCCAGGAATCTGGTTCTCCTGTCTCCAATATCCGAGCTACCACCCGCCATTTGACCCATAGCGCCATCCACTTTGTAGCCCTTTGGGTCCTTCTTGTCTTCAATGTGGAGTAAGCGTTACGGTCTTTAGTGGCAACAATTTCATTTAGGTCGAATTCTTTTTGGCCTTACTGTGGACTGTCCTCGGTGGCTGCGCTGGCAGCCGGCGCCCGATTGCCGGCAGTTCCCGATTGCCGTCAGTTCCCACTGGACGTTTGGGCCCGTTGGCCGTTGGCTCCCACTATCCGTTGGGGCCCCGTTGACCGTTAGCTACCACTGGCCGTCAGCTACCCCTGGCCGTCAGCTACCCCTGGCCGTCAGCGCCCGGAGGCCGGCGCCTCGGCCGACATGTCAGACGTGTCAGACGTGGCCGTCTCGGAAATCGGCCTCCGTCGCTTCCTGCTGCCAATTTCTCATCAAGCCCGTCTCCTACGGCCTCGGTCGCAGCCGGATTTCAACCGGCCCGGTATCCGATGGGCGTGCAGCGGCACGCATGGTCAAGCGACGACGCATGGCCGAAATCAATGTTCACGTGTGGATGCACATGTTGATTGAACTCATCAACATGTGCATCCACACGTCAACATGTCAATTCAAGTAGTCAGTCCAAGAATTTCTACAGCTGGCGGCCACCGTGCGGATGGGGAGACGTGGCGAGCGAAGCAGGCGTGGAGAGATGCGGGGCTGAAGGGGATGACGGTGCTGGCGCTTGGGAAGGCGAAGGCGGGGCCGTTGAGGCCAACGGTGCCAGTGAGTCCGGCGGGCCTCCAGCGATCGACGGGCTTGAAGTGATCGGCGAGCCCGGAGTGATCGGCGAGCCCGGAGAGATCGGTGGGCCCGGAGTGGTTTGAAGGTCTGGAGTGATTTGCGGGCCCGGAGTGGCCGGAGGAGTTGATGTGACTGGAGAGGCTGAAGTGACCAACGGGGCTGCTGGAAGCAATGGGATCAAGGCATAGGTAGGGCTCTAACGGCTAAAAGAGGGCGGCGGGCACGCAGGGAGCGGTCGGATTGAAGGTAGAGGTGGTGCCCTCGTGCCGGAACGGAACAGCGGTACTGAATAGAGCAGAGGGGTTATTGCGCAGGAGGAGGCAATTGGTACTGCTGGGCATGAATGAGGGCGGCGGGACTTGGTTGGCTTCTGAGCTTCAAGAGGACAGCAGGACTCGGCTGGCCTGTGAGCTTCAGGAGGGCAGCGAGGCCGAAAGGGGCAGCTGAGGCTGGCGTGGCCGAAGAGAATGGCTGGCCGGAGGCGGCAGATGAGGCCTGAAGGAACGGCGGGTCAGGCGGTAGCCGGAACACCGTGACGGGGCGGCGGGCCCGGTGATACCAGCGAGTCTGATGGATCTGTAGCGAGCGTCGGACCTGGCGGTGACGACGAGGCCGGCGAGGTTGGTAAGCGTGGATTGCGCGACGATCCTGATGGTAACGACGAGGGTGGATAGCCCGGGATGAGCAGCGGTGCGGTGGTCGCGACGTGGCTGGTGGGCTCGGAGTAGGCGACGGGTGCGGTGGTCGCGACGTGGCTGGTGGGCTCGGAGTGCGTGACCGGCGCAGTGATGATGAAGTGGTTGTTGAGCTCGGAATGGCTGACGGGCGCGGTAGTGGCGACGTGGCGGGTGGGCTCGTAATGGGCGGTGGGCCTAACGATGTCAGCGAGGCTGCTGGGCTGGGCGTGCGCGGTGAGTCTGGTGAGTTCGGTGGCGGCGATGAGACTGCTGAACTGGTAGAGCGCGGTGAGCCTTGCTGGTGGCAGTGAACCTGTTGGTGGCAGTGAACCTGATGGTGGCAGTGGACCTGATGGTGGCGGTGAGCCTGATGGTGGCAGTGGACCTGATGGTGGCGGTGAGCCTGATGGTGGCAGTGAATCTGGTGGTGGGAGCGGGGTTGGTGGTGGCAGTGAGCCTGGTGGGTTTTGGGTGCTAGGTGGGCTTTGGGGTGACGGTGAGTTACTGCGGGGCGGCGGGTTCCAGTGTTGCTGGAGAAGGTTGTGAGTCTGGCGGGAACGATTGGCCTTCTTGCGGGCTCCTGCCGACTTTGTGGGTCGGCGTCACTTCTCGACTTGATGCTCCTGAGTATTTAGAGTTTTGGCATGACGGGTTGGGTGACGGTTTTGCACTATGAGAATGATGGTTCGTCCCGTGGCGTGTCGCCGTTTGCTGTTTGACTGGCTGAGCGGGGTATTGACTGGATGCCGTTTGCCCTTGATGAGGTTTACGGTGACTTGGCCTGTGGCAAGGATCCGGTGACGGGTCGGTGGCGGGGCTGGTACACCTGGCATGTTGACTCTGATGCCCTGCGCCGTCTCGGTCTGCATCCTGGCCAGGAGACTTCTCAGTTGACCGGGGTGATTCCCGCGTCCTGGTGGCCGTCGCTGACGTATCGGCGGTTTCGTGCTCGGTTTGCCGCACTGGCTCCGGAGAAGCCCGTTGGCTATCGGTGGCTGACTGCCGGCGAAGCTGCTGCTGGCGCCGATGCCAACCCCGTTGACAGCGCACAAGTTGATGCGGACATGTTGACTTGACGCGGACCTGTTGACGTCAACGTGTTGACGCGGACATGTTGATTCGCTGTCTATGTTGATTCGGGCGAAAAGCCGGGTGGGGCGGGCCGAGCGGCTTGTGTGGCGGGACGGTCGGCCGTTTGAACGGGCGTACCGTACGGTGTCGCGCAACGGGATGGTGCGGGAAGGTTGCGGCTTCCGCTCGCGTCGTTTCCCGGAGGTCGTGTTGTTCGACCAGGCCCCAACCAGCCGCACCTTTGTTCAGGTTGCGGGTGTGGCCTCGCTTGTCTTCATCGGCGCGGCTGTGCTTGCTCTTAGTCTTTCTCCAGCGGGATTCTTCGGTATGGCGGTTTACGCTCTGCTTCCGGTTGCCTGGCTGACCACCTTCTCCAGCCTGGCCGGCCTTGCCTTGGCCTCCATCCGTTACTGAGCAGAACCATCGCTGAGCAGAGCCATCGCTGAGCAGAGCCATCGCTGAGCAGAGCCGACGCTATACAAGGCCGACGCTGAACAAGGCCGACGCTGAACAGAGCCGACGCTGAGGAAGCCCGCGGCGAGGAAGCTCGGTGCTCGGGCGGCGCGCGGCGAGGGGAGCCGGTGCTCGGGAACTGGCCAGCGGGCGGTCCGGGTGGCTGTGGGGCGGCCGGAAATGTGAAAAGCCGGCCCTGATGAGGGCCGGCTTTCACTGATTCAGGTTCGCTGGGGCAGTGCGGTCAGGATGCGACCGCAACACCACCTCGGCAGAGGCAGGCAGTCGCTGAGATGGACAGCTTCAGCCGGGAAGTGCGGACGCGGACCCGTCGCTGAGGCGGGATGTGCGGACACGGACCCGCCGCTGAGGCGGGATGTGCGGACACGGACCCGTCGCTGAGGCGGGGTGTGTGGTCAGGAGACCTGCCGTTGAAGCGGGACGTGTGGTCAGGAGGCCGCCGCTGAAGCGGGCGGCCTCGAGCATGGCGCGCGGTCAGGAACCCGCCGAGGAAGTGGACGGCTTCAGCAGCGGGATCCGGGACCACACCCGGTGGGTGCTCAAGGCTGTCACCAGCTCGTCGGCGTCCGGGTCCGGTAGTAGGCCCGGTGCGGTCGGGTCGATGCCTGCCTCCGTCACGGTTCGGGCGCCGCCCCCGGATACGCCGATGGGCTTGGCGTGGCGGTACGCCTCCTGCAACAGGACCGCCACCTGCTGGTCGGTGGTGGCGACCGTGACCACCACCGCGTCGAACTCGACGGACCGTGCGGTCTGGTAGGTGCGTTCCACGCCCGGGCCCCCGGTCGGCGCGATGAGACGTACGACCACGCCTTGGGCTTTGAGCTCTTGCTGAAGTGCCGAGACGTCGCTGTCCACCGACCCGATCACGCCCACCACCCGGCCGGCGACCGGCCAGGACCGGCCGTCGATCTGGGCCAGGGCCGGCGACGGCGTCACCCCGGCCGGCGGCTTGCCGGTGGGGGCGGGCAGGCCCAGACCGGCCGCGACCCGGGCGGTCAATCCGCTGTCCACGTTGGCCAGGACTCGCAGCATGCGTTCGCGGATCGGCTGCTCGTAACACTTGCTCAACTCGAACGTGAACGCCTCGACCACATGATCCTGCTCGATCGGGCTGAGGCTGGCGAAGAACAAGGCCGCCTGCGAGTAGTGGTCGTCGAACGATGCCGGATGGGCGCGCACCTTGTCACCGTCGACCGGCAGCGGCAGGTGGACGTAACCCTCGCCACCGCCGGGCACCGGGCGGGCCTCTGGTGACGTCGTTCCGGCCTGCACCGGGCCTTCCGAACCGGCCAGGCTGTTCGGCAGGTACGGGGCGATGCCCTGGTGGACGACGCTCTGGTGCATGCCGTCGCGGAGGTTGTCGTTGACGGGGGCGTGCGGGCGGTTGACCGGCAGCTGGGTGAAGTTGGGGCCGCCGAGCCGGCTCAGCTGGGTGTCCAGGTAGGAGAAGAGGCGGCCCTGCAGCAGCGGATCGTTGGTGACCTCGATGCCGGGGACGAGATTGCCCAGGTGGAAGGCGATCTGTTCGGTTTCGGCGTGGAAGTTGTCCGGGTTCCGGTTGAGCATCAGCCGGCCGATGGCCTGGACCGGCGCCAGCTCCTCCGGTACGAGTTTGGTCGGGTCGAGCAGGTCGATGCCTTCGAAGACGGGGGCGTCCGGCATCACCTGGATACCCAGCTCGTACTCGTAGAACAGCCCGGCGTCGATCGAGTCGGCCAGGTCGCGGCGGTGGAAGTCGGGGTCCATGCCGGCGGTGAGTTGTGCCTCCTCCCAGTTGAGCGAGTGCACGCCGGCGACCGGCTTCCAGTGGAACTTGACCAGTGAGGTCTTGCCCTCGCCGTTGACCAGGCGGAACGTGTGGACGCCGAACCCCTCCATGGTCCGGTACGAGCGGGGCACACCCCGGTCGGACATCGCCCAGAAGACGTGGTGGGTGGCCTCGGTGTGCAGCGACACGAAGTCCCAGAAGGTGTCGTGCGCGGTCTGCGCCTGCGGGATCTCCCGGTCCGGGTGCCATTTGGCGGCGTGGATCAGGTCCGGGAACTTGATCGCGTCCTGGATGAAGAAGACCGGCATGTTGTTGCCGACCAGGTCGAAGTTGCCTTCGTCGGTGTAGAACTTGACCGCGAAACCGCGGACGTCCCGGACGGTGTCGGCGGAGCCGCGGGAACCGAGGACGGTGGAGAACCGGGCGAAGACGTCGGTCTCCCGGTTCTTCTCGGCGAGGAAACCGGCGCTGGTCACGGACGCCGCGTTCCCGTACGCGACGAACGTCCCGTACGCCCCCGACCCCCGCGCGTGGACCACTCGTTCCGGGATCCGCTCGTGGTCGAAGTGGGTGATCTTCTCGCGTAG
The DNA here is from genome assembly GCF_016862075.1 of Actinoplanes couchii. Lineage (GTDB taxonomy): Bacteria > Actinomycetota > Actinomycetes > Mycobacteriales > Micromonosporaceae > Actinoplanes > Actinoplanes couchii. The sequence goes on along the minus strand of NZ_BOMG01000057.1, from coordinate 275,738 downwards.
GTGGAAGTCCTCGAGCAGGGCCGGCCCGCGCGGCCCGGCCGTGAGGGAGTGGTCGGTGTCCGGCAGGCGCACGCCTTGGGCGCTGGTGAGCTGCTCGCCGGTCTGCAGACCCCGGGCGGGCGCCAGCGATTCCTGGACGGGGCTGGTCTCGGCGGGCTGCTTCGACGAAGGGCTGGGAACTGTCGGTTCCATGGCGATTATTCCGTTCTGTACAACTTCGGGGACAGGCCGTGGATACCCCGGCTTTCCCGGTCGGAACATCGATCGCGAGTACGTTTGCCAGATGATCACCCCACAGCTGATGTCGGCCTTCGGAGGCCACTGGACCGGGGCGGACACCGGCGTCACGGTGATCCTTCCGCCGCCGGGCACGGTCGCCTCCGGTGAGGTCCGCGGCGGCGCCCCGGCGACCCGCGACTTCGCCCTGCTCGAACCGGGCCGCCTGGTCGAACGGGTCGACGCGGTGGTGCTGTCCGGTGGTTCCGCGTTCGGCCTGGCCGCCGGTGACGGGGTGATGCGGCTGCTCGCCGAGCAGGGGAAAGGCTTCGCGACCCCGTTCGGGCCGGTCCCGATCGTCGTCGGCATGTCCGTTTTCGACGAGTCGATCGCGACGCGGCCGCCGGGCGCGGACGAGGGGCGTGCCGCGGCTCTGGCGGCCCTCACCGGACAACCCTTCCGCGTGGGTACGGTCGGAGCCGGCACCGGAGCCCGCAGCGGCAGATGGCGCCCCGTCTCGTCTCCGGGCGGTCTGGGTCACGCGTCCGGCCGGGCCGGCGCCGCCCGGGTGGAGGCGATCGCCGTGGTCAACGCCTGGGGCGACGTGATCGGCGCCGACGGCCGCCCGGTCTTCGGCGGCGCCCCGGTGACCGAACCCGCCGTCCAGTTGGGCATGCGGAACACCACGATCGCCGTGGTCCTGACCGACGCCCGGTTGAGCAAACTCGACTGCCACCTGCTGGCCCAGAGCGGCCACACCGGTTTCGCCCGGGCCCTGCACCCGGCCCACTCCCGTTACGACGGCGACGCCGTGGTCGCCCTGGCCACCGGCGAGGTCGACGACACCGACCTGGACCTGCTCCGCGCGGTCACCACCGAGGTGATGGCCGCCGCGATCAGGTCAGCGGTCACCCACGACTGACCCCACCAGGGCGAGCGCCTCGCCGGGAGTGGACAGGGTGACGTCCGCGGGTTCCGCCGGGTCGTACAGGTGGCCCCACGCGGCGGACACACTCACGCTGCCCGCGGACCGGGCGGCCCGCAGGTCGAGCGGCGAGTCCCCGACGAGGGCCAGCCGGTCCGGCCGGGTGCCGAGTCGCCGCGCGGCGAGCAGCATGCCGTCCGGGGCGGGTTTCGGCCGGCTGACCTGGTCGCCGCCGATGACGACGTCGGCGTCGATGCCGGCGGCCGCCAGCAGGATCCGGGCCGATCGGGTACTCGCCCCGGTGAAGACGGCGACCGGCCGGCCCTTCTCCCGCAGAGCGGCGAGCGTGGCCAGGACCCCCGGATAGGCGGACACCGCCACACCGTCCAGCTGCCGGTAGTACACGTCGTGCTCGTCCGGTGAGAGTTCGCGCCCGACGAGGAACGAGAGGATCACCTCGGGGGTGCCTCGCGGATAGGCGGCCACCACCTCGGCGCTGGTGATGACCGGCCCGTTCAGGGTGGCGACGGCACGCACGAAGGCGTCCGGCACCACCCGGGTGGAGTCCACCAGCGTGCCGTCCATGTCCCAGACCACGTCGTCGATCCTCATGAATGTCATCTGATCATGGATCGCTCCGGCGGGAGAGCAGGTAGCGGGCGCTGAGCCAGCACGTCAGGAAGCCGAGGGTGTTGCCGGCGGCCAGGAGCTTGGTCAGGGTCAGGGCGGTGACCGGCTGGGGGAGCAGGAAAGCGATCGCCAGCAGCGCCGCGAAGTAGACGCTGTTGAGCAGCAGCGCGGTGCGGGCGTGGCCGATCTGTTCCAGGTAGGACAGCACGGCCAGGGTGCCGCCGAAGACCACGAACGTCGGGCCGATCCACATCAGATACTCGGCGGTGACCCGCGCGACCTCCGGATCGGTGGTGAACAGACGGCTCAGCGGCTCCCGGGTCACGAAGATCAGGACACCGATCAGCGCGTACGCCGGGAGGGCGATGCGCACCGCCGCGCTCAGCCCGGCCGCCTCGATCGGCCGTCGCACCGCCCCGGGCCGCAGGTTCGCCGCGACGGCCGAACCGGAGCCGACCGCCAGCGCCACCACCATGAAGAACGTGGTGGCGCCCTGCCCCAGGTTGAACCCGGCGACGTCAATGGCGGTGGCATCGCGCAGCACCCGCAGGAACCCGAAGTTCACCGTCGACAGCAGCAGGAACGTCACCGCGACCGGCGCACCGAGGGTCCACACCGTGACCGCGGCCTCCCGCTGGAGCCAGGGGCCGGGCGGCCCGTGCCCGCGTAACAGCACCCCGAGTGTCACCGCGCCCGCGACGACAGCGGCGAGCGCCGTGGCGACGGGCACCGCGAGGACCCCGAGACCGGTGGTGGCGCCCAGCACCACCATCGTGACCATGGCCAGCACCGTGAAACCGACCGCCAGGGCCGACGACGCGGCGGTCCGCCCGATGCCCCGCAGCAGGGCGGCTCCGCCCCACGGCACCAGGCTCACGACGGTGGCCAGGCACATCGCGACGACGAACGACACCACGTCGGCCCGGACCGCGGGGGCCACCGCGAGAGCGTCCAGGATCGGGCCCGAGCCGGCTGTGAACACCCCGGCGACCAGCAGCAGCACCCCGCCGCCGAGCAGCAGGAACGTGGGCAGTGGCCGGGCCACGGCGGCCCGGCCGGAGCGGGTGGCGATCCCGGCCGACACCTGGGCGGCGACGATGACGCCCTCGGTGACGGCCAGGATCAGGAACCCGATCGGCGTGAAGATGGCCCGCACATAGAGCGCGTCACCGCCCAGCCGCCCGAGGAACGCCAGGGTGAAGACCTGCAGCAGGAGGCCGGCCAGCAGCCCCACCAGGATCGAACCGGAGAAACGGACGGCGGGCGCGACGAGAGAGGTCATCGGGGTCAGAGCTTGGTGACCGGCACCTGGAGCTCGGTGACCCAGTCGTCCCGGTTCTCCGGGCACCCGAGGGTGATCTCGCGGGCGTAACCGTCGGCGCGATACCCGTTCGCGTCGATCCACCGGGCCAGGGTCTGGGCGGTGGGGACCACCGCGTCCATCGACCCGTGGTGCAGGATCGTGGCGGCTTGCGGGATCGGGGCGAGATCGCGGACCGCGAAATCGGCGGTGGCCGGACCCCCGGCGACCTGGATCCCGGCGTGCACGGTGATGCCGCCGTCCGTCGCGTCCTCGTAGTAGGCGATCCCGGGACCGGAAGGGCTGACCCCGGCCGCGTCCATCCGCTGGAAGAGCTGCTCGTAGAGCGGGTTGATCACCGGGCTGATGTCCTCCGGCTCGTAACTCGCGGCGATGGCGGTCAGCTCGGCGACCCGGACGGTGGGCACCGCTTTCAGGACGACGTCGTTGCTGGGCATGTGACCCTCACTCTCGATGGCCCGGAGCCGCGCCTCCACCTGGGTCAGCCGGGCGGCCGCCGCGGCCATCGCCGCCGCCAGCTCGGCCCGGCGCAACCGCAGCATGCCCCGCAGCTCCTCGCTGCTCAGGCTGCCGTCGACGATGTCGCGGACCTGCTGCAACGTGAAACCGAGGTCTTTCAGGGCGATGATCCGGTTGAGCCGGGCCAGCTGACCGGCGGTGTAGTGCCGGTAGCCGGTGGCGGGGTCGACGTGGGCGGGCCGTAGCAGACCGGTCGCGTCGTAGTGACGCAGCATCCGGACCGACACACGGCCGTGGCGGGCGAAGTCTCCGATGGCGAACATGATGGCTCCGACTTAACGCCCTGACACTGTGTCAGGGTCAAGTTCTGGTAGTTGTGAGTGATGTTGGTTGACTATGCCGCGCCGGTCGCGGCCTCGCCGATCGAGGCGGAAGCGGCGGCCGTGGGGGCGGAGCTGGTCGGCTACGACGGTTTCAACGCCGCCGAGACCAGGCACGACGTCTTCACCACGCTCGCCCTGGTGGCCCGGGCGACCCGGCGGATCGCGCTGCAGTCGGCGATCGCGGTGGCCTTCGCCCGCAACCCGATGACCGTGGCGGTGCTCGCCAACGACCTGCGGCTGGTCTCCGAGGGCAGGTTCCGGCTGGGGCTGGGTTCGCAGGTCAAGCCGCACATCGAGCGGCGGTTCGCGATGCCGTGGAGCCGTCCGGCGGCCCGGATGGAGGAGTTCGTCACCGCGATGCGGGCGATCTGGCACGCCTGGGCGACCGGCGGGCGGCTGATGTTCCGCGGCAAGTTCTACCAGCACACGCTGATGACCGAGTTCTTCGATCCGGGACCGAATCCGTTCGGCAATCCGCCGGTGCAGCTGGCCGCGGTCGGCGAGCTGATGGTGGCCGCCGCCGGACGGGTCGCCGACGGGCTGCTGGTCCACCCGCTGACCAGCGAGACCTATCTCAAGGACAGAATTCTTCCGGCGGTACGGGCGGCGCGCGGCGGTGACCTGGACGGATTCCGGATCGAGATGAGTCCGATGGTGGTGCTCGGCGCCGACGAGGCGGCCCGGGCGCGTGCCGAGCGGGCGGTGCGCGGGCAGATCGCCTTCTACGCGTCGACTCCCGCTTACCGTCCGGTCCTGGAGCTGCACGGATGGGGCGAGCTGGCGGACCGGCTGAACCGGCTGTCCCGGCGCGGATCGTGGGACGAGATGGCCGGCGCGATCCCGGACGACGTGCTGGACGCCTTCGCGGTGGCGGGTGACCCGGCGACCGTGGCCGCCGGGCTGCGTGACCGATTCGGATCCGCGATCGACCGGATCTCGCTCTACACGCCCTACGACACCGACCGCTATCAGCTGGCGGCGGTGCGCTCGGCGATCACCACGTCGACCTTGTCCGGGTAGAAGGCGACAAAACCCTTGATCTCGGCGACCGCCTCGAACGGGTCCTCGTAGCCCCACACGGCATCCGCCGCGTCCGGCAGCGACCAGTAGCTGGCGTCGCCCTTGTAGGGGCAGTAGGTCTGTTTATCGGTCTTGACGAGCGCCGCCGGGTCGACGTCGGCGAGCGGGACGTACTGCACCCCGGGGTAGGTCGCCTCCTGCAGCGTGAGCGCGTTCGGCGTGTCGGCGATCACCTTCCCGGCGTGGGTGATCGTCACCCTTCCACCGGTCGGGGTGATCGTGATCGGATGTTCCGGGCCTGGTTGCAGACGAGGCTTGGCCATAACAGAGGAGCCTAACCATGTCGAGCGCCGTCGACGCCGTCGAAGCCACCGGGATCGAGTTCGACGTGCTCCGGTACGGCCCGGTGGCCAACGCCGCGGAGGCCGCCGCCGCCCGCGGGATGGACCTGCGTGACCTGGTCAAGACGCTGGTCGTGCGCCGGGCCGCCGACGACTACCTGTTCGTGCTGGTGCCCGGCGACCGGGCGATCTCCTGGCCGAAGCTGCGCGCCCTGCTCGGGGTGAACCGGCTGTCGATGCCGGACGCGGCGACCGCCAAACAGGCCACCGGGTACGAGCGGGGCACCATCACCCCGTTCGGTTCCCGCCGGGCCTGGCCGGTGATCGCCGACGAGACGCTGCGCGGCCGGACGGTCAGTCTCGGCGCGGGGGAGCACGGGCTGGCGCTGCGGGTCGGCGCCGACGCCGCCGTGGCGACCCTGGACGGCACCTTCGCCGACGTCACCGACCTGGTCCCGTGAACACCGACGGGGCGCGGACCAGCCGGTCCACGCCCCGTCGAGGAAACGTCAGGCCTTGACGGCGGCGGCGACCGCGTCGGACAGCGGCGTGGTCGGGCGGCCGATCAGGCGGGCCAGGGTGCCGGTCGAGTCGTCCAGGTGACCGTCCTGGATCTTGCCGTCGGTGTCGGCGAGCAGGTTCGCGAAGCCCTCCGGCAGGCCCGCGCCGACGAGCGCCTTGGCGTAGTCGGCGACCGGCAGGTCCTGGTAGGCGACCGGCGAACCGGACTGCTTCGCCACCTCGGCGGCCAGCTCGGCCAGGGTGAACGCCTGGTCGCCGGCCAGCTCGAAGACGCCGGTCTCGCCGCTGATCAGCACGGCCGCGGCGGCCTCGGCGAAGTCGGCCCGGGTGGCGGCGGCGATCCGGCCCTCGCCGGCCGCGCCGTACAGCGTGCCCTGGGCGATCGCCGGGCCGAACGAGCCGGCGTAGTTCTCGACGTACCACCCGTTGCGCAGCAGCGCGGACGGGATGCCGCTCGCCGCGATCAGCTGCTCGGTGGCCAGGTGCTCGGGCGCCAGGCCGAGCGGCGAGGTGTCGGCGCGCAGGATGCTGGTGTAGGCGAGGAAACCGACCCCGGCGGCCTTGGCGGCGTCGATCACCGCGGTGTGCTGCGGAACCCGCTGGCCGACCTCGTTGCCGGAGATCAGCAGCACCTTGGTGACACCGGCGAACGCGGCGGTCAGGGTCTCCGGGCGGTTGTAGTCGCCCTCGCGCACCTGGACACCCTGGGGGAGCACCTCGGCGGCCTTGGTGGTGTCCCGCACGACGGCGACGATCTCGCTCGCGGCGGTGCCGCGGGCGATCAGCGCGTCGACGACGAGACGGCCCAGGTGCCCGGTGGCTCCGGTGACGGCGATGCTCATGGTGGAACTCCCTTGATGAGGTGGTGACCAGAACAATGGCACTAACTTTTCGAAAGCGCAAACTTTTCGACAGCGCTGGTATTGTCGGCAGTGTGGACGACGACCTGATCCCGAGTGTGTTCGCCCGTGACTGCGCCTCTCGTGAGTTGCTGGGCACCGTCACCGGCAAATGGGGCTGGCTGGCGCTGGCCGCGCTGCACGAGGGGTCGTACAGGTTCAACGCCCTCCGCCGCCGGGTCGATGGGGTGAGCGAGAAGATGCTGGCCCAGACCCTGCAGGCGCTCGAGCGGGACGGACTGGTCCGCCGCGAGGTGCAGGCCACCATCCCACCCCGGGTGGAGTACAGCCTGACCGATTTCGGCGCCCGGACCGCCGCCAAGCTGGTCGATCTGATCGAGCTGCTGGAGGCCGAGGTGCCGACCGCGGCGGCCGCGCGGGCGGCGTACGACAGATCGCGTTGATAGGTTCTCGCAGTGACTGACGAAGCTTCGATCCGCACCGACGTCCCGCCGTCCGGCACCGGTTGTGCCGAGTGCCTCGACGCCGGCGGCTGGTGGTTCCATCTGCGCCGCTGCGCCGAGTGCGGCAATGTGGGCTGCTGTGACAGCTCGCCGTCGCAGCATGCCACCGCACACTGGAAGGCGACCGGTCATCCGGTGATCCAGTCGTTCGAGCCGGGCGAGGACTGGTTCTGGGACTTCGGCACCCAGACCGCCGGTTCCGGCCCGGAACTGGCCCCGCCGTCCGCGCATCCGGCCGAGCAGCCCGCGCCGGGCCCCGCGGGCGCGGTACCGTCCGACTGGACGCGTCACCTCAATCGCTGAGATATCCGGCATATCCCCCGTCGCCCTCAGTTGAGCGCCGACATGTCCGATGGGCCGGGTGTCGGGTGTGTGAGGGGGCGGTATGCGCGCGTTGCAGAACATCGGCACGGCCAAGCGGCTCGGGGTGATCGTCGGTTCCGGCGCGGTCGCCCTGGTCGCGCTGACCGCGATCACGCTGACCAGTCAGTCGACCCTGAGCACGCAGGCCGAAGAGGCACGCGCGATGGAGGCCTGCCTGGCCACCCTCAACCACCTCAACAACCGGCAGAGCGAACTGAAGGTGGACGCCTACCGGGCCGCCCTCGGGCAGGACGTCAGCCAGGACGTGCTCGACGACGTGCAGTCCTCGGTCGAGGCCGCCGACGCGGTCGAGTCCTGCGGGATGACCGGGCCGCTGCTCACCGAGTTCCAGGGGTACCGCGCCGACTTCGACGCCTTCAACACGTTCATCACCAAGTTCGTCAACGACGGCGTGGCGAACCCGCGGTCGGTGATCGGCGAGATCGACCAGATCCCCGAGCAGAACGACAAGACCGACGGCGAACTGGACACCCTCACCGAGAAGGTGCAGGCCTCCATCGACCAGCAGACGGCCGAGATGGACACCGCCGTCGCCGGCACCCGGATGTGGGCGATCATCGTCGCCGTGATCGGGCTGGCCCTGCTGATCGGCATGGCGATCCCGCTGGTCCGCTCGATCCTCAACCCGATCCGGCGGCTCGCCGAGGTGATCGGCGCCCTGGACCGGGGTGACCTCACCGTCCGCAGCGAGATCACCAGCACCGACGAGCTGGGCACGATGGCGGCCGGTCTGGACCGCTCGCTGGACAAACTTCGCGACTCGATGCGCACCATCGCGCACGACGCCGACAGCCTGGCGTCGGCCTCCACCGAGCTGGCCGCCGTCTCCGGTCAGATCGCCGCCGCGGCCGGCAACACCGACCAGCAGAGCAACTCGGCCTCCACCGAGGCCGAGGAGATCTCCCGCAACGTGCAGACGGTCGCCGCCGGGTCGGAGGAGATGGGCCTGTCGATCCGGGAGATCTCCCGCAACGCCGCCGAGGCCGCCCAGGTCGCCTCGGTCGCGGTGTCCGAGGCCGCCAGCGCCACCGAGACCATCCGCAAGCTCGGCGAGTCGTCCGCCGAGATCGGCAACGTGATCAAGCTGATCACCTCGATCGCCGAGCAGACCAACCTGCTCGCCCTGAACGCCACCATCGAGGCGGCCCGCGCCGGGGACGCCGGCAAGGGCTTCGCCGTGGTCGCCTCCGAGGTCAAGGACCTGGCCCAGGAGACCGCGCGGGCCACCGAGGACATCGGCAGCCGGGTCACCGCCATCCAGCAGGACACCGGCGGCGCGGTCGAGGTGATCAACCGGATCTCCGAGGTCATCGCGCAGATCAACGACTTCCAGACCACCATCGCCTCGGCCGTCGAGGAGCAGACCGCCACCACCGGCGAGATGAGCCGCAGCATCGCCGAGGTGGCCGCCGGCTCCCAGCGGATCGCCGGCAACATCAGCGACGTCTCCTCCGCGAGCGCCGCCACCGTCGGCGGGGTCAATCAGACCCTGGAGGCCAGCAACGAGGTCTCCCGCACCGCCGAGGAGCTGCGCACCCTGGTCGGCGCCTTCAAATTCTGAAAAGACCTTTTCCGCCGGTACGGGGTCAGCACACACTCAAGTGCGGTAGGCGCCTGCCGATGGAAGGCCCATGCTCAAGCACAGCCTGCCGCGCGCCCTGGTGTCCCGTGGTCTCGGGATCGTCTCCACCATGCTGGCCACGGCCGGGATCACCGCCCGGCGGGAGCCGCAGCGTCTGGTCGAGTCCGCGCCGCTCCCCGAGGTGATGCCGGTCTACGCCGGCCGCCGGATGGCCGTGCTGCTGCTGGAGCTGGACCGGGCCACCACCGGTGATCTGATCGACAACCGCCTGACCGGGGCACTGGACCGGGAGGGCCGGGCCGAGCGGCTCGGCGCCGCCCGGTTCCGGGTGCTGCTGCCGGATGCCGACGCCACCGAGGCCGCCCGGGTGCTGAACCGGATCCGGTTCACCGTCCGGCAGCCGGCCGTCGTCGGCGGCGGCACGGTCCGGATCGGGCTGGACGCCGGCGTGGCGGTCCGCCCGGCCGGGAGCGACACCCCGCTGGACGTGCTGACCACCGAGGCGGACACGGATCTGCGCCGTGCGCATGCGTGACGTGATCCGGCGGCCCACCCCGGCGCCCGCCCCGTCCTCCACCCTCTCCTCCGCTCCGTCCTCCGCGCCCGACGACGCGCTGCTCGCGCGGCGGCGCACCATCGAGACCGCGGGTCTGGTATCGCGCGGTCTCGGGATCGTCGCCACGATGCTGTCCGCGGTCGGGATCGGCGGCGGATCGGTCGCCGTCACCACCGACCACATGCGGTCGGCCTGCTGGGCCGGTGTCGCTCTGATGCTGCTGGCGAACGTGTTCTCCGCTCTCAACCGGCGCGAGCCGGACTCACCGCGGTTCCGGTGGCGCAGCGTCGCACAGGTGACGCTGGACACCGTGACGGTCGGCGGCATGGTGATCATCTCGACGCTGGAGACCGACGTCACCATCTGGCCGGTGCTGGCCGTGTCGATCGCGTTGGCCGCTCTGCGTCTCCAATTGAGCGGCGCGCTGGCGACCTTCGGCGTGGTCACGGTGGCCTACACGTACTTCGTGCCGTACGACCAGGACTGGTTCTTCGTGGTCGGGGTCAATCTGCTGATCGCGGTGATCGCCGGCGCACAGTCGTCGTCGCTGGACCGGCACCTCACCGAACTCGACCGGACCCGCCGGAAGCTGCAGCACCAGGCCACCCACGACTCGATGACCGGACTGCCGAACCGGGCCCGGCTGGCCGTCTACGCCGACGGGTGCGCCGACCGCCCGCTGGCCGTGATCCTGCTGGACCTGAACGGGTTCAAGCAGGTCAACGATGTCTACGGGCACGCGGCCGGCGACATGCTGCTGCACACGATCGCCGGCCGGCTGACCGGGGTGCTCGACCGCGAGGGGCTGGCCGGGCGGCTCGGTGGCGACGAATTCATGGTGCTGCTGCCGGACGCCGACGATGCCGTGGTGGCCCGCACGGTGACCCGGATCCGGGACGCGGTCCGGCAACCCGTCGGCATCGGCGACGGCCGCACCGTCCGGGTCGGGGCCAGTGTCGGCGTCGCGCTGCGGGCGGCCGGCGCCGACGCCGGGCTGGACGCGCTGACCGCCGAGGCGGACGCCGGGATGTATCAGGAGAAGCGTGCCCGGGCATCGGCCTGAGTTCCGTCCCGGGCGCCGGTGCCGGTTCCGTCCCGGGCGCCGGTCCGACCACCGGCCCGGGCGCCGGCCCGAGTTCCTCAACCCGGGCCGTCCCGGTGCCGATCAGAAGCCCGTGCGCAACGGAACCGGCCCGCTGACCGCGCCGCCGGTGGACGAATCGCTGCGGGCGCGGCGGCGGGCGATGGAGACGGCCGGCGGAGTGTCACGATCCGTCGGGTTCATCCTGATCACCCTCTACATGACCGGGGTGACCGGCCTCGGGCCGGCTCAGCTCAGCGACGCCATGCTGGCCGCGTCCTGGCTGTCGCTCGCCCTGATCGCCGCGGCCGACGTGCTCGCCGTGCTGGCCCGGCGGCGACCGGAATCCCGCTGGTACCCGCTGCTCAGCGCGGTGCAGGTGCTGTTCGACACGATCACCATCGTCGCGTTCGTGGTGGTCTCCGAACGGGACTTCACCCAGACCACCTGGCCGCTGCTGGCGCTGGCCATCTCGATCGCCGCGATCCGGCACCAGCTGCCCGGTGCGATCCTCACCTTCCTGATCACCTCGGTGGCGTTCGTGCTGCTGGTGCCGGACTCGCCGGACCTCGCGTTCGTGGTCGGCACCAACGCGATGACCACGATCATGGCCGGGGCGCAGTCGTCCGCGTTCAGCCGTCAGTTCCGGGAACTCAACGAGACCCGGCGGGCCCTGCAGCACCAGGCCACCCACGATCCGCTCACCGGGCTGCCGAACCGGGCACGGCTGGCCGCGTACGCGCAGGAATGTGAAGGTCTGCCGTTGGTCGTGCTCCTGCTGGACCTGAACGGGTTCAAGGAGGTCAACGACACCCACGGGCACGCGGCCGGCGACGTGCTGCTGCACGAGATCGGTGCCCGGCTGGGCGTGGTGGTCGGCGGCGACGGCCTGGTCGGGCGGCTCGGCGGCGACGAGTTCCTGGTGCTGCTGCCGGGCGCCGGCGCCGAGGCGGCCGGGCCGGCCGTGGACCGGATCCGGGCCGCGATCCGGCAGCCGATCGACATCGGCGGGCACCTGGTGACCGTCGGGGTCAGCGCGGGATCGGCCCTGCGGCCGGCCGGCGCGCGCACCGGGCTGGACACGCTGACCGCGGAGGCGGACGCGGCGATGTACCGGGACAAGCGGGACCGGCGACGGCGGGCCGCCTGAGATCGATCCATTGCGATCGATCGGGGGCGGGGGTAGGTTCGGTGCACACGCCGGTGACGGCGTCGCAGGGGACTGCCCGGGGCGGGTGGAACGCGTCGCAGCACGCTGTCCACATCCCCCTTCGTCAAGAGGCAGCTCATGAAACGAAGACTGGCCACGATCGCCGCCGTCCTCATCACCCTCGTCGCCGCCGTGTTCACCGTGGTGAACCCCGCCTGGGCCGCCACCGGCCTGCGGATCAGCGGCCGCAACATCGTCGAGGCCAACGGCTCGACGTTCGTCATGCGCGGCATCAACCACATGCACACCTGGTACGCGGGACAGACCCAGTCGTTCGCCGACATGAAGGCCGCCGGGGCGAACACCGTCCGGGTGGTTCTCAGCGGTGGGCGCTGGACCGCCAACACCGCGGCGGACGTCACCAACGTGATCAACCTGTGCAAGGCCAACCGGTTGATCTGTGTGCTGGAGAACCACGACACCACGGGGTACGGCGAGGACGCCGCCGCCTACACGCTCGACCAGGCCGTCAATTACTGGATCGGGCTCAAGAGTGTTCTCGTGGGGCAGGAGAACTATGTCGTCATCAACATCGGAAACGAGCCGATCGGCAACACGAACCCCGGTCAGTGGACCGCCGCCACCGTCGCCGCCATTCAGAAGATGCGCACCAACGGGTTCGAGCACCTGCTGATGGTCGACGCCCCGAACTGGGGTCAGGACTGGCAGTACACCATGCGTGACAACGCGCAGACCGTGCTGAACGCCGACACCCGGGCCAACACCGTCCTGTCGATCCACATGTACGCGGTGTTCAACACGGCCACATCGATCCGCAACTATCTCGACGTGTTCCAGAACAACAACTGGCCGCTCGTCATCGGCGAATTCGGCTGGCAGTTCGCCTCGGGGGAGGTGGACGACACCACGCTGATGGCCGAGGCGCAGGCCCGGGGCATCGGATATCTGGGCTGGTCGTGGGCCGGCAACACCGACCCGATCCTGGACATGACGAACAACTTCAACGCGGCCTCGCTCACCACCTGGGGGCAGCGGATCGTCAACGGGCCCAACGGGCTCAAGGCCACCAGCAAGGAAGCGACGATCTTCGGCGGGGTTCAGCCCTCGTCGCCTGTTCCTTCCTCACCCTCGCCCTCTTCGCCGTCACCCTCGCCCTCCAACCCGCCGGCGGGTGGGTGCACGGCCACCTACACGGTCACCGGCAGTTGGCAGGGTGGGTTCCAAGGGGACGTCAAGGTGACCGCGGGCAGCTCTGCCATCACCAACTGGACCGTGACCTGGACGTTCGCCAACGGGCAGACCGTCAGTAACGCCTGGGGCGCCACGGTTTCCAGCAGCGGGTCCGCTGTCACCGCTCGTAACGCCGCCTGGAACGGGGCTCTGGCGGCGGGGGCCTCCACCAACTTCGGGTTCCTCGGGTCCTGGAACGGTGCCAACGCTGTTCCTGCCGTCTCCTGTTCGGCGGGTTAGATCCGGCGGCTCCGGCCGGGCGGGCGCCACCGTTTCGCCCGGCCGGAGCCGTTGCCTCTGGGAGCGCTCCCATGTCAGGATGGGTTCCGACGTCTCCCGCCCCGGGATGTCATCCCCACCCTGTTGTCCTTGTCCCTTTCGCGTTTGCGGTGGGGACGGTTCTGGGGCGGCGGTGGCCCACTCCGGGCGGTCAGGCTTGATCCCTCCGTGGGCCACCGCCGCCCCAGAACCTTTGCCTACTGCCAGGTGGTCAGGATTTCTGCCACGGTCGCGGGTCGCAGGGGTTTTGGTTCATTTGTTTTGGTACGGGTGAAGCGTGGCGCCGGAGCCGGCTGCGTCACCCCGTCCACCTCTATGAACGCTTCTCTGGCCCGGTTGTGTGGGTGAGTGGGGGCCTCTGTGGGGGACAGGACGGGGGTTACGCAGGCGTCCATGGGTTCGAAGATCGCCGCCCACTCGTCTCTGGGCCTGGATTTGAAGCGGTCTTCGAAACGTCGGCGTAGTTCTGGCCACGCTGCTGTGTCGAACTGGGCCGGCAGGGTGGGATCGTCGTCCAGGGCCAAGCCCTTCAGCAGGGCTGCGTAGAACTGGGGCTCCAGGGCCCCTACTGCCAGGAAACGGCCGTCGGACGCCTCGTAGGTGTCGTAGAACGGGGCGCCTCCGTCGAGCAGGTTCTCGCCTCGGGAGCCCGGCCATTTTCCGTCGGCTGCGAAGCCGTGCAGGAAAGTCATCAGCAGGGACGAGCCGTCGACCATTGCGGCGTCCACCACCTGGCCTCGGCCTGAGGTGGTGCGTTCCAGTAGCGCTGCCAGGACTCCTACAGCCAGGAGCATTCCGCCGCCGGCGAAGTCGCCCAGCAGGTTGATGGGGGCGTGGGGGCGTTCTCCCGGGCGGCCGATCGGCTCCAGGGCTCCGGAAATCGCGATGTAGTCGATGTCGTGGCCGGCGGCTTTTGCCAGGGGGCCCGATTGGCCCCAGCCTGTCATTCTGGCGTACACCAATCGGGGGTTGATCTTTTCGCAATCGTCGGGGCCGAAACCCAGTCGCTCGGCTACTCCCGGGCGGTAGCCCTCCACCAGGACGTCTGCTTCGGCGATCAGCGCCAGCAGTTCCTCCGGGTTCTTCTTCAGGTCCAGGGTCACCCTGCGGCGGCCTCGTTGCAGGGGACCGACCGGTCCTGTTCCGCCGGGGCGGTCCACCAGGACCACGTCGGCGCCCAGGTCGGCCAGGATCATGCAGCCGAAGGGTGCGGGGGCCAAGCCGGCCAATTCCACCACCTTTATGCCCGCCAGGGGGCCTTCAGAGGGCACGGGAGATCAGCTCCTTCATGATCTCGTTGGTGCCTCCGTAGATCTTCTGGACCCGGGCGTCGGCGTACATTTTCGAAATAGGGTATTCGGTGGTGTATCCGTAGCCGCCGAAGATCTGCAGGCAGCGGTCCACCACCTCGCACTGGCCCTCGGTCAGGTAGAGCTTGGCCATGGCTGCCGTCGTCACGTCCAGCTCGCCTCTGGCGTGTCTCTGGATGCAGTCGTCCAGGAAGATTCGGGAGACCCTTGTTCTGGTCGCCACCTCGGCCAGAACCATTCTGGTGTTCTGGTGGCCCATGAGGGGCTTGCCGAAAGCTTGTCTTTCCTTTGCGTAGGCGGTGGCCATTTCCAGTGCTCTTTGCATGGCTGCCACCGCGCCTACCGCGATCACCAGGCGTTCCTGGGGGAGCTGTTGCATCATCTGGATGAAACCGGTGCCCTCGGTGCCTAGCAGGTTCTTGGCCGGTACCCGGAAATCGTCGAAGAACAGTTCTGCCGTGTCGTTGGAGTGCAGGCCGATCTTCTCGATTTTCCGGCCTCGCCGGAAACCCTGTTCGCCGTCTTTCAGTTCGCAGACCAGCAGGGAGATTCCCTTTGCTCGTGCGGACGTGTCGGTCTTCACCGCCAGGACCAACAGGTCCGCCAGATAGCCGTTGCTGATGAACGTTTTCGAACCGGAGACGACATAGTCCTCGCCGTCCCGGATCGCCCTGGTTCTGATGGCCTGTACGTCCGAGCCGCCGTCGGGCTCGGTCATGCCGATCGCGCCGATCAGGTCGCCGCTCACCAGCCCGGGTAGCCAGCGCTGTTTCTGCTCCTCGGTGCCGTATTCGTTGAGGTAGCCGGTGACTATGCCGCTGTGTACCGGGATGCCCAGGCTGCCCTCGCCGGACAGGGTCTGCTCGTGCAGCAGGGTGGCCTCGTGGGTGAAGTCGCCGCCGCCTCCGCCGTACTCCTCGGGGATCGAGAGGCCCAGCAGGCCCAGCTCGCCGGCTCTGCGGTAGTGCTCGCGGTCGGGGTGGCCCTGGCGCTCCAGGCGCTCGGCGTGCGGGAGCACCTCCTTGGTGAAGAAGGAACGGGCCAGTTCGGCGAGGTCGTCGTGTTCCGGCTTGCGCCACGGTTCGACGTAACCGTCCAGTCCAGGCGTCGGCATTGATCCACCATCGAGCACTATTGGCGATGTGTCAACAAGGTCGGTATTAATCTGCGGCATCCATCTGTTTCCGCGCTGAACGCATCGACGTGACGCCGATCTCGGCGGGGAATGGATCGATGTGCCGTAGTGTCGGCCGGGTGAGTGTGCAGGCCGTGCGCCGGCGGCGGCTGGAACCGGACGCCCGGCGCGAACAGATCCTGTCGGTGGCGATCCGCCTGTTCGGTGCCAAACCGTACGCCGAGGTGTCGACGACCGATGTGGCGCGGGACGCCGGAGTGGCGCGAGGGTTGGTAAACCACTATTTCGGGACGAAAAAGGATTTATACCTGGAAGTCGTGCGGGTCATGTTGACGGTGCCCGATGTGGCGCTTTCGCAGCTTCCGCAGGGCGAACTGTCCGAACGTGCCTCTTCGATAGTGAACTGGTTCCTGGACGTCGTTTCCCGGCACAGCACGTCCTGGCTGGCGGCCACCGGTGCCGGCGGGATGGCCGACGCGGAAGTGCACGAAGTGATCGCCGAGGCAGTAGATCATGCTGCGTCGGGTGTGCTGCAAGCGCTCGGAAGTGACGATCCGACACCAGCGTTACGGGCGATGACCAGGGCGTACGTGGGACTGGCGATCTGGACTGCCCAGGAATGGCTTCAGCGCGGGGTTCTCACCCGGGACCAGGTCCATTCTTTGCTGACCGTCTCGCTTCTGGCGATGGTGGAACAAGTGTTCCCGCAAGCGTGAGACCATCGGACCGGACCGTCCGACACCTGGACGGTCCGGTCCGTTGTTCCACCGTGGACCGCCCGTTCCCCTCCGGAACCACGCCCCGGACCACCGCGTCCGCGACCGGTCCGCCGTGTGCCGTGTCGATGTGCCTCACCGCTGCCGTGCCGTCCCGGCTTCGCCGCCTCGATTCGTGCCTGGCCGTGGCGTGTGCGGTGGCCCTGCGGGGTGCCGCGTCTGGAACGGTCGTCGTGTGATCCATCGACTCTGATCGCATGCCGGGCAGCCTGTTCCGGGGAGATGAGGCCGGGTGGGGCGACGCCCGGAAGCAGACCCGCGACTGGATCCGCGTGATCGTCCGATGTGACCCCGATTCCTCGACCGGCCGTCTTCCTGCTGGTGTCTGCCGAAGCTGCGTGACCATCCGATGGAGACCGGCGACCTCATCGTCGTCGACACTCGGGCGCCCGACGCCGATCAAGCACCGGAGAGGGCTTCGGGCTGGCCTCCTAGGATGCTGGACAAGGTGTGAGCTGGGGCACAGGGTCGGGGCATGGGTGCATATCGTGAGGCCTACCAGCGGAGCGTCGACGATCCGGAGGGTTTCTGGCGGGATGCTGCCGGTGGGATCGAGTGGGTGGAGCCGCCGAGCCGGATTCTCGACGACAGCACCGCCCCGATTTTCCGGTGGTTTCCCGGGGCCGGCCTCAACACCTGTCACAACGCGCTCGACCGGCACATTCGTTCCGGGCGGGGAGACCAGACGGCGCTGATTCACGACAGCCCGGTCACCGGGGTCACCCGGCGGTGGTCCTACCGGGAGCTCCGGGACGACGTCGCCGTCTTCGCGGGGGCCCTGCGCCGGCTGGGGGTGGAGCGCGGCGACCGGGTGATCGTCTACATGGCGATGGTTCCGGAGGCGGTGGTCGCGATGCTGGCGTGTGCCCGGCTGGGGGCCGTGCATTCGGTGGTGTTCGGCGGGTTCGGGGCCCGGGAACTGGCCGCCCGGATCGACGACGCGCAGCCCCGGCTGGTGGTCGCCAGTTCCTGCGGGATCGAGGGCGGCAAGGTGGTGCCCTACCAGCCGATGCTGGAGGCCGCCCTGGCCGAGTCGGCGCACGTGGTGGACCGGTGTGTGATCCTGCAGCGGCCCGAAGCCCCCGCCGAGCTGGTGCCCGGCCGGGACCTGAGCTGGGCGGACGCGGTGCGGGACGCGGAACCGGCGGAGTGTGTGCCGGTGGCGGCCACCGATCCGCTCTATCTGCTGTACACGTCCGGCACCACCGGACGGCCCAAAGGCGTGGTCCGCGACAACGGCGGGCACGCGGTCGCCCTACGGTGGTCGATGGAGAAGATCTTCGGCGTACGGCCGGGTGAGGTCTTCTGGGCCGCGTCCGACGTCGGCTGGGTCGTCGGGCACTCGTACATCGTCTACGGGCCGCTGCTGGCCGGGGCCACCACGATCCTGTACGAGGGCAAACCGGTCGGCACCCCGGACGCCGGCGCGTTCTGGCGGGTGATCGAGGAGCATCGGGTGTCGGCGTTGTTCACCGCACCGACCGCGATCCGGGCGATCCGCAAGGAGGACCCGGACGGCGAACTGCTGCGCGGGCGGGACCTGAATTGTCTGCGGACCCTGTTCCTGGCGGGGGAGAGGCTGGACCCGGGGACGTACGAATGGGCGAATGATCTGCTCGGGGTTCCGGTCGTCGACAACTGGTGGCAGACCGAGACCGGCTGGCCGATCGCCGCGAGCCCGCGGGGGCTGGAGGAGCTGCCGACGCGGGCGGGCTCGCCGTCGGTGCCGATGCCGGGCTATCGGGTGCGGGTGGTCGGGCCGGACGGCGCGGACGTTCCGGCCGGCACGGAAGGGGCGATCGTGATCGGTCTGCCGCTGCCGCCGGGCTGCCTGCCGTCGCTGTGGCGCGACGACGAACGGTATGTGCGGTCGTACCTGTCGGCGTTCCCCGGCGCGTACCTGACCGGTGACGGCGGCCGGTTCGACGAGGACGGCTATCTGTACGTGCTGGGCCGCACCGACGACGTGATCAACGTGGCCGGGCACCGGCTGTCGACCGGGGCGATGGAGGAGGTGCTGTCCGCGCATCCGGCGGTCGCCGAATGTGCCGTGATCGGGGTCGGTGACCTGCTGAAAGGGCAGGTGCCGCGCGGTTTTGTGGTGCTGCGCGCCGGGGCGGACATCGCGCCGGCCACGGTGGAGGCGGAACTGGTGGCCCGGGTCCGGGAGCGGATCGGCGCGGTGGCGGCGTTGCGGCGGGTGGACGTGGTCGCGGCGCTGCCGAAGACCCGGTCCGGCAAGATCCTGCGCGGCAGCATGCGGGGTATCGCCGACGGCCGGGAGGAGCCGGTGCCGGCGACGATCGAGAACCCGGACGCCCTGGAAGCGCTGCGGCAGGTGCTGCGGACCCCACGGTCGGGGTAGGGACAGGCGGGCCGGGCAGCGGGCCGCGGGGCGGACCGGGTGGTCCGGATGCGGGAGGATCGGGCCGTGCATTCACGGGCGCGGATCTGGTGGGCGGTGGCGGGGGCCGTCGCGGTGTCTCTGGTCGTGGTGGGGGTGCTGCTGGGGGCCTCGGCGGAGGTGCGCGGCCGGGCCGACGAGATGGGCAGTGTGCTGAGTGCGCTGGCCGCCCTGGTCGGGTTGCCGTTGTCGCTGCTGGCGGTGTCGGCGCTCACCGATCGGGGTGGTGGGGGCGCGGCCGCGGCGGTGGACGATCCGCTGGAGGTGCCGGCGCGGCAGTTGGCCCGGTACTGGACCCGGGAGGCGGATCGGCGGGAGCTGCGGAAGGCGGCGATGACGATCCGGTGGCGGGTCACCGGGCGGCCGGTGGGGGTGCCCGCCGACGAGGTGGCCGGTCAGGGGGCGGGGCGGGCGACCCGGTTGCGGTTGCGGGGTGAGGTGGCCGGTCTGGCGCAGACGTGGCGGCGGTTGCCGTACCGGCGGATGGTGTTGATCGGGGGTCCGGGGTCGGGGAAGACGTCGGCGGCGGTGCTGTTCATGTGTGCGCTGCTGGAGGACCGGGTGGCCGGTGATCCGGTGCCGGTGTTGCTGGATCTGTCCGGGTGGCGGGCGTCGGAGGAGCGGTTCGACGGGTGGCTGGGGCGGATCCTGGCCGGGCAGCACGGGTTGCGGGCCACCGCCCGGCAGGCGCGGCGGCTGGTCGAGGACGGTCGTGTGGTGGCGGTGCTGGACGGGTTCGACGAGATGCCGGTGGAGGAGCGGGCGGCGGCGGTGACGGCTCTCAACGAGCTTCTGGATCTGCCGTTCGTGGTGCTGGGCCGGGCGCGGGAGTTCGAGGAGACGGTCGCGGCCACCGGGGAGCCGTTGATGCGGGCGCTGATCGTGGAGCTGGATCCGTTGTCGGCGCGGCAGACGGCCCGGTATCTGCCGAGCGGGCAGCCGGAGTCCGGCCGGTGGTCGGTGGTGCAGCGGCATCTGGAGGAGCATCCGGGCGGGGCTCTGGCGGGGGTGCTGTCGAATCCGTTGCTGGCTTATCTGGCGCGGACCGTCTATCGCAAGCCGGCCACCGATCCGGCAGAGATGATCGCGCTGGCGGCCGGTGGGTTCCTGGAGCGGCACCTGTTCGAGGCCTACCTGCCGGCGTTGTATCCCGGTGACGGGCGGTCGGCGCGGTGGCTGGGTTCGCTGGCGCGGCTGCTGGAGCGGCAGGGGTCGGCGGATTTCGCGTGGTGGCGGATCGGCTGGGCGCACGGGCGGCGGGTGCCGGCGGCGCGGCTGGCGTTCGCGGTCGCGGTGGCGGTGCCGTGGGCTGTGCTGTTCCTGCCGTTCACCGGGGTCCGGTTCTGGGTGTTCCAGGGGCTGGTGCTGGCGATGGCGGTGGCGGCGTTCCGTACCGATGTGGACGCCGCTCCGGTGGTGCCGCGGCAGGTGCGGTTCCAGGTGCGGTCGTTCGTGACGTCGGTGGTGGCGGGGCCGGCGTTGTTCGTGCCGCTGGTGCTGCCGATGCTGGTGCCGTTGCTGGGCGGGGTGGTGGTGACGGTGCTGACGCTGGTGCTGACCGGTGCGGCGGTGTGGGGCAGCCGTACGTTCGTGACCGGCACGGCGCGGGGGGTGTATCTGCTGGCGCGGGCGGGCCGCCGGTGGCGGGAGGTGGAGGTGCCGCCGGTGCCGCCGCCGAACAAGCCGGCGCTGGCGTTCCTGGTGTCCACGGCGGTGCTGATGCTGGGGTCGCCGGACGTGATGGAGGATCTGCGGGGCCGGCCGCCGTTGCTGATCGCGGGGGTGGCCCTGGTGGTGGTGACGGTGTTCGGGTTGCCGCCGGGTCTGCTGGTGGGGTTGGGTACGGCGTTCGCGCGGGCCGCGCCGGCCGACGACCTGTGGGATCCGCAGCGGTCGTTGCGCAGTGACCGGCTGGCGCTGGTGGTGCCGCCGCTGCTGGTGGGGGCGCTGTCGGCGGCGCTGCCGGTGGTGGATGCCGCGCTGGGGACCGGGTTGTTCCCCGATGACGTGCCGCCCTGGGTGTACCCGGTGGCGCTGGGTCTGATCGGGACGGTCGCGGTGACGTCGATGGTGATCTTCTTCGCCGGGTCGGCGTGGTTCACGTACGTGGTGGTGCGGGCGTGGCTGGCGGTGCGGGGCCGGTTGCCGTGGGGACTGATGCCGTTCCTGGCCGAGGCGGCGCGACGCGGGGTGCTGCGGCGTAACGGGGCGGTGTACCAGTTCCGCCACGAGCGGCTGCGGGAGCACCTGGCCGGGACGTAGGGCGGTGTGCGGCGCCTGGAGTGACCGGGACCGGCGCCGCACACCGCGTATGGAGGGGTTGCCGTCTAGTGCTCGCCGGGGCCGTAGGCGGTGAGGAACTTGTCGCGGAACTGGTTCATCTGCCAGACCGGGGTGGTGGCCTGGGGCTTGAGGCCGTCGGCCCAGCCCCAGGAGTCGATCTTCTCCAGCACCTTCGGGTCCTTGGCGACCAGGGTGATCGGCACGTCGTGGCTGGCGTTGTCGCCGGAGACGACGCTGGACGGCTGGTGGTCGCCGAGGTAGACCAGGACCAGGTCGTCGTTGCCGTACTTCTGCACCCAGTCGATCAGGGTGGTGAGGGTGTACTGGATGGACCGGCCGTACTCGGTGCGGACGCTCTCGGTGCTGGCCCAGACGTCGGCCTTCTGCTCGCCCATGTCGGCGATCTCGCGGTAGATCGAGCCGTCACCGACCTGGTTCCAGTCCGGGAAGAACGACGGGATCGGCGCCCACGGGGTGTGGCTGGAGATCAGCGGGATCTCGACGAACAGGTTGTCGCGGCCCGGCTTGGCGTACTCGAGTTCGGTGAACTTCTTCAGCGTGTACTGGTCGGGCATCTGCGCCCAGCTGAACTTGGGGCCCTGGTAGCCGAGGTTGCGGGAGTCCCAGACCCGGTTGTAGCCGTAGAACTTGCCCTCCGGCCAGGCGCGGGTGGCGCCGGGCATCACGCTGACGGTGTCCCAGCCGGCCTTCTTGAAGCCGCTGGTGACGGTGAGCCGGTCGCTGGCGGTCAGGTTCCGGTACCGGGACTGGTTGTTGATCCACAGCCCGGACAGCAGGGTGGAGTGGGCCAGCCAGCTGTTGCCGCCGAAGGTGGGTGAGGTGAGCCAGCCGCTGCGGGCGCCGAACCCGGCCTGCTTCAGTTTGGCGTCGCCCTCGGCCAGGACCGTGCCGGTGCCCTCGACGAACTCGGGGGACTCGACGGCGTTGCGGCCGTAACTCTCCACGAAGGCGAAGACGACGTCCTTGCCCTTGAGGGCGCTGAGCAGCTGGTCCGGCGGGGTGTCGCCGAACGGGTCCTGGCTGACCTCACCGGCGAACGCGGCCTCGTTGGCGATGCCGTTCTTGGCCTGCCAGGCGCGGTCCCAGGCGTAGGTGGCGGTGGTGCGGGCGGCGACCGGGACACCGGGGACCAGCTGGACGCCGAGGGCCAGGGTGAGCATCCACACCGAGGCGATGCCGGTGGCGGTCAGGGCGGCGCGGCGGCGGTGCCGGGCCATCACGTCGGCGACCCGCAGGATCGCCCACACCATCAGGGCGATCGCGGCGAGGCCGCCGAAGACCACACCCCCGGCCGCGGCATACGCGCCGAGCTGCCCGTAGGAGTCGCGGATGAAGCTGTACGTGTCGTCGAACAGTTCCCAGTCCAGGACCACGTCGAACGGGCGGGCCAGGGTCTTGAACCAGCCCATGTCGAGGCTCTTCTGGATCAGCAGCCAGCCGAGGGCGACACCGGCGATCGAGCCGACCGCGATCCGGGGCCGGCGGGGGAGCAGCACCAGCACCAGGATCAGGACGGCGGCTTCGATCGGGATGCGGGCGAAGCTGCCGAGGGTGAGGCGGCGCAGCACGTTCGGGTAGAGCAGGGCGCCGAGCACCACCACGGCGGCGAACACGGTCAGCCCGCGCGACACCCACGGCTTGTCCAGGAATCGCCGTACCCGGCCGGGGGTCTTGGTGTCGTCGCCGGCGTCGGCGGTAACCGGTGCGACAGCCTCGGCCTCGACAGCCTCGGGAGCGGCCTCTTTTTCGGCGACCTCGGGATCGGCCTCGGGCGTGACCTCGGGTTCCGGCTTCGCGGGCTCGTCCGTCGCAGGCTCGTCCGCAGCCGAAGGCTTTTCCGACGACGGCGCCGCGGGCTCCGGACACGGCGAAGGCGACGAAGCGGGCGAAGAGGAAGAGGCGGGAGGTTTGCCGGAATCCGGGTTCGGCTGCGGATCGGCGAGGTCTGTCGGCTGCACGTCATGGGGAACGCACACCGTGCCGGGATGGTTCAGATGCTGATCGAGAACTTGGCGTGTCCGGGATCTCAGCCTCTTGCCAATTTCCTATCGGAACTATAGGAATGGTGGAGAGGAGGAACCACTCATGCGCCGTATCCGGCCGGCAGTCGTCATCACCGTTCTCGCTCTCGCCCTCACCTCCGCCTGTTCCCCTGCGAGCTCCGGTGCGGCCGGAGTGCCCGACGCCGGTCAGCCGGTCAGCGGAGGCTCGCTGACCTGGGCGGTCGAAACCGAACCGATCACCTTCAACCCGCATCAGTACGCCCAGGCCAAGGCCCGCCTGCTGGTCTGGAACACCTTCGAGGCGCTGCTGACCCACGACGGTCAGGGCGGTTACGTGCCGTGGCTCGCCACCGGTTACGACGTCTCGTCCGATGGGAAGACCTACACGTTCAAACTGCGCACCGACGTCACGTTCAGTGACGGCGAGAAGTTCGACGCCGCCGCGGTCAAGGCCAACATCGACCAGTTCCTCGTCGAGGGCTACAACCCGGGCGTGCTCGCCGTCCAGCTGCGCTATCTGGACAAGGTCGAGGTCGTCGACCCGGCCACCGTCGCCTTCCACCTGAAGCAGCCGGACGTGCTGCTGCTGGACTTCCTCTCCACCCCGCAGGGCGCGCAGATCTCCCCGAAGTCGCTGAAGGAGGCGAAGAACCTCAAGGCCGGCGGCCCCGAGCTGGCCGGCACCGGCCCGTTCGTGCTGGACCGCTACACCGCCGGGCAGGAGGTGCACTTCGTCCGGAACCCGCGGTACAACTGGGCGCCGTCCACCGCGAAACACCAGGGACCGGCCTATCTGGACGACATCACCTACCGGTTCCTGAAGGAGTCGTCGGTGCGGGTCGGTGCGCTCACCTCCGGCCAGGTCCAGATCGTCGAGGGCGTGCCCGCCACCGACGAGGCCCTGATCACCGCGAACCCTCAGCTCACCCTGTCCCGGGGGCTCAACTCCGGGTCGGCGTACTCGTACTACCTCAACAGCGCCAACGCGCCCTTCGACGACCTGCGGGTGCGGCAGGCGTTCCGCGAGGCCGTCGACGTCGACGCCGTGCTCGACGGCGTCTACCGGGGCACCGCCACCCGGGCGTGGAGCGTGATCGGGCCGACCAGCCCGTTCTACGACAAGTCCCTGGAGAAGACCTACGGCGGCGATGCCGCCGAGGCCAACCGGTTGTTGGACGAGGCCGGCTGGACCGCCCGGGACGCCGAAGGGTTCAGGGTCAAGGACGGCAGACGATTGACGGTACGTCTGGTGCAGAGCGCCCCGTTCGTCCGGGACCGCCGGGACGTGCTCGCCCAGGCCGTGCAGGCCGCGGTCAAGCAGAGCGCCGGCATCGACCTGAACGTGGCCCTGGTCGACCAGGGCACCGCCACCCAGGCCCTGGCCGACGGCGCCTACGAGGTGTTCGACAACTCCCGCGCCGACACCGACGCCGGCGCCGCCCTCGGCCTGCTGCTGCACTCCGGCGGCGC
Organism: Actinoplanes couchii; assembly: GCF_016862075.1. Lineage (GTDB taxonomy): Bacteria > Actinomycetota > Actinomycetes > Mycobacteriales > Micromonosporaceae > Actinoplanes > Actinoplanes couchii. The sequence goes on along the minus strand of NZ_BOMG01000057.1, from coordinate 250,873 downwards.
GATCAACCGGATCGGGGTGAAGGACCCGGCGCTGGACACCGCCATCGAACAGGGCCAGGCCAGCGGCGACCAGGCGAAGCGGACCGAGGCGTACCGGCAGGTCCAGAAGTTCGTGATCACCGACCAGGCGCTGGTGCTGCCGCTCTACGCCCCGGCCGACCAGCTCGCCGCCAGTGTGAAGGTCGGCGGTGCCGGGTTCGAACCGACAGCCGGTGTCCCGGGCAGCGCCTACGACATCTGGCTCGGCAAGTGATCAAGGCGGTCGCCCGGCGGGTCGCCGCCGGAGTCGTCGTCCTCTGGGCGGCGGCCACGGCGGCGTACCTCGCGCTGCTGGCCGCCCCCGGCGACATCGTCGACGCCATCATCGGCGACGGCGCCGACACCCCGCAGATCCGGGCCCAGATCATCGCCGAATGGAACCTGGACCGGCCCGCGATCGTGCAGTACCTGGACTACCTGCTGCGCGCCGCCCGGGGCGACCTGGGCCGCTCCTACCTGCTGCAGCGCCCGGTCGGTGAGGTGATCGGCGAGCAGATCCTGCCGACCGTCCAGCTGGCCCTGGCCGCCGCCGTGATCGGGGTGGTCCTGGCCCTGGTCCTGGCGGTCACCACCCGGCACCGGTGGGTGCGCCGGGTCAGCTCCACCGCCGAGCTGATGCTGGTGTCCACCCCGCCGTTCCTGAGCGGGATCGTGCTGCTCAGCGTCTTCTCGTTCCGGCTCGGCTGGTTCCCGGTCGCAGGCGATCAGGGCTGGGCCGCGCTGGCGCTGCCGGCGGTCACCCTCGGCCTGCCGATCGCCGGGGTGCTGTCCCAGGTGCTGCGCGACGGCCTGGACCGGGCCCTGGACGAACCGTTCGCGGTCACCGCCCGCTCCCGCGGCCTGACGGAACGGGCGGTCCTGATCCGGCACGCCCTGCGGCACGCGCTGATCCCGGCGGTCACCCTGCTCGGCTGGCTCACCGGCGTCCTGATCGGCGGCGCGGTGATCATCGAGCAGGTCTTCGGTCGGCCCGGCCTGGGCCAGGTCACCCTGCAGGCGGTCGGCAACGGCGACATGCCCGTCGTGCTCGCCGTGGTGGTCCTCGCGGCCGCCGCGTTCGTCGTCATCAACACCCTGGCCGACCTGGCCTACCTGCTCATCGACCCGCGCCTGCGAAGGAGCTGAGCACGATGACCATAGCCCTGCCCCGGCCGGAGAGCCGAAGGCTGACCCTGCGGCGGCCCCGCCCCGGCATCGCCGCCGCCCTGATCGTGCTCGCCCTGGTCGGCACCGCGGTGGCCTGGCCGGCCCTGTTCGCCGGCGACCCGCTCGCCGCCGACCCGCTGCACGTCCTGCAGGCGCCGTCGGCCGCGCACTGGTTCGGCACCGACCAGCTCGGCCGCGACGTCTTCGGCCGGGTGGTGCACGGCGCCCGGCACTCGCTGAGCATCGGGGTCGCCGCCACCGTCATCGCCGTCGGCGCCGGGATCCTGCTCGGGCTGCTCGCCGGGCTCACCCACCGGTACGCCGACGAGGCCCTCAGCCGCGGTTTCGACGCGCTCGCCGCGTTCCCGCTGGTCCTGCTCGCCCTGCTGTTCATCGCGATCGCCGGCACCGGGACCACCAGCCTGATCGTGGCGATCGGCATCGCCACCCTGCCGCACTACGCCCGGGTGGTGCGGGCCCAGACCCTGGTCGTGCGGCAGGCGCCGTACGTCACCCACGCCGTCGCGTTCGGAGCGTCGCGCACCCGCCTGGTGCTGCGGCACGTGCTGCCCAACGTGCTCGGCCCGATCCCGGTCCTGGCGATGATCGGGCTCGGCGAGGCCGTCCTGATCGCGGCCGGCCTCAGTTTCCTCGGCCTCGGGCCGCAGCCGCCGTCCCCGGAGTGGGGCGCGATGCTCTCCGAGGGCCGCGGCTACCTGCACATCGCCTGGTGGGCATCGGTGCTCCCGGGAGCCGCCGTGACCGCCACCGTCATCTCTCTCACCGTGATCGGCCGTCATCTCCAGGGCCGGTTCGAAGGGCGGCACCAGTGATCGAAGTCCAGAACCTGCGGGTCACCTTCCGCCTCGGGCAGAAATCGGTGGAAGCGGTCCGCGGGGTCAGCTTCGACATCCGGGAGGGCGAATGTGTCGCCCTGGTCGGCGAGAGCGGCTCCGGCAAGAGCGTCACCGCCCGCAGCCTGGTCGGACTGGCCGGTCCGCAAGCGCACGTCGAAGCCGACACGTTCACCGTCGACGGCCGCGACGTCAGCCGGTTCGCCGCCCGCGACTGGCGGCGGCTGCGCGGCCGGTACGCCGGGCTGATCCTGCAGGACGCCCTGGTCTCGCTCGACCCGATGCGCACCGTCGGCGCCGAGATCACCGAGGTGCTGCGGACCCACGACATCGGCGACCGCCGGGACCGGCCCCGCCGGGTACACGACCTGCTCGACGCCGTGCACGTGCCGGAACCCGAACGGCGGGCCCGGCAGTACCCGCACCAGCTCTCCGGCGGGCTGCGGCAGCGCGCCCTGATCGCCTCGGCCCTCGCCGGCGGCCCGAAACTGCTGATCGCCGACGAACCCACCACCGCCCTGGACGCCACCGTCCAGGCCCAGATCCTCACCCTGCTCGCCGAACGCCGCGCCACCGGCGAGACCCTGCTGCTGATCAGCCACGACCTGGCGGTGGTGTCGAAACTCGCCGACCGGGTGCTGGTGATGAAGGACGGCCGGATCGTCGAGTCCGGGGACACGCGCACGATTCTGGCCGGGGCGGGTCACCCGTACACCAGGCAATTGATCGCCGCCGCGACCGGCCGCCGCCGGGAGAACACCGCCGAGCCCGGCGAGATCGTGGCCGAGGCCACCGCGCTGCGCAAGGTGTACGGCGACCGCACCGTCGTCAAGGATTTCGGTCTCACCGTCCGGCGCGGCGAGATCGTCGGCCTGGTCGGCGAATCCGGATCCGGCAAGTCGACGGTCGCCCAGCTGCTGTTCGGGCTCACCGACCCGACGTCCGGGCACGTCCGTTTCGAAGGAAGTGAGTTCAGCGGCATCCCGGAGCGGGCCCGGCGCCCGATCCGGCGGCGGCTGCAGCTGATCGCCCAGGACCCGCTGTCCGCTTTCGATCCGCGCTGGACCGTGCGCCGCATCGTCGGCGAGGCCCTGCCCAAGGGCGCCGACCCGGAACCGATCCTGGACCGGGTCGGGCTCGGCCCGGAATACTTGGACCGCTACCCGCGGCAGCTGTCCGGCGGCCAGCGTCAGCGGGTCGCGATCGCCCGCGCCATCGCACCCCGGCCCAGCCTGATCATCTGCGACGAACCGGTCTCCGCCCTCGACGTGTCGGTGCAGGCCCAGGTCCTCGACCTGCTCGCCAGGATCCGCGAGGACGACGGCACCGCCCTGCTCTTCATCTCCCACGACCTCGGCGTGATCCGCGACATCGCCGACCGGGTCCTGGTCATGCACGACGGCCGCGTCGTCGAACAGGGCCCGGTCCGCGCCGTCTTCGACCACGCCGGCCACGAGTACACCCGGGCACTGCTGGACGCGGTGCCCACATTGGAGGTCACGTCATGACGTTGCGTCTCGCGGTCGCCCTGACCGGCGGCTCGTTCGACTCCCGGCACTGGATCGACCAGGTCCGGCAGGCCGACGACCTGGGGCTGGACCTGGCCACGTTCGACGACGCGTTCGGGCGGCACGGGCCGGACGCCGTGCAGGTCGCCGCCCTGGTCGCCCCGGTCACCCGGCATGTCGGCCTGGTGCCGGTGGCCACCACCACGCACACCGAGCCGTTCCACCTGTCGACCGCTCTGGCCACCCTCGACCACATCAGCAAGGGGCGGGCCGGCTGGCAGGTGCGGGTGTCCACCGATCCGGCTGAGGCGGACCTGCTCGGGCGGCGGGGTGTGGTGAAACCCGCCGAACTGATCGCCGAGGCGAACGACGCCGTCGAGGTGGTGCGGCGGCTCTGGGACAGCTGGGAGGACGACGCGATCATCAAGGACGTCGCCACCGGGCGGTTCATCGACCGTTCGAAACTCCATTACATCGACTTCGTGGGGGAGCACTTCGCGGTCAAGGGGCCGTCGATCGTGCCTAGGTCGCCGCAGGGACAGCCGGTCGTCGCCGCCCTCGCCGCCGATGAGGTGGATGCCGATCTCCTCTTCGTGGAGCCCGATCCGGATGCCGTCCGCCGGATCGAACCGGGCCGGAAGGTCTTCGTCGACCTTCCGGGAGCGTCCGCCGATCAGATTCAGACATGGTCGGAGATTTCCGGTGTGGACGGTGTGCGGGTATCCGAAGTTCCCGATATCTCGGATCTGGTGGTGGAGCTGCAACGGCGTGGGCTCTTCCAACCATCCGCTCAGAAGACCCTCCGGGCACGGCTCGGCCTGCCCGTCGCCGTGAACCGCTACGCCCGGGAGGCGTCCGTTGCCTAAGCAGATCATCCTCGCCGCGCACTTCCCCGGCGTGAACAACACCACCGTCTGGAGCGACCCACGGGCCGGCAGCCAGATCGACTTCGACTCCTTCGAGTACCTCGCGAAGACCGCCGAACGCGGCCTGTTCGACTTCTTCTTCCTCGCCGAGGGCCTGCGCCTGCGGGAACAGCGCGGCCTGATCCACGACCTGGACGTCGTCGGCCGCCCGGACACCCTGACCGTGCTGACCGCCCTGGCCGCGGTCACCACCCACCTGGGTCTGGCCGGAACCCTGAACGCCACCTGGCACGAGCCCTACGAACTGGCCCGCCAGCTGGCCACCCTGGACCACCTGTCGAACGGCCGGGCCGCGTGGAACGTGGTCACCTCGCCGGGCGCGTTCTTCGGCGAGAACTTCCGGCGCGGCGGTTTCCTGGACCACGCCGACCGGTACGTGCGCGCCGCCGAGTTCATCCGGACCGCCCGCGCCCTGTGGGACACCGACGGCGGCGACTTCGCGATCCGGAACAGCCAGTTCGACATCAAGGGCCGCTTCGGTGTCCCGCGCAGCCCGCAGGGCCACCCGGTGATCCTGCAGGCCGGTGACTCCGACGCCGGCCGGGAACTGGCCGCTCAGCACTCCGACGCGATCTTCTCCCGGCACCACCAGATCGACGACGCCCGGATCTTCTACCGCGACGTCAAGGACCGCCTGGCGAAGTACAGCCGGGCCGAGAACGACCTGAAGATCATTCCGGGGGTGTCCTACGTGCTCGGCGACAGTGACGCCGACGCTCAGGAGAAGGCCCACCACATCCGGCGTCAGCAGGTCAGCCCGCAGACCGCGATCCTGCTGCTGGAACAGCTGTGGAACACCGATCTGTCCGGCTACGACGCCGAGGGCCCGCTGCCGGCGATCGACCCGGTGCTGGACGAGGACGACACCATCATCAAGGGCCGGGCCGGCATGTACCCGGACCGGATCAAAACCGCCAACGAGTGGCGGGCCCGGGCCGAGGCGAAGAACCTCTCGATCCGTGACCTGATCATCGAGGTCACCGGGCGGCAGAACTTCATCGGCACCGCCGACCGGGTCGCCGAGCAGCTGAACGAATACGTGCAGACCGACGCGTGCGACGGGTTCATCCTGGTCTCGCACCTGACCCCGGCCGGGCTGGACGACTTCGTGGACCAGGTGGTCCCGCTGCTGCAGGAACGCGGCGTGTTCCGGACCGAGTATTCCGGCGCCACCCTGCGGCAGAACCTGGGCCTGTCGTGAAGTTCCTGCTGCTCAGCCTGATCACGTACATCGACCGGTCGAAGACCCCCGAGCAGCGGCTGCGGGAGGTCGTCGACGCCGCGGTCCTCGGCGAGGAGCTCGGCTTCCACGGGTTCGCGGTGGGGGAGCGGCACGAGCGGCCGTTCCTGTCCTCGTCGCCGCCGGTGGTGCTCAGCCACATCGCCGCGAAGACGTCGACGATCAAGCTGTTCACCGGGGTGACCACGCTCAGCCTGCTGGACCCGGTCCGTGCGTTCGAGGACTACGCGACGCTGGACAACCTCTCCGGCGGGCGCCTCGAGCTGATGATCGGCAAGGGCAACGGGGCCGCCCAGGCGCAGTTGTTCCACGTGACCGTCGACGACCAGTGGGACCGGCTGCGGGAGAGCTACGACCTGTTCCGCCGGTTGTGGCGGGAGGAGAAGGTCACCTGGCAGGGCAAGTACCGGCCGTCGCTGACCGACGCCGAGACCTGGCCCCGGCCGCTGCAGAACCCGATCACCGTCTGGCACGGCAGCGCCACCAGCAAGGCGTCGGTGGACCTCGCCGCCTCCTACGGCGACCCGCTCTTCTCCGCCAACGTCACCAACCCGATCGAACCGTACGCCGAACTGATCGACTACTACCGGGAACGCTGGGCCTTCCACGGTCATGATCCGGCGGCGATCCGGATCGGGGCGGGCAGTGCCGGGTTCTACGCCGCCCGTACGTCGCAGGAGGCCCTTGACGTCTATCGCCCCGTCTACGAGGCGCGGCTCGACGCGTTCCGCAAGGTCGGGGTCGAGCCGGTCTTCCCGACCGTCGAGGACGCCGTCGAACGCAGCTCGATCCTGGTCGGCAGCCCGCAGCAGATCATCGACAAGGTGCACCGCTACCACGAGCGGTTCGGCCACGAGATCACCCACCTCAGCGCCGACACCGAAGGCCTCACCGAGAAACAGCAGCGGGCCAGCCTCGAACTGTTCGCCGGCGACATCGCGCCCGCACTCAGCCACCTGAAAGGGCGGTAGAACCATGCCCGTACCCCTGTCGATCCTCGATCTCGCCCCGCTCGTCTCCGGCGGTGACGTGCCGGACGCCCTGCGCCGCACCCTCGACCTGGCCCGCCGGGCCGAGCAGTTCGGCTATCACCGCTACTGGGTGGCCGAGCACCACTTCACCCCAGGGGTGGCCAGCTCGCAGCCGGCGCTGCTGCTCGGCCAGATCGCCGCTGTCACCGGCCACATCCGCCTCGGCTCCGGCGCGGTGCAGACCGGTTTCCTCACCGGCCTGTCGATCGTGGAGCAGTTCGGGCTGCTCGACGCCCTCTACCCGGGGCGGTTCGACCTCGGGCTGGGCCGCTCCGGGCAGGCCCGCGTGTCCAAGACCGGGCAGGCGCCTCCGCCGCCGCAGGGGGAACGGGTCGTCGACGGCCTGCTGATCCCGAAGCATTTCGACTGGGCGCCGATCTTCGCCTCCAAGCGCAGCCAGCTGGCCGGCAGCTTCCTCACCCAGCCGGGCGCGCAGCCGCTCGGGCTGACCGAGGCCCTCGACCAGATCGAGGCGCTGCTGGCCGGCCCGGTCACCGACGACGAGGGCAACGAGGTGATCGCCACCCCGGGCGCCGGCGCCGACCTGGAGGTGTGGCTGCTCGGCAGCTCCGGCGGGGAGAGTGCCCGCACCGCCGGCGCACGCGGGCTGCCGTTCGCCGCCAACTACCACGTCGCCCCGGCGAAGGTCCTGGAAGCCGTGCAGGCGTACCGGGAGTCGTTCGTGCCGTCCGCGGCACTGAAGGAACCTCGGGTGATGGTGTCGGCGGACGTGCTGGTGGCCGAGGACGACGCCACCGCCCGGCACGTGGCCAAGCCGTTCCCGGTCTGGGTCCGCAGCATCCGCACCGGTCTCGGCGCCGTCCCGTTCCCGAGCATCGAGGAGGCCGAGGCGTTCGCCTGGACCGACCAGGACCGGGCGATCGTCGCCGACCGGGTCGACACCCAGTTCGTCGGCTCGCCGCAGACCGTGGTCGAGAAGCTGAACACCCTGCAGCGGGTCACCGGCGCCGACGAGCTGCTGATCACCACGATCGCCCACGACCACGCCGACCGGGTCCGCTCGTACGAGCTGCTCGCGAAGGAATGGTCGGCCTAGTCGCTGTCGTCGATGCCGGTCCTCTACCATCTTGCGAGTGACCGGCATCGATGTCCGTGTCGTCACGCCCCACCAGCGCTTCCTGTGGACCTACACGCGGGCGCAGGCGGACGTCGTGGCGGACTCCCTGGCGCTACGGCGCGAGTTCCCCCAGGAACTGACGTACCTCGGCAGCGGCGCCGAACTGTGGCGGGCCGCCACCGCGGTGCAGTCCGCCCTGCTCCGGGCCAGCGACCTGCTGCTGTCCGACCACGCCGCCGAACTGGCCGACCTGGCCCGGCCCGGCCCGGTCGACGTGCTCGACCTCGGGCCCGGCACCGGCAGCGCCGCCGAGGGACTGCTCGCCGGCCTGATCGCGGCCGGCCGGTTCGGCGGCTACCGGGCCGTCGACATCAGCCCGGAGATGCTCACCCTGGCCGGCGCCCGCCTCACCGCCGCCTTCCCCGCCCGGGCCGCCCGGCTGGCGTTCACCGTCGGCGACTTCCGCGACGCCGGGCCGCACGCCGCCCGGATCGTCCTGCTGGCCGGCGGCACCCTGTTCAACCTCGCCGACCCCGGAGCCCTGCTGCGCGACCTCGCCGCGACCCGGAACCCGGGCGACCTGGTCGTGATCACCACCCGGCTGGACACCACCGGCCGCGCCCCGTTCCCGCCGTCGCAACCCGCGCCGGCCCTGCCGCCGATCCACCGGCTCGGCCTCGACCTGCTCAACCTCGACCCCGGCTGGTACGAACCGGAGCGCGGCTTCGACCCGGCCCGCCGCGAGGTCTGGAGCGGCGCCCGCCTGAACCGCCCGATCACCCTGCACCTCGACGGCGCCCACGGCCGCCGGGTCGTCGCACTGCACACCGGCGACCTGCTGCTGCTCTACCGGCAGCTGTTCCTGGACCGGGCGGCGGTCACCGCCCTGATCGAGGGCTCCGGCCTGCGGTTACGCACGTTCCACACCGGACGCAGCGGCGAGGTGGCGATGTTCGTCGCGGACACAAGGGACTAACCTGACGAAGCGGTAGTTATCTATGGCACACTCCATGCATGGGGAGTCAGCCACCGATCAGCCGCCCGATGCGCAACCTGCTGGCCGGTTTCTACACCTCCCTGCTCGGCTCCCAGATGACGACCGTCGCGCTGGCCTTCGCGGTCCTGTCCAGCGGCCACGGCGCCGCCGGGATCGGCCTGGTGCTGGCCGCCGCCCGCGTCCCGACCATCGCGTTCGTGCTGGTCGCCGGCGTGCTCGCGGACCGACTGCCGCGCCGCACCGTCATGCTGATCACCGACGCCGCCCGCGGCGGCAGCCAGGCGATCCTGGCCGTCTGGCTGTTCACCGGCGACGTGCCGCTGGGCGTGCTGATGCTCTTCGCCGCCGTCGACGGCCTCGGCAACGCCTTCTTCCGCCCCGCCCTGGTCGGCCTCGTCCCGTCACTGACCGAGAAGGCCGGCCTGCAGCGCGCCAACGCCCTGCTCGGCTTCGGCCGCTCGTTCGCCAGCCTCGGCGGCCCGGCCCTCGGCGGCACCCTGGTCGCCCTCAGCAGCCCGGCCACCGTCCTGGCCATCGACGCCGCCACCTACGTGATCAGCGCCCTGTTCCTGTTCGCCGTCCCGCGCGACGTGCCGGCGCCCCGCCCCCGGCGCGCCGGCCTGCTCACCGACCTGCGGGAGGGCTGGATCGAGTTCCGGTCCCGGCGCTGGGTCTGGTCGGTCGTCCTGCAGTTCGGGCTGGTGCACCTCACCACCGTGCCCGCCTACCTGGTGCTCGGCCCGCAGATCGCCGCCGACCACCTCGGCGGCGCCCAGAGCTGGGGCTTCATCCTCGGCAGCTTCGGCGCCGGCTCGGTCGCGGGCGGCCTGCTGATGGTCCGGTTCACCCCGCGCCGGCCGATGGTGATCGCCACCCTCGGCATGCTGTGGTTCGTGCCCGCCTCGATCGCCCTCGCCCTCCAGGCGCCCCTCGCGGTGATCGTGGCGACCGGGTTCCTGGCCGGCGTCGGCATCGGCGTCTTCGGCACCCTGTGGGAGACCGTCCTGCAGGCCAACGTGCCCACCCCGGTGCTGTCCCGGGTCAGCGCTTACGACTGGTTCGGTTCCCTGGTCACCCTGCCGCTCGGCTTCACCCTGGCCGGCCTGCTCTCCGGACAGGTGGGCACCACGGTCCCGCTGCTGCTGGGCGCGGCGACGATGGCGGTCTCGTGCGCCGCGGTCCTGACCGTCCCCGAGGTCCGCCGCCTGACCGTCACCCCGGTCGCCGCCTGAGGTCCGGCGTCACCGCGCGCCCAGCTCGCGGCGCAGGAACTCGAAGGTCAGCGCCCACAGCAGGGCCGCCTGCTCGTTGTCGGCGGCGCCGCCGTGACCGCCCTCCACGTTCTCGTAGTAGGCGGCGCGATGACCCTTCTCGGTCAGCAGCGCCATCATCTTGCGGGCGTGCGCCGGATGCACCCGGTCGTCGCGGGTCGAGGTCAACAGCAACATCGGCGGGTACGCCCGGTCGGCGCGCACGTTCTGATAGGGCGAGAACTCCCGCAGGAACGCCCAGTCCTGCTCCACATCGGGATCCCCGTACTCCGCGATCCACGACTTGCCGGCCAGCAGCTGCGTGTAGCGCCGCATGTCCAGCAGCGGCACCCGGGCCACGACCGCCCCGAACAGCTCCGGGTACCGGGTCAGCATCACGCCCATCAGCAGGCCGCCGTTGCTGCCGCCGCTGGTGCCCAGCTGCTGCGGGGTGGTGATGCCCCGGGTGACCAGATCGGCGGCGACCGCGGCGAAGTCCTCGTACGCCCGCAACCGGCCCTCACGCAGCGCCGCCTGATGCCAGGCCGGCCCGTACTCCCCGCCGCCACGGATGTTGGCCAGCACGTACGTCCCGCCGTGTGCCAGCCAGCCCCGGCCGGTCAGCCCGCTGTACGACGGGCTCATCGGGACCTCGAAACCTCCGTACCCGTACAGCAGCGTGGGTGACGGTGTTGATCCTCCGCCCGGCCCGGCCACGAAATAGGGAACCCGGGTGCCGTCGGCGGAGACCGCGAAGAACTGCCGCACGGTCATCCCGGTGGTGTCGAAGAACGCCGGCCCCTGTTTCAGGACCTCCAGATCACCGCCGGCCGTGCCGAGGCTCAGCGTCGCCGGGCGCAGGAAACCCTCCGACGACAGCAGGAACGTGTCGTCCAGCGCCGGGCAGGTGTCCAGGATGGTGGTCTGGTCGAACTCGCCCGCGCCCGGCACCGGCTCGCGCCGCCACACCGGACCGCCCGGGGTGAGGATCTCGATGCGCGACCGCACGTCGCGGGAGGTGGCCAGCAGCAGGTGGTTGCGGGTCCACGACCAGCCGGTCAGCGAGGTGTGCTCGTCCGGCTCGAACAGCACGGTGGGCTCGCGCCGGCCGGCCAGGAAACCCTCCAGATCAACGGCGAGAAGGACGCCTGCCGGGTACGTCACCCCGCCCACCGTCCACTCCGAGCGCAGCGTGACCAGCATCCACTCCCGGTGCAGGTCGATGACGGCGTCCTCGGGCACGTCGATGCGGACCAGCTCGCCGTCGGCCCGGTACAGGTGGTGCTCGGCGCGGAAGAACGTCACCAGCCGGGTCACCAGGCCGCGCTCGAACCCGGGTGTCGCATCCCACGAGGCGGTGACCAGCACGTCCTCGGTCTCGCCGGCGAGAACCGTCTCGGCCTCCGCCAGGGGGGTGCCGCGCCGCCACAGCTTGACGACCCGCGCGTAACCCGACGCGGTCAGCGAACCGGGCCCGAAGTCGGCCGACACCAGCAGGTGGTCGGCGTCACGCCAGGAGACCCCGCCCTTGGACTCCGGCAGGGCGAAACCGCCGGTGACGAATGTGCGGGTGGTCAGGTCGAACTCGCGGATCACCGCCGTGTCGGAACCACCGCGGGCCAGGCTGATCATGCACCGGTGATAGCCGGGGCGCAGCACCGCGACCCGTTTCCACGTCCAGTTCTCGCCCTCGGCCCGGTTCAGCGCGCCGACGTCGAGCAGCACGTCCCACTCCGGCTCGTCGTGCCGGAAACCCTCCGCGGTGGTCCGCCGCCACAGCCCGCGCGGATGGTCGGCGTCGGTCCAGAAGTCGTACCACAGGCCGTCGCCGCGCCGGTTCGGCAACGGGATCCGGTCCTTGCTGTCCAGCACCTCGCGCAACGCGTCCTTGGTGCGGGCGAACCGGTCGCCGGACAACGTGGCCGTCGTCTCGGCGTTGCGGGCCGTCACCCACTCCAAGGCGGCGGGGGAGTCCAGATCCTCGAGCCAGCGGTAAGCGTCGTCGGTCACGCGAACGACCCTTCCACCCCGCCCGGAACTTGCCAAGTTCGATGCGACGAACGTTTATCGCCATTCTCTAACAGGTGACACCGCCGGAGTTCGGCACACCTCGCCCGCTGTGGCCGTCACCATCGCCGGGTGGAGTTGCGGCAGCTCAGCTACGTGGAGGCGGTGGCCCGGTACGGCGGGTTCACCCGGGCCGCCGAACGCCTGCACATCGCCCAGTCGGCGGTGTCCGCGCAGATCCGTGCCCTGGAGATCGAACTCGGGGTCACCCTGTTCGCCCGGACCACCCGCAAGGTCGCCCTCACCCCGGCCGGGGAACTGTTCGTCGCCCGCGCCCGCCGGGTTCTCGCCGAACTCGACGGCGCCCGCACCGAGATGGCCGAGATCACCGCCGTCGTCAGCGGCCGGGTCACCGTCGGTGTCACCGCGGCCCTGGCCGTGTACGACCTGCCGAACGCCCTGGCCCGGTTCCGGGAACGGCACCCCGGCATCGCCCTGCGCCAGCGCTCCGGACTGATCACCGGCCTGCTCGGCGCCCTCGACCTGGGCGAACTCGACCTGGTCGTCGGCCCGCTGCACGCCGACGTGCCACCCCGCTTCGACACCCTGCCGCTGGTCGACGAGAACCTGGTCCTGGCCCTGCCGGTCGGCCACGCCCTGACCCGGGCCGGGCGGCTCACCCTCGCCGAGGCCCGCGACGAACCGTTCGTGTGCATGCCGCACGGCAGCGGCCTGCGCTGGATCCTCGACGACGCGGCCCGCTCGGCCGGCTTCACACCCCGCGTCCAGTACGAGACCGACGGCCCGGCCGGCATCCGCGAGATGATCGCCGCTGGCCTGGGGGTGGGCCTGCTGCCCCGCTCGACGGCGGAGAGCCCCAACGGTTCCCCCACCGAGATCCGCCACCTGCACCCGCCCCCGGTCCACCCACCCATCGGAGTCCTGCACCACCGCGACCGCCCACTGTCGGCGGCCGCCCAGTCCCTGCGCCACCACCTGGTCGAGCTGGCCGGCCCCCGCCCCGACCCGTCCCACCGCACCCCCATGGACCCCGTCCCCGATCTGTCCGCCGATGCCTCAACCGACCTGCCCGCCGACCCCACCACAGACCTGTCCGCTGATCAGGGCGAGGATCCGGAGGAGATCCCCGACTGAACGAGTAGTGGCTATGGGCGGGCCTGGCCGAGCCGGGCTTGCAGGGCGGCTGCGAGATCGTCGCGTTGTCGCTCGTCGATCCCCGACGCGGGCGGCCGGGCCAGGTAGCCGAAGACCTTGGGGCCCCGGAGGTCGTCGGGGATGTCGGCCATGCGGGGCACGACGTGAAAGTGGACGTGCCCGAAGCCTTCCTGCTCGGCGAACTGGATGACGTAGGTCTTCACACAACCGGTCGCCTCGTGCAGGGCCCGGGACAGGCGGACCTGCCAGGTGCCGAGGGTCGCGGCCTCGTCATCGGTCAGCCCGGCGACGGTGGTGACGTGACGCCGGGGAACGAGGACGAGCCAGCCCGGCAGCGTGCTGTTGAACGCATGAGCGACACGCCAATACGTGTCGGCGGCGATCCGCTCCCGGGGCGGCAACTGGTCGAACTGGTCGTTGTTTCGACAGACGTAGCAGCTCATGATCGGAAAGTATCAATTGCCGGGTGGTCGCGGCCGCTTTCTCTCCGGCCCGTGCGACTCACGCACCTGGTCGCGTGGCGGCCGACCGGCCGTGACTATCCGGCCCGCCCCGCCGGGACGTCGTGAGTGGGCCGGGCCGGGACGGTGGTGGGGCGGCGCTACCAGGTCGCGGTGCGCCACGGCCATTCGGCGGGGCCGTACCGGTGGTGGGTGAGCCACCAGTGGGAGAAAGCCAGCTGGGCCAGGATGATCGGCAGGGCCAACAGCGCCATCCGGCCGTAGTGGGCGGAGCCCGTCAGCCCGATCAGCGGCCCCACGACGGCCGCGATGACCGATGCGGAGAGGTAGTTCGTCAGGGCCATCCGGCCCAGCGGCGCCAGCAGGCGTTCGGCGGCCGGCCGGGGCGGGTGCCGATGAACAGCAGGAAACCGGTGGCGTAGGCGAGCGCCCCCAGCAGGCCGGCCAGAACTTCGGCGATCTCCTGGTCCGGGGTGCGGAACGTCAGGTACTGCCAGACCGTGGCGGCGATCGCCGGCGGGGCCAGGACGGGACGCCGCAGCAGCCGTACGGCCACCTGTGGCGCCACCAGGGCGTCACCGCGGACGGCGGCGCGCACGGCCTCGAACAGCAGGTTCGTCCCGCAGTCCTTGAGCAGGAAGCCGCTGGCCCGGTTGCGCAGGGCGGCGTCCACATGCTCGTCGGTGTCGAACATGGTGATGACGACGACCGGGATCGGGTCGGTGACTCCGGGACCGGCCGGCAGACGGGTCACCTCCAGGCCGTCCAGGCCGGGCATCCGGATGTCCAGGACGCACACGTCGGGCCGCAGTCGGCGGGCGGCCTGGGCCTGCACGACCACGCCGCCGATGTGGTGCTCCACCCCCGGCGAGCAGCGGCCGGGCCGGTGCGGCCAGTGCGATCGCCGCCAGCACCAGCGCGCCGGGCACGGCCCGGTGCTGGCCGGCGAACGAGAGCCCGCGCGCGCTCTCCCGGTCGACCAGGAGCAGCACGCCCAGCACCAGCACCGCCGGCCACCGGCCGCGAGCCCGCACCAGCCGCCCCTCCGGCACGCGGCCACCCTGTCCAGGGGTCAGAGCAGGGAGACGTGCACGTGGTCGGTGTGGTCGCTGACGCCGTGGTAGGCGTGCCAGTCGCCGGCGGCCGGGAACCAGATCTGCTTGTACCAGATCACGTAGTAGATCCCGAGTTCGTCGGCGTTGCGGACCAGGAACGCGGTCAGGTCGTTGCCGTACCGCATCATGTCGTCGTTGTGCGCCGAGGAGAACCCGCTCTTCTGCAGTGACCAGTCACACGCCCGGCCCTTGGGGTGCTCGAACGGGCCGCCGTCGCGGTGGCAGCCGACGAACCGTTTGAAACCGGCTTTGCGCACCTCTTCGTACATGTGCAGGGTCCGTTTGGTGACGCAGCCGCCGGTGGTCTCGTCCGGCTGGTTGCAGGCCTCGGGGGAGAAACCGCCGCCGGCGTTGCGCGGGGCCGGGGCGGCGTCCTTGGAGGTGGCGTCGACAAAACCCTCGGTGATGGTCCGGTTGATGCCGGTGCCGCCGCCGAGCAGGTCGAGCTGCTGGTCCGCGGCGTCCTTCTGTTTCTGCAGCACGGACAGCTGGTTCTGCTCGTTGCGGACCTCGGCGTCGATCTTCTGTTTGCTGTCGGCGACGGTGCGGATGGCGTCGTCGAGTTCGTGCAGCGTCCCGTCGTGCAGCTTGTTGATCTCCTCCAGGGAGATCGCCTTGTTCCAGAAGTCGTCGGAGGACCCGGCGTTGAGCAGGAAGCCCGCCGCGTTCAGGGCGCCGGCCTGGTACTGCTCGCGGGCGATCGAGTTGACCTCGGGAATCAGCCTGTCGCGCCGGGTCTCGGCGGTCTTGAGCTGGGCGGCCAGCTTCTGCTGGTTCTTGCGGGACAGCTCGACGGCACCCTTGGCGGCGACGAACCGCCGGTTGGTGGCCTCCATCACGGCCGACAGGTCGTCGCCCTTCTCGTCGGCGGTCCCGCCGGGCGCCGCGGACGCCGGAGTCACCAGCAGAGCCAGCGTCAGCAGGGCCGCCGTGGCACCGCTCCACCATCGCCGGAAACCGGCAGTCATCGATGAGTCCTTCCCGTAGCCCCGGCCACTGTACCCAACACTGTGACTAACCGCCGAGCAGCCCGGCACGCTGCGCGATCATGGCGGCTTGCACCCGGTTCTCGCACCCGACCTTCGTGAAGACCCGGTAGACGTGGGTCTTGACGGTGCCCTCGGAGACGAACAGCCGCTGGGCGATCTCGGCGTTGGACAGACCCTGGGCGAGCAGGACCAGCACCTCACGCTCCCGGGCGCTGAGACCCTCGACCAGAGCCAGATCCCGATCCGGCCGTACGGTCGTGGCCGGCAACCGGTCCAGCAGCTGCCGGGTGATCTTCGGGGACAGGTAGGCGTTCCCGTCGGCGGCGGCCCGGATCGCGTACGCCAGCTCCTCGGCCGCCGACTCCTTGAGCAGGAACCCGGCCGCGCCCGCGTCCAGGGCCTGCGCCACGTACTCGTCCTGACCGAACGTGGTCAGCACGACCACCCGCACGGCCGGCGCCGCCCGGCGGATCTCCCGCAGAGCGGCCAGCCCGTCCATCACCGGCATCTGGATGTCCAGCAGCGCCACGTCCGGCCGCTCCCGGACCACCGTCTCGACCGCGGCCCGCCCGTCGGCGACCTGGGCGACCAGATCGATGCCGTCGGCGGACCGCAGGATCATGCCGATCGCGGCCCGGATCAGCGAATCGTCGTCGGCCAGCACCACCCGCAGGCTCCCGGTCATCGCGCCCCTTCCCGTACCCGCTTGTCCACCAGCACCCCGTCCCGGAAACAGAATCGGTAGATCATCGCACCGTCCTGGGCGCCGAGCTGTTCGAGCATGCCGGCCTGATAGTCCACGCACCCGTCCGGCGCCCCGGCCACCGCGGTGTCGAGATCCGGCAGCTGTGCCCGCACCTGCGACTCCGGCTGTCCGATCCGGATCGCGTCGTACGTGCTCCGGTCAACCGCCACCAGGTCCGCGGTCAGCCACAGTCCCGCACCGCACAGGACCAGGAACCCGGCGATCGCGACCGCCGTGGTGGCCAGCACCAGACGGGACCGGCGGGTGTGCCGGTCGACGACCGCCACGAAGTCCGGGGCGGGCGTGAAGTCCTCGGCGGTGTACGCCAGGGTCGCCGCCAGCCGGAACCCGCCGTCCGGGGTGGGCCCGTGGTAAAGCACCCCGCCGGCCACCCGGACCCGTTCGGTCAGTCCGAGCAGGCCCTGCCCGGACGACTCCCGCACGGTGCTGCGGCCCGCCGTGTTGGTCACCCCGGCGATCAGCGCGTCCGGCTCGTACCGCAGCAGGACGGTGACCGACCCGCCGCCGGCGTGCCGGAGCGCGTTGGTCAGGCCCTCCTGGATCACCCGGTACGCGGCGTGTTCGGTCAGCGCCGCCAGCGGGCGCGGCTCGCCCTCGCGCACGATCTCCACGGCGGTCCCGGAGGCCCGCGCCTGCTCGGCCAGGTCGTCCACATCGGCCAGTGACCGTACCGACGGCTGGGTGTCGCCCTGACCGAGCAGGCCGAGGATCTGCCGCAGCTCGGCCATCGCCGCCGACGACGTCTGCTTGATCAGGTCGGTCTCGTCGCTGCGGTTCATCCCGGCGTACAGCGAGATCAGCGTCAGTTTGTGGCCGAGCGAATCGTGCAGGTCACGGGCGATCCGGGCCCGCTCCCGCAGCCGCGCCTGCCGGGCCGCCTCGGCGTGCCCGCTGTGCAGCTGCACGTTGCGGTGGTGCATCGCGGTGAGCAGCGTCCGCCGCCGGCGCACCAGCCGGGCCACCCCGGCCGGGGCGCAGCCGATCAGGGCGAACACCGCCGAGAGCAGCACCGCCCACTGGACGGTCAGTGGCCCCTCCCAGAGGATCGAGAGCACGTAGCAGATCCAGCCGGCGGCCAGGCCGATCAGAACCTGCCACATCCGGGCGGCGCGGTACGCCAGGGACGCGCTCAGCACTACCAGCAGCACCGCGCCCTCCCCGCCGGCGCCGAGGCCGACCAGCGCCGCGGCGACGTACGCCGCCAGCGGCTGGTACAGCCTCAGCACCATCAGCAGCGGGGTGGTCACCCCGACCAGCCACGGGGCCGCCGGGTACCAGGCCGCCGCGGCGACCGGCGCCGTCGCCGCGGCCGTCACCAGCGTGGTCAGGCCGATCTCGTAAACCAGCCGCCAGCGGCCCCGTACTTCCACTCACTGCTCCCCGGGAATGGTGACGCCGGACTTCTCGGCGAGTTTGCCGTCGACGAAACAGAAACGGAACAGGTCCGCGCCCTCGCTGCCGATCGGGCTGATGCCGTAATAGACGCACGAGGCCCCGGCCGGCATGCCCTTGCGGGTCGGGTCGTCAGCGTAGAGCTCCTTCTCGGAGATGTCGCTCAGGGGCTCGGGCAGCGCCGCGGTGACCGTGGCCTGCGCGGCGCCCTCCTTCTGGGCGTCGAAAACGTCCCGGGTGATGCTCGACTCGGTCAGCTCCTTGCCCAGGTCGACCCACTGGTAGACGGTCCATCCCAGGCCGCCGCACAGGACCGCGAGAACGATGGCGACGACGATTCCGGCTTTACGCATCTGTCGATTCCTCCGTGGTGTTCGGTTGATGCCGATGACTCTGCCGGGAATCGCCGCGCCGATCGTCAGTCCTGCGTCGGATCACGATGCCGTGGATGTCAACCAAAGTCAGAGGCCGATTTCCGCCGTACGACAGAAGAATCGGGCCCGTGGCCGGCGGGACAGTTCTCGGCATGACGACATCGACCCCCTACCACCGTCTGGCCCGTACCGGGAAGCACCGCTGGTGGCATCCGCTGACCGGCACCCTGGTGATCCTTCTCGGACTGCCGCTGGCGCTGGCCGGCCTGTTCGGCGCCGCTTCCGCGATGGTGGCCGCGTTCGGCGGCCCCGCCGGCTTCCTGACCTCCGACGCCGGGTCTTTCCTGGCCGGCGGCGCCGAGAGTGAACTGGCGATCACCCTGATCGTGCTCGGCATGCTGACCCCGGTGTGCCTGTTCGCGGCCGGATGGGCGCAGCGCCGCCCGGCCGGCACGCTGTCGTCGGTGGCCGGGCGGCTGCGCTGGGGCCTGCTGGGCCGGTTTCTGCTGCTCGCGACGGTGGCCGTGGCCCTGATGACGTCGGCGATGATCATGCTGCCCGGCGAAAGCAGTTCGCTGACCGATTTCGACGTGCGGTTCCTGGCCGTCCTGTTGCTGCTGGTGCCGCTGCAGGCGGCCGGCGAGGAGTACCTGTTCCGGGGCTGGCTGCTGCAGGCGTTCGGTTCGTGGATCAGCTCACCGTGCCCGGCATCCTGCTGTCGTCGCTGCTGTTCGGCCTGGCCCACGGCCTGGGCTCGCCGTGGCTGCTGGCCGACACGATCCTGTTCGGCCTGGTGACGGCCTTCCTGACGATCCGCACCGGCGGCCTGGAGGCGGCGATCGCCCTGCACGTGGTGAACAACCTGGCAGGTTTCACGCTGGCCCACGTGACCGGCACGATGGACACCACCGGCGACCCGACCTGGGCGTCCACCCTGATCAGCATGACCGCGATGGCCCTCTACACCCTGATGATCGTCCACGCGACCACCCCGAAACACCACCGCACACTGCGCGCCCGCCTCGCCGACGGCATCGACTCCCTGATCGCGGCCCTGTGATCACCTACCGGACGACCAGAACGATCTCCCGCGAACCGTCGGTCAGCGGGCTCCGATCCCAGAAGCCGTACCGGCGCTCGACCGCGAACCCCGCTTCCTCCACCGATCGCACCAGCTCAGCGGCGTCCCGGAAGGCGAGCACGTCCCGGGTCGACTCCTCTTCGCCGGTACGGAACACCTGAGCCACGTGCCCCGCCATGACCGCGAAGTCGGCGGAGTCGTCATCGGCCAGGTCGCTGCGGCCCAGCCGCCAGTCGACCTGCTCTGCTCCGGGCTTCCCGCGGGCGACCCGCAGCATCTCAGGATCGGGATCGATGCCCACCGCGGTACGCCCCCGCGAGGCGAGCAGCCGGGCAAGCGTCCCGGTGCCACACCCCAGATCCAGAACCCGTCCGGCCCCCACTTCATCCGCCAGCCCGGCATAGAACCGATAGTCATGATCGTCAGCGTTCAGTGCGTCATAAGCCGCGGCGAAGTCCAGACCCATCCCCGAAGTCAGCCCCACAAGCCAACCCCACGCAAGGCATTGCCGCCCCGCCGGTCTACACCGATCACGGCCACGACAAGTGCCGTCGGCCACGGCCTTCGGAAACCGTCGCCGCCGGGTTGGGGTCGGTGATGAATGGGCCGTCGGGAGGAGCGATGCAGGGCTGCCCGCGGCCGCGGTGACACTGTGGAATCCCGCCCCATCCCGGCGACGGGTGGCGGATAGGGTGGCGCGCATGTCGTACGGGGAAGAGCAGAAACGTGTCGAGCAGCGGCTTCGGGTGGCGTCCATGGCTCAGCGGACGCTCTTCGCGGCTTCGGTGGCCGATCGGTGGTTCCGGGCCGAGCAGGCGCCGGACGGGCTGGAGTGGGCGGATCTGCTCGACGCGGTCTGGATGGCGGCGGCCGGGGATCAGACGGCGCATCGGCGGATCTCGGACGAGATCGGGCGGTACCACCTGAGCGAGCACAGCCACAACGAAGGCCAGAACGGCACGCAGGACTTCACCGAGCAGGGCAACGTCGCGGTGCTCTTCGCCGCCCTGCACTACCTGTACGAGAGCGCGGACTTCGCCGTGCAGGTCAGCGACACCGGAGTGCAGGCCGCGGACTGGGCCGCCCAGGACGAGGAGCAGGACCCGGAGGAGGCGGCCGCCGCGGAGGTCGCCCGGCAGCACCGGCACCTCGACATCCTCGACGAATGGGCGCCGGTGGTGAGATACGCCGAGACCGGCCTCGACGTGCGGACGATCAACCGGGTCGAGGACGAGCTGCTGCCGCTGCTGCGCTGAGGCTCCCGGGCCCGGTCCGTGGTGAAGCGGGCCCGGTCCGTGGTGAACCGGGCCCAGACGGCGACGTGCCGCAGCCGCAGCGGGAGCGGGCCGGCGGCGGCGAGCAGTTCCCCGGTACTGATCACCGCCCGGCAGGGTTCACACCGTGACGCGGTCCCGGATGGCGTGGCCGACCTCGGCCCGCAGCGCCGCGAACTCGGGCAGTCCGCGCAGCTCGTCGGCGGCGATGCCGGAGCGGGGCAGGCCCACCTTCAGGTCCAGGGCGATCCGGCCCGGCCGGGGCGTGAGGACCACGACCCGGCTGCCCAGGAACACCGCCTCGTCGACGCTGTGCGTGACGAACACGCTGGTCCGGCCGGTGGCCGCACTGACCTGCCGCAGATCCTCCTGCAACTTCTCGCGGGTCAACGCGTCCAGGGCCGCGAACGGCTCGTCCAGCAGGAGCAGGGGGTTCTCCACGGCCAGGGCCCGGGCGATGGCGACCCGCTGCTGCTGGCCGCCGGAGATCTGCCAGGTCCGCCGCTTGGCCACGTCGTGCAACCCGACCCGGGCCAGCAACTCCTCGACCCGCTCGGCGGTGACCGTCTGTCCGGCGTACCGCAGAGCGAGTTCGATGTTGCCCCCGACGGTCTTCCACGGGAACAGTCTCGGCTGCTGGAAGACCAGGCCCGCGCCCTTGCCCGGGACCGGTTTCGCGCCACCGGTCAGCACGCTGCCGCCGGTCGGCTGCTCGAACCCGGCGATCAGCCGCAGCAGCGTGCTCTTGCCGCAGCCGGACGCGCCGACCAGCACCAGGAACTCGCCCTCCGGCACGGTCAGGTCGATCGGGCCGACCGCGAGCGTCTCGCCGTAGGAGTGCGTCAGCCCGTCGATCCGGATCGCGTCAGCCGAGGACACCGGGAAGCCCCTTGGTGTAGACGGCCTTCTGGACCACGTCCAGCGCCGGGACGGCGTCGATCTTCTGCTGCGCCTTGAGGAACTCGGCGGCGCTGACCAGGTTGTCGGCGAGCTTGCCGGGGCTGTCCTCGGTGCCCAGCCACTCCGCCGACGACAGGTCGGCCGGCTTCAGGAAGACACCCTGCTTGAGCTGGCCCAGCGCCTCCTCGGGGGTCAGGTTCAGCTCCTTGCCGACGGCTGTGGACGCGGCGGTGGGGTCGTTGGCGATGATGTCCAGGGCCTGCGCCTCGACCTTGCGCCACGCGTCGACCGCCTCCGGGTGCGCGTCGATGAACGCGGTGGAGACGACACCCAGGTCCAGGGTGGGCTTGCCGCTGGCGGCCAGTTCCCGGCTGGTGATCAGCACCTTGCCGGTCTTCTTCAGCTCGTCGAGCGTCGGCAGCCAGGTGTAGGCGGCGTCGATGTCACCGCGGGTCCAGGCGGCCAGGATGTCCTGCGGCTCCAGGTCCACGACGGTCAGGTCGGACTCCTTCAGCCCGGCCTGCTCGATCGCGGCGAGGAGGCTGTAGTGCGAGGTGGACGCGAACGAGGTGGCGACCTTCTTGCCCTTGAGCGACGCCACGTCGGTGACGTTGCTGCCGTTGCGGGCCACCAGGGCCTCGTTGTCACCGGCCACGTCCAGGACGAACGCCACCTGGTACGGGATGTTCAGCGGCGCGGACAGCCCACGGGCCACCGGGCTGGAGCCGATCGCGGCGATGTCGACGGCGCCCGCCACGAACGCGGTGTTGATGCTGGCGCCGGAGTCGAACTTGGTCCAGGTGATCTTGTAGTCGGGCAGCGCCTTCTCGAGCAGGCCCTGGTTCTTGACGATCAGGTCGCCGGAGGGAAACGCCTGGTAGGCGAGCCGGATGGATTTCTCCGCCGGATCACCGCCACCGCTTGCGGCGCCGTCACCACAGGCGGCCAGGAGCAGCACGGAAAGGAGGGCAGCGAGCTTCTTCACAGGGGTTCCTTTGGTGTTAGACGCGTCCGCGCCACGGGATCAGCTTGGTTTCCGCGCTGAGCAGCAGGGAGTCGATGAGCAGGCCGGACAGTCCGATCGCGAACAGGCCGAGGACCACCACGTCGGTCTGGGAGTAGCGCTGGGCGTCGCGGATCATGCCGCCGATGCCGGGAACGCCGTTGATGGTCTCGGCGGCGACCACCGAGGAGTACGCGACACCGACCGCCAGCCGGATCCCGGTGAAGATCTCCGGCAGCGCGTTGGGCAGCACCACGTCCCGGGTGGCCTGCCACCTACTCGCCCCGAGCGCGCGGGCCGCCTCGACCAGGCCGGTCGGGGCGCCGTGCACGGCGGCGGCGGTGGCCACCGCGACCGGCGGCAGAGCGGCGATCGACAGCAGCCACAGCTTCGGCGTCTCGTCGATGCCGAACCAGATGATGAACAGGCTGAAGTAGGCGAGTGGCGGGAGCGCCCGGATGAACGTGACCACCGGCTCGGCGACCACCCGCAGCCAGCCGACGGTGCCCAGGAGCACACCGATCAGCAGGCCGCCGGCGATGCCGATGGCGGATCCGATCACGATCCGGCGGAGGCTGACACCGAGGTGTTCGAGCAGCGAGTGTCCGCTGTAACCCTCGGTGGACGTGCGGATCAGTTGGTCCCAGACCGCGCCGGGCGAGGGGATGAAGGCCGGGTTCCGCATCACCCGGGCCGTCACCTCCCACAGCACGTAGAGCACGACCAGGGCGAGCAGCCGCAGCGCGAGGCGGCGGCGCAGGCCACCGCTGGGCGCGAGGGCCGCGGTGCCGCCGGCGGAACCGGGCGGGGCGGGTGGCGCGGGAGCGAGCGTCGTGGTCACGGAGATCTCCAGAGCCGGAAGTCAATGCCCTGTATTCCTATCGCATCTATGGGAGTAGACGCAATACCGTAACGCGTTGTTTAAACATATATTCTCGGTAGGACTTGTGGGCAATGTGGCCTGCTGCTTAGCGTCATCGGCATGACCGTCCTGACCACGCAACGCCGGGCGGAGACAGCCGATGAGCAGCTCGTCGTCGTCCCCGCCCGCCACCCCTGGCGCTGGGCCGGCACCGCGCTGGTGCTGGTGCTGCTCGCCCAGTTCGTCCACGGGCTGGCCACCAACCCCGGCTGGGACTGGTCGACCTTCCTCGGCTACTTCCTGGAGAAGTCGGTGGTGGAGGCCCTCGGGGTCACCCTGCTGCTGACCTTCGCCGGCGCGGTGCTCGGTTTCCTCGGCGGCATCCCGCTCGCCGCCATGCGGCTGTCGCCCAACCCGGTGCTGTCCGTGGTCAGCTGGGCCTACATCTGGGTGTTCCGGTCCGTGCCGCTGCTGGTGCAGCTGCTGTTCTGGGCCAACCTCGGCTACCTCTACGAGTTCCTGCAGATCGGCATCCCGTTCGGGCCCGGCTGGTCGTTCCCGACGGTCAACCTGATCAGCTCCCTCGGTGCGGCGATCCTGGGCCTGGCCCTGCACGAGGCCGCCTACGCCGGGGAGATCATCCGGGCCGGGCTGCTCTCCGTCGACCACGGCCAGCACGAGGCCGCCGCCGCGCTCGGCATCCCGAAATGGCGGCAGTTCTACCGGATCGTGCTGCCGCAGGCCATGCGGGCGATCCTGCCGAACGCCGCGAACCTGCTGGTCAACCTCTTGAAGAGCACGTCCATCGTGTACGTCCTGGCGATCGGCGAACTCTTCTACCAGGTCCAGGTGATCTACGGCCGCAGCGGGCGGGTGGTGCCGCTGCTGATGGTCGCGACCGTCTGGTACGTGATCCTCACCGCCGCGCTGTCGATCCTGCAGTACTACACCGAACGGCACTTCGCCCGCGGCGCGGTCCGCAACCTGCCGCCCACCCCGTTCCAGAAGCTCACGGCCTTCCTCAAGGCGGCGCCTCTTCTCAAGGCGGTCCAGCGATGATCGAGATCTCCGGAGTGCACAAGACCTTCGGGACCACCGAGGTGCTGCGCGGCATCGACCTCACCGCGGCGGCCGGCACCGTCACCGTCGTCCTCGGGCCCTCCGGCTCCGGCAAATCGACACTGCTCAGATGCATCAACCACCTCGAGAAAGTCGACAGTGGGCTGGTTCGGGTCGACGGTGAGTTGATCGGCTACCGGCAGAGCGGCACCAGGCTGCACGAACTCAGCGAACGGCAGATCCTCAAGCAGCGCGCCGGGATCGGATTCGTCTTCCAGAACTTCAACCTGTTCCCGCACCTCACCGCCCTCGAGAACATCACCGAGGCGCCCATCTCGGCGCAAGGAAAACCCAAGCGGCTGGTGTACGACAGAGCACACGAGCTGTTGACCCGGGTGGGTCTCGGGGACCGTGCCCACGCGTACCCGCGGCAATTGTCCGGTGGCCAGCAACAACGTGTCGCCATCGCGCGTGCCCTGGCCCTCGACCCGAAGTTGATCCTCTTCGACGAGCCGACCTCGGCTCTCGACCCGGAACTCGTCGGCGAGGTGCTCGACGTGCTCCGGGATCTGGCCGCCACCGGCGTCACGATGATCGTGGTGACGCACGAGATCGGGTTCGCCCGGGAGGCCGCGGACACCGTCGTCTTCATGGACTCCGGGCGCATCGTCGAGCAGGGCACCCCCGCCGAGGTCCTCGACAACCCCCAGCACGAACGGACCCGGGCTTTCCTGTCCGCGGTTCTTGTCTGATTTCGCTCAGGAGAAACGCCATGCGCAGAAGATTGTTGTTCACCTCGGTCGCCGCGGCCCTCGTCCTCACCGCGTGCGCCGCTCCTGAGGAGACCACGCCGGTGGCCGCCACCGGTGCGTCCGCCGGCCCGAAGCTCAACACCAGCGCCGACCAGCAGCGGATCCTGCCGGCCAAGGACGACGCGGCCGCCGCCCTGCTCCCGGCCGACGTCGCCGCCTCCGGCAAGCTGATCATCGGCGTCGGTGCGGCGGGTGCCGGGTTCCCGCCGCTCGCGTTCGCCGCCGACGACAACAAGACCCTGATCGGCAGCGAACCCGACGTCGCGGCCGCCATCGCCAGCACCCTCGGCCTGGAACCGGTCCTGGAGAACACCTCCTGGGAGAACCTGTTCATCGGCCTGGACAGCGGCAAGTTCCAGCTCGGCGCCTCCAACATCACGGTCACCGAGGAGCGCAAACTCAAGTACGACTTCGTCACCTACCGTCTGGACAACCTGGCGTGGCTGGCGAAGAAGGGCTCCGGTCTGACGATCACGAAGGCCGCCGACATCGCCGGTAAGAAGGTGGCCGTCGGGTCCGGCACCAACCAGGAGAAGATCCTGGTCGAATGGGCCGAAGAGGTGAAGGCGGCCGGGCTGCCCGAGGTCGAGATCAAGTACTACCAGACCAACCAGGCCACGTTCCTGGCGCTCGGCTCCGGCCAGATCGACCTCTACCTCGGCCCGTCGCCGGCCGCCGCCTACCAGGTCGCGACCGTCGGCGACGCGGAGATCGTCGGCACCTACTCCGGGGCCGGCAAGGATCTGCAGGGGCTGATCGCGCTGACCACCAAGAAGGACAACGGGCTGGTCAAGGCGTACGCGGCGGCCCTCGACAAGCTGATCGCCTCCGGTGACTACGGCAAGATCCTGGACCGCTGGAACCTGGCGAACGAAGCCGTGCAGAAGGCCGAGGTCAACCCGCCCGGCCTGCCGATCGAGGGCAAGTGACCAGCTCACTGACCTCGACGGCGGTCCTGGACAACCCGGCGTGGAGTTCCCTGACCGGAGCCCACGCCCGGTTCGCGGTCACCAACGGGCAGGCGGCCCGGTACGACGACGACGTGGCCCCGTTCCACGCCGTGGCCGACCCCGCCGACCCGCAAGCGTGGAAGGACCTGGCCGGGCTGGTGCCGGTGGGTGGCACGGTGGCCATCACCGGCGCCGGCGGGGCGGTGTTCCCCGGCTGGGAGATCGGCGCCGGCGGTTCCGGCGTGCAGCTGGTGTCCACACCGGCTTTCCAGAGCGACTTCGACCCCGCCGCGGTACGCCTAGGCCCGGCCGACGTCCCGGACATCCTGGACCTGATCGACCGCACCCAGCCCGGCCCGTTCCGTCGGCGAACCGTGGAGCTGGGCACCTACCTGGGATTGCGGGCGCCCGACGGGCGGTTGATCGCCCTGGCCGGCGAACGGCTGCACCCGGCCGGGTGGACCGAGATCAGCGCGGTCTGCACCGACCCCGGGCATCGTAAGAAAGGCCTGGCCAGCCGTCTGGTACGCGCCGTGGCGGCAGGCATCCGGGAGCGGGCCGAGATCCCGTTCCTGCACGCCGCGGCGGGCAACGTCAACGCCATCCGCTTGTACGAGTCGATAGGTTTCGTACTCCGCAAGCGCACCGATTTCACCCAGTACCGGCGGGTCGCGTAGTCGTTCGTCCCGGTCCGCACCGCAACTCGCGTGACGTCGGTAGGACTCGATGTCGCACCTGCCGACATCGAGCCCTACCGACGAACTCGGTGGGTGAGCCGGCCGCAGAGACCCACGGCCAGCAACACCAGTACCAGCAGCACCCTCTCCAGCAGCCCGGCATACGGTGGAAGCCCCTGCTCGGCAAGAACCGCTGGTCCGTTCACCAGGGCGAACAGTCCACAGGCGGCAGCCGTCCCCCAGCCCACCACCCGAAGGAGACGAATCCCGGTCCCACCACCCGCGCCGTCGCGGCCCTTGCCGCTTCCAGGACGTCCGCGGTCCTCGCCGGGATCGTCGTCGCCGCCGGCCATGGCGATCCGCCTCACGATGAGCAGGGTGAACAGCGGGGGCAGCGCGGCCACGAGAGCCGCGGCGGCACGGTGGATCATGGCAGTGAGGCCGGGTTCCGTACCGGGCAGATTGGTGGGAAAGACAGCCACCGCGAGCAGGGCCACACACCAGACCGTCAATACCGGCGCAAGTGGTCCACCTCGCGGTAGTTCCCGGCGTGCGCCCACCTGCAACCAGGCGCCCGCCGCAGCCAGGGCGGACGCCGCGACCGCGAGCAGAACGGCGCCGGGCCAACTCTGCACCGAGTCACTGAGCATCTGATCCATCGGATCGACATCTCCCACGAGGAGCAGAGCGGTCCCGGCGCCCACGGTGAGCGCAAGGCCGAGCCGGACCCCGAGATACCACCGGGCGCCGTCGCCCCACCCGGCTGCCCGCTGATCCCGCCGATGCACCCCGAAAGACCGGAGACCGCCGCCGTAAGAAGGGGAAGCGCGGTCAGGACGGGTGATCTCGTTGCGGGCCGGAACATGTTGATCGCCGGGAACGTCTTAAGACCTCAGTACATGTTGACGGCTTGGTACATGTTGACGGCCTGGTACATGTTGACGGCTTGGTACATGTTGACGGCTTGGTGCAGGTTGACCGTTTGGTACAAGTCGGATTGTCGGCTCGTGTTCGGAGGCGGGTTCGGGACGCGGGATCGGGGCGGGCGGCGCGGCTGGTTCATGTCTGCTCTGACAGGAGGTCATGCTGGATGGCCGGCGGTGGTGGGGTGGCTGCCAGGGGTGCGTTGGCCGGCGGTGGTGGGGTGGCTGCCAGGGGTGCGATGGCCGGCGGTGGCGGGATGGTCTGTGGGCGCGGGATGGGGCGTGGCGGCGGCGGGGGTGGGGCGGCGGATCGCGTACAGGTTTTCGAAGGCTGCCACTGTTCGGGACTCGTCGTGTTGTTCTGCTGCTCTGCGGGCCTGGTAGCCCAGTTCGGCGGCATGGACCGGGTTCTCCAGGATGCTTCGTAGGCGGTCTGCCAACGCTGCCACGTCGCCTGGGGGGAACAGGTAGCCGGTCTCGCCGTTCACCACCAGGTGCGGTAGGGCGGCCGCGTCTGCTCCGATCACCGGGCGGGCGCTTGCCATCGCCTCCAAGGTCACCAGGCTCTGCAACTCTGCCGTGCCCGCGTTCACGAAGACCGTGGTGGCCGCGTATGCCGCCGGGAGATCCTCGTCGGGCAGGAAACCGGTGAAGACCACGTGATCCGCCACGCCCAGGTCCTCCGCCAGCGTAGCCAGGGACCGGTGTTCGGCTCCGGTGCCTACCAGCAGCAGCTTTGCTGGTGTTGACGACTGGATCAATGCGAACGACTGGATCAACACGTCAACATGTTTCTCTGCGTCCAGGCGTCCCACGTACGTGATGATCGGGTTTGCGGCCAGGTTGAAGGTTCTCCGCAGATCCGCTGACGGGGCCTCGGTGCGGAAACGGGTCAGGTCGATGCCGCAGGAGATCGGGAGCACCGGGCCGGCCACCCCGGACATCGTGGCCAGCGCCGCGGCATAGGGGGTGGGCGCCGTCACGATGTCGGCCTCGGCGAAGACCCGGGCCGCGTCGCGCCAGGCCCAGCCGTGCAGGCTCGCTCGACCGGCCGTACCGATGGGAAGGTAGTGGATCAGGTTTTCCGGCATGAAATGGTTCGTCGCGATCACGAGCAGGCCCCGCTCGCGGGCCGCCCGGATCAGTGCCCGGCACAGCGGGAAATGACTCTGCACATGGACCACGTCCGGTTGGACCTCGTCGAGGATCCGGGCGGCCTCGGCGCGCAGGCCCAGTGGTGGGCAGAAACGGTAACCGGGGTGGCCGGGGACCGCGAATGATCGGACCCGGTGTTCGATCACGCCGTCCGCGCTGAAGGTGGTGTGGCTACGGAGGGTCGTCGACGGGGCCGCCACGTGCACCTCGTGCCGGGCGGTCAGTGCCACGGCCAGGCGCTGGGCGAAATAGGACGCGCCGTTGACGTGGGGTGCGTAGGTGTCGGCGCCGATGAGGATACGCATGGGAGTTTTCCCTTTCGCAGGAGAAGACGCTTCAACAGCAGGTGGAGGCTCAGGACCGGCACCGCGACGGCCGCGGTGAGCAGGAGGATTCCGCCGGGCAGCGCCAGCAGGCCGGCCAGGCGGTCGCCGATCAGGACGCCGAGGCCGATCAGAATCAGTCCGCGTACGGCGGCGGTGGCCACGACCCAGGCAAGGAACCGCCGGTACGGAAAGCCGGCCAGTCCCGCCGCGACGAACGCCGGCAGCGCGATGACGTCGACGAGCTTCGCGGCGATGACGAGCCGGTGCAGAGGCATCCCGGCCAGCCGGCCCAAAACGGCCGCCACCGAGGGACGCTCCACGAGCCGCGCCGCCCAAGACCGCAACGCGGCTGAGGAAGATGGGGCGGAAGGCGCGGTGGAAGGCGGGGTGGAAGGCGTGGCGGAAGGCGGGGTGGAAGGCGTGGCGGAGGGTGGGGTGGAAGGCGCGGTGTAAGACGTGGCGGAGGGCGCTGTGGAAGACGGGGTAGAGGGCGCGGTGGAGGGCCGGGTGGAAGGCGCGGCGGAGGGTGGGGCGGAAGGTAGGGCGGAAGTGGGCGGAGCGGAGATGGGCGAAGCGGAGCGGCGGGCCGTGCGGCCGGCCAGGTAGAGCAGGCTGTCGCCGAGGGTTTCGGCTGCTACGACTATTCCCCAGACCGGCCAGAAGGCCGCCGCGCCCGCGCCGATCAGGGAACCCGCGGTGATCGTCGCCGCGGGGCCCTCGACCAGGACCAGGGGGCCCAGTACCAGGTAGGGATCCATGCCGCACAGCGTCTGCCGCGGGTGCCGCCCCGGGCGTCCCTCCACGGGGCCGGACCGGGTAGTCCCGTGGTAGGGGGTGCGGTGGCTCCGCGGAGGGACGCCTGATCAAGATCCCGGTAGGTAGATTCCCTGACATGGACGGGACACGGCGCAACATGGTGCTGATCGTGGGCGCCGCCGCGGGCTTCCTCCTGGTCGTCACGTCACTGCTGATGACCTCGATCTACAACGTCCCGCTGCTGGTGTCGTACGCCGCCGCCACCGCCCAGTGCGTCGCCCTGCCGATGGCGCTGTGGCGGCCGTGGCCCGCGCTGGTGCTGCAGCTCGGCGGGTTCATGACGTTCGCCTGGGTGCAGCCGGTCGGTACGGGGCTGTGGCCGCTGCCGGGTCCGGTGCTGGTGCTGCTGGTGGCGCACGTCGGGCTGGTCGGTGCGACCCGGCCGTGGCGGGAGGCGGTGCTGACCTGGTGGGGGACCGCCCTGGCGGCGATCGTCCTGGTGCTGGCCGATCCGCGGCACCGGCCGCTGGACGACGGCGACCTGTCCCTGGTGCTGTACGCGACGGTCTCGGTGCTGACCCTGTTCGCGGTGATCGCCTGGAACCAGCGCGGCACCGCCCGCCGTCAGCTGGCCGAGGCGCAGCGGGACGTGGAGTTGGAGCAGGCGCAGCGGGCTCTGGTCGAGGAGCGCAACCGGATCGCCCGCGAGTTGCACGACGTGGTCGCGCACAGCATGTCGGTGATCCACATGCAGGCGACGTCCGCCGAGTACCGGATCAAGGACCTGGATCCGGAGTCGCGGGCCGAGTTCGTCCGGATCGCCGCCGGCACCCGCCGGGCGCTGCGCGAGATGCGGCAGCTGCTGGCCCTGCTGCGTGAGGAGGACGCCGAGAACGAGCTGCAGCCGATGCCGGACCTGGAGCATCTGGC
This sequence comes from Actinoplanes couchii, assembly GCF_016862075.1. Classification (GTDB taxonomy): domain Bacteria; phylum Actinomycetota; class Actinomycetes; order Mycobacteriales; family Micromonosporaceae; genus Actinoplanes; species Actinoplanes couchii. The sequence goes on along the minus strand of NZ_BOMG01000057.1, from coordinate 219,816 downwards.
CGATCTGGCCGATTCGGCGCGGCGCGGCGGGATCCCGGTGGAGCTGGCGGTCGAACTGGACGGCCTGGACCTGCCGGACACGGTGGGTCTGGCCGCGTACCGGATCGTGCAGGAGTCCCTGAGCAATGTGGTCCGGCATGCCCCCGGTGCCCCTACATCAGTAAATATCGCAATAAATGATGGTGGAACGGAACTGGTGATCGACGTCGTGAACGGCCTGCCCACCCAGGCGCCCCGCCCGATCGAGGACGGCGGCGGAGTCAGCCACGGCCTGGTCGGCATGCGCGAACGCGCCAGACTGGCCGGCGGCGCGATCCGGACCGGCGCCCGCCCCGAGGGCGGCTACCGGGTGACCGCCAGATTCCCCCTGACCGAGGAACAGACGGCCGAGGAACGAACGGCCGGGGAACAAGCGGCAGAGGACCAGATGGCAGAGGAACAGTCAGCGTGATCCGTGTGCTCGTGGTCGACGACCAGCCGATGATCAGGGCCGGGATCCACGCGATCCTGGACTCGCAGACCGACATGTCGGTGGTCGGCGAGGCCGAGAACGGCCGGGTGGCGGTGGACCGGGCCCGGAGCTTGCGGCCGGACGTCGTGTTGATGGACGTACGGATGCCGGAATTGGATGGTCTTGCGGCGACCCGGCAAATCCTCGGCGCGACCGGCCCGACCCCGCGTGTCCTGATGCTCACCACGTTCGACATCGACGACTACGTCTACGAGGCGTTGCGGGCCGGCGCGAGTGGTTTCCTGCTCAAGGACAGCGAACCCGAAGAACTGATGCGGGCGGTACGGGTGGTCACCAACAGTGAGGCGCTGCTGTCCCCGCGGATCACCCGCCGCCTGATCGAGAACTTCATCGGCACCCAGCCCACCCCGCCGTCCACCGCGCTGAACGCCCTCACCGACCGGGAGCGGGAGGTGCTCACGCACGTGGCGATGGGCATGTCGAACGCCGAGATCGCCCGGGAGCTGTTCATCGCCGAGCAGACCATCAAGACGCACGTCAGCCGGATCCTGCACAAGCTGAGCCTGCGCGACCGGGTGCACGCGGTGGTCTTCGGTTACGAGAACGGGCTGGTCAGTCCGCGTCGCCGGGGGTGAGCCAGAGCCAGGTCAGGAAGCCGGTGGCGACCACCGCGGCGACACCCGCCGCACCGGTCAGGAAGGCGAGCCGGCTGGGTTCCGGCAGGGTGGTCATCGACTCGGAGGTCTTGCCGAGCAGCAGGCCGAGCACCGTGACCGGAACGGTGACCGCGGCCGTGACCAGCAGGGGGATCACCGCGTACAGGCTCGGGCGGCCGGCCCGGCGCCGCCGGAACAGCCGGATCACCAGGACCGCGAGCGCGCCGCAGCCGAGCACCACCAGGGTGGCGGCGATGACGTCGCTGGGCCGGTGCCACTGCGCCCACACGGTGCCGATCGCGATGGCCGCGGTGTAGCTCGCGCCGATCAGCGCGGCTGCCCCCTGCCACGCCGCCGGCAGCACCAGGACCAGGGCGAACGCCACCGAGGCGGCCGCCGTGACGTGCCCGCTGGGCAGCGAGTTCGGGTAGTTCGTCCCGTCGAACGGCAGCCGCGGCAGGGTGCTCTTCAGCACCTGGGTGGTCCCGTTGGCGGCCAGCACCAGGAAGGCCGCGCCGACCGCCAGGTCGATCCGTTTCCGGAACACCCCGATCGCGGCGGCGGCCATACAGACCAGCACCAGGCTGGTCAGGGTGGTGGCGTCCATGGTGCGGCTGAGGATGTCCTCCACCCGCGGGTGCTGCACGTCGGTGCCGAGCATCGCCGCGGTGTCCAGCCACTGCCCGGAGATGGTCCGGACGAAGACGTGGTAGGTCGCGACCGTCCCGAGAACGGCGAGAGCACCGGCGATCAGCGGCAGCGCCAGATGGGCGGGGCCGGGCCGACGGGTGTCGAGCAGGGTCATAGGCGCGGATCCTAGGTGTTCCGGTCAAGGGCGAGACGTCCGCCACTGCCGGTGAACCGCGTCCCGGAGAACTCGTCCTCCCGCACAAAGGGAGGAGTTCTCATGATGATCGACCACGGTTTCACCCACGAGATCCACCACCGGCACGGCACCGCACTGCTCCGGTTCGCCCGCACCCTCACTCTCGGTGACGCCCACGCGGCCGAGGACATCGTCCAGGAGACCCTGGTCCGCGCGTGGCGGCACGCCGACCGGCTGGGCACCGCCCCGGCACAGCTGCGGCCGTGGCTGTTCACCGTGGTGCGCCGGCTGGCGATCGACGGGCACCGGGCGAAGCAGGCCCGCCCGGCTGAGATCGACGAGGAGGAGATGCTCACCCGGCCGGTCCCGGACGGGACCGACCACACCCTCGACCGCCAGGTGGTACGGGACGCGCTGCGCACCCTGGAGTCCGAGTACCGCGAGGTGCTGGTGCACCGCTACCTGCTCGACCACAGTGTCGAGGAGACGGCGGCCGAGTTGAGCATCCCCACCGGGACGGTGAAGTCGCGCAGCAGCAAAGCCCTGCGGACCCTGCGCGCGACCCTCACCACGGCCCGGTGATCACACGTCGCCGGGCTGGATCGCCGCCAGTTTCAGCTGGTTGCCGTCGACCTGGACGGTCTGCCCGGTCAGGTCGGCCTCGGTGGTGCCGCTCGGCTTGCCGTCGACCCATTCGATCCCGGCCGCCTCCTTGTTCGGCAGCACGATCACGTCGATCCGGACCTTGCGGCCGTCCACGTCGCCGGACGCCCGGTAGACCCCGGCCGGGGCGGGCACCACCGGCGCGGCGAAGGTGACCTTCGCACCCGCAACGTCGGCGGTGCCGGTCAGTGTGCCGCCGGTCACCCGGGCGTCCAGCACCGCGCCGTCCTTCCCGGTGAGCAGCAGCCGGTCACCGCCCGAGACACCCTTCATCCACGCGGCCCGGCTCGCGCCGTCGGTGACGTGGGCGATCGCGTCGCTCTTCCACACGTGCACGGCCACGGTGAATTCGCCGCTCTTGACGACGTACCGGGTCTGCACCTCGCCGGGGCCGGCCTGGGCGGTGGGTTCGGTGGGCAGGAAACCGGTCAGGATGCCGGTCACCACCGAGGCCAGCGCCACACTGAGCACGCTCACCAGAGCGATCAGCACATTCCTGCGGGTCATGGCGATATCTCCTAGAGGGAAGTGTCGATCGGCAGGCCGAGAGCGCCGGTGTCCAGGCCACCGTCCGGGCGGACCTCGAACCGCCAGGCGGCGTGGTCGATCTCACCGAGCACGAGCACGGCGCCACCGGCCGGCGCCCGCCCGGCGGACTCGGCCCGGTACTGGTCGGCGCCGATCACCACGAGCCGGCGCGGCTGGTCCGGTTCGGCAGCGGCCCGGCCGTCGTCGAGCTGCTGGAAGACCGCACCGGCCCCGGCCCGCGCGACCTGCTGCTCCCGGCCGCCGTGCTGGGCCTCGGCCAGGGTCGCCGCGGTGCGCAGCCGTTCCGGCCGGACCCCGGTGAGCCCGATCCCCACGTCACCGATCAGGGTGACCTCGGCGTCCCGCCCGACCGGCCCGGACAGCAGCTCGGTCAGCAGCCGCTGCGCGAACGCCCCGACCGCGGTGGGCGGCCCGGCCAGCGTGATCGGCCCGGCCGCGCGGGCCAGGTTGACCAGCACCCGGCGGTCCTCATGCAGGCCGAGCGAGGCGATCAGCGGGTACGGGTGCGACTCGGCCGGCACCTGCCCACCGGTCTGCCGCCCGGCCCGGGACAGCGTCCACTCGGTGCCGTCGCCGCCGCCGTCCCACGGTTCCGGCGCCGACGTCTCGTAGGTCGCCAGCCGCAGCACCACCCGGTCGGCGGCGCATTCGACGGCGTACACGTCGGGGAAGTCACGTTCCGCCCGGTCGCACGCGGTGACCAGCACCCGCAACGCCCGGTCCACCTCGTCCAGGGCCGCCGGGCCGGTCACCGCGGGACCCGCCACGCCCGGACGTCCCGGCGTGCGCCGCAGCTCGATCACCAGCAGAACGACGGCGATCAGCAGCAACACCGCGAGCACCACGGCGACGATGACGGGCGGGGACATGGGCCGACTCCTCGGGGGACCGGGTGCGCCCGGTGCGCGCCCTCGAACCTTACTACGGACGCGGCGCCGATCGCGTTCTCGACGACGGTGAGAACGTGATTCCGGCGATGGTCGTAGAAGAAGGCATGCGACTGCTCCTCACCGTCGTCGACGATGTCGGCGAGACCCGTGACCTCCACCTCGACGCCGACCCGGAGACCCGGGTCGGCGCGATCGCCGAGCAGCTCGGGGTGTCCACCCTGTACGTCGAGGGTGTCCCGGTGCCCGCCGGCCTGACCCTGCACGCCTCCCCGCTGCGGGACGCCGTGGTGGTCGGCACCACACCCGGCACCACCGCCTCGGCCGCCGAGCCACGCGGCGTGGTGGAGATCCGCACGGTGTCCGGGGTCGGCGCGGGCGGGGTCCGCCGGCTGGACATCGGCGACTACCACGTCAGCGCGGCCGGCGGCGGTGGTGTGCTGATCGGCCGGTTCCCGCCGGGCGGCCGGGCGCTGCGCCTGCGGATCGAGCCGGGCGGCCGCTGCCTGCTGACCCCGCCGCCGGGCCCGGCGTCCACGGTGCGGCTGGACCGCGAGCCGCTGGCCGGGCCGACCGAATGGCCGCTCGGGGGCTCGCTGGAGATCGGCGGGGCGCTGCTGGAACCGGCCCGCCCGGAGCCGCCGGACGCCGCCCTGCAACGGTCCGAGGACGGGGCCGCGATGGACTACAACCGGCCGCCGCGGCTGATCCCGCCGACCCCGCCGACCGAGTTCAAGCTGCCGATCGCACCCGGCGAACCGGAGAAGCGGCCGCTGCCGTACATCGCGGCGATCGCCCCGCTGGTCTTCGCGGTGGCCGGCGTGATCATCTTCGACCGGTTGTCCGCGCTGCTGTTCGGCCTGCTCTCGCCCCTGGTGATCATCGGCAACTATCTGAGCAGCAAGCGCAGCGGCAAGGTCAGCCACAAGGAGCGGGTCCGCCGGTACGAGGTGGACAAGGAACGCATCACCGCCGACGCCCGGGAAGCCGTCGTGGCCGAACGCCGGTCCCGCCGCGAGGCGTTCCCCGACCCGGCGTCGCTGCTGCTGACCGCGGTCGGACCACGCCGCCGGCTGTGGGAACGCCGGCGCACCGACGGCGACTTCCTCACCTTCCGGGTCGGCACCGCCGATCAGCCGTCCGGTGTGCTGCTCGAGGACCCGTCGACCGACCTGCACAAACGCAAGGTCACCGAGGACGCGTACGACGTTCCGGTCACAGTGGACCTGCGCCGGATGCGGGTGCTCGGCATCGCCGGTTCCGGGCCGGCCGCCGCCGCGGTGGTCCGTTCGGTGGTCGCCCAGGCCGTCGTCCTGCACAGCCCACGGGACCTGAAACTGTACGTGCTGAGCGGGCAGGCCGGGCAGGCGGCGTGGGGGTGGGTGCGGTGGCTGCCGCACGTACGCCCCGAACCCGGCCAGGACACCACGGCCACCATCGGCACCGCGACCTCGTCGATCGCCACCCGGGTCGCCGAGCTCAGCGCGATGATCGAGGCGCGGGCGGCGGCCGGCTCCGGTGCCGTGCACGGCACCGTGCTGGTCGTCTTCGACGGCGCGCGGCGACTGCGGTCGCTGCCCGGCGTGGTCCAGATCCTGCGCGACGGCCCGGCGGTCGGTGTGCACGCGATCTGCCTGGACGCCGAGGAACGGCTGCTGCCCGAGGAGTGCCTGGCGGTGGTCGCCGAGCAGCCCGACGGCCGCGTCAAGGTCGGCCGTTCCGGCGAGAAGACCCTTGCCGCGGTACGCGTGGACGAGGTCACCCGTGAATGGGGCGAGTCGATCGGCCGGGTGCTCGGTGTGCTGCGTGACCCGGGTGGCGCGGACACCGAGGACTCGGTGCTGCCCGCCTCGGTGCGGCTGCTCGACGTGATCGCGATGGACCGGCCGAGCGCCGAAGCGGTCGCGGCCCGGTGGCGTGCCGGTGGGCGTACGACATCGGCGGTGATGGGAATCTCCCTGGACGGAGCGTTCTCCCTGGACATCCGCCGCGACGGCCCGCACGGACTGGTGGCCGGCACCACCGGCGCCGGCAAGTCGGAGCTGCTGCAGACGCTGGTCGCCTCGCTCGCCGCCGGGAACCGGCCGGACGCCATGACGTTCGTGCTGGTCGACTACAAGGGTGGTTCGGCGTTCAAGGAGTGCGTGGCGCTGCCGCACACCGTCGGCATGGTCACCGACCTGGACACCCACCTGGTGGAACGGGCCCTGGTGTCGCTCGGCGCCGAACTGAGACGGCGTGAGCACATCCTGGCCGCGGCCGGCGCCAAGGACATCGAGGACTACATCGACCTGACCGGACGGCAGCCCGGCCTGGCCGCGCTGCCCCGCCTGCTGATCGTGATCGACGAGTTCGCCTCGCTCGCCCGTGAGCTGCCGGACTTCGTCAAGGGCCTGGTCAACATCGCCCAGCGTGGCCGGTCGCTGGGCATCCACCTGATCCTGGCCACCCAGCGGCCGGGCGGTGTGGTGTCGCCGGAGATCCGGGCCAACACCAACCTGCGGATCGCGCTGCGGATGACCGACAAGAGCGAGAGCACCGACGTGATCAGCTCACCGGAGGCGGCGTCGATCGCGAAGAGCGCCCCCGGTCGCGCCTATGTGCGGCTGGGCCAGAACACGCTGATCCCGTTCCAGGCCGCCCGGGTCGGTGGCCGCCGACCCGGCGCCACCACGGTGACCATCGAGGAACCGTGGATCCGCACCGTGCTCTGGGAGAACCTGGGCGATCCGGTCCCGGCCCGGCCCCGCCCGGCCGCCGCCCCGGCGAGCGCCGGAGAGATCGTCACCGACCTGGCCGACCTGGTCGCGGCGATCCGCGGCGCGAACACCGGCCTCGGCATCCCGGAACAGCACAGCCCGTGGCTGCCCGCGCTGACCGGATCGGTCGCCCTGGACGACCTGCCGCAGTTCCCGTCGCACGGCTACGACCTGGCCCCGGTCGGCTTCGGCCTGGTCGACCTGCCGGCCGAGCAGGCCCGGACACCGCTCACCCTGGACTTCGCCGGTTTCGGGCACCTGCACCTGATCGGGTCGCCGCGGTCCGGCAGGTCCCAGGCGCTGCGGACCATCGCCGGCGCCATCGCCCGCGCCCACCGCAGCAGCGACGTCCACCTGTACGGCATCGACTGCGGCAACGGCGCCCTGCTGGCCCTGGAGACACTGCCGCACACCGGCGCGGTCGTCCAGCGCACCCAGCCGGACCGGATGGCCCGCCTGGTCGCCCGGCTCACCCGCGAGGTGGCCCGCCGGCAGGAACTGCTGTCCCGGGCCGGCGCCGCCGACCTGCCGGAACTGCGCCGTGCCCGGCCAGCCGAGCAGCGCCCGCCGCACCTGGTGGTGCTGTTCGACAGGTGGGAGGTCTTCGACAAGACCCTCACCGAGTACGACGGGGGAGCCCTGCTCAGCGGCATCCTGACCCTGCTCCGGGAAGGCGCCAGCGTCGGTGTGCACCTGATCATCGCCGGTGACCGGTCGATGTTCTCCACCCGTCTGTCCGCCACCACCGAGGACAAACTGGTGCTGCGGCTCAACGACAAGTCCGAGTACATGATGATCGGGGTGCCGCAGCGGGCGGTGCCGGACGACATCCCGGCCGGCCGGGCGCTACGAGCCGGTGACAAGGCGGAACTGCAGATCGCCCTGCTGCCCGGCGAGGCCAGCGGCCAGGGGCAGGCGGCGGCACTGCAGGCGATCGCGCTCGCGGCCACCGCCCGCGACGCCGACCTGCCCGTTTCCGGTCGCCCGTTCCGGGTCGACCAGCTGCCCGACCGGCTCGGCCTGTCCGAGGCGGCGAAGTACACGCCGGTGCCGCGGCCCGGTCCGCTGTGGGCGCTCGCCGGGGTCGGCGGGGACGAACTGGCCGCGCTCGGGCCGGACCTCGCGATCAACCCGACGTTCGTGATCGGCGGCCCACCCCGTTCCGGCCGCAGCAACACGCTGCTGGTGATGGCACTGTCGCTGCTGGAGGGCGGGACGCGGCTGATCGTGGTGGCGCCCCGGCGCTCGCCGCTGCGCGACCTGGCCGGGCGGCCCGGGGTCCTGGAGGTGTTCGCCGGCGACGACGTGCCGAAGGCGCAGCTCACCGAGTTGCTCGCCGGGACTCCGGAGCCGGTGGTGATCGTCATGGACGACGCCGACAACCTGGCCAAGTCGATGGCCGACTCGCTGCTCACCGAGATCGCCCGAACCGGCGCGGAGAAGCGGCGCGGCCTGGTGGTGGCCGGGCAGACCGACCGGCTGCTGTCCGGGTTCTCCGGCTGGATCCCGGAGGTACGGCGCAACCGGCAGGGCCTGCTGATCAGCCCACAGGCACCGGGCGACGGCGAGCTGATCGGCGGCAAGGTCCCACGCAGCCGCCTCGGCGGCGACAAGCCCGGCCGGGCGTTCCTCAGCGACGGCACCGGCAAACTGACCACGATCCAGATCCCCGAGGCCCAGATCCCGGCGTAGCCCACCAGCCGGCGGTGCGGCCGCCCACCCGGTCTTCCAGTGGGCGGGCGCCCACTTTCGGCGGCGGACGGCGAAAAGGAGGCTCCCCCCTGCGGGAGCCTCCTTTTCGGGTTCGGGAGGTCAGCTCTGGGTGGCTGCCTTCGCCGCTTCCGCACGCTTCTCGGCGAGGTCCTTGTCGAGGCCGATGCCGCCGAGGGTCAGACCGGCGATGCCGCCGCCGATGCCGACTCCCAGGTTGTTGATGCCCGCGAGTGGATTGCCGCGCAGCTCGCTGAGCAGGAACGGATTGGCGAACTCCATCGCCTTGATCCGGTCCAGGATCGACCCGCCCGGGTTGGCGATCGCCGGAGCAGGCGCCGGAGCCGGAACAGGCGCAGGGGCCGGTGCCGGTGCCGGTGCCGGTGCTGGTGCTGGGGCGGGTGCGGGTGCCGGGTCGGGGGTGGGTCTCGGGGGGACGCCCGGTGGGCGGGTGTCCGGGGCAGCCGGTAGCGGGTCGGTCCGTGGTGGCGGTTTGAGGCCGTCACCCGCCGGCGGCTTGACGGTCGGGGTGGCCGGTGCCGACGGTGGCGCCGGCGCGTCGGTAGGCGGAGTGACCTTGATCCTGGGCGGCGGCAGGGCCGGCGCCGGCGGCAGATCGACGGCCGGCGCCACCGGTGCGGGTTTGGGCGCGGCGGCCGCCGGCGGCGTGGCGGGCAGATCGATCGCCGGCGGCTTGCTGACCTTGGCCGGTGGCACCTTGTTGAAGTTCTTGAACACCTGGGACAGGCCGGTTCCACCCTTGATGGCGCCCTTGAACGCGGCGGCGAGACCCCCCACCCCGCCGATGACGCCCACGATCCCGAGGATCAGGTCGCCGATGGCGAGCCCTTTGATCCCCTCTCCCGCGACCACGATGTTGGCGACCGTCACCCCTAAACTCGCTATGCCGACCAGGACCCCGATCGCGGCGAAGATGAAGCCGATCGGCCCGGTGAGGACCATGGCCAGGATCCCGACGACAAAACCGATGACGCCCAGGATCGTGCCGAGCAGGGCTGCGATCTTCTCGAAGAAGCTCTTCTCCTTGACGGCGTTGTCCTCGGCCTCGGCCAGCGCGACCACCGCCGTGGACGCGTCCGACACCCGCAGTTCCTGCGCGTCGGCGGCCAGCCGTTTCGCGATGTTCAGCTGGGTGGTCGCGTCCTCGGTGCGGTTCTGTGCGGCGGCCTGATCGGCGGCGAGCCGGTCCACGTTGTTCTGGGCGGTGGCGGCCGCCTCGTCGTCCCCGGTGACGGCGGCGAAGGCCACCTGTGCCGAGGCGAGCGCGTTCTGGACCCCACTGAGATCGGCGTTCGCCGCGTCCAGCTGCTGCTGCGCCTCTTCGGCCATCAGCCGGGCCCGGTCGGCGGCGTCCTGGTGGGTGCGCAGCTTGGGCGTGTACCCGGCCAGCGCCTCGGCCGCGTCCCGGTAGGAGTCGCGCAGCTTGCCGATCTGTCCCGGCAGTTCGTCGAGTTTCTCCCGCAGCTTGTCCAGGGCCTTGCCCTCGCCCAGGTCGGCGGACTGGATCCGGCTGATCAGGGTGGCCGCGGTCTCGGCGTCGTCGGCGACCGCGTGGTACTCGGCCACCAGACGTTCCAGGATGTCCGGGTCGCCGGGGGTGGGGTCGCCGGGCAGGTCGAGGACCGTCCAGACGGCTGTCGAAGGTCTAGGCATCGACGCTCACCCTCTCCAGTGTCAGCGTGTCGGCGATCTGCTCGAACAGCGCGAGGAACGGGTCCGCGAAGTCGACGTTCGGGGTCACGCTGGTGACGATCAGCATCTCCCTGGTCCCGGCGAGCGGCACGATGGTGTTCATGACCGAGAACCGGGTGGTCCCGATCCCCTCGATCTCCACCTCGTGGATGGCGGTGAACCGGCCGGCCGGCCCGGCGTTCGGCAGGTCCAGGATCTCGGTCCGGTTCGCCGCGGTGCCCTTGCCGAGCGGGGTGCCGGCGTTGTGCATCGCGAACCCGACCATCAGGTCGCCCAGGTCGACCTCCTCGTCCTCGGGGACGACGTACCGCAGGACCATGGTGAGCGCGGTCAGCGGGATCCCGTCGACCAGATCGAAGAAGCCGTAGAACTGCAGGGCGCCCTGGTCGTGGCAGGCGGCGGCCCATTTGCGCGCGGCCCGGACGGCGTCCCGGATCGCGTCGGCGTGCTGGGCCTGCTCCGGCCCGGACAACCCGTGCAGGAGGCGCTTGCGGATCTCCGCGTCCCGTACCGACGGATGCAGGTTGACGCTCCACCAGGACTGCGGGTAGGCGATCGCGAAACGGTAGCCGTTCCGGGTCATGTTCGGTCCCCCTCGGGAGTCAGAGCGGCGATCGTCTCCTCGTCCGCCTTGCGGAAGTTGTCCAGAATGCCGTCGACCATCTTGCGGAAGGTGTCGGTGTTCTCCTGAACCCGTTTGTGTCCCTTCCGCCAGGCGCCGTCGAAGCCCCGGACCCCGTCGACCAGCCGGTTGTCGCCGACGTCGTCCTCGGTGCCGACCGAGTCGAGGTTGGCGATCCGGTCGAGACGATCCCGGATCCTGCTCAACGCGTCGACGATCTCGGACAGTTCGTCACCGGGAACGCGAATCCTGGCCATGCCACTCCTTTCCGATGTGGGTGATGACGACCCGTGGCCGGGCCACCGTGGTCACCCACGAGCGGCCCGGCCACGCGGACACCGGTGTGTCAGCCGATGGCGCCGGCGGTCGCGTCGTCGGTCTCGACGAAGCGCTGCAGGGTCTGGTCGAGGAACTGGCTGATGCCCTCGATGCCGTCGATCGCCTGCTTGGTGCCGGTGATGTACTCCTCCCAGAACGGCTTGAACTTCGACTCCGAGCCGGGAGTGTTGTAGGAGGCCTCGATCGTCTCGGCCATCCGGGTGTCCGCCTCCTGGAGCGCGCTCTGCAGGTTCTCCCGCTGCTGGAGCAGGTACTGGGAGAACGCCTGAACGGCTTCCGGGTCGAGGATCAACTGACCGGCCATGGAACGTTCCTTTCGTACGGTGACGACGGCGGCGTCTCGCGCCGTCATATCCGGGACTACGGCCCGCCCGCCGATCGCGTTCTCGCCGGAGCCGTCCGGTGAGACGGCCCACTTTTCACACTCCGAAATGACCCGCGCCCCGATTTCTACGTCCACGCAGGCGTCCGACGGACCTGTCACGAGATCGGGAGATCATGAAGAAGATGCGCTGGTGGCCGATGGCCGCCATGGTGGCCTCGGCGGCTGTGCTGACCGCGTGCGGCGGCACGGAGCCGGCGGCGGAGCAGCCCGCGCCGCCCGCCGCGGCGCCCTCGGCTGCCGACTTCGAGCTGGTCAGCGGCACCGCGAAGACCAACGACGCGACGCCCGGCACCGGGGACTGGGCGCTGATGAACGGCGGTGAGCCGGCCGGGGACCAGGTCGCGGTCTCCGAGCGCTGGGTGCAGCTGACCGGGACCAAGGTCGGTGACCTGGGCGGCGGGGTCACCAACGGCGCCGGGCTGACCCTGTACCGGTTCGACGACGACTCCGCCAAACCGTCCAAGAGCACCTGTGTCGACGACTGTGCGAAGAAGTGGCCGCCGGTCACCGTGGACGCCGACGGCAAGGTCTTCATCGCCGGGGTCAAGAAGTCGGCCGTCAACTTCGTCAAACGCCCCGACGGCAAGCTGCAGGTGACGATCGCCGGCTGGCCGGTCTACCGCTTCGCCCAGGACACCAGACCCGGCGACGTCAAAGGCCAGGGCGTCGGCGGTACGTGGTTCGCGGTCACGCCCAAGGGCAAGAAGCTGACCGGTGACGCCAAGGACACCGACGCCGGGCCCGAGGTGACCGAGGGTGTCGCGGAGCAGGAGGCAGCGGCGAAGAAGGCGGTTCTGTTCTCCGAGACCGACTTCAGCGACAAAGCCGCCACCCAGGCCGTCACCGGCGGCGACTGTGTCGACGTCGGCCTGACCGTCCGCTCGGTCACCGCCGACGGCCGGTTCTTCGTCTGGAACCAGCCCGGATGCAAGGGCGAGCGCAAGGAGTTCGGCGACGAGGGCGCGGCCGACCTGGCCGGCTTCGACGTCAAGTCGATCAAACTGCGCTGAGCCCGGCGGCACCGGGCGCGCGTGGGGCCGCCCGGTGCCGCCACCTGGGCCTCGCCTCGCACTCGGCCGAACTTCAAAACAGCCCCTAAACGGTGGCTTCCATCTCCTGGCGCAGGGCGCGCAGGGCGTAATGGGCGCGTGATTTCACCGTGCCGACCGGGATCCGTAGTTTGTCGGCGACCGCCTGCGGCTGTTCGCCGCGGAGGTGCAGGTCGATGAGGACTCCGCGCTGGGCCTCGGACAGGCGCTGGAACGCGGTCAGGATCGACTGGGTGGCGATGGCCGCCTCGGGGGTGTCCGCGGCGGTGCTGATCCAGCCGAGGTCGAGCACCGGGGTCTCCGGCGGGCGGCTCTTGCGGGCCCGGAACAGGTCGATGACCAGGTTCCGGGCGACGGTGAACAGCCAGCGGCGTTCGGCGGCGAAGTCGTCCGGCAGCCGGTCGGCGTGCCGCCAGGCCCGCACCATGGTCTCCTGGGCCAGGTCCTCGGCGGTCTGCTGTTCGCCGTGGGTCAGTCTGATCAGGAAGCGCAGCAGGCTCGCGGAGTGGGCGGTGTGCAGTGCCTCGATCCGGTCGTTCGCGACCGCGGTGATCGTCATGAGAGTCGTCCCCGGATTCCGTGCGGCGGATGGTTCCACCGGCTGGCAGGACGGAAATTACGGAGACGTTGTGATGCCGGGCTGATGGCGAAGTGCCGTGGAAGTGACTGCGGCCGGGAACCGGCGTCACGTCGGTCTCATCGGTGAACAACGGCCCGGTTCGGCCGTCCTGTTCGGCATGACGTCAGACCCGCCGCTGGTCGGCCGCGACGGCGCGCTGGCCTGTCTGCGCGCCGCGATCGGCCGGCTGGCCGGTGGCCGGGGTGGCGCGGTCTGGATCGAGGGCGGGCCGGGTCTCGGCAAGACCGAGCTGCTGGCGCACGCGCTGCGGGACGTCCCGGCCCGGATCGAGGTGCGCAGCGGGCCGCCGGATCGGGGGCGGGCCGCCGGGGACCGGCCGCTGCTGCTGGTGGCCGACGATCTGCACCGGGCCGGCGCCGCGGCGGTGGCCCGGTGGTCGCGACTGCACCGGCGGGTCCGGACGTCGGCGTTGCTGCTGGTCACCGCGGTCCGGCCGGTGCCGGAGTGCGACGGCGCGTATGCCCGGGCGGCGGCGTGCGGCGCCGAGACGGTGCGCCTCGGCCCGCTGGCCGACGGCGACGCGACCGAGCTGGCGTGCCTGCTCGGTCACGACCCGCACGTGGTGGGGACCGCGGTGCGCGACGCCGGTGGCAACCCGGCCTATCTGCGGATGCTGGCGCACGGCCGGGCCGCGCCGGCCGCGCCGTTGCGGGCCCTGGTCGCCGACCACCTGTCGACGCTGCCGCGCCGGGCCCGGGAGATGCTGGTCCTGCTGGCGGCGGCCCCGGCCGGGATCACCGCGGCAGAGCTGGCGGCCCGCACCCACCGGCCGGTGCCGGAGGTGCGGGCCGCGATGCACGAGGCGGTGGACGGCGCGATCCTCACCTCGGCGGGCGGGGTCGTCCGGTTCCGGCACCCGATCGTGCGCCGGGTGCTGCGGATGCCTGTCACACCTTCTTGACGACGACCTTCCGGCCGGAGGCCTTCACGGTGTAAGCGACCGACTTCCTGGTCCACGGGTTGGTGGCGGAGACCCGTACGCCGCCGGTGACGTCCTTGACGTTGACCATCGTGACCCCCACCGAGCGGTTGGCGCCGGTGACGTCCTTGCGGACCAGTTTGCGCAGGGTGGCGACCTTGACGGTGCGGCCCTTGGCGGCCTTGCGGGTGCTGGCGGCGCCGTTCTGCGCGGCGGCCTGCACGGTGCGGGCCATGTCCAGGTAGGCGACGCCCTTGTTGACGGTGGCCGCGTCCAGGGACTCGGCGGCGGCCGGCAGGGTGACCGTCTGCGGCGCGTAGGTGAAGACGGTGCCGCCGGTCAGCCCGGTGGCGGACATGTCGACGGCGGTGAGGACGCCCTTGCCGGTGGTGTGCATGACGACGGTGACGCTGCCCGCGTTCTCGGTCACCTTGTAGTCGACACTGCCGTCGTCGTGGACCGTCTTCGTACCCGGGGTCACGAAGTAGTCGACCATCGAGGCCATGTCGAGTTCGCTGTCGCGGAGGTACTGGGACAGCTTCCGCTTCTTGTCGGCGGCGAACACGTACTTGATCCCGGACTTGCCCATCATCTTCAGCGCCTTGGCCTCCGAGTAGCCGGCCTGCGTCCAGTAACCCTGGCCCTCGGCGGCGAACCGGCTCTCCGACCCTTCCCCGGTCACTGAGCTGACCTGCCCGAACCGGCCGTTGACCGGGTCCACGTTCAGGGTGTCCTTGACCGTGATGCTCTGCCCGGGGAAGGTCACGGTGATGTCGGTGACCCCGGCCCATCCACCCGCTCCGGCCGTCGTCGAGGCGGTGGCGACCGCGCGCAGGGCGGTGCGCATCTGCGCGGCGGTCAGCGAGGTGGTGGTGTCGGCGGCCCAGGCCGCGCCGGGCGCGACGAGCAGGCCGGCGGTGAGGGTGACGCCGGCGAGCAGCACGGCGGGCCGGGTGAGAACGGACATGCGGTTGACCTCGGGATTCACGTCGGGGCTGACGCTTGTACGTTTCGGCCGGAAAACGCGTGGCTTGAGGTTTGCGCCACCGGGCACAATCGGCCACATGATCACCGCGGAGCTGCTCGCCGTCCTCGATCCGATGCCGTTCCGGCAGCGCCTCAGCCATGTCGCGACCTGGGCGCGCACGGCGCAGGACCGGGCGGCGGTGGTCGCCGGACTGCGCGCCGGTGGGCCGTACGAGCGGCGGCTCGCCCTGGTCGCCGCGATCGCCACCGGGGACGCCGACGGCATCCGGGCGGGCTGCGCCGACGAGACGCCGGCGATCCGGGCCGAGGCGTTCCGGGCGGCGCTGCGAGCCGGTCTCGACGTGTGGCGTGCGGACCTCCCGGCCGCCGACCGGCGGCGGATCTACCGCGCGTTGCGCCTGGTCCGGGTGCCCGGCGTGGCCGACGGTCTGATCACCGAGGTCGGCGCGGCGCACGGTGACGCGGAGGCCGCCATGCTGTTGCCGGTCTGCGGACCCGATGTCGTACGCCGTCTGCTGCCGTCCCTGGAGCACGCCGTCAACCTGTCGGCTCTCGCCCGCCGCCACCCCGGCCCGGTCCTGGAGCGGGCCGCCGAGCGCCTGGAGCAGGCGCCGACCGCCGACGTCCGGGACCGGATCTGGACCCTGGTCGCCGACGCGGTGCTGTACTGCGATCCGGCCGGGGTGCTCGGCCTGCTCGAACGGCTCGGCCCGGAGGATCGTCTGCCGGGCCGGATCCGCGGGTACGGGCGGCTCGCCGCGCACGACCCGGGCCGTGTCGCCCGCCTGATCGCCGCACCCGGCCGGGCCGCGTGGACGGCCCGCACCCGGTTGCCGAAGGCGGTGCTGAGCCGGATCGCGGTGCTGCCGTCGGCCGGGCTGGCGCCGATCGCGGCCCGGCTGCGGGACACCGCGTGGCTGCTCACCGCGCTGCTGAAGGCGCTGCCCCCGTCCCGGCGCGGTGACCTCTACGACGCGGCCGGCCCGTCCGAGGTGGAGGTCCCGAACCCGGATCTGGTCGAGCTGCTGCCCGCGGCGCTGCGGATCCGCGAGGCCACCCGCGCGCTGGCCCTGCCGGACGTGCGCACCGACGAGGCCGAAACGCTCACCTGGACCGGTTTCCTGGCCTGGCCCGAGGCGTCCGCGGCGGCGACCGCCCGGCTGCGGTCCGGCGCGGCCCCGGAGCGGGTGCAGGGCTGGACGGTGCTCGTCGACGCGGCCCGCCGGTCGCGTGACCCGCGGGCCGTAGCCGAGGTGGTGGCCGCGCTGCCCCGGCTGCGCAACGAGCAGGACCCGGTGCGGTACGCCGCTCTCGGCGCCCTGTCCCGGGTGGCCGGTCTGCTCACCGCGTCCAGCGCCGACACGCTGACCCGGGTGGTCACCGACGCGGTCGAGGCCCGGGACACCGGCCACGGCACCACCCGGGCACTGTCCTCGCTGGCCACCGAGACGCTGCGGCGGCACGTCGACGACACCGCGCTGCGCGAGTGGGCGCTGCTGACGATCGACCTGACCACGGCCGGCACGCAGGCCCCGGCGCTGCGCCGGTTCGGCCCGGAGCTGCGGCGCGGGCAGGAGACGCTGGTCTTCGCGCGGCTGCGCGGCTGGGTGACCGCGGCGCTGGACCGCGACGACCACCGGCCGCTGTTCGCGGTCGCCCGGGCGCTGGGCAAGCGCGCCCGGCTGGTGCCGGAGCTGCAGGACCTGCTGGGCCGGGCCACCGAGCCGCCGCGCATCCCGTCGGTGGCCCGGGAGGCGATCGAGTTCTGGCTGGACGACCCGCGGGAACGGCCGCGCCGGGTCGAGGCGCTGCTGACCGCCGACCCGTCCACGGTCACCATCGACAAGGTGTGGGAGACGATCGACGGGAACCGGACCGACCTGCTCGACCTGGTCCTGAACGCGGCGCCGCGCGGCCGGTTCCACCAGGGCCGGGCCCGCTGGCTGCCCCGCTTCACCCGCGCGGAGCGGTGGCTGCCCCGCCAGCAGGCCCGGTACGCCGAACTGCTGCGCCGCCTGATCGACGACCGCAAGGCCACTTCGTGGCAACGGGCCGGGCACCTGCACACCGCCGCCCGCATCCCGGTGCACGGCCGCGCGCTGCTGCTGCGCTACGTGGACTCGCCGGACGTGCCGGTGGCCGAGGCCGCCCTCGCCGCGCTGGCGACCACCGGCAGCCCGGACGAGACCCTGAACCTGCTGGTCGGGAAGGCCGGCGATGACCGGGCCCGGGTCACGCTCTACGCCGCCGGGCAGGCTGCCGCCGAGCTGCCGCCGTCGCGGGTGACCGCGGTGCTGACGCCGCTGCTGACCGCGAGCGAGGGCGTCAAGGTCACCAGCCGCAAGGAGGTGGCCCGGCTGCTCGGCCGGTTCGGCACGCCCGCGGTGATGACGGTGCTCCGGGACGCGCTCGCCGACCCGGAGCTGCACCGGGACGTGCGCGCGGCGATCGTGTCGGCGGCCCGGCAGCGGCTGGGCGTCCCGGCGAGCTGGGCGATCCTGGCGACCGCCGCCGACGGCAGCCGGGAGGAGCGGCGGGCGGTCCTCGGCGCTGACCCGTGGCGGATCGAGGAGCGGCACCGGGAGCGGTTCGCGGCGCTGATCGTCGCGGCGTGCCGGGCCGACGACCTCGAGGTCCGCCGGGAGGCGCTGGAACGGCTGCCGCGGTGGGCGCCGTGGACCACCGAGGTGGGTGCGGTGGCGCTGGAGTCGCTGACCGATCTGGATCAGCAGCCGGCCGCTGCCGGGGAGTTGCTGGCGGTGCTCGGCCCGGCGGATCTGCGGGCCGTGCTGCTGCGGCTGGCCGATCTGGACGCGGCAGCCGGTGACCGGGCCGGGGACCACGGGGCCGATCGTCCCGCGTACCGCCGCCTGGATCTGATCCTGACCCTGCTCGGCGAACACGCGCGCCGGCCCCGGACGGTGGACCGGACGGCGGAGACGGCGGTGGCCCGGGAGCTGGCGGAGCGCCCCGGGCTGTTCCGGCCGGCGGTGGAGGCGCTGCTGAACCTGGGCTGGCTGCCGGTCCTGGACGAGGTCGCCGACCGGTGCGCCGGCCGGCCGGTGCTGGCCACCGGGATGTCCGGCACGATCCGGTTCCTGACCGGCACGCGCGAGCACGACGACCCGGAGACGTACCTGGCCGCGGCCGCCCGGCTGGCCGCCCGCGGCGACCTGGCCGGCGGCCTGTTCGCGGTGGCCCTGGCCGAGCACGGCGAGACGCACGGTTGGCCGGCCCCCTGGCGGTCGCTGCTGCTCACCCTGCGGGCCCACCCCGAGCCCGAGGTGCGCCAGACCGCCCGCGACGTGGACATGACCCCGAACTGACCGGCGAACCATCGTCCTCTGTGGAATGAGCGGTTATGCTCGGCGGCGACCGTGACGCCCTGGCGACGGGAGCCGCCGACATGACCGACAGCCACCTGCCGCACTCGGCCCGGGTGTGGAACCACTGGCTCGGCGGCACCGACAACTTCCCGGTGGACCGGGCGGTCGGTGACGAGTTCGCCGCCTTCTACCCGGACATCACCGTGGTGGCCCGGCAGTCCCGGGCGTTCCTGAAACGGGCCGTCACGGTGCTGGTCCGCGAGCACGGCGTGCGCCAGTTCCTGGACGTCGGCAGCGGCATGCCGACCGCGGAGAACACCCATCAGGTGGCGCAGGCGGCCGACGCGGGCGCGCGGATCGTCTACGTCGACAACGACCCGCTGGTCCTGGCGCACGCGCGGAAGCTGCTGACCAGCACTCCGGAGGGCCGGACCGACTACGCCGACGCGGACCTGCACGAGCCGGCCACGATCATCGAGGCGGCGCGGGCGACGCTGGACCTGGAGCAGCCGGTCGGGCTGATCCTGATGAACATTCTCGGCCACGTGCCCGATCCGGATCAGGCCACCGGTCTCGTCGCGGAGCTGCTGGCCGCGGTGCCGTCCGGCAGTTTCCTGATCACCGCGGACGGCACCGACGTGATCGACGGGCCGGCCTTCACCGCGGCGATCGGGGTGTGGAACGCGAACGCCCCGCTCGGCTACCACCTGCGCCACCCGGACCGGATCGCCCGTTTCCTGGACGGCCTGGACGTGCTGGAACCCGGCCTGGTGCCGGTCGCCCGGTGGCGCCCGTCGCCGGACGCCGGCGGCGACGACCTGCGGGCGGTCGACGAGTACGGCGCGGTGGCCCGCAAACCCTGATCAGAGCGCCGGCTCCGGCTGCAGGAAGCGGGCGTCCAGGTCGGCGGCCGGTGCCGGGCGGGCGAAGTGGTAACCCTGGGCCGTGTCGCAGCCGAGACCGCTGAGGGCCTGGGCGGTGAAGACGTCCTCGACACCCTCGGCGACCACGGTCAGGCCCAGGTTGTGCGCCAGGTCGACGGCCGAGGCGACCAGGGCGCGGCTGCTGCTGTCGTCGACCATGTCGGTCACGAACGACCTGTCGATCTTCAGTTCGTCGACCGGCAGCAGCTTCAGGTACGACAGCGACGAGTAGCCCGTACCGAAATCATCGATCGAGGTTTTGACCCCCAGCGCCCGGATGCTGCGCAGCGCGTCGATGGTGGTCGTCGGGTCGGACATCACGGTGTACTCGGTGATCTCGATGCACAGCAGCTCACCGGGCACCCCGGTGGTCTTCAGCAGCGCGGCCAGCCGTCCCGGGAAGGTGGCGTCCAGCAGGCTGCGGGTGGAGACGTTCACCGCGACCGGGATCCGGTGCCCGGCGGACATCCAGTCCCGGGCCTGCCGCAACGCCAGGTCGAGCACCCGCTCGGTGAACGGGTGGATCAGGCTGGTCGTCTCCAGCACCGGCACGAACTGGCCCGGCGGCACCGGCCCGCGGACCGGGTGGTTCCAGCGGGCCAGCGCCTCCACCCCGGCCAGCGAACCGTCGCTGAGCCGGATCTTCGGCTGGAAGTGCAGGGTGAACTGGGACGCGTCGGTCAGGCCGCGGCGCAGGTCACCGAGCAGGGTGAGCCGGTCGGTGCTGTCCTGGGCGGTGGTGCCGTCGAACCGGCGGAAGCTGTCGTGCTGCTGTTTCGCGTCGTGCAGGGCGCTGTCGGCGTGCCCGAGCAGGGTGCTGACGTCGTCGTCGGCGGCCGCGGTCGCCGCCCCGATGCTGACCTCCAGGTCGACGGTGATGTCGTCGAGGTGGAACGACTGGTCGAAGGCGTCGCGCAGCCGGGTGACCACCACGTCGGCACGGGCCTGATCCAGGTCGCGCAGCAGGATCGCGAACTCGTCACCACCGATCCGGGCGACCAGGTCGGAGTCCCGGACCACCCCGGCCAGCCGCCAGCCGGCCTCGGCCAGCAGCCGGTCCCCGATGTGCGGGCCGAGCTGGTCGTTGACGTGCCGGAACCCGTTGATGTTGACGGTCAGCACGGTGATGCCGGGCACGCTGTGCACCGGCCGGGCCGCGGTCAGCTCCCGGTGCAGGCGCGCGGTGAACGCGGCCCGGTTCGGCAGCCCGGTCAGCAGGTCGGTCGAGGCCATCGCCTCCACCTGCCGGCGGTGGCTGCGCATGGTCCAGCCGAACAGGGCCAGCACGATCAGGGTCAGCACGAACAGGACGACACCGGCCCACACCAGCCGGGCCGAGGCCGCCTCGGCGATGTCGTGGTTGGCGTGGAACCGGGTCGAGTGCTGGTCACGCAGCTGCATCAACCGGGTCGAGATCCGGGAGTACGCCGGCTCGATCACCGTCTCCAGATGGGTCTCGGCCTTGGCGTACTCACCCCGGTCCAGCATCGCCAGGTACAGGTCGATGTCCTGGCGCATGTTGAGCTGGCGCTGGGCGATGGTGCCCGCCTCCTGGGCGTCGCCGTGGTCGTCGGTGACGTCGACCAGCGCCATGGTGGCCTGGTAGGTGCGGTCGTCGACGGCCGGCAGCTGCTGCCGCTCCTCCCCGTCCGGCTCGGCGGCGGTCGCCTGCAGCAGCGCCATCTCCCACGCCGACAGGTAGGCCGCCTCGTCGTAGGCGGACATGTGGTCACCGTCGTGCACCAGGGCCCCGACGATGTGCGCGTGCCGCCAGTTGTCGACCAGCGAGAACCCGGAGAGCAGGGCCAGCGCGGCGATGAGCCCTCCGACCAGGAACCGCCGGGCCCGCCGGCTCATCCGGCCACGACCCGGTTGCGCCCGGCGTTCTTGGCCTCGTACAGCGCCTCGTCGGCGAGTTTGGTGAGCTGCTCCGGCCCGTTGTTGGCGATCGGCGTGCCGGAGGTGACCCCGACGCTGATCGTGACGATGCCGCTGCCCGCCAGCGCGTGCGGCTCCGCCAGCAGGGCCACCGCCTCGCAGGCGCGCTCGGCCACGACCAGGGCGTTCTCGTCGTTGGCTCCGGGCATCACGATGCAGAACTCCTCACCGCCGTAGCGGGCCACCAGATCGGTCGACCGGACGCTGGTACGGAGCGCGTCGGCGACCAGCCGCAGGCAGACGTCGCCACCCTGATGGCCGTAGTGGTCGTTGTACTTCTTGAAGTTGTCGATGTCGATCATCGCGACGCCGACCGGCTCACCGGAGCGTTGCGAGCGCTGCCACGTCTCGTCCAGGAACGCGTTGAGCTTGCGCCGGTTCGGCAGCCCGGTCAGCGGATCGGTGACGGTCAGCTGTTGGAGCATGCTGTTGGCCTTGTTGAGTTCCTGGGTGCGCTCCGCCACCTTACGCTCCAGCGAGGCGTGCACCTGGGCGTTCTCCAGGGATACGGTGAGCTGACCGGCGATCAGCTCGACCGCGTCCAGCCGCCCGGAGAAGGCGCGCCGGCTCAGCCGGTTCTCCAGCACCAGCATCGCCCGGGACTGCCCCTGGCCGATCGGGACGATCAACAGCGAACAGTGCTCCAGACCGGTCAGGTACGGGTCGCGGCCGACCCGGTCGTCCAGCGACACGTCGTCGACCAGCATCGGCTCGCGGGTGCGTTCGGCGTACCGGATCGCGGTCAGCGGCAGCAACCCGCGCTCGCCGGCCTCGTCCGCGCTCATCTCCGGCCGGTCGCCGTCGGCGCCCAGCTTCCACCGGGCGGCCTGCTCGTCCCAGAGCACCAGGTGTACCGCGGTGGCCCCGGTGTTCGCCGCGAGCACCTGCTCCACCCGGGCCCGCAGTTGATCCGGGTCGCGTTCCTTGTTGATCGCCTTGGCCGCCTCCAGCACCGCCATCAGGTCGATGACCTCGGTCGACAGGTTGATGCTCTGCACGTTGGTGGTGCCGCCGCGGGACGCGCCCGGCAGCCCGAACGACGAACCCAGCGACGGGTACGCCCGCTTCAGGGCGTGCACCTTCCCGGCCGCGCCCCAGCGGACGTACCCGGGCATCGCCTCGGCCAGCAGCCGGGTGCCGACGTGTTCCAGGCCGTTGTCCAGGTAGAACCGGGCCGCCAGCTCGGTGATCAGCGGCGCGTGCCAGGACCGGCCGGCGGTCGCCGCGTCGGACATGGCGGCGTCGTACCCGGCCGCGGCCGCGGTGAAGTCGCCGTGCACGGCCGCCCGGGTCGCCTCGACCAGCCGCAGCAGATGCCGGAAGTTGCCCGGCTGCCCGGCCGCCCGCGCGGCCAGGAAGTCCCGGCTGCGGTCCAGTTCGGCCAGCGCCTCGTCCCGCTCCGGGCCGGTGGTGGCCCGGGCGGTGACCGCGGCGCCGAGCGCGGACAGCACGGCGCCCGGGGCGTTCAGGTAGACCCCCGGGTTGGCCGGGAGCAGCCGGCGCAGGTGCCCGCAGTACCGGACCAGGTCCTCGTCGTGGTCGTAGATCGCCGCCGACAGCGCCCGCACCACCGCGTAGAAGGCGCCCGCCGCGTCGTTGCCGGCCAGCCCCTCGAAGTAGTCGTCGTTGTCGAAGTCCTCCAGGCCGCGCATGCCGCGTACGAACCGGCCGGTGGTGACGAACATGTCGGTGTCGTTGCCGGCCCCGATCCGGTCGGCGAACGCGGTGGCCGCCTGCGCCTCCCGGTTGAACGCCTCCAGGTCCGGCGCCACGTCCAGCATCTGCGGCACCGACGTGTAGTAGGTGTACAGCGCGTTGCGCAGGTCGCCGCCGCGCAGCAGGCCGTCCCGGGCGTCGTGGGTCTGCCTGACCGCGTTCTCCAGCGGTTCGAACCACGGGGTGCCGGCCATCGCGGTCAGGAAACGCACCTGCGAGGCGGCCGGTTCGAAACCGTGCCGTTCGGCCGCGGTCAGCGCGTGCGTCACCGCCCGGTAGGCGGCCTCGTAGTCACCGGTGGCGGCGATCGTGACCACGCCGATGTTGCCGAGCGTGCCGGCCAGGTGCGGGCAGATCCCGTTCTCGGCCCACAGCTCGGCGGCCCGCACCACCAGCCACGCCATCGTCGTCGGGTCGCTGAAGAACGCGGCCGGCGTCATCCGGTTGATCACCAGGGACGCCGCCAGGATCCGCGGATCGGTCACCTCGGGCAGCGCGGCGTCGCCGTCGATCCCGGCCAGCCAGTGGTGGAAGGCGGCCAGGCCGGCGCCGACCCGGGGGCCCATCTCGGCCGGGCCGGGCACGTCCAGACCCAGCCGGTCCAGCATGTCCAGGCCCAGCCGCAGCGCCTCGGCCAGCATCCGCCGGTGGGTGAGCGAACCGAGCTGGAAACCGACCGGGCCGGCCAGCCACACCGGATCCCGGCCGGGCGTGTACAGCTCGGCGAAGACCGCGTCGGCCTCGTCGAACCAGCCCAGCCCGAACAGCGAGGCGTGCCACTCGGCGCGGGTGTCGGCGTACTGCTCGTCGGTCTCCGGCAGCAGGCGCAGCGCGGCCGCGATGTGCGCCTCGCTCGCCGCGTGGTTGGCGACCGCCCGCGCGGAGGCCGCGGCCCGGCGCAGCAGCTCCACCGCGGCCTGCCGCTCGCCGGCCCCGGCCGTGCCCAGCAGGTCGATCGCGGCCAGGTAGAGGCCGGCCGCCTCCGGGGCGGGCGCGATCCGGCGGGCCAGGTCCAGGCTGATCCGGGCCCGGTCGGCCGGGCTCAGCCGCTCGTACGCGGCCTGCTGCACCCGGTCGTGCCGGAACCGGGCCCGGTCCTCGTCGAGCACCACCAGACCGTCGTCGACGGCCGGTGTCATCGCGTCGCCGAGCAGCTCCAGGCCGACCTCGCCACCGAGGCAGGCCAGCATGTCGACGGCCTCCCGGGTCTCCGCCGGCAGTGCCGCGATCCGGGCGCCGAGCAGCGCCACCACGTCACCGTGGCCGACGAAGTCCCGGACCGCGGCCGGATCCCAGCGCCAGCCGCCGCCCTCCGGCACCAGCACACCCTCCCGGCGCAGCGCGCCGAGCAGCTCCACGGTGTCGAACGGATTGCCGCGGGTACGTTCGGCCAGCAGCCCGGCCAGCACCTCCGCCTCCGGCAGCCGCAGCATCTCGGCGATCAGCACCCCCAGGTCGGTGGCGCTCAGGTTGTCCAGCCGCACCTCGGCGGCGTCGCCGCGTTCCCGGTGCAGCCGCTCCCGCACCGCGCTGAGCGGGTGCGCCTC
Source organism: Actinoplanes couchii (assembly GCF_016862075.1). Classification (GTDB taxonomy): domain Bacteria; phylum Actinomycetota; class Actinomycetes; order Mycobacteriales; family Micromonosporaceae; genus Actinoplanes; species Actinoplanes couchii. The sequence goes on along the minus strand of NZ_BOMG01000057.1, from coordinate 195,190 downwards.
GTCGACCTCCTCCTCCCGGTACGCGCCCAGCACCAGCAGGCCCGGGATGTCCGCCCGGTCCAGCACGTCGTCCAGGAACGAGAACGCCGAACCGGTCGCCCACTGCAGGTCGTCGAGGAAGAACAGCACCGGCCGGGCGGCGCTGGCCACCGTACGCAGGAGCGTGATCGACGCCTTGCGGACCCGGGCGAAATGTGCCGCGTCGGCGAGCCCCCGCTCCGGCTCCACCCCGAGCAGCAGGGCGAACGACGGCATGATGCCGGCGATCACCGCGGCGTCCGGGCCGAGCGCGTCGAGCAGCCGCTCCCGGGTCGCCGCGACCTTGTACTCCGGCTCGGCCAGCAGCTGCTCACCGAGCTGGTTGAACGCCTGCCGGACCGCCCCGCCGCCGCCGCCGTCGGAGTGGAACTGGTCGAACTTGCCGCGCGCGAACCGGCCGCGGGCCGTCTCGATCGCCGGGCGCAGCCGGTCCACCAGCGCGGTCTTGCCGACCCCGGGCGGGCCGGTGACCAGGGCCAGCACGTTGCGGCCGGACATCGCCTCGCCGAGCAGGTCGTGCAGGGCGGCCAGCGGCGCGGACCGGCCGATCAGGCGGCCCGGCGCGGCCAGGCGCATCGGGAAGTCCCGCTCGCCGGGGACGAACGCGACACCGGCCCGCAGCTGCGCCAGGTCGTGGGCGAGCCCTTCACCGCTCTGGTACCGCTGGTCCGGCTCCTTGTTCAGCAGCCGCAGGATCATCGCCGACAGCTCGGCCGGGACCTCCGGGTTCATGTCCGCCGGCGGCACCGGCAGCTTCGCCAGGTGGTCGTGGATCAGCTTCAGCGGCTCGCGGTCCCGGCCGAACGGCGGCCGTCCGGTGGCCAGCTCGTAGAGGGTGGCGCCGAGGGCGTACAGGTCGCTGCGGTTGTCGACCGGGCGGCCGGTGCGGCCGGTCTGCTCCGGCGACAGGTAGGGCAGCGTGCCGGCGAACGCCGACTCCGGGGCGTCGGTCGTCTGCGCCTGCAGCGTGGCCAGCTCGAAGTCGATCAGCGTGGGCCGGCCGCTGTCCGTGTCGATCAGCACGTTCGCCGGGCTCAGGTCGCGGTGCACCACCCCGCGCCGGTGGATCCCGGCGATCACGTCGGCCAGGTTCTCGGCCAGCTCCAGCAGTGCGCCGGTCGCCCAGGGCGCATAAAGATCGGCGAGGGTACGGCCGGGAACGTCCAGCAGGTCCAGGGCGCCCACGCCGGCGCCGGGATCACCGGCCGCCAGCTTCGGCGTGCCGATGATCCCGTCCAGGTGCCGCAGCACCGCTGTCTCGTTGCGGAGCCGGTCCGCCGCGTCCGGGCCGAGCGGCTGCTTGCGCACGATCGAGGAGCCGTCGTCACGACGGATCCGGGCGACCCGGGTGCGGTCGCTGTCGTAGAGCAGCTTTTCGGCGCGGTCAGAAGTCACGGGCTGCCCATCGTCCCGGGATGCCCGTTGATGAGGATTGCTACCTGAATGCCACCATATTTACAGGCTCCACCAGGCGGTGGTGTCCGGCGGCAACACCACCTCGTCCGGTGTGCCCTCGATCGGGCCGCTGGCCAGCAGCAGCTCCCCGGGGCGGCCGATGGTGACCGGCTCGTCGCTCAGGTTGACGGTACACCGGAACACCGGCGCGCCCGCCACCTCACGGTCGAAGACCAACGTCCCGGCGGGGCCGGAAACCCAGCGCAGGTTGTCGACCGGGTCCAGGGCCGGGTTCGTGCGCCGGATCGCCAGCGCCGCCCGGTACAGCTCCAGGGTCGAGCCGGCGACACCCTCCTGCGCGGCCACGCTGAGACCGGCCCAGCTCGCCGGCTGGGGGAGCCAGCTGGCGCCGCCGTCCGGGCCGAAACCGTAGGGCGCGCTGTCGCCGCTCCACGGGATCGGCACCCGGCAGCCGTCGCGGTAGCCGTCCTGACCGGCCGCGCGATGGAACGCCGGGTCCTGGCGGGCCTCCGGGGGCAGGTCGATGACCTCGGGCAGGCCCAGCTCCTCGCCCTGGTAGACGTACGCCGAACCGGGAAGTGCCAGCATCAGCGCGGACGCCGCGCGGCCGCGCCGCAGACCTCGGGCGTCGTCGACCGGCGTGGGTCTGCGCCCCGCCGCCTCACCGTCGATCCGCTGCATCAGCCGGGTGGTGTGCCGGACCACGTCGTGGTTCGACAGCGTCCACGTGGTCGGCGCCCCGACCGCGCGCATCGCGGACAGCGAGTCGTCGATCATCCGCCGCTGTTCGTGCGCGTTCCACGCGGTGCCCAGCCAGCTGAAGTTGAACGCCTGGTGCAGCTCGTCGCCGCGCACGTAGTTCGCCACCCGGTCCAGCGTCGGCGCCCACGCCTCGGCCACCGCGATCCGCTCACCCGGGTACTCGTCCAGGATCGCCCGCCAGTCGCGGTAGATCTCGTGCACCCCGTCCCGGTCGAAGAACGGGCTCTCGCCGGCGCCCAGCAGATGCCACTCACCGGTGTCGCCGATGTCCGGCAGCCCGGTCTCCTTGACCATGCCGTGCGCCACGTCGATCCGGAAACCGTCGACGCCGAGATCGAGCCAGAACCGCAGGATGGTCTTGAACTCGTCGCGGACCGCCGCGTGCTCCCAGTTGAAGTCCGGCTGCTCGGGGGCGAACAGGTGCAGGTACCACTCGCCGTCGGCGACCCGGGTCCAGGCCGGGCCGCCGAAGATGGACGGCCAGTCGTTCGGCGGCAGCTCGCCGTCGGCGCCCCGGCCGGGGCGGAAGTGGTAGCGGTCCCGCAACGGTGAACCGGGGCCCTCGGCGATCGCCCGCCGGAACCATTCGTGCTGGTCCGAAGAGTGGTTGGGAACCAGGTCGACGATGATCCGCAGGCCGAGGGCGTGCGCGCCGGCGATCAGCCGCTCGGCGTCGGCGACGGTGCCGAGGATCGGGTCGACGGTGCGGTAGTCGGAGACGTCGTACCCCGCGTCGGCCTGCGGCGAGGCGTAGAACGGCGACAGCCAGACCGCGTCCACCCCGAGATCGCGCAGGTACGGCAGCCGGCTCAGGACACCGGGCAGGTCACCGATGCCGTCACCGTTCGCGTCGGCGAAACTGCGCGGGTAGACCTGGTAGATGACCGCGTTGCGCCACCACGACGTGGCCGGCGGCGCGACAAGTAGATCCGTCATGGCGACGAACGCTAGCAGTCCATGAAAGTTCTTGCATAGACTGCTAGCCCAACGCCAGTTCAGGAGGCTGCAAGTTCTTGCAAAGTGGTCCTCAGGCGGCGGTCACGGGCACCCGGACCACCGCATCGAACAGGTAGCCGAGGGTGTTGAAGCGGGCCGTCTCCGGCTGGGTGTTGCCGCGCACGTCCGTCGCACGGGCCTGGAGCACGTGGTCGCCGGCCGTGGGGGTCCAGTCGATCTCCCAGCGCTGCCACACGTTGCCCGGCGTCGATCCGTAGGGCCGGGCCCGCCGCCACGTCACGCCGCCGTCGGTGCTCACCGTCGTCTCGCGGATCGGCCCGGCCGCCGACCAGGAACGGCCGGTCAGGCGGGTCCGGGTGCCGGCCGGGAACGTGGTGCCGGGGTCCAGCTCGAACGCGCTCTTGATCACCTGGCGGTCGAACGGTCGGCCCTCGGCCGGGAAGTCCGGGCCGAAAAGACGGTAGAACTGGGTGTTCCACGGGCTGAACAGCGGCTCGGGGGACACATCGATCCGGCCGACCCACTTGATCGAGGCGATGCCGATCCAGCCGGGGACCACCACGCGCAGCGGGAAACCGTGGTCGGCGGGGAGTGGTTCGCCGTTCAGTTCGTAGGCCAGCAGCACGTCGTCGAACGCCTTGCTGATCGGGAACGGACGTCGCACCGGGCCCAGGTCCACGCCACCGCTGACGAAGTTCGGATCAAGGCCGATCGGTTGTACGTCCACCGCGTCCCGTCCGATCCCGGCCCTGCGCAGGACGGTGGACAGTCGGACACCCTTCCACCGGCCTACTCCGATGGCGCCCAGTTGCCATGCCGTACCGGAAACCGTCTGTCCCTGTTGTGTGGTGTAGAAGCTGCGGCCGTTTCCGGCGCATTCGATGGCCACCGGTCTCGTCTCGCACGGGAGCCTCTTGAGATCGTCGAGGGCGAAGAATGTCGACCTGCCTCTCCCGAGGTCGGAGATCTCCAGAGCCCACGTGGCCGGGTCGATCTCCGGGGTGACCGTGTGGTTGCGGACGAAGAAGCGGTCCACCGGCACGTAGTAGCCCTGGTCCCTCATCGCCGACCAGCGCATCTCGGCGTTGGTCCCGAACAGCCGGAAGAGGTCCTCCGGAAGCGGTTTGACGATCGGCCCGGCGGCTGTCGCCGGGGCGGCGGGGATCACCGGGAGGGCTGCCCCCGCCCCGATCGCCGCGGTGAGTCTCATCAGGTCGCGCCGGGAGAAGCCGCGGGTCCGCCCAGCGCGGAAGTCACGGAGCCGGCGCTCGTCGTATGCACGTTCATCCATGCCCCGAGATCCTATCGAGTCAATAGGATTTGTGGATAGGGTTGAGGGCGCACTCCCCGAGCCGGCCCGCCGCGCGTCCGGCACCACCCGTCCGCCCGTCTCGCCCGGCCCGTCTCGCCGGGCCCGTCTCGGCCGTCTCGCCGGGCCCGCCTCGGCCCGCCACCGGGCTCCCCGTCGCGGGCATCGGTCAGTCGTCCCGCTGGCCCCTTCCGGTAGCGTGCGGCGGTCTCCGTCCGGCGGCGATCCTCGTGGTCGCCGCCGGACGGCCGGGTCACTTCGTCGTGGACTCGTCGACCTTTGCCCGGTCGACCGTCTCCCAGTCGGTGACCGGGCGGGTGGACCGCGGGTCGTCGCCGTCGCCGGTGGGGGCCTGCAGCTGCGGGCGGCCGGGCCACCAGAAACGGTCGCCGGTCAGGGTCGCCAGGGCGGGGACCAGGACGGTCCGGACCAGCAGGGTGTCCAGCAGGACGCCGATGCCGACGATCACGCCGATCTGGGTCAGCGTCACCACCGGCAGCACGCCGAGGACCGCGAAGACCGCCGCGAGCAGGATGCCCGCGCTGGTGATCACCGCGCCGGTGACCGCGAGAGCGTGCACCATGCCGTCCCGGGTGCCCCGGCCGGGCGCCTCCTCCTTGGCCCGGGTGACCAGGAAGATGTTGTAGTCGACACCGAGCGCCACCAGGAACAGGAACGAGAACAGCGGCACCGAGTTGTCCAGCGCCGGATAGTCGAACACGTTCCGGAAGAGCCACGACCCGGCGCCCAGCGACGCCACGAAGCTGACCACCACGGTCACCATCAGCAGCACCGGCGCGACCAGGGCCCGCAACAGTGCGACCAGGACCAGGAACACCACCAGCAGGATCACCGGCACGATCACCGTCAGGTCGCGGCGGGCGGCGTCCCGGGTGTCCAGCGCGGTCGCCACCGTGCCGCCGACGAGGGCGTCGCCGTCGAGACGCTCCCGCAGGTCACGGATGGTGTCGAAGGCCTCGGCGGTGTCCGGCGCGGCGACCAGGACGGCACTGATGCTGACCTGCGTGTCGTCCTGCTCGGCGACCCGGGCCTGGGCGACCCCCTCGGTGCCGGAGACGGTGGCCAGCACCTGCTCGGCCTTGGCCGGCTCGGTGAGGACGACCGCGGGACCGGCGGCCCCGGCCGGGAAATACTTCGAGAGCGTCTCCAGGCCGCGCACCGACTCGGCCTCGACCCGGAACTGCTCGGCCTGCGACAGCCCGACCTTGGTGCCGAGCCCGCCCAGCGCGAGCAGGCCCAGCACCAGCACCGAGGCGGACGCCACGAGGACCGGCCGGCGCACCACGCCACGGCCCACCCGCGCCCAGAAACCCTTGCCGTCCTCCGGGCCGGCCTGCCCGACCCGCGGGATGAACGGCCAGAACAGGCCACGGCCGCAGAGGACCAGCGCGGCCGGCAGCACCAGCAGCGCGAACGCCGCGGCGATGGTGACACCGGCGGCCGCGGTCAGACCCAGCGCGGTGTTGCTGCGCAGGCTGGCCAGGATCAGGGTGAGCAGCGCCAGGACGACGGTGCCCGCGCTGGCGGCGATGGCCGGACCGGCCCCGCGCAGCGCCTTGCTCATCGCCTCGAAACGGTCCTCGGACTTGTGCAGCTCCTCCCGGTAGCGGGAGATCAGCAGCAGCGCGTAGTTGGTGCCGGCGCCGAACACCAGCACCGTGACGATGCCTGTGGTGGAGCCGTTGATGGCCAGATCGGTGTGCTGCGACAGGATCGAGATGACCTTGGCCGCGAGCTGGTCGGCGAACCCGACGACGAACAGCGGGACGATCCACAGGATCGGGCTGCGGTACGTCACCAGGAGCAGGATCGTGACGACCACGACCGTGACGATCAGCAGCCGGGTGTTGGCGCCGCTGAAACTGTTGGACAGGTCGGCGCTGAACCCGGCGCCACCGGTGACCTCGGCGGTCACCCCGGCCGGCAGCCCGGTGGTGACCTGCTGCCGCAGCTCCTCGACCTTCGCGCTGGTGGCGGCGGCGTCACCGGTGGCCGGCAGCGGCACGCTCACGATGGCGGCCTTGCGGTCGTCGGACAGGATCGGCCGGCCCAGGCCCTGGACGGTGACCAGGTCGGCATCGGTCAGCGCCTCGCCGCCCTTGGCGACCACGATCAACGCCGGGTTGGTACGCCCGGAGGGCAGCTGGCGTTGCAGCTCGGCGACCCGGGTCGACTCGGCCGACGACGGCAGCGACGAGGTGGGGTCGTTGTCCGTCTCAGTGGTCCCGGCGAACCCGAAGACGAGCCCACCGAGCAGCAGGGCCAGGAGGAGCGTCGCCCATGCTCTCTTCATCTAGCTTGCCCCATATCTATGTATCTTCATGACCTAGAATCTTTACCATCGAGATTGTTCACGACCGAGTGGGGATCTGCAACACTTACACCCGTGGAAGGATCAGAAACCGCAGAACGTGGGCGGTTGCGCAGGGAGCTCGTCGACCTGCTGAACGCGTACAGTGGCGAGGCGCAGCACATCGGGCACGCCTTCGCCAGCCAGCACCGCCTGCACGCCACCGACATGCATGCCCTGCTCGCCGTGATGCAGGCCGAGCGCCGCGGCAACCCGCTCACCCCCGGCCGGCTCGGCGAGTCCATCGGCCTGACCTCGGGCGCCACCACCGCACTGATCGACCGTCTGGAACGCGCCGGTCACCTGCGGCGCTCCCGGGAGAGCGCGGACCGCCGCGTCGTGCACCTGCGTTATGCGGACGCCGGGATGGCGCTCGCGATGGCGTTCTTCACGCCGCTGGCCCCGCGCACCGACGCGGTGATGAACGACTTCACCGTCAGCGAGCTGGTGACCATCGAGAAGTTCCTGCACGGCATGATCGGCTCCCTGGTCTCCTACCGCGACGAGCTGCGCAACCCGTGACCACGCGCCTCGTGACCGCGCGGGGCGGTTCGGCTCTTGTTGTGGCCACACCGTCACGCGGCCTTTTCCCCGCCGTGCGGCAGTTGCGCGCGTCGCGGCTGTTGGTTCTCACCTAGTTCGCTGGCGTACGAGGAAAGGGGCTCTTGATCTGGGGTCGGCCGTTGGCAACTCACGTGCACCGTGATGTGACCACGCGCTGCCCGGGTCGCTGCCGATCGGGAGCATCGTGCAAACCGAGCTGCTTCTCGCCGAGGCCGATGCCCTGCTCGCCCGCGGGCGTGCCCACAATGCCGCACGGCTGCTCACCCCGTTCGTCGGGCGGGAGCCGGAGAACGTCGGCGGCTGGCAGCGGATGGCCCGTGCCCGCCTCGACCTCGGCGACCCGGCCGAGGCGCTGGTCGCCGCGCAGGCCGCGTGGCATCTCGACCCGTACGGCACCGAGTCCCTGCACTGGCTGAGCGCCGCCCACTCGCACCTGGGCGACCACGCCGAGGCCATCGCCGCCGCGGCCGCCGCCTGCCGGGAGGACCCGGGCAACCCTCGCCTGCACAACCGTCTCGCCCAGGCGCAGCTCGCCGCGGGCCTGCCCACCGACGCCGCCGAGGGACTACGGTGCGTCGTCGACATGGCCGGCTGGGACGCGGATCTGATGGTCACGTACGGGATGGCCCTCTTCGCGATCGGCCGCCCGCTCAGCGCCCGCGAGGCCGTCGGACGTGCGCTGGCGATCGATTTCGGTCACGCCGGGGCCCGTAGCGCGCTGCACGCCTTCGCGGCGGCGATGAGCACCGCGGTCGATGCCGCGTCCCTGGCGCTGGCCGCCGACGACTACGCCGAAAGTCTGCGGATCCACCCCGGCCGGCCGCCGCTCCGTCGCCCCGGGGCGGTCCGTTCGGCGACCGGGTATGTGGCCCGGATGACGTTGTCGTGGTTCCTGGCAGTGCTCGCCGGGGCCGGTCTCCTGGACGCTGCCGGGCTGCTCACCGTGCCGTCCAGCCTGTACGTCGCCCTGCTCTGCGCGGCCGGGACCGCGGGTTGCGTCTTCGCCCTGACCGACCAGTCCCGATCCCGGGCCTGAGGGCGGCCCGCTTCTGACCAGCCCGTCCCGAACTCGGGCCTGCCTTTCGATGGGCGTTTCTCGCCGGGCCTGGCTGGATTTTCGCCGGGATTCGGGTGTGACAGCCTTTCGCGTGCCGGACAGGTAGGGGGCATGGACCAACAAGAGCGGTTCCGGGCGCTGCACCGGAACACCTACGCTGACCTGCTGCGGTTCGTCGAACGGCGGGTGCCGGCGGACGAGGCGGAGGACATCGTGTCCACCGTGTTCCTCACCGCCTGGCGGCGGCTCGCCGACGTCCCCGAGGACGCCCGCCCCTGGTTGTTCGCGGTGGCCCGGCGGACGATGGCCAACCAGACCCGCGGTTGGTTGCGGCGGCAGGCTCTGGACGTACGCCTGAGCGGCGACGGCTTCCACGAACCGGACGGCGCCACCGGGGCGGCCACCCGGGTCGACCTGGAACGCGCCTGGCGAACCTTGAGCGCCGGCGACCGCGAGGTGCTCGCCCTGATCGCTTTCGACGGCCTCACCTCGGAACAGGCCGCCACCGTGCTGAACTGCCGCCGGTCCACCTTCGCGATGCGCCTGACCCGGGCCCGCAAGCGCCTCCAGTCCGCCCTCGAACCGGCGGCCCCCGCCCTCCTAGTCAAGGAGCAGCAGTCATGGACGAACGCATGAACGACTCCACCGACCCCACGGCCTCCGGATCTCCGCTGCGCGACACCTACCCGGGCCCGCTCGCCGGCCGCGGCACCGACCGGGCGTCGTTTGCCGGCCGCGACAATGACCCGGGCCTGTCCGCCGCTCGCGACACCGGCCGGGGCCTGTCTGCCGCCCGTGATCACGATCTGGGCATGCTCGCCGTTCTTGATCCCGCTCGGGGCCGCGAGCCGAGCCGCAGGGAATGGGCCCGCTCCGAGGCCTTCGTCGAGCGGGTGATCGACGGCACCGCCTCCACCTCCACCTCCGCCTCCCGGCCGCCCGCACGGCGCTGGATCGTCGCCGGCGCCGCAGCCATGGCCGCCGGCGCGGTGGCCGCCGTAGCGGTGCCCGCCCTGGTCCCCGGCACCACCGAGAAGGCCGTCGCATCGTGGACTGCGATGCCCACCTCCCGAACCGGCGACCAGGTGCTGCCGCAGGCGAAGGTGTGCGCGTCCGGCGACGTCGGCGGAAAGACCAGCCCGCAGGCCGCCGACGTGCTGCTGGCCGAACAACGGGGCGAGGCCACCCTGCTGATCATGAGCAAGGCGGAGGGCGTCGTCGAATGCCTGATGGTCGCCGAGGAGAGCGCCGCATCGATGGGCCTGGCCGGCCCCGGGGGGTTGCCGGCTCCCGCCGCCGGTACCGTCAACCTGGAGACGATGAGCTCCCTGGGTGACGGTGACGACCAGTGGTCCAACATCGTCGGCCTGGCCGGTCCGGGGGTCGACGCGGTGGAGATCCGGCTGGACAGCGGCGCGCTCCTGCAGGCCAGCGTGAAATCCGGCTGGTGGGCGGCCTGGTGGCCGGGCCCCGAGGGCGGCGAGGTGGACACCTTGACCGTGACGGTCCACGCCGGCGGCAAGACCACCTCCTACCGGCCGTCCGAGCTGCCCTGACACCCGTTGTTCCTGGTCGGCCGCCCGGTCTTCACGGGCGGCCGACCGTTTCTCATGGTCGACAGTCCGTTCCTTACGGGCGGCCGTCCGGTTCTCACGGGCGACAGTCTGTTCCTTACGGGCGGCCGTCCGGTTCTCACGGGCGGCCGCCCGCCTTCGGGTCGGCCGTCATCACAGGGGAGCGGTGACCGGGGGCCAGCCGGGAACCTCGGCGGCGTCACGTTCGCCGGGCCCCACGTAGTCGGCGGACGGCCGGATGATCTTTCCCAGGCGCTTCTGTTCCAGGATGTGGGCACTCCATCCAGCGGTCCGGGCACAGGTGAACATCGAAGCAAACATTTCCGCCGGTACGCCCGCGAAGTCCAGCACCACCGCGGCCCAGAACTCGACGTTCGTCTCCAGAACCCGGTCCGGTTTGCGTTCCCGGAGTTCGGCCAGGGCAGCCAGTTCCAGTGCCCGCGCCACCTCGTACCGCGGAGCCGCCAGTTCCCGGGCGGTCTCCCGCAGGATCCGCGCCCGAGGATCCTCCGCCCGGTAGATCGCATGCCCGAACCCCATGAGCCGCTGCCCGTCGTCAAGCAGCCGCCGAACGTATCGCCGGGCGTCCACACCCCGCTCGACCTCTTCGATCATGCCGAGCGCCCGGGCCGGAGCCCCACCGTGCAGCGGCCCCGACAGCGCCGCGATCGCAGCCGACACGCAGGCGGGAGCATCGGCCCCGGTACTGGCGACAACCCGGGCGGTGAAGGTGGAGGCGTTCATGCCGTGCTCAGCGGCACACACCCAGTACCGGTCGATGGCCGCCACATGCCGAGGATCAGGTTCCCCTCGCCAGGCAATCATGAACCGCTCGGTAGCAGTCCGCCCCGCAGCCACCAGCCGCTCCGGCACAGGAACCCCCTCCACCCCGGAAACCCGCTCCACCACCCGCCCTCCCGCAGCCGGACCTCCCGCCGCGGAGAAGAGGCGAGCGGCCCGGGCGACGTAGTCCAGGACCGCCGCCGACGTCGCGGCCAGGTCGTCGCGGGCCTGCTCGTCGGAGATGTCGATCAGTTGACGCATGGACCATCGCGGGGCCAGCAGCGACACCGCGGCCTGCACATCGGCCCGGATGTCCCCGGTGTTGTCCACAGGCGGAAGCGCCCCGGCCGGCGGAAGCCCCCGACGGAAGTCACCATCGACGAGCAGCCCCCAGACGTCACCGAACGAGGCCCGCCCGGCCAGGGAGTTGATGTCGACGCCGCGGTACCGCAGCGCCCCGCCGTTCCGATCGGGTTCGGCGATCTCGGTGTCGAAGGCAACAACACCGGCAAGCCCAGGATTGACTGTCAACATGACCTCAATGTGGATAATCAACATGTTGATGTCAATGTTGATCCAGTCAATATGAGAGGATGGCAACATGGCCTCTGAACCGCTGCTGACCACCGAGGAAGTCGCTAGCCTGCTGGGCGTCAAGCAGGCGACGGTGTATGCGTATGTCAGCCGCGGTCTCCTCACCAGCCGGCGCAACGCCGACGGCAAGAACAGCCTGTTCACCAGATCCGACGTCGACGCTTTCGTGGCCACCCGCAAACGACCCACCACCCCCGGCATCCAGACCGGCATCACCCTGATCAGAGACGGCCGCCTGTTCTTCCGAGGCCAGGACGCCACAATCCTGGCCCGAGACTTCTCGTACGAGTCCGTCGCGGCCCTCCTGTGGTCCGGAGACCAGACCCCCACCCCAGTCAACACAGGCCGGCCGACCGGGACAGTCATGCCGGCCGACACAGTCCGGCTGGCCAGGGCGGACACACCGGGCAGCTCGAACAGACCAGCCGAGTCAGGCGAGCCGGGAGAGACCACCGGCGTGACAACGGCAAACCGGCCGGCCCAGTGGGGCAACCCCGATCAAACCATCCGGCTGGACGCAACGAGAGGCCCGAGCAGGGAAGCCCAGCCGGACGAGTCCGGCCGCCCGAGTGAGGAGACCGGCCGCCCGGGCGAAGAGCCCGGATCAAGAGAAGCCGAGCCGCAGGGCGAGACGGCTGCGGCGGCTGGCCCGGTAAGAACGGCTGGCCCGGCAGGAGCGGTCACCCTGGTTGAAGCGGTCGGCCCGGCAGGAACGGTCAGCCAGGCAGGGGCAGTCACCCTGGCTGCAACGATTACCCCGGTTGAAGCGGCTGACCCGGCGGGAACGGTCACCCTGGCTGAAGCGGCCGGCCTGGCAGGAGCGGTCGGCCCGAGCCGGGAATGGGCCGGTCGGCCGGGGGCTGACCTGCTGATTCCGGTCAACGGGAAGTTGTGGGATCTGGTTGTCGAGGTCACGGCGAAGCTGCCGGCCACCGCCCGGCTCACCGACCGCCTGCGGGTGATCGTCGCCGCCGCGTCGGCTGCTGATCCGCTGCGGTTCGACACGTCGCCCGCCGCGGTGATCGCTACCGGACGGGATCTGCTCGCCACGATGGTGCACGGGCTGCCGGCCCGCACCGGTGTCCCGGTCAAGCCGATCCCGCTGGCCGAGGCACTCTGGCACCGGCTGACCCGTGTCCCGCCGACGGAGGAGGGTCTGCGCGCTCTCAACGGCGCGATGGTCCTGCTCGCCGATCACGACATCGCCGCGTCAACACTTGCGGCAAGGGTTGCCGCGTCAACACGTGCACACCCGTACGCGGTGGTCAGCGCCGGTCTCGCCGCACTCGACGGTCCGTTGCACGGGGCGGCGAGTGGTCTCGCGTACCAGCTGCTGATCGAATCCTCCGGTGCCAAGGGACCGGCGGTGACTCTTTCGGATCGCTTGCGCACCGGTGTTCCGGTCCCCGGGTTCGGGCATCCGCTCTATCCGGACGGGGATCCGCGCGCGACCGCCCTGTTCGATCTGCTCGGCGACGGTGCGCCGAAGCAGGATGCTCTGCGGCTGGACCGGACGATGCGTACCAGATCGGGCACCGCCGCCAACATCGATCTGGCGCTCGCCGCACTGTCCCTGGAATACGACATGCCCGCCGAGGCCGGCGAGGTGATCTTCGCGGTGGCCCGGACGGCGGGCTGGCTGGCGCACGCGATGGAGGAGTACGGCGATCGCCCACTGCGTTTCCGGCCGTCCGGAATGTACGCGGGACACCATCCCGGCTGAGGCTACCGGCCAGTAGGATCCCGGCATGACGGACCCGAACGCACTACCTCTGCTGGAGGCGTTGCACTCGACGCCGGCCCGCCGCTACCTGTCCACCGAGCCGGTCGGCGACGACGTGATCCGCGCCATCCTGGACGCCGCGATCCGGGGCCCATCCGCCGGCAATGGTCAATTCTGGACATGGATCGTGGTCCGCGACCCGGAGACGAAGAAGCAGATCGCGGACTGGTACCGGGAGGGCTGGGAGCGCCACTACGGTTCCCGCCGCGAGCAGATCCTGGGCGCGCCGGAGGGCGGCCCGATGAGCAAGAAGAGCTTCCTGGCCGCCGACCACTTGGCGAATCACCTGGAAGAGGCACCGGTCTGGATCTTCCCGGTCCTGCTGGGCGCCGCGAAATCCACCAATCCAAGGCTGGGTTCGTCGATCTACGGCGCCGTCCAGCACCTGATTCTGGCCGCCCGCGCACACGGCCTGGGCGCAACCTTGACCACCTTGCACATCGGCCACGAGGCCGAAGTCCGCACCCTGCTGGGCCTCCCGGGGGACGCACTGACGATGGCCCTGATCCCGATCGGTCACCCCAGCCGAGGCCGCTGGTCCGAACCCAAACGCCGCCCCCTCGAAGAGGTAGTCCACTTCGAAAAGTTCAAAACCAGCTGATTGCGGTACGCCCGTCAAACGCCCCGCCCGCTCCACCGGGCGGGGTTCCACCTTCGTGCGGGGGCCACTTCACGTGGGTTTCGCATTCGGGCAGGCGTTCGTGTTCGCGTGGAGTGGGGTGGTCCCGTCAGCTGATCTGGAAGGAACCGCTGCCCAGGATGAGGATGTCCATCTGGGTGGGGTCGTCCTCGTTGCGGATGTGGCCGGCGTAACCGTCGCCGGAGACATGCGGCTCGATGAGCTCCAGGAACGAGTAGATCTCGCCCATGCCGTCGTCGTGGACCAGGACTCGGACGTGCAGGCCCCACTCGACGACGTCGCCGTAGGCGGTGAAGCCCCGCTTCTGCTGCCGCAGCGTGGCCACGTCACCGCCCGGCAGTCGACTGTCCGGGTCCGGGTCGAACGTCTGGTAGGGGAACGTGTCGTCGCTCAGATGCGCCGGGCGCTCGTCGGCGATGCCCAGCAACCAGTGAAGTGTGTCCAGAACGGTGTCCGGAGTGTGTGCTTCCAGGAAGCAGCTGATGACGACCTCGTAATGAAAGCTCACGTGCGCCGACGATAGGTCCCGGCCGGACATCGATGATCAGCGGGCCAGGGTGGCGTAGTGCCCGCCGCCCCGGAGCAGGGAATCGTGGGTGCCGGACTCCAGGATCCGGCCGTGGTCGATCACCGCGATCTGATCGGCGTTGCGGACCGTGGACAGCCGGTGCGCGATCGTCACCGTGGTGCGCCCCTCGGCCAGGGTGTCGAACGCCTGCTGAACGGCACGCTCGGTCTCGTTGTCCAGAGCACTGGTGGCCTCGTCCAGAACCAGGATGCGGGGATCGCGCAGCAGGGTCCGGGCGATCGCGATGCGCTGTTTCTCACCGCCGGAGAAGCGGTGGCCCCGGGATCCGACCATCGTGTCGTACCCGTCGGGCAGCGCCGTGATCAGATCGTGGATCTGGGCGGCCCGGGTGGCGCGCTCGATCTCGGCGTCGGTGGCGTCCGGTTTCGCATAGCGCAGGTTCTCCCGGATCGTGGTGTGCAGCAGATACGTCTCCTGGCTGACGACGCCGACCAGGGCGGCCAGATCGTCCAGGGCCAGGTCGCGGACGTCGACGCCGTCAATGGTGACCTGACCGGACGTCGGGTCGTGCAGCCGCGCGATCAGGGCGGCGATGGTGCTCTTGCCGGAACCGGTCTCCCCGACCAGGGCCAGGGACGACCCGGCGGGCACGTCGAGACTCACGCCGGCCAGGGCGGCGGTGGCGCTGTCCCCGTACGCGAAAGTGACGTCCTTGAACTGGAGGTGCCCCCGTGGCTCGGTCAGCCGGACCGGTGTCGTGGGCTCCTGGATGTCGACGGGGAGGTCGAGGTACTCGAAGATGCGCTGGAACAACGCCAGCGACGCGGTCAGCGTGACCCCGACGTCGAGCAGGCTCATCAGTGGGCGGAACAGGCCCGCCTGCAACCCGGTGAACGCGACCAGGGTGCCGATGCTCATCGCGCCCGCGGCGAACGGCAGCCCGGCGGCCAGATAGATCGCCGCGGGGATCACGGCGAAGACGATGTTCATCGTGGCCATCCGCCAGCGGCCGGCCAGCTCGGAACGCAGCTCCAGGTCGATCAGCCGGGACGACGACGAGGTGAACCGGTCGGTCACCGCACCGGTCGCGCCCATCGTCTTGGCGAGCTGCACGCCGCTGATCGACAGGCCCTCGTCGATGATCACGTTGAGGTCGGCCAGCTCACGCTGCCGTTGAGCGGTGATCGCCTGGCGCATCCGGGCGACCCGCCGCGTCCAGTAGACCGCCGGTGGCAGCGCGACCAGCGACACCAGCGTGAGTTGCCAGGACAACGCGGTCATGGCGACCAGCGTGGCGATCACGGTGGTCAGGTTCGCGGCGACCGACGTGGCAGTCGAGGTGACCACCTGCTGCATGCCGCCGATGTCGTTGGTGATGCGGGACTGGACCTCACCCGTGCGCGTGCGGGTGAAGAACGCCACCGACTGCCGTTGCAGGTGGGCGAACACGTCGGTGCGCAGCCGGTGCATGACCCGCTGACCGACGGTCGTGGAGATCCAGGTCTGCACGACGCCGAGCGCGGACGTGGCCGCTGCGACACCGATCATGCCCGCCACCAGCCAGGACAGCAGGCGCAGATCGGACTGGGGGAGTGCGACGTCGATGACCTCGCGGAGCAGGAACGGTGAGGCCATCGAGATGACGGACGAGACGATGATGACGGCCACGACGACAGCGAGCTGCCCGCGATGGCCGACGAACAGGCCGCCGATGCGGCGCAGCGAGACGGCGCGGGCCTGCGCCTTCTCCGCGGGGGTCAGGGTGCGTGCCGCGCCGCGGCGTGGGATTTCTGCCAAGAGCGTGCCTTTCTTGTACGGGGGTATCCGGGTCGTGTGGTGGCCCGGGCGGCATGCTGAGGTTACCTCAACATGAGGGAGCAACGGTAATCGCTGGTAGTTTGTTCCCGTGGAGGAGGACGGGCTGCTGGAGACGTTCTGGGCGGTGTCCCGGAAGCTGCGTGAGCACACCAGGATCACGCTCGAGCCCTGGCATGTCTCGCCGTCGCAGTCCCGCGCGGTCATGGTGCTCTCCAAACACGGTGAGATGCGTCTCAGCGCCCTGGCCGAGCATCTGCGGATCGTGCCGCGTTCGGCCACCGAGGTGATCGACGACCTGCAGAACCGGGGGCTGGTCGAGCGGCGTCCGGATCCGTCCGACCGCCGGGCCACCCTGGTGGTGCTGACCGAGCGCGGTGCCGAGACGGCAAGGGCCATCCGGGAGGCTCGCGCCAGCGAGGGCGAACGGCTGTTCGCCGGCCTCAACCCGACCGACCGCGCACACCTGTCCCGAATCCTCAGGGAGTTGCGGGACAGCCGCTGACCGGTCCGTAAGGGGGCGGTGACGGATTTTGGTCAGGCTTCGGCGGGTCCAACGACGTGGCCGGGGGATTCGTCGTCCTGCTGATGGAGGTCGGCGCCATGATTGCGGCCCTGGTTGCGTTGGTTGCGTTGGTTGCGTTGGTTGCCGCCGGCGGGGCGGCGGCGTCGCCACGGGTTCGCGACGGGGTCAATTCGCGGCGTGGTCGAAGGGTTCGCCGTTGTGTCGGACGCGAGGGTCGCCAGGTCCGGGCGGCCGGATCGCAGTCGCCGATTTCGGTCTTGATGAGTATTCGTTTCAAGGGTTCGCCCGGTCGCGAGAATTCTGATCTTTCCCGCGTTTGGTTCCGGTCTTGCCGAGCGCTGTGGGCGGCGGGATATGGGCTGGTGCAAGCCCGTTCTCGGATGTCCGTAAGCCGTCATTACGGATTACTGGGAGAGGATCGCCACAATAGCGTCACTACGGACAACCGCATCTAAATCGTGGGTAGTCGGGTTATCGGGTCGGATGGCGCTGTTGGGTACGGCGCTCCGGCCGGCGGTTCACCGGCGGCCTCCGATCATGCGGAAGGCGTTCGATGGTTGTCACCTCCCGGGAATCCGCATCCGAAGGCACGCCCGAGAACTCCTCCAGCCCCACAGCAACTCCTAACGGCGCGGAAGCGCGGACCCAGGTTCCCAACAGCACGGAAGCGTGGACACAGGTTCCCGGCGGTCCGGAAGCGCGGGAGCAGGTTCCTGATAGTTCGGAAGCGTGGACGCAGGTTTCTGACGGTCTGGCAGCGCGGGAGCAGGTTCCTGATGGTCCGGAAGCGTGGACGCAGGTTTCTGACGGTCTGGCAGCGCGGGAGCAGGTTCCTGATGGTCCGGAAGCGCGGGAGCGGATTCCCGACGACGCGGAAGCGCGGACGGCAGCTCAGCCGCCAACAACTGCGAAGCAGGGAATGCCGCCGCCGGCTTCTCTGCCCTTGACGTCATCAACATTGACGTCAACATCAGCTTCGTCTTCATCAACATCGGCTTCGGACACATCGGCTTCATCAGCAGAGGCGCCACCGGCACAACCTCGATCAACGCTTCCGCCGTCTACCCAGCCAACGTCAACACAGGACTCGTCAACATTGACGTCCGCAATGTTGACCACCGCGCCGTCAACATTGATCGAGTTGACCACATCGGAATCATCATTGACTGGATCAACATGTTCCGGATCAACCTGTCCTGGCTCAACATGTCCCGGATCAACGTTGACTGAATCAACAGCGATTCAACCGATCCTGAACCTGTCGGCTGCGGGGCCGACGGTTTCGGCTGCGGGCTCGATCGTTACCTCCGCTCCGCAGATCACCGACGCTACGATGCCGGTTGCCGTGCTCGCGGTCATGCCCGGAGCCGCCGATGCGCGCCGAATCGATGCACGCCAGATCGCCGCATTGGTGCAGGCGGGCGCCGTTCGCTGGGCCACCGGCTCGCAGCAGGCCAACGGCTCGCAGCAGGCCAACGGCATGCAGCAGGCCAACGGCATGCAGCAGGCCAACGGCATGCAGCAGGCCAATGCCGTGCAGCAGGCCGAGGCTGTCCTACTCGCTGGCGACGCGCGGCATGCTGCTGGTGCCGGCCAGATGGGCGGCACCACTCACATGAGTCAGGCGTTTCAAGTGGGTAGCGCCGGCAGGCTCAGCCACGAGGCTCAGGTGAGCGGTGTTGGCCAGGTGAGCGGTGCCGGCCACGTGGGTTCGGTGGTTCAGGTGGATGGTGCGGGCTGGGCCGGTCGTGTTGTTCAGCTGGATGGTGTTGGTCAGGTGGGCGGTGCCAGCCACGTGGGATCTGTGGTTCAGGTGGACGGTGCGGGTCGGGCCGGTCGTGTGGCTCAGCTGAACGGTGCTGACCAGGTGAACGGTGCCAGCCACGGGAGTCATGCAGCTCAGGGGGGCGGTGCGGGCTGGGTGAGCCGTGTGGCTGAGGCGGATGACGTCAGCCAGGTGGACGGTCCGGGCGGGGTGAATCATGCGGGTCCGGTGGTCGGCGTCGGCCATGTCGACGGTCTGACGCGGGTTGACGGGGCGCGGCAGGTCGACGCTGGGTATCGAGATGATGCTGTTCGACCGGTTGGTGATGCTTGGCGGGCTGCTTCCCCAGGGCGGGCTGGGGCAAGGGATGCCGAGCACGATGCGGGTTCCCGGGTTGATGCGGGTTCCCGGGTTTACGTCACGGCGGCGGGGCGGGATTCGGCGCCGCCGGGTGCTGTCACCCCCTCAGGCGACACCTCTCCCCAGGCGAGAGGCACCGAGCCCCACGAGGGAGGCACTGAGCCTCATGTGAGAGGTGCTGAGCCCCACGTGAGGGGCAGCGAGCCCCATGCGAGGGGCAGCGAGCCCCATGTGAGAGGTGCTGAGCCCCATGCGAGGGGCAGCGAGTCTCATACGAGAAACACTGAGCCGCAACATGAGGCGGGCGGTGAAGGATCACCCGTAGCCGGTGGGCTTTATGGGGCACCGGCTGGCGTTGATGCTGGTCCGGCTTCTGCTGCGGTGACGGCCGTACTGACAGGTGTGGGTGAATCTTTTGGAACTGCCGGTCTGATGCCTGCCACGGGGCCGCGAGTTGATGCGGCTCGGGTGTCGGCCGCGGTCACGGCTGTGCTGACGGGTATCGGTGAGACAGGGTCCGGTTCCGGAAGGTCCGCCGCGGTCCGGGCGTCCGCTGTGATGACCGGTGGCCGTGCAGCCATCCGTGCCGACGGCGGCGGGATCCACAACGTCCATACCGTCCACAACGGGATCAGCACCGGATCGCCCGGCGACACCGTGGTGATGCATGACCGGACAGGCATACTTCCGCCCTCGACCGTGGTGATGATGCGGGTGGGTGAACGACCGAAACCGGCCCTACGGCAGCGCACCGGCAGCGCGTCGACTGCCGTACCGGAGCGCACCGGCAGCGCGTTGACAGCCGTACTGGAGCGCACCGACGACGTGTCGAGAGCCGCCGCGGCGTTCATGGCGAACACGGAGCCAGGACACGTACCGACGGCTCCGCGGTTGAAGACCGGCGATCTGCAAGGTCCCGCGACAGATGTCCTGGAGCACGTCGCCTACGGACTATCAGCCGACGGAGCGGCCGCATTTGCCCAGGCCAAAGCAGCGCTGGACCAACTTCTGGGACGGGGAACGGCAGTCGTGGGACAGACCGTCGGTGCCGTGGGCAGGGAAGCACGCAGACGTCCGGTCCTCACCGTGGGATTGATGACCGTGGGGGTGGGGGCCGTAGCCGCGTCCGCGTTCGGGATGGCGCCGGACGGCCCTCAGTTCCGGCCGCCGCCGCTGGCCGCAGCCCACACCCCGGCCCCCGCCGATGCCTCCGGCGTCTACTCCGGACTGGCCCCCTACGAGCCGCCCGCCCCCACCGGAAGACATCGATCGGCAACGGTCGACGACCAGTTGGGCGAGGCGTCCCCACCGCCGACAGGGTTGACTGCACCGTCGGGGTCCGGCGTCAAGACGTCAACACCAGTTCCGTCAGGTGTCACCACCACCGACCTGACCGCCACCGGAACGGTGGGCCGAACCGCATCGATCGGTTTCAGTCACCCCCGCGACGGCGATACGCTGGCAGCGAACGCCAGGGTCAGCGGCAGCGCCGACCTCCCACCCCACCACCAGGTCTGGCTCCTGCGCAGACACGGAGCCGGCACCCCGTACCGGGTGGTGGGCGCCTGCCCCGGCGGCTGGAGTTTCACATGCGGCCCCGCGGGATTGGAGACCGGCGGTGACGAAAATTTCCAGTTGACGGCAGTGGTGGTGGACCCGTCGACCGCCCGCACGTTGCGCCCCGGCCAGTCCCGAGCCCTCCTACCAGCCAATGTGGCCCACAGCGAGATCAAAATCAAAAGAGCAAGCTGATTTGCCGGTACGCCCACCAACCGCAGCCCGTGCCGCAGCTTTCCGAAGAGTGACCCCGGAGGAATCCTCGGGTTTCAGTGCTCGTCGAGGGTCACTTTCAAGAAGGTGCCGACAGCCCACAGCAACCGCCCGTCGAAAAGAACATGTCGTGAAGGGAAAGAGCGGCCACCGGGGGGAGAGGGAGCCGATGCCCGGACGCCATGACGACCGGCGCGGCCTCGGAGACTGTGTCCGAACACCCTCTGCCACGACAGGTCGGAGTGGCATCCGGCAGCGGCGGGTTGAAAGCCTCGACCGGCGAACTCCGATGCGGCGATGAACACATGCGCGGGGGCCGAGACCTGGCGATCAGCGCCGACAACCGCCCTCAAACAGCCACCCGGGACAACATCGGCCGCACCAGCGCGGCGAACTCCGAAGCCCGCTCGATCTGCGGCATGTGCCCGGTCGCCGGGAACAGATGCGCCCGGGCATGCGGAAACGCCGCCCGAGCCGCCCCGAGATGCCGGCTGGGCAGGATCAGGTCCCGCTCGCCCCACACCAGGGTGGTGGGCACGGGACTACCCGCCAACCGCCCCAACAGTTCAGCCCGCCAGGCGGCGCCGACCCCGCGAACCCCGCCGAGCGCTCGCGCGATCTCCAGATAGACGGCCGCGAAGTCCGGCTGCCGCGCGATCCGCAAGGCCATCTCCACTCTGGCGGGCGTGACGAGAGCCCGGTCCGCGAAGATCATCCGTTCCATCCGCGGCGCGCTGATCCGGTCGATGCGGCGCAGCATCCGCCGCCCCAGCCCGGGGACGGCGAGCATCCGCAGCGCCGCCGTGACCTCCCGCCCGAACCCGGCACTGTTGACCAGAGTCAATGTTGATACACGTTGAGGCGAGCCGGCCAGCATCGTCATGGACACCGCGCCGCCGAGCGAGTTTCCCATCAGATGGACGGGCCGGTGTTCCCCGATGGCGTCGAGGGTCGCCCACACCCCGTCCGCGAGCACGCCCAGCGTGGTGGAAGGGGGCATCCGCTCCGACAGACCGAACCCCGGCATGTCGATACTGATCACCCGGTACTCGTCGTCGAGCAACGGATGCTGCAGCTCCCAATCCTCCAGGCTGCGCCCGATGCCGGGCAGGAGCACGACCGGTGTCGCGTCCGGATCGCCGCTTTCGTGGAGACGGATACGCGTCCCCCGTACCAGCGCGAATCTCATCTTTTGATCGTGGTGTTCGCCGGTCGTGTCCCACGGCTGGTGGCGACGGCGACCGCGCGGACGACGGCGGCGTGCCCGACGGGCAACAGGCGGGCCAGGAGATCGGGCGCTTTGGCGCTGACGGCGATGAGCAGCCGGGCCTTGCGCCTGGTGACGGCCCGCAGAATCAGTTCCGCGGCCTTCTCCGGGGGAAAGCTGAGCAGCGCGGCGAAGCGTTTCATCTGGGGTTCGATCTCTTGCCGCGGTACGTGGGAGCCGATCAGCGCCGACTCCGCGATCCGTGTCCGGATGCCGCCGGGATGCACCGTGGTCACACCGACGCCGTGGTCGATCAACTCGCCGCGCAGCGCCTCGCTGAGCCCGCGCAACGCGAACTTGCTGGCGCTGTACGCGCTCTGCCCGGGCGGTGCGATCAACCCGAACAGACTGGACATGTTGACTAGATGACCGCCGGTCGATGCAGTCAATGCGGGCAGCAGCGCGTGGGTGAGCAGCATCGGCGCCCGGAAGTTGACGTTCATGACGTGCTCGAACTCCTCGACGGTCACCTGGTCGAAGCGCCCGCCGAGTGCGATGCCGGCGTTGTTGATCAACAGGCCGATCGCGGGGTGGTCGGCGAGGATCCGCGCGGCGACGGATTCGACGGCGGCCCGGTCGGCGAGGTCGGCGACGACGGTCTCCACGGTCAAGGACGGATTCGCGGTACGGATCCGCGCGGCGACCGTGGCGAGACGATCCTCGGTCACGTCGATCAGCACCAGGTCACTGCCGCGGAAGGCCAGCCCGTAGGCGAGGTGTTCGCCGATGCCACTGGCGGCTCCGGTGACGACGGCGGTGCGCCCGGCGAACCGGTACTCGGAAAGACGACGGGACATCAGACCACCTTCGGAGAGCCGGAAACGGACGTGGAGCCGGGAGCAGAGTCAGAGCCGCGCAGAGCGGCCGCGTCGTGGGCGAGACCGGAGCGGGGCGTGAAACTCATGTCGCGGGTCACGTCGGCTCGGGGAGTGGTGAGGACGTCGCGCAGATAGTTCTGCCGGATGAGCCACGGGTCGTGATCGCCCTGGCGGGGGAACAGGTCGAGGGCCCGCTGCACGTATCCGGAGGACAGGTCGAGCAGTGGCCGCCCGGTCCCCTCCGGCGTGACGGGTGTCGCCGCCGCCAGATCGTGTTGATCCATGTGATCAAGTAGCTTCAACACGTACCGGTGGGACAGGTCGGCCCGTAACGTCCACGAGGCGTTGACGTACCCGATGCAGTAGGCGAAGTTCGGCACCCCGCCCAGCATCAGACCCCGGTAGGACACCGATCCGCCGACGTCGACCGTCACCCCGTCGACGACCAGCTCGATGCCCCCGACCGGCAGCAGCGACAGTCCGGTCGCGGACACCACGACGTCGGCGTCGAGCACCGCCCCGGACCGCAGCCGGATGCCCGACGGCGTGAACGTGTCGATGTGGTCGGTCACCACCGAGGCCCGCCCGGTCCTGATCGACCGATACAGATCACCGGACGGGATGACGCACAGCCGCTGGTCCCACGGGTCGTAGCGGGGTTTGAAGTGCTCGTCCACGTACGCCGGATCCTTCAGGAACCGGAGCGCGATCTCGCGCAGCGCCCGCCGGACCAGTCGCGGCCGGTGCCGGGCGAGTTGGTAGAACGCCTGGGTGAGCAGGATGTTCTTGGCGCGGGCGACCCGGTTCGCGGCGTGCGGCGGGAGCAGCCGGCGGGCGAGGACGGCGACCGCGTCCCGGCCCGGGAGCGGCGTGACGTAGGTGGGGGAGCGCTGCAGCATCGTCACGTGCGCCGCGTCCGCCGCCATCGCCGGGACCAGCGTCACCGCTGTCGCGCCGCTGCCGATGACGATCACCCGTTTGCCGGTCCAGTCGAGATCGGCCGGCCATGACTGCGGGTGCACGAGCCGGCCGGTGTACTCGGCGATTCCGGGGAAGTCCGGCTGATAACCGTGCTCGTAGTCGTAGTACCCGGCACATCCGTACAGGAAATTGCTTGTCAGAATGTCGCCGGAGGCGGTGTGGACGGTCCAGCGGGACTTCGTCGACGACCAGGTGGCGCGGGTGACCCGCGTCCCGAACCGGATCTTCGCGGTGATGCCGGCTTCGTCGGCGGTCTCCTGGATGTAGCGGCGGATCTTCTCGCCGGAGGCTAGGGATTCCGGCTCGCGCCAGGGCCGGAACGGATAGCTCAGCGTGTACATGTCCGAATCGGATCGGATGCCGGGATAGCGGAACAGGTCCCAGGTGCCGCCGATCGCGTCCCGTGCCTCGAGGATGGCGTAGGTGTCACCGGGACGCTGCCGTTGTAACCGCCAGGCGGCGCCGATCCCGGACAACCCGGCGCCGACGATCAATACGTCAACATGTTCGGTCAACATGAGCCTCCCGGTACGAACCACGGCGGCGTCCCGGACCCGGAGATCCGGACGCCGCCCCACGGATCAGGATCACCCAGCCGGACCGCGGTCTCCGGCGAGCCGGGCACCACGATCGTGGCTTTCCGCAGCCCACCCCCGACCCGCTGACGCAGCAGGTCGTGCGGCCCGGTGCGCCCGGCCCAGCGGAACCGCCCCTCGACAGGTTCGAACCGGGCCGACATCCGAACCTCGACCACCACCGGCCCGTCCTCGAGACACAGGGTCGCCGGCCCCCGATATTCCTCGTCGTTCATATGTCCCGCACCCCCGCACTCTCACTTCTCGGGAGGTCGCCGAGGGTGGCCGGCACGCCCATCGTGCCGCTGGAGATGTCTCGCATCGCTGCCAGACTGCCGGGGACGTCTCGTGCCGCAGCCGGACCGCCGGGGGTGTCTCGTGCCGCGGCCGGACCGCCGGGGGTGTCTCGTGCCGCTGCCAGACCGCCGGGGATGTCCGCGGCCTGGCGCATGCCGGCGATGCCGCTCCACAGGAACGTCGTCAGGTAGTCGGTGAGGGCGTCCCGGCTGATCGGCTGCTGCTGCCGCAGCCACCAGTCGCCGACCGCCTGGACGTAACCGACCACGCCGTAGGCCCACGGCAGCGCTGCCCCCGAGTCCAGCCCGCGTGCCCGCAACCGGTCCCCGAAGATCCGGGCCAGCCCGCTGGCCACCGTGTCCATCACGTCGGCGACCACGTCCCGGCCCCGGGTGACGTCGGGTTGATGGACCACGAACCGGTACAGATGAAGATCCGACTCGATGCGGGTCAGGTAGATGTCGATGGCCGCGGCGACCACGGCCCGGTCCTCGCGAACCGCGGCGACCGCCGGGATCATGTCGTCGAGCACCATCTGCCCGGCCACCTGCCCGACGGCCAGCCACAACTCGGACTTGTCGGCGAAGTAGCGGTACAGCACCGGCTTGCTGACGCCGGCATGCGCGGCGATCGTCTCCATCCCGACGTCCGGCCCGTGCTGCCGGATCGCCGCGACGGCCGCCGCCGTCAACTCGCCCCGCCGCTGCTCCCGATGCCCGTCCCACCGCCCACGACGCCCGTCCCCAGAGCGGCCGGTCGCCGCCCGGGCAGCGACTCGGCGCCCGTCACCGGAGCGAGCGGCCCGGGGACGAGCGGCGGTCTCACGCCCGTCAACGAATTGACCGGTCCCGGAGTTGGTCCCAGTGCCGGTCTCGCGGTCGCCGCTGGCGGTAACAGCTGTCTCGCGCTTGCTGCTGGTGGGAACAGTGGTCTGGCGCTCGCTGTCGGCGGGAACAGCGGTCTCGCGGTCGCCGCTGGCGCGAACAGCGGTCTCACGCCCGCCGCTGGCGGTAACAACGGTCTCACGCTCGCTGTTGGTGGGAACAGCGGTCTTGCCCTCATCTCCGGCGCGAGTGGTGGCCTTGCGGCCGTCGCAGGGACGGACGGGCTTGACGGGTGGAGTGACCGAACTCATAGTACTAGAAGTAACTGTTACCGCCGGTAACGTCAAGGACCGGCGACGTCGAGCATTTCCGGGAGGACCGGATGACAGACCGCGACCGCACCGCAGTTCGGCTGATCCGCTCCTCGGCCGAGCACTCCTACAACCCCGACGTGGAGATCGACTGGGAGGCCCCGTTCGTACCGGAAAAGTATTTTGTTCCTCCGCACCGCTCCAGCCTCTACGGCACCGCGCTGTGGGACCGGATGACCGAGGAACAACGTGTTGACTTGACCAGACATGAGGTCGCCAGCATCGCCGGTCTGGGCGTCTGGTTCGAGACGATCCTCATGCAGCTGCTGATCCGCGAATACTTCAGACAGGACCCGACCGCCCCGCACGCCCAGTACGCGCTCACCGAGATCGGCGACGAGTGCCGGCACTCGGTCATGTTCGGCCGGATGATCGCTCGACTTGATACACCTGTGTATCAACCCACCGGCGTCAACATGTGGCTCGGCAGATGGATCGCCCACACCGGCGTCGGCCCGCGCATGTACGCGGCCATCCTCATCGCCGAGGAGATCCTGGACATCCTGCAACGCGAGGCGATGGCCGACGAGAACGTACAACCGCTGGTCCGGATGGTCTCCCGCATCCACGTCGTAGAAGAGGCGAGACATGTCCGGTACGCCCGGGAAGAGCTGGCCCGACGGATTCGTACCGCAGGAAAGGCCCGTATCCACTTCGACAAACTGGTGATCGCCCGAGCCGCCTACCTGACCGGCGCCCGCCTGATCGACCCGCGCGTCTACCGGGCCGTCGGCATCGACCCGGAGGAGGGCCGCCGAGCCGCCCGCGCCAACCCCCACCACCGGGAGACCCTGCGCTGGGCCGGCGAACGGGTGATCACGTTCCTGTCCGATCTCGATCTTATCGGCGGCCCCGGCCTACGTCTCTGGCACGCCTCCGGCCTCCTGCCCCGAGCCCGCTGACCACTACGAGGGCTGACTCACGGCCGGTTGTGCAGGAACCACTCGTCACCCCGGGTGACCGCGAGGGCGATCTCCCACACGGTCATCTCCAGGTGACTGGCCAGGAGCGCTATCTGGTACGCCACCTCGAAGGCGTCGTCGGGCTCCTCCGGCCGTCGGCCGACGACGAGTTGGAGCATCGTCTCCCAGCCGGCCACCAGTTCGGCCTGCCACCGGTCATGCCACTGCAACAGTGCCCCGGCCAGCACACTCTCCGCGCCGAGCGTGCCGTGGAAGCTGACCCATCCGGCGAGCAGATGCGGCTCCGTGGTGGGTGGCAGCAGCAGTTCCACCCGCTCCGGCTGATACCACTGGTGCAGCCCGGTGAGCCGATCGCTGTACGGCGGGACCTGAGCCAGTAACGCGGGATCGTCCCGGACCCGATCGAACACGTACCGGTTCACGGTCCGTAATGTTGGTTCGGAGACACGCCGCCGCACCTCGCCGACTTCGAAGCCGGGGTACGCGTCTCTCGAACCAGTGCCCTCAGCCCAAGGCGCGTGTCCGAAACCGGCCAGCTGCGACCGAAGCGTGTCGTCGTCGAGCGGCTCGTCCCGCCAGGAATGATGCAACGCCTGCCACGGATCGATCGAGCGCGCCACCTGATCCATCGCAGTCAGGTTGCCGGGACCTTTCCACTCGCCCGTTTCGCGGGAGAGGCCGACTTCGCGGGCCGGGCCGACTTCGCGGGACGGGGCGACTTCGCGGGAGGAGCCGACCTCGCGGGAGGGGGCGACGGAAGAATCGGAGGAGGGATCGAACGGAGGGTCCTCGGAGTCCGAATCCTGCAGGATCTCGTCGAGAAATGGCGCGTCGCCGTCGACGAAAACCGGGCGCCGGCCGGTCGACTCCATCACCGCCCGAGCCGTCCGCCAGGCCGGCAGCATCTCCGCCGGATCCACCCCGCTGATCAGCAGAGAATCACCGAAAACCGGCATGATCGGCAGGTCGGCGAGCATCGTCGCCCGCAGGGCCCTCCGGACGGCATCCAGGTCAGCGGCCATGATTCGAGTATCCGGCCACCCGAGAACCACCGTAACCGGAATGCCGATCCAGAGTCGCCGCCGGAACCCGATCCAGAGTCGCCGCCGGAACCCGAACCAAAGCAGGCGCTGGAAAGCCGGGTCAAAGCAGCCGCCGGACAGACCGGACCAGGGCCGTCGCCGGTAACCGCATGAGACGCCGGAAAACCGGATGAGACGCCGCTTTCCCGGCACGAGCACGGCTGTGCGCCATGAAAGGCCGCCGGCAAGAGGACCGAACCCCGGGTGCTGAACGGTTTCGGTCAGGTTGCGGTGTCCTTCCGGAGCGCGGAACCGGACCATCGGCCGTTCGTCCTGCCCCTCACCTTGTGCGAGATTGTCGCGACATTCCGCGCTGAAGATCATCACGGCGGGGGAGTACGACGAGAGAGAGTGAGCGATGGACGACGCCCTGGTGGCCTACAACGCGGGCCGAGTGGACGGGGCCGCCGGGTTCCGGGATCCGCAGATCGCCGAGGATCCGGAGGTCGGCGCCGACTACCGGATCGGTCTGCTCGACGGCCGGATCGCGGCGTTCCATCTGAACCGGGAACTGCGCGGAATCCTCGGCCCGGACGACGTCACCGGAGCGTGATCGACAGGTCACAGTGCTCGACGGTGGCTATGTGAGCAGCCGTTATTCTCTCGGAAACATTGCTTTGCCGGTCCCGAAATCAGGCCTTAGGACTCTTGCACCGGACAGGCGGCTCAGGATGGGGACCGGATGATCGAGGGTGTATTGACCGGCTTCACCGTGGCGGTGACTGCCGAACGGCGCCGCAACGAGATGGCCGCACTGCTGGAACGGCGCGGAGCACGGGTGATCAGCGCTCCGGCGATCACCATCATCCCCTTGATCGACGACGAGGCGCTGCACGCGGCGACCGCGGCCTGCATCGGTCTCGAACCGCACATCGTGGTCGCCACCACCGGTTTCGGGTTCCGCGGCTGGCTGGAGGCGGCCGAGGGCTGGGGGCTGGCCGAGGCGTTGCGTGTCTCCCTGAGCAACGCCCGGATCATCGCCCGCGGCCCGAAACCGTGCGGCGCGATCCGTGCGGCCGGCCTCACCGAGGACTGGGCGGCGAAGACCGAAGCCTCCGAGGAGGTGCTGGAGAGACTGCTCGCCGAGGGTGTGGCGGGCCGCCGGATCGTGGTGCAGGAACACGGCGAACCCCAAACCGAATTCGTCAGAGCTTTGCGTACGGCCGGAGCTGCCGTTGTCGAAGTCCCCGTCTACCGATGGGCCATGCCTCCGGACGTGGCCCCGGTGAAACGCCTCACCGAACAGGTGGCCGCCGGGCAGATCGACGCGGTGACGTTCACCAGCGCACCGGCGGTCAAGGCGTTCCTGCAGATCGCCGAGGAGAGCCGCGCGGACGTGGCCACGGCATTCGGCTGCGGCACCCTGGCCGCGTGTGTCGGCCCGGTGACCGCCGCGCCGCTGATCGAGCGGGGCATCCCGGTGGTGATGCCGGAGCGTTACCGCCTGGGCGCGCTGATCAAGACGGTCGCCGACGAGCTGCCGAGCCGGGCCCTGCGCCTGCACGTGGCCGGCACGATCCTGGAGGTGCGGGGCCACGCGGCCCTGATCGACGGGGCAACCCACGCACTGGCACCCGCGGCGATGGCGATCCTGTCGGCGCTGGCCAGCCGTCCCGGCGCGGTGGTCTCGAAGGACCAGCTGGCAATGGCCCTGCCCCGAGGCAACGACGGCCACGCGGTGGACGTGGCGGTGGCCCGCTTGAGGGCGGCCCTGGGCTCCGGAAAACACATCGAGACCGTGATCAAACGAGGCTATCGCCTACGCATAGACGAAGCCGCCTGACCCAAGTCAGGTCAACACGAGTCAAGTCAACACGAGTCAAATCAACACAAGTCAAGTCAACAGGACCGGCGACGCGGCCGGCCCTGCCAGGTGCCCGATGCACATGCCGGGCCTGGAACGCGGTACCGAAGTTCGCGAGCCTGATGACATGCCGGGCCGCTCCTGTCTCGTAGGAAATCGACTCCCCGCACCGAACGGAACGCACTGAGCGGCGTGCCACCAGATGGAGTGCCCTGACTGATGGCCCACAACGTCGACTCGATGAGCGGCCTGAGCGTCCTGGCCACCACCATGGCGTCAGCCACCGGATCGCCGCTCAGGGCCGGAGGGGAACTGAACCGGGTTCGCCGGAAGGAATGCACTGAACGGTGTGCCACCGGATGGAGCGCGCCGGGTGAAGCGCATCGGGTGGAGCGCATCGGGGGTTGCGCCGAATGGAGCACACCGGGCGGAGCGCACCGAGTGGAGCGTGCTGAACGGGGTGCGCCGGATGGAGTGCGCTGAACAGAGCGTGCCGAGCACACTCCGCGACGTGGATGCCGGGCGGGTGGGGGAGTGCTGAAACTCAAGGAGAAGGTCTATGTCTGCATTTCCCACGCTGATCGCTGTCGCCCATGGCACCCGGTCGCCGGCCGGGCGGCGGCAGATTCAGGAGCTCGCCTCTGCGGTGGCGCGGCGGCGTCCCGGGCTGGATGTTCGGCTCTGCTACGTGGACGTGCAGGAACCCAAGGTGGCCGAGGTGGTTCCGGCCGTCGGGGACGCGGTGGTGGTGCCGTTGCTGCTCTCGTGTGGATATCACGTCCGTGTTGACATCGCTGATGCAGTCAAGTCAACACGTATCCCGGTCAGCCCGCCGCTCGGGCCGGATCCGGTCTTTCTCGCCAGCCTGCGCCGGAACCTGCCGCGCGCCGACGCCGTGGTTCTGGCCTCGGCCGGTTCGTCGGATCCGCTGTGGGTGGAGGGCATTCGTGAGGTGGCGGCCCAACTGCCCGGCCGGGTCGAACTCGGCTACACCTCCGGCAGCGGCCCGCGGGTGAAGGACGTGGTCGCCATGTTGCGGACGGAAGGCGCCAAAACTGTGGCGGTAGCCGCGTACCTGCTGGCCGAAGGTTTGTTCTACCGCACCTTGCACGGCGCGGGCGCCGACGCGGTGACCCCGCCCTTGTGTCACGACCCAGCCGTGGCCGACCTGGTCCTGAGCCGGTTCGATACCGCCATCAAGAGCAACACCACCGACACCCCGGTCGGAGCAGGCAGCAGAGGCTGATCCCCGGCCCGCCACGGAAAGGCGCGGTCCGTGAGGGAAAGCGCATGTTCGCGGTCCACGAGGGATCGCGGTTCGGGCGGGAGGGTGGCGTGTTCGCGGTCTGCGGGGGATTGCGGTTCGGGCGGGAGGGTGGCGTGTTCGCGGTCCGGCAGGGATAGCGGTTCGGGCGGGGAAAGCGGTTCGGGCGGGGATAGCGGTTGGGCGGGGAAAGCGGTTCGGGCTGGGAAAGCGGCACCGCCTTCGCGAGGAAACGGCGACAAGGACGTGGGGAGGCGGGCGGCGGTGGAGATGTGTGGTGGGGCCTGGTGGGGGCGGCTTCTCACAACGGGTTGTGGCTGGTTGTAGGGATTTCTGAACAGCAGTGTCACCGGTAGGCGTCTCGGGGGTTAACGGCGGCGCTGAAGCATCAGCAGTGACCAGACGCCCGGACTGCTGGAGATCTGATGACGCAACGCCTGGTGGTTATCGGCAACGGCATGGCCGGGGCCCGCACGGTTGAGGAGATCCTCGCCCGGAGCAAGAACCGAAAAGAGAACCGGAACGAGGTTGGTGGCGAGGGCCGGATCCCGGATGGGAACGAGGTTGGTGGTGAGGGCCGGAATCCGAACCGGAACGAGGTTCGCGGTGAGGGCCGGGAACCGGGCGAAGGTCGCAGTGCGGAGCGGGAGGCGCGCCGGAGTGGCGAGGGTGGTGGGGACGGTGGGTTCGTCGTCACGATGTTCGGGGACGAACCCTATGGGAACTACAACCGGATCATGCTCTCCAACCTGCTCGCGGGGGTGGAGGACGAGGCCGGGATCTTTCTCAACGACCTCGGCTGGTACGCCGACAACGGGATCACCCTGCACTCCGGCACCCGGATCGAGCGGATCGACCGCACCGCGAAACTCGTCTACGCGGCGGACGGCACCGCCACCCCGTACGACAAGCTGATCATCGCCACCGGGTCCAGCTCGTGGACTCCGCCGATCAAGAACATCAACAATCCGAAGCGGGGCTACCACCAGGGGGTCTTCGCGTTCCGGACGCTCGACGACACGCGCGGGATGATCCGGTACGCCCGCGATCACGAGCGTGCCGTGGTCATCGGCGGTGGGCTCCTCGGTCTGGAAGCCGCCCGCGGCCTGCAGAATCACGTCAGCGAAGTGACGCTTCTGCACGCCATGGGCCACCTGATGAACGTCCAGCTGGACGAGCGGGCCGGCACCATGCTGAAGGACAGTGTGGAGAGCCGCCTCGGCATCAAGGTGGTCCTGAACGCGATGACCACCGAGATCCTCGGCAAGGACCGCGTCACCGGCGTGAAACTCGCCGACGGAACCGTGATCGACGCCGACGTGATCGTGGTCGCCGCCGGCATCCGGCCGAACACCCGGGTCGCCGCGGACAGCGGCCTCACCGTCGAGCGCGGCATCGTCGTCGACGACCAGATGCGCGCGATCGGCGAGGACGACATCTACGTGGTCGGCGAGTGCGCCCAGCACCGCGGCGAGATGTACGGCCTGGTCGCGCCCCTGTGGGAGCAGGCGAAGGTGCTGGCCGACCACATCACCGGCAGCGACCCGGACGCCGCCTACCGCGGTTCGAAACTGCACACGAAGCTGAAAGTAGCCGGCATCGACGTGGCAGCGATGGGCCTGAAGGAGCCGGAGACCGACGACGACGAGGTGATCGTCTACAGCGAGCCGAAGAAGGGCCTCTACAAGCAGATCATCATCCGCGACGGGGCGCTGGTCGGTGCCACGCTGGTCGGCGACAACAGCAAGGCGGCGGGCCTGATCCAGGCTTTCGACCGGGGAGAACCTCTTCCGGACGTACGCGCGGAGCTGCTTTTTGATCTCGGCGGCGCAAAAGCCGAGGTCACGCCCGGGGAGATGCCCGACGACGCCCAGGTCTGCAACTGCAACGGCGTCAGCAAGGGTGCGATCTGCGGCGTCGTCGACGGCGGCTGCCGGACGGTCAGCGGCGTGATGGACAGGACCCGGGCCGGTAAGGGTTGCGGGACCTGCAAGCCGCTGGTGCAGCGGATCGTCGAGTGGGCGGCCGGCGGCGAGGCCGAGGAGGATCCGGCGGCGTCCTGGTACGTGCCGGGCGTCCCGATGCCGAAACCCGAACTGATGGCCGTCATCCGCCGGTACGAACTGAAGAGTGTCTCGTCGGTTTTCGACAAGCTGGTGCCCGGTGGCGAGCACGACGCGAAGAGCAAGATGGGCCTGGCGTCGCTGCTGAAGATGATGTGGGCCGACGAGTACGTCGACGAGCGTGACGCCCGTTTCATCAACGACCGGGTGCACGCCAACATCCAGCGCGACGGCACGTTCTCGGTGGTCCCGCAGATGAAAGGCGGCGTCACCACCCCGGATCAGCTCCGCCGGATCGCCGACGTGGCCGACAAGTACGGCGTGCCGATGGTGAAACTCACCGGCGGCCAGCGCATCGACCTGCTCGGTGTGCCGAAGGAGCAGCTCCCGGCGATGTGGGCGGACCTGGACATGCCGTCCGGGTACGCGTACGCCAAGAGTTTCCGGACCGTGAAGACCTGTGTCGGCTCGGACTACTGCCGGTTCGGCGTCGGCGATTCGACAGCCCTGGGCATCGCGCTGGAAGAGCGCTACCAGGGGCTGGAAGGTCCCGGCAAGATGAAGCTCGCCGTGACGGGTTGCCCGCGCAACTGTGCGGAGGCGTACGTCAAGGATCTGGGTGTCGTCGCCATCGACGGTGGTAGGTGGGAGATCTACGTCGGCGGCGCCGCCGGAGCCCACATCCGCAAGGGTGACCTGCTCACCACGGTCGGCACGGCCGACGAGGTGATCCGGCTGACCGGGCGCTTCCTGCAGTACTACCGGGAGAACGCGAACTGGCTGGAGCGCACCTACACGTTCGTCCCGAGGGTCGGCATCGACCGGATCCGGGAGATCGTCGTGGACGACTCGGACGGTATCGCGCAAGCTCTGGACGCCGCCGTGGAAGAAGCCGTCCAGGCCTACCAGGATCCGTGGAAGGAACGGGCCGTCCCGGCCACACCGGGCCAGTTCCGCACCTCCCTGCCCCTGACCGTCCTCCCGCAGGTTCCGGTGCGCGCATGAGGAATCTCGGCCCGGTCGACGACATCCCCCTCGGCGAGGGCCGCACCTACGCCGTCGGTGACGACATGATCGCCGTCTTTCACTTGAGAACAGGCGAGGTCCGCGCGGTGTCCGCGGTCTGCCCGCACAAGGGCGGCCCGCTCGCCGACGGGCAGATCGACAACCGCGTCGTCGTCTGCCCGCTGCACCTGTACGCATGGGACCTCGCCACCGGGTGTTCCCAGTCCGGCCAGCCCGCGATCGACGTCTACCCGGTGCGGGTCGACGACGGTCAACTCATTCTGGGAGTCTGACGATGACCGCGACTTTGGAACGGCCCGCCGCGAGAAGCCTCTCCGGCCACTGGATCGACGACTGGCGGCCCGAGGACCGGGAGTTCTGGGACAACGGTGGCAAACGGATCGCCGGACGGAACCTGATCTTCTCGATCCTGTCCGAGCACATCGGTTTCTCGGTGTGGTCGCTGTGGTCGGTGATGGTGCTCTTCCTGGGGCCCGCCTACGGCTTCGATCCGGCGCAGAAGTTCCTGCTCACCGCGGTGCCGACGCTGGTCGGGGCGGGGCTGCGGATCCCGTACACGTTCGCGGTGGCCCGGTTCGGCGGCCGGAACTGGACCATCATCAGTGCGTCGCTGCTGCTGATCCCGTCGATTCTGGCCGCGTTCCTGATCGAGCCCGGGGTGTCGTACGAAACCCTCCTGATCCTGGCCGCACTGGCCGGTGTCGGCGGTGGCAACTTCGCGTCGTCGATGGCGAACATCAACGCGTTCTACCCGGACCGGCTCAAGGGCTGGGCGCTCGGTGTCAACGCGGGCGGCGGCAACATCGGCGTCCCGGCGGTGCAGCTGGTCGGCCTGCTCGTGCTGGCCACCGTGGGCGCCGGCAGCCCCGGTCTGGTGGCCGGCGTCTACATCCCGCTGATCGTGCTCGCGGCCGTCGGCTCGGCGCTGTACATGGACAACCTGGCGCAGGCCCGCAACGAGAAGCGCGGCATGCGGGACGCCGCCAAGGAGGGTCACACCTGGGTCATGTCGGTGCTCTACATCGGCACGTTCGGCTCGTTCATCGGGTTCGGTTTCGCGTTCGGCCAGGTGCTGCAGGTGCAGTTCGCGGAGACGTTCGACACCCCGGTCAAGGCGGCCTGGCTGACCTTCATCGGCCCGCTGCTGGGGTCGCTGATCCGGCCGTTCGGCGGGGCACTGGCGGACCGGTTCGGCGGCGGAAAGGTCACGTTCGTCAACTTCATCGGGATGGCCGCCGGCGCGTCGATCGTGCTGTTCGCGGCCCAGCAGCGGTCGCTGGCGCTGTACCTGGTCGGGTTCATCAGCCTGTTCGTCCTCAGCGGACTGGGCAACGGGTCGACGTACAAGATGATCCCGGCGATCTTCAAGCAGAAGTACGCGGGTGACGAGCACACGGCCCGGCGGATCTCCGGTGCGGTCATCGGCATCGCCGGGGCGATCGGGGCGGTCGGCGGGGTGCTGGTGAACCTGGCGTTCCGGCAGTCGTTCCTGACCTATCAGGACGCCGACGCGGCCTATCTCGCCTTCATCGGGTTCTACGCGCTCTGCGTGGTGATCACCTGGGTGGTCTACCTGCGGCCGTCGGCTCGCACCAAGATCGCCGTTTGACGGATGCCGTGCTCCCCGAACGGGGGGCACGTTTCTGACTGAAAGTACGAGTTTAACCCGTTAAAACGCAATTATTCACTCGTAAGTGTCCGACTTTGCCAAGATTTCCACGCGAAAACGCCCATACGATGCATCCCGTCCAGAAAATCCCTTTCTCCGGAAAAAGGTGATCGTATGAACAGGATCATTCGTGCCGCCGTGATGTCCGGCGTGGCAGTCGCCGCCGGTCTGACCATGGCGGCCGGGCCGGCCTCGGCGGTTTCCGCGTCCGGGTCCGTCGGCGAGAAGGCGGCCTCCGTGTCCGGGTCCGTCGGCGAGAAGGCCGGCGAGAAGCGGGTGGCGGCCCAGCAGAAGGCCAACCCGCGCCGGGACCGCATCGCCGGCGTCTACCGCACCCTGCGGACCTGTGACAAGGTCGGCCGGGCCGGCCAGTGGAAGCGGCAGTGGAGCCGGTACTCCTGCGTCCGGATCGACCGTGGTTACCACGGCAACTGGGCCCTGAAGGTCTCCACCGGCCGGCCGGGCGGCTACCCGGGCGGCGGGCACCAGGGCGGTTACCAGGGCGGCTACCAGGGTGGCGGGCACCAGCACGGCGGCCACTACCAGGGCACCCGCTAGAGACCGGCGCCAGAGAAGGCCGGGGGCCGCACCCGGAACGGGGTGCGGCCCTCGGCCGTTGCGAAGAGGGAGATCGTGTACCCCGCCGACCGGACCTTGCGCGTCATCGATAGGCTCCCGCGTCGTGCGCGACGACGTCATCAGCAAGATCGCATCGCTACTGCGGGAGATCCTCCCGGCCGGGGCAACCGAGATCGTTCTCGAAGGTGAGGCCGACGAGGGCTGGTCCAGCGCCACCTTCGCCGTGGTCTGGCCGGACGGCGCCGAGACCACTCTCGGCCCGGACGAACACCCCGGGCAGGCCGACGAGATCAGCGCGCTGCTGATCCGGCTGTGGGAGGCCGACGAGGCCTCCGACCCCTGGCACGACGTCACCGTCACGGTGCGCCGCGACGGCGAACCCGAGGTGGACTTCTCGGCCGGCGAGCCGCTCTCCGAGACCGACGAGATCATCGAGAGCCTGGCGGTGGTGCTGCGCGAGGTCCTGCCGGACGACGCCGTCAAGATCGTCCTCGACGGTGAGCTGGACGAGGACTGGTCGAGCCACGACCTGACGATGTACCGCGAGGACGGGACGTCGTACCACATCGACTGGGACGACGCCCCGGAGTCGCTCGACGACATCGCCGACTACCTGATCGACCTCTTCGAGGCGACCACGGAGGACGGCGACGACCCCTGGTACGGGATCACCATGACCGTCCGCCGCGACGACACCTTCGAGATCAACTTCTCGTACGAGCCTCTGGAGAAGACCCAGGACTGAGCGGGTACGGGCGGCGGCCCCACAGCACCAGCCCGGTCAGCAGCAGCGCACCGCCGAGGGCGACCATCGCGACCGCGACACCGGTCCGGGCGCCCCCGGTCAGGTGCGAGGCCACGATCCAGCCGCCGGAGATGTCGAAGACCAGCACCATCAGCCCCTGCGGGACCACCGGAACCCATCCCACCATCAGCAGGATCAGCGCCCACGCGGTCGCCTTGTTCCGGCGGTACCACTCGGCGTCCCACGTCAGCGGGATCGCCGTCTCCGGCGGGCGGGTGCGCTGACCGGCCGCGGCGAGCACCTCGGCGCCGCGGCCGGCCAGCCGGTCGTCGGCCAGCCACCGGCCGGCGAACCACAACAGCGCGCCGGAGACCACCCCGGCCACCGGCGCGAGTGCGGACGGCCCCCAGATCAGGCAGGCGACCGGCGCCGCGGCCGCGAGCACGCCGCCGCCCACCGCGACCAGCACGCTGATCATGTCGGTCGGGTTGTCGGCCGAGGTGGGATGCCGGACATCCGGCACCGGGCGCACCCGCAGCAGCGACACCCACACCGGCACGGTGCCACCCGCTCCCAGCACGGCGGGCAGCACCGCCAGCGCGGGCAGCGGATCCACCTGGGGCGCGACGAGCATCCCGGCGACGGTCAGCAGCACCGCGATCGGCGTGACCAGCAGCAGCCAGGCCAGCGCCCGCCCGCGCACCTCGGCCCGCTCGCCGCCCGGTGTGCCGAACGGCATCCACAGCGCGGTCCCGTCCAGCCCGACCAGCCCGGCCGACATGCCCGCCGCCCACAACGCGGTGAGCACCCCGGCCCACGGCACCAGCAGATCGGCGCCGGCCAGCAGCGGCAGCCCGGCCAGCAGCGTGCCGTAGACGACGGCGAACGCCAGGTACTGCAGGCGCAGCGGATGCCGGCCCCAGGCGCGCAGCTCCCGCCCGGCGACCGCCCACACCGGGCCGGGCCCCCACACTCCCGCCCGCGGGGACAGCGACCGTCCGGGCCTCCGGGACGACCCCGACGCGAGGGTACGCCGGACCAGGGTCAGGTAGGCCGCCCCGAGGACCAGCACGATCGCCACCAGCCCGATGATCATCCCGAACCCGCGCCCGGACGGCCCGGCCACCGCGGACAGCGGCCAGCTCCCCGGGAACCACGGCAGCCACCGCACGATGTGCCCCGGAGTTCCGGCGAGCAGGAAGGTGATCCACGGCGCGACCGCCCACACCGAGCCGAACACACCCATCACGGTGCCGGTGAACACCCCGGTGAGGATCGCCCCGGCCGGCCCACCGGCGTGCCCGATCGACTCCAGCGCGAACGCCGACCCGATCAGCCCGATCAGCCACAGCAGCAGGGCCCCGAACCCGGCCACCAGCACCCCGCGCGCCCCGTAGCGGGCCGCGTGCACCGGCAGCGCCGCCAGGGCCACCAGGGAGACCAGCGGGCCGATCCCGATCGCTGAGGCGAGCAGCAGCCCGGCCGCTGCCGGCAGGCTGCCGATCGGCTCCAGGCGCAGGTGCGACGGGCGCACCCGGCCCCGCCCGGCGCCCAGCATCAGCGGCAGCACCAGCCAGCCGAGCACCCACGTCCCGGCCAGGATCGACAACGTGTGCTGGTCGCCGTACGACGCGTAATGAATCAGCCAACCGGCCGCGAGTAGACCGGCGATCGCGGCCACCGCCGGACCCGGATGCTCGCGCAGCGAGCGACGGAACATGCTCGCCCGCATCCGCGACGGCGTGAGAGCGGCCGAGGCGCTCACCGGACGAGCCAGGACAGGCCGTCGGCGCCACCGGTCTCGGCGCCGACCAGCTCGACGAACCGGTCCTCCAAGGGGACGCCGCCGGCCACCGCGGCGACCGTGCCGGCCGCGACGACGGTGCCCTGGTGGATCACGGTGACGTCGTCGCACATCTGCTCGACCAGCAGCATCGAGTGGGTGGAGAGCACGCAGGTGCCGCCGCTGTCGACGAAGCGCCGCAGCACCCGCCGGATGCTCGCCGCCGACACCGGGTCCACCGCCTCGAACGGCTCGTCCAGCACCAGCAGGCGCGGCGCGTGCAGCAGCGCCTGGGCCAGGCCGACCTTCTTGCGGTTGCCGGTGGAGCAGTCGGCCAGCGGCGTCGCGGCGGCCTTGGTGATGCCGAGGACCTCGATCAGCTCCCCGGCCCGCTCGGCCGCGGCGGTGCGGGACAGTCCGCGGAGCCCGGCGCTGTACCGCAGCAGCTCCGCGCCGGTGAGCCGTTCCGGCAGGTCCAGCCCGTCCGGCAGGACCCCGGTCAGGCTCCGTGCGGTGGCCCGGTCGCGGACCGCGTCGTGCCCGAGGATCCGGATCTCCCCGGCGTCCGGGACGATCAGGCCGACGGCCATGCCGATGGTGGTGGACTTGCCGGCCCCGTTGGGCCCGACGATGCCGTGAAAGGTTCCCGGCCGGACGGTCAGATCGACACCGTCCACTGCGCGGAATGTTCCGAAGGTTTTACGTAATCCCCGTATCTCCAGGGCGTTTGTTGCCATGCGGCAAAGAGTAGGCAATGTGGAGCCGTCGAGGGTTCCCATCGGCGGTCGTTGATGGAAGCGTGTCCGCATGGGATGGAGAAGATCTATGGCCGTGGCGGTCGTCGCGGTTCTCGTCGGCGCCGGAGCGGGCCCGGCCGGCGCCTCCGCCGCGCCGTCACTGAGCTATCTGAAGCCGGGCGGCCAGCCGCGCCTCGTCGAGAAGGTGCCGGTCAACGTCGTATTCGTCGGGTACGAGCCGTCGCAGGTCGCCAAGAACGCCTTCCTCGGCGAGCTGGCGCCCGGTTACGAGCCGGTGGTCCGGTCGCGTCTCTGGTACGGCGAGACCGAGAAACTGGGCATCACCTACAAATACGACTACCGGCTTACGTACGCCAACCAGAGCTACGAGGACAGGTTCTTCAAGCAGCTCGGCAAGCTGGCGAAACCGGCCCCGCTGACGGCGTATCAGCAGGCCTACAACGACCAGGCGAACAACGTCCTGGACATCACTGGCAACAGCACGATCGACGCGCCCAGCGTGGAGAAGTGGCTGGCCTTCAACCCGCCGTCCGGGGTGGACACCCGCCGCAACACGGTCTTCTTCGTGAACTGGTTCGGCCGGTCCGACTTCCGGCACCACGTGTACACCAAGACCGGCGAACCGGACCCGGACACCGGCTACGACTTCGGCGCCGAGCGGGACAGCCGCAAGATGATCGCCTGGGGCGGCACCACCGCCGACGACGAGGAGACCGGTCTGGGCGCCACCCGGCGGGTCTGGTTCCACGACCTGTCGGCCGGCCCGGAGTCCTGGACCGCGAACTACGACGTGGACAACGCCGACGTCGACGGTGACGGTGTGCCCGACTACCGGATGCCGCCGACCTGGGAGTACGTGAACGGCGGCTACCGTGCCCCGTCCGCGCTCGCCGGCGACCTCGGGAAGATCACCCGGTACGTGGCGCTGAACCTGCTCTTCACCACCTCGCCGCTGTACCCGGTCGAGCTGCCCACGGCCAACCCGCCGAAGACCCTGGACATCGACAACAACACGTACGAGGGCTGGCCCGGCGTCGACGCGTCGAAGGAGTACATCACTCCGGAGCTGCTCGTCCAGGAACTGTCCGAGCTGCGCTGGCGCAACCGGTTCTCCCAGGACTTCCAGGATCTGCCGTACGACGCGAAGGCCGAGCAGTGCTACCTCGGCGTCCTCACCGGGGAGTCCTGCTACCCGGAGACCGGTCTCCCGGCGATGGCGAACCTGTACCTCTACAACACCGAGAACCTGGACCGCGCCCTCGACGACCGGGGGAAGGTCGACTACGAGATCCCGCTGTTCAACTACGCGGTCGGGGCCGGCATCGGCAGCCCGGCGCTCGGATTCGCCGACGACGACTGGTCCGACGGCGACCAGAGCTACGTGTTCTCGTTCATCTCGCCCGAGATCGTCGCCTCCGGTTACGGCCTGACCACCACCCAGATCCACGAGGTCGGCCACCACCTGGGCATGAGCCACCCGCACGACGGCTACGACAGCGCCACCGGCGTCGACTACGGCGGATCCGGCGAGTTCTACTACGCCAACGCCGGCGACGAGAACAACTCGATGATGTCCTACATCGACGTCAACTGGGACTTCAGCCAGTTCGACCGGGACAACAGCGACCGGTTCCTGACCGCCGCCTACTGGGAGGCCGCGAACCGGCTCGCCGCGACCGTCCCGGCGGGCCGGGGCAAGGCCGCGCTGAAGGCTGCCGACCTGCTGCTGGGCGGCGCGAGCAAGGCTTTCGCGGCCCACGACTACCGGTCGGCGTACGCGCTGGCGGAGAAGGCCTACGACACGGTCCGGTCGATCCCGGGCGTGGACTCCGCCGGAGTCGCGGCGACGCTCAAGGCCGAGGCCGACCAGGCCCGCAGCAGCAGCAAGGTGCACGAGCCGCACGAGTTCATCGACACCCTGGCCCCGGACAGCCCGCGCAGCCAGCCGTGATCCGGTAGCCGGTCCCGGGAGCGATCCCGGGGCCGGCCCGTCTGCTTGACCTCAAGCGCGGTTGAGCACCGACGCTGGCCCGATGACCGATATCGCCCTGGCCGGCCGGAGCATCCGCGTCCTCGGCCTGACCATCGCCCTCGGCGGCCTGCTGGTCGTCGTCGACACCACGGTGACCGCGGTGGCGCTGCCCGCGATCGTCGCCGGCCTGCACACCTCGCTGCCGGCCGCCCAGTGGGTGACCATCGGGTACCTGCTCGGACTGGTCTCGGTGATCCCCCTCGCCGGCTGGGCCGTCGAACGTTTCGGCGCCCGCCGGGTCTACCTCACCGCGATGATCGTGTTCACCGTCCTGTCCCTGCTCGCCGGACTGGCCTGGGACGTGGTCTCGCTGGCCTTCTTCCGGTTCGTCCAGGGCCTCGGCGGTGGTCTGCTCACCCCGGTCGGCACGGCCATCGGGCTGCGGGCGACACCCCGGGAGGCCCGCGGCCGCCTGATGAGCCTGCTGGCGCTGCCGCTGGCGATCGGCCCGGTCTTCGGCCCGCCGCTGGCCGGCTGGCTCACCGACGCCGGTTCCTGGCGCTGGATCTTCCTGATCAACGTGCCGATCGGCCTGCTCGCCCTCGCGGTCTGCCGCCGGGTCCTCCCGAAAGATCAACCCCTTGCTGTCGTACGGTCGATCGACCTGCCCGGTCTGGCCCTGCTCTCCGGCGGGGCGGTCGCCGTCGTGCTGGGCGGCACCCTGCTGGAGCGTTCGCTGGGGTGGCTGGGCCTGCTCGCCGCCGGGATCGGGATGCTCGCCGTCTTCGTCCGCCGGGCCCGCCGGGTGCCGGAGCCGCTCGTCGATCTGCGGATGCTGGAACATCGGCCGTTCCGGGCCGGGCTGGGCGTGATGGCCTGCTTCGCGGCGGCGTACTTCGGCACCATGTCGGTCCTGCCGTTGTTCGTCCAGGGTGTCGGCGGCGACGGGGTGGCCCGGGCCGGGCTGCTGGTGCTGCCGCAGGCGGTCGTGGTGGCGGTGTTCGCCCAGGCCGGCACCCGGCTGATCGACCGGATCCCGCCGCGCCGGATCGTGCTCACCGGCACCACTCTCGGGACGGCCGGGGCGATCGCGCTGGGCACCGCGATGGCCACCGACGCCGGCTATCCGTGGCTGGTGGCGGCGGCGATGGTGCTCGCCGCCGGATCGGGCGCCACCCTGCTGCCGGCGATGACGGTCGCGACCCGGGACCTGGACCACGACCAGACCCCGCGCGGCATCACCCTGCTCACCCTGGCCAACCAGCTCGCGTCGGCGACCGGCGGCGCGGCCGTCGCGGTCTCCCTGAGCCTGCTGGTCAGCGCCCGCGCGCCGGAGGCCGGGGGAGTGGGCGGCATGCTCGCCCTGGAACCCGCGGCCCGCGAGGCACTGCGCCCGGAACTCGCGGCGGCCGTGGGCGCCGCCTACGTGATCCCGGCCCTGCTGCTGGCGGCCAGCACGCTGATCGCGTTCCGCGCGCTGCGCCCGGTGGCACGGAGAGGGTGAGGCCCGAACGAGAAACGGCGGCCGCACCGGGAAGGTGCGGCCGCCGTTCACGCGGAGCAGGGGGAGAGGTGCGGGGTCAGCCCTTGACGCTGCCCGCGAGCAGGCCGCGGACGAAGTAGCGCTGCAGGAGCAGGAACACCGTGACCGGAATGACGATCGAGACGAAGGCGCCGGCCGACAGCAGGTACCAGGCCGTGCCCCGGGTGCCGCTCAGGTTGGACAGCTGCACCGTCATCGGCGAGATCTCCGGGGCGCCGGTGAACGTCAGCGCGACCAGCAGGTCGTTCCAGACCCAGAGGAACTGGAAGATGCCGAACGCCGCCAGTGCCGGGGTGAGCAGCGGCAGC
Source organism: Actinoplanes couchii (assembly GCF_016862075.1). Classification (GTDB taxonomy): domain Bacteria; phylum Actinomycetota; class Actinomycetes; order Mycobacteriales; family Micromonosporaceae; genus Actinoplanes; species Actinoplanes couchii. The sequence continues at coordinate 151,924 of NZ_BOMG01000057.1, read as the reverse complement.
AGCACCCGGAAGAAGATCGACACGTGCCCGGCGCCGTCGATCCGGGCCGCCTCGATCAGGCTGGACGGCACCTCCTTGATGAAGTTGTGCAGGAGGTAGATCGCCAGCGGCAGCGCGAACGTCGAGTGCGACAGCCACAGCGTCCAGAACGTGCCGTCGATGTCCATCGTGACGAACAGCTGGAGCAGCGGCAGCAGGGTCACCTGCAGCGGCACGATCTGCAGCGCGAAGATCGTGATGAACAGGAAGTTCTTCCCCGGGAAGTTCATCCAGGCGAACGCGTACGCCGCGAGCGAGGCGAGGCAGAGCGGGATGAGCACCGCGGGGATCGTGATGACCACCGAGTTGAGCAGGTAGTCCGCCAGGTTGACGCCGTTCTCCGCGTCGAAGACGGCCCGGTAGTTGTCCAGCGTCAGCGTCGGGTCGGAGAAGAACGTCCACCAGCCGGTCTTCTTGATCTGGTCCTCCGGGCGGAAGGACGAGACCAGCAGACCGAACGTGGGGATCGTCCACAGCACCGCGATGACGATCGCGACCAGCGACGCCCACGGCGAGGTGAGCTTGCTCTTCGCCGACGAGGCCGCGGACAGCTTCTTGCCTTCCGACTTCGACACCGGCGTGGTGGAGAGAGGAGCTGCGGTGGTCATCACGCCTCCGAACGGCGAAGCTGGCGGATGTTGTAGACGACGATCGGGATCACCAGGATGAACAGCACCACCGCGAGCGCCGCGCCGAAGCCACGGTTGTCGCTGCGGAAGGTCTGGCTGTAGAACTCGTTGGCGATGACGCTCGTCTCGAACCGGCCACCGGTCATGGTCTGGACGATGTCGAAGACCTTCAGGGTGCCGATGGCGATGGTGGTCAGCACCACCACGACCGCCGGGCGGATCGCCGGCAGGGTGACGAAGCGGAACATGCCCCACGGGCCGACGCCGTCGAGGCGGGCGGCCTCCACGATGTCGTCCGGGATCGCCTTGATCGCCGCGGACAGCACGGTCATCGCGAACCCGGCCTGGATCCACACCAGGATCACGATCAGCAGGAACGTGTTGAGCGGCGACTCGATCAGGAACTGGACCGGTTTGCCGCCGAACATCACGACGAATTCGTTGAGCAGGCCGATCTGCTGCACGTTGCGCTGGTCCGGGCGGTACTCGTAGACGAACTTCCAGATCACCGACGCCGCGACGAACGAGATCGACATCGGCAGGAAGACCAGCGCCTTGGCGAACGACTCGACCCGGGCCCGGTCCACCAGGATGGCGTAGAGCAGGCCGATCGCGGTCGCCACGAACGGCGTCAGCAGCACCCAGAACGCGGTGTTGCGCAGAACCGTCAGCTGTTCCGGATCACTGAAGATCGTCTTGTAGTTGTCGAGCCCGACGAAGTTCGTCAGCGACGCGTCGAGGAACGACTGGTAGATGGTGCGCAGACCCGGGTAGAGAAGCCCGACGCTGAGCAGCACGAGGGTCGGTAGCAGGTAGAGCGCGGCGATGGCACGGTCGCGCTTGCCGGTGAAACGCCCGGCGATGAACAGGATCAGGCCGACGACGGCGGCGAACAGCAGGATCGCCGCGAACATCTGACCGATCTTCTGACCGGCGGTGGAGGCGGTGGTGAACACGCGGCCCGTTCCTCCTTGGTTGTTTCCAAGCGAGAGAGAGGAGGTTAAGTGAAGAACAAGTGGCGAGAGACTGCTAGGGCCGACCGGGGGATACCCGGCCGGCCCATTGTTGCTAGCAGATCACTTCGGCCAGGCCGCTTCGATCTTGTCGAGCGTGGTCTTCGTGTCCTGCCCGGTGATCCAGGCGGTGGTCTGCTTCCAGAACGCGTTGGAGCCGACCGCGGCGGGCATCATGTCCGAGCCGTCGAAGCGGAACGTGGCGTTCGGGTCCTGCAGGATCTCGGCGGACAGCTTGTCGACCGGGTTCGTCAGGTTGTTGGGGTCCAGACCCTTGTTCGCGGAGACCCAGCCCGAGGAGAGCTTGGCCTTGGCGTTGGCCCAGGTGTCGCTGGACAGGTAGGTCTGGAACGCCTTGACCTCGGGACGGTCGGCGAACGCGACGACGAACTCGCCACCACCCAGGACCGGCTTGCTGTCGGCGGTCTCACCCGGCAGGTAGAAGGCGAAGACGTCGCCGTCCGCGGCCACCTTCTTGTCCTTGGGGAAGTTGGCCGCGTAGAACGAGGCCTGGCGGTGCAGCGAGCAGGTGCCGTCCAGGATGGGCAGGCCCGCGTCCTGGAAGGTGGTGCCGGCGATGCTCTTGACGTCGCCGAGGCCGCCGTTCACGTACTGGTCGTTCTTCAGGTAGCCGCCGACCGCGTCGAGGGCCGCGGTGGCCTCGGGACCGTTGAACGGGATTCCGTGGCTCACCCACTTGTCGTACGCCTCCGGCCCGGAGAGCCGGAGCATGAAGTCCTCCATCCAGTCGGTGAGCGGCCAGCCGGTCGCCTCACCGGAGGAGATGCCCGCGCACCACGGCTTCTTGCCGTCGGCGACCATCTTGTCGCTGAGCGTCTTCAGCTCGGCGAGCGTGGTGGGCACGGCGTAGCCGCTGTCCTTGAACTCGGTGGGGGAGTACCACACCAGGGACTTCACGTTGGCGCCCAGCGGCGCGGCGTAGAACTTGCCGTCGACCGTGCCGTACGCCTTCCAGTCCTTGCCGAAGTGCTTGTCCACGTTGGCCGCGGTCTCGGCCGGGGCCTCCTTGGCCTTGCCGGTGGCGACGAGGCGCTGCAGCAGGCCGGGCTGGGGCACGAACGCGAGGTCCGGCGGGTTGCCGGCCTCGGCGCGGATCAGCACCTGGGTCTCGAAGGCCTTGTCGCCCTCGTACTTGATGGTGGCGCCGGTGCACGTCTCGAACGGCTTGTACGAGTCGATGTGCGGCTTGTCCTCCGGGGTCACGATGCCGGTGTAGATCGTGACCGTCTTGCCTTTGATGTCACCGAACGCGGTGTACGGCGTGCAGTCGATGGCCGCCGCCGAACTGTCGGTGGTCCCGCTGTCCGTTTCCTTGCTGTCGCCGCAAGCACTGAGACCGAAAACCAGGCCCATGCTGAGGGCACCGGCGACCGCGACCCGGGATCGCGAACTCCCACGTTGAACGAACATACCGCTCCCTATGTCATATAGCGCCTCCGGCGTCTTGCGACGCCGCCGTCCGAAGCGCTTCTTGACCAACAGTCAAGAGGTAACCAGCAAGTTGCGCAATGATTTCAGCGCGATCGAGTCGGTAACGATATCGCTGCGACCCGTCGGCACCTTAACCGGTTAAGGAGATTGGCGGAAGAGCCTACCGGTAAGCCACCCGATCCGTGGGTAAATACCCGTATTTATCCAGACTAAACGTCTCGCCGGTATGGTGTGAGTCGGTTTTGCTGGAAGGGGCTTATCAGCCGGTACGGCCGCAAAAAGGAAACCGCCGCGGCAGCCCGAGGGCCGCCACGGCGGTTGATGTAGGTAAAGCAGATCTAGCCGGACACGGCGACGTAGCGATAGCCGAGACGGCGCATCCGGTCCGGGTCCAGCACGTGCCGGCCGTCGAGCAGGATCGGGGTGCGCATCAGGCCGACGAACTTCGACCAGTCCAGCTCCAGGTACTGCGCCCACTCGGTCACCAGCACCACCGCGTCGCAGTCGGCGAACACCTCGTCGATCGTCGAGGCCAGGTACGGCGCCAGCTCCGGCTGCTCCGCCTTGAACCGCTCGGTCGCGACCGGGTCGTGCAGCTTGACCCGCGCGCCCCGGGCGATCAGCGACTTCGCGATGTCCAGCGACGCCGCGTCCCGCAGGTCGTCGGTGTTCGGCTTGAACGCCAGGCCCAGCAGGCCGATCTTGCGGCCCTTGAGGATCCGCAGCTCGTCCTGGAGGCGCTCGACGGCGACGGCGCGCTGCCGGGTGTTCACCTCGCGGGCGGCCCGCACGATCGGCATCTCGAGGTTGTACTCGGCGGCGGTGGCGACCAGGGCCTTGGTGTCCTTGCCGAAGCAGGAGCCGCCCCAGCCGACGCCCGGCTGCAGGAACCGGGAGCCGATCCGCTGGTCCAGGCCCATGCCCCGGACCACCTCGGTGATGTCCGCGCCGACCTTGGCGGCCAGCTGGCCGATCTCGTTCGCGTAGCTGATCTTCAGGGCCAGGAACGCGTTCGCCGCGTACTTGATCAGCTCGGCCGAGGCCAGGTCGGTGGAGACCAGCGGGACGGCGGTGGCGTCCTCGGGCCGCGGCAGGAACGTCGGCGGCGTGAAGGTCTGGTTGATGATCGGCCGGTAGAGGCGGTTGAGCACCTCGAGGCTGCGCGGGTTGTCCGAGCCGATGACGATCCGGTCCGGGTAGAGGGTGTCCGCGATGGCGTTGCCCTCCCGCAGGAACTCCGGGTTGGACGCGACCGCGAACTCGACACCGGCCGGGCGGTCCTCGCGGGTCGCGAACGACTCCCGCAGGATCGCGTCGACCCAGTTGCCACTGCCGATCGGCACCGTGGACTTGTTGACCACCACGGTGAAGTCGTGGTTCAGCGCGTGCGCCACGCTCTCCGCGGCACTGCTCAGGTAGCGCAGGTCGGGGCTGCCGTCCGCGGCCGACGGCGTCTGGACCGCCACGAAGACCACGTCGGCGCCGGGAACGGCCTCGGAGTAGGACGTGGTGAACGTCAGATTCGACGCGGCCTCGGCGAGCAGATCCTCCATCCCGGGCTCGTAGATGGGGCACTTACCGCCGCGCAGCATGTCGACCTTGGCCTGGTCGAGGTCGACACAAGTCACCTCGTGTCCGAGGAAGGCCAGGCTGACACCCGTGGTAAGGCCGACATAGCCGGTACCGACGACACAAACCTTCATGCAATCTCCTCCACCGCTACGCCGTACCCGCGGTTACGCCACGTATTCGGAACGTGGCTTAACCGGCCTCTCGCCGGGTCGGCCGGCCGGCGCCTCGGATGACGTCGACCTGCGTGTTCCGGCCGAATGATACACAGCCTTTTCAGCAGCCAATTGTCACGCAATGTCCCCTTCCATCGGACGGTTGCCGAGCGTCTACCCGTTGTCACCGTGAAGTTTCCGGCTCTTGACATGAAGATGACATCGGCAGACGCTTCTGGGAGCGCTCCCACTCATGCGTGTCAATGAAAGGGCACCCTCCATGCGAAGGTCCACCGGCGGCGCGCTGGTCGCCGCTCTCATGACCGCCGCCACCGCGGTCGCCGTCGCCGCCGGCCCGAACATCGCCACCGCGGCCCCCGCCGAGCCGTACACCTGGAAGAACGTCCGGATCGACGGCGGTGGTTTTGTTCCGGGCATCGTCTTCAACCCGGGTGAGAAGGACCTGATCTACAGCCGGACCGACATCGGTGGCGCCTACCGGTGGACGCCGTCGACGCAGAGCTGGACGCCGCTGCTGGACTGGGTCGGGCAGGACGACTGGGGTCACAACGGGGTGCTGAGCATCGCTCCGGACCCGGTCGACACCACCCGGGTCTACGCGGCGGTCGGGATGTACACCAACTCCTGGGATCCGAACAACGGCGCGATCCTGCGCTCGAGCGACAAGGGAAACACCTGGTCACGGACGGCTCTGCCGTTCAAGGTGGGTGGCAACATGCCCGGTCGCGGCATGGGGGAGCGCCTGGCCGTCGACCCGCGGGACAACCGGAAGGTCTATTTCGCCGCCGAGGGCGGAAACGGGCTGTGGCGCAGTGTTGACTATGGGGCCACCTGGGCGAAAGTGACCAACTTCCCGAACGCCGGTAACTATGTCGCCGACCCGTCCGACCCGAACGGCTATCTCAACCAGAACCAAGGGCTGACATGGGTGACGTTCGATCCGGCGTCACCCGCTGTATACGTCGGTGTCGCCGACAAGGAGAACCCGGTCTACCGCTCGCTCGACTCCGGCGCCACGTGGGAGCGGGTCGCCGGGCAGCCCACCGGATATCTCGCGCACAAGGGTGTGATCCAGGGAAAGTACCTGTTCATCGCGACCAGTGACACCGGCGGCCCGTACGACGGCGGCGCCGGTCAGGTGGCTCGACTGGACACCACCACCGGCGTCTGGACCGACATCTCGCCGACCCCGGTCGCCGACCGCTACTACGGGTACTCCGGCCTGACCGTGGACGCCAAACGGCCCGGGACCCTGATGGTCGCCACCCAGATCTCCTGGTGGCCGGACGCGATCTTCTTCCGCTCCACCGACTACGGCGCCACCTGGACCCGCGCCTGGGACTGGACCAGTTATCCGAGCCGGTCCAAGCGCTACACCATGGACATCTCGGCGAACCCGTGGCTGGACTTCAACAGCACCGCCCAGGCGCCCGAGGAGAGCCCGAAGCTCGGCTGGATGAACGAGTCCCTGGCGATCGACCCGTTCGACTCCGACCGGCTGCTCTACGGCACCGGGGCGACCGTCTACGGCACCACGCAGCTGACCAACTGGGACAGCAACACCACGTTCACCATCAAGCCGTACGCCAAGGGGATCGAGGAGACCGCGGTGCTCGACCTGGCCAGCCCGCCCTCCGGGGCCCCGCTGGTCAGCGCGCTCGGCGACGTCGGCGGTTTCCACCACGCCGATCTGGACACGGTGCAGCCCAACTTCCACGACACCCCGGCCCTGGGCAGCAACACCGGCCTGGACTTCGCCGAGTCGAGCCCGTCGTTCTTCGTCCGGGTCGGCAACAACGCGGCCGCGCCGCACATCGGTGTGTCCAACGACGGCGGGAAGACCTGGTACCAGGGTCAGGAGCCGTCCGGCGTGACAGGCGGCGGCACCGTGGCGGTCGGCGCCGACGCGAACGCGGTGGTCTGGTCGCCGGCCGGAACCGGTGTGCACTATTCCACCACCCGCGGCAGCACCTGGACCGCCGCCACGGGCATCCCGGCCGGGGCCAAGGTGGAAAGCGACCGGGTCAACCCCAGGACCTTCTATGCGTACGCCGCCGGGAAGTTCTACACCAGCACCGACGGCGGCGCGACGTTCACCGCCCGCTCGATCACCCTGCCGACCGAGGGCCGGGTCAACCTGAAGGCCGTCCCCGGTGCCGCCGGGCAGGTGTGGGTGGCCGCCAAGACCGGGCTGTACCGCTCCACCGACTCGGGCCAGACGTTCACCACGATCGGTGGCGGCGTCACCGAGGGCATCAACGTGGCGTTCGGTAGGGCCGCCCCGGGATCGACCGCCCCCGCGGTGTTCCTGGTCGGCACGGTCGACGGCGTGGACGGGGTGTTCCGCTCGGACAACAGCGGCGCCTACTGGGTGCGGATCAACGACGACAAGCACCAGTACGGCAACGCGGGTGACGCCCTGGCCGGTGACCCGCGGATCTACGGCCGGGTCTACCTGGGTACGAACGGCCGCGGCATCCTCTACGCCGACCGTAACGGGGGCCCGACGTCACCGACGCCCTCCACGTCATCGAGTCCCTCCCCCTCGGCGTCCCCGTCCACTTCCCCCACACCCAACTCCGGCTGTTCGGCGGCGTACAAGATCACCGGCAGTTGGTCGGGCGGCTTCCAGGGCGAGGTGACCGTCACCAACAACGGGACCGCCACGACCAGCGCCTGGAAGGTCGGCTGGACCTACGGCGCCGGCCAGACCGTCACGCAGAGCTGGGGCGGCACCGCCACCCAGTCCGGAACCACCGTCAGCGTCGTGAACGCGAGTTACAACGGCGCCCTCACGTCCGGGGCCTCCACCACCTTCGGATTCCTCGGCAGCACCACCGGCTCCAACCCCGTCCCGTCCCCGATCACCTGTTCCACCAACCCGTAGCGGAAGGAACCCATCCCCGTGAGTCCTTTCAGACAACGCCTGCGACGCAGGCTGGCCGTCTCCGGCGTCGCCGTTCTCGGCGCCGGCGCGGCCCTCGCGGCAGGCGCTCCCGCCTACGCCGCGGCCGGCTGCACCGTCGTGTACAAGGTGCAGAGTTCGTGGTCCGGTGGCTTCACCGGCGACATCCAGATCAAGAACACCGGTGACCCGCTCAGCACCTGGAAGCTGCAGTACGACTTCCCGGACGCCGGCCAGAAGGTCACCCAGGGCTGGAGTGGCGTCTACACCCAGTCCGGCGCCAGGGTCACCGTCGACAACGCCTCCTGGAACGGTTCGCTGGGCACCAACGCCACCGTGAGCACCGGCTTCAACGCCACGTTCACCTCGGCGAACCCGGTGCCCACCGCGTTCACCCTGAACGGCACCGCCTGCAACCAGGCGGCGAACGCGCCGACCGTGGCGATCACCGCCCCGGCCGCGAACACCAGGTACACCGCACCGGCGTCGATCCCGATCACGGCCACCGCCACCGCGGCCACCGGGCAGACGATCAGCCGGGTCGAGTTCTACCACGACGGGCTGCTGCTGGGCTCGGACACGACCGCGCCGTACGCGTACAGCTGGGACGGTGTCCCGGCACAGACCGCGGCCTACCACGTGCAGGCCGTCGCGTTCGACAACGCCGGCACCCGCAGCAGCACCGCCGACGTGCCGGTCTTCGTGGACGCCTCGACCACCCCGGCGATCGTCGCGGACGCCACCTCCCTGGCGATCTCGCCCGGGGCCAGCGGCGCGTTCAAGGTCGCGCTGAGCAAGGCGCCGGCCGCGAACGTCACCGTGGCGGTGGCCCGCAGCGCCGGATCCACCGCGGTCACGGTGACCCCGGCCAGCCTCACGTTCACCCCGTCGAACTGGAACACCGGCCAGTCGGTCACGGTCGCCGCCTCGTCGGCCGCCGCGATCGGGGCCACCGCGACGATCTCCGCCACCAGCAGCGGTTACACCGCCGCCCAGCTCGGTGTCTCGGTGGTCGACCAGGGCTCGGTGGACGCCCGGTTCACGCAGCTCTACAACGACCTGAAGAACCCGGCCAACGGCTACTTCAGCCCGGAGGGCGTGCCCTACCACTCGATCGAGACGCTGATCGACGAGGCGCCGGACCACGGTCACGAGACCACCAGCGAGGCGTTCAGTTACTGGCTGTGGCTGGAGGCGTCGCAGGCCCGGATCTCCGGCAGCTGGACCGCCTTCAACGCGGCCTGGGCGACGATGGAGAAGTACATCATCCCGTCGCACGCCGACCAGCCGACCAACGCCAACTACAACCCCGCCAAGCCGGCCACGTACGCCGCCGAGTACCCCTTGCCGTCGCAGTATCCGTCGCAGCTCGACACGAGTGTCAGCGTCGGCACCGACCCGCTCGCCGCGGAACTGAAGACGGCGTACGGCACCGACGACATCTACGGCATGCACTGGCTGCTGGACGTCGACAACGTCTACGGCTTCGGTCACTGCGGTGACGGGACCACCCGGGTCGCGTACATCAACACGTTCCAGCGCGGCCCGCAGGAGTCCACCTTCGAGACCGTGCCGCAGCCCTCCTGCGACACGTTCGCGCACGGCGGCCCGAACGGGTACCTGGACCTGTTCACCAAGGACGCGTCGTACGCCAAGCAGTGGAAGTACACCAACGCCCCGGACGCCGACGCCCGCGTCGTGCAGGTCGCCTACTGGGCCCTGCAGTGGGCCACCGAGCAGGGCAAGCAGTCACAGGTCGCGACGGCCGTCACCAACGCCGCCAAGATGGGTGACTACCTGCGCTACTCGTTCTACGACAAGTACTTCAAGCAGCCCGGCTGCGCGTCCACCTCGTGTGCCGCCGGCACCGGCAAGAACGCGTCGAACAACCTGATGTCGTGGTACTACGCCTGGGGCGGGGCCTACGACACCAGCGCCGGCTGGGCGTGGCGCATCGGCTCCAGCGTCAGCCACTTCGGCTACCAGAACCCGATGGCCGCCTACATCCTGTCCAACGTCTCGGCCTTCAACCCGAAGTCGCCGACGGCGAAGGCCGACTGGCAGGCCAGCCTGGACCGGCAGCTGGAGTTCTACCAGTGGCTGCAGTCGTCCGAAGGGGCCATCGCCGGTGGCGCCACCAACAGCTGGAACGGCAACTACTCGGCCCGCCCGAGCAACGTGCCGCAGTTCTACGGCCTGTCGTACGTCGAGGCTCCGGTCTACGAGGACCCGCCGTCGAACCGCTGGTTCGGCATGCAGACCTGGTCACTGGAAAGGCTCGCCGAGCTGTACTACGTGACCGGTAACGCCAAGGCCAAGGCGGTGCTCGACAAGTGGGTGCCGTGGGCGCTGGCCAACACCACGATCGGCACGAACACCTTCGCCATCCCGTCCGACCTGGCCTGGTCCGGCGCGCCGGCCACCTGGAACCCGTCCAGCCCGGCCGCCAACACCAACCTGCACGTGACCGTCTCCAACCACAGCCAGGATCTCGGGGTGGCCGGCTCGTTCGCCAAGCTGCTCACCTTCTATGCCGCCAAGTCCGGTAACGCGCAGGCCAAGACGGCGGCCAAGGGGCTGCTCGACGCGATCTGGGCGTTCAAGGACAGCAAGGGCGTCTCGGTGACCGAGACCCGGGCCGACTACAACCGGATGGACGACACCTACAACGCCTCCACCGGCCAGGGCATCTACATCCCGCCGGGCTGGACCGGGGAGATGCCCAACGGTGACGTCATCAAGCCGGGCGTCTCGTTCCTGGACATCCGCAGCTTCTACCGCAACGACCCGGACTTCCCGAAGCTCGACGCCTACCTGAAGGGCGGTCCCGCGCCGTCCTTCAACTACCACCGGTTCTGGGCGCAGGTCGACGTGGCAACCGGCTACGCCGAATACGCCCGGCTGTTCCCCCAGGGGTGAGGTAAAAGCATGAAACTGCTCAGAATGGCCGCGGTGGTCCTGTTCACCGCCGCGGCCGGGCTCCTGGCTCTGCCGGGCCCGGCCCAGGCACACGGGGCGATCCAGGCCCCCGGCAGCCGTACCTGGCTCTGCTACCAGGACGGGCGCAACCCGTCGACCGGCGCGATCGAACCGAAGAACGCCGCCTGCGCCGCGGCCGTCGCCCAGAGCGGCGTCAACTCCCTCTACAACTGGTTCGCCGTGCTCCGCTCGGACGGGGCCGGCCGGGTCAACGGGTTCCTCCCGGACGGGCAGCTGTGCAGCGGCGGGACCGGCGGGCCGTACAACTTCACCGGTTTCAACCTGGCCCGCAACGACTGGCCGCTCACCCACCTGACCAGTGGGGCGGCGGTGCAGTTCAAGTACAACAACTGGGCCCGGCACCCGGGGACGTTCTCCCTCTACATCACCAAGAACGGCTACGACCCGACCAAGCCGCTCGCCTGGGGTGACCTCGAACCGGTCGCGTTCGACCAGGTCACCAACCCGGCCGAGACCGGTGGGCCGGGCACCGACGACGGTCACTACTACTGGAACGGCACGCTGCCGGCCGGCAAGACTGGCAAGCACCTGATCTACTCGGTGTGGGCGCGTTCGGACAGCCAGGAGACGTTCTACGGCTGCTCCGACGTGATCTTCGACGGCGGCAACGGCGAGGTCACCGGCGTCGGGAACGGTGGCACCAGCCCGTCACCGTCGCCGTCGCCCAGCACCCCGACGACCCCCAACCCCAACCCCGGCGCCTGTACGGCGACGTACAGCACCACCTCGTCCTGGACCGGCGGGTTCCAGGGTGAGGTCAAGGTGACCGCGGGCAGCACCGCGGTGAACGGCTGGAAGATCGGCTGGACGTGGCCGGGGGCACAGACGCTGGCCCAGGTGTGGAGTGCCAAGGGCACCAGTAGTGGATCATTGGTGTCCGTGACGAACGAGAACTGGAACGCCTCGGTCCCGGCCAACGGCTCGGTGACCTTCGGTTTCCTCGCCTCGGGCACAGCCACCGCACAGGTGCAGAACCTGACCTGCACCACGGCTTGACGCTCCGATGACGGTTCCCCCGGCAGTGTGACCGAATTCGCGCGCCGGGGGCGCCGTACATCGGAGGGGTAGCTTGACGAGCCCGTGGGGCCATTTGTACATTGCCCGCATAAAGAAGAAAAGCTCTCTTATCGGATCATCGGGTTGGCACCGATTCGCCCGGGGGGTCACTCGCCGTGGCCTCCTGCTGGGCGGTGCCGGCGCGACCGTCGTGATGGGCACACCCGGTGAGGCCGGTCAGCGCGACAGCATCGCACGCGTGCCCGCGCGCGTCGGCACCTGGGCCGCCGCGCCGACCGCGGTTCCGGCCGACAAGATTCTCACGCTCACCGCGCAGACCGTGCGGCAGGTGGTGCACACCAGCGTCGGCGGCGACCTGCCCCGCCTGACCCTGTCGAACGAGTACGGCGCGGAACCGGTCCGGATCGGCGCCGCCGGCCTGGCCGTGCGCTCCGGCACCGGGAAGTCCTGCGACACCGTCCCCGGCAGCGGCCGCCCGCTCACCTTCGACGGCGCGACCGAGGTCGTCATCCCGCCCGGCGCGACGGTGACCAGCGACCACGTCGACATGATCGTCGAGGCCGGGTCGGACCTGGTGATCAGCCTCTACGTGCCGGACCGGACGGTCGTCGGCACGGTCAGCCCCCGCTCCAAGCAGTCGAACCTGATCGTCGGCGGCGACGCCACCGAGATCGACGGCCCGGGCACCGGCAAGCGGGTCACCCGCTACCTGTGGATCACCGGGCTCAGCGTGCGCACGGTCCGGTCCGCCGCCGCGATCGCCGCCATCGGCGACTCGATCACCTGCGGCACCGAGACCACCGACAACACCAACCACCGCTGGCCGGACCTGCTGGCCGCCCGGTTCCGCGTCGAGCGGATCCCGCGCGGGCTGCTCAACGTCGGGCTCAGTGGCAACCGGCTGCTCTTCGGCTACGAGGACCGGACCGGTCAGGCCGCCGAGCAGGCGTCGATCGGCCCGGCCGGGCTGCGCCGGTTCGAGCGGGACGTGCTCGGCCAGCCCGGCGTGCGCTACGTGGTGACCCTGCTCGGCGTCAACGACCTGGCCAACAACCCGCTGGTCACCCCGGCCCAGCTGATCGCCGGGCACCGGGAGCTGATCCTGCGGGCCAAGTCGGCGGGCCTGCTGGTGGTCGGCGGCACCCTGCTGCCGTTCGGCACCGCCTCGGCCAAGTACAACAACCCGGCCAACCAGATCAAACGCCACACCCTCAACACCTGGATCCGAGCCTCCGGCGAGTACGACGCGGTGGTCGACTTCGACGCCGCGGTCCGTGACCCGGCCGCCCCGGAGCAGATGCAGGCACGCTACGACTCCGGCGACGGCCTGCACCCCAACGACCTGGGCACGGCGGCACTGGCCACGGCCGTACCGCTGGAGCTGTTCGTCTGACCCTCCGGTGTGATGGGGTAGCTTGTCGGGACATCTGCCCTGGAGTTGTCGTGCTTCGATTGACGGACGTCAGCAAGCGGTACGGGTCCGGTGCCTGGGTCCTCGACCGGGTCGACATGGAGATCCCGCCCGGTCAGTCGGTGGGGATCCTCGGGTCCAACGGGTCGGGTAAGTCCACCCTGCTCCGGATACTCGCCGGGATCTCCCGCCCGACCCGGGGGCGGATCAGCGGCATGCCACGCCTGATCGGGTACGTTCCGGACCGTTTCCCGGCCGCCGACGCGATGAATCCGATCGCCTACCTGGTCCACATCGGCCGGATCCGGGGACTCGGCGGCGACGAGGCCCGGCGGCGCGGCCTGCTGCTGCTGGAGCGGCTGCGGCTGGCCGGCGGGATCCGTACCCCGATCCGGGCGCTCTCCAAGGGCAACGCCCAGAAGGTCGCCCTCGCCCAGGCCCTGATGACACCCCCGGAGCTGCTGATCCTGGACGAGCCGTGGTCCGGCCTGGACGCCGGGGCCCACCAGGTGCTGGGCGAGATCATCGCCGAGACGGTCCGGGCCGGCGGCAGCGTCGTCTTCACCGACCACCGCGAGTCGGTCACCGGTGCGCACGCCACCATGGCCTACCGCGTGGACCAGGGCCGGGTGCTGCGCCACCAGCCGGGCACCCGGGCACCGATGGCCCACGTGATGCTGACCGACCCCGGCGCGGAGTTCCGGTCGCCGAGCCGGATCGACTGGCACGAGGTGGACGGGGTGGCCGGAGTCGGGGGCGACGGCGGGCAGATCCAGCTGCGGGTGCATCCGGCGGCCTGCGACGACCTGCTGATGATCGCGCTGCGCGGTGGCTGGTCGGTCGCCGAGGTCCGCCGGGACCACGCCGCCACGCCGGCCCGGGACGGGGAACGATGGTCGCGCTGATCCGGTACCAGCTGGCCGCCGTGGTGCACGGCCAGCGGTACGTCGCGCCGCTGCTGTTCTTCGGCATCGTGCTCACCGTCTTCACCGTCAACGACGGCGGGCTGCTGACCAACACCTACGTGGTGTCGGCGAGCACGCTGCTCATCTCCATGTGCTGGCTGACCGTGACGATCGTGAACCACGAGGACCCGGTCCGCCGGTCGATCCAGAGCGTGACCGCGGGCGGGGCCGGCCGGGTGCTGGCCGCCGAGATGCTCCTGGCGCTGCTGTCCGGTGTGGTCCTGCTCGGATTCGGGCTGGCCTTCCCGATCCTGCTGGGCCAGCACCGGTGGGGTGGCGCCGACCTGGCCGCCGGCGCGCTGGCCCAGCTGAACTGTGCCGTCACCGGGATCGCGATCGGTGTCGTCTGCTCCCGGCTGGTGGTGCCCCGGCCCGGCTGGTCGTTGCTGCTGGCGCTGGTGGTGGTCATCGCCGTACCGCTGATCCCCGGTCTTCCGCCGGTGAACCCGGTGCTGACGATGATGTCCGGCACCCGCCCGGCCGCGGAGATGCTGCCCACCCTGACCGTCCACCTCGCCGTGTCGATCCTGGTGGCGGCCGGCTGTGTCGCGCTCACCAGGCATGTCGCGTCCCGCCACGACTGACTACGGTGTGCCGGTGCAGCTCCGCCCCCTGAACGGCCGCGCGCGGCTCGGCCGGCCACTGGCCGACGGTGCGGTGGCCCTGGTCGTGCTCGCGGCGTTCTGGGCGCCTCCGCTGATCCGGGAGGGCATCGCCCCGGTGCTCCTGCCCGGGGTGGCGCTGGCGGTGCTCACCGCCGCGGCCGTGGTGTTCCGGCGCCGGTCGCCGGGGGTGGCCACCGCGACGGCTGCCGCGGCCACCGTGGCCGGTGGGGTGCTCGGCGTCTGCCGGGATCCGATGCTCGCCGCCGCCTGGTGTCTCTACGCCCTGGCCGTCGCCCGGGCCGCCCGGACCCGGGGCCCCGCCATCCTGGTGGCGTGCGGGTTCGCGCTGCTGCTGGCGGTGACCGGGGTGGACGGTGACGGCTCCGGCCTGCCCGGCGGCCGGGTGGTGTTCGCCGCCGTCGCCCTGACGTCGGCCTGGCTGCTCGGCACCGCGGTCGGCCGGCAGCTGGAGTCGGCGCGCGAGGCCGAGCGGGCCCGGGTGCAGCTGAACGTGGCCCGCGAGGTGCACGACGTGGTCGGGCACGCGCTCGGGGTGATCGCGGCGCAGGCCGGCGTCACCCGGGGGCTGCCGGACGCCGGTGACGACGAGCTGCGCGGCACCCTGGCGGAGATCGAGACACGGGCCCGGGACGCGCTGCGGGAGACGCAGTCCCTGGTCCGGGATCTGCGGGATCCCGGGCCGGTCCCGGCCGCCGGGCCCGCCGAGACCGCTCTGGCGTCCCTGATCGACGGCGCCCGTGCCGCCGGGCTCACCGTGGACGCCCACCTCGACGCCGGCCCGGCCGCGGGCGGCGGCACCCGGATGGTGGTGTTCCGGATCGTCCAGGAGGCGCTGCACAATGTGGTCCGGCACGCGCCCGGCGCGCGATGCTCGGTCCGGGTCGGGCACGACGAGGAGGAGATCCAGGTGTGGATCCGGGATCACGGGTCGACCCGGCCGGGCGCCGGGGCCGGCTCCGGGGTGGGGCTGCGGGGCATGCGGGAGCGCGCGGCGCTGGCCGGCGGGACGGTGTCCTGGCGGCGGCCGGCCGGCGGCGGTTTCGAGATCACCGCGCGGCTGCCGGTGGGCCGGCGGTGATCTCCGTCTTCCTGGCCGACGACGACGCGGGTTTCCGGGCCGCCTACCGGAAGCTGTTCGACCGGACCGACGGGTTCCGGGTCGCCGGTGAGGCCGCCGACGGCGCCACCGCGGTCCGGCTGATCACCGGCCTGCGCCCGGCCGTGGCGCTGCTCGACGTGCAGATGCCGGAGATGGACGGGCTGGCCGTGGCGCGTGCCGTGCTGGCCGGCACCGACACCCGGGTGATCATGCTGACCACCTTCGACCTGGACGAGTACGTGCACACCGCGCTGTCGGTGGGCGCCGCCGGTTTCCTGCTGAAGAACGCGGCGCCGGCCGAGGTGCTGCACGCGGTCCGGACCGTGCACGCCGGGCACGCCATGCTCGCGCCGGAGGTCACCGGCCGGCTGCTGCACCGGCTGGCCCCGCCGCCGCCGGAGCGGGCCCACGCGTTCGCCGGGCAGGTGCTGTCCGAACGCGAGCTGCAGGTGGTCCGGCTCGTCGCCCGGGGCTACTCCAACCAGCGGATCGCCGACGAGCTGTTCCTCAGCCCGGAGACGGTCCGCACCTATCTGCGGCGGATGTTCGCCAAGCTGGGCGTCAACGACCGGACCCATCTGGCGGTGCTGGCGTACGAGGCCGGCCTGCTCCGGGATCCCCGCTAGCGGTTGTCTACTTCCGGGTGACGCGGGCCGCCCGGCACCGCGAGCATCCTGAGCCGGTGATCGAATTCAAGGGTGTGACCAAGCGGTACGGCGCGAAGACGGCCGTCGACGCGGTGACCTTCGCGGTACGGCCCGGCCGGGTCACCGGGTTCCTCGGCCCCAACGGCGCGGGCAAGTCCACCTCGCTGCGCGTCCTGCTCGGCCTGGACCACGCGACGTCCGGCGAGGCGCTGATCGCCGGTAAGCGGTACCGGGACCTGACGTTCCCGTTGCGGACCGTCGGCGCGCTGCTCGACGGCGCCGGCCCGGTCCCGGATCGCCGCGGCGCCGACCACCTGGCCTGGATCGCCCGGTCCAACCGGATCCCGCGCTCCCGGGTCGGCGAGGTCCTCGAGGCGGTCGGCCTGACCGACGCGGCCAGGCAGCGGACCGGGAGGTATTCGCTGGGCATGCGGCAACGCCTGGGGATCGCCACCGCCCTGCTCGGCGACCCGGAGGTGCTGATCCTGGACGAGCCGGTGAACGGCCTGGACCCGGACGGCATCCGCTGGATCCGGTCGTTCCTGCGCGGTTACGCCGGCCGGGGCCGGACCGTGCTGCTCTCCAGCCACCTGATGACCGAGATGGCGGACACCGCCGACGACGTGGTGGTGATCGCGAACGGCCGGATCGTCGCGGACGGCGCGCTGGCCGACATCACCGAGGGCCACCCGTCGCTGGAGGACGCGTTCTTCGCGCTCACCGGCGCGGCGTCGAAGCAGGTGTGGTCGTGAGCGTGCTGACCGCCGCGATCGGTGCGGAACTCTCCAAGATCAAATCGTCGCGGATCGTCCGGCTGGTCACCGGCGTGGTGCTCGGACTGCACCTGCTGATCGGCGCGGCGAACCTGGGCGACACCACCACGGCGGTACGGAACATCGGCGCCGACGGACTGATCGAGATCTTCGCCGGTGAGCGTGTCCTCGCCGGGGAGGCCCTGGTCGACCTGCTGATCGCGTCCTCCCTGCAGATCGTGGTGATGTTCCTGCCGGTCGTCGCCGCGGTGATCGCCGGGCAGGAGTTCCTCCAGGGCCAGCTCGCCCAGTCGGTCCTGTCGGTGCCCCGCCGCGGGATACTGGTCACCGCCAAGGCCGTGGCACTGGTGCTGTACATCGGCGTGGTGGCGGTCCTGGTCGAGGCGATCAGCAGCGCCTACCTGTACGCGTCGGTCCAGGACTGGAACCCCGGCCTGGTGTACGCCGCGGGCACCCTCGCCGAGCAGGCCCGTCTCCTCGCGCTGGCCGTCCTGGTGTCGCTGGTCAGCTTCGCGATCACCACCCTGGCCCGCAGCACCCTGATCGGCGTCGTGGTGTCGGTGCTGCTGATGGCCCTGACCATGACGCAGGTGCTGGCCCGGACCGTGCCGTCGGTGGACGCCCTGCTGCCGGTCAGCGCCGGCCGGAACCTGGTGCTGGACGCCGCCGACGCCGACCTGTCGTCCGGCCCGGTGCGGGCCGCGGTGGTGCTGGTCGCCTGGGCCGTGGTGTCCACCCTGGTCGCCGGGGTCGTGCTGAGCCGCCGGGATGCCCGGTGACGGCGGCCCGGCTGACCGATCCGGTGGCGGCCGAGCTCATCAAGCTCCGTACCCTGCCGGCGCTCTGGATCGCCCTGGCCGTCGCGGTGACCGCCAACACCGCGCTCGGCGCGATCGCGGCCACCGACGTGATCCGCCTCGCCGGCGACGGCGGTCCCACCGGCATCGAGGGCGCCGGCGCGCTGATGCTGGCGCCGGTGTACGCGTACCTGGCCATCGCGGTCTTCGCCGCCGGCACCGAGTACCGCAACGGGCAACTGCGCCTGAGCCTGGCCGCGGTTCCCGGCCGGGCCCGGTTCCTCGCCGCGAAACTGCTGGCCATCCTGGTCGTCAGCCTGCTCGCGGCGGTCCCGGTGCTGATTCCGAACCTGGTGCTGCGGGGCGACCTCGGCGACCTCGGCCGGTACCTGGCCGCCTACCTGCTGCTGGCGCTGACCGGGTACGGGTTCGCGTTCGCCGCCCGCACCGTGGTCACCCCGATCGCGGTCCTGGCCGCCGTCCCGATCCTGGTCTCCACCACCCTGGGCGGGCTGTGGCCGACAGTGGTCCGGGTGCTGCCGCACGAGGCGGCGCTCAGCCTGGTGGGCATGCCGGCGGATCCGGCCACGGCGCTGAGCCCGGCCGCCGGACTGCTGGTCCTGACCGGCTGGGCAACGGTGTCGGTGACGATCGGCGGGGTGCTGGTCGCCCGCCGAGACGTCTAGGTCCGGTGCGGCACGGGACCTAACCCTCGGACGGCAGGAAGCGCTCCGGGTCGCCGGCGCCGACCCGCAGGATCTCCGGGGTACCCTCGGACAGGTCGACCACGGTGGTCGGCTCGGTGCCGCACTCCCCGGAGTCGATCACCGCGTCGACCACGTGGTCCAGGGCCTCCTTGATCTCCCAGCCCTGGGTCATCGGTTCCTCCTCGCCGGGCAGCAGCAGCGTCGAGGAGACCAGCGGCTCACCCAGTGCGGCCAGGATCGCCTGCGCGGTGGAGTGACTGGTGATGCGTACCCCCACCGTCTTCTTTTTGGGGTGCAGCAGCCGGCGCGGGACCTCCTTGGTCGCGGGCAGGATGAACGTGTACGGCCCCGGCGTCGAGGCCTTCACCGCCCGGAACAGCGCGTTGTTGATCGTCACGAACTGCCCCAGCTGGGCGAAGTCGTGACACAACAGGGTGAAGTGGTGCTTGTCGTCCAGTTGCCGGATCGACCGGATCCGGTCCAGAGCGTCCTTGCTACCCATCTGACAGCCCAGCGCGAAACAGGAGTCGGTCGGATAGGCGATCAGCCCGTCGTTCCGGATCAGGTCGACGACCTGATTGATGCTGCGCGGCTGCGGGTTGTCCGGGTGCACGTCGAAGTACTTGGCCACTCACGACAGCTTAGGCTTCGCCCATGACTGGTGTTCACCGACCGGCAGTTCGCGTGATCTGTTTCGATTCCGACGGATGGATCCTGCTGCTGAACTGGGAGGATCCGGTCTCACACGATCGGCTCTGGGAACCGCCCGGCGGCGGGATCGACCCGGGCGAGACCCCG
Organism: Actinoplanes couchii; assembly: GCF_016862075.1. Lineage (GTDB taxonomy): Bacteria > Actinomycetota > Actinomycetes > Mycobacteriales > Micromonosporaceae > Actinoplanes > Actinoplanes couchii. Next base: position 132,301 of record NZ_BOMG01000057.1, on the reverse strand, counting down.
TGGCAGGCGGCTCGCCGGGAGCTCGCCGAGGAGACCGGGCTCGATCCGGCCCGGGTGGGGGAGCGGTTCACCGACGTGCACCGCGACTTCGTCTGGAAGGGGCAGCGGACCACCGGGCCGGAGCAGTTCTTCGCGGCGTTCTTCCCCACCGCGCGGCCGGCGGTGGTCCGGGATCATCTGCTGCCGTACGAGCAGGAGGATCTGATCGCCCAGAAGTGGGTGGACCCGGCCGGGCTGACCGAGCTGCCCGGCCGTCTCGACCCGCCCACTCTGCCCGACCTGGTCCGCGAGCTCAGCTCCTGGAGCTGAGGGTCAGCGGCGTGTGCCGCGGCCCTGGAGCTTGCTCAGGAGGCCGCGGAGGCGCTGCTGGTTCTCCGGCTTGGCGAGCTGACGGCGGCCCTGCTCGGCGAGCTGACGGCCACGGGGACTGTTGAGGAGGGCCTGGAGACGCTGAGTGATGGAAGCCATGCGTCAAGTGTGCCCAGCGGGACGGGAAACGACACGCGCCGTGAGCGATCCGCAGCTTTTTGACAGGAAAATTTTTGGACGGGAACCCTCTCCCGCCACTTCTAAGCTATAGCAGACAGGGGGTCTTGCCGCAAGACCCGGTATCCGGCGCAGAATCGCTCCGTGAATCTCTCCACCACCAGCGCTTTCGCCCTGCCCGAGCGGCTCGCCGCCAAGGCCGGGGCGGCCATGATCGCCTCCGACGAGGAGCACTTCCGCGGCATCGCGGACAGCCTCAGCCGGTCCGTCGCCGAGCTGTCCGGACAGCTGGACGCGGAGCGCCGGGCGCCCGCCGGCAAGGGACGGCAGGCCGTCGACCGGGACGACGCGGTCCGCCGGACGACCGGCCGGCTACGGGCGCTGCGCCGGTTCAGCCTCGACCTCTGCCTGGGACGGATGGTGTTCGCGACCGGGGAGACGGTCTGGATCGGCCGCTTCGGGCTGAGCGATCCGGACGGCGGCCGGCTCCTGGTGGACTGGCGTTCCCCGGCCGCCGAGCCGTTCTTCGGCGCCACCCACGCGACCCCGATGGGCCTGGTCAGCTGCCGCCGGTACCGGTGGACCGACGGCCGGGTGACCGACTACTGGGACGAGGTGTTCACCGCCGAGGGGCTGGCGGGCAACGCGGCGCTGGACGACCAGTCCGCCTTCATCGCCAGCCTCGGCAGCAACCGGTCGCCGCGGATGCGCGACGTGCTCGGCACCATCCAGTCCGACCAGGACGCCATCGTCCGGGCCGGGTCGCCCGGTGCGCTGGTGGTGGACGGCGGCCCGGGCACCGGCAAGACCGTGGTGGCCCTGCACCGCACCGCCTACCTGCGCTACTCCGATCCGCGGCTCAAGCGGGTGCTGTTCGTCGGGCCGCACGAGCCCTACCTGGCGTACGTGTCCGACGTGCTGCCGAACCTGGGCGAGGACGACGTGTGGACCTGCACGCTGCGCGGTCTGGTCGCCGAGGGGGCCACGGCGGTGCCCGAGCCGGACCCGGAGGTGGCCCGGCTGAAGTCGACGGCGGAGCTGGTGGCGGCCATGGAGACGGCGGTCCGCTTCTACGAGGAGCCGCCGTCTCGGGCGATGGTGATCAGCACCGAGGACGCGGACGTCCGGGTGAGCCCGGGGGACTGGACGGCGGCGTTCGAGGTGTGCGACCCGGGCACCCCGCACAACGACGCCCGCGACCTGGTCTGGGCGGAGCTGCTGGCGATCCTGGCGTCCGGGCAGGACGTGAGCGAGGCCGAGTTGGCCCGCAGCCGCGATCTCCGGCAGGCGTTCGGCCGGGCCTGGCCACTGCTGGAGGCCGCCGACCTGGTCGCCGATCTCTGGTCGGTCCCCGCGTATCTGCGCCGGTGCGCGCCCTGGCTGACCGCGGACGAGATCCGCACGCTGCAGCGCGACGACCCGCGGGCCTGGACCGACGCCGACCTGCCGTTGCTCGACGCGGTCCGGCAGCGGCTCGGCGACCCGTCGGCGGCCCGGGAACGGCGGCGGCGGGAGATCGACGCGCGCCGCCGGAGCATCGACATGGACCGGGTCGTCGACGACCTGATCGCCTCGACCGAGTACGACGACGGCGAGGGCCTGATGAGCATGCTCCGGCAGAAGGATCTGCGCGAGGTCCTGGCCGGGGACGACGAGGCCGGGGAGAGCACCGAGAAGGCGTTCGACCACATCGTGGTGGACGAGGCCCAGGAGCTGACCGACGCCGAGTGGCGGATGCTGCTGTCCCGCTGCCCGTCCCGGAGCCTGACCGTGGTCGGCGACCGGGCGCAGGCCCGGCACGGGTTCACCGAGTCGTGGCGGGAGCGCCTGGAACGGGCCGGCATCGACCGGATCACGATGGCGTCGCTGACGGTGAACTACCGCACCCCGGCCGAGGTGATGGCCGAGGCGGAGCCGGTGATCCGGGCCGCCCTGCCGGACGCCAACGTGCCCACCTCGATCCGCAGCGGCGGGGCGCCGGTCCACCACGGCTCACTGACCGAGCTGGACACGATCCTGGCCGCGCACACCGAGGGCACCGCGTGTGTCATCACGACCGAGCCGGTCAACTGCCCTGCGGGTGTACGGGTACTGACCCCCGTACTGGCGAAGGGTCTGGAATTCGATCTCGTGGTCCTGATCCGCCCCGCGTCGTTCGGCACCGGCATCGAGGGCGCCGTCGACCGCTACGTGGCCATGACACGTGCGACGAGCCGCCTGGTCGTGTTGACCTGACGGCTCGTCGCGGAAGTGTGCCGCCTGATCAGCTGATCAGCTTGGCGGAGCGGCAGGCCTTGCGGTACTCGGCGGTGCAGAGTTCCGCGACGTCGACGTACTTGCTGTCGAGGATCGCGGTCTTCATGTTCTTGATGTTGATCGCCTGCGGGGCCAGCTTGACGAACGGGATGTACAGACCGGACTCCGGGTCCTTGATCTTGTCCGGAACCGCCTGCTTCTCGTTCTTGTAGAGGCCGACCGCCAGTTTCGCGGCCGCCTCGGCCTGCTTGCGGGCGTCCTTGTACACCGTCATGCACTGGTCGCCGGTCAGGATGTTCTGCAGGCCCTGGAGGCTGGCGTCCTGGCCGGTGACCGGCACCTTGCCGTTGCGCTTCTTCTCCTTGAGCACCTCGATGGCCGCGTTGCCGAGACCGTCGTTGGCGGAGAGGACACCGTCGATGTTCGGGAACTGCTTGTACATCAGCGCGAAGATCTCGCGGGCGTTGTCCTCTTTCCAGTCCGGCACGAACTGGTCCGGGCCCTTGAACGCGGTCGCGTTGTCGAACTCGGCGTTGAGGACGGTGTCGTAGCCGGTCTTGAACAGGTGGGCGTTGTTGTCCGCCGGCGAGCCGTTCAGCTCGGCGATCACCGGGTTGGTGACGCCCTTCTGCTGCAGACAGCTGAGGAGGCCCTTGGCCTGCAGCCGGCCGACCTCCTCGTTGTCGAAGCTCACGTAGTAGTCGGCGGCGCCGTTCAGGGTGAGCCGGTCGTAGTCGATCACCGGGATGTTGCGGGAGTGCGCGTCGTCGATGACGGCCTTGGCGCTGGCCGCGGTGTGGTTCGCGATGATGAGGACCTTGAAGCCCTTGTCCAGGGCCGTCTTGGCGATCCGCTTGAACTCGTCCTCGTCGCCTTCGGCGTTGAAGATCTGCGCGGGAACGCCGGCCTTCTCGAACTCGGCCTGCAGGTACTTCGGGTCGTCGTTGACCCAGCGGTCGGTCTCAGTGTCCGGAAGGATCACGGCGATGCCGTCGTTTCCGGTCACCTTCTCGCTGCCACCGCTGACGGTGGCTTCATCGCTGCCGGTCGCGCCTTCGGTTCCGCCATCACAAGCCGAGAGCGTGACCGACGTCAGGAGGCCGGCGGCGACCAGGGCTAGCAAAGACTTGCGCATGGCGATGAGTGTCCTTTCGGGGTGGTACACGAGCTGCGTGGCGCGCTGATCAAGTCCGCCAAGTATCGGGCAGCGCACCGCGGCGGCAGCACCGGGTGGGGGGCCGGGCCACAAGATTATTCACTTTCGCCGTGTTGCTGCCAATATCCACAGTTGGTAGTCGTCTCGTCGCAGAAGATCGTCTATGGGTGTCAAAAACGGTCAACTACCAGTTCACGGCGATGTATTTGGACTCCAGGTACTCCAGCAGCCCCTCGTGACCACCCTCACGTCCGATGCCGCTCTGCTTCACCCCGCCGAACGGCGCCGCCGGGTCACTGACCAGTCCCCGGTTCAGCCCGACCATGCCCGCCTCGACCGCCTCACCGATCCGTAGCCCCCGGGCCAGGTCCTGGGTGTACACATAGGCGACCAGCCCGTACTCGGTGTCGTTGGCCAGCCGCACCGCCTCGGCCTCACCGGTGAACGTGACGATCGGCGCCACCGGCCCGAAGATCTCCTCGCGCAGGATCGGCGCGTCCGCCGGCACCCCGGTCAGCACCGTCGGCGGGTAGTAGAAACCCGGCCCGTCCGGTCGCGCCCCACCGGTGACCGCCTCGGCGCCACCGTCCAGCGCCCCCTTGACCAGGGAGTCCACCTTCGCCACGGTGTCCTCGTTGACCAGTGGCCCGACCTGCGTCCCCTCGTCGGTCCCCGGCCCCACCACCAGAGCCGCCATCCGCTGGGACAGCTTGCGGGCGAACTCCTCGGCCACCGGCTCCTCCACGAAGAACCGGTTCGCGGCCGTGCACGCCTCGCCGCCGTTGCGCATCTTCGCGATCATCGCGCCGTCCACCGCCGCGTCCACGTCGGCGTCCGCGAAGACCACGAACGGGGCGTTGCCACCCAGCTCCATCGACGTGTTCACCACGTTCTCCGCGGCCTGCGCCAGCAGCAGCCGGCCCACCTCGGTGGAACCGGTGAAGGACAGCTTGCGCACCCGCGGATCGCGCAGCATCGCCCCGACCGTCTTGCCGGAACTGCGCGACGGCAGCACGTTCACCACACCGTCCGGGACACCGGCCTCGGCCAGGATCGCGGCCATCGCCAGCGCCGTCAGCGGGGTGTCGCTGGCCGGTTTCAGGATAACCGTGCAGCCGGCCGCCAGCGCCGGGCCGATCTTGCGGGTGGCCATCGCGGCCGGGAAGTTCCACGGCGTGACCAGCACACACACCCCGACCGGCTGGCGCACCACCAGGATCCGGTTCGCACCCGACGGGGCCGAGCCGATGGTGCCCTCGGCCCGGACCGCCTCCTCGGCGAACCAGCGGAAGAACTCGGCGGCGTACGTCACCTCGCCCTTCGCGTCGACCAGGGCCTTGCCGTTCTCCAGGCTGATCAGCTTCGCCAGCTCGCCGGACCGCTCCGTCATCAGCTCGAACGCCTTGCGCAGCACCTCCGAGCGGACCCGGGCCGGAGTCGCCGCCCAGCCCGGACCGGCCGCGGCCGCCGCCTCCACCGCCGCGATCGCGTCCGCCTCACCACCGTTCGCGACTTCGGCGATCACGTCCCCGGTGGCCGGGTCGACCACGTCGAAACGCTCTTTGCTCGATGCCTCGGTCCACTTACCGGCGATGAACAGATCGGTCTTCACAGCGGCTCCCTTTGCTCAGTCTTCGTTGAGAAGCTCCCGTACCCGCGGCACCACCTGCTCACCGTAAAGCCGGATACAGGTCATCAGATGTTCGTGCGGCAGCGGGCCGTGCGCGTACTTCATGTCGAAGCGGTCGATGCCCAGCGCCCTGATCGTGGCGGCGACCTTCTGCGCCACCGTCTCCGGCGAACCCACGTGCCAGGCGCCCTCGGCCACATCCGCCTCGAACCGGTCCCGGGTCGCCGGTGGCCAGCCCCGCTCCCGGCCGATTCGGTCCAGATTACGGCGGGCGTGCGGCCACAGGATGTCGATCGCCTCCTGATCGGTGGCCGCCACGAACCCCGGGCAGTGCACGGCCACCGGCTGCGGCTCCTGCTCCAGCTCGGTCAGGGCGCGCTTGTAAAGATCCACGTACGGCTCGAAACGTGCCGGGGCGCCGCCGATGATCGCCAGGACCAGGGGCAGGCCGTACTGCGCGGCCCGCACCACCGACTCCGGGCTGCCACCCACCCCGATCCATGTGCGGATCGAGCCCGACTCGGTCTTCGGATAGACGTGCTGGTCCTTCAGCGGCGGGCGGATCGACCCCTGCCACGACACCGGGCCCTCGGACAGCAGCTCCGCCATCAGATCCAGCTTCTCGGCGAACAGCGTCTCGTAGTCGCTCAGATCGAAACCGAACAGCGGGAACGACTCGGTGAACGAGCCACGACCGAGAATGATCTCCGCGCGGCCCCGCGCCACGGCGTCCAGGGTCGCGAACCGCTCGAACACCCGTACCGGATCGTCGGAACTCAGCACCGTGACCGCGGTGCCCACCTTGATCCGCTCGGTCCGCGCCGCGATCGCCGCCAGGACGATCTCCGGGGACGAGATCGCATAGTCGTCGCGGTGGTGCTCACCGACGCCGAAGAAGTCGAGACCGACCTGGTCGGCGAGCACCCCTTGCTCGACCACGTCCCGGATGACCTGTGCGTAGGGTTTGCCGTTGACGTCGCCGAAAGTATCCAGACCGAATTCCACTCGATGATCTTATCGGCCCTTTTTCAGGCGTCTCCCCATCTCTCTGGCGATCTCCTTCCTGGCGTCCCTCTCGGCCATGACCTGCCTTTTGTCGTACGACTTGAGACCGCGCGCGAGACCGAGTTCGATCTTCGCCCAGCCGTCCTTGAAGTACAGCGACAGCGGCACCAGGGTCAGCCCGGAGCCCTCCTTGAGCTGGCCCAGGATCTTCACGATCTCGGCCTTGTGCAGCAGCAGCTTCCGGTTGCGGCGCGGGGCGTGATTCGTCCAGCTGCCAAACCCGTACTCCGCGATGTGCAGGTTGTAGAGGACGATCTCGCCCTCGTGCTCCTGGGCGAACGTGTCGACCAGCGACGCCCGGCCCAGGCGCAGCGACTTCACCTCGGTACCGGCCAGCACCAGGCCCGCCTCGTACGACTTCAGGATCGCGTAGTCGTGCCGCGCCTTCTTGTTCGAGGCGATCAGCTTGACCCCGGTCTCCCTAGGCATCCGGGCCGACCAGGTCGGAAGGCACGATCCGGCGCATCGAATAGGTCACGCTGCTCAGCCGGTGCGGTTCGTCCTTCACGTGGATCACGGCCCGGTCGTACGCCTGCCAGCCGGCCGCGCCCGCCCGGTTCAGATGCCGGAGGTCGTCGAACCGCTCGTCGGTGCCCCAGCGCAGAACCCCGCCCGGATGATGGAAAGTGGCGGTCCAGTCCATGAAACGGTCGGACCCGAGCGTGCCCGCCGCGCGGTATTCCAGTCGCGCGTACTCCCAGATGTTCACCCCGCCGATTATGCCGCCCGATCAGTCCGGTTGCTCCCCCGAGACGATCGTCTGTCCGTCCAGATGCCGGAAGCCCGCGGTGATCAGCTCTTTCAGCGCGGTCCGATCGACGTCGGCGAGTCGCTTGAGATGCAGACAGGACTTGCCGACGGTGTGCGGGCCCAGCCGCGCGAGCAGTTCCTGATAGCCGTCGAAGCCGGGCGCGATGTACAGGGTGAGCGCCTGCTTGCGGGGCGACAGCCCGATGGCGGGCCAGTCCCCTTCACGGCCGGACGCATACCGGTAGTGATAGACCCCGAACCCGATGATGGAGGTCCCCCACATGACCGGCTCCGCACCGGTGACCTCGGAGATCATCGCAACGGCCGCTTCCGCGTCGTCCCGCCGCCGCACATCGGAGACGCCGGCCAGAAACACGGCGACACTGTCCTCGTTGCGGCTCGTCTTGGGCTCCGCCATCCCCCCACCTTAGGCCGAACCGTGGGCCTCGAGACCACCCCACACCGTGCCACCGACGTGCCACTCCTCGCCGCTTTTCCTCACGCGCCTCACGCGCCTCGCGCCCCGCCTCGCGCCCCGCCTCGCGCCCCGGACCAGCAGCAGGCAGCCGTGTCCGCCTCGTGCCTCGCGCCCCGCCTCGGCCGCGGTGAGTTTTCCTCCGAGCCCGCGTCGCGCTGCGCTCTCCCTAACCCGGTGTTCCGTGGTGTGATGAATTCGGAATTCAGGAGGAAAAATGATCTTCATAACCGCGAAATTCCAGGTCAAGCCAGAGCACGCCGCCCAGTGGCCGACTCTCGCCGCCCCGTTCACCGAGGCCACCCGCTCCGAGCCGGGCTGCCTATGGTTCGACTGGTCCCGAAGCCTCGACGACCCGAACGAATACGTCCTGGTAGAAGCCTTCCAAGACGGCGACGCCGGCGCCGCCCACGTGAACTCGGACCATTTCAAACAGGCACAGCAGGACCTACCGAAATACCTGACGGCCACTCCCAAAATCATCAGCCAGTCAATAGACCAATCAAATTGGTCCGAACTGGGCGAGATGGCAGTAGACCGCTAACGCCCCTCCAGCGCGATCCGGCACCGCAGGTGCGGTGCCACAAATCCGCCAAGACATGCGCAGTGCCACAGACCCCGGTCCCTGGCCCCAGCCCTGGTCCCGATCCCGGCCTTGGTCCTGGCGCTGGTCCTGGTCCTGGCCTTGGTCCCGGTCCTGGCCCCAGCCCTGGCCCCAGCCCTGGTGCTGGTCCCGGCCCTGGTTCCGGTCCTGGCCCCGGTCCCGGCCTTGGTCCTTGTCCTTGGAGCCTCGTTGCCCATAGTCCCGATCCCTGGCGCCTGGTTCTTGGTCTCCGGGTCTTGGCACCTGGCCCCCGGTCCTGGGTTCCTGGCCCCGACCCGGCGGCGTCGCGACCGCGCGGCGGGAACGAGACACTGGCCCTCGTGAGATCAGGTCCGAGCGTGGCATCGGCCCGGATCCTCGCGAGGCCCACATAGTTCCGGTGCGACGGGTGCTGATGAGCCCCGCCGCACCGGAGACCGCGGACCAGCGCATGGTGCCTTGACCCCCGCGACACGACGCGTCGCCAGCCGGGCCGAACCGTGATCGGTCGGGCCGAACCGTGGACGGTCGTGCCGAACCGTGGACGGTCGTGCCGAACCGTGGACGGCCGGGTCGAAGCGTGATCGGGGGTCAGGCGATGGCGGCCTGAACCGCGGGCAGCCACTTGGCGGCGATCTTCACGTTGCCGGCGTCGTTCGGGTGTACGCCGTCATATGTATCTGTTGACGTGTTGAATCCAGTCCACTGGTCGACCACCGTGATCGGGGACGCGGCCGTGGACAGTGATGCCGCCCAGGCCGGGATCGCGGCGTTCAGGGTGATTACACGTTGACCGCACTCCGTACATGTTGACGGGTTGAGCGGGATGATCTGCGCAACGATGATCTTCATGTTGGGGTTGGCGGCGCGCATCTGCCCGACGAGCGTGGTGTAGGCGTTCAGGATCGTGGTCGTGGACAGGCTGCTCCACGCGTCGTTGGTGCCGAAATGCATCAGCACGACGTCCGGATCACTGGCACTGAGCCAGCCGGGCAGCAGGTTCTGGCTGGCCACGTTCGTCGCCAGGTACCCGCCGTGTCCTTCGTGTTGACTGTCGTACGCGAATCCACATCCGTCCCCGGGCAGCGTCCCCACGAAGTCGACCTCGGCGGCCGGGAGCTGCTGCCACAGCAGGGCGCGCCAGCACCCGGGGGATCCGGTGATCGAATCACCCAGCGGCATGATCTTGACAGGCGTGCCGGCGGGCGGCGGTGACGACGGCGGATTACTCGGCGTGGTCCCGCCGGTACAGGTCACACCATTGAGAGCAAATGATGTCGGTACGGGGTTCGACCCGGTCCACGACCCGTTGAACCCGAACGAGGCGGTGCCGTTGGTGCCAACCGACCCGTTCCAGGCGGCATTGCGGACGGTGACGGTCGACCCGGACTGGGTGACCGTACCGCTCCAGAGTTGGGTGATGGTCTGCCCGGCCGGGAACGTGAACACCAGCGACCACGAGGTGAGCGGATCACCGAGGTTGGTGACGTCGACGTTCGCACCGAAGCCGCCCTGCCACTGGCTGCCCACGGTGTACTTGACCGAACAGCCGGCGGCGGCGCTGGCGCTGGTGGCGAGCGCGACGGCCCCGCCGGTGAGCAGTGTGGTGGCGAGGGCGAGGACGGCCCATTTACGTCTTTGCACGGGATGCCTCCGGGGATGTGCTTGACGGGCGTGCGGGGACGGCGCACGCTGGGAGCGCTCCCAATTAACGCACATCAATACCTGTTTGGAGAACGGTTGCCCACCCTCATCGTTTTCCGGCGCTCCCCACGTCACCTGACCCCCGCGCCCCGGACCGCGGAGGCTGCCGACCGGACGAAGCGCGCGTGCTCGCCATGCGGCGGGGTGCGAGGTGTGTGGAGGCGCGCGAGGTACCCGGCGATATGCGAGGTTCGCAGTGACTAGCGAGGTGCGCGGCGGTGTGCGAGGTGTGCGGCAGCACGCAATGTGTGTAGCAGCATGCGAGGTGCGCGGCGGCGTGCGAGGTGTGCGGCAGCATGCGATGTGTGTGGCGGCGTGCGAAGTGCGCGGCGACTTGCGAAGTGCGCGGCGGCGTATGAGGTGCGCGGTGGGCCTGGGGGATGGAAGGAATGAGACGTGCGGCGCGATGGGATGGGCGCCGCGCGGGCCGGGCGGCCGCGGTGGAGGGTGAGGCCGAACAGCGCAGGGGCGCGCCGTTCTCACTCGGCGGTAGCCGGCCGGGAGAGCGCGGGGGGAACGGGCGCTACGGGGCCCGTCTCCCCGCGTTCCACCCATCCCTGACGGCCGGGCGCCTGTCAGGGGGACAGGAGAGTGCTGGGGTCCAGGTTGCGGATCGAGGCGTCCAGGACGTGAGCCGTGTGGGCCAGAGCGATCGCGCCGCCCTGTCGGCGGACGGCGGCGGCCACCTGCATCAGGCAGCCGGGGTTGGCGGTCACCAGGAGTTCCGCGCCGGTGGCCAGGACCGCCTTCGCCTTGCGGTCGCCCAGGTCGGCGGCCGGGCCGGGGTTCAGGACGTTCCACACGCCGGCGGAACCGCAGCAGATCTCCGCCTCGGCGATCCGCCGGACCTCCAGCTCCGGGATGCCCCGCAACAGCGCCCGCGGCTGCTCCCGAATGCCCTGTGCGTGCCCGAGATGGCAGGCGTCGTGATAGGCCACCGTCATCGGCAGCGGATGTCGTTCGGCGACCGGCCCGAGCTCCACCAGCAGTTCGGCCAGGTCACGAACCTTGGCCGTGAACGCGACGGCCCGCTCCGCATACCGTGGATCGTCGGCGAGCAACTCGTCGTACTCCTTCAACGACGACCCGCACCCCGCCGCGTTGACCACGAAATAGTCCATCCCGGTCTGCTCGAACACGTCGATCAGCCGCCGGGCGAACCGCTGCGCTTCCGCACGCCGCCCGTTGTGCACACTGAGCGCCCCGCAACACCCCTGCGCCGGAGGAATCAGGACCTCACATCCTTCGGCGGCGAGTACCCGTACCGTCGCGGAATTGACGTCCGGAAAAAACGCCGACTGAACACAACCGGTCAGCATGCCCACGACCGCACGCCGCTCCCCGCGCGCCCGGACCCGGGCCGATGGCCGTGGCACACCGCGCACCCGCGGCGCCAGGGATTCCAGGGTCGCGATCGTCGGCGCGAGCCGCCGGAGCAGATCGGTGCGCCCCACCAACTTCTGCAGACCCGATCTCCGGTACGCCAGCAAAGGCCCCCGAAGCAGCCGCAACCGCCGCGGGTACGGGAACAGCGCGAAGATCGCCGCCCGCAGCGCCCGCTCCCGAACTCCCCGGACATGCCGCCGCTCCACCTGAGCCCGGGTGTCCTCGATGAGTCGGTCGTACCGCACCCCCGACGGGCAGGCGGTCACACAAGCCATGCACCCGAGACACCGATCGAAGTGCTCGACCATCGAGTCGCTGAGCGGTTCCCCGGCCAGCCCCTGCCCGATGAGGTGGATCCGCCCTCGTGGGGAGTCCATCTCCTCGCCCCACAACACATAGGTGGGACAGGTGGTGAGGCAGAACCCGCAGTGAACACAATCGGACACCAGATCCGCACTCGGCGGATGATCCCGATCGAAGGCCGTATAGGCGGCCCCACTCTCCGCGGCACGCAGCGCGTCGTCCGGCATCAGATACCTCCCACGAAGCGTCCGGGCGCGAACCGATGGTCCGGATCGAACTGCTCCTTGACCCGCCGCATCAGCTCGATCCCGGGAACCGGCCCCCACATGTCGATCCCGTCCCGCATCCCGTCCGGCACGGCCAGCACGACCGCATGCCCACCGGCAGCGGCAGCCGTACCCCGCAACGTCTCGACCGTGGCCGCCACCGGGTGATCCGGAGCCGGACCGCCCGCGTAGAGAACGCCCGCCCCGGCGGAGCCACGGATGGTGAGGCCCGCTTCCAGTGCGGCGTCGACCAGGGCGGAAACGCGGGAGAGCGTGGCGGTCAGCTTGAGAGCCAGCCCTCCGGAGGGCCACGGCGGGGTGTCCCACCACGGTGGCGGTTCGCCGGTGACCTCGCCGTCGAGCAGGGTGGCCAGCGCTCGCGCACGATCCTGGACCCCGGTAGGTGTGCCCTCCAGCAGCACCGCGATCTCCAGCTCGGCGCCCGGCTCGGCGTTGATCTCCAGGGCACTGGGCGCGAACTGGGCGGCCAGCACCGAGCCGGCGGCCGACGGCGGTGCGACGGCCCGTACGAACAAGGCGGCAACCGGGACCGGGTGCAACCGGAAGACACACTCGGTGATCAGCCCGAGCGTGCCGAGGGATCCGGTGTAGAGCTTGCCCAGGTCGTACCCGGCGACGTTCTTGACGACCTTGCCGCCCGCCCTGGTGACCCGGCCGTCGGGCCGGACCACCGTGATGCCGATCAGTAGATCACGGGCCGTGCCGTAGCGCAGTCGCCGCGGCCCGCTGCCGTTCGCCGCGACCGTGCCCCCGGCCGTGGCGCCCGGCGGCGCGTCGAGTGCCAGTTGCTGACCGGGAAGCCGGTGCAACTCGGCCATCGGAGTCCCGGCCCGGACGACGGTGATCAGATCTCCGGCGGCGTGCTCGACCACCCCGGTCAGCCGTCCCGTGTCGATGATCAGATCCAGCTCGCGAGGTGGCGGCCCCTGCTGGAGCTTGGTGCCACCACCGCGGATCACCACGCTGAGCCCTCGCGCGGCGGCGACGAGTTCGGCCGCCTCGGAGGTCGATGCCGGGGCAGCCACCAGCCGTGCCGGCACACCGGCGACGACGTCGTCGTCACCCGCTTCGACCGCCAGATCATCCAGGAGGCTCATCGCGGCCCTCCAGGAGAGGGACACGAAGGACGAAGGGGGCGCATCAGAAGACCTCCGCCACGCCGGCCTCTTGCAGCGGATGGGCGCCCTGCCGCCGCCCCGGCCGCTCACCGCACAGGCGGGGAGTGGGGAAGACCTTGCCCGGATTGGCCAGGGACAGCGGATCGAAAGCGCATCTGAGAAGCTGCATCGTCTCCAGGTCGTCGTCGGTGAACATGCGTGGCATGTACCGCGCCTTGTCCACCCCGACCCCGTGCTCCCCGGTGATCGAGCCGCCGAACTCGATGCACAGGTCGAGGATGGCGCCGGAGACGGTCTCGGCCCGGCCGGACTCGCCGGGCACCGTGTCGTCGAAGAGGACGAGCGGATGCAGATTCCCGTCGCCGGCGTGGAAGACGTTGGCGACCCGCACGCCGTGGGACGCGGCGACCTCGTTGATGCGGCGCAGCACCTCGGGCAGCGCGGTCCGCGGGATCACACCGTCCTGCACGATGTAGTCGGGACTGATCCGCCCGACCGCCGCGAACGCCGACTTGCGCCCCCGCCAGATCAGCGCCCGCTCGGTGTCGTCGGCGGCGACCCTGGTCTCGAACGAGCCGTGCTCGGCGCAGAGCCGGGTGACCTCGTCGAACTGGGCCTGCACCTCGGCGAGAGGCCCGTCCAGCTCGACGACCAGCACGGCCCCGGCCCCGGCCGGATAACCGCAGTGGACGGCCGACTCGGCGGCCTCGATGGAGAGCGCGTCCATCATCTCGATCGCGGCCGGGATCACCCCGGCCGCGATGATCGCCGAGGTGGCGGCCCCGGCCTGGTCGGTGCTGTGGAAGGCGGCGAGCAGGGTCCGCACCGTCTCCGGCAGCCGGGTCAGCCGGACGGTCACCTCGGTGGCGATGCCGAGCGTGCCCTCGGAGCCGACGAACGCGCCGAGCAGGTCGTAGCCGGGAGTGTCCGGGGCGGCGCCGCCGAGCCGCACCAGGTCACCGTCGGGGGTGACCATCTCGATGCCTGTCACGTGGTTGGTGGTGAACCCGTATTTCAGGCAGTGGGCGCCTCCGGAATTCTCCGCGACGTTGCCGCCGATCGAGCAGATCTGCTGGCTGGACGGATCGGGCGCGTAGTAGTAACCGAAATCCCGGACCGCCTCGCTGACCTGCAGGTTGATGACGCCGGGCTGGACGGTGGCCCGCTCGTCGGCGGGATCCAGCGACACGATCGACCGCAGTTGGGAGGTGACGATCAGGACACCGTCGGCATGCGGCAGCGCCCCGCCGGACAGGCCGGTGCCGGAGCCGCGGGCCACGAACGGAACCCTCGCCTCGGCACACGCGCGGACCGTCAGCGCGGCCTCCGCGGAGCTGTGCGGAAGGACGACGAGCGCGGGAACGACCCGGTAGTGCGTGAGGCCGTCGCACTCATACGTCCGCAAGCGTTGTCTGTCGGTGATGACCTGGTCGGAGCCCAACTCGGACCGCAGACGTGCGGCCAGCGCATCGATCACGCTCATCGTGGACCTCCTCGGCGTCGTTGCCTGAGGGTCACGCTAACCGCGATCGGCGCCGAGCGCGACGGGGAACCCGCCGGCCTGTGGACAACCGCCCGCTGTGGATAACTCGGGGCCGGCGGTCCGGCCGGTGCAAGGATTCAGGAACACAGCCGGGAGCTGGTCAGCGGTTCGGTGTGATCGCCGGCCAGCACGGCGCGCAACCCGGTCACGGCCACCCCGAGCGGCCCGCCGACCGGGAGCTCCAGCACGAAGGGTTCCGGATCACCGTCCAGGGAGAGGTGGAAGATCATATGACGCCACGCGATCGCGATGTCCCTGGCCAGGCGTGGGGTGTTCGGCCCGCCCAGGCGCCGGGAGAGGCGTGCGGCCCGGTCGAAACAGCGCCGCGCCGCCGCGGGCGGCAGCTCGGCCCCGGCCTCCCACAGCGTCGCCAGGTTGTGGGTGGTGAGAGTCTGCGCCCGCTCGTTGGTCACCTCGTCCGGCCAGGGTTCCGCCGTGACGTAACCGGCCTGGTAATACCGGTCGTAAAGGGTTCCGGCCAGCAGCTCCGCGGCGAGTTCGGTGGCGGCCGGCGCCGGGATCCGGCTGTCGAGGACCCACGGCAGGTCCAGCCCGGCCTCCCGGCTCAGCACGGCCAGTTCGCGGACCAGCGGATCCGGGACGAGCACGTCCGGGAGGTCTCGCAGGGTGAGCGTGCCGAGCCGGCTCAGCGTCCGGGCGACAACGGTCCGGGTGGTGGCGTCGCCGGTGCGGTGACCGGCGACCGCGCGGATCCACGGCAGCTCGTCGAAACGGATCCGGCGTTCCAGCTCGGGCCGCCTCGATCGTTGCCGGTGGAAGGCCAGGTAGGCATCGGTGACCAGCTCACGGAGCCGAGGATCCGGGTAACCGGCGGCCACGGCCTCCGCGGCGATCCGGGGCGCGATCCGGGCCAGCGCGTCGCCGGACGGGAACAGGCCCGAGTCGGGTGCGACGGCGCCGGCCCGGCGTACCCGGGTGGCCATGGGTTCCGGGGTCGTCCCGAGGAGATCGCTGACGTCGACGGCCCCGGTCTCCCCGGGCAGCGCGGCCATCCGGTCCGCGATCCGGCCGAGGGCCTCGTTCCGGGGAAGCCGTGCCGCGTCGGCGGCCTGCCGGGCACGCAGCCCACGATGGGCGGGGCTGCCAGGCGCACCTCGGCGGCGCACCATCGCCGTGGTCACCGTGTGTACCAGACCGGTCCGCGGCTCCCGTCCGGCCAGCACGTCGTCGAGAGCGCTGATCAGGACGGTCAGATTGGCCTTCGGCCCGGCGTGCCGCCGGCTGGGCGGATGCTTCCGGGCCAGGTCGGCGTGTTCGGCCAGGAGGTCCCGGGACCGGGCGAGCCATTCCCGATCCGCCGGTACGCCGGACTCCAGCCAGTGTTCGAGAACCCGATCGGCGAAGAGATTCCAGATACGCAGGGTGTCGTTCATGGCCGCGACCCGTGGTTGTGGCGCGTGGTACCGCACGCTTCCGGTGACATCTCCGGCGGCGTCGATCCACACCAGCTCCGGGAAACGGCCGGGTTCGGTGACCGGCGCCGGCAGGAAGTCGAGACGGTGACGGTACGGGCCGATCTCGCCCAGCAGGAGCAGCGCCGGGAGATCGTCGTTCGCGGCCAGCAGCCAGGCGAGGATCGGCAGCGCCGACTGCTCGGGGCGCCGGAGCCGGTGCGGTTCGTCGAGCAGGACGCCGATCCGGGTGGGGTCGACGGCGTGTTTGAAGATCTGCCGCCGGTTCGCGGGCAGACGGTGGCGCCGGGCGTAATCGATCTCGGTTTCCGACAGCCGATCGGATTTCGAGGTCCGCCCGGAGAAGCGGTCCTGGTAGCCGACCGGCTCGGTGATCCACGCGGGCAGCCCGCCGGCCGGGGTGCGACCGGTGGACAGCAGCCCGGCCAGGGTCGTGATCCACCGTGCCGCCCGGCCGCGAGCCCGTGGCGTGGAAAGTGCGGCTGCGTGCTGTTCCATGCCGGCGTGGCAGGTTCTGCCCCTGCGCCCTCCCGGCCCCAGCCGGGCGCTCTGCTGCTGAGCTACACGCCGTGTGGCGGCGACCTTATCGCAGCGTTGCGAGGGGCGGCACATGGATTCCCGGGTGGCCGGGTCTGGCAGGATGGCCGGATGTTCTCGACCGCCAGAACCCTCCGTGCCGCAGTGGGCGCCGCCTGCGCCTTGGTGTTGGCGGCCGGGTGCAGCTCCTCCGACGAGACCGGCCCCGACGACGGCCTGGTCAGCATCACCACGATGCGGGGCGCGTTCCTGCAGCCCGCGGAGATCGGCCCGGCCTGGGCCGCGCCGACGGAGAGCGCCGCGCCGGCACAGCTCGTCAGCTTCTGCGGCGGCACCACGGCTGCGCCGGAGATCCCGCCGGGCGCCGAGTTCGTGGCGTCGAACGTGGCCGACGAGGGGGAGAAGGGCGCGCAGACGCTGCAGCAGTCCGCGCTCGTCTACAACGACGTGGCCAGCGCCGAAGCCGGGATGACGCTGCTCAAGACGGTCGCCGACCAGTGCCCGGCGACCAACGAGATCCCGGCGACGGTGACGTCGGACCGTAACGAGCCGGCCTACAACGAGACGGTCGAGATCCGTGACCTGGCCGAGGGCGACTGGACCGGGTTCGTGATCGTCCGGCACAAGCTGTACGAGTCGGAGCACCCCGGCACCGCCGACACCGCGGTTGCCGTGTTGCGTACCCGCAATGTGGTGCTTGTGGACGGTTATGCCGTCTACCGCCTGGAGAACTCGTCGCCGTCGGCGGGCTTCGAGGCGGACTGGAAGCGGCTGGTGGGCTCGGTCGTCCAGCGCGTGGGATAGACATGTCGACGATCGTCGTCTAATGTTCGCGGTGCGCCGTTGCGAGTTCTTCCCCCGTGGAATTCGCAGCGGCGCTCTTATTTTGTGCCGTGAACCGTCCCGGCGACCCCCTCAGGCCACTCGATCAGTGGCTCCGTGCTCGTTACTGCGCGGAGAGAGCGCGTACCGCTCAGTGATGACCGAAGCTGTGTGGAAAAAGCCACCAGCTGTTAACTATTCATCGCGGTCGTGCTTAGCCTTACGAATCCCAGGGCAGGAACTGGTATCCGCCACGGATTCGTAACCGGAGGTAGGGGCATGAAGTTCGTGTACGACTTCGCCGAGGGAAACAAGGATCTCAAGGACCTGCTCGGAGGCAAGGGCGCCAATCTCGCCGAGATGACCAACCTGGGCCTGCCCGTGCCGCCCGGATTCACCATCACCACCGAGGCCTGCCAGCGGTTCCTCACCGCCGGCACACACGTCGACGGGCTCGACGCCGAGATCGACGAACATCTCGCCACCCTGGAGGCCGCGATGGGCCGCCGGCTCGGCGACCCGGCCGACCCGCTGCTGGTGTCGGTACGGTCCGGCGCCAAGTTCTCGATGCCCGGCATGATGGAGACCGTCCTCAACGTGGGGCTCAACGACGCCTCGGTGGACGGGCTGTCGCGGCAGGCCGGCGGCAACGACAGGTTCGCCTGGGACTCGTACCGGCGCCTGATCCAGATGTTCGGCAAGACCGTGTGCGAGGTGCCCGGTCACGAATTCGAGGATGCTCTGCACGAGGCGAAAACCGCGAAAGGAGTCAGCGACGATGTGCAACTCGACGCCGACGATCTGCGGGCGCTCGTCACGGCGTACAAGAAAGTTTTCGTCAAACACACCGGCCACGAGTTCCCGCAGGATCCACGCGAGCAACTCGACCAGGCCGTCGCTGCCGTCTTCCGGTCGTGGAACGCCGACCGCGCCGTGCTCTACCGCCGGCAGGAACGCATCCCCACCGACCTCGGCACCGCCGTCAACGTGGTCGCGATGGTCTTCGGCAACCTCGGCGCCGACTCCGGCACCGGCGTCGCCTTCACCCGCGACCCGGCCACCGGTGAGCAGGGCGTCTACGGCGACTACCTGTCCAACGCCCAGGGCGAGGACGTGGTCGCCGGCATCCGCAACACGCTGTCGCTGGCCGATCTGGAACAGCTCGACAAGCGTTCCTACGACGAGCTGATGCAGATCATGGCAACGCTGGAGGGCCACTACCGCGATCTTTGCGACATCGAGTTCACCATCGAGCGTGGCAAGCTCTGGATGTTGCAGACCCGGGTCGGGAAACGGACGGCGGCCGCCGCGTTCACCATCGCCGTGCAACTCGTCGACGAGGGCGTCGTCGATCTCGACGAGGCACTGACCAGGGTCACCGGCGCGCAGCTCGCCCAGCTGATGTTCCCCCGTTTCGATCTGTCGGAAAATCCGGACTCGCTGACGTGCGGAATCGGAGCATCCCCGGGCGCCGCTTACGGCGAAGTCGTCTTCACCTCGCAACGGGCCGTCGAGGTCGCGGCCGAGGGTAGGCCCGTCATCCTGGTCCGTCGCGAGACCAACCCCGACGACCTGCCCGGCATGATTGCCGCCAACGGCATCCTCACCAGCCGCGGCGGCAAGACCTCACACGCCGCCGTCGTCGCCCGCGGCATGGGCAAGACCTGCGTCTGCGGCGCCGACGAGATGGAGGTGTCCGCGACGTCGTTCGCCATCGGGTCGCACACCGTCCGCGAGGGCGACACGATCTCCGTCGACGGCACCACCGGCCGCGTCTACCTCGGCGAGGTGCCGGTGCGCCCGAGCGAGGTCGTGCAGTACTTCGAGGGTGATCTCGACCCGGCGCAGGCCAACGATCCGCTGGTCGCTGCGGTGCACCGGATCCTCACACACGCCGACGGGAAGCGCCGGCTCAACGTGCGCACCAACGCCGACACCGGAGTCGACGCCGCGCGCGCCCGCCGGTTCGGGGCCCAGGGCATCGGGCTGTGCCGCACCGAGCACATGTTCCTCGGTGACCGTCGCGAACTGGTCGAGCGTCTGATTCTTGCGCGCAACGAGACCGAACGTAACGAGGCTCTGTCGGCTTTGCAGCCTCTTCAGCGCGCTGATTTTCTCCAGATCTTCCGGGAGATGAACGGGCTGCCGGTCACCATCCGGCTCATCGACCCGCCGCTGCACGAGTTCCTGCCGTCACTGGAGGAACTCGCGGTCAAGGTCGCCGTCCAGCACGAACACGGTCAGCGTGTGGAACACGACGAGCAGCTCCTGGCCGCGGTGCGCCGGATGCACGAGCAGAACCCGATGCTCGGGCTGCGTGGCGTACGCCTCGGGCTGGTCATTCCCGGTCTTTTCGCCATGCAGGTCCGGGCCATCGCCGAGGCAGCCGCGGCCCTGGCCTCCGAAGGCGGCAATCCCCGTCCGGAAATCATGGTCCCGTTGGTAGGAGCCGTCCAAGAGCTGGAAACCGTGCGCGCGGAAGCGGAAAGAATCATCGCGGAGGTCGTCGGTTCCTCGGGTGTCGAGATCCTGATCGGCACCATGATCGAGGTGCCGCGGGCCGCGCTCACCGCCGGGCAGATCGCCGAAGCCGCCGAGTTCTTCTCCTTCGGCACCAACGACCTGACCCAGATGGCCTGGGGTTTCTCCCGCGACGACGTAGAGGGCGCCTTCTTCTGGCGCTACCTGGAACTGGGCATCTTCGGCATCTCCCCGTTCGAGTCCATCGATGCCGACGGGGTCGGCCGGCTGGTCCGCATCGCCGCCGAGGAGGGCCGCGCCGCCCGCCCCGGCCTGAAACTGGGCGTCTGCGGCGAGCACGGCGGCGACCCGGATTCTGTCCACTTCTTCCACGAGGTCGGCCTCGACTACGTCTCCTGCTCGCCGTTCCGGGTGCCGATCGCCCGCTTGGAGGCCGGCCGCGCCGCCGTGACCTCGGAAGGATCCGACCACCGATGAACCCCTTTTTGCAGTACGAGTAGACGATCCCGTCAAACCCACCCGTCCCGTGGCGGCCGCGCAAGGTCCGCGGCCCGCCCGGACCGCCCCGCGACCGCCGGGAGTGGGCGTCCCCTCACCGAAATCGCGGTCGCCGGGGCAGAGTCGCGGCCCCGCCTGCCGGAAGTTGGCGTGCCTTCGTCGGCCTCACGCCTGCTGGAAGCGGGACTCTCCTAATCCGGCATTGCGGTCGCCGGATGATCCGGCATCGCGGTTGCCGGGTGCGGGCGGTCCCGTCGCTCGTCTCGGGACCATCGGGCGCAGGCGTGCCTTCGTCGGCTTCGCGCCTGTCATAAGTGGGCGTGCCCCCATGGGCTTCGCGCCTGTTGTAAATGGGCGTTTCCTGGCCGGCTTCGCGGCCGATGGGAGTGTGCGTCTTCTCGTCGGGGTTCCCGGATCCGAGTGGGTGCAGCTGGCCTGATCAGGCCGAAAACGTCGGAGGTGGGGGCTAGCGTCCGAGGGGACGGAGTCAACGATGACGATGGAGCAGCCATGACGTCCCGCCTCAACCCGTACCTGTCGTTCGACGGCAAGGCCCGTGAAGCCGCAGAGTTCTACCGCTCGGTTCTGGGCGGCGAGCTGAAGCTCAACACGTTCGGCGAGTTCGGCGCGCCCGAGCCGGCGATCAAGGACCTGGTGATGCACGCCCAGCTGGAAACCCCCGAGGGATACACGCTGATGCTGTCCGACACTCCGCCGGGCATGGACTACAAGCCCGGCACGAACATCACGGTGAGCCTGAGCGGCGAGGACGGCGACCTGCTGCGCGGCTACTGGGCGGGCCTGAGCGCCGGCGGCGAGATCAGCGTGCCGCTGGAGAAGCAGATGTGGGGCGACGAGTTCGGCCAGTTCGTCGACCGCTTCGGAGTCCCCTGGATGGTCAACATCACCGCCTGACCACACCGTGTGCGACTTCGGGTTCGGATCGAACCCGAACTCGCACTCACCATAAAAAGGCATGCGGGCTCCGCAAGGGCATGCGGGCTCCGCAAGGGCATGCGGGCTCCGCAAGGGCATGCGGGCTCCGTAAGCCACTGCGGGTGGCGGCAGGCGAAGCGGGCCGCCAGGACCGCAAGGCCGGCCAGGGTGGATCGCCGTGACCGACGCGGCGGCAGAGGCGCCCGGAACGGAGGGGCGGGCTGGGCAACCCGGACCGGCTGGTCGGTGGGGTGGGCGTTGGGAACGGGCTGTTGGCGAGGTCGGGGTCAGGCTTCGGCTTGCAGGGCGTCTCGGATGGGGCGTAGGGCTGCCAGCGCCTTGGGCAGTCCGTCCTCCCACAGGTCGCGCCATTCCGAGTCGTCGCCTACTACGCGGTCGAGGGCTCGTAAGGCCAGGGCCGGCATGTCGTCCGGGATTTCCAGGGTGCCGCCGCCGGTCAGGAAGTCCGGGGCGTACGGGGTGGTCAGCGTGGAGCCGCTGGGCTGGAGGGACGCGACCACGGCAGCCGCCGCCACAGCCCGGTTGGCGGGATCACTGTCCAGATAGGCACTTTCGTGCAGCACCTCACCGAGCGTCTGCCGGATGAGAGCGACACGCTGATCGGGCCCGGCGTCCTGGAGTTCCCCACTCCAATCGGCGGCGTTGTCGTTGTCGAACGGCCCGAAATCCCAGGTGCCCATTCGTGTCCCTCCGGTGGCTTCTGGGTGGTGTACCCACGAAATGATCACACATCGCGGATTCCGGATCGTGCCGCACCGCCGGAGGGTTCATCGGGGTGACCCCGAACACGGAGTGTTCATAAGCACGTCCTTACTTTCCGTGTCGACCTTCCGACGCCAGCGGGTCGACCGTTTTGTGCTGTGATTCCGAATTGTCAAACCAATTACGAAATGGCGTCCGAAATTTCAGGTGAACACTCGTCTGGTTTGTTGTGAATGGTCGATCTTGGGGTGCAGGGCGAAGTGTGGCGGCGGACACCCGTCACGTTCCTGGGGGTGACTGTCCGAACAAACTCCTGCATGGAATCTCCGCTAATCAGCATCGGAGCCAGGGGGGCTCGTGCGCCGCATCGCGGTGACGATGATGCCGAGGGGGAGATTTACGTGACGGTCGACCGGCCGGTCCGTGAGTGGCAGGGATTGATCATTCCGGATCCCGGGGTCTACACCCTGGACGAAGCCCACAAACGCATCGGTTTCGTGGCGCAGCACATGATGGTCAGCCCGGTTCGGGGTGAATTCGCGAAAGGCGCGGCGACGATATCGGTGGGCGCTGATCCGTTGCGTTCATCGATCAGTGCGACCATTCGCGCGGACAGTATCAACACGCACAATCCGGAACGGGACGCGCACCTCTCGGGCCCGGATTTCCTGGACGTGAGCCGTTATCCGACCCTGGAGTACCGCAGTACCGGGATCACCTGGGAAGCCGACAACGACCCGATCTTCAACTGGGCGCGGCTGCGCAACAATCCGCTGAGCCGCCGCGGCACCGTCGCCGACCTGCCGGCCGCGGCCACCCGCGCCTCCGGCCGTTTCGTGATCAACGGCCAGCTGACGGTCAAGGACGTGACGCGCCCGGTCGACATGCAGATGGAGTTCGGCGGCGCGCGGCGTGACCCGTACGACCGGGACATCTTCGGGTTCAGCGCCAGCGCCGAACTCGACCGCGAGGCCTTCGGCCTGGTCTGGAACGTAGCCCTGGAGGCCGGCGGCTTCCTGGTCGGCAAGAAGATCCGCATCGAGATAGCCGGCGAGGCGATCCGCAACGCCTGACCCGCGCTCGGCCCGGCCAAGGCGGAAAGGCCTGCCGAGGCGAAAAGGCCGACCGAGGCGGAAAGGCCTGCCGAGGCGAAAAGGCTGGCCGAGGCGGAAGGCCGGGCGAGGTGAAAGGCTGGGCGAGGTGAAAGGCTGGGCAACGGCCCGGCCCTCCAGAGGGCTGGAGAACCGGGCCGTGGACCGTCAGTACTCGTAGGCGCCCGGGTCGTCCTCGAAGTCGGGTTCCGGTGGCAGCGGGATCGACTCGTCCGTGCCGGCGACCGCGGGCTGCGAACGGCCCTGCCGGAACGGCGCGGCGGACGACGGCTTGGTGGACGACGGCTTGGCGGCTGACGGCGGGCGGTTGGTCGGTGCGGCTGTGGGCTGGGAACGGTTGAGCCGTGACGGGGCGGCGGCTCGGGTGGGCTCAGGGGTGTCGGTGGACGGGAAGAGCTCGGGGGCCGCGCCCGAGGCCACCGAGAACCCCGTGGAAGCCGGAGGCGGTGGCGGAGCGGTCCGGGCCGGAGAAGCGGACGGCTCCGCGATCGCCCCGGAGACCACCTCGCCGCGGACCGTGGCCAGCACCTGGTCGCCGAACTTCGTCAGCTTGCCCTGACCGACCCCGCTCACCGTCCCCAACTGGTCCAGCGTCTGCGGCGCCAGCGCCGCGATGGCCCGCAGGGTGGCGTCGTGGAAGATCACGTACGCCGGAACGCTCTGCTCCTTGGCCGTGGTCGCCCGCCAGGCGCGCAGCCGCTCGAACAACTCCGTCCCCTCCGGCGACAGATCGGCGACCGGGGCGCTCTTGCCCGCGGAGGACGAGGACGACGACCCGGACCGCGACGACGAACTCCGTGGCGCGGGCACCTCCCGCCGCATCATCACCTTCCGGTCGCCCTTGAGGATCTCCCCGCTGCGCGCGGTGAGAGCGATCGTCCCGTACTCACCCTCGACGGCCAGGAACCCGCCGGCCAGCAACTGCCGGACGACACCCCGCCACTCGGCCTCTTTCAGGTCCGCACCGATCCCGAAGACCGACAGCTCGTCGTGCCGGAACCGGCTGACCTTGTCGGTGCGCTTGCCGAGCAGGATGTCGATCGACTGGCCGGCCCCGAATTTCTGCCCCCGCTCCTTCTGCAGGCGGAACACCGTGGACAGCAGTTTCTGCGCCGGCACCGTCCCGTCCCAGGAGGACGGCGGGGTCAGGCAGGTGTCACAGTTCCCACAGGCGGGGGCCGGGGTCTCGCCGAAGTAGGACAGGATCTGCGCCCGCCGACAGGTGACGCTCTCGCACAGGGCGAGCATCGCCTCCAGGTGCTGACCGGCGTTGCGCCGGAACGCCGCATCCCCGTCCGAACTCTCGATCATCTTGCGCTGCTGCATCACGTCCTGCAGCCCGTAGGCCAGCCAGGCCGTCGACGGCTGCCCGTCCCGCCCGGCACGACCGGTCTCCTGGTAGTAGCCCTCCAGCGATTTCGGCAGGTCCAGGTGGGCGACGAACCGCACATCCGGCTTGTCGATGCCCATGCCGAACGCGATGGTGGCCACCATGACCAGGCCGTCCTCCCGCAGGAACCGGGACTGGTTGGTGAACCTGGTCCGCGCGTCGAGACCGGCGTGGTAGGGCAGCGCGGGAATCCCGTTCTGGCTGAGGAACTCGGCGTGTTTCTCCACCGACGCCCGGGACAGGCAGTAGACGATGCCGGAATCCCCGGCGTGCTCGGTCCGCAGCAGCTCGAGCAGCTGCTTGGACGGGTTGTTCTTCCCGACGATCCGGTACTGGATGTTGGGGCGGTCGAAGCTCGCCGTGAAGTGCCGCGCGTCGGTCAGCTGCAGCCGGGTGGCGATCTCGTCGCGGGTGGCCGGGGTGGCGGTGGCGGTCAGCGCGATCCGCGGCACGTCGGGCCAGCGCTCGTGCAGCATCGACAGCGCCAGGTAGTCGGGCCGGAAGTCGTGCCCCCACTGGGCCACACAGTGCGCCTCGTCGATCGCGAACAGGCTGATCTTGCCGCGGTCGAGCAGCCGCTGCACCCCCGCCGTGCCGAGACCCTCGGGTGCGACGTAGAGCAGATCGAGCTCACCGGCGAGGAACTCGGCCTCGACCACCCGCCGCTCGTCGAGATCCTGCGACGAATTCAGGAAGTTGGCCCGCACACCCACCGTGCGCAGGGCGTCGACCTGGTCCTGCATGAGCGCGATCAGTGGCGAGACCACGACCCCGGTGCCCGGCCGGACCAGCGCGGGAATCTGATAGCACAGCGACTTGCCGCCACCGGTCGGCATCAGCACCAGCGCGTCGCCGCCACCGATCACGTGGTCGACGATGTCGCCCTGCTGCCCGCGGAACGACGGGTAGCCGAAGATCCGGTTGAGGGCGTCGGTGGCACTGGACACGGAGATCGCAGGGGCGTCAGTCACCCCGCGAAGTTTAGAGAGCCGGACGGGCGGCCGTCATGAGCCCTGTGGATGACGGCCGCCTGTGGAAATCACTCGGCCAGTGGCAGATCGATGGTATGAGCGGTGTGCGATGCCTTCACACTCAGGTAGCGAACGTTGGCGGCCGACAGGTGCACCCCGGTCGGGATCCGCTGGGTCACGTCGATGCCCAGGTCAGCGAGCTGCCCGGCCTTGTCCGGGTTGTTGCTCAGCAGCCGCACCCGGTCCACCCCGATGCCGAGCAGCATCTGCGCGGCGGCGGTGTAGTCCCGCTCGTCCTCGCCCCGGCCCAGCGCCACATTCGCCTGATAGGTGTCCAGCCCGTCGTCCTGCAGGGCGTACGCGTCGAGCTTCGCGTACAGCCCGATGCCCCGGCCCTCCTGACGCAGGTAGAGAAGGAAACCGCCCTGCTCGGCGATCCGCTCCACCGCCTCGCGCAGCTGCGGGCCGCAGTCGCAGCGCTGGCTGCCGAAGACGTCCCCGGTCAGGCACTCGCTGTGCGGCCGGACCAGCGGCGCCCGGCCACCCGCCGCCGACTTGGTCAGCGCCCGTTGCCAGTCACCGAGGCCGAGCGCGAGGTGCTCCTTGCCGTCGTCGAGCCCGTCGAACGTCATCACCCGAGC
Source organism: Actinoplanes couchii (assembly GCF_016862075.1). GTDB lineage: Bacteria > Actinomycetota > Actinomycetes > Mycobacteriales > Micromonosporaceae > Actinoplanes > Actinoplanes couchii. Next base: position 106,015 of record NZ_BOMG01000057.1, on the reverse strand, counting down.
CGTGGTCGCGTAGCCGTCCGGGAAACGCAACGGCACGGTCACCTGTCGCCGGATGGTGGCCTTCGAAACTACCCGGCCTTCGAACATCGGTCCTCCTAGTTGTTCCCGCCGAACTCGGCCCTGATGCACTGCCCAGGAAGATGCCCCCGCACACGGGGATTATGGTGAGGGCCTGTTCCTGGGAGGAATCATCGGTGGTCGAGCGTCCTTACACCTTGCTGAGCTGTGGCATGTCCATCGACGGTTATCTCGACGACGCGACCGATGAGAGGTTGCTCCTGTCGAACGACGCGGACTTCGACCGGGTCGACGAGGTCCGCGCGGCATGCGACGCGATCCTGGTCGGCGCGAGCACGATCCGGCAGGACAACCCGCGGCTGCTGATCCGCTCCGAGGCCCGCCGGGCCGCCCGGATCGCCCGCGGCGCGGCGCCGGACCCGGTGAAGGTCACCGTGACCGGCCGGGGCGACCTCGACCCGGCGGCGTCGTTCTTCACCACCGGCGCGGCCGAGAAGATCGTCTACTGCGCGGCCCCGGCCGTGGACGGGGCCCGCGAACTGCTGGGTGACCGGGCCACCGTGGTCGACGGCGGCGATCCGGTGGACGTGCGCCTGGTCGCCACCGACCTGGCCGCGCGAGGGGTGCGCAAGCTCATGGTCGAGGGCGGCGGGCAGATGCACACCCAGTTCCTCGCGGCGGGGATCGCCGACGAGTTGCACCTGGTGATCGCGCCGTTCTTCATCGGCGACTCGCGGGCGCCACGGTTTGTCCACGACGGCGACTTCCCGTGGGCGCCCGGCAACCGGGCCGGCCTCGCCGAGGTCCGCCAGATCGGTGACGTGGTGCTGCTGCGCTATGCCCTGTCCGACCGCTTCGAAAATCAGGACAGGATCGAGAACCAGGCGCCCGAGCGGTTCGACCGTCAAGCCGCGACACCGCCGGAGTAGGCGGGCTGCCGCACCGGCAGCGGCAGGACGACCACCTGCGGCGCCGCCGCGACGGAGACGGCCGGAGCGAGGGTCACCGCCGGAGCGAAGGCCATGGCCGGAGCGCGGGTCACGGCCGCGGCGACGGGAAGGGCCGCCGCGGAGGGAAGGGCCGCCGCGGAGGGAAGCGCCGGGACCAGGGGAAGCGCCGGCGCGAGGGCTGCGGCGGGAGCGACCGAAGGAGCCGGGACAGCCGCGGTACGACGGTTCGCGACCAGTCGCACGACGAGCACCACCGCACCCGGGGCGGCCGCGACAAAAGCCATGATGCCGTACGCCACCGCGATCGTCAGGCCCTGCGCCGCGCTCAGACCGGCCGCACCGAACGCCCAGGCCATCACGCCCTCTCGCGGGCCCCAGCCGCCGATGTTGACCGGCAGGCCCATCGCGATCAGCGCCAGCAGCAGCAGCGGCGCCAGCTCCAGCACGGTCGCCACACTGCCCGCCGCTTTCGCCGCGACCAGGAACGTCGCCAGGTGCCCGGCGAGCACCGCCGCCGACGCGAGCAGCACACCCGGGCCGCTCTGCCGCGACAGCAGGCCGGAACGGATCTCGGCCATCCCGGTCCGGGCGGCGCCGGCCGCCTTCGACTGGCCGCCGCGCAGGCGCCGCATCCCGAGGTAGATCAGGACGCCGGTCACTGCGAGGCCCGCGGCCACCGAGGCGGCCAGCTGTCCGTGTGCGGTCAGGAGAGCAAGGACCGGCGACGGTACGGTGAACAACACCACCGCGCCGACCAGCATCAACACGAGCTGTCCCGCCGTGCGCTCCAGGACGACGGCCCGCACACCACGGCCCAGATCGCCCTCGTCCTTGCCGTGCCGGACCGCCCGGCCGACGTCACCGAGGATCCCGCCGGGCAGTGCCGCGTTCAGGAAGAGCGCCTGGTAGTAGTCGGCGGTCGCGTCCTTCAGCGACAGCTTCATGCCCAGCCCGCGCGCCACCAGGCACCACCGCCAGGCACTCAGCACCGTGGTCGCGGCGCCGATCCCCAGCGCCGCCACCAGCGTGCCCATGTCCAGCACTCGCAGCCCGTCGACAAACGCGCCGGTCCCGAGGCGCCAGAGCACCAGCACCAGGATCGCGGCGCCACCCAGCAGTCGCAGCCAGGCCCAGATCGATCGGTTCACGTCCGTAGTCCCCTCGTCGCTTTCGAGGAGTACTACGCCTACCCGGCCTCCCAGGGTTCACTCGAAGATCGCTAAAACATCCTGGTGTCCCACGGAAGCGTGCGGAAGAGCACCCAGACGGTGCGTCAGATAGTCGTCCAGCTCCAGGTCAGGGCGCTCCTCGCGGGCCGCGCCGGCCCAGCCGCGCAACCACTCCGCGGTCAGCGCCGGGGTCGCCGGACCGAGACGCCAGGCACTCGGGCGCACGGTCACCCGGGCCCCCACCTCCTCGAAGGCGGCTGCCGCGACGGCCGGGGCATCCGGCCCGAGCAGGCGCCGCCCCTCGTGCTCACGCCGCTGGTGGGCGTTGAAGGCGGCCTCGACCTCGGCATCCAGCGGATCGTCGGGGGCCAGCTGCACCTCGCCGGTCACCGACAGGGTGAACAGCACCGCCACCTTCGCCTCGGCACAGACCGCGGCCAGCTTGCGCACCTCCTCGGCGGTGAGCAGGTCGAGCAGGGCCGAGCAGGTGATCAGATCGGTCCCGGCGAGGTCGTCGGGGGTCAGGTCGGCGACATCCATCTGCTGGGTGCTGACGGTCACCCCGGGTGGCATGCCGGCGGCGGCGCGCACCAGCAGCTCCGGATCGCGGTCCGTCATGATCCAGTGCTGGTCGGGGCCGAGGTGCGGCGACAGCCAGCGCCCCAGCGAGCCGGTGCCGCAGCCCAGGTCACGCACTGTCCGGACGCCGGGTGGCAGCGCCTCGACCAGCTCCATCGAGCGGGCGGCGGCGTCGGCGGGCTCGCGCAGGCTCAGCCAGGTGGCGCTGAACTCGCCGCCGGTGTCTCCGGTGACTGCCTCCCCGGCGGTGGCCGGGCCGGCCCCCGGAAGCGGCCCACCGAGTCGCCCGGACCCGGTGACCAGGTCGTCCGCGCTGTCGATCTTGCCGTGCACCTCGGTCATGTGTGCCTCCTCGGCATCATCGCTTCTACTCGGGTTATCGCGGTTCGCGGCGCGAACGGTTCACGGTTTCCAGAACTTTTCCGAGCGATCGGGCGGTCTCGTCCCACCCGGTCAGGGTCTCCCGGCGGGCCAGCGCGCCGGCACGCCAGCGAGCCCGCAGATCAGGATCGGTCAGCCAGTCACGCAGGGCGCCGGCCAGAGCGTGCGGGTCGTCCGGCCGGATCAGCCGTCCGGGGATCCCGCCGCCGGGCGTGGCGCCGAGCGCCTCCGGAACACCGCCGACGTCACTGGCCACCACCGGCAGACCCCGGGCCAGGGCCTCGGTGACCACCATCCCGTAGGTCTCCGCCCGGGAGGGCAGAACAAAAAGATCAGCGTTTGCGTACGCCCGGTCGAGCTCGTCCCCGGCCAGAGCCCCCACGAACCGGACCCGGTCGGGAACGGTTCCGGAGAAGGCACCGGCCCCGGCGACGGTGCACGACCAGTCGAGATCGGAGATCGTGTCCAGGGCCGCCAGCAGGACGTCCTGGCCCTTGCGATGGGTCACCGACGCCACGTTGAGCAGGCGGTTGCCGGTGGGGGAGGGGGGTGCGAGCGGCGCCGGATCCACCCCGGGCGGGATCGCGTGCACCCCGGTGAGGCCGTGCAGCTCCTCGACGCGGCGGGCGGCCGGGGTGCTGGTGGCGACGACCGCGTCGGCCAGGTGCAGCGCCCGGTATTCGTACCCACGCAGGGAACTGGCAGTTGACGCTGGCAGACCCGTCTCGTCGCTCAGGGGCAGGTGGACCAGGATCGCCAGGCGCAGACGGCCGGCGTGCGGCTCCAGCAGTTCGGGCACACCGCAGGCGACCAGACCGTCCAGCAGGACGACGGCATCGTCCGGGACCGAGGCCAGCACTGCGGCGAGTTGCTGCCGGTCGTCCAGTGCGGGACGGGGCCACTGCCCCGGAAGGAGATGTTCAGTAGCGGTCAGCCGCCGCAGAACCTCACGGTCGTACCGGTTTCCGCCGCTCGGTGCCGCCGGGTCGTCGAGACCACCCGGCAGCACCGCGTACAGCGGACGATTCACAGGGTCCGCTCGTAGCTCGCCCATGCGATGTGCGACTCGTGCAGGGTGACCGAGATGCCGGTCAGGCCGACGGCGCCGGGGCCGAGCTCACCGGCCTGCGCACGAACCGCCAGCCGGTCGGCGATGACCTTGGCGAGGAACTCGGTGGACGTGTTGACCCCCTTGAACTCGGGGTCGTCGTCGAGGTTGCGGTAGGAGAGGCTGCCGCAGATGGTGTGCAGCTGCTCGCTCGCGCGGCCGATGTCCACCACGATGTTGTCGTCGTCCAGCTCCGGCCGGCGGAACGTGGCGTCGACGACGAACGTGGCGCCGTGCAGGCGCTGTGCCGGTCCGAACACCTCGCCGGAGAAGCTGTGCGCGATCATGATGTGGTCGCGGACGGTGACGCTGAACAAGGGCTCATCTCCTCATGTGTGGTTCGTGGCGTACTACGGGTACCCGCCACGGAAAGATCAAATCGGGTAGTCGACGACCTGGCAGAGGGCCTTGAGACTGCCGTCGGACAGTGCCGGCAACAGCGTGGGCAGCTCGTCGAAGTCACTGTGCCCGCTGATCAGGGCGTCGAAGCGCGGGTCTTTCAGCAGCTCGAGGGCGGTTTGGAAGCGCTCGGCGTAACTCCGGTGCCGGGTCGGGGAGATGCCGCCGACCTGCGAACTCCGGATCGTGAGCCGCTTCGAGTGGAAAAATTCGCCCAACGGCACAGATATCGCGTTATCTCCGTACCAGCTCAACTCGACGACCGTACCCTCGGATCGAAGAAGGTTGAGGCTTGTTCTCAAGCCACTCTCCGTAGCGCTGGCGTGGATCACGAGGTCGCGATCGACAGCAGCCTCGGACGGGTGCGCAAAACCGGCTCCCAACGCGGAAGCCAATGAAGCGCGCGACGGATCCACGTCCACCAGCTGCACGTCGGTGGCGGGCAGCCCGGCCAGGACGGCGGCCACCGAAGCGCCCACCATGCCCGCGCCGACCACGGTGATCCGGTCACCGATCTGCGGCGAGGCGTCCCAGGCGGCGTTCACCGCGGTCTCCACCGTCCCGGCCAGCACCGCCCGCGCGGCCGGCACGTCGTCCGGCACGACGGTGACGCTCGACGCCGGCACCACGTAGTGGGTCTGATGAGGATAGAGGCAGAACACCGTCTTCCCGGCCAGCGCGGGAACCCCCGCCTCGACCACGCCGACGTTGAGGTACCCGTACTTCACCGGCGCCGGGAAGTCCCCCTGCTGGAACGGCGCCCGCATGGCCGACCACTGGCTCTGCGGAACCCGCCCCTGGAACACCAGAGTCTCTGTGCCGCGGCTCACTCCGGAGTGAAGTGTGCGGACCCGAACCTCCCCCTCCGCAGGATCCGGCACCTGCTCGGCGCGTATCTCCCCGGTACCCGGGTAGGTCATCCAGAACGCTCTCGCCAAGGATTCGTCCTTCCACAGCTGAACCAAAGTTCCCCGAGAAGCGTGTTGATCGGGGACAGCAGCTAGACCCTACGTGCAGGAGGAACGGTGACCTTCAGTACCGCCACGACCACGATGAGCCAGTCCCGCGCTCCGCTGGCCGGGTTCACCGCCCAGCTTGTCCTGCTGGCGATCCTGGCGATCACCGTCGGTCTCAGCGCGTGGGCCTGGTTTGCCGGAGTGGTGTTCGGAGCCGTTCTGTGCGGCCTGCTGAAGGTGGCGTTACAGCGTGCCGGGATGAGCACGATCGGGTGGGCCAACGCAGTCACGCTCGGCCGGGCGGTCCTCGCCGGCGGGGTCACCGCGATGATCGTCGGCTCGGACGCCTCGCCGCTGATCATCGCCGCGGTCGCCGCCGTGGCCCTGGCGATGGACGGGGTCGACGGCCAGGTGGCCCGCCGGACCGGCACCACCAGCTCGCTCGGCGCGCGGTTCGACATGGAGGTCGACGCGTTCCTGATCCTGGTGCTGAGCGCCGCCGCCGCGATCGAGTACGGCTGGTGGGCCCTGGCCATCGGCGCCTTCCGCTACCTGTTCGTGGCCGCCTCGTGGGCGCTGCCCTGGATGAACGCCGCGCTGCCGCCGAAGTTCAGCCGCAAGGTGGTCGCCGCCCAGCAGGGTGTGATGCTCGCGGTCGTGGTCAGCGGCGTGCTGCCCACCGCGTTCGCGGTGTTCGCGCTGGCCGTCGCCCTGGCCGGCCTGACCTGGTCTTTCGGCCGGGACATCGTCTGGCTGTACCAGTCGTCCCGGGTCCGGCACCTGGCCCGCAGCCGCTGGTCGGCGCCCCGCGCGCACGCGCTCGCGGCCCGCTGAAGCGGCGTGAAACATCCCTGAAACAGGGATAGTCTTCTATGAATGGACCGGATTCTCTTCACCGAGCGGCTCCGGCACGCGGCTGAGGCGGCCCGGCACTTGGCCGCCCCGAGTCTCGTCGAGAAGCTGCCCCCGGCACTGACCCTGCTGGTCAGGCTGAACATGTCATACGGCGACCAGCACTATCCCGACGACGCGGGCCGGGTCGTCCGGCTCAGCGCCGACGAGGCCGCCGATCTGCTCTGGCGCGACGGCCGGGCCCCCGAGTGGGTCGACGTGGCCGTCACCGGCGAGACCGGCGCCGCCACGATCATCGAGTTGACCTGCTGCGGGCGCTACGTCGTCCCGGCCCGTGACCCGTTCCACGTGGTCGGGCCGATCCGCCCGCCCGCGGACCGGCGCCCGTTCAGCATCCACCACGACTTCGAGGTCCGCGACGAGGAGAGCCTGCGCCGCCTGACCGAGGTCGCCGACCGGGTGCGCCGGTTGTTCGTCGACACCCCGCTGCCGGTCCCGATGCCGGCCGGCGTCTGGCTGGTCCGTGACGGTTTCTGCCCGCACGGTTCGCTGGCCGCCTACGCCGGGCTTCCCGAGCTGCGCATCCTGCAGATCACCGTGACCCGCGGCTTCGTCCTCGCCGGTGCGCCGCTGCCGGCTCTGACCAGCCTGACGATCACCGGTCTGCCGCCGGTGCCGTGGGGGATGGGCGCGCTGCGCGCGCTGGCGCCGGCGTTGACCCAGGTCTCCCTACGGGCGGCGGGTCCGTTGTGGGCCGAGGGTCAACTGCCTGCTGCGGTACGTGATGTGCAGCTCGCCGGCACCCACCTCGAGGGCGCGGTCGAGCTTCCGGCCGAACTCGACGTCCTGGGCCTGCACTTCTCGGCCGGCCTGTCGAGCCTGGCCCTGCTGGACGGGGTCGAGCAGGTCAAGCTGCTGTCGCTGCGCGAGACCCCGGTCGCCGAGGGCCAGGTCGCGGCGCTGATCAACCGGCTGGCGCCGTCGCGGGTGGACCTGACCCACTCGGGTCTGGAGCCGGCCGCCCTGGATCGCCTGGAGTCCGGTCATCCCGGCGTCGAGGTGCTGCCGCGCCGGGCTCCGCTGCCGCCGTCGGAGTACGACGGCCTCACTCTGCGCCTGGGGCTGTCCTGAACCTCCTATCGGCGGATCTTCGCGCAGCCCGGGCCGTCGGCGATGCCGTTCACGATGCGGTACCTCGAGATGTCGCCGCGGACGTAGTCCTCGATCTGGGCGATGGAGGTCGGCTGCGTTCCGTTGTTCATCAGGTACCCGACGATCGCGGTGTCGACGGTCCGGCAGGTGGCCTGGTCGGCGACCCGCTGGGCAGTCCCCTCCAGCTCCCTGGGGTTCAACGCAGCGTAAGAGATACCGCCAATACTCGCTGTGATGGCACTGGTGATTGCAAGCTCGATCAAACGCACCACCGCAGGTTAGTCATGATCACTCAAAGTAGGCCAGTGGGCCGTTCGGTCGAGATCAACAACTCTGAGTGATGATCGGTGGGGCGAATGAATAGACGTGAGGCACCCCTGCGGTGGTATTTTGATTACTCGCAGCAACGGTCTAGTAGCGCTGGAGGAACCCCATGCGTCGTGCCGCTGTCGTTCTCGCTCTCGCTCTCGCCGGCCTGTGGGTCGCCACGCCCGCCCAGGCGTTCGCCCACAACGCGGTGCACAACCCGGCCCTGCACGCGGTGCTCGACGGGCTGACCCTGCTGGTCGCGTCGGCCCCGGTGTGGACGGCGCTGCTCTGGTCCGGCGGCCGTCGCCGGCTGCTCGCCGCCCTGATCGGGGTGGTCCAGATCCCGGTCGCGATCATCGGTTTCGTGCCGATCGCCGACCCCTACCTGCACCTGACCCTGTTCGCCATCGCCCTGGGCCTGACCGCGGTCTCCCTGCGGACGGTCCGCAACCAGGCCCGCCGCGCCGCCGCCACCTCGACGGCCGGCTGACTCTTAATGGGGTGTTCGTCGCTCGGATGGCCGGAACGTCTCCACCTGCCGGTCATCCGATGTGATGTCGGCGTAACCTCGTCGTCAGTGAGCCTGCCCACAATGAAGTCGTGGTGCACGAGACGATGATGCCGGTCAACGGCATCGAGATGTGCGTGGAAACCTTCGGCCAACCCACCGAGCCCCCACTGCTGCTCCTGTCCGGCGACGCCGGCTCGATGGACTGGTGGGACGACGAGTTCTGCCGCCGCCTGGCCGCCGGGAACCGCTTCGTGATCCGCTACGACCACCGCGACACCGGCCGCTCGACGTCCTGCCCGTTCGGCAAGCCCGACTACTCGGGCGCCGACCTGCTGCTGGACGCCGTCGGCGTGCTGGACGCCCTGCGCCTGCCGGCCGCCCACCTGGTCGGTTTCTCCTTCGGCGGCGCGCTGGCCCAGCGGATCGCGGTCCACCACCCGTCCCGGGTCCTGAGCCTGACGCTGATGGCCGCAGCCGTGGACGACCTCCCCAGCCCGACCTCGGCGGTCCCGCGAGGCGGTCCGCTCCCGGTCTCCACCGCAAAGATCAAATCCGGTGTCGGTACGGTCGGAGTCCGGCCCGTCACGATCGAGGTCGACTGGTCGAACCGCAGGTCAGCGGTGTCCCGCATGATCGCCGAGGTCCGAGCGGAGGGTGGCCCGTTCACCCCCGACGAGCCGCAGCTGCGCCGCCTGGCCGAACGCATCTTCGACCGCTCCGCGGACCTGGCGGCCACCCGCCTGAACCATCAGCTGGCCGGTTACGGCCCACCGATCCGGGACCTGCTGCCCACCATCGCGACGCCCACGGTCGTCCTGCACGGCACCCTGGACCGGCACTTCCCCGCCGACCACCCGGAGCAACTGACCCGGAGCATCCCCGGCGCCCGCCTGGTCTGGCTCGAGGGAGTGGGCCACGAGTTCCCGCCCCGGGCCGTCTGGACCCAGGTGCTGAACGAAATCCTCACCCCCGCCGCTTGACCGCTCGCCGGGGCGGGTGGCTTGCGGTGCCGTGCGAGTATCGCGCCGTGTGGATGTCTGGCCCGGGTGGGCGGGATCGGGCCGGGTGGTTCGTCGCTCTGCCGGTGGCGGTACTGGTGGCGGCGCTCCTGATCTTCCGGTCGGTGGTGCCCGGAGGCAGTCTGCTTCCCACGTTCCTGCCGTGGCTCGGGGTGACGGTTCCGCTGCTGGCAGGTCTGGCGATCTGGCGCCGCTCGCGAGTCGGGATGCTGGCGGCGCTGCTACCGCTGGGTGCCTGGCTCACGGTTTTCGGCGGCCATCTGGTTCCGGACGGGGACCGCCCGCACGACCTGGTCGTGGTGCAGCACAACGCCAGTGACGAGAACCCCGATCCGGCCGGCACCGTCCGTGCGCTCCTCGCCGCCGGGCCCGACCTGGTCGCGCTGGAAGAGGTCACGCCCGAGGCGCTGCCGGTCTACACCGCCGCGTTCACCGCGGACTACCCGCACCACGCCGCCCACGGCACCGTCGCCCTCTGGTCCCGGCATCCGCTCGCCGACGCCGGGCCGCTGGACATCCGGCCCGCGGCGTTCGGCCCGGACTGGAACCGTGGGCTGCGCGCCGTGGCCCGCACCCCGCACGGTGACATCGCCGTCTACGTGGCCCATCTGCCGTCGATCCGGCCCGCCGCGACCGGTCTCGGCACCGGGAACCGGGACGACAGCGCCGCCCGCCTCGGCGCCGCGCTGCGGGCCGAGCGATCCGAACGCGTCATCCTGCTCGGCGACCTGAACGCCACCGCCGCCGACCGGGGCCTGACCCCGATCACCTCCCAGCTGACCACCTCCGACGCGGATTTCGCCTTCAGCTTCCCGGCCCGCCTGCCGATCGCCCGGATCGACCACGTGATGGCCCGGGGCCTGACCGTGACCTCGGTCCGCACCCTCCCACGCACGACCAGCGACCACATCCCGATCGTCGCCGGCCTCGCAGCGTCCGACTGACCCCCGATAGCCGCCGGCCGGACAAAGTTCCGGGTCGAAGTGCCGGGTCAGAGCGACCGGCGGAGGGTCAGGCCGGCGACGATCGAGCCCGTGGTCGCCGCCAGGTAACACGCCAGCATGGTCACGCCGGACAGCACCGACACGTCGAACAGCACGGACGTCAGGAACAACAGGCCCGTCACCGGGGCGGCGACCAGGAGCCAGGCCGCCGACTTCTCGACCTGGCTCCAGGACGGCGACCGGCTGACGAGCAGCATCGCGGCGGCCTGCGCCGCACCGGGGAGCACCACCGAACCGCCGACCAGCAGAGCGACCGCGGCCCGCTCGGTGCCACCGGCGGAGCGGACGACGGGGACCGCCGCCGGCGCCGGGGCCGGGATCGGAGGCAGCCGCAGGTGGGTCGGCGTGCCGCTGCGCCGGACCGCGGCCACCAGCTGCTCGGGCGGGCCGAGCAGGCTGATCACCCGGCCCGGATCGCCGGCCAGGTCGCGCCGGGCCGTGATGTAACCGGCCACGGTGCTCATCAGCTCGTCGCGAACCTCCGGCGGCAGGTCCTCCCCGGCGGCCCAGAGCGCGGCCAGATAGTCGAGGACGAGCACGTCCTCCGAGATCGGTGCGGCCGTCATGATCAATCCTCCCAGGTGTGCCCGTCAGGAACCGGTGCCGCAAGCCTTCCGCCCGGACGCCTCCCGCACATCGGTCCACGGTGGTATCTCTGGAGAGGAGGGATCCACCCCGGGTCGTAGTCCCCGGGGCCGAGACGGAGGAGGGGCACGTGCGCCTGGTCTCCCTGCTGCCGTCCGCGACCGAGATCGTCTACGCCCTCGGCCTCGGCGAGAACCTGGTCGGCGTCACCTTCGAGTGCGACGAGCCGGCGGCGGCCCGCTCCGACAAGACCGTGGTCGTCGGCGGCCGGGACACCCGCGACATGACACCCGTCGAGATCGACAGGTACGTGCGCACCCAGATGTCGGCCGGCGGCGACCTCTACACACTGCACGCGGACGCGCTCGCCGGACTGGAGCCGGATCTCATCCTCACCCAGGATCTCTGCCGGGTGTGCGCCCTGCCGTCGGGTCATGTGGACGAGGCGCTGGCCCATCTGGGCTGCCGGGCCGAGGTGCTGTCGCTGGACCCGCACACACTGGACGAGGTGCTGGCGACGTTCGTCGACGTCGCGTCCGCTGTGGGCGTACGGCAAACCGGTGTTGACCTGGTCGTTGATCTGAAAGGCCGGCTGGCGCGGATCGCCGGCGCGGTGGCCGGGCGCGCCCGCCCGAGGGTGGCCGTGGTGGAGTGGGTGGATCCGCCGTTCACCGCCGGCCACTGGGTGCCCGATCTGGTGACCGCTGCCGGTGGCGAGACCGTCGCGGCGCTCCCGGGGCGGCGGTCGGTGCAGGTCAGCTGGGCCGAACTGGCCGCCCCGCAACCGGAGATCGTGCTGGTCACGCCCTGTGGGTACCACCTGGACGGTGCGGTCCGCCAGGCCGAGGCGGTGGTCGGGCACTTCCCCGGCGCCCAGGTCTGGGCGATCGACGGCGACGGATTGATCGTACGCCCGGGGCCGCGGTTGATCTCCGGTGTCGAGGCCGTCGCGGCGATCCTCCACCCGGGCGCCGTCCCGCCCGCCCCGCCCGGAACCGTCCAGCGGGTGGCCTGACGCGAAAAAATGTCGGACCCGGCTGATATCCATGTGGGCATGAACATCGAGCAGGTCGACCCGGGGGTCCTCGGCGAGTTGCGGGCGGCCCTCGGCGACGGCGACGCGCTGGGCTGGCCCGCGGTCCACGCCTTCGAGGAGCGGCACGGCGTCGTGCTGCCGGAGCCCTACCGGTCGTTCGTCGCGGAGATCTCCGACGGTTCCGGGCTCGGCCCACCCGATCACGGGCTGCTCGGCCTCGCCGATCTGCCGTCGGACTGGGGTTCCGACGGCTCCGAGCGTGATCTTGCCGGTTCCTTCCCGCTGACCGGGCCGTGGCTGTGGGAGGGTGACGAGGAGGAGCCCGGCGAGGAGCGGTTGCGGGCCGTCTTCGACGACGGGTCGATCGTGCTCGGCACCGACGGCTGCGGGATGAACTGGCATCTGATCGTCACCGGGCCCCAGCGCGGTCACGTGTGGCACATCTCCGGTGAGGGCGCGATGCCGGTCGGGGCGGAGCCGGGATTCGCCGGGTGGGTGCGGCGCTGGGCGGCCGGCGAGCCGTGGTTCGACGCCGGGTGACGGGTGGATTCGGCGGGCGTCCTACGATCGGGGACGTACACCGGACATGACGGAAACGGGTGACGATGGAGACGTTGGAGTTCCAGGCAGAGGCGCGCCAGCTGCTGCAGTTGATGGTCCATTCGATCTATTCGAACAAGGACATCTTCCTGCGTGAGCTCATCTCGAACGCCTCCGACGCGCTGGACAAACTGCGCCTGGCGAAGCTGCAGGACGGCATCGAGGCGGACACCTCCGACCTGCACATCGAGATCGAGGTCGACGCCGAGGCGCGCACGCTGATCGTCCGTGACAACGGCATCGGCATGACGCGCGAGGAGGTCGTCGAGCTGATCGGCACGATCGCCAAATCCGGCACGGCGGAGCTGCTCGGCAAGCTCAAGGAGGCCAAGGAGAGCCCTGAGCTGATCGGCCAGTTCGGCGTCGGGTTCTACTCGACGTTCATGGTCGCCGACAAGGTCACGCTGCTGACCCGCAAGGCCGGCACCGAGGGCCACGGCACCCGCTGGGAGTCCGAGGGCGCCGGCACCTACACGATCGAGGACGCCGAGGACGCGCCGGTCGGCACCACGGTGACGCTGCACCTGCGTCCCAAGGACGAGGACGACGCCCTCTACGACTACACCGACGAGTGGAAGCTCAAGGAGATCGTCAAGCGGTACTCCGACTTCATCTCGTTCCCGATCCGCAGCGGTGACGAGGTCCTCAACTCGCAGAAGGCCCTGTGGGCGCGGCCGCGCAGCGAGGTCACCGAGGAGGAGTACCACCAGTTCTACCGGCACATCAGCCACGACTGGACCGACCCGCTCGAGATCATCACGATGAAGGCGGAGGGCACCTTCGAGTACGAGGCTCTGCTCTTCATCCCGTCGCGGGCCCCGCACGACCTGTTCCAGCGGGACGCCCGGCGTGGGCTGCAGCTCTACGTGAAGCGCGTCTTCATCATGGACGACAGCAAGGAGCTGATCCCGGACTACCTGCGGTTCGTCAAGGGTGTGGTGGACGCGGCCGACCTGTCGCTGAACATCTCCCGCGAGATCCTGCAGCAGGACCGGCACATCCAGATGATCCGGCGGCGCCTCGTCAAGAAGGTGCTGTCCACGATCAAGGAGCTGATGAGCAGCAACCCGGAGAAGTACGCGACGTTCTGGCGCGAGTTCGGCCGGGCCGTCAAGGAGGGTCTGCTCGCCGAGCCCGACAACCACAAGCCGATCCTGGAGATCGCGTCCTTCGCCACCACCGAGGGGACCGAGCCGACCACCCTCTCCGCTTACGTCGAGCGGATGAAGGAGGGGCAGGAGGAGATCTACTACCTCACCGGCGAGAGCCGGTCCCAGGTGGAGAACTCGCCGCACATGGAGGCTTTCGCCGCCCAGGGCTACGAGGTTCTGATCCTCACCGATCCGGTGGACGAGATCTGGACCGACGCGGTTCCCGAGTTCGACGGCAAGAAGCTCCGGTCCATCGCCCGGGGGTCCGTGGATCTGCCGAAGTCCGAGGAGAAGGCGGAGCCCGAGGGGGACTTCGCGCCGCTGCTCTCCTTCCTCGGGACGACGCTGGAGGAGCAGGTCAAGGAGGTTCGGCTGTCGCATCGGCTGACCACCTCGGCCGCCTGCCTGGTCAGCGACTCGGACGACATCACTCCTGCTCTGGAGAAGATGTACCGGGCCATGGGGCAGGACGGGCCCCGGGTCAAGCGGATCCTCGAGCTGAACCCTGATCACCCGCTGGTTTCCGGTCTTCGGGCCGCCCATGAGCGGGGGGCCGAGGATCCGGCTCTTCCGGATACCGCTGAGCTTCTTTACGGGACTGCTCTGCTTGCCGAGGGTGGGGATCTTGAGGATCCTGCTCGGTTTGCGAAGCTTTTGGCTGATCGGCTTGCTCGTACTGTTTGATGTCTGGTCGGTTCTGGGGCGGCGGTGGCCCACTCCGGGCGGTCAGGCTTGATCCCTCCGTGGGCCACCGCCGCCCCAGAACCTTCTGTTACACCAGGTGGGTCAGCCAGGATCTTGGGCCTGCATGAGATACGCGGATGGCCGCTGTTCGGGAAGCGGTGGCTGTTGCGGCTGGCAGCGGGAGGCCGTTGAGCATGGCTACCGCCAGGGCTCCGTGGAAGGCGTCGCCTGCTCCGGCTGTGTCCACGGCTTTCACCGTCGGGACCGGGACCTCGCCCGATGCGTCGGCTGTGAACCAGCGGACGGGGGCTGGGCCGTGGGTTATCACCACGGCGGGGGCTGCTATCGCTCGGGCGGTTGCGGCGTCGTCACCGGAAGCCGTCGCGGCGGGGTGGCGGAAGTCTGCTGAGCAGGCCACCACCTCGGCGTGGGGGAACAGGTCGGGGAAGACGGGGCGCCAGCTGCCGGCGTCTATCAGGAGGCGGGCGGCCTTGCGGGCTGCGGCTCTGGCCAATTCGGGGTGATGTCCGTCGGTCAGGGTCAGGTCGGCTGTGGGCAGGCCTTCTTCTGGTACGGGTACCTCGGTGGCTCCGGCGTTGCGGCTCACGATCATGCGTTCGCCGGTGGTGGACAGGACCGTCACCGCGGAGACCGGGGGAGGGGTCGTCGCGTCGGGGGTCGCGTCCAGCAGGGTCACGTGGTGGGCTTCGAGGTCGGCTTTCAGTAGGGCGGCCAGCGGGTGTCTGCCGACCGCGCTCAGGAGCGTGACCCTGGCGCCCAGGGCCGCTGCCGTGATCGCGGCGTTTGTCGCCGGGCCGCCGGCTGCCACGTCCACCGACTCCGACTGGATCTTCTCGTTCGGGGCCGGGAATCGGGTCACCCGTTGGATCAGGTCCACCGTTGCCAGGCCTACGCAGAGAAGGTGGAGTGGCACGGGTCAGCCGCTGAAGAGCTCGGTGAAGAACGTGCCGATGTTTCCGAATATGGCTGCCACGCCCGCGCCGATGCCTCGTGCTGTCTCGGCTGCCGGGCCCGGGTTCGTGCCGATCCAGAAGACGAGCAGGAACAGCAGGATCCAGCCGAGGATCTTCTTCATCGGGTCTCGATCCTCCGTGTGTGGCTGGTCCGGGAGCGCCAGACAAGATCGTGGCACAGTGCCGCAATGTGGTGGGCGACGGCTCGCCGGGTCAGGGCTCGGTAACTGGGGTCAGTGCTTCCCGGGCTGCCGTCAGTATGCGGTCGGACAGGTCGGTTCCGGCAGTGGCCCGGGACAGGATCAGGGCGCCGACCATGGTGCTGAGGGCGGCCAGGTCCGGCTCGCCGTCGCCCAGGGCCCGGGCGAAACCTTCGACCCCGTGCGCGTACGCCGCCCTGGTCGCGTCCGAGCCCAGCTCCTTGGCCATGTCGCCGCCGAATCCGGCGGTCGGGCAGCCGCCTCCGGGATCGTCCCGGTGTGCGGCGGACAGGTAGGTGTCCGGGGTGGGTGCCTGCTGACCGGCGAAAGCGGCGGTGACCGCCTCGGTGACCAGCGCGTCCTTCGACGCGAAGTGTTTGTAGAAGCCGCCGTGGGTGAGCCCGGCCTCGGCCATCACGTCGGCCACACCCGCGCCGGCGATGCCCCGTTCGCGGAAGAGCCGTGCGGCCACAGCGACGATCCGTTCCCTGTTCTCTGCGGCCTGCGCCTGCGACACCCGTCCCATGCCGTCAACTATAGATGGCGTGTGTCATCTATTACCTGGCGCGTTTTAGATGTCAGTCGTAATCTAAGCCGCATGGAACTCCCCAACGCGGTAGCACTCGTCACCGGCGCCAACCGTGGCTTCGGCCGTCATCTCACCGTCCAGCTGCTGGAACGCGGCGCCAAGGTCTATGCGGCGGCACGTGATCCGCGGACCGTCGACGTGCCGGGCGCGGTTCCGCTCGCGCTCGACGTCACCGATCCCGCGTCGGTCGCCGCTGCCGCCGCGGCCGCCTCCGATGTCACCCTGCTCGTCAACAACGCCGGCATCGCCGGCGGCGAGTCGTTGATCGGTGGCGATCTGGACGGGATCCGGCGGGACATGGAGACCAACTACTTCGGGCCGCTGCTGCTCACCCGGGCGTTCGCGCCGGTCGTCGCGGCCAACGGTGGGGGAGCGGTGCTCAACGTGCTGTCCGTGCTGTCCTGGCTGCATCCGGGGCCGGCCGGTTCCTACTCGGCGGCCAAGGCGGCGGCCTGGGCGCTGACCAACGCCAGCCGGGAGCTGTTGGCGCCGAGCGGGATCGCGGTCACCGGGCTGCACGTGGGCTACATGGACACCGACATGGCCGCCGGGATCCCGGACGATCGCAAGGTCGACCCGGCCGTGGTGGCGGGGCTTGCCCTGGACGCGGTCGCGCGCGGTGACGCCGAGGTGCTCGGCGACGAGCTGAGCCGTCAGGTGCGGGCCGGCCTGCATCAATAGGCCCCGGGGTTGAGAGGTGTCGCGGTGGGGTAAACGCGCCGCATGACAGAGGCCATCACCGATGCCGGTACCGGTCAGCTCGTACTCGCGGCGGTGCTCGGCATCGCGGCCGTGGTCCTGCTCATCGCATGGGCCAAGTGGCATCCGTTCCTGGCGCTGATCGCCGGCGCCGGGGTGCTCGGGCTGACCGCGGGCGCCGCGCCGGCCGACACCATCGACTCGTTCACCACCGGGCTCGGCACCACGGCCGGTGGGGTCGGGGTGCTGATCGCGCTCGGTTCGATGGTCGGGGCGCTGCTCGCCGAGTCCGGGGGCGCCGACGGCATCGTCAACCGGATCGTCAACGGTGTCTCCGGGGCGGCCCTGCCGTGGGCGATGGCCGGAGTCGCGGCGCTCATCGGGTTGCCGCTGTTCTTCGAGGTCGGCGTCGTCCTGCTGGTGCCGATCGTGTTGCTGGTGGCCCGGCGTACCGACGTGGGCCTGTTGCGTCTCGGCATCCCGGCGCTGGCCGGCCTGTCGGTGTTGCACGGTCTGGTGCCGCCGCACCCCGGGCCGCTCGTCGCCATCGACAGCCTGCAGGCCGACCTGGGCCTGACCCTGATGCTGGGCCTGGTCTGCGCCGTCCCGACGGTGATCATCGCCGGCCCGGTGTTCGGCAACTTCATCGCGAAGCGGGTGCCGCTGCCGGTCCCCGCCCTGGCCAGCGGTGGCACGGCCGATCGTCCGGCCGGTGGCGGCACCGCCGATCGTCCCGCCGGTGGCCGCGACTTCGTCGACCGTGACGACATCGCCGACCCGGTCGCTCCGGGTGAGCCGGTCGACGAGCAGCTCGGCCCGCGCCGCAACCCCGGTTTCTGGGCGGCGGTCCTGACCGTGCTGCTCCCGGTGGTCCTGATGCTGGCCCGCGGTGTCGCCGAACTCTTCCTCACCGAGGGCACCACGGTCCGCGACATCCTCGAGGTCATCGGCGAACCGGTGGTGGCCCTGCTGGCCGGTGTCCTGGTGGCGATGTGGGCGCTGGGCCGCCGGGCGGGTTTCGACCGCAAGGAGACCAACGCGGTCCTGGGTGGCGCCCTCCCGCCGATCGCCGGCATCCTGCTGATCGTCGCGGCCGGCGGCGGTTTCAAACAGGTCCTGGTCGACGCCGGGGTGGGCAATGTGATCGCCGACGCCGCGCGGGACGCCAATTTCAACGCCCTGGTCCTGGGCTTCCTGGTAGCGGTGGGAATCCGCGTGGCCACCGGTTCCGCAACGGTCGCCACGATCACCGCGGCCGGTATCGTGGCCCCGTTGGCGACCACCTTGGACCGCCCCGAGGTCTCTTTGCTGGCCTTGGCGATCGGCGCCGGTTCGCTGTTCTTCTCACACGTCAACGACGCCGGTTTCTGGATGGTCAAGGAATACTTCGGCATGACGGTCGGTCAGACCATCAAAACCTGGTCGGTCATGGAGACGATCATCTCGGTGGTCGGTTTCGCGTGCGTCATGCTCCTCTCACTGTTCCTTTAAGAGCCATTCTTCGGTACGCCAGTGAAAGGCCCTGTCCCGTCACGCGAGGTTTGCGCCACCCGCGGACCGCCCGGCGACCGCCGGGCCGGACGCGGTGGTTACCGGCCACCCGAACCCTCTGACACGATGCCCCCGTGAAAGGGGCAGGCCCGGATTTACCTCGTCGCTCCCGGAAACACTGACGCCCCGAGCGAGCCGATTCATCCGGGACCACGGAACCCGATCCCCGGGTTGGTGGTGCGGTCGGGCCTTCGGTCGTGGCTCATGACGGGGCTTGGGACGAGAACGGTGCGGCGTTTCGGTGACCGCCGCAATCGGCCCGGCGGTCGCTGGGCGGTCTGGAGTTTCGCCCTCCTCGCGGGACGGGACTCGAGGTGTGGCTCGGCGAAGTTGCTGTTCGGCGTACCGGCGCAATGGGGGTTAAATGGCCTGGCCCGAGATGAACGGCAACCAGCCCGCGTACCAGCCGGACAGCAATGTCAGGAAAGTCAGGACCACTGCGGTGTCCCGGGTTTTGAAACGGGCCAGCGCTATCGCCGGGACCAGCAGGATCGGGAAAGCGGGGAGTAGGTGGCGGCCGGCCATCGACATGTGGGCGTGGCCGCCGATCGACAGGATCAGGGTGACGCCGGCGAAGACCACCAACGGCCACGGGGCGCGTTTCAGCAGCAGCAGGAACATCACCACGAACGCTGCCATGAACAGGAACGACAGGACCCGGATCGGTTTGGCGGCGTTCTCGTCGTCGACGCCGATCAGAATGTCGGTGATCATGTTCCAGTGGTTCTCGCCGTAGTCCCACCAGGCGCCGAACGTCTGCTCGTGAATGTTGAAATACTCCTCCACACCGCCGAGTCTCGAGGAGGCGAAAGCCAGATAGGCCAGCATTCCGGACGGGGCCAGGACCATTGCCGCGTACGGCCGCCAGCCCCCGCGCCGGGAAATGGCGGCGATCAGGGCGGCCAGTCCGACGGTGCCGATCAGGGCGGCCGCGGTGGGGCGGCTCAGCCCGCTGATTCCGGCCAGCAATCCGGCGATCACCCAGCGTTCCTTGAGCACCGCATAGAGCGCCCACGCGGCGAGTGCGGTGAACAGTGACTCGGTGAAGGCGCCGTTCTGGGTCATCGCGGCGGGGGCCAGTGCCCAGACCGCGGCGAGCAGGATTCCGACACGGTGACCGTGTACGTGGCGGCCGATCGCGTAGAGGCCCCAGGCGGCGGCGATCGCCGATACGAACGAGATGAACAGCAGCGCGTTCACCGGGGTCACGAACGGCAGCTGTGCCAGCGGGCGGGCCAGCATCGGGTAGAGCGGGAAGAACGCCAGGCGCAGCTCGTACGGCACGCCGTCCTCGTCGACGGCGCCGACCGGGCCGCCCAGCCCGTGGGTGGCGATCTTGGTGTACCAGCGGGCGTCCCAGGAGACGAGCGCGTCCATGAACGACGTGAACTTGCGCCACTGGTTGCCGATCGACCCGTCCGGATAGACGTCCCGGTCCGGTGTCAGCACGTGGGCGTGGGCCGCCAGAACGTACATGACCTCCAGGCTGATCATGCGGATCAGCAGGTAGAGCCCGATCGCCGGGGTCGCTGCGACGGCCGCGCCGCGCAGCCTCGCCAGGGGTGGGGCGTCCTCCTCCGCACTGTCGGTGCGGGTGGCGACGACGTCGGCCATCAGGACGTCCCTCTCTGCCGGGCTGCTGGGCAGCCCTCACTGTAGAGGGTCCGTCCCGCCTGGTCAGTGCCGGTTCGTGCCAACCCATGGGCGCGATCGCCCGGTTCCCGGAAGACTCGACCTCCAGCGATGACACCGAGTGACGAGGAGTTACCCATGAGCGACGTGACGGTCGTGCCACTGCTGCACTGCACCGACGAGGCCCGGACGCTGGAGTTCTGGCAGGCGCTGGGGTTCCGGCTCACCTGGGAACAGCACCGGCCCTATCTGTACCTGGCCTTCGAGACGACCGGTTTCGGTCTGCACTACGGGGCGGCGCCGGACGGTCTCGACCCGGCCCGTGAACACACCGGCGGCTGCATGGTGCTGGTGGACGCGGTCGCGCCGTACCACGCCGCCTACACGGCAGCCATGCGTACGGCGTACGGAAAGGTGCTCTCCCAAGGTCTTCCGCGGATCACCCGGTACCGTGCCGGGCAGTCCCGGTTCACCGTGATGGACCCGAACGGGAACTCGATCATCTTCATCCAGCGGGACGAACCGCAGCCGGAATACGGTGGATCGAAGCAGCTCACCGGGCTGGCCAAGGTGATCGACAACGCCCGGGTGCTGCGCGAGTTCAAGACCGACGATCTCGCCGCGTACCGGGCGCTGGACTCGGGTCTGCGGCGGCACGAGGCGGCAGCGACCGATGTGCAGCGGGCGACCGCGCTGGCCGCCCTGGTCGAGTTGTCGACCGTCCTGGACCTGGCCGGCCGGGTGCCGGAGTGGGGCGCCCGGCTGCGGGAGATCACCCTGACCGCGGCCGAAAGGGATCAGGTCAGGGCGTACGTCGCCGCTTCGGAACTGCTCACGCCGTGGCTGTCTCCGCTTCCAGACGGCGGATCAACCGGCGGATCACCAGCAGCGGAATGACACCGAACACCCCGAACGACATGTCGATCACCTGCCACCAGAACGGCAGGTCGCGGATGTGGCCGGCGATCAGGGCGAGCGGAATGACGCCGGCGCAGCAGATCATGCCCCATTCGATCACCCACACGTTCCGGATCGGATCACGCCACGGGCCCCAGAACGCGGCGGCGATCACCAGGTGGGCGAAGGCGAGCCAGTCGGTGCCGTAGGCGATGAACGGATGATCCCGGCCGGTCACCGCGAGCCCGGCGTGCACCCGGTCCACCCAGCCGACAAGCGCATCCGGCGCGGGCACCGCATGCAGCGCCCGAGCCAGCAGTTGCGTCTCGGCAACCAGCGGAAAAGCGGTGACTCCACTGATCACGAGCGCGATCACGAAGAACAGCAGCCAGGCCCGGATCCGCATCGAGGTCGTCAGATCTTTCACGGTCAAGAATCTAGGTCCACTTCGGCTTTCGTACGCCCACCCACACGCGATCTCCACAAACACTCCACCGCATCACCGAAGTCCGGCGGGGCCGTCAGGCCGCGGGCCACATAGTCACCGTGATGACCAGAATCCTGGGTTTCCTCCCGGCCCGGACAAGCACCTTTCCGATACGGCCCTCGGGTGTACCGACGCAGTAGATCGAATCGCCGTCGGGTATGAAACCGTCCTCCGTCCCGTAATCTCCGAACGCCGACTTGCGGCTGCGGCAGTCGGCCTCGGAGATTCCGTCGAAATCGAGCACCCTCTCGTCCCATCGCAGAAGTCCGCTGCCGGAGCCGGCCGCGGCCACCCGGAAAGCGGCCTGCACCATCGCGTATCTCATCGTGCTGACCGACTGGAAGACGAAGTCGGCGGCCGCGCCGTTGTTCGTGTCCGTCTGCGGCCAGCCGGGTGCGTCGAAATCGAAGAACTTGGGGCTCGAGACGTCGATCGTCCTTCCGGCGACGGTGACGTCGGTTCCGGTCGGCGGTGGTGGTGCCGGCGTCACCGGTGCGGTTGTCCGTTCAGGCAGGACCGTCCAGTCGATGGCATCACGGACCAGTGCCAGTACCGCTACGAACAACGCCAGCACCGTACAGGCGAAGCCGATCGTCGCTTGTGTGCGGTTGTCTTTGATCCAGTTCCAGAATCTCGCCATGCCTGCCTCTCTCGGAGTGGAGGAGCCTTCTTCCTCTCCTACGGAGAGCTTTCGGTCAATTCCCTGATCGGGGAGTCTCCGCGATGACGGAGGATGGGGCGATGACTTCCTCCTATGTCGTCACCGGTGGGGCTCGAGGGGTGGGGCGGGCCGTGGTGGAGCGGCTCGCTGTGGACGGGCATGTGGTTGTCGTCGATGTGGTGGAGCGGCTCGGGTGGGAACATCCGCGGGTCGGTCTGGTCAGTGGGGACGCCGCTGATCCTGGGATCACGGTGCGGGCCGCGGCGGTCGCCGAGGAAGCGGGGGCGCTTGCCGGGTGGGTCAACAACGCGGCGATCTTCCGGGACTCGGGGCTGGCCCGCGGGCCGGTGGAGGAGATCATGGAGCTGATCACCGCCAACCTCGCGATGGCGGTCACCGGATGTCACACCGCGGTCAACCACTTCCTGGCGTACGGGCGGCCCGGGGCGATCGTCAACGTGTCGTCGCATCAGGGGCAGCGGCCGGTTCGCGGGGCGCTGCCCTACGCCACCGCCAAAGCCGCCATCGAAGGGCTGACCAGGGCTGTTGCCGTGGACCACGGGCCGGACGGGATCCGGGTCAACGCGGTCGCGCTCGGGTCGATCGTGACCGGGCGGTACGACGACTACCGGGCCGCCCATCCCGGTGTGGACGCGGAGATGGCCGCACTGCATCCGCTGGGGCGGGCGGGCACCGCCGGTGAGGTCGCGGACGCGGTCGCCTTCCTGCTCGCGCCGGGGTTCATCAGCGGCGCGATCATCCCGGTCGACGGCGGCCGCTCCGCCAACGGCCCGGACCCGGAGGCCCGCCCATCGAGCTGATCCTAGGACCGGCCGATCTTGAAAGCGGCCGATCTTGAAAGCGGCTGCTTTTGAAAGCGGCTGATCCTAGGATCGGCGCGGGCCCGGGGTGACCCGGCCGAGTCCCGACCCGACCGCCTCCTCGAACGTCATCCGCAGTGGGCCCGGATCGATGCCCAGGTGCCGGAGCACGCCGAGATGCCTGACCGCGGGCTGGTCGGAACCGGTCAGCACGGCGGTCAGGCCGGGCACGTCGACAGGTCCGGCGGCGAGTGGCCGGAACATCTCGGGATCCGCGCCGTACGGGCCGGTGGGCCGGGGTTCACCCGGACGGAACTGCCGGAGGCGCACGTCGAACAGGACCGTCTCGCCGTTCTCGTCGGTGTTGGTGAACGTGTGTCCCTGCTCGGAGTGGTAGAGGTGGAACCGGCTGCCACCGTGCTGGATCAGCACCGTGTACTGATCCGGATCGGACGACACCTGGAACGCGGCGGTCCAGCTCCCGGTGGCCTCCCCGAGCTGCTCCGACAGGCGGCCGGTGATCTCCATGCGGTGCCACACCGGCTCCGGGACGACCACCCAGCGGTCCGTGCCCAGCTCGATGATCACGGCTCGTTTGCGCTGCCGGGCCAGCACGCTGCGCAGTTTGAGGTAGGGGCCGAGGACCAGAACGGACTCGTACGCGAGTGGCATGACCGCCTATCCTAGGCCCGGCATGATGAGATCACCGTTCTTCGAAGCGCTGGCGGATGCCGAGCGGGTGCTGATCGCGGGCGCCGGCGGCGGGTTCGACGTTTACGCGGGGTTACCGCTCGGGTTGGCCCTGGCCGCGGACGGGCGCACCGTGTCGTACGCCAATCTGTCCTTGGTCAATCTTTATGAGCTGGACAAACGGGTCTGGCTGGAGCCGGGGGTCGCCGCCGTCACGCCGGATGTCGCGGTGCCCGGCGACTACTTTCCGGAAGGAACCCTCGCCCGCTGGCTGGCGCTGCACGGGCTGCCGTCGACGGTCTACGCGTTCCCGCGGACCGGGGTGCGGCCGCTGCGCCGGGCGTACCGGCGGCTCGCGAAACGCCTCGACCTGGACGCGATCGTGCTCGTCGACGGCGGCACCGACATCCTGATGCGCGGCGACGAGGCCGCCCTGGGCACCCCGGTCGAGGACGCCACCAGCGTCGCCGCGGTCGCCGCCACGCCGGTGGCCACGAAAATGGTGGCGTCGATCGGATTCGGCATTGACGCCTATCACGGTGTCAATCACGTTCAGGTGCTGGAGAACATCGCCGACCTGGATCGGGACGGCGCCTTTCTGGGCGCGTTCAGCGTGCCGTCGCACGGGCGTGAGGCGGCGCTCTACCGGGACGCGGTCGAGCACGCGCGGTCGAGAACCCCGGGCCGGGAGAGCATCGTGCACGGTCAGATCTCCGCCGCACTGTCCGGCGTTGCCGGAGACATCGACATCGGCGGCCGTACGGGTGGGTCGCCGCTTTTTGTCAATCCACTGATGGCGATGTACTTCACGTTCGATCTGGCCGGTCTGGCGGCCCGTTCGCTGTATCTGGACCGGATCCGCTCCACCGACGACATGCTGCAGGTCAGTCAGGTCATCGAAAGCTTCCGCGACGAGATCGAGCCCCGTCCACGAGTCGTATTCCCACACTGATCGTCGGCCGTTGATGGTCTACTGCGGACGTGCGGTTCTCTCTCGTCGTGGTGCTTCTCGTCGCAGTCGGTGGCGTGGCCGGATGGCAATGGTGGCAGGCCCGGCCACCGTACGGTCCGGAGGAGTTGGGGGCGCGGGCCACCCTGGAGTTCGTCGACCAGGAGACCGCTGACGCCGCATTGGCGCCGGGGACTGCGATTTACGCCCATGACTCCGCCGATCAGATAGTCCTCGGGCGGGTCACCTGGAATCGGCCGGCGAAAGCGCAGAATGGGAGCAGCCTCCGGATCGTCCTGCTGGACCGTCGCGACGGCCGCCTGCCGGGCCTGATCACCGCGACGTCGTCACGACCCGACAAGATCAGCGTGGGAATGGACGGGGTGTTGAACACGGCCCGCGAACGCGACCCCTGGCTCGGCGAGCCCCGGCAGTCGAACGGCAGCGACATCTACGTGTCGTCCCTCGACGCGTCCCCGGTGACCTTCCAGACCGTGCTCCGGCAGAAGCACCCCGGCCCCGACCTGCTGTACGCCCCGATAGCGCTGGAAAACCTGACGGTGGCTCTGATCCACGTAGCCCCCGACGGTCAGGTCCACTGGGCCCAGCGCCTTCGGTGACCGGATCCTGTTCGGCTGGTACGGATAGCCGTACCAAACAACGGGCGGCTGGCACCAATGTGCTCGCGGGGATTTCTGGCAAGGATCGATGCATGACAGCGATCACGGAGAGCAAGACCAAGCGGGTCACCGCGCTCACCCTCACCGCCGCGCTCACCCTGGCCGGAGTAGGGGCGACCGGCACCGCGGCCCTCGCCGGTGACCGGGCGCTCCAGGGCGCGGCCCGGAGCGTGGTCGACGCCGGCTCGCCCGGCTTCCTCGCGCGGGTCGACAACGGCCGCCGGGTCGAGACCGCGGCCGCCGGGTTCGCCGATCTGACCACCCACCGGCGGCTGGGTGCCGACGACCAGTTCGTGGTCGGCAGCAACACCAAGATGTTCACCGCCACCCTGATCCTGCAGCTGGTCGACCGGGGCAAGATCCGGCTGGACGCCCCGATCGAGCGGTACCTGCCGGGCGTCGTCCCGGACGGTGAGCACATCACCGTGCGGATGCTGCTCAACCACACCAGCGGCCTGTTCAACTACACCGACGACCCGGAGTTCATCCCGTCGGTGCTGCAGAACCCGGAGTATGCGCACAGTCCGCGGGAGCTGCTCGACGTCGCCTTCGCCCACGAGCCGAACTTCGTTCCCGGGGCCGGCTGGTCGTATTCGAACACCAACTACATCGTGGCCGGGCTGCTCGCCGAGAAGGTGACCGGCAAGCGCCTGCCCGGCCTGATCCAGGAGCGCATCGCCAAGCCGCTCGGCCTGACCCGCACCTACCTCGCCGATCCGCGGGCGGTCCGCACCGGGCGCGGGTTCGCGCACGGTTACGCGGTCAGTTTCGCGAATGGCGAGCCGGCCTACACCGACATCAGCGGCGGGGCTGTCGGCGCGTGGGGCGGCGCCGCCGGTGGGATCATCTCCACGGCTTCGGACATGTCCCGGTTCGTCTCGGCGCTGCTGACCGCCAAGCTGTTCTCGGCGCAGCAGCTCCAGCAGATGAAGACCACGGTGGAGCTGGAGCCCGGCAGCGAGTTCACCGGGGGGTACGGGCTCGGCCTGCTCCGCATCGACTTCCCGTGCGGGTCGGCGTGGGGGCACAACGGCGGCACGCTGGGGCACAACAGCTGGACCGTGGGCAGCGCCGACGGCAAGCGCACGGCGATCAGCGACTACAACGCCACCCCGATCGACTTCACGCCGACCGAGGGAGCACAGCGTCTGGGCGAGGCGGCCTCCGCGGCCGGCACCGTCGTCATCTGCCGGGCCCTCTCGTGACCGCGATCAGGTGGTGGGAAAGCCGGCCAGTTCGGTGACGGCTGACTCCAGGTTCGCGGCCGCCCCGTTCTCGAGCAGCCGGACGCAAGAGGGGTCACCGCTGGCGGCTGCCCGCCGGATGCCGTCGGCGGAGGCGGTCACCCGCCGGCGGACGGTGTCGACAAAATCGTCGACCGGGCCGTCCCAGCCGTAGGAGTCGAGGAAGAGGCGCAGGCGGCGGGGGCGGTCGGCGAAAGCCGTGAAACCTTCGGCCGTCACCACCCGGCGGGCGTGCAGCGGAACCCAACTGAAGGCGGTGAAGGCCAGATCCCATTCCGGGGTGACCGGTCCGGCGAAGTCCCAGTCGAAGAAGCCGGTCAGGTGTGCACCGTTCCAGGCCGCGTTGTAAGGAGCAGCGTCGTTGTGACCGATGATCAGACCGGGCTGCCAGGACTCCTGGCCGCGCCAGACCGCGCCGTCCGGCGGGACGAAACCCGCCACGGCGGTGTGGAGATCGCGCAGCCAGTGGGCCACCTGGCGCAGCGCGTCGTCGCTGTGGACCCAGGCCGGCCACGGGCGCGCGGTTCCGACCACCGTGCCGGGCAGGAACGAGAGCACCTCCCGGCCCTGGTCGTCGAAGCCGAGCGCGCGGGGCGCCCGATCGAAACCGGCGTCCTCCAGGTGCCGGAGCAGGGCGTGTACGGCGGGTGTCCAGGGGCCGGCGGTGCGGCGGACGGTGTCGCCGGTCCGGACCGCGCCGCCGTCGTTCCCGCCGGGAAGGCGCTGCTCTTCGGTCATCACGACATGCTCCCATTGGAGGCCTCTCACCGGAGGCCTCTCACCGGAGGCCTTCCATCGGAGGTCTTCCATCAGAGGCCGGAGTGACAGCGTGACGGTATTTCCTAGTGCATCCATGGGTAATAGAGTCAATGCCATGGGTACTCTGCGATCACTCGCCTTCCTCACCCCGGGAAACTATCCCGACGACGATCCGTTCAGTGGGCTGGACGCGACACTCGACCTGTTCGCGTTCGGCGAGCGGCTCGGGTTCGACGGCGCCTGGATCCGGCAGCGGCACCTGGAGCACGGTGTCGGTTCGGCGGCGGTCTTCCTGGCCGCCGCGAGCCAGCGGACCAGCCGGATCGAACTCGGCACCGCTGTCATCCCGATCGGGTACGAGAGCCCGTTCCGCCTCGCCGAGGACCTGTCGCTGGCCGACGTGCTCTCCCGGGGCCGGCTGCAGATCGGCTTCAGCGCGGGTACCCCACCACACGCTGATCTCCTCGGTGACCTGGTCTTCGACGGCGACTGGCGCACCTTTGACCTGGGCTACGGCCGGATCGAGCGGCTGGTCGCCAACCTGCGCGGCGACTACCTCGGCGACCCCGACACGGTGATCCACTCGCCGGGCAACACCCAGCGGCCCCGCCTGCAACCGCACAGCCCCGGACTCGCCGACCGGATCTGGTACGGGGGTGGAAGCACCCGTTCGGTCCGGTGGGCCGGTGGGCACGGGCTGGGCCTGCTGACCGGCAACATCGTGTCGGGTGAGCGCAGCGACGACTTCGTGACCGCGCAGTCTCAGCTCATCGAGGAGTTCCGGGCGTCCGGGACGACCGCCCCGATCGCGGTCGGCCGGGTGATCGTGCCCTTGGACAGCGCCGACCGCCGCACCCGCAAGCGCTACCAGGAGTACGCCGCCGGCCGCCACGACCGGACCCTGAAACCACACGGCGATCGCCGCACACTGTTCGCCCCCGACCTGGTGGGCACGGCCGCCGAGATCGTCGAACGCCTGCACGCCGACCCGGTCGTGACGTCCGCGACCGCTCTGCGACTGGAGCTGCCCTACGAGTTCGACCGCGAGGACTACGAACAGATCCTCACCGACACCGTCACCCTGATCGCCCCGCACCTCGGCTGGTCACCGTCGTCCTGACCGAACGGTGCCCGCCGTTCCGGCCAGGGGTTGCCTAGCGTCGACGGGTGCTCGTCATCGATCCGATCGCCGCGCTCCCCGACCTGCCGTCGCGTCCGGCAGCCGGACTCGATCCGGTGATCGCCGAGTCGGCCGATCCGGAGCTGCGGCCCACTCCGGCGCACGCGCTGGCCCGGGCGTACGCGCTGGCCCGGGCGTACGCGCTGGCCCGGGCGTACACGCTGTCCCGGGCGTACACGCTGGCCCTCCGGTTCGACCGGGGCCAGGATCCGTGGAGAGACTCCCCGGACCCCGCCCCGCCTGTGCCGCCGCCCGCCCCGCCGCCTGCCTCGCCTGTGCCGCCGCCGCCCGCGGTGGAGCCCGAACCCGCACCCGTGGGCGGAACCGGAAGTGGATAGCCGTCGTCGCGGCGGCTGCTCTGGTTCTCGCCCTGGCCGGGACGCTGATCGTCGTGACGACCGGCCGACCGTGACCGCACAGCAGAGGGCTACATCGCTCCCCGGTTCCGACCCGGCTGGCGTCTATGCCGATCTGGTGGGGCAACGGTTGTTCGGCGATTTCTCGCCCGGACGGGCCGCATCGTTACTGACGGAGGTCTAGCGTTTCGGCGAGTTGCCACCGCCACTGTCGCTGACGGTCATCGAGTACCTGTTGACGAACGCCGCGTTCCTGACCGGCGATCAACTGGCCGGGCTGGTCGCTGCGTCCGTCACTTCGGTGACCGAGGCGGTCCGGGCCGTCCCGCTCGTGGTGATGCGGCCCGCACTGCTTCGCGAAGTACCCCGATTGGATCCGCTCTACGGCCGGAACCTGACGTCTCTCAGTGATTTCCTTCGCGTCAGTGGGGCGTTCGCCCTGCTCAATCTGATCGGGACCGACGAGGAGCGCGGGCTGAGTTGGCCGGTGCACAAGGCATTGCTCCGGATGAACCCGGAACGATCCTCGTTGGTCGTTCCGGAGATCGTTCACAGATATGCGGCGCTCGCCGCTGACAGCCGCCGGGCAGGGTTGACAGCCGCATTGGTGAACGCGCTCACGTACGACCTCATTCAAGGGGCGCAGTCCCGCTGAAGGGACCGGCCGGTCCCTTCAGCGGTTCAGTATGGTGCTTTCTGGAAGTGGTGCAGCACGGCCGCGGTCCGGCCGGATTCCGTGAGCCAGGTCAGTGCGGGCGGCCGGTCAGTACGACGATCGGGGTGCCGGTGAGCGGCTCGGCCCGGGCTGTTCGGAGCAGGCCCGCCAGGCCGGCCGCTCCTGAGGGGCTGATGTCGAGGTGGTGGCGGGCCAGGCTCGCGCGGGCCGCGAGCAGCTCGTCGTCGGTGGCTGCGTGGACCGCTCCGCCGGAGTCGGCGATGGCTGCCATGGCCTGTGGGCCGCTCAGGGCGTGCCAGTTCACCAGCGGCTCGTTGTGTTCCGTGGTCACCACCGCGTCGCTCGGTAACGGGAGGTAGCGGCCGGGCCAGCTGGTGACGATCGGGTTGTTGCCGGGGGAGCCCACCCCGTGCAGGGCCGCCTGCCAGCCCAGGGCCCGCAGGCGGCGGTGCATCGCGACGATCGTGGTGCCGTTGCCGACCGGGATCCACATCGTGGTGGGCGCCGGGCCCAGCTCGGCGTGCAGGGCGTCCACCACCAGGCCGTGACCGGCCAGGACGGCGTCCTGGTAGGGGCCGTCGACGTTGCCGTCGGCCGCTCCGGCCTCGTCGGCCAGGCGGTGCGACTCCTCCACCGCGTCCTCGTAGCCGCCGGGAGCGAACCGGACCTCGGCGCCGGTCATCTCGGCGAACTCGCCGCTGTCGCCCCAGCCCTCGGGCATGACCACGGTGCATTTCAGGCCGGCTTCGGCGCAGGCCGTCGCCATCGCCCGGCCGTAGCTGCCGCACGAGCCGACGAAGACCCGGTCGTGGCCGTCGGCGAGGGCCCGGGCCACGACCGCGTAGGCGGCCGGCTCCTTGTGACTGCCCGAGGGGTATCCGGACTCGTCCTTCAGGTACGCCCGGACACCGGGAAGGAGGTCGATCAGCATCACGTCGTCGTCTTCCGTGTGGGCAGGTGGGCGGCGAGAACCGCGTCGGCTCCGCGCTGGAGGTCGTCGCGGGTGCCGATGCGGTCGGGGCGGATCGCGTCCGGCAGCTCGTCCTCGATCAGCCGCAGGCGCGGGGTGTACCAGCCCCGGATCGCCCACGCGAGCTGCAGCAGGCCACTGATCACGATGAGCAGGGCCAGCCCGCGCCCCTCGGAACTGAACAGCGGCTGCACGTACCGTTCGGCCAGCGGGCCGACGAGCAGGTACCCGACCGGCACGGTGAGCATCATCAGCGTGATGAACAGCGACAGCACCCGGCCCTGCAGCTCCAGGTCGACCTTGCTCTGCAGCACCGCGATCCAGTGGCCGTCGGCCAGGGCTTCGGCCACGCCGGTGAAGAACATCCCGACGATGATCAGGGCCGGCACGGTGGTGATGCCGACGCAGACCATCGCCACGCTGCCCAGGCCCATCGCCAGCAGCATGCCGCTGCTGCGCCGGGCCGTTCCGCCCCAGACACCCATCACGACGCTGCCGGTCAGCACACCGGCGCCGGCCGCTCCGAGGGCCATGCCCATCACCGACGCCGACTGTTCGATCAGCAGCATCGGGGTGATCACGGCGAAGCCGAGCACGTAGAAGATGTGGTCGATGACGAAGTAGCGGACCGCGGCGACCAGGCCGGGCCGGCGGGCGATGAAGTTCCAGCCGTTGCGGATCTCGGCGCCGAAGCTCTCCTCCCGGCGCCGGAACGCCAGGTTCGGGAACCGGACGAACAGCAGGGTGAGCGCACCGGCGACAAACGTGGCGGTGTCGACGAGCAGCACCCCGCCGATCCCGATCGGTCCCATCAGGGCCGCGCCGAGCAGCGGCGAGAACACCTGCCCGGCGCCGAGGCCGAGCTGCCCGATGCCGCCGGCGTGCCCGAGGTACCGCTTGGGCACCAGCTGGGAGACGGCCGCGAGATAGGCCGGCCGCTGGAACGCCCCGGCCAGCGAGGTGACGCCGACCGCCAGGTAGACGTGCCACAGTTGCAGGCCGTCGGTCAGCATCAGCGCGGCGAGACTCGCCATCGACAGACCGGCGGTGACGTCGCTGGCGAGCATCACGTTGCGCCGGTCCCACCGGTCGGCGATCGCGCCGGCGACCGGGCCGGCCAGGATGCCGGGCAGCAGGCCGATCGCGTTCACGAACGAGAACGCGGTGATCGAGCCGGTCTGCTGGAGCACCCAGATGCTGAGCACCAGGGTGCTCAGCCCACTGCCGATCATGGACAGGAACTGGCCCAGCGCCACCACCCCGAACTTGCCGAGGCTGGCCGACTCGAGAGCGGCGGGCGGGGCGGCGGGCGCGGCGGGCGCCGGTGTCCCGGCGACGAACGAGGTGAGCGCCTCGGCCAGCGGCTCGGCGTGACTCTTCACGAAGAAGTGCCCGGCCTCGGGCATCACCGCCACGTCCACCTCACCCTCGGTGAAGTGCCGCCATTCGTCCCGGCGTTCCTGGTAGTGCTCGGTGACCCGGTCCCGTTCGCCGACCACGGCCAGCACCGGCGCCTTCAACTGCCGATACGGCTCCCGGTACGCGGCGGTGAAGTACTCCTCGGCGTCGCGGGAGTCGTGCCGCACGTTGCGCAGCACGAACTCCTTCTGCGCCTCGTCGTCGATGTCGGTGAAGCCACCACGGGACCGCAGGTACGCCAGGTACTCCCGGTTCGAGGTGAGGCGGTCCACCGGCAGGTTCCGGTACACCCAGTCGAAGAACCGTCCGGGCAGCCGCGCCTCGGGGAATCCGGCGCCCAGCCCGACTCCGGCGATCTCCACCCCGGCGGCCTCGGCCTGCCGCGCCACCTCCACGGTGAGCGCCACGCCCTGGCAGTGTCCGTAGAGGACGACGGGCCCGTCGATGGCCGTCATCTCGGCGACGATCCGTTCGGCGACCACGGCCGCGGGCTGCAGTTCCTCGTCCGGCCGGGACTGGTCGTGGCCGGGCAGTTCGACCGCCTGCAGGGCCCAGCCGTCCGGCAGCGCGTCGGCCAGCGACTGGTAGGCGATGGCACTGCCGCCGTTGTAGGGCACCGCCACGACGGTGTGCCCGCCCGCGGACGGATCACTTCCGGTCGCGGTCAGCTGGTTCAGCAACCGGCGTTCGGTGCTTTCCGCGGCCAGCAGCACGGCCAGCCGGCGGATGGTCGGATTGCGGTAGAAGTCCACCAGCGCGGGCATCGGCTCCAGCTGCCGGACCACCTTGAGCGCGGCGAACGAGTCCCCGCCGAGGGCGAAGAAGTCGTCGTCGACGCCGGGTGTGCCGACCCCGAGGACCTGCGACCAGACGGCCGCGATCGCCTTCTCGCCGGCGGTGCGGGGTTCCGGCCCGGCGGCCGGGGCGAGGCCTTCCGGTGGTGCGGGCAGGGCGCGCCGGTCCAGCTTGCCGTTGGGGGTCCGCGGAAGATCCGGAAGGGCGAGGATGCGGTACGGCACCATGTGCACCGGAAGCCGTGCGGCCAGCGCGTCCTTCACGGCGGCCTCGTCCAGTTCGCCTCTCGGTACCACGTACCCGATCAGTCGGGTGAGGCCGTTGACCGTGCGATGGGGGGCGACGGCGGCGGCGAGCACGGACGGTTCCGCGGCGAGGGCCGCCTCGACGTCACCCAGCTCGATCCGGTAACCGTTGACCTTGACCTGGTCGTCGAGGCGGCCGAGGAAGTCGACGGTGCCGTCGAAGCGGAAGCGGGCCGAGTCGCCGGTGCGGTACATCCGCGCGCCGGGCACACCGGCGAACGGGTCGTCGACGAACTTGACCGCGTTCAGGTCGGGGCGCTCGTGGTAACCGGGGGAGACGCCGAGGCCGCCGAGGTACAGCTCGCCGGTGACACCCGGCGGGACCGGGCTGCCGGCGGCGTCCAGCACGTAGACCCGGTTGTTCGGAAACGGTCGCCCGATCGGCAGCGGCGCGTCCCGGGGGAGATCCTCGACCGAGCCCTCGAAGTAGACGTTGTCGACGGTGACCTCGGTGACGCCGTAGGAGTTGACGACCCGGTTGCCCGGCCCGACCAGGCTCTGGGCCAGCTCGAACTCCTCGACGTGCCACTTCTCGCCGCCGCCGATCAGCAGGTCGACAAAACCCAGATCAACACCGGTCTGCCGTACGTGATCCAGCAGCGCCCGCAGCACGGCGGGAACCAGCTCGGTGCAGTTGACCCGCTCGGTCCTCATCAGCGTGTAGAGGCCGGCCGGGTCGAGCAGGGTCTCCCGGGCCGCGACGACGAGGCGTCCACCGGCGGTGTGCGCGCGCATGGTCTCGCCGACGAACATGTCGAACGACGAGCTGGCCGCCTGCAGGTACGTCCAGTCCGGCCGCAGCCGGTAGGCCTCCTGCCACATCCCGGCCGCGTTCACCAGGTTGCCGTGGGTGATGACGACACCCTTGGGCCGGCCGGTGGATCCGGAGGTGTAGATGACGTACGCCGGATCGCCCGCCGAGTTGCAGGCGGGCAGATCGCTGTCGTCAGGATCGGACCCGGCGGCGAGGTAGTCCGGGTCGACGACGACCGTCGGCCTGCTGTCGGTCAGCATGTGGTCCAGCCGGTCGGCCGGGTACGCCGGGTCGAGCGGGACATAGGCCCCACCCGCCTTGAGCACCGCCCACATCGCGACGAAGAACGCCGTCCCGCGCTCCAGCCGGAGGGCGACCCGGTGCCCGGGCAGCACCCCGTCGGCACGCAGGCGCCGGGCCAGCCGGTTGGCCCGGCGGTTGAGTTCGGCGTAGCCGAGGGTCTCGTCGCCGACGGTCAGCGCGGGCGCGTCCGGTGTCCCGGCGGCGTGCCGTTCGAACAGCTCGTGGACGGTGGTGGCGTCCGGGACCGGGATGCCGAAGTCGTTCCACTCCTGGACGACCCGCCGGGATTCGGCCGCGGTGAGCAGGGGCAGCCCGCTGATCGGCGCCGGTGCCGAGACGGCCGCGCCGAGCAGGGTGATCAGGTGGCCGAGCAGCGCGTCGATGCGCGGGGCGTCGAACAGTTCGGTGGCGTAGTCGGCGTTCAGCACCGCGCCGTCCGCCGGGAAGTCCAGCCCCAGCGAGAGGTCCACCATCGTCGCCGCGTGCGGTGTCTCGCCCACGTAGCCGAGGACCGAACCGTCCGGGGCCGGGGTGTTGTGCACGGTGAGCATCACCGGGCTGACCCGCTTCGCACCGGTCCGCCGCAGCGCCGCCACCAGGTCGGGCAGCGCCAGATCCTGGTGATCCAGATCGGACAGCACCGCGTCCCGCAGTTGCGTGACGAGCTCCGCGAACGACGGGCCGCCGGTGAGGTCGGCGCGCAGCGGCAGCACGTTCAGCGCCGGGCCGATCAGCCGCTCCAGGTCGGTGGTGGACCGCCCGGCCGTCGGCGAGAGCACGGTGATGTCGGTCCGGCCGGTGTACCGGTGCAGCAGGACGTGCAGACCGGCCAGCATGATCGTGAACAGGCTGGTGCGCTGCTCGATCGCGTAGCCCCGCAACCGGTCCAGCAGGGCGGCGTCCAGTTCGCGGCTGACCCGGGCCGAGGCGTAGGAGCGCATCGCCGGAGTGGCCCGGTCGGCGGGCAGTTCGAGGTCGAAGTCGGCGGTGGCGAGCCGGTCCCGCCAGTAACCGAGCAGCTCCGGGTCGGCGGCGGCTCGCGCGGCCCGTTCGGCCAGGTCCGGAACCGGGAGCGCCGGCGGCAGATCGGCGGCCGTGCCGTCGCGGGCGGCCCGGTAGAGCACGGCCAGCTCCTGCCCGAACACCCCGGCCGACCAGCCGTCGAAGGCCAGGTGGTGCACGCGCAGGGTCAGGATGTCGCCGTCCAGGTGGGCACGGGCGATCGGGCCGTCACGGTGGTCGGCCCCGCCCGCTTCCCGGGGAATCGTGCCCGCCGGGTCGACAAGGGGGATCGTGCCCGCCGGGTCGATCACCATCACCGGTTCGGCGCCGTCGTCGGGGAACCGGGTGCGCAGCATCGGATGCCGCCGGGCCAGCTCGGCCAGCGCCTGCTCCAGCGCCGCGACGTCGGGCTGCTCGCGGAACCGGTAGCGGATGCCGAGCGTGTACGCGGCCAGATCACCGGTGACCTGCTCGGCGATCCAGTAGTCGCGCTGCATCGGGTTCAGCCGGTGCGGGACACCCTCGTCCAGGGTCGGCAGCGCGGATTCCGGGGTGTCCGGTGCCGTGGCCGCGGCGATCCGGGTGGCCAGGGCGGCGACCGTCGGATCGGCGTACCAGGAGGTCAGGGTCAGTTCGGCGCCGTGCTGCCGGCGGAGCGCGGCGATCAGGCGCACCGAGTCCAGCGAGTCGCCGCCCAGGGCCAGGAAGTCGTCCTCCGGGCCGATCACGCCGGCGCCGAGGACGGCCGTGAACAGCTCGGCCGCTGCCTGCTCGGGGCCGGTGAGGTCGGCCGCGGGCTCGGACGTGACGGGTACCCGTACGGCGGCCAAGGCCGTTTTGTCGATCTTGCCTTGGGGTGTCAGGGCGAAACGGTCGTGCCGCACGACGGCGCTGGGCACGAACGCCGCCGGCAGGGAATCCGCGAGCGCGGCCCGGACCCGGGCGAGATCGGTCCCGGCGTCGGCGACCACGTGACCGATCAGGCGGGCGTGCCCGGTCCGGTCGTCGACCAGGACGACGGCGTCGGTGATCCCGTCCAGCGCCCGCAGCGCCTCCTCGACCTCGCCCGGCTCCACCCGGTGGCCGCGGATCTTCACCTGGTCGTCGAGCCGCCCGAGGAACTCCAGCTGCCCGTTCGCCCAGCGGACCCGGTCGCCGGTGCGGTACTCGCGGCCGTGCCCGGGGCTGGTGACGAACTTCTCGGCGGTCAGCTCCGGCCGGTTCAGATAACCCTGCGCGACACCGATCCCGCCGACCAGCAGTTCACCGTCGTCGCCGATCCGGCAGGTCACACCGTCCAGCGGGGTGCCGATCGGGACCACGTCGCCGGTCCAGTCGGTGACGTCGGCAGCGGTCGCGCCGACGGTGATCTCGGTCGGCCCGTAGGTGTTGAACAGCCGCACCGGCAGACCGGCGGTCGCCCGCTGCCACTCCCGCACCGCGTCCGGTCGCGCGGTCTCCCCGCCGACGATCACGATGCGGACGCACGACGGCAGCGTGGCCTCACCCCGGCCCAGAGCGACGACCAGTTCGTGCCAGTACGCGGTGGGCAGGTCCAGCAGGGTGATGCCGAGTTCGCCGCACCGGTCCAGGAACACGTCCGGTCGGCTGATCATGTCGTCGTCGCGCAGCACCACGGTGGCGCCCCGGGTCAGCGCCGGGAAGATCTCCTCCACGCTGACGTCGAAGCTCATCGACGCGAACTGCAGGATGCGCTCGCCCGGCCCGAACCCGAACCGGCTGCCGAACGCCCCGGCGAAGTCCCGCAGCGACCGGCGGCCGATGAGGACACCCTTGGGGCGGCCGGTCGAGCCGGAGGTGAAGATGACGTACGCCGGACTGTCCCGGGTGACCGCGCCCGGGAGGCCCGAGACGCCGTCGGCGGTGACCAGGGCCCGCGGGCGGCTCTCCTCGACCATCAGGTCCAGGCGGGCCGCCGGGTAGGCCGGGTCCAGCGGCACGTAACCGGCGCCGGTGCTCAGCGTGGCGAGCACCGCCACGACGGCGTCGCGCCCGCGGGGCAGCCGGATGCCGACCAGGTCGCCGGCCTGTACTCCGGCTTCGGTCAGGCGGAGGGCGTACGCGGCCACCAGGTCCAGCAGTTCCGCGTACGTCAGCGTGCCCGCCGCGTCCACCAGCGCCGGCGCGTCCGGGGTGCGGGCCGCCTGGTCGGCTACCGATGACCAGACGTCATCGGGGGTGAGGGTGATCACCGTCGGTTCTCTTTCCTGAGCTGGGGGGAGGACTACATCGACCAGTGCGTGGGCTTGCGGTCCCAGCGGTGGGCGCGCAGCGCGTCGACGAGTTCCGGGGCGAGCGGGACACCGTCGGAGACGGCGAGGTTGGCGCGCACGTGCTCCGGGCGGCGCATGCCGGGGATGACCGTGGAGACGGCCGGGTGGTGCAGGATGAACCGCAGCACCAGCTCGGGCATCGTCATGCCGGCCGGCACCAGCTCCCGCAGGGCCTCGACCCGGGCGATGGTCGGCGGCAGGTTCTCCGGCCCGAAGTAGATCGCCCGCCAGTCCTCGGCCGGGAACGTGCTGTCCAGGCTCATCGTCCCGGTCAGAGCGCCCTCGTCGAACGGCACCCGGGCGACGATCGCGATGTTCTTCTCCAGGGCCCGGGGGAACAGCTCGTCCTCGGGGGACTGGTCGAACACGTTGTAGATCACCTGGACCGCGTCGACCAGCCCGGTGTCCAGCGCCTGGAAGCAGTTGGCCGGCTCCCAGCGGTTGACGCTGATCCCGAACCCGCCGATCAGGCCCTCCTCCTTCAGCCTGGTGACGGCCCGCTGCCAGCCGGGCTCGCCCGCCCAGCGGTCCTCCCAGACGTGGAGTTTCAGCAGGTCGATCCGGTCGACGCCGAGGTTGTCCAGGCTGCGCTTGGTGTATTCGACGATGTGCTCGGTGGGGAAGACGTCCTCGAGGGTGTCCTGCGGGCGCGGCGGCCACTCCCGGTTCAGTGGCGGGATCTTGGTGGCCAGGCGCAGGCCCGCGTCGGGGCGGCGGCGCCGGAGTTCACCGAGCATCTGTTCGGAGACGCCCCGGCCGTAGACCCAGGCGGTGTCGAAGAAGGTCGCGCCGAGATCGACCGCGAGGTCCAGGGCGTCCGGGGCGATGCCGTAGTCCCAGCCGGTGAAGCCACCCGGCCCGCCGCCGATTCCCCACATGCCGTAGCCGATCTCGCCGACGTTCCAGCCGAGCCGGCCCATGGTGCGCTGCTGCATCAGTCTCTCCGTGTCGGTGCGAAGTGTCGGGGGTTGTCCTGCAGCAGGTTCTCCAGCACGTCGCGGGCGTGCTGCTCGTCGACCGGGCGGCTGCCCGCCCGGTGCTCGACGATCGCCAGCAGGGTGTTCAGTTCCGGGTCCGCGGCGTCACGCAGCGCGTCGAGGAAGTCCAGGCAGGACAGTCGTTTCCGGTCGCCGGTCAGCTCGTCGAAGCGGACCGTCTCCGGGTGGAAGACGTGGGCCGCCCGGCCCCACGCGGACCGGTCCCGGACCGTGGCGACCACGGCGCGCGCGGCCACGTCCACCGGGGTCCAGTCCGAGCGGAGCGCGGCGTCCGGCACCGCGCCGAGCCGGTCGAAGGCGGTGAGCAGCAGCTGGGTCACCGCACCGGCGTTCGACCCGGCGCCGTCCGCGGCGGGCATGATCTCGCCCAGCCGCAGCACCGTCACCGGCAGGTCGGCGGCCGCGTGCAGCAGCCGTTCCGCCACCCACTTCGACAGGCTGTAACCACTGGCCGGGGGCGTGACCCCGGTGAGGTCGACGTCCTCGGGCACCGTCTCCGTCCCGAGGAGCGCGTGGTCGTGCAGCACACCCAGCGACGAGACGTAGTGCACCGGGATGCCACCGGCCTCCCGGGCGAACCGGATCACCTCGGCGGTGCCCCGCACGTTGGGATCGCGGTGCATCCGGTAGTCGTAGAGGAAGTTCACCATCGCGCCGTTGTGCAGGACCAGATCGCAGGCGGCGGTGAGCTCACGCCAGCGATCGGCGTCCAGTCCCAGCCCGGGAAGCCCCAGGTCACCGGCGACCACCCGGACCCGCGGGCCGGGATCCCCCAGCCGGCGGCGGGCATGGGCGTCGTCCTGTCCGCGGACCAGGCACACCACTCGCAGCTCCGGGTCCGTCAGCAGCTCGGACAGCAGACGGGCGCCGATGAAACCGGTCGCTCCGGTGAGCAGAATCGTGCGTACCGGCCGGGGCTGGTTCCCGGTTTTCGGTCCGGGCTGGTTCTCGGTTTTCGGCCCGGCCGGGAGCGAGACCAGGTCGGCGGCGACCAGGGCGGCCTCGTCCGGGATCTCGTGGCGGTCCAGCAGGGCCCGCAGGGCGGCGGCGGTGGGGTTCTCGAACAGGTCCTTGACACCCAGCTCGACACCGAGGTGATCGGTCAGCGCGACCACGGCGGCGACCGCCTGCAGCGAGTTCACTCCGGCGGCGACGATGTCGTCCGAGTCGGCGAGATCCGGGCGGCGCAGGGTGCTCCGCAGGATGCCGAGCACCGGGTCGGTGTTGCCATCGGCCGGCCCGGTGAAAGAGCCGGCCAGGGTCGCCAGCCGGCGGCGGTCGGTCTTGCCCGCCTCGGTCAGCGGCAGCTCGTCGAGGACCAGACAGCGCTGCGGAACGCTGGTGCGCGGCAGGCCGGCCCGCAGATCCGCCAGCACCGCGCGGGCGTCGGCGGAGCCGGTCACGAACAGCAGGAGATCACCACCGGACACCAGGGCCACCGCCTGACGTACGCCGGGGACGGACAGCGCCGCGGCCTCGATCTCGCCCGGCTCGATGCGTACCCCACCGACCTTGATCTGGTGGTCGATCCGCCCGGAGAAGTGGAACCGGCCCCGGTCGTCGACGTGCCCCAGGTCGCCGGTGCGGTACATCCGGCCGGCCAGTACCGGGGACGCGGCCGGCCAGGGGCAGTCGAAGAACCGCTGCGCGGTGCGTTCCGGCCGGCCGTGGTAACCGAGCCCGACACAGGCGCCGCCGATCACGATCTCGCCGGTCGCCCCGGGCGGGAGCGGCCGGCCGTCGACGTCGACCACCACTGCGGCGCAGTTGTCGATCGGCCGGCCGAGCGGGACGTCGTCACCGTCGGCCGCGGTCACCTCGTGGAAGATCATGCCGATCGCGGCCTCGGACGGGCCGTAGCCGTTGCTGACCCGCAGGCCCGGCAGCAGCCGCTGGATGCGGTGCACGTCGTGCGGGTTCATCTGTTCGCCGCCGACCACCAGGTGGCGCAGCGAGCGCAGCCGGCCGGCCAGCGCCGGGCGCTGTTCGAGGAGCATCAGCAGGGCATGCAGCACGGCGGGCACGAAGTCGGTGACGGTGACGCCGTGGGCTTCGATCAGGTCGATGGTGTGCAGCAGGTCGTGGTGGTCGCCGACGGTCGGCACCACGACCGCCCCGCCGGTGGTCAGCGGCCAGAACACCTGCCAGAACGCGGAGTCGTAGGTGTGCCTGGTGTTCTGCAGCACCACCTCGCGGTCCGGCGGCGGCCCGAACCAGGAGTTCATGAAGGCCAGCCGGTTGGCGACGCCGCGGTGCTGGTTGACCGCGCACATCGGAGCGCCGGTGGTCCCGGAGGTGAACACGCCGTAGACGACGTCCTCCGGGCCGATCTCTGCCGGGGTTGCCGACCCGGTCTCTTCGACGGAGCCGACCATGATCGCGCGGGCCCGGTGCGCCTCGGGCAGGACCGTCGGGTCGGTGCACACCACCGGGGCTCCGGGCAGGACGTCCAGAATGTGTTCGATCCGCTGGGCGGGCCAGCGCGGATCCACCGGCACGTAGCCGATGCCCGCGAACATCGCGGCCGACCAGGCCACCGGCAGATCTGGGCCGTCCGCCACCACGACCGGGACCAGCGAACCAGGCGTGGGCTGCGCATTCCGGATCGCGGCGGCCAGATCCCGGGCCCGGGACACCAGCTGCCGGTACGTCAGGGTGCGGCCGCCGGCGTACACCGCGATCGCGTCGGGGGTGGCCCGTGCACCGGCCACCAGCTGGGCCGGCACGCCGGTGAAGGGGCCGTGGTCGACGGCGGTCCCGGCCAGCGGGCCGAGCACCCGGGCCTCGGTGGCCTTGGACAGCGCGGGCGCCTCGGCCGGATCCAGGCCGGGGTCGGACAGCAGAGCGCCGGTCAGCTCGGCGAGCATCTCGGCCACCGCCCGGGCCGCGGGCCCCCACGGGTCGTCGGCGGGCAGCTCGAGCCCGGCCGACACGTCGCCGCTCTCGTCCACCCGCAGGTGGACGACCGGACCGGGGTCGCCGGCCGGGTACGTGCTGGTACGGAGTGCGGAACCGAGGTTCTCGATCGTCGTGGTGCCGACGGCGAGGTCCCGGTCCAGTCGTCGTGCGACCTCTCGTACCGCCCGGGCGGCACAGTCCGCCAGGGTTTCTTCGGGGGGAAGACCGGTCATGGGGCGTAATCAATCGAAGCCCGGCAGACGAAATGAAGATCCTTTGTGTACCACCTGTGTATCGGCTATGAACGGCTGACGAAGGATGACATCGGTGGTCATACCGGCGTAGAAGGAGCCACCCCGCGTGGTCGAAGATGCCGGATGTGGAACACAGCAAGGAAACAAACGCCGCCCGGGAGAGCGCCGAGCGGGCGGCGGCCGGAGCCGGAGTCACGGTCCGGGCGATGAACACGACAGCCGACAGTTTCGCCTGCGAGCGCTTCCTGGCCGAGGTGTGGAAACCCCCGCCCGGGAGCCCGGCACTGGCCGCCGACGTGATCATGGCGATGGCCGACGCCGGGAGCTACGTGGCCGGCGCCTTCGACGGGGAGCTGCTGCTCGCCGTCTGCATCGGGTTCTGGGGCCCGCCCGGCCGCGCCGAGATGCACAGTCATGTCGCGGGTGTGCTCCCCGGCGCGCGCCGCCGGGACGTCGGTTTCGCCCTCAAGCTGGATCAGCGCGCGCACGTCCTGGAGAACGGCGGGCACGAGATCACCTGGACCTTCGACCCGCTCGTCGCCCGCAACGCCCACTTCAACATCCGCAAACTCGGCGGTACGGCGGAGAAGTACCTGGTCGACCACTACGGCCCGCTGTCCGACGGCATCAACGGCTCCGACGAGACCGACCGGCTCCTGCTGCGCTGGGACCTGCTCGCCTCCCCGGCCCGGCCGGTTCCCCCGGAGGGGACGATCCTCGTCGCCGTTCCCTCCGACATCGAGAGCCTGCGGCAACAGGATCCCCGGAGCGCCCGGGACTGGCGGCTCGCCGTCCGGGAGAAGCTGGCCGGCCCGCTGGCCGGCGGGGCGCGGATCGTCGACTTCGACCGGGTGGCCGGCGGTTACGTCCTGGACCAGGGGGACTGCTGATGCGGATCGACCGGGTCGCCCTGCGGTGTGTCAACCTGCCACTGGTCAGTCCGTTCCGGACCTCGCTCGGGATCGAGTACGCGAAGCCGGCGCTGCTCGTCCAGGTCAGCACCGACGGCGCGGACGGCTGGGGGGAGTCGGTCTCCGGCTTCGACGCCAGTTACTCCTCCGAATACATCGAGAGCACCCGGGACGTACTCGTCAGGCATCTGATCCCGCCCTTGCTGGCGGCGAAGGACGTGACCGTGAGCAGCCTCGGGCCGCTGCTGGCCGGGGTCAAGGGGCACCGGATGGCCAAGGCGGCGCTGGAGATGGCGGTGATGGACGCCGAGCTGCGGTCGTACGGGATGTCCTTCGCCACCTCCCTGGGCGCCGTCACCGACCGGGTGCCCAGTGGGGTCTCGGTCGGCATCATGGACTCGATCCCGGAACTGCTCGACGCGGTCGGCGGCTACCTCGCCCAGGGTTACCGCAGGATCAAACTCAAGATCGAACCCGGATGGGACCTGACGCCGGTACGCGCGGTCCGCGAGCGTTTCGGCGACGACGTGCTGCTCCAGGTGGACGCGAACGCCGCCTACACCCTGGCCGGCGCCCGGCACCTGGCCCGCCTCGACGACTTCGGCCTGCTGCTGATCGAGCAGCCGCTGGACGAGGAGGACATGCGCGGTCACGCCGTACTCAGCCGGCATCTGACCACCCCGATCTGCCTGGACGAATCCATCGTCTCGGCCCGCTCGGCGGCCGACGCCATCGCGATGGGCGCCTGCCGGATCGTGAACATCAAACCCGGCCGGGTCGGTGGCCTGCTGGAGGCCCGCCGTATCCACGACGTGTGCGCGGCGTCCGGCATCCCGGTGTGGTGCGGCGGCATGCTGGAGACCGGACTGGGCCGGGCGGCCAACACCGCCCTGGCGGCCCTGCCCAACTTCACCCTGCCCGGCGACGTGTCCGCCTCGAACCGCTACTTCAGCACCGACATCACCGACCCGTTCATCCTGGAGGACGGGCACCTGCGTGTCCCGCAGGGCCCGGGCCTCGGCGTCACTCCACTGCCGGACGTGCTGGCCGAAGTGACCACGTCGGTGCGGGAACTCGTCAGGACGGAGTAGGGCCTGCACCTTTGTGTTCGGTTCTGTTCGTTCGGTTTCGTGGACTGACGGCCCTCGATAGCTTGGGCGACATCCGCTTCCGATCAGAACGGGACGAAATGAGACGCAGACGCCTGTCCGCCGTCGTTTCCGCAGGTCTGCT
This sequence comes from Actinoplanes couchii, assembly GCF_016862075.1. Lineage (GTDB taxonomy): Bacteria > Actinomycetota > Actinomycetes > Mycobacteriales > Micromonosporaceae > Actinoplanes > Actinoplanes couchii. The sequence goes on along the minus strand of NZ_BOMG01000057.1, from coordinate 62,371 downwards.
GGTGTGCACGATGATCGCGCCGGCGCCCGGAGCGGCGGCGGCCACCGCTGAGGCCGTCGACGTCGTGGTGAACGCCGCCGACATCGCCGCGGACAACGTCAACGGCCTGACGTTCAAGGGTTTCGGCGTGCTGACCGCCAACAGCACGAGTGCCCTGCTGCTGGACTACAAGGCCCAGCATCCGGCCGCCTACGCCCGGTTGCTGCGGATCCTGTTCGGCGGCGAGCACCCGATCATGACGCACGTCAAGATCGAGATGGGGAACGACCGGAACAACTCGACCGGCCCGGACCCGGCCACCAAACGAACCGCGAGCGAACCGGCGAACGTCGCCCGGGCGCCGGGCTTCCAGTTGGCCGCCGACGCCCGGAGGATCAACCCGGATCTCAAGGTCAGCATCCTGCGGTGGAACTCGCCGGCCTGGGCGGACACCAACGACAAGATCTACCAGTGGTACAAGGAGACCATCCTGGCCGCCTACCGCCGGTACGGCTTCATGGTCGACTACGTCAACCCCGGTGTGAACGAGGCCGCCGCCGACCTGGCCTGGACCAAGAGGTACGCCGAGATGGTCCGCACCGACACCACCGGCTTCCGGCCCGGCGAGGCGGACCTCTACCGCCGGATCAAGCTGGTCATCTCCGACGAGGCGGGTATCGGCAGCTTCGGCCCGGCGATGGTCGGCGACGCCGATCTGCGTGACGTCGTGACGGCGGCCGGATACCACTACAACACCGACGACGACAGCGGCGGCAACTTCACCCGGCTCGCCGACGAGTTCGACAAGGAGGTCTGGAACAGTGAGGCTCAGGCCACCTTCAGCAACTCGGCACTCCGGCCGAACAACAACACACCCGACCCGACCGTGCCCGGCACCGGCCTCGGCGGCTCCGGCAGCTCCCTGGAGATGGCCAACACCGTCGTCAAAGGGTTCGTGAAGTCGCGCCGCTCGCACTTCGTCTACCAGCCGGCGATCGGGTCGTTCTACCAGGGCGGCCAGTACTCGTTCAAAGAACTCGTCTCCGCCCGCGACCCCTGGTCCGGCTGGATGCACTACGACGCCGGCCTCGCCGTGCTGCAGCACTTCAGCAGTTTCGCGACCACCGGCTGGGAGAACGAGACCGGCACCGCCGGGATCTGGCGGCTCGTCCCGCAGGCCAGCGCCTCCACCGCCACCGGCACCAACCCGGTGGTCGGGCGCAACGGCCTGCCCGACTACCTGACCATGGCGGCCCCGGACGCGACCGGATTCTCCACAGTGGTCGTCAACGACTCCGAGTACGCGCGAACGTACCGGATCACGTCGGCCGGGTTCCGGCTGGGCGCGGATCCCCGGCTGACCGCCTGGGAGACCCGGGCCGCCGACCCGGGGCAGGCGTTCGACGCCAACTACAAGAAGCGGGTCGGCAGTCTGCGGGCCGGCGCCGACGGGGCGTACACCGTTGAGGTCAAGCCCTTCTCGATCGTCACCGTCACGTCGCTGGACGTGACCCGGGACCGGCAGTGGACGACACCGTTGCCGGTCGAGGGCGACCGGCCGGTGCTCGACGCGGACCCGGCGCACGGGGTGCTCTGGGCCGACGGGTTCGACTACCGCGGCAAGACGGTGCCGGTGCTCGGCGCGGGCGGTGCGGTCACCGGCTTCGCCGCCTCCCGGGGCGGTGACACCGGCGCGGACCCGCTCTACACCTGGGATCGCAACGGGGCGTTCGAGGCGGTCCGGACCAGCGACGACGGTCATGTGCTGCGGCAGCAGGTGGACCGGGCGGCCACCGGGGTCGGCCGGGCCTGGAACAGCGCCGACCCGATCACCGGCGTCGGCGACCTGCGCTGGACCGACTACCAGGCCGGTGCCGACGTACGGTTCGAGCGGGCACCGGCGGCCGACAACTATGCGGCCATCGGCGCGCGCTCGACCGGCGGCGGCAACTCGCACAGCCTCAACGGCACGCCGTACGCGCTGCGGCTGGGCTCGGACGGGACCTGGCGGGTGCTGCGTACCGGCGCGACGATCGCCGAAGGCGTGCTGACCGATTTCGACGCCACCGCGAAACACCGGCTGATGATCCGGGTGGCCGGTGCGACGGTGACCGGCTTCGTGGACGGTGCGCCCGTGCACACCTGGACCGATCCGGCGCCGTACCTGTCCGGCCGGGTCGACCTGGCCAGCGGCTTCCACCACACCCGCTTCGACAACCTGCGCATCGAACGGATCCCCGGGCTGCGCCCCTACTACCAGCGATACCTGGACAACCTGGAGACCGGCAGGCTGACGTACGGCGGCGGCTGGCGGCACACCAACGGCCGCGGCATGTACGAGTACGACCGGACCGCGTCGATCAGCCAGGGCCCCGGCGCCACGATCACCCACACGTTCACCGGCACCGGCCTCGACGTGCTCGGCGCCAACGACGGCACCGCCCGCCTCGACGTCCGGGTCGACGGCACCTTGGTGGCATCGAACCAGCCGACCCGCGCCGCGACCAACTTCCAGCAGACCTTCGAGGTGAGCAACCTGCCACCCGGCCGCCACACGGTGACCCTGGAGGTGGTAGCCGGAACCCTCCTCATCGACGCGATCGGCGTACGAGGCGCCCCGCACTGAACACCCACACCCGGCGGAGGGGCGCGACCCCGGCCCCTCCGCCGTTATGACGGCCGGCTCGACCGGCCCGCCTAATTCGGGTCGCCGGCTTTCAAGGACAGTTGGACGCGTCTGCGTGACCTGGTGTGGGGCGCCACCGGGGAGACAAGTGACAACCTGTGGGATCTGGCTCAGGGGCTGGATGCGGCGCTCAGCCGGTTCGTGCACGAGGACGACGTCGCGGCGGCCGAGATGTTCAAAGCGCGGGACGTCATGCAGGGCGACAGGACCGGGGTCAACGACGAGTGGTCGGCCGGCCACGACGACGGCACCTATCCGAGATAACGGAAAGGAGACCAGCCGTGGCGGATTTCCCGGAAAGCCTCGACGTCGCGATCAATAATCTGATCAACACGCTGACCCACAATCTCCTCGTGGGCGAGAGTGATAACGACGCGATCGAGGAGTTCATTCAGCTGTCCGGTATCCCCGTTTCTGAGCGACGGCAACATCCAGGCGTACGCCAAGCAGAAGGCGGAGGAGGTCTGGGGGCCGTACAAGGTGCTTCCCCTGCAGGGATATCAGATGCAGATCAGCAAGGCGCAGACCGATGTGGTGGCGCTCGTCAGGAACGTCACCTTCAACATCGCCATCGGTGTGCTGGGGGTCGTGTCCGCCGCGACCGGCGGTGCCGGGCTGGCCGTCGCCTCGATCGCCTCCGCCGCCGCGGCGGGAGGTCTCGCTCTACCTCGAGTACCGGGACAGGCAGTGGTGAGTGATGGCCCGCGGTTGCCCCGGCGGCAGCTGTTCGGTGTGGCCGGGATCGCGGCGGCGGTGTGGGCGGCCGGGAGTTGTGGGGAGCCGGACCGGGAGATCGATCCGCCCGAGCCGTCGCCGAGCCGTGATCCGGCTCTGCTCGTCGATGACATCGCGGACGGGATCTCGGTCGAGAACCTCGGGAGCTCGACGTTTCCGGCGCCGGACGGCGACGCCGCGCACCGCATCGTCGGTGCGGCTGCCGTCTTCCGGAACCTGACGGAGCAGCCGATGGACATCCACATCCGGTATCAGTTCGTGGACGAGGCGGGCCGGGGCCGGCACTCCGAGGAGCTGAACGACTGGGCGGCGATCATCAGCACCGGATGGGCCTACCTGCCGCCCGGGCGGGCCGTCGAATTCGGGGACGGCCAGCTCTTCGCCGCCGCCGAGGCGTCCCGGGTCGCGCGGATCGTCATGCGCGTGCTGGCGCAGCCGGCGACACCGTCGGTGCTGCTGGCGGCGAAGGTCGACAAGCTGATCCGCCGCGCCACCCCGGCCAGCGGCTTCGACTACGTCTCCTTCGAGGTGGACAACCAGGAGTTCCCGTTCGAGGAGCCGCACTACAGCCTGGTGTTCAAAACCGCCGACGGCGGCCTGACCGACGGCTGGTTCATCGACCGCTCCCACTGGGTGGACATCGGGAAGGCGCTGCCGGAGGGGGAGACCGACAGGTACCCCCGCGGCGTCAGCCGGCACACCCTCCCGGTCATCCTCCCGCCGGACGCCCGGCCCGACCACGTCGCCATGCATCTCTGGAAGTGATCGGCCCTCCGCGGGGCGGTCGACCGACCCCTTGCCACGGGTGCTGACCGTTGCGGTTGTAGCGCCATGTCAGGGCTTCGCCGACTTCGGACATGCGCTCGCGGGTGTCGGGGCTGGAGGCGACCGAGACCTCGATCTCGGACGGGTCGCGGCCGATGGTGTCGCAGTGGCCGTGCAGGACGCCGAGTTTACGTCACCCGGCCGTGACGTCCGGAGGTTGGCGTCGCCGTGCCGCGTGGGGCCTGCCGTTCTGGCGGAGGCGGGTGGCCTCGCGCAATGCCACGTCACGGCTGGTGCGGGCGAAGTCGGTGAGCAGGCGCAGCTGGTCGTCGGTGAACCGGGCCATGTGTTCGCTGAGATAGACGGCCATCGGCTGGTACAGCGCGGCCAGTTCGCCGGCCCGGTCCGGCCGGGGGTGCACGGTGATCCGGCGGCGGTCCTGCGGATCGTGCTCGCGGCGGACCAGGCGCTGAGCCTCCATGCGGTCGAGCATCTTGCTGACCGCCCCGGTGGTCAGGCCCATCCGCTCAGCCAGCTCGGTGGGAGTGACGGCGACGCCCGCGCTGACGAGGTTGAGGCAGTGCAGATCGTTGACCGGCACACCGAGCTGATCGGCGACCGCGGCCTGGAACAGTGCGGTGGCGCTGACGAATTGTGGAATCTCCGTCCAGGCGGTCGCCCTGAGCGCGTCGTGGTCCGTTGACATGCAATCCTTTCCCGGGTAACTTCCTCAAGAAGTTACTTCTTGAGGAAGTTAATTTCGCGGCGAGACGACTCCAGAAGCCTAGAGCAGGGAGAAGGTGCCATGACTCATGCACTGATCATCGGCGGCGGCATCGCGGGTTCCGTCACGGCCATCGCGCTGCAGAGAGTCGGCATCGACGCCACCGTCTACGAGGCTCACACCACGCCGGCCCACGAGGTGGGCGCCAGCATGGGCATCTCACTCAACGGCCTCGCGGCGTTGCGCACTCTCGACGCGCACGCCGCGGTCCGCGACGCCGGCTTCCCCGTTCCGCGCGGCGACATGTGGCTGGGCAACGGCAGGCATCTCGGCGCACAGGACACCGGAACTCCGCTGCCCGACGGGACGCTTCCCGTCGTGATCCGGCGGTCGGACCTCTACGCCGTGCTTCGTCAGGAGGCGATCCGCCGTGGTGTCCCCATCCACCACGGCAAACGCCTCGCCGGGGTCGAGCACCGTGGCGGCCGGGTGGCTGCCCTGTTCGACGACGGCACGGAGGCCGTCGGCGATCTGCTCATCGGCGCCGACGGCATCGGCTCGACCGTCCGGAGCCACGTGGACCCGCGCGCACCTCGGCCCCGATACGTCGGGCTCATCGGCACCGGCGGAATCACCAGCGAGATCACCCCGACGTCCGAGCCCGGGACGATGCACATGGTTTTCGGCCGACGTGCGTTCTTCGCCTCCATGGTCAGTCCCGACGGCGGCGTCTGGTGGTTCGTCAACCTGCCCCGCGCTCACGAGCCGTCCGGAACGGACCTGACCGCGATCACCGGCCCGGAATGGCAGCAGCGGCTCCTGCGAGCTTTCACCGGAGACAGGTCACCGGCCGTGGAGTGCATCCGCGCGACGACGCCGGACTACACCTGGTTCCCGATGCACGACATGCCGCCTCCGCGGCGGTGGCATCGTGGCCGTGTCGTCCTTGTCGGCGACGCCGCCCATGTGACCTCCCCGAGTTCTGGCCAGGGCGCGTCGATGGCTTTCGAGGACGCTGTGCAACTGGCCCGCTGCCTGCGCGACCGGCGCTACCCGGGTGACGCGTTCCGTGCATACCAACAGTTGCGCGACGGCAGGGTCGGCAAGGTGCTGGCGGGAGCCCGGCAGGTGAACCGGAGCAAGTCGGCCACCGGCGTGGGACGAGTCCTCCGCGACGTTACGTTTCCCCTGTTCATGAGAAGGTTCAACACGCCGCGGGCGTTCGCGTGGCTGTACGACTACCGCATCGACTTCGATCGGCCGGTAGACGATGCCGCGAGCGTCGGGCGAGGAACTCGCAGAGTTCTCGCCGATGTCCGGAGGCGGACCCGCTGACATCGCCGGCCGATCGTGTCGACAATTTCCGGCCGGGACGACACCGGGAACGCGCTCTCGGTGCCCTCCTCGGGCCGGGTCAGCCGATCTTGATCCAGACGTCGTCGAGGGTGCCGTGGAACTGGTCGTTGTTGTCGGCCACGCCCTTGCCGCCGATGGTCAGGGGGTGGGTGGAGTCGGCGGACAGGGACTCCGGGATCGCGGTCACCGATTCGACACGGCCGTCGACCAGGATGGACAGTTCGGCGCCGGAGCGACGGCACTCCAGGGTGTGCCATCTGTCGTCGGCGACCGTGGTCCGGCTCCAGGCCGTCAGCAGCGTGCCGGTCTGGTCGCTCATGCCGCAGCTGGGCTTGCCGGACAGGCCGTCGACCTGCAGTTTGTACTGGCCGCCCCCGGTCGCGTAACCCTTCTGCAGGATGTTCTCGCCCCGGCCGGTCTCGTCGGGTGACATCAGTACTCCGGCGCCGTACCGCAGCGGGCCGGTTCCGGGGTTGAGGCCGGTGGTGTCGCCGGCCCGCAGCACGAGCCGCGGACAGTGACCACCGGTGCATCTGGCGGGGAACCGGATCGCCTGGCCGCGGCCGTGCGGGACGGTCCGGGGCGCCGCGCCGTTGCGGGCGACCGCGTGCAGCAGGTGCCCGTGCCCGGATCCGTCGTCGTAGGTGCCGTCGGCGACGGTGCTGTCGAAGTTGTACGCCGCCACGTGCCCGGCGGCCGCCTTCTCCAGAGCCGCCACGTGCCCGGCCGCCGCCTTCTCCAGCACCGGGCCGGCGCCGTGGAACTCGACGTAGCGTTTCCGGATCAGGCCGCTGACCGTGGTGAAGTCGCCGACCGCGCTGACCGATCCGAGGCGGGCGCTGGCCGCCAGGTCCCGGGTGCCGGCCACCCCGTTGGCCTGCGGCGCCCAGTCGAGCAGGTTGCCCTCGCGGTCGACGGCGGCGAGTTTGCCGCGGGCCACCGACCCGTCGGTGCAGATGCCGCGGGCCCCGTTGTTGGTGGTGGTGCAGGCGGCGTCGAAGTGGCCGCCGACGTAGACGGTGCCGTCCAGCACGGTGATCGCCTGGGCGTCGCCGTCGAAGACCCGGGTCCAGCGGGTGCGGCCGTCCCGGTCGTAGGAGACGGCCCGGCCGCCCTGCCCGCCGAGCGCCGCGTACACCCCGTCGTCGTCGGCGGCCAGCGCGAGCACCTGGGACACCGGTTTCGGCAGGAAACCACGGTCCAGTTCGCCGGTGACCGGGTGGACGGCGGTGAGCCGCAGGCTGGAGCTCACGGCGTTGGTCTTGTGGAAGCTGCCGCCGACGTAGATCCGGTAGTCGCTGACGGCGATCGCGTTCACGGTGTCGTCGGTGGCCGGCTGCCAGAAGGTGTCGAGGTTCCCGGTGGCGGCGTCGAAGGCGGCCAGGTTGGCCCGGGGCACCCCGTCGACCGCGGTGATCCGCCCGCCCAGGTAGATCCGGCCGTGCCCGGCGGCGATCGCGCTGGGCTGGCCGAGCACGGTGTGGCGCAGCGCGGTGACCCGGCCGTCGACGCCGTCCAGCCCGGCCACCGCGTCCCGGGGCTCGCCGTTGATCACGTCGAAGTCGCCGGCCGCGTAGACGACACCGTCCGCCACGGCCAGGGCGCGCACGTTGGCGTCGGCGGTGGGCCGCCAGTCCAGCAGTTCACCGGTTCGGGCGTCGAAGGCGGCGAACCGCGTCCGCGGCGAGTTGCGGCCGTTGACCGAGGCGAGGGTGAAGTTGCCGCCGACGTAGACGGTGTTCCCGGCGTAGGCGACCGCGTACACCGGGCCGTTGAACGACGGCGACGAGGACGGTTCGGAGGACACGACTTCGGCGTACGCCGTATCCCCGGCGGCGGCGACGATCGTGGCGACCGCGGTGACCAGCACACGGCGCAGCGCTTTCTGCAAAATTCTGGGGATGTCTGCCACAACTGGGACTAACTCACGAGATCCGCAAAAGTGGCGGCGGGACTATGCTCCCCCGTACGCCATCGAAGGGTTTGAGTATGTCGCACCGTCGCCGCATCGCCTTGGCCGTCGCGATCCTGCTGCCGCTCGCCGGTTGTGACGGCATCGAGATCGACGTGCCACCGGGTTCGGTGCCGGTCCCGGTCAGCATCGCGCCGATCCCGTCGGCCTCCGCCGGGCAGCCGGAATATGTGTGCACGGCCGTCTACCGGACGCTCACCGAGGGCGCGGTCCGGCTGGCCGAGTTCACCGTCAACGAGGACGCCGAGGGGCTGAAGAAGCAGTTCGCCGCGATGGCGGCCGAGATCGCGGCGGCCGGCGAGAAGAGCACCGACCCGGCGCAGCGGGCGGCGGTCGGGGAGATCGCCGACGCGCTGACCGAGGGCGCCCAGCGGCCCGACCCGAAGGGTTTCCTGAACGGCGAGTTCGCCACCATCGGCCAAAAGCTCGACGGGACGTGTGCTTAAGCGCGGAATCCCTGGATGGTCAGGGCGGCGAACCGGCGCGAGTCGGCCGGGCGCAGGCCGCCGTTGGCCCGCAGCACCAGGATGAAGTCGTCGACGGTGAAGTCGGCGCGCAGCTTTCCGGCGGCCTTGGCCCGGGCGGCCAGGTCGGCGACACCGAGATAACCCTGCTCCAGCACGGTCGCCCGGTCGACGGCCTGTGGGTACGCCGCGAGGAACGCCGCCGTGAACCCGCGGTCCCGGGCGTGCAGGTCGAACATCTCCTCGACGAGCCGGCACAGGCCGCGCCAGGCGTCGGTGTCGGCGACGGCCCGTTCCAGCACCACCTCACAGGCCCGGGACTGCTCCTCGAACGCCTCGACGACCAGCGACTCCTTGGTCGGGAACCGCCGGTAGAGGGTGGCCGGGCCGACGTCGGCCCGCCGGGCGATCTCCCGCATCGGCACGTCGAGGCCGCCCTCGGCGAACAGCTCGCGGGCCGCGGTCAGGATCCGCTCCCGGTTGTCGCGGGCGTCCGAGCGGAGCGTCTGAGTCATCTTCACCGTCACGGCTCTCACTTTAGCCAAGTGGACGGGGCGTTCCGGATAGCGTGCCGGGCATGAGAGCACTGCAGTTCTTCGAGTACGGATCCGCCGACGTGCTGCGGGTCGCCGAGATCCCCGAGCCGCACCCCGGCCCCGGCGAGATCCGGATCGCGGTGCGTTCCTCCGGTGTCACCCCGGCCGACTGGAAGCTGCGCTCCGGCGCCTTCCAGCAGCTGATCCCGCTGACCCTGCCGCACACCCTCGGCATCGACGCGGCCGGCGTGGTCGACGAGATCGGCGACGGCGTGACCGGGGTCGCGGTGGGCGACGAGGTCTACGGCATGGCGAGCCTGGAGCGGATGGGCGGCGCCAACGCCGACTTCGCGATCCTCACCCTGTGGGGGCCCAAGCCCGCGGCATGGAGCTGGGACGAGGCCGGCGGCGCCGCGGGCAACACCGAGACGTCGGTACGGGTCCTCGATCTGCTGGCGATCGGGTCCGGTGACACCCTGCTGATCGAGGGCGCCGCCGGCGGGGTCGGCAGCATGGCGGTGCAGCTGGCCCGGGCCCGGGGCGCGCGGGTGATCGGCACCGCGAGCGCCGGCAACCACGAGTTCCTCGCCGGGCTGGGCGCGACGCCTGTCACCTACGGCCCGGGGCTGGCCGGCCGGCTGGACGGCCCGGTCGACGCGGTGTTCGACTGTGCCGGCTCCGGATCACTGGCCGAGCTGGTCGCGATCGCCGGCGGGCCGGCGCGGGTGGTGACGATCGCCGACTTCACCGGCGCCGAGCACGGGGTGCGGATGTCCCGGACCGGTGGACCGGGCGCCGAACCGCAGTCCCGGGACGCGCTGACGATCGCCGCCGCGGTGCCCGGCCTCACGGTGCCGCTGGCCGGGGTGTTCGCCCTGGAGGACGCCGCCGGGGCGCACCGGCTCAGCGAGACCGGTCACGTACGGGGGAAGGTCGTTCTGAGGTCTTCGCCACCAGTGTCCTGAGGTCGTCCTCGGTGATCTCCTCCAGCAGGAAGACCACCCGGTAGACCACGTAGCCCAGCCGGGCGCGGGCGGTGACCGGATCGCCGGTCACCGCCGTCAGCGCCTGCTCCCACGGGTGCAGGATGTCGCGCAGGTCGGCTCGCCCGGCCTCGCCCCGGCTGCTCATCGCGGCGGCCACCACACTGGCGTCGCCATAGCGGGTCAGGGCGGTGACCAGGGCTTTCAAGATTTCAAGATCATCTGCTGGTACGTCGTCCGGGGCCAGCCGGTCACGGACCGCGTCGGTGACGACCGCCGCCTTGTTCGGCCACCAGCGGTAGAGCGTCATCTTGGCCACACCGGAACGCTCGGCGATCTTCTCCATCGTGACCCGGTGGTAGCCGATCTCGATCAGCAGCTCCTCGGCCGCGGCCAGTGCCGCCCGGTGTGCCTCGGGGTCTCGTTTCCGGCCGGCCATCGGTTCCCTTCACCGTCATCGCGCGAATCACAGGGTCCTTATACCTGTACGAGACGTACCGTACAGGTATTGCTTCTTCCAGGGGGACCGTGATGGCACGACTGACAGGCAAGACCGCACTGGTGACCGGAGCCGCCGGCGGCATCGGCAAGGCGACCGCCCAGCGCTTGGCGGCCGAGGGCGCGACGGTGATCGTCGCCGACGTACAGGACACGCTCGGCAAGCGGACGGCCGAGGAGATCGGCGGGCTCTACCTGAGCCTCGACGTCACCAGCGAGGCCGCGTGGGAGCGGGCGGTGGCGACCGTGCGGGAGACGTACGGTGGGCTGGACATTCTGGTCAACAACGCCGGCATCAGTGACCGGGACGTGCTGGAGAACACCGATCTGGCGACGTACGAGAAGGTCGTCGCGGTCACCCAGACCAGCGTCTTCCTCGGCACGAAGGCGTTCGCGCCGCTGCTCAAGGCCGCACCGGCCGCCTCGGTGGTCAACATCAGCTCGATCTTCGCCGCGTCCGGCGGGTTCGGCGCGTCGCCCGCCTACCACGCCGCCAAGGGCGCGGTCCGGACGCTGACGAAGAACATCGCCATCGAGTGGGCGCCGCTCGGGGTCCGGGTCAACAGCGTGCACCCGGGCTTCATCGAGACACCGATGATGGGCGACACCGACCGCACGCCGCTGGTGGAGGTGACCCCGCTCGGCCGGGTCGGCCGGCCGGAGGAGGTCGCGAACGCGGTGCTGTTCCTGGCCAGTGACGAGGCGTCCTTCGTCACCGGTTCCGAGCTGTACGTGGACGGCGGCTACATCGCCCGCTGAACGGCTGTTTTCAAGAGGCGATGGACTTTTCCAAGTCCATCGCCTCTTTCATTCACTTCGCGTTACACCGCATCCAGTTGAAGTGGTAGATCGTCTGGATGCTGCCGTCGGTGGAGTCCATCGTCAGATAGCTGACGTCGGTCGACGAGCCCCGGGCGACCCGCAACTCGGTGTTGATGTTGAGGTTGCGCTGCTCACCACAGGGGCGGTAGACCTGTGAGGCGATCGGGACCTCGTCGGTGATGAGCCAGTTGTCGTCCAGCGGCGCGCCGATCGCGTGGTTGGCGTAAGCGCCGACCGTCATGCCCTGGAAGTAGTAGTTGGCCCGCTGCTGCGCGGTCGCGCCGGACCGCAGGTAGCCGTAACCGCGGTAGTCCACCTTGGCGATCGCGAAGGTGAAGCCGGCCGGGGCGTTGACCGACACGTTGAGCTGGCAGTTCTTCCGGTTCTCGGTCACCGGGATGTTCGGGCCCGCCTGGGCGAGGTAGGCGCTGTAGATCGCGGTGAACGCGGAGTTGTCCGGCGAGATGGCCACGTCGGCGGTGCCCGGGGCGCAGCCCGAGCCGGCCATCGCTACCAGCTGGATGGTCATCTGACCGGCCGGCGGCGGGTCGACGATGACGATGACCGCCTGGGCCGGCGTCGCGGCCAGCAGCGATGACGCGAGGAACGCCAGCACCACGCAGCCACGGGTTAACAAACTTCTCATTTTTATCCCCTTCGGGATCGGGAACGGTCGGCTCAAGCTATTGATGCACTTCAATAGAAGTCAACAGCTGTAAACGTCGATGGGGGATTTCTTGCCGCCGTACGGTAAAGAGGAATGCCGGGCAGGAACCCGACAAATGCCGCGCACGATGTCCTTTTGCGGAGGTTTGGCCGGCCGTTTTTCCCGAGTTCCTAGATCAATAGCAATTCATACTTGTGAATGTCGGATGGCCGCCACTACGGTGGTCGCCGATGCGCCCGTTCCCCTTTGGAAGGACCCCCATGAAAAGCAGCAATCGTGTGCTCGCGGCCGTGCTCGGCGCGGCCCTCGCGCTCCCACTCGGCGCCGCTCCGGCCCAGGCCGCCCCGGCCATCACCGTCGAGGTGATCGCCGCCAACGGATCCGGCTGCGCCCCCGGCACCGCCTCGGTCGTGCCCAACGCCGACGGCACCGGCTTCCGGGTCCGCTACCGCGACTTCACCGCCTCCGCCGGCGGCAGCGCCGACATCGTCGACCGGCGCAAGAACTGCCAGCTCGGCGTCCTGGTGTCCATCCCCGACGGCTGGACCATCGCGATCGCCTCCGCCAACTACCGCGGCCGGGCCGCCCTCAAGTCCGGCGCCACCGCCCTGCAGCGCACCAGCTACTACTGGCAGGGCGCCTCCGCCACCGAGCGCAAGGACGTGACCTTCACCGGGCCGTACAACGGGCTCTGGACCACCTGGGACGTGGCGCCGGTGATGACGTACGCGGAATGCGGCTCGCAGAGCGTCCTCAACGTCAACACCGAGCTGCGGGTCGACGCCGGCACCTCCACCTCCACCAGCACCATGTCGATGAGCAACACCGAAGCCGATGTGGAGACCCTCTTCAACTACAGCGTCTCCTCCTGCTGACGACTGCCCCCACCCACGTCCCGCATTCCACCCCCGGCGCCTTGCGATCCGCCACGACACGGCCGCACCATGGTCGCTGACATCACTGGCGGGGCGTCGGGGGGAGGAACCGGTGAGCGTCCACGGCGCGCAGTTCGGCAACAACAACACCCAGAACAACGATTTCAAGATCATGCTCAATGGCGAAAAGGTTCTGGTCGGTTTCACCGAGGAGCTGGAGAACACCCCGAAAGATCGTTCCTTCGCCACGGCAGCGCTGGAAGCCGCGGCGATCCCCCTGGCCACATCCGGTGCGAGGCTGGGCTCGAATCTGACCGCCCGGCAGTACCGCGATCGGATGAAGGAGATCCAGAATTACGTCTTCGTGGTCGGCCTCCGCTACGGACAGCGGGTTTGGGGAAGGCCGTGGAAATCGTATCCACAACTCGGGATCGAGATAGCTCGCCGGAGCGGCAAGCCATACCTGATCATCCTCATCAGCGGGAACGGCAACTTTTCCCGGGCAGATGACTTCAACGCCGGGGACACGAGCGAGAAGCACCGGCAGAATCTCTTGCGGGACGCTCTCCGGGAGAAGCACAGCCCGGTCGTGGTCGACAGCGTGGCGGAGCTGGAGACCGAGATGAGGAAATTCCTCCAGAACCCGCAAACCGGATCGCGGTCACGACCACGGCTGCACGGCGATCACCCGCTGGCCATCGCCGTGCTGCTCGGTGGCGCCGGATTCGCGGGACTGTGGCAGTGGGCCGGCCAGCCGGTGGGCCAGGCCGCCCTCGCCGCCGGACTGGCCGGATTCGTGACGTTCATGGGTGGCCGGAAATGGTCAGGCTGAGCCCAGCACCTGGCTCATGATGTTGCGCAGGGCCTGACTGTTGCTGCTGCTCTCGGCCGCCTGACCGGAGACGCCGCTGCAGTTGGCGTACTGTTCCAGCGCCGCGGCCCCGTCCCGCTGCTGCTCCGCGGAGTAGATGCCCGGGTCGTAGTGGATGGTGTGCACCGGCACGTCCACCCTGTTCTTCTTCAGATGGGCGCAGACCGCGGCGTCGGAGATCCCGTCGTTCCAGTCGTTGACGCCGTCACTGAGCACGATCAGCACGTCGAGGGTGCCGCCACCACCGCTCGCGTGCCGGGCCGCGACCCGGTCGTACAGGTCCCGGACGGTGGTGTGCACACTCGACCGTTTCGTGAGCGTCTCGTCCCTCGGCGCGGAGCCCAGCCGGGCCGCCTCCGCCGCCCAGCCCGTTCCCACGTCGGCGAGGTCCCGGATCGACCAGTACGGGCTGCGATGGCTCTCCGTACCGGCGAACTGGAAGATCTCCACCTGGTCGGTCGGCCGCATCAGCCCCACCCCGTCGGCCACCGCCCGGGTCGCCTCCCGCAGCCGCTCGTCCCGCATGCTGCCGGAGACGTCCATCGCGATGGTGATCCGGCGCTTCGACCGCAGGTCCAGCCAGCGCCGCACCATCTCGGACCGCACCGTGCCGTCCGGCAGCGGCAGCGAGACGACCGCGGTCTCCCCGGGGCGTGCCGGTGCGCAGCCGACCGACCCGTTGCCGACCGGGGAACGGAACCCGGCGTCGCAGAGGACGTTCCAGTTCTTCATCACGTACGACAGGAAGTGCTCGGCAATGGCCTTCTCGTCGTCTCCGGCGGTGTCCAGCGGAACCCAGGGGTGATCGGCCACGATCGACTCGGCCATCCCGGACGGCCCGACCGGATGGATCGCCACCAGGGGCACCTCCGGTTTCCGCCCGGTCTGCCGGCTGTCCAGGTAACGCGGGAACAGTCCGTCGTTGAACCCGTACACCATCTGCTCCTGCACCATGATCATGGTGTTCGCCGGGATGTTGGCGCTTTGGTTCCACCCGCGCAGGATCTCGACGGAGTCGTTCAGGAAACCGCCCTTGGCCGCCGACTGCACGGTCCGCACGAACCCGCTCAGCGACGGCAGCCCCTCGGCGGTCAGAGTTGCCGGAGCCAGTTCACCGTCCCCGGCGGCGGCCGCGGCGTACGTCAGGAAGGTGGCCATCGCCCCCGACGTGGACGTCCGCGGATTCTCCTGGGTGTAGAACAGGTCGTCGCCGAGCGCGTCCATCGCCTGCCGCCAGGTCGGCGGCCGGTCCAGCCAGCCCAGCGGCCCGGCGGTCGCCTCGGTCATCGCCAGCACCAGCGGGCTGGCCGCCAGCGAGCGCACCGGACGCTGGCCGTAACCGGATCTGCTGTCCAGGTCGAGCTGCTCCAGCCAGACCACCGACGACGGCGCCCAGACGTGCGCCGACCTGACCGCGGCCCGGTCGGCCTCGCTGATCGCCGCGTCCTGGTGATCCGGATCGGCCAGCAGCTCCTCGGCGATTCCCGAGGAGACCTTGTGCACCCTGATCTCCCCGCACCGGATCTCCGGGTCGTGAGCCGCCGCGTTGTACCGGTCGGCGAGGGTGGCGAGCGGCCCGGCCTTCTCCGTCGAGGAGACCACGTTCACCGTCACCGGGTCGGCGCAGACCCTCAGCTCGGGCACCGTGTCCAGCGGGTGGACGAGCAGGGCCAGCACGATGACGATCACCCCGAGTAGCGGGCCCAGAATCCGCCGCCATCGTTCGTACCAGCCGGACATCCCCGTCACCGCCCCGAATCCGCTTCCCGCGTGACCGGCGATGGCGCGACATCGCCGGGATTCAGAAAGCCGCCGCATCGCCCGGCTTCAATCCGCGAGGTTAACAGTCCGGGCCCGCCCCGAAAGCGTTCCGCCCCGGCGAGTTCACCGCCCCGGCCCGGCGCCGGACGTAGGCTCGCCCCTATGACCGAGAGGCCGATTCGCATCGGACTGCAGCTGCAGCCACAACACATGGACTACGCCACCATCCGCCGCACCGCCGCCGAAGCGGACGAGCTGGGCGTGGACATCCTGTTCAACTGGGACCACTTCTACCCGCTGTACGGCGAGCCCGACGGCCTGCACTTCGAGTGCTGGACCATGCTCGCCGCCTGGGCCGAGTCCACCAGCCGGGCCGAGATCGGCGCCCTGGTCAGCTGCAACAGCTACCGCAACCCGGAACTGCTCGCCGACATGGCCCGCACCGTCGACCACATCTCCGGCGGCCGCCTCATCCTCGGCATCGGCTCCGGCTGGTTCGAACGCGACTACACCGAATACGGCTACGAATTCGGCACCGCCGGCGGCCGCCTCGACGACCTCGCCGTCTCCCTGCCCCGCATCGAATCCCGCTGGGCCAAACTCAACCCGAAACCCACCCGCGACATCCCCGTCCTGATCGGCGGCGGCGGCGAGAAGAAGACCCTGCGCCTGGTCGCCCGGCACGCCACCATCTGGCACAGCTTCTCCGACGCCGAAACCCTCGAACGCAAACTCGGCGTCCTGCGCGGCCACTGCGAGACCATCGGCCGCGACCCGGCCGAGATCGAGGTCTCGGTCGCCTCCAGCCCCGACACCCGCGAGAAGATGTACGAACTCGGCGCCCGCCTGTTCACCATCGGCGTCGGCGGCCCCGAACCCGACCTCACCGAACTCCGCGAGGCCCTGACCTGGCGCGACAAGCGCAACGGCTAGTCACCTCGGCTGGGGTGGGCCGGAAGATTCAGCCGGGGGAGATGTCCGGCCTCAGTGCTCGGATCGAGTCAGCGGAAGCAGGTGACCCGCTGACTCGCCGGGTACGGGCTCTTCTCTGCTGGAGAAAGCCGGCCTGGTTCGTCCCGAAGCGCAGTTGGGCGGGAAACGGGGTGCCCGAGCGGGAATGGCACAGAGATGATTGAGTCTTGAATATTTGCTGGTCAATGGGGTGCGCCGATGTTGGTATGGTGCCAGATCACGGCGGCCAGGGCGAGTAGGCGTTGATCGACGCGGGCGAACAGGCCGTCGTGGCGTCGGGCACCGTGTCGTTCCAGGGAGAGCCGGCCTTTCCGGGTCTGGAAGATCGACTCGATCCATCGGCGGGCTCGGAGCAGGGCCTTCTCTGCGGGGGTGCGTACGGCGTCGGCTGTGGCGTTGGCGCGTTTCGGGCGTACGAGGTGGATGTCCTGCCGGTCGCAGAACCGGTCGAACTCCGGGCTGGCGAACCCGCGGTCGGCCAGGATGACCTGCCCGGTGGTGATCAGTGTTGATGTCAGCTGTCACGAGCAGACAACGACACCCTTCTCCATGTCGATACGTCCGCACGCCAGAACGTACATCCACCAGCAAATACTCAAGACTCAATCAGCTAGCCTCGCCGGGTGACCGACGAGCTGCCGCACTACTGTCTCGCCTTTCCCGGCCCGCTGCGCGACAAGCTGGTCGCTGCTGTGCTCGATGGGCGCAAGACCAGCACCACCGGCCTGCTGCAGGACTACGAGGTCGAGCCGGAACCGCTGCCCGCCGTGGGTCAACGCTCGGCCTTGATCGACTCGGCCGGCCAGCCGGTCGCCGTGCTCGAAGTGACCGAGGTTCGTATCGCCCGGGTCGGGGACGTCGACCTGGCGCACGCCATCGACGAGGGTGAGGGCTTCACGACGGTGGCCGAGTGGCGTGCGGGCCATGAGACCTACTGGCACAGCGAGGACTACCGCGGCTGGCTGGGGGATCCGGCCTTCACGATCACCGACGACACCCAGGCGGTGCTCGAACGCTTCCGCGTCGTGACGCGCCTCTGAGACCGGCGATCCGGAGTTCACGTTTCAGGCCAGGGCTCACGGCCACCTGGGACGTCGATCGTGCGGTCACCCGCACCGTCCTCGCCGGCGAGCACCCGCCCACCGCGGCGAGCCGAAGCCGCTCGGGTTGTGGTGATTCAAGGTCGACCGGTGCCGGCCGGCGGTTTCGGCATCGAGCGCACGTTCCGCCTCGGCGCGGGACGCGCTGATCGCCGATCTTGGCTTGCCGGGTTCTCCGACGTGTGCGCCGTGCGCCGGTCGGGGGCGGTTGCTGAACGGGAAACGTGTGCCGGTCGGAAGGCCGGCACACGTCTCACACAGCTCGCCGGGGGAGGCCGGCGGTGGGCTTCTCCGCCGTCCGGACCGGGGAGAGCGAATGCGTGGATCACGGCCGAGGACGGAGGCCGGTGAGTCGCGCTGACCGGACGGCGCAGAATCGAAGGCCATCGTTGCAGCCGTGTTGCGAACACGCAACAGGGTGTTTCAGGCCGGCACCGCGGCTTCGGCGGGCGCCTGTTCAGAGGTCGCCGCCGGGATCGCCGCGTCGCGGGGCAGGAACGTGGCCACCAGGGCGCCGGCCGCCAGGATCGCGGCGCCGGTCAGTACGCCGGGGACCGCGCCGTCGACGAACTCCTGCGGGCCGGCGAACCCGCCGAACGTGCTGAACACCGACGACAGCGCGGCCACCCCGGCCGCCACCCCGAACTCGCGGATCGTGTTGTTGGTGCCGGATGCCACGCCCCGCTGCAGGTCCGAGACGCTGGCCAGGGTGATCGTGCTGATCGGTGCGAAGGTCAGGCCCATGCCGACACCGGCCAGCAGGAACGCGCCGACGAACTCGGGGTAGGTGGCGTCCGGTGACAGGATCAGGCCGATCCAGAGCATCCCGCCGGCCAGCAGCACCTGACCGGCGACGACCAGGTTGCGCACGCCCAGCCGGGCCCCGAAGATGCCGGCCAGCGGCGCCACCACCATCGGCGCGGCGGTCCACGGCAGGGTGCGCAGCCCGGACTCCAGCGGGCTCAGCCCCTGGGTCACCTGGAAATACTGGGCGAGCAGGAAGACCGAACCGAACGCGCCCGCCGAGAACGTCAGCGACACCGCGTTGACCAGGCTGAACGAGCGGGACCGGAAGAGGGTCAGGGGCAGCATCGGCGTCCGGTTGCGGGCCTGCCAGACCAGGAAACCGGCGAGCAGCGCGACACCCGCGCCCAGCATCACCGGCACCCGGCCGGTGGTCCAGCCGCGCTCCGGGCCGTCCACGATGCCCCAGATCAGCAGCAGCATGCCGGAGGCCGACAGCAGCAGGCCGAGCGGGTCGAGACGGCGGGCCCCGCCGCGGGAGTCGTCGAGCACCACCGCGGCCAGGATCAGCGCGCCGACGCCGATCGGCACGTTGACCCAGAAGATCCAGTTCCAGGTGAGACCGTCGACGACCGCGCCGCCGACCACCGGGCCGACCGCGACGCCGAGGCCGGTGATGCCACCCCAGATGCCGACCGCCGCGTTGCGCAACCGGTCCGGGACCGCGCCGGCCAGCAGGGTCAGCGACAGCGGTGCGATGGCGGCGCCGCCGATGCCCTGGATCGCGCGGGCCGCGGTGAGCTGCCACGGCTCGGTGGAGAGGGCGGCCGCGGCGGAGGCGGCGGTGAAGAGGGCGATGCCGGCCAGGTAGACCCGGCGGCGGCCCAGGCGGTCGCCGAGCGCGGCGGCGGTGAGCAGGAAGGCGGCGAACGGCAGCGTGTACGCGTTGACGAACCACTGCAGGTCGGAGATGGACGCGCCGAGCTCGGTGCGGATCACCGGCAGCGCGGTGCTGACGACCAGGTTGTCCAGCGCGCCCATGAAGGCCGGGATGCCGACGGCGGCGATCACCAGCCCGAAGGGGCGGTGCTTGGTGGTGGCCACGAGTTCCCCCGTAAGTTGTTATCGACTGATAACTAAACACGGTAAGCATCGACTGATAACCTGTCAACATGGTCCGCACCCGCCTCACCGCTCCGGAACGTCACGCCCAGCTGGTGGCCGCCGCCGTCACCGCCTTCGCCGGGGGCGGTTACGCGGGCACCACCACCGACCAGGTGGCCAGGCTGGCCGGGGTCTCCCAGCCGTACGTGATCAGGCTCTTCGGCTCCAAACAGGAGCTGTTCCTGGCGACCGTGCGGCACGCCGGCGACCGGGTCGGCCGGATCTGGCGGGACGCGGCCGCCGAGGACCCCACCCTGGCCGGGCTGGGCGCCGCCTACAAGACGCTGCTCGACGAGCGTGACCTGCTGGTGGTGCTGCTGCACGGGTTCGCGGCCGGGTCCGACCCGGGGCTCGGCGACGCCGTCCGGCGCTGTTACGGCGAGCTGTTCCAGCTGGTCCGGGAGCTGACCGGGTGCACCGCCGAGGAGGCCCGCGACTTCTTCGCACACGGCATGCTGATCACCGTGCTGGGGGCGATGCGGGTGCTCGGCCCGGAGGCGGTGCCCCCGGACCCGTGGATGATCGACCTGCTGCGTGCCCTGCCGTACCAGAAATAGCGGTTGGAGCCGGTGAAATCCGTCCGGGCGCGCGGCGACGCCGGGACGGTGGCCGGACCAGGTCTCAGATGTTGTGCCTGGTGTAGACGGGCTCGCGCCAGCCCAGCATCGCCTCGGTCATCCGGACCGCGTCGTAGTGGGCGCGGACGTCGTGGACCCGCAGGATCCGGGCGCCGTGCAGGATCGCGAAGACCGCGGTGGCCAGGGTGCCGGCCAGCCGCTCCTGCTGGGGGCGGTCCAGGGTCTCGCCGATGAAGTCCTTGTTGCTGAGCGCCGCCAGCATCGGGTAACCGATCGCCGCGATCTCGTCCAGCCGCCGGGTCAGTTCGAGGGAGTGGTGGGTGTTCTTGTTCAGGTCGTGACCGGGATCGATGATGATCTGGTCCGGCCGGACGCCCCGGGACAGCGCGAGCGCCACCCGGTCCCGCAGGAACGCGCCGACCTCCTCGGTCACGTCGCCGTAGCGCGGGCTCGGGTAGGCGGTCCGCGGCGCCGCCAGGCTGTGGCAGATCACCAGCTGAGCGTCGGTGCCCACCACCGCGTCGGCCATCGCCGGATCGCGCAGCCCGGACGTGTCGTTGACGACCCCGGCGCCGGCCTCGATCACCGCGCGGGCCACCTCCGGCCGGAACGTGTCGACCGAGACGACGGCCAGCCCTCGGGCGGCCTCCACCACCGGCATCACCCGGTCGAGTTCCTCAGCCGCGCTGACCTCGGGCCCGGGCGCGAACGGCACCCCGCCGATGTCGATCCAGTCGGCGCCCTCGTCGGCGGCCCGTTCCACCGCCTCGGTCGCCTTCGCCAGCGCGAACGTGCGGCCCTTGTCGTGGAAGGAGTCGGGCGTGCGGTTGACGATCGCCATCACCACGATCCGGCGGGAGAAGTTGTAGGTCCGGCCGCCGATGATCCGCTCGCTCACGAACACCGACCCTAACAGCAGCGTTTGCCCCGCTCATCCGTGGGAACCGGGGCGTCATGAGGATCGGATACAAGCTCGCGGCCGAGGCCTTCGGCCCCCAGGAACTGGTCCGGCAGGCGGTACGCGCCGAGCAGGCCGGGTTCGATTTCGTGGAGATCAGCGACCACTTCCACCCCTGGCTGGACGTGCAGGGGCACTCGCCGTTCGCGTGGAACGTGCTGAGCGCCATCGCCGCCCGGACCGAGACGCTCGGCCTGGCCACCGGGGTGACCTGCCCGACCGTCCGCTACCACCCGGCGATCATCGCGCAGGCCGCCGCCACCCTGGCGCTGCTGTCCGACGGCCGGTTCACGCTCGGTGTCGGCTCCGGCGAACGGCTCAACGAGCACGTCGTCGGCCAGGGTTTCGGCAGTGTCGACGAACGGCACGAGCGTCTGCGGGAGGCGCTCGACATCATCAACCTGCTCTGGCAGGGCGGTTACCGGTCGTACGACGGACGGTATCTGCGCCTGGAGGACGCCCGGGTGTTCGACCTGCCGCCCGAGTTGCCGGCCATCGCGGTGGCCGCCGGGGGCCCGCGTGCCGCCGAACTGGCCGCCACCCACGGCAGCGGGCTGTTCGCCACCGACCCGGACGCCGAGCTGGTGAACACGTTCGTGGAGAAGGGCGGCAAGGGGCCGCGGTACGCGGAGGTGGCCGTGGCGTGGGCGCCGGACGAGGAGGCGGCCGTCCGGGAGGCGCACCGCACCACCCGCTGGGCGGTCACCGGCTGGAAGGTGATGGCCGAGCTGCCCAACCCGGTCAACTTCGAGGCGGCGTCGGCGACGGTCACCGAGGACGACATCCGCGCCAACTTCGTCGTCGGGCCGGATCCCGCGGCGTACGCGGAGGCTGTCACGTCGTACCGCGAGGCCGGTTTTGATCATGTGGTCCTGATGAACGCCGGCCCGGACCCGGACGGCTTCCTCGACTTCTTCGCCACCGACCTGCGCGGCCGCCTCACCAGCCGGTAGGTGGCGCCTCCAGGTGGGCGGCGGTGACCGCGGTCATCTCGTCCAGGAGTTCCGGGCCGTAACCGAAACCCTGCCCGCTGGCCCGGCGCGGGTGCGCGGAACCGCCGGGGGCGCCGCCGAAGACCGCATTGATCTTCACGGTGCCCGCCGGCAGTTCCCGCCAGGCGCGCTGGGCGTGGCTCATCGAAGCGGTGAGCACGGTGGCCGCCAGCCCGTACGGCGAGTCGGAAGCCCTGGTCAGAGCCTCCTCGAAGGACTCGACCACGGCCGTCGCGGCGACCGGCCCGAAGGTCTCCTCGCGCATCACCGCCATGTCGTCGGCGCAGCCGGTGAGGACCGTCGGCGGATACCAGGCGCCCGCCCCGGCCGGGATCTGTCCGCCGTGCAGCGCGGTCGCGCCGGCCCGGACCGCGGCGCTCACCTGCGCGTGCACGGTGTCACGCAGCCGCCGGTCGACCAGCGGCCCGATCCGTTCACCCCAGGCCGCGGCCTCGGCGGTCAGCGCGTCGGTGAACGCCTCCGCGACATCCCGGTGCACGTAGATCCGCTCGACGGCCACGCAGATCTGGCCCGAGTTCGCGAACGCGCCGAGCGCAGCCTGCCCGGCCGCCCACTGCGGATCCACCCCGGCGTCGACGATCAGCGGGTCGCTGCCACCGTTCTCCAGCAGCGCCTTCGCCCCGGTGCCGGCGCACGCCGCGGCGATCGACCGGCCGGCCGGCGTGGAGCCGACGTGCGCGACCACGTCCACCGGCGACGCGGCCAGGGCGGCGCCGACCGGGCCGTCACCGTGCACCACGTTCAGCACCCCCGGCGGTACGTGCGGGGCGACCAGTCCGGCCAGCCGCCAGCCGGTCGCCGGGGTGCGCTCGCTGGGTTTGTGGACCACCGTGTTGCCGGTGACCAGGGCCGCGCCGAGCAGTCCGCAGGCGACGGCGACCGGATCGTTCCACGGCGTGATCACCGCGACCACCCCGCGGGGACGGAACGCCATCAGGTCGATCGCCGCGTCGTCCCCGGCCAGGGTGCGGCCGCGATGGGTGGGGCCGAGTTCGGCGTACTGCCGCAGGGTGCCCACCCCGGCCATGATCGAGTCTTGCGCGTCGGCGACCGGTTTGCCCATCTCGGCGGCCATGATCCCGGCCAGCTCACCGGCCGCCGCCTCGATCGCGGTCGCGGCGGCGTGCAGCGCGCCGGCCCGGGCCGAGGGGGAGGTCCGGGCCCAGGCCGGGGCGGCACCCCGCGCGGCCCGGACCGCCGCCGCCACCTCGTCCGCGCCGGAGACCGGCATCCGGGTGACCGGGGTGTCGTCGCGGGGATCCGTGACGGTCAGGACACGTCCGGAGGTGCCGGCAGACCAACGTCCGTCGATGAACTGAGCGGCTTCATACATGCGCGCAGGCTTCCCGCGCTGCCGCCGATAAAACTTTACGGGCAACAAATATCCACTTGAGGATGACAAGTATCTTTCCAGCTCAGTGTTGATTTTGAAGCTTTCCGGAGAAGTCGGTGATCGAGCGAGTAGTCGGCCGAACCAGGGGTATCCGCCGCCCCATGCGAGTTCTCGGGATCAACGCGATCTTCCACGACCCGTCGGCGGCGGTGATCGTCGACGGACGGGTGGTGGCCGCCGCCGAAGAGGAACGGTTCAGCCGCCGCAAGCACGGCAAGCGACCGGTGCCGTTCGCCGCGTGGGAACTGCCGGAGCTCGCCGCCGCCTGGTGCCTGACCGAAGCCGGACTGCGCCCGGAGGACCTCGACGCGGTCGCCTACTCGTTCGACCCGGCGCTCTGCCGCGACGAGGTGGCCGGCGACCCGTGGGACCACCTGCGTGTCGACTACGCCCGGCGGGCGCCCGCGTTCCTGGCCACCGCGCTGCCCGGACTCGACCCGGACCGGGTCCGGTTCGTGCCGCACCACGTCGCGCACGCGGCGTCCGCCGGGCTCAGCGTGCCCGAGGACAACGCCGTCCTGGTCCTCGACGGCCGCGGCGAATCCGCCAGCCACCTGGCCGGCGCCTACCGCGGCGGGCGGCTGGAGGTGCTGCGCGGACAGGAACTGCCGCACTCGCTCGGCCTGCTCTACGAGGACCTCACCCGGCACCTGGGCTTCCTGCACTCCAGCGACGAGTACAAGGTGATGGCCCTCGCCTCGTACGGCACCCCACGGCACCTCGGCCTGCTCCGCGAGCTGGTCCGGCCCACCGGCGACGGTGGCTTCACCATCGAGCGCATCGACTGGGACGCCCTCGCCAAGAAGCGTGCCGACGGCGAGGAGATGACCGACGCCCACGCCGACCTGGCCTCGAGCGTCCAGGTGCGCCTGGAGGAGGTGATGCTGGAGCTGGCCCGGTGGACGTACCACGCCTCCGGGGGTCTGCGGACCTTGACCATGGCCGGCGGGACCGCGCTGAACTGCGTCGCCAACGCCCGGGTCGCCGCTGAGGGACCGTTCGACCGGGTGTGGGTGCAACCCGCCGCCGGGGACGCCGGCACCGCCCTCGGCGCCGCCCTGGCACTCGGCGAGGAGGTGGTCCCGTTCACCACCGCCGCCCTCGGCCGCGGCTGGACCGACGACGAACTGGAAGCCGAACTGCGGCGGGCCGCGGTGCCCTACCACCGGCCGGAATCGATCGCCGCCGAGGCCGCCCGGGTGCTGGCCGGCAACGGCATCGTCGCCTGGTACCAGGGGCGCAGCGAGTACGGGCCGCGCGCCCTCGGGCACCGCTCGCTGCTCGCCCACCCCGGCGACCGGGACACCCAGACCCGGATGAACGACGTCAAGGGCCGCGAACAGTTCCGCCCGATCGCCCCGATGGTCCGCGCCGAACGTTTCCACGACGTCTTCGACGGCGTCTACCCCAGCCCGTACATGCTCTTCGTGCACCGGGTCAGACCCGGCTGGCGGGACCGGATCCCGGCCGTCACCCACGTGGACGGCACCGCCCGCGTGCAGACCGTGCACCGCGAGGACGAACCGCTCGTCGCCGCGATGCTGGAGACGTTCGAGCAGCTCACCGGGCTGCCGGTGGTGGTCAACACGTCGCTGAACACGGCCGGTCGCCCGATGGCCGACACCCCGCGGGAGGCCCTGGAGATCTTCGGCTCGGCCCCGGTCGACCTGCTGGCCCTCGGCCCGTTCGCCGTCCCGAGGGCCACCGGGGCCGGCCGGTGATCAGCATCGTCGTCCCCACTCTCGGGCGGACCTGCCTGCGAACCCTGCTGGAGGCGCTGGGCCCGCTGCCCGCCCGGGTGGAACTGATCGTGGTGGACGACCGGCCGGACCGCGCGGTCCCGCTCGACCTCCCACCGCCGGCCCGGATGGTCGCCGGGTCCGCCGCCGGGCCGGCCGCCGCCCGCAACCGGGGCTGGCAGGCGGCGAAGCACGAGTGGATCGCCTTCCTGGACGACGACGTGATCCCCGAACCGGACTGGATCGCCCGTCTCCAGGACGACCTGCGGTCGGCGCCGCCCCGGACCGGGGGAGTGCAGGGCCGGGTGTGGGTGCCGCTGCCGTCCGGCCGCCGCCCCACCGACTGGGAACGTGTCACCGCCGGGCTGGCCGACGGCCGCTGGATCACCGCTGACATGGCCTACCGCCGGGCGGCGTTGATCCGCACCGGTGGTTTCGACGAGCGCCTGCCGCGCGCCTTCCGGGAGGATGCCGAGCTGGCCCACCGGGTTCAGCGCGCCGGTTGGCGGTTGGCGGTCGGTTCACGATCGATAGCCCATCCGGTACGTCCGGAGAACAGCGTCGTCAGCCTCCGCACCCAGCGCGGCAACAGCGACGACGCCCTGCTGCGCCGCCTGTACGGCCCCCGGTGGCGCACCCTGCTCGACATCCCGCCGGGCCGCCGCTCCCGGCACGCCGCGATCACCGCCTGCCTCGTCACCGCCGTCGCGATCGCCGCGGTCCGGGCCGTCGGCGGTCGCCGCTCCCGGGCCTGGACGGTGGCCGGAGCCGTGGCCGCCGCGGGATGGGCGGCCGGCACCGCCGAGTTCGCCGCCGCCCGCATCGCACCCGGCCCGCGGGACCGTCGCGAGGTCACCACCATGCTGCTGACCAGCGCGGTCATCCCGCCGCTGGCGATCGCCCACTGGGTGCGCGGCTGGTTCCGCTGGACGGGGGCGCGGCCGCTGCGTGACACCCCCGGCGGCCCGCTGCGGGTGACCGCCCCGACCACCGCGATCACGATCCCCGGGGGCGGGGTCCGCCGGTGAGCGGGCGGCTCTTCGACGCGGTGCTCTTCGACCGGGACGGGACCCTCGTCGTGGACGTGCCCTACAACGGTGATCCGGCGAAGGTCGTGCCGATGCCCGGCGCCCGGGCCGCGCTCGACCGGTTGCGGGCCGCCGGGTTCCGGCTCGGGGTCGTCACCAATCAGTCGGGGCTGGCCCGCGGGCGGTTCGGCGCTGAACAACTCACGGCGGTCAACCGGCGGGTCGAGGAGTTGCTCGGGCCGTTCGACGACTGGCAGGTGTGCCCGCACGGCGAGGACGACGGCTGCCGGTGCCGCAAACCCGCGCCCGGCCTGGTCGAAGCCGCCGCGACCGCGCTCGGGACCGTCGCCGCGCGCTGCGTCGTGGTCGGGGACATCGGCCGGGACATGGACGCCGCCCTCGCCGCCGGGGCCGCCGGCATCCTGGTGCCCACCGCGATCACCCGGAGCGAGGAGATCGCCGCCGCCCCTTTCCAGGCCGCTGACCTGGCCGGAGCGGCCGACCTGATCCTGGCCCACGAGGCGTTGCTGCAACCGGTGCCGGCGGGATCCCGGGGAACCGTTCTCGCGGTCCGGGCCGATTCGGTGGGGGACGTGCTGGTCACCGGGCCGGCGATCCGGGCCCTGGCGGCCGGGGCAGAGCGTGTGGTGCTGCTGTGCGGGCCGCGCGGGCGGGCCGCCGCTGACCTGCTTCCCGGCGTGGACGAGATCGTCGAACAGCGGCTGCCGTGGATCGACCCGGAACCGCAGGCGGTCGACGACGCGGAGATGCGGGCGCTCGTCGAACGGCTGCGCGGGATCGGCGCGGACGAGGCCGTCGTCTTCACCTCGTTCCATCAGTCGGCGCTGCCACTGGCGCTGCTGCTGCGGATGGCGGGCATCGGCCGGATCACCGCGATCAGCGACGACTATCCGGGGTCGCTGCTGGACGTTCGGCATCGCGTACCGCAGCAACTGCCCGAACCGGAACGGGCCCGCAGTGTCGCGGCCGCCGCGGGGTTCGCTCTTCCCACCGACGACGACGGCCGTCTGCGGGTGACCGTGCCCCCGGCGCCGCGCGGCGACCACCTGGTGGTTCATCCGGGCGCGAGCTGCGAGGCCCGGTCCTGCCCGCCGGAGAACCTGCGCGCGATCGTCGCCGCGCTCGCCGCCGACGGGCACCGGGTGATCGTCACCGGCGGGCCGGGGGAGCGGCGGCTGGCCGCCTTCGTCGCCGGGGACGCCGGGCACGACGCCGGCCCGATGACACTGTCCGGCCTGGCCACGCTGATCGCCGGCGCGGCCGTCCTGATCACCGGGAACACCGGCCCGGCCCACCTGGCCGCGGCGGTCGGGACACCGGTGATCAGCCTGTACGCCCCGACCGTGCCGTACGGACGCTGGGGGCCCTACCGGGTTCCGGCCGTCCGCCTCGGCGACCCGGCCGCCCCCTGTCGCGACACCCGGGCCACCCGCTGCCCGGTCCCCGGTCACCCCTGTCTGTCCGGGGTCGGCCCGGACGACGTCCGCACCGCGGTACGCCTGCTCGGCGTCACCGTCCCACGACCGATCCACGGCGAGGTGGCCGCGTGAACATCCTGATCTGGCACGTGCACGGCTCCTGGACGACCTCGTTCGTCCAGGGCAAACACCGGTATCTGGTGCCGGTCAACGACTCCCGCGACGAGTGGGGCCGCGGCCGGGCCCGGACCTTCGACTGGCCGTCCTCGGTGGAGGAGACCCGGCTCGACCTGATCGGCGACGTCGACGTGGCGATCGCGCAGCGGCCCGGCGAACTCGATCTGATCCCGCCGCACGTGCCGGTGATCTACGTCGAGCACAACACCCCGAAGGGCGACGTGCCGAACACCAGGCATCCGCTCGCCGACCGGGACGACGTGCTGATCGTGCACGTCACCGACTTCAACGACCTTTTCTGGGACTGCGGGGACACCCGGACCGCTGTCGTCGAGCACGGCGTGCCCGAACCGGCCGCCCGCTGGACCGGCGAACAGGAACGTCTCGCGATCGTCACCAACGAGCCGGTCCGCCGCGGCCGGGTCACCGGCACCGACCTGTTCGGCCGGTTCACCGGTGTGGCTCCGGTCGACGTGTTCGGGATGGGTGTCACCGGGCTGGCCGGGGTCACCGTGCACGACGACCCGCCCCAGCACGAGATGCACCGGGAACTGGCGCGACGTCGCGCGTACCTGCACCTGTGCCGGTGGACGTCGCTCGGGCTGAGCCTGATCGAGGCGATGCGGATGGGCATGCCGGTGCTCGGCCTGGCCACCACCGAAGCCGTCGCCGCCGTCCCGCCGGGCGCCGGAATCCTGTCCACCCGGGTGGACACCCTGATCGAAGCCGCCCAGTGGCTGATCGACGAACCGGACGAGGCCGCCCGCCTCGGCGAACGGGCCCGCCAGGTGTCCGCCGTCCGCTACGGGCTCGACCGGTTCCTCGCCGACTGGGACCGCCTGCTGGAGGAGGAGACATGCGGATCGCGCTGATCTCGGAACACGCCAGTCCGCTCGCCGCCCTCGGCGACGTGGACGCCGGCGGCCAGAACACCCACGTCGCCGCCCTGGCCGGCACGCTCGCCGGACAGGGCCACGAGGTACGCGTCTACACCCGGCGCGCCGATCCGGTGACCCCCGAGGTGGTGCCGATGGGGGAGCGGGCCGAGGTGGTGCACGTCCCCGCCGGCCCGGCCGTCGAACTGCCCAAGGACGAGCTGCTGCCGCACATGGCGGAGTTCGCCGCGTGGCTGACCGCCGACTGGCGGGACCGGTGGCGCCCGGACGTGGCACACGCCCACTTCTGGATGAGCGGGATCGCCGCCCTGGAAGCCGGCCGGGCCTGCACGGTGCCGGTGGTTCAGACGTTCCACGCCCTGGGCACCGTCAAACGCCGTCACCAGGGCGCCGCCGACACCAGCCCGGAGCAGCGCATCGCCTGCGAACGACTACTCGGCACCAGCGCCGACCGGATCGTCGTCCAGTGCCGCGACGAGATCGGCGAACTGCTCCGGATGGGTGTGCCCCGGTCCCGGATGGTGCTGGTGCCGTCCGGAGTCGACACCGGGCGGTTCCATCCGTACGGCCCGGCCGTCCCGCGGCACCCCGGACGTCACCGGGTGCTCACCGTGGCCCGGCTGGTCCCACGCAAGGGCGTCGAGGACGGTATCCGGGCCCTCTCCGCGGTGCCCGGCGCCGAACTCGTCGTCGTCGGCGGGCCGCCACCGGAACGGCTGGCCGCCGACCCGTACGCCCGCCGGCTCCTCGCCCTCGCCGAGCACTGCCGGGTCGCCGACCGGGTGCTGCTGGCCGGTGCGGTGCCCGCCGCCGAGATGCCCGACTGGTACCGGTCCGCCGACGTGGTCGCCGCGACACCCTGGTACGAGCCGTTCGGGCTCACCCCGCTGGAGGCGATGGCCTGCGGCGTGCCGGTGGTGGCCACCGCGGTCGGCGGCCTCACCGACACCGTCGTCGAAGGCGTCACCGGCGACCTCGTCCCACCCCGGGATCCCCGGAGCCTGGCGACCGCGTTACGGCGGTTGCTGGGCGACGAGGCACGACGATTCGGGTACGCCGCGGCAGCCGCCGACCGGGCCACCGCCACCTACTCGTGGCCGCGCGTCGCGGAACGCCTCACCGAGGTGTACGCCACGGTCGGCGCCGCCCGTATGGAGGTCGCCGTATGACCGCGAACGATCCCGTCGAGCATCACCTCGGCGGCCTGATCCGGGCGCTGCTGCCGTACCGGGCCGAAGCGGTGCTGCTCGCCCGCTGGGGCGCGTACCTGGCCCGGCACCTGTCCGGCGGCGGGCGGCTGCTGGTGGCCGGCAACGGCGGCAGCGCGGCCGAGGCCCAGCACCTGGCCGCCGAACTGGTCGGCAAACTCCGCGAGGACCGGATGCCGCTGTCCGCGATCGCCCTCACCGCGGACTCGTCGGCGGTCACCGCGATCGCCAACGACTACGGGTTCGACGAGGTGTTCGCCCGGCAGGTCCGTGCGCACGGCCGGCCCGGTGACGTCCTGATCGTGTTGTCCACCAGCGGGCGCAGCCGGAACCTGATCGCCGCCGCGCACGCCGCCCGGTCGGCGGGCATGCACACCTGGGCGATGGTCGGCGAGCACCCCAACCCGCTCGCCGACGTCTGCGACGAGGCGCTGC
Organism: Actinoplanes couchii; assembly: GCF_016862075.1. GTDB lineage: Bacteria > Actinomycetota > Actinomycetes > Mycobacteriales > Micromonosporaceae > Actinoplanes > Actinoplanes couchii. Next base: position 31,833 of record NZ_BOMG01000057.1, on the reverse strand, counting down.
GCTGCCCGTCCGGCGACAGCCAGGTGGTCCAGGAACTGCACCTGGTCTCGGTGCACCTGATGTGCGAGTACGTCGACCGGCACCTGCCCGGCGAGCGCCGCCTCCCTTTCGGCGCGGACCGCGACGACCTGGGGGAGATGGTGCGGCTATGAGGCTCGTGATCGTCGGCGACACCCTGCTCGACCGGGACGTCGAGGGCAGCGTCACCCGGATCGCCCCGGACGCCCCGGCCCCGGTCCTCGACGAGGAGACCACGCGGGAACGGCCCGGCGGGGCGGGGCTCGCGGCCCTGCTCGCCGCCGGTCAGGGCCACCACGTCGCGCTGATCACCGCGCTGGCCGGGGACGCCGCCGGGGCCTGGCTGAGCGAGGCGCTGACCGCGGCGGGCGTGACCGTCCACGCGCTGCCACTGCCCGGCATCACCCCGGAGAAGATCCGGATGCGGGCCGCCGGGCAGGTCCTGCTCCGGCTGGACCGGGGCGGGCCGCCGCAACCGCCCGGCGACGCCCCGATCGCGGTCCTGGACGTGCTGCGGGACGCCACCGCGATCCTGGTCAGCGACTACGGCCGGGGCATCGCCCGGCATCCGGAGCTGCGCGCGGCGATCGAGGAGGCCGGAGCCCCGGTGGTCTGGGATCCGCATCCCCACGGGCCGCCGCCGGTTCCGAACGTCCGGCTGGTCACCCCGAACGAATCCGAGGCCCGGCGGCTCGCCGGCGACGCGGGCCGGGGCTCCGGACTGTCCACCGCCCGGCGGGCCGGTCACCTGCTGCGGCAGCGCTGGCAGGCAGGTGCGGTGGTGGTCACCCGGGGCGCCGGGGGCGCGGTGCTCTGCCAGGGGAATCCGACGCCGATGGTGGTGCCGGTCCCGGCCGCGTCCGGAGGTGACACCTGCGGTGCGGGGGACGCGTTCGCGGTCGCGGCCGCCGTCGCCCTGGCCGGGGGAGCGCTGGTGTCCGAGGCGGTCCAGACGGCGGTCGCCGCGGCGAGCGCCTACGTGGCGGGCGCGCCTGATACCGCTACCCGGTCCCAGGACGGGCCTGGGACCGGACAGCTCGGGGCTGATGCCGCCGGTGCGCTCGCCGCGGCCGTGCGCGCCCGCGGTGGCACCGTCGTCGCCACCGGCGGCTGCTTCGACCTGCTGCACACCGGGCACCTGGCCACCCTGCGGGCCGCCCGGTCCCTCGGCGACTGCCTGGTCGTCTGCCTGAACAGCGACGACTCGGTACGCCGCCTCAAAGGCGACGGCCGCCCGCTGACCGGACAGGACGACCGGGCCCGGCTGCTGGCCGCCCTGGACTGCGTCGACGCCGTGGTCACCTTCGACGAGCCGACACCCGAACCGGTGCTGGCCTGGCTGCGCCCGGACGTCTGGGTCAAGGGCGGCGACTACGCCGACGGCGGCCCGGCACTGCCCGAGGCGGAGGTCGTCGGGCGCTGGGGCGGGCAGACCGTGATCGTGCCGTACCTGGACGGCCGCTCCACCACCAGGACCATCGCCGAAGCACGCGGGAGGTAACCATGGATGCGGTCATCGTCAGTGGAGGGTCCAGCGGACTGGGAGCGGCGGTCGTCGACGCGGTCGCCGAAGCCGGAGGCCGGCCGTACGTCATCGACCGGCAGCCCCCGCGGGACGGGGTGGAGTGGGCCGAGTGCGACCTGGCCGACACCCGGGCCGCGGAGGCCGCCACCCAGGAGCTGATCGCGCGGGCCGGCGGCGGTGTGGACGGGGTGGTGACCGCGGCCGGCATGGACGTGCCCGGCACCCTCGCGGACGTTCCCGGCCTGGTCTGGGACCGGATCGTGGCAGTGGACCTGCTGGCCACGGCCGCGGTGATCCGGGCCGCGCTGCCCGCACTGAAACGGTCCCGCGGCGGGATCGTGACCGTGTCGTCGACGCTGGGGATCAAGGCGGTGTCCGACGCGACCGCCTACTGCGCCGCCAAGTTCGGGGTGGTCGGGTTCACCCGGGCGCTCGCGGCGGAACTGGCCGGGCAGGTCGGCGTCACCCTGCTGATCCCCGGCGGGATGCGGACCCGGTTCTTCGACGAGCGCGAGGACCGCTACAAGCCCGGGCCGGACGCGGTGCTCAACGACCCGGCACACGTGGCCGCCACCATCGTGTTCGCGCTGCGGCAACCGCCCGGGTGCGCCGTCCGGGAGATGGTGGTCGCGGCGGAGACGGAGAGCTCGTACCCGTGATCCTCGCCCTGCGCGCGCTCGGCGTGGGCGATCTGGCGACGGCGGTGCCCGCCCTGCGCGGGCTCCGGGCCGCCTTCCCCGCCGAGACGCTGAGTCTGGCCGCCCCCACCTGGCTCGGCCCGTTGATCGCCACGATCGGGGGCATCGACCGGATCGTCCCGGCTGCCGGGCTGGAACCCCTGGCCGGGGCGCCGGACCGGCCCCGGCTGGCGGTGAACCTGCACGGCCGGGGGCCGCAGTCGCACCGGCTGTTGACGGCGCTGCGGCCGGCGGAGTTGTGGGCGTTCGCCACGGGATCTCCGGACGGGCCTTCTTGCGACGGACCTTTTTTCGACGGGCCGGCTTGGGTTGCCGACGAGCACGAGGTGACTCGCTGGTGCCGGCTGATGCGCTGGTATGGCGTACCGGCGAAAGAATCGGACCTTGATCTGGAAGTGCCGGACGTGGACATGCCCGCCGGTGTCACGATCGTGCACCCGGGTGCCGCGTCGCCGGCGCGGCGCTGGCCTCCGGAACGCTTCGCGTCCGTCGCACGGCGTCTGGCCGATGCGGGCCATCACGTCCGGGTCACCGGTTCCCCCGCCGAGCACGATCTGTGTGTACGGGTGAGCGAACTCGCTGGCCTACCCGGCGCGGTGATCCGAACCGGACTCGGCGAACTGGCCGCCCTGGTGGCCGCGGCCCGGCTGGTGATCTGTGGCGACACCGGCATCGCGCATCTGGCCACCGGGTACCGCACCCCGTCGGTGGTGCTGTTCGGCCCGGTGTCCCCGGAGCACTGGGGGCCGCCCGCCGACCGCGCCTACCACCAGGTGATCTGGCACGGCACGCACAGCGGCCGCGGCGACCTGCCCGGCCCGGTCCACCCCGCCCTGCTCGCCGTCACCGAGGACGACGTCCTCGCCGCCGCGGAGAAGGCCCGGGCCGCGGCGGTGGAGAAGGTTCGGGACGCCGCTGCGGGGAAGGCATAGGGCGCAGCCGCGGGCAACGCTCGGGACGCGGCTGCGGGAACGGTTCGGGATGTGGCTGGGGGAGGATCAGGATGCGGCTGCGGCGTAGTGACCCGGCCAAGCCCGGACTGACCAGAAACGGACGGCGTGTCGTCGATGCCGCCGGTGAACCGGTCCGGGACCGGGAGACCCTCGACCGGATCGCCGCCCTGGTCATCCCGCCCGCCTGGCGGCAGGTGTGGATCGCCCCCGACCCGCGCGGCCACATCCAGGCGGTCGGGGTCGACGCCGCCGGGCGCAAGCAGTACCTGTACCACCCGGTGTGGCGCGAACAGCAGGACCGGGCCAAGTTCGACCGGGTCCTCGAACTGGCCGAACGCCTGCCCGAGGTCCGGGACCGCCTGGACACCGACCTGACCGGCCGCGGCCTCACCCGGTCGCGGGTCCTGGCCGCGGTCGTAGGGCTCCTGGACATGGGCATGTTCCGGATGGGCGGCGCCGAATCAGCCGCCCGGGACGAGGACCCGTCGTACGGCCTGTCCACGCTGCGTCCCGAACACGTCCGGATCCGCGGCGCGGTGGCCGTCCTGGAGTTCGTCGGCAAATCCGGCGTCGAACACGAGGTGGACGTGGTCCACCTGGAGATCTGCGCCGTTCTGCGCGGCTTGAAACGCCGCCGCCGGGGTGCCGACCGGCTCTTCGCCCACTGGGATCCGTCGGCACGCCGCTGGCAGCCGGTGCACGCCGGGACGATCAACGAATACCTGCGCGAGATCAGCGGCGAGGACATGACCGCCAAGGACTTCCGCACCTGGCACGGCACGGTCCGGGCCGCCGTCGCCCTGGCCGACGCGGGCCCGCAGCCGACACCCGCGAAGCGCCGGAAGGCGGTGGCCGAGGCGATGCGGGAGGCGGCGACCTTGCTGGGCAACACGCCGGCGGTGGCCCGGGGCTCCTACGTCGACCCGCGGGTGGTCGAGGCCTACGAGCAGGGCGACGTGGCCACCCACGAGGCCGAGGTGAGGGCCCTGCTGAACGACGGCCCCACCTGACCCCGCCCACTGCACTTCCGCCTACCTCTTCCTTCCACTTCTTCCCCCACCTCCTCGCGCCACCTCCTCGCGCCACCTCCTCGCGCCACCTCCTCGCGCCACCTCCTCGCGCCACGGTCCCCCTTCGGAGCCTGCTTGCCCGCAGCCTCCCTCCTGACCCAACCGGGTTGCCTAATTGGCTTAGGTAATTCATGATGGGTTTAAGGGAAGGGGGCGTGATGGTGCGCGCGGGACTGACGACCGAGCGGGTGGTGCAGGCGGGGGCGGAGCTGGCCGACGACCTCGGGTTCGCCGAGCTGACCGCGTCCACTCTGGCCCGGCGGTTGGGGGTGAAGGTGCCCAGTCTCTACTCGCATGTCGGGGGCACCCAGGACCTCAGGACCCGGGTCGCCCTGCTGGCGCTGGCCGAGCTCGCTGACCGGGCGGCACTCGCCGTGGCCGGCCGGTCGGGTAAGGAAGCTCTGGTGGCGCTGGCCGAGTCCTACCGGGGTTATGCCCGCGAGCACCCCGGGCGATACGCCGCCACCAGGATGCGCCTGGACACAGCTACCGCGATGGCCAGCGCCGGGCCCCGGCACTCCCAGCTGACCCGGGCCATTCTGCGCGGCTACCACCTGGCCGAGGCGGAGCAGAACCATGCGGTCCGGTTGATCGGCAGCGTGATCCACGGATACATCGAGCTGGAGTCGGCCGGCGGCTTCGACCACAGCCTCCCGGACGCCACCGAGTCGTGGAACCGGGCCCTGGACGTCGTGGACATCGCGCTCCGCAACTGGCCCTGAACTGGCGAGAATCCGCCGGCGGCATGTGCCGCCGGCCTGATGGACGAGGTCTACGAATGATCACCACCCCGATCACCGAGGCGCTGCTGTTCGGTGCCGCCGAGCTGGAGACCACCGGGAGCGGTCTGCTGCCGCACCGGCTGCCGGGCTGGGCGCGGGCCCACACCGACGACCCGCAGCTGGCCATGGTCGAGGCTCAGCCCTCCGGGGTCCGGCTGCGGCTGCGCACCCGGGCGACGGTCGTCGAACTGGACACGCTGCCGACCCGGCGGTCCTACGCGGGACTGCCGGACCGGCCGCACGGCGTCTACGACCTGCTCGTCGACGGGCGGCTGACCGCGCAGGCGACCGCACCCACCGCCACCGTCATCACCGTCGACCTGGCCACCGGCTCCGCCGGGGTGGAGCCGGGCGTGCCGGGGACCGTCACGTTCGCCGGGCTCGGTGACGCCGACAAGACGGTGGAGATCTGGCTGCCGCACAACGAGGTCACCGAGCTGGTCGCGCTCCGTTCGGACGCGCCGGTCGAGCCCGCGCCGCCGGCCGGCCGTCCGGTCTGGCTGCATCACGGCAGTTCGATCAGTCACGGGTCGGACGCCGCGAGCCCCAGTGCCACCTGGCCCGCGATCGCGGCCGCCGCGGCGAACCTGGAACTGATCAATCTCGGTCTCGGCGGCGGTGCGCTGCTGGATCCGTTCACCGCCCGGGTCATGCGGGACACCCCGGCCGACGTGATCAGCGTCAAGATCGGCATCAATCTGGTGAACGCCGACCTGATGCGGCTGCGCGCGTTCGGCCCGGCCGTGCACGGGTTCCTGGACACGATCCGGGACGGGCATCCGGGCGCGCCGCTGCTGGTGATGTCGCCGATCCACTGCCCGATCCACGAGGACACCCCGGGGCCGGGCGCGTTCGACATGGACGCGCTGCGCGAGGGCCGGGTGATGTTCCGGGCGACCGGCGAACCCGCACCGGGCCTGCTCACGCTGCGGGTGATCCGGGAGGAGCTGTCCCGCATCGTCGCCCAGCGCGCCGGGCGCGACCCGAACATCCACTACCTGAACGGCCTGGACCTCTACCACGAGGGTGACGCCCCGCTGCCGGACCGGCTGCACCCGGACGCCGCCACCCATCGCCTGATCGGGGAGCGGTTCGCCTTGCGCGTGCCGGGGCTGCTGCTCTAGCGTTCCCCTATTGTGTTAAAACGTTTCACAGCCGACGCCGCGATCGTTGACGGGAACCATCCGGTCCGGTCGCTGCTGCTCCTGCTCCGTCGACGTCCCTGGCGCATCACCATCGCGATCGGCTCCTTCGTGCTGAAGGAGATCCCGCTGTGGATGCTGCCCGTCATCACCGCCGAGATCATCGACACCGTCGCGAAGCACGGTGACGTGGACCGGGTTCTGATCTGGCTGGGCGTCGCCGCCGTCCTGCTGGCCCAGAACTATCCGAACCATCTGATCTACACCCGCAACTTCATGGTCGTCGTACGGGACACCGGCGCGGGCCTGCGCAACGTGCTCGCGGCACGGCTGCAGAGCCTGTCGATCGGCTTCCACACCCGGGCGAGTTCGTCGATCGTACAGAACAAGGTCATCAGAGATGTGGAGAACATCGAGCTGATGCTGCAGCAGGTGGCCCACCCGCTGCTGTCCGCGATCATGGTGCTGGCCGGTGCCGTGACGATGACCGCGATCATGGTGCCGCAGTTCCTGCCGGTCTACCTGTTCACCGTGCCGCTGGCCCTGGGGGTGCGGTGGGCCGTCGCCCGCCGCGCCCGGACCCGCAACGAGCGTTTCCGCAAGGAGACCGAGAAACTCGCCGCCCGGGTCGGGGAGATGGCCTCGCTGATCCCGGTGACCCGCGCGCACGGCCTGGAGCAGACCGCGGTGTCCCGGGTGGCGACCGGGGTGGAGGGGGTCCGGCAGGCCGCGCTGCGACTGGACATGCTGAACGGCCAGGCGGCGTCGATGTCCTGGGTCAGCATGCAGTTCCTCGGGGTGGCCTGTCTGGGGCTGGCGGCGGTCTTCGCGCTGACCGGCGCCCTGCCGATCGGCCCCGGCGAGGTGGTGCTGCTCTCCACCTACTTCGCGCTGCTCACCCAGGGGCTGATCCAGCTGCTCGGCCTGATCCCGGTGACCGCCCGGGGTGTCGAGTCGGTGCGGTCGATCGCCGAGGTCCTCGAGGAGCCCGACCTGGAACACAACGAGGGCAAGGACGAGGTCACCGACGTCACCGGCCGGATCACCCTGGACGCGGTCACCCACCGGCACCCCGGTTCGGACCGGCCGTCGCTGGACGCCGTCGACCTGGACATCCGCCCGGGGGAGACGGTCGCGTTCGTCGGCACCTCGGGCGCCGGCAAGTCCACGCTGCTCAACCTGGTCCTCGGGTTCATCCGCCCGACCGAGGGCCGGATCCTGCTGGACGGGGTCGACCTGGAGACCCTCGACCTGCGGACCGCGCGGCGGTTCGTGTCCGTCGTACCGCAGGAGTCCGTGCTCTTCGAAGGCACCATCCGGGACAACGTCACGTACGGGATGGACGGTGTCACCGACGACCAGCTCCGGCAGGCGCTGGAGGACGCGTACGCGCTGGACGTCGTCCAGGACCGCCCGGACGGCTGGGACACCGTGGTCGGTGAGCGTGGCGCCCGGCTGTCCGGTGGCCAGCGTCAGCGGATCGCGATCGCCCGCGCCCTGATCCGGGATCCGCGGGTGCTGCTGCTGGACGAGGCGACCAGCGCCCTGGACCCGGAGTCGGAGAGCCGGGTGAAGCAGGCGCTGAACCGGCTGATGCGCGGGCGGACCACCCTGGTCGTCGCGCACCGCCTGTCCACCATCCGGCAGGCCGATCGCATCGTGGTCCTGGACGCGGGCCGGATCGCCGAGATCGGCACCCACGACGAGCTGCTCGCCGTCGGCGGCCGTTACGCGGGTCTCTGGAGCCTGACCACCCAGGAGGCCTAGAAGTCCATCCAGCCGTCGAGGGGCGGTCTGCGCAGGTAGGGCGCCTCGTCGTAGTCGATCGCGGTGAGCCATCGGGTGCCGGGGAGGAGCCGGTGCCCGAGGTTCCCGGTCAGCTCGCGGACCACCAGGGGCGTGTGGGCGGCGCCGAAGACGATCGCCACCTCCATGTCCTCGGCCGCGAACTCGGTGTCGATCTCGCGGATCACCCCGATCAGCAGATCGTCGCGTTCCTCGGTCGCCGGGTCACGGTCGACGACGGTGTGGTCGTGGAAGGTCAGGTCGACGCCGGTCAGCCAGTCGTCGCCGCCGCGGTACATCTCCCAGGCCAGGAACGGGGTCTCCACGTGCGCGCTGATCCGGTGCTCGTCCGGCATCCGCCGGTCCGGTCCGGCGGCCAGACCCGGCACCGCGTCCGGGAAGATCACCGGCACACCCAGCGCGCCGTAGTCGATGTCCTGGTGCACCAGATCCCGGCTGGCCCGTTGCCGGGCCAGCCGCATCGCGTTGGCGTAGGCGAGCCCGGTGGAGCTGGGCCCGTCGTACTGCTCGGCGATCACCGCCTGGGCCGAGCGCAGCCGCTGCCAGATGGCCCAGTAGTAGTCCGGGTGGGCCATGTGGATCGTCGGGATCACCACCCAGCGGATCCCGCCGGTGGGCCGGCGGAACTCGGCCACCACGGTCCGGAATCCACTGGCGCTCATCTCGGTCAGCCGCACGCCCCGAATGTAGCTACGTGATTCGAGTCCGGAGCATCTCGACGCCCGGACCGGACAGATCGGACAGTGCCGCCGGACGCCCGGTCGCGGCCATCCCCAGCGCCTCCACCGGCCCGCTGACCGGGGCGCCCTCACCCGCCGACCAGTCCAGGTCGGTGGCGGTCAGGCGCAGGCCGGCGAGCCGGCCGGGTGGCGTCAGCGCGGGCGCCGCCCCGGGCGCGGTCAGATAGCCGAGCAGGATCCGCCAGTGCTCGCGCGGGACGTCGGCGTCCAGCCCGAGCGGCCGGGCGATGTCCCGCAGGTGCACACACGTCTCGGCGAACGGGCCCATCGGGCCGACCCGCGGCGGATCCAGGCGGTCACCGGCGTGCGCCCGGAGCAGACTGATCAGTTCCGGTCGCGGCCGGCGGGCCAGCCGCCTGGTGAAATGGTCCACGGTCCGGTCGGTGTCACCCCGATAGCGGACCGACACCAGCAGGAAACGACCGAAACCCACGAGCATCGGCTGTACGAAGTGAGCCGCCATGTGCTGGACCGTCCACCCCGCCGACAGAGTCGGCACGGTCCAGGCCGTCGCGTCCAGGCTCTCCAGGAAATCGGCGATCATCAGCCGGTTCGCGCTGGTCATCGCATGGATGCCGGGGTTCATCGCAGATCCGTGGCGCGCTGCCGGACGTCCCGGTTGACACTGCGCAGCACCCGCAGCGCGGTCGCCAGGTCCCCGGCGCTGTGCTCGGCGGCCATCGCGCCCAGCCGGGCCAGCTCGTCCGCGCGGATCCGGGCGAACAGCGCCGCGCCGGCCGGGGTGGTGGCGATCAGCACCGAACGGCGGTGCGCCGGGTTCACCCGGGACTCCACCAGGCCCCGCGTGCTCAGGTCGTTGACGTGCCGCTGGATGCCCTGACGGGCCAGGTCGAGGCGATCGCCGATGTCCGGGACGGTCATCGGGCCGTGCTCGGCGAGCATCTCCAGCACGGCCCGGGTGCCGACGCTCAGCCCGTCGCCGCGCAGCGACGCCTCCACCACACGGGCCGAGTTGAGCACGAGTGGCCGGGTCTCGCGCAGCAGGGCGTACACCATGGCGCCACGGTCTTCGTCTGACATGACAACCATGATGTCATATGAATCAGATTCGATACCATCGGATTTCCGCCTGTCGGCCCGGGTCAGCGCCGTTCGTCGAAGTCCCGCCGCATCCGCCGGCCGGTGGTGAACGCCTTCCGGCTCATCCACACCCCACCGACGACGATCACCACGAGCAGAAGAAGCAGCAGCCAGCGCATCCGGGGCCTCCCTCGATTCAGTGTCCTCCGTCAATACCCATCCGGCGCGCCTCCAACAGCGTCCGGGTCGAATGGGCGACGAAGGATCCGTTCTCCCGGATGTGCGCGTCCATCCGGCGCAGCTCGTCGTGGTAGCGCTCGACCGAGAAGTCCGGCACCCACCACACACACCTGCGCAGGATCCAGACGACCGCCCCGACGTCAGAGAACTCCATCCGGCAGCGGGCCGTCTCCAGCCGCACCACGTCCAGCCCGGCGTCCCGGGCCGCCGCGGCCTCCCGCTCCGGATCCCGCCCGTGCCGGGGCACCGGCCCGAGGAACCACTCGATCAGCTCGAACGCCGACCCCGGCCCCACGTGCTGCCCGAAGTAGGTGCCGCCCGGCGCGAGCACCCGCGCGATCTCCGGGAAGTCCGGGGTCACCGGGTGCCGGCTGCTGACCAGGTCGAACTCGCCGTCCCCGAACGGCAGCGGCGCGCCCGGCGCCACCTCCACCACCTCGGCCGCGGGCAGCCGCTCGCGGGCGCGTTCGGCGTTCGGCGGCCACCCCTCGGTGACCACCATCCGGGGCGGCAGCACCGGCATCCCACCGATGATCTCCCCACCGCCGGTGTCGATGTCGAGCGCCACCCGCGCTGTCCGCAACCGATCAGCGAGCAGCCGCGCGTACCCCCACGGCGGCCGTTCCTCGGTAGCCCGCCCGTCCAGCCACCCGAATCCCCAGCCACCCACGTCCGCGGCGGCGCCCTCGGCCACCAGCTCCTCGAAATCCCGCACGCCGCAGTCTCCCGTCCCGGGACGAAAACATCATTCGATTTCCGGTACGAGTGACCGGTGACCTACTTCGCGGACCTCACGCCGTACGTCTACCTCGACGGGCGGCTGGTCATCGACACCGACTTCGGTGAGATCGTCTGCCGGCCCCGCTGCCGGGTGCTCAACGTCGGCTGGCTGGATGTGCCGCACGGCTACCGGGCCGGGGTGGCGCCCGCCGGATTCCTGGCCGCGCTGGCCGACATCATCGCCGGCCCGCGGATGAACGGCACCCGCGGCATCCACGACTGCACCCTCTGCCCGGAATCCCGTCGAACGAGGTGCCGACAGCGGAATACGCGGGCCGGCGCCTGCGGCTGGGGTTCTCGGAGATCCGGGTGCCGTCCGGCCCGCGACTGTTGTTCGCCGCCCCGACTCAGATCTGGCACTACGTGACGGTCCACGGCTACCGGCCACCGGACGCTTTCATCGAGGGAGTCCTGAACTACGACCCGGCCTGGCCCGACGGCCCCTGGGTTCCGGGCGACGCGAGACGCGAGTACTGGAAGGGCCGCCACTGACCTGGCTCGGTGAATGCCGGGTGACAGGTGGTGAGAACTGCGGGGTGGGCGGTCGAGAATGGCGGGATGAGTGCTCAGGATCTGCGTCCACTGTTCACCGCGGCCGATGCCGCCGAGACCAGGGCGGCCCTCGCGTTGCGGCCGGTCGAGGTCGCTCCGGGGCTGGCGCTCGACGCGGACACGGCCGGACTGCTGCGCGACGGTCTCGGCCGGTACGACATGGAGATCCGCTGGATGGCCCAGCTCGACGACGCCGGGGTGCTGCGGCTGTGGCGCTCGTGGACCGGGATCCAGGTGTACGAGGCCCGCGTCACCGGCGACGTCGTCACCGACCTGCGGGTCGAGGACCATCCGGAGCGCTACCGCGGCCCGATCGAGGACGAGCCGGAACTGTTCGAGCGCGTCCTGATCACCTGTGTCCGGCACCTGCGCTACTTCCGTGCCGGTCACACCCCCTACGGCCCGTCCGCGTCGGCCGGCCCGGAACCCGCCCCCTGGCCCTGAACCGAGGCGGTGACCCCAGCGTCGGCCATCAGCAGCGCCAGCAGCCGCATCTCGGTCGCGGTGCCGGTGACGTCCGCGGTCAGTCCGTTCAGGGGAATGCCCCACGTCCGGAGAACCCGCATCGCTGCCAGCCGGTTCGTGCCCCCGGACAGTTGCAGGCGGTGGGTGCCCTCGTCGGCCAGCAGAGCGCGGCGGACGTCGGCCGGCGTCTCGTCCCGGCCACACTCCAGAACCGGGCCGGCCGGGCACGGATGGTGGACGTCCCAGTGCAGGCGGCGGCCGGCGATCGACTGGGTGGCGAAGGCGGGGCCGGAGCAGTGGGCGCAGGAATACGGCACCGGTGTCCCGTCGGTCATCGGTGCACCTTAAACCGGGACCACCGCGTCCGGCCCGGCGGTCGTGGGTCGGTCCGGTGTTCCGCCTGGCTCGCGGGACGTCACAGGGCTTCGGTCAGGCGTACCGAAGAAATCATGTCCTTGATCCAGTCGACCGCGACCTGGGCCTGCGCCGGCGGCCCGGTGTGCAGGCCGTTGATGATCAGCCAGATCCGGTCGGCCATCAGGGCGTCGCCGCCGATGCCGGTGACCAGGGCGTCCAGTTGGGCGCGGGCGTCGGCCAGGAAGGTCAGGGCGACCATTGCGGGCTCGTCGCTCTCGCCGGGGAACTCGGTCAGATAGTTACGGAACGGGCAGCCCCGGTAGCCGGGGCGGGTCACCGAGTCGGCGATCTCGGTGACCAGCGCCATCAGGCTGTCGGCCGGGCCGTCCGCCCAGCGCAGCGCCTCCCGGATGGTGCGCTCGCGCTCGCGGCGGGCCAGCGTCAGGTAGGCCGCGGCCAGCTCGGCCTTGCTCGGGAAGTGTTTGTAGAGCAGGTTCTTGCCGCACCCGGCGACCTCGACGACCTGGGCCATGCCGACGGCGCGGACGCCGTACTCGTAGAAGAGCCCGGCGGCCGCGGTGAGAATCGTGTCCCGGGTTCCCGGGGCGGGCGCACGTGCCATGACCTCACTTTAACCGGACATTTCGTAGCTTGCCCGATTCCAGGTTCAGGATCCGGCCGACCAGGTCCAAACCCTCCGTCCGATGCGCGATCACCAGCACGGTCCGGCCGTCGGCGGCGCCCAGCAGATCGGCCATCAGTTCGCGGCCGCCCTGCTCGTCGATGCCCTCGGTGGGCTCGTCCAGGATCAGGATCGCCGGGTCGGCCAGCAGCGCCCGCGCCGTCGCCAGCCGCCGCCGCTGCCCACCGGAGATCGTGCCGCCGCCGGTCCCCAGCCAGGTGTCCAGTTCCAGCCCGCCGAGCCCGACCCGCTCCAGCACCTCCCGGAGCCGCTGATCGGTCGCGGCCGGCGCTGCCAGACGCAGATTTTCCCGTACGGTCGACGCGAACACGTGCCCGGTCTCCTCGCCGACGAGAACCGCCCGCCCACCGGTCGCGACCTCCCCGGCACGGGCGGCGAGCAGCCCGGCGACCACCGCGGCGAGTGTCGACTTCCCGCAGCCGGACGCCCCGGTGATCGCGGTCCGCTCGCCGGGCGCGAGGTGCAGATCGAGCCCGTCCAGCACCGGCGCGCGCCCGGGATCCCATCCGGCGACCAGCCCGTCGATCCGTACCTCGCCGGCCGGTGTCCCGGCGGTGCCGGTCGCCGGGGTGCCGCCGGCCGGTGGGGTGTCCCCGATCGCGGTCAGCGCGGCGACCCGGCGTTCGGCGCCCGCGGCCCGGCGCCGGGCGGTGGCGGCCTCCGGCAGGCCGACGATCGTCTCGCCGAGCACCACCGCGCCGAGCAGCAGCACCGCGCTCCACTCGGCGGACAGGTCACCCCGGCCGAGGACGATCGCGATCCCGGCGACCGCGGCGCCCCACCCGAGGTGGGCGATCGCCGCGGCGAGCCCGGCCCATCGGGCGGCCCGCGCCTCCAGGTCCGCGAGGGCCCGGCTCCGCCGTGCGGGCACGTCCGGGCGCCCGCCGCCCGCGCCCAGTTCCTCGACCCCGTCGACGGTCTCGACCATCGCGTCCCGCAGCGCCGAGCGGGCGGCGCCGGTGGCCGCCTCCTGCCGGTCGGCGTGCCATCCGGCCACCGCCGGGGCCAGGATCCCGGCGATCAGCAGTCCCGCCGCCAGGGCGACGGCCGCGTCCGGAACCAGCAGGGCCACCACGACCAGGCAGACCACCCCGGTCACCACGGCCGAGGCCACCGGCAGCCGGCCGCGGAGCAGCCCGTCGACCCGGGCGTCCACGTCGTCGACCAGCCGGGTCAGCAGATCCCCGCGCCGGTGCAGCCGGGGCCCCGGGACGTGCGGGATCAGGTCCGCGAAGACCCGGGCCCGCCGGCCGCCGAGCCGGGCGAACGCCACGTCGTGGGCGACCAGCCGTTCCAGGTAGCGCAGCAGCGGACGGGCCACCGCGCTGCCCCGGACCAGCACCACCGCGGCCGACAGGCTGAGCACCGGCGGCAGGCTCGACGCCCGGACGAGCAGCCACCCGGCGGCGCCGGTCAGCAGGATCCCGGCCAGGGCCGATCCGGCCCCCAGCGCGACCGCGATGCCCGGCCGCCGGAACCAGGCCCACCGTTCGGTGGCCACACCACTCACCGGCGCGGCGTTCACGGTGGTGCCGGACCCGGAGGCGGCGACGGTGCTCCCGGTGGTGCCGGACCAGGACGGGAGTTCGCCGGGAGTGCGGACGGTGGCGGTCACCCGGCCACCGATCGGGATGCCGGTGGCCGGCGGGTCCAGGTCGACGATGCGGTCGGCGGAGGCGAGCAGGGCCGGCCGGTGCGCGACGACCAGGATCGCGCAGCCGAGGGCGGCGAACTCCCACAGCCGTTCGATCACCAGCTGTTCGGTGGCCGGGTCCAGGTGGGCGGTCGGCTCGTCGAGCAGCAGGGTGACCACCGGCGCGGTGGTCCGCTGACCGGTTCCGGACAGGGCCTGTCCGGCGCGGTGCAGCAGCACGGCCAGGGCCAGGCGCTGGCGCTGCCCGGCGGAGATGCCGGCCACCTGCTCACCGAGGGGCGTCTCCGGGGTGATCTCGCCGGCCAGCCCGGTCAGGCGCAGGGCGGCGCGGACCTGGTCGCCGGTGGTGCCGGCCGGGAAGGTCTCGGCCACGGTACGCGCGTGCGGCAGCGCCGGTCGTTGCGGCAGGTGCAGGGCCCGCCCGACGGCCACCGCACCGGTCCCGGCCGGGTGCAGTCCGGCGAGCACCCGCAGCGCGGTGGTCTTCCCGGCGCCGGACACACCCCGGAGGGCGACCGTCTCCCCGGCGTGGACGGTCAGTTCGTCCAGCCGGACCGCGTCGACGGCGGCCCCGGGGTAGCGGGCCCGCAGCCCGGTGACCCGGACCCCCCACCGCCCGTCCCGCTCACTGAACACCCGGGATCCGGCCGCGGTCCCCGGTGCCCGGTCCTCGGCCGCGGGGGGATCGCCGGCGGTGAGGACGGTGTCCACGTCGGCGATCACGGCGGTGGCGTCGGTGGAGGCGTGGTAACGGGCCGCCATCTCGCGCAGCGGCCGGAACGCCTCCGGGGCCAGCAGGATCACCAGCAGGGCGGGGCCGAGCGCCATGTCCCCGGCCGCCACCCGCAGTCCGGCCTGGACCGCGATCAGCCCCACCGACAGGGTGCCGACCAGGTCCAGGGCGGTGGACGAGAGGAAGGCGACCCGCAGCACCCGCAGGGTCGCCGCCCGGTGCCGGTCGGTCAGGTCGGCGATGACCTCGGTCTGGCGCTCGGCCCGGCGGTACATCTTCAGCGTCGCCAGGCCGCGTACCACGTCCAGGAAGTGGCCGGCCAGCCGAGCGTCGGCCGCCCAGCGCTGTTGGGCGCGGGCCTTGGTGGCCCAGCCGATCAGGGCGCCGAGCACCGGGATCAGCGGCAGCGTGAGCAGGGCGATCACCGCCGACGCCGGGTCCACCACCGCCATGATCACGACGACCGCCGGGGGCAGCAGCACGCCGAGGACCAGGGCGGGCAGGTAGCCGGAGAACCACGGCCGCAGCGCCTCCAGGCCGGTGCCCAGGACGGTGCTGAGCCGGCCGGGCCCGAACGCCGCCACCCAGGCCGGGCCGCGGGCGACGATCCGGTCCAGCAGGGCGCGCCGGAGTTCGTCGGTGACCCGGGCCGCGGTGCGCCGGGCCACCACCTGTTCCGCCCAGGCGAGCAGTCCCCGGAGCAGAAAGGCCCCGGCCAGCAGCCCGATCGCCCCGCTCCGGTCCGGGTACCCGACGATCAGGGTGAGCGCCACCGCCACCGCGATCGTCGCCGCCGCCTGTCCGGTACCGATCAGGGCGAGCAGGGCGACCCCGGATCGGCCGGTGCGGGCGTGCCGCAACAGCCGGGGGTCGACCGGCCCGCGGGAGAGCCGGGGGCCGGCGACCGCCGCGGGATCGGGTGCGGGCGACGGCGTGACGGTGGGCGGCGGGATCACGCTGGTCACGACGCGACTCGTTCACTGGCGACCCGACGGCGGAAGACCCAGTACGACCACAGTTGGTAGACGATCACCCCGGGCAGGATGAGCACGCCCGCGACGGTCAGCAGCTTCAGCGCCTCCGGACCGGACGCCGCCGACTCACGGGTCAGGGACCAGGCCGGGTTCAGGGTGCTGCGCAGGACCACGTCGCCGTGCACGGTGAAGACCGCCACCACCGCGGCGGCGACCGTCACCGCCACCGCGGCGAACGAGGTGCCCTCACGGGAGCGGCGGGCCTGCAGACCGGCGATGAAGACGATCGCGGCGGCGGCCAGGGCCAGTCGGTTGCCGGTGCTGATGCCGAGCAGCAGCAGCGCCACCACACTGCCGGTCGCGGTGTGCCGGGCGACGTCGCGGGCGCGGCGGCGGACCGGGCCGGTGGTACGCAGGGCGAGGAACGTGGCGCCCAGCAGGATCGCGGCGAGCAGGGCGGCGAGCGCACCGATCCCGGCGGCGGGGGAGAGCAGTGGGCCGAGGCTGCGGGCCAGGCCGGTGCCGGTGACCTCGCCGTCGGCGCGCAGCGCGAGCCCGTCGACGAGGATGCCGAGGACGGCGCCCCAGAGCAGCACGATGCCGCCGGAGCTGTACGCGAGCAGCAGGTCGGCCCGGCGCCGCCAGGACGGCGAGTCGTGTTTGCCGCGGAACTCCAGGGCGCATCCGCGGATCGCCAGAAGCAGCAGGATCAGCACCATCGGCAGGTAGAGGGCGGACATCAGGGCGGCGTACCAGTCGGGGAAGGCGGCGAACGTGACACCGACGGCGGCCACCAGCCAGACCTCGTTGCCGTCCCAGAACGGCCCGACCGTACGGACGATGGCTCCGCGCTCGTGCTCGTCCCGCCCGAGGACGGGGCCGAGGACACCGACGCCGAAGTCGAAGCCCTCCAGGACGAAGTAGAGCACCCAGGCGAGAACCAGGACCGCGAACCAGAACGTGATCACCGAGTGCTCCTAGTAAGAGGGGACGGGATCCGAGTCCGCGGAAGCCTTTTCGACAGGCGCCAGCGGCTGACGGGAGAGGTGGACGACGAGGCGGTACCAGACCAGCGCCAGCAGGCCGTAGACGAGCGTGAACCCGGCCAGCGACGCGATCACCTCGGGGCTGGTCAACCCTGGGGAGATGCCGTCCTCGACCTTGGAGATGCCGAACGCGAGCCACGGCTGCCGGGCGGTCTCGGTGAAGATCCAGCCGAAGGTGTTGGCGGCGGCCGGCAGCACCGGGGCGATCAGCACGAACCGGCGCAGCCAGCCGGGGGTGCCGGCGCCGGGCTGCAGGAACCGGGGCAGCAGCGGCACCCGCCGGGTGGTGTCCCAGGTGGACCAGAGGTGGTAGGCCGCGAGGGCCATCCCGAGCACTCCGGCGCCGATCATCAGCCGGAACGTCCAGAACGCGACCGGGATCATCGGGACGTAACTGCCGGGCCCGTACTGCGCGGTGTAAAGGGCCTGAAGGTCGTCGATGCCCTGGACGGTGCCGCTGAACGAGCCGGTGCCGAGGAAGGACAGCAGGCCGGGGATCTCGATGCTGAAGAACGGCCGGTCGTGGCCCAGCTCGCCGATGGCGAAGACCGAGAACGGCGCCGAGGTGGTGGTCTCGTAGAGGGCTTCGGCGGCGGCCATCTTCATCGGCTGCACCGCGGTCATCACCTTGCCCAGGTGGTCACCGCTGATCGCGGTCACCATCCCGCCGATCAGCATCGCCCACGCGCCGACCCGGGACAGGGTGAGAAACGCCCGGTCCGCATGGGTACGCCAGATCCCGATCGCCATCAGCAACCCGCTGCCGGCCATCGCCGCGCCACCCATGGTGTGCGGGAACGCGGCCAGGACGACCTCGTTGGTCATCAGGTCGAGGAAGCTGGTCAGATGCGCGCGCCCGGTGGACGGGTCCAGCGCGTACGCGATCGGGTTCTGCATGAACGAGTTGGCGGCCAGGATGATGTACGCCGACAGCAGCGTCCCGACCGCGACGACCACGATGGTGGCCGCGTGGATCCGCCGGGGCAGCCGGTCCCAGCCGAAGTACCACAGCGCCAGGAACGTGGCCTCGAGGAAGAACGCGAGCATGCCCTCGATGGCGAGTGTCGGCCCGAAGACGTCGCCGTAGAACCGGGCGAACGCGCTCCACCCGAGCCCGAACTGGAACTCCTGCACCAGCCCGGTGACCACGCCGACCGCGAACGTGACGATCAGCAGCTTGCCGGTGAACTTGGTCAGGTGCAGGTACTTGTCCTTGCCGGTGCGCATCCACGCGAGGTGGAAGCCGGCCGCGGTGGACGACAGGCAGATCGACACCGGGACGAACAGATAGTGGTAGATCGTCACGACCGCGAACTGCAGCCGGGTCAGATCGAGCACGTCCATGGGAACCCCTCTACGACGATTCGTAGTAGATACTACGACGCGTAGTACGACGCGTTGAAGTAGAGTGGCGTACATGGCAAGGAACGACCTCGAACGCGAGGTCATGGCGAAACTGTGGGACGCGGGTGAGGCCCTCACCGTCCGGCAGGTGTTCGAGCTGCTCAACCGCGATCGCGATTTGGCGTACACGACAGTCATGACCGTCCTGGACCGGCTCGCCAAGAAGGGCCTGGTGATCCAGCGCAAGGACGACCGCGCCTATCGGTACGCCCCGGCGCAGACCCGCGAGGAGATGACCGCGGGTGTGATGCTCGACGCGTTGAGCGCCACCCCGGACCGGGACGCCGCGCTGGCGTACTTCGTCGGCCGGCTGTCACCCGAAGCGTTGACCGCCGCGATCGAGAAGGCCCGTAACATCGAGCGGTGACCGCCCTCCTGCTCGGCGCCCTCGGGCTGACGCTCTCCCTGCTCGCGCCGAAGCTGCTGGCGACCGCCCGCTGGACCGACCGGGCCCCGGTCGCCGGAGTGCTGCTGTGGCAGTCACTGACGCTCACCGCCGTACTGTGCGCGCTGGGTGTGGTCCTGGCCGCCCCCGAGGAGGCGTCCCGCGCGGCCGGAGCCCGGCACCCGGAGACCGTCGCGGCCCTGCTGTTCTCCCTCGCGGTGGCGGCGACCATCGTGATCCGGCTGATCGTCTCGCTGGTCAAGGTCACCTCCCGGGCCCGGGCCCGGCGGGACCGGCACCGGATGCTCGTCGACCTCCTCGATCGGGTGGAACGTCACGACGGGCTGAGCGGCGGCGAGGTGCGGATCCTGGAGGCGCCGCTGCCGCTGGCCTACTGCGTGCCCGGCCGGGATCCGCGGGTGGTGCTCAGCGACGGGGTGCTGAAGGTGCTGGACCGGCCGCAGGTCGACGCGGTCCTCGCCCACGAGCGCGCCCACCTGCGGCACAAGCACGAGCTGGTGATGGAGTCGTTCACCGCGTTCTACCAGGCCGTGCCCGGCCCGCTGCGGGACAAGGCGCCGCTGGACGCGGTGCACCTGCTGCTGGAGATGGTCGCCGACGACGCGGCCCGGCGGCGTGCCGGCTCCGGTCCGCTGCGGGCCGCCCTCGAACGGCTGACCGACGCCGTCCCTCTGGCGGAGGAGGTGACGGCCGACCCGGAGGGTGAATCCCGCCGCCGCCGACTGGCCCGTCTGGAGGGTCCGGTGGCCAGTTCGGTCGCTCTCACGGTCGCCGGAACCGCCGCCGCGGCCGGTCTGCTGGTGTTACCCACAGTGATACTCGTCGTCCCCTGGTTGGCGAGGGCCCTGGACGCGTGGCCTTTTCAGTGACCCTGCGCAGTCGCAAGGGTGCACAAGGTTCCGTACTTCAGTTGCCGTCTTGATCCGAGTACGGTGGTCCCCGGTCCGATCAGCCCCCCCATCGGTCACCCGGCCGATCTGGACGGACCACCGCCTAATCGCACACGTGCGTACCGGGGAACCGAGCATTTGGGGTGCAGCCATTCACTGGCCGGGCAGACTTCCCGCCCGAACCCGTCAGCTAACCCGGTCGGCGGCTGAACGGGAAGAAAGGACAACGTTCCTGACGTGAAGCGCATGCGCAACCTGCTGGTGGCCGTGGTGGTCACCGTGGGCATCGTCGTCACGGGGCCGACCGCCGCCTTCGCCACTCCCTCGCCCGGCCAGGTCGAGGATCAGATCGACGAGGCATGGAACAAGCTCGAGCCCGTCATCGAGGACTGGAACGGCAACCGCACCAAGCTGACCAAGCTGCGCAAGCAGCAGAAGTCGCTGGCGCAGACGCTCGCCCCGCTGCAGAAACAGGTGGACGCCGCGATGGTGGAGGTGCGCGGACTGGCGACCGACGCGTACATCCAGGGCCCGCCGAGCGTGGCGAACGCCATCCTCACCGGTGACCCGGACGGTCTGGCCGACAAGCTCACCCTTCTCGACCAGCTGACCAGTAACCGGAAGGCGTCGATCGAAGAGGTCTCCAAGCTGCGGGACAAGTACGCGGCCGACAAGACCTCGGTCGACAAGATGGAGTCCGAGATCGCGGTCCGGGACACCGATCTCAGTGGCAAGAAGGTCGCCATCGAGAAGGAGATCAAGAAGCTCCAGAAGCTCCGGATCACCGCGTACGGCGACTCGGACGCGTCCGACGGCCCGCTGCGCACCGGCCCCTGCCCGGTCGACTACACGAACGACAAGGGTGGCCGTGCCGCCCAGAAGGCGTGTGACCTGATCGGGCTGCCCTACGTCTTCGGCTCCAACGGCCCGAACAGCTACGACTGCTCGGGTCTCACGCAGGAGGCCTGGGGCTCGGTCGGCGTCCATCTCGAGCACTACACGAAAGACCAGTGGACCAGCGGGAAGTCGGTGTCGGCGAGCGAGCTGAAGCCGGGCGACCTGGTCTTCTACTGGTCCGACGTGCACCACGTCGCCATCTACATCGGTGGCGGCATGGTGGTCCACGCGCCGCACACCGGGGACCACGTGCGGATGGCGACCATCGATCGGGGCCCGATCGCCGGTTACCGCCGGCCCGCCTAGATCACAACCTCCGGGGGAGACCGCCGTCGCTCACTGACGGCGGTCTCTTTTTCTTTTCTTGTACGCCGCCGTAAAGCCCCGTGGCCACGACGCGAGCCCGGCGGCCCGTCACGGCCGCCACGCGGCCGCCGGGCCCGGGCGGTCCGTTCCCGGCCCGCCATGGTGCTCCAGCAGCCGCCGCAGCAGCCCGGCGAGCTGCTCCCGCTCACCCTCCGACAGTGGCGCCAGCAGCTCCGCCTGCACGCCCGCGACCCGCACCCCCAGCTCGGCCGCCCGCTCCCGCCCCGTTTCGGTCACGGTCACCACGTTGCGCCGCTTGTCCGCCGGATCGGGCGACCGCCGCACGAACCCACCCGACT
Organism: Actinoplanes couchii; assembly: GCF_016862075.1. Taxonomy (GTDB): domain Bacteria; phylum Actinomycetota; class Actinomycetes; order Mycobacteriales; family Micromonosporaceae; genus Actinoplanes; species Actinoplanes couchii. The sequence continues at coordinate 10,292 of NZ_BOMG01000057.1, read as the reverse complement.
CCAGCTCGTTCAGCGCCCCGACCAGGTCACTGAGGTGGATCCCGGTCCGCCGCCCGAGCGCCGCCTGGCTGGCCGGCCCGCCGGTGATCAGCGAATCCAGCAGCCGGAAGTGGTGACCCCGGGCCCCCGAGCCGGCGAACCCCTCGGCGACCAGCCGCTGGGCGTGCAGCGAAACCTGGGTCAGCAGCCAGCTAGGTAGATGATCCACCCGCCGAGAATAGCATTGGACGGACTAACGTTTATGTTACTAACGTTAGTCGCATGAATGATATTCGTGTGCCGCAGTCCGAGTTGGACGACCTGACCGACCGCCTCGCCCGCACCCGCTGGCCCGCCGGAGCACCCGGCGACTACGGCATCACCGTCGACCGGGTGCGGGCGCTGGCCGACCACTGGCTGCGTTTCGACTGGCGGGCCCACGAGGCCGAGCTCAACACGATCCCGCACGCCACCACCGTGTTCGACGGCGACCGGATCCACTTCTTCCACGCCCGCAGCGCCGACCCGGAGGCGCTGCCGCTGCTGCTGACACACGGCTGGCCGGGCAGCACCGTCGAGTTCCTGGACGTGATCGGCCCGCTGTCCGAGCGCTTCCACGTGGTGGCGCCGGCGATCCCCGGCTTCGGGCTGTCCGGTCCCACCACCCGCCCGTGGGGTGTCCAGCGGGTGGCCGGGGCCTGGGCGCGGCTGATGACCGAGCTGGGTTACCAACGCTTCGGCGCGCAGGGCGGCGACTGGGGCTCCGGGATCTCCCGCGCCCTCGGCGTCCTCGCGCCCGACCGGGTGGTGGGGGTGCACGTCAACTACCTGCCCACCCCGGGCACCGCGGAGGGGCTGACCACGGTGGAGGAGGCGCGGCTCGCGAAGACCATGCGGCTGGCCGCGAACCGGCACCCGCATCAGGTCCTGTTCGGAGCGACACCGCAGACGCCCGCCTACGCGCTGACCGACTCACCGGCCGGTCTGCTGGCGTTCCTGGCGGAGAAATTCGATACCTGGGCGGACCCGGCCACCCCGGTGCCCGACGACCGGATCGTGGCGAACGTGGCGCACCACTGGCTGTTCCGGACCGCGGGCACGTCGGCGCGCATCGTGAAGGAGTCCGCTCCGGCGGGACCGCAGCCCCCGCTCCCGGTCCCGCTCGGTGTCGCGGTCCTCCCCGGCGACATCGTCCAGCCGATCCGGCCGATCGCCGCCCGGACCCACGACATCCACCGGTGGACGGAATTCCCCCGGGGCGGCCACTTCCCGGCCCTCGAGGTCCCCGCGCTGTTCGTCGACGACGTGACGACGTTCTTCACCGGCCGCTGACGCGGGCGCCGCGGCCGGGAGCGACGTCAGGGCTGGTTCGGGGGCATGCCGGGGGAGCCGTCCAGATCGTCCAGCTGGCGGTGCACGTGGTGGTCCAGGGCCTCGCGGTAACCGACGGCCAGCTGGCCGAGACGCTCGATCTCGTCCAGGGCGGCGGCCCGGTCGCGGGCCAGTCCGTCCATCGCGTCGGAGTGGTTGCGCTGGGCGTCGGCCTCGATCGCGCCCGCGGTGCGCCGGGCGTCGCCGGTCACCTGGTCGGCCTTGGCGCGGGCGTCGGACAGCAGCACGTCCGACTCCATCTGCGCGTCCCGGACGTGCTCCTCGGCGGTGCGCTGGGCCATCATCAGCACCCGGTCGTTGTCCGGCGACATCGCCTGCATCGGGGCGGGCGCCGAGCGGGCCTGGTCCCGGGCGCGCTCCAGCTGCACCTGCATGTCGCGGGCGTCGTGCTCGGCGCGGGACAGGCCGTCGCGCAGCTGGCGCAGCCGGGCGGTCAGCTCGACCAGCTCGGCGGCGTCACCGTTGAGCACGGTGGTCGCGGCCAGGTCGGGCTTGCCGTCGCGGCGCAGCTGGTCGGAGAGCGCGCTGTTCTCCTCGATCAGCCGGACCAGCTCCTGGCTCGCCTCGTCGAGGAACGCGTCGACCTCCTCCTCGTCGTAGCCGCGTTTCCCGATCGGCGGCCTCCTGAAGTCCATGTTGTGGATGTCAGCGGGAGTGATCGGCACAGTTTCCTCGTTTCCCGCCGGGGCCGTCCTTGTCCCCCGGCGTCGTTGACGACAGCACCATCGCCGGGCGACATTACCCAGCGCAGCGGCTGGCGGCCCTCCGGCTTCGAACGGCCGCCCGCGGAGCGTAACCGGCGGCCGCACCCCCGATGGTGTCGCCGGTACCGGATCATCCGGCGGCTCCGGCCGTATAACCGCAGGCAGGGGCTATCGGACGCGACCACCGGTCAACTTCTTGCCCAGCTCGGCCGCGGTGTGACGGGTGTCACCGAATCCGGTCGCGCTGCGAAGACCTGAACAGGAGGCGAATATCACGGTCCGCGCTCGATGAAGCTTCGATGCGACGGGGTAGCGGGTCGGCTGATCCGAGGCGGGCCGCGGGATGCGGGCATAATCGCGTGTCATGAGCGATGCCTTGATCAACAGCCTGGCGGCCGCCGTCGAGGCGCGGCCCGACGACCTCACGTTGCGGCTGCACCTGGCCGAGATGCTGGTGGCGGCCGGCCGGGGCGCGGAGGCGATCGGGCACGCCGCTCAGGTGCTGGCACGTGAGCCGGGCAATGCCACGGCGCAGCAGTTGATGACCCGCGCTCTGGGGAACCCCGCTCCGGACGTACCGCAGCAATCGCCGCCTCAGCCATCGACCACCGTGCCCGGACCGCCTGCCCCGACGGCGGAGACGCCGAAGGCGGACCGCAAGAGCGTCGACTGGGCGGCGATGGAGGGCCAGTTCGAGGACGTGGTGCCGCCGCGGTTCGCGCGGTCGGACGGCGAGCCGGACCCGGTGCGCGGTCACGAGGACCGGTACTTCGACGTGGAACGCTCGACGGTGACGCTCGCCGACGTCGGTGGCATGGCGGACGTGAAGAAACGTCTCGAGGTGTCGTTCCTGGGCCCGCTGCGCAACCCGAAACTTCGCACCCTGTTCGGCAAGAGCCTGCGCGGTGGCCTGCTGCTCTACGGCCCGCCCGGCTGCGGCAAGACGTTCCTGGCCCGTGCCGTCGCCGGTGAGATGGGCGCCTCGTTCATCTCGCTGAGCATCACCGACGTGCTGAACATGTGGATCGGCAGCTCCGAGCGCAACCTGCACGACCTGTTCGAGTCGGCCCGCGGCCACGCCCCGTGCGTGCTGTTCCTGGACGAGATCGACGCGCTCGGTCACAAGCGCAGCCAGCTCCAGTCGTCGATGCGGACCGTGGTGAACCAGCTGCTCACCGAGCTGGACGGGGTGGACGGCGGCAACGACGGGGTGTTCGTGCTGGCCGCCACCAACGCGCCCTGGGACGTCGACGCGGCGCTGCGCCGGCCGGGCCGCCTGGACCGGACCGTGCTGGTGCTGCCGCCGGACCGCGAGGCCCGCGCCTCGATCCTGGAGTACCACCTGCGGGACCGCCCGGTCGCCGGGATCGACCTGGACGCGGTCGCCGCCGCCACCGAGCACCACTCCGGCGCCGACCTGGCGCACCTGTGCGAGACGGCCGCCGAGTACGCGATGCGCGACTCGATCGCCTCCGGCGAGATCCGCATGATCAGCCAGGCGGACATGCTGGCCGCGGCGAAGGAGGTCCGCCCGTCCACCGACGCGTGGTTCAGCACCGCCCGCAACGTGGCGATGTTCGCCAACGAGAGCGGCGAGTACGACGACCTGGCCGCCTACCTCAAGAAGCGCAAGATCCGTTGAGTGCGGCCGCCCGGGCGCGCGCCCTCGCCGACGTGGGCCGCCTCGACCAGGCCGAGCGGGAGGTCCGGACCGGGCTGGTGACCACCCCGGCCGACCCGGAGCTGCTGGGCCTGCTCGCCGGGCTGCGCCGGTTGCAGGGCGACTTCGCGGGCGCCCTGGAGTTCGCCGACGCCGCCGTCGCGGTGGCGCCCGGCCAGTCGGTGGTCCACATCGAACGTGCCGAGTGCCTGCTGGCGCTGGCCCGCTGGGACGACGCCCTGGCCACCGCCCGCGAGGCGGTCCGGCTCGACCCGTGGCGCCCGGAACCGCACCGGGTGCTGGCCCGCTGCCTGACCGTGCGCAAGGACTTCGGTGGCGCCCGGGAGGCGGCCGGCCGGGCCGTCACCATCGCCCCGCACTCGGTGCCGGACCTGATGACCCTGGCCGAGGTGGAACGGCACGCCGGCCGCCGGGACGCCGCCCGCGCCGCGACCTCCCGGGCCCTGGCCGAGGACCCGGAGGACGCCGAGAGCCGCTGGATGCTGGCGCTGCTGGACGCGGAGAACATGCGGGTCAAGGACGCGATGCGCGGCCTGCGGCAGCTGGCCGCCGACCACCCGGACCGGTACGGCGCGCCCGCCCTGACCTGGCCGATCCGCGGACTGCTGGCCGGGGTGCGCCGGGGCCTGCTGGCCGGGCTCCCGCTGGTGGCCCTGCTCGCCCTGGGCAGCGCCTGGTGGGCGCCGTCGATGCTGCTGTCGAGGGCCGCGGCGGTGGTGATGGCGCTGGTGACCGCCGGGCTGGCGGTGCGGGTGCTGGTCCCGGCCGGCCGTCTGCCGTGGATCTGTCTGGGCCTGCTGCCGGCCCGGACCCGGCGGGCGGTCGCGGTCGGCCTGGTCGCCGCGAGCACGTCGGTCCACGCCCTCTGCTGGTACGCCCTGAACCCCGGATGGCTGATCCTGGCCCTGTCGGCCGGGCTGCTGGCCCTCCTTCTCGCCGCCGGAGCCGCCGAATGAGAGCCGTCCTGTTCGACCTCGACGACACCCTCGTCGACCAGGTGACCGCCGCGCGGACCGCCGTCGTCGGGTGGGCGGCGGCGCACGGTATCGACGATCCCGGTGTCCACGAGCGGTGGGCCGCCCTCTCGGAGCCGCATTACGCCCGCTGGCAGCGCCGCGAGATCACCTTCCAGGGGCAGCGGCGCGGGCGGGTGCGGGAGTTCCTCGGCCGGGACCTGACCGACGCCGCGGCGGACGAGCTGTTCGCCGGCTACCTGGAGCGTTACGAGGCCGGCTGGGTCGCGTTCGACGACGCCCTGCCCACCCTGCGCCGGTTCCGGGACGCCGGCCTGACCGTGGCGGTGCTGACCAACGGCGACGAGGACCAGCAGCGGGACAAGCTGGAGCGGACCGGTCTGGCCGGCGCGGTCGACGTGCTCGTCGCGTCGTCGGCGCTGCCCGCCGGTAAGCCGGACCCGCGCGCCTTCCGGCACGCCGTCGATCTGCTGGGTGTCGTGCCGGAGCAGGCCGTGATGATCGGCGACTCACTGGAGAAGGACGTGCGCGGGGCCCTGGCCGCCGGGCTGTCCGCGATCCTGCTGGACCGGTCCGGTGCCCACCCGGACGCGGGTGTGCCGACGATCCGGACATTGGACGAGGCCCCCACCGCGATGCGGTGAGGGCCTCGTCGTCGTACTGGATTACGCGGCGGCCTTGTACAGCGCCTCCGGCGTGACCGCGCCGGCCAGAACCCGGCCGTCGTCGGTGAGCAGCACGCTGAACAGCGAGCCGCTCAGCAGCCGGCCGGTGCCCCAGGAGCCCTTGACCTGCTGGAACGTACCGAGGAAGTCCTCCGCCATCTTCGCGGCGTCGGCGGCCTCGGCCGAGTCCTTCTTGGCGTCACCGGTCAGCTCGGACAGCTCGGCCTTGGTCGGACCGCCCTCGGTCACCAGGATCGTCGTCCAGCCCTCGCCGACGACCTTGAAGCCGTCACCGCCCTTGCGGGCCTCTTCGAGGGCCTTCTCGGCCTCCTTGACGTCCTTGGTATCCGGCTTGCCCTTGTGCTCCAGGGCGTCGGCCGGGGCCTTGGACTCCTCGATCTTCGCCCCGGGCGGCGGGTTGAACGTGAACTGCTCGTCCGCCGGAACCTCGAAGCTGATCTGCTCGAACGCCACCCGGAACGCGGGCTTGGTGGTGTTCTTCGCGTAGACGTCGACGCGCAGCGGGATGTGCTCCTCCGCGTCGATCGCCAGCCGCACCTGGCCGACCAGGGACGCGGTGTCCTTCGGGCTGAGCACCAGCTCGTAGGCGTTGCGCCCGGCCACCTGGGCCGCGCCGGTCGTGGTGACCGCCGTGGTCGGGTCGATCGCCGCGAGCGCCGCGTCGGCGGCCTCCTTCGGCGTGGTCGGCAGCGCGCTGGCCGACGTCTCCGGCTTCGCACCGGGCTTGTCGGCCGGCAGCTTGAAGTGGGAGCCGGTGTTGGCCTTGCTCTCCCACACCCAGACGTCGGTGCCGTTACGGATGACGTCGGTCTCGCCGCTCGAACCGAGCAGCGCGAACCGGGCCTTCTCCTCACCGGCGTACCACACGCGGGCCGTGTTGCTTCCGGCGATCAGGCTGGTCAGCCCGGCGTCGCCGTTGCCCTGTACGTTCCCGAGCAGCCCCGCGATGCCCGGCAGCCCCAGGTCGGAGCTCTGCACCACGGTGCCGGAGAGCCCGGTCACGTCGGCACCCTGCAGGTCGACGAGCAGCTGAGCCGCGCTGCGCTCGGGCAGTCCCGGTTCGGCGTTCGCCACGATCGTTCCGGCCGCCGCGCCGCCGCCGATGACCACGAACGCCGCTGCCGACGGAACCAGCCAGCGCATCGCGGGCCTGGACTTCAATACGGACACGATGTCCACCTCCCGAATCTCTGCGTCCCATCGTGCAGCGGTTCGCCTGTGATCCGGCTGAGAGCAACCCCTAGGGGATAGCCTAAAACGGACAAAAGGAGAAGACCGATGATTACGTACGAGGGACGTGAGCTGCCCAAACCCGGCGAGGAGGTGTTCGACCAGGGCCTCGGGTTCGATCTCGGGACGATGCGCCGCCGGCAGGTTCTGCGGGCGTTCGGGCTCGGTGCGGTCGCGTTCGGGCTGAGCGGCTGCGGGGACACCGACTCGACCACGACGCCCTCTGCCACCAGCGCCACGACCAGCACGCTGCAGGAGATCCCGGACGAGACCGCCGGCCCGTACCCGGGTGACGGGTCCAACGGCCCCAACGTGCTGACCGAGAGCGGTGTGGTCCGCAGCGACATCAGGTCCAGCTTCGGTTCCGCTTCCGGGAAAGCCGACGGCGTGCCGATGACGATCACGCTGAACATCAAGGACCTGACCAGGTCGGCGGCGGCCTTCGCGGGGGTGGCCGTCTACGCCTGGCACTGCGACCGGGACGGGAACTACTCCCTCTACTCCACCGGGATCACCGGCGAGAACTACCTGCGTGGTGTGCAGGTCGCCGACGACACCGGCGCGGTGACCTTCACCAGTATCTTCCCGGCCTGCTATTCCGGGCGGTGGCCGCACGTCCACTTCGAGGTCTACACCGACCAGGCGAGTATCACGTCGTCGTCGAATGCCATTGCCACCTCGCAGGTGGCGCTGCCCAAGGACGTCTGCGACGAGGTGTACAAGCAGACCGGGTACGAGAAGTCGGTCACCAACCTGGCCCAGGTCTCGCTCGACTCCGACAACGTGTTCGGCGAGGACTCCGGCGAGCTCCAGCTGGCGACCGTCACCGGCAACGTGTCGAGCGGGTTCGCGGTGTCCCTGGACGTGGGGGTGGACACCACGACCACACCGTCCGGGGGAGGAGACGCGCCCAGCGGAGGTGGCGGGCCCAGCGGCGGACCCGGGGGAGCGCCGCCCAGTGGCGGACCCGGCGGAGCGCCGCCCAGCGGCGGCCCCGGCCCCGGGGGTGCGCCGCCGAGCCGCTGAGAACCTCCTGAGAGGCGCTTATCGAAATCATGGAGATCGTGCCAAGGTGTGGGGGTGCGGTTGCTGGTGGTGGAGGACGAGGCGCGGCTGGCCGCTGCGCTGCGGCGTGGCCTGCAGGCCGAGGGTTTCGCGGTGGACGTCGCCGCCGACGGACAGGACGGTCTGGAGATGGCCCGCCACGGCGGGTACGACGCGATGATCCTCGACGTGATGCTGCCGCGCCTGTCCGGGTACCGGGTGGTGCGGCAGCTCCGGGCCGAGCGCCACTGGCTGCCGGTGCTGATGCTGAGTGCCAAGGACGGCGAGTACGACCAGGCCGACGGGCTCGACTGCGGCGCCGACGACTACCTGACCAAGCCGTTCTCGTACGTGGTGCTCCTCGCCCGGCTCCGGGCCCTGCTGCGCCGCGGCGCCCAGGCCCGCCCGGTGGTCCTCGCCTTCGGTGACGTGGAGCTGGATCCGGCCGAGCGCCGGGTGCTGGTGGCCGGTGAGGAGGTCACCCTGACCGCCCGCGAGTTCGCCCTCCTCGAATACCTGATGCGCCGCCCCGGCCAGGTCGTCTCCAAGACCGAGCTGCTCGACCACGTGTGGGACGCCAGCCTGGAGACGGCGCCGAACGCGGTCGAGGTCTACGCCGGCTACCTGCGCCGCAAGATCGGCCGGGACCGGCTGGAGACCGTCCGCGGCGCCGGGTACCGCCTGGCCATCGTCACCCCGGGTGACTAGATGCTGGACCGCCTCAAGGGGCTGAGCCTGCGGGCCCGGCTGCTGCTCGTCTCCGCCGCCGGGCTCACCCTGGGCCTGGCCGCCGGCGGAGTGCTGCTGGTGACCGTCCTCGGGTACGCCCAGATGCGCTCGGTGCAGAGCGAGCTGATGACCACCGCCCGCGGCGTGGCGGCCCTGGTCGACCAGAACTCGCTGCCCAACCCGATCCCGGTCACCCCCGGCGTGCAGGTCCAGGTGATCGACGCCGACGGCACCGTGCGGTCGGTCTCGGCCACCGCCGACCGTCTCGTCCCGATCCTGTACCGGCAGGAACTCGACGGCCTGAAGGACGGCGAGAGCCGCCGGATCGCCGGTGAGCGGATCGGTTACCAGGGCGAGGCGCGGGTCGTCCAGATGACCGCCGGCCCGCCGACCGCCCCGCTGCGGATCCTGGTCGCCCGCTCCACCGAGCAGGTCACCCAGAGTGTGCACATCCTGCGGATCACCCTGCTGATCGGCTTCCCGCTGCTGATCATCCTGCTGGCGCTCGGGCTGTGGCGGGCGCTCGGCGCCGCGCTGCGCCCGGTCGACGCGCTGCGATCCGGCGCCGAGGAGATCACCGGCGGCACCCGGGCCGGGCGGCTGCCGGTGCCGGCCGGTGGCCAGGACGAGATCCACCGGCTCGCGGTCACCCTGAACGACATGCTGCACCGGCTGGACTCGGCGCGCGCCCGGCAGCGGGCGTTCGTCGCCGACGCCGCCCACGAGCTGCGCAGCCCGCTGACCAACATGCGCACCGAGCTGGAGGTGGCCCAGCACCTGCCGGACGACACCGACTGGCCGGAACTCGCCGACGACCTGCTCGCCGACGTCCAGCGCCTGTCCCGGCTGGTCGACGACCTGCTGCTGCTGGCCCGCTCGGACGAGGGCGTGCTCACCACCCGGCTGGAGGAGATCGACCTGGCCCAGTTCGTCGGGGAGGCCGCCGAGCGCTATCCCGGCGTCACCTTCGACGACCCCGGTGTCCCGCTGACCACCCACGCCGAACCGGACGCGCTGGCCCGGGTGATCACCAACCTGCTGGACAACGCGGAGCGGCACAAACGGTCGACCGTGTCGATCAAGGCGTTCGACGCCGGGACCGCCCTGATCGTGGAGGTCACCGACGACGGGCCGGGCATTCCGGAGGCCGATCGGGAACGCGTCTTCCAGCGGTTCACCCGTCTCGACGACGCTCGGGCCCGCGATGCGGGCGGTTCCGGGCTCGGCCTCGCCATCGTCAGCGAGCTGGTGCGCAGGCATCGCGGTTCGGTCACCCTCAGCGACGCCCACCCTGGGCTCCGCGTGGTGGTACGTCTCCCCAAGTAGCCATCCGGCGGGCCTTTCGGGGCTGAAGTCCGGATCATGCTGACCGTGTCCTGCTGGCCGGCGTGTTCGCGGCGGCCGGACCGGCGACGGCGCACCCGCTCGACGTCTACCTGCAGTCGGCGTATCTGACACCGGGGCCGGGCGCGATCACCCTGGACCTCGCCCTCTCGCCGGGGTGCTGGTCGCTCCGCCGGGCGCCGCCTACCAGGTGAACGCGCTGATCGACGGGACCTGCCGGTGGTGCTCGGTGCCCAGTACCGGGCCGCGGACCAGCGGCAGAGCCGGATCACGTACCGGATCGGGGCTTTTGTGGCGGTGCGGGCGGCGGCTGAACCGGAACCACGGGCGGTGGTCCCCACCGGCCGCCTGACCGGTCTGCTCAGCCTGCCGTCGCTCCCGGTAACCGCCGTTCTGGTGGCGCTGGTGCTGGCCGCCCTGCTCGGCGCGCTGCATGCGCTGACTCCCGGGCACGCCAAGACGCTGCTGAGAGTTCTTCAGTCCGCTCTTCCGCAGCCGATCAAGCGTGTCGAGCAGGTCTGGTTTCTTC
>NZ_BOMG01000056.1 GCF_016862075.1 Actinoplanes couchii | reverse complement strand
CTCGGGTGGGCCTTTCTGCATTTCCGGAGCGACTCAATTTCAGGACTTTTTGGCGGGAGTTTCCTGAGCCGAGCATTTCTCAGGACCGGGCATTCCCGGACAAGCATTCCCGGGGCGAGCGGGTCCGGGCTGTGCGGTTCGGGGCTGTGCGGTTCCGGGCTGTGTGGTTTCGGGGCTTTTTTGTGTGCGGGGCCTGGGGAGTGAGGGCCGCCAGCGGCGAAGCCGGGGACATGCCGGTGCTTCTGTGGGAGGTGCTGGCGTATCCGAAGAATGTCTTTGAAGATTTTGATCGGCCGCTGCAGAAGATTTTGATCGGCCGCTGCAGTGGAATGCGGTGCACGCCCCCGTGGCGGCACAGGATTCGACTACAGCGGCCCGGGCCGGCGTGCGGAAGTGCCGGCGACAGATCTGATGCGCCGGGGTGCGGCCTGGTTCTCGACGGCGGATAACGAGCGGATAACGACGCGTCGAGATTGTGGTGAGCGCGACGGTGTGTGCAGCGGGGGTCGGCTCGGTATGCTGGGTCCGGGCCGTGACTGGCGCGTTCGGATGGGCTGACCATCGGGGAGCGGCTCCGTCGAGACGACGACATGCCGTGCGCCTGGGCCTCTTCGCTACGTGATAGGGAGGTCCCATGTCTGCAGAGTTGAACGCCGAGTCCACCGCTTTCCGTTCCGCGCTCGAGGTGGTCCGGACGGTCGACCCGCGGATCGCTGACGCGATCGCGAAGGAACTGACCGATCAGCGCGAGTCGCTGAAGCTGATCGCGAGTGAGAACTACGCCTCCCCGGCCGTGCTCCTCGCGATGGGCAACTGGCTTTCCGACAAGTACGCGGAGGGCACTGTCGGCCGTCGTTTCTACGCCGGCTGCCAGAACGTCGACACCGTCGAGTCCATCGCCGCCGAGCACGCCAAACAGCTCTTCGGTGCGCCGTACGCGTATGTTCAGCCGCACTCCGGCATCGACGCGAACCTGGTCGCCTACTGGGCGATCCTGGCCGACCGTGTCGAGGTGCCGTTCCTGAAGAAGTTCGAGAAGCGGCAGATCAACGACCTGACCGACGCCGAGTGGGCCGAGCTGCGGCAGGCGTTCGGCAACCAGCGGCTGCTCGGCATGTCCCTGGACGCCGGCGGTCACCTCACCCACGGCTTCCGCCCGAACATCTCCGGCAAGATGTTCGACCAGCGCTCCTACGGCGTCGACCAGGCCACCGGCCAGATCGACTACAAGGCGCTGCTCGAGTCGGCGAAGGAGTTCAAGCCCGCGGTCATCGTCGGTGGCTACTCGGCGTACCCGCGCAAGGTGAACTTCGCGAAGATGCGCGAGATCGCGGACGAGGTCGGCGCCACGTTCATGGTCGACATGGCGCACTTCGCCGGGCTGGTCGCCGGTGGCGTGTTCACCGGGGACTACAACCCGATCCCGCACGCGCACATCGTCACCACCACCACCCACAAGAGCCTGCGCGGCCCGCGTGGTGGCGCCGTGCTCTGCCAGCCGGAGCTGGCGCCGCAGGTGGACCGCGGTTGCCCGATGGTCCTCGGTGGCCCGCTGCCGCACGTGATGGCCGCCAAGGCGATCGCGTTCGCCGAGGCCCGCCGGCCGGAGTTCGCCACCTACGCCCAGCAGATCGTCACCAACAGCCAGGCGCTGGCCGAGGGGCTGCTCAAGCGGGGTGTGCAGCTGGTCTCCGGCGGCACCGACAACCACCTGGTGCTGCTCGACGTGCACCCGTTCGGCATCACCGGCCGCCAGGCCGAGCAGGCGCTGCTGGACAGCGGCATCGTGACGAACCGCAACGCGATCCCGAACGACCCGAACGGCGCCTGGTACACCTCCGGCATCCGTGTCGGCACCCCGGCGCTGACCAGCCGTGGCCTGGGCGTCGCCGAGATGGACCAGATCGCCGACCTGATCCACACGGTCCTCACCGCGACCACTCCGGCCGAGGGCTCGAAGGCCAAGTTCAACCTGGACCCGGCCCTGTCCGACCGGATCAGCAAGCAGGCCACCGAGCTGCTCGCCCCGTTCCCGCTCTACCCCACGGTCGACCTGGGTTAAGAGCCTTCGCGATACCGAAACGAACCCGCCGGGGCCGGATGGCTCACGGCGGGTTCGTGTTTTCCGGGGTTTCTCAGAGCAGTTCAAGGACCAGAAACCGCAGCAGCCCGTACGGGTACTTCTGCTCCGATCCACCCCCGGCGAGCACGACCACCCAGCTGTCCGGCTGCGGGCCCTCCGCCCAGGGCCGCGTCGACTCGGTCACCCAGGCCAGCGATCCACCGTCCGCGGTGGTGGCCATGGTGAGCAGGTGAGCCGGCGTGACGGGGAGCCGCCGGGACGCCGGTGGTGTGGTGAACCGGTCCGGGGTGAGCAGGGTGAGGATGCCGCCGATGGGTTTGGTGCCGTAGACGTCGAGGAGCCACTGGTAGTCCGCGGGCAGCGCCGGGTCGGGTTGCCGCGGCGCTGCGCGGTTGGCGGGTGGCGGGGCCAGGGCGGTGAGCCGGCCGGTGAGGTCGGCGCCCCAGGCGAAGTGGGCGCTGACGACCAGGGGCAGGTCGGTGTCCTGCTGGACGTCGGCGATCGCGACCGTCCAGTGCCCGGCCCGGAACAGGTACGGGTCGTGGTGCCAGCCGTCCAGCGGGTCGACGTCGAGTGCTCCGGCCGATGGGAGGCCGAGTTCCCCCGCGATGCTCGCGGCGAACGCCTCGGACTCCTGGTAGATCAGGTCGGCGGCGGTGGGGTTCGGTACCCCGTAGTCCTTGATGTGGACGACGACCTCGGCGGGGCGGGTGTAGGCGACCAGGTCCCCGGAGCGGAACAGCCGGTGGCGTCCGTTGGGCTCGGCGGTCCAGCCCGCGGCGGTGAGCAGGCCGGCGAGTTGTTTCTCGTCGGCGGGGTCGAGCAGCTGTGCCAGACGGTGGGCGAGGTCGGTGAGACGCTCGCTGATCGATGTCATCCGTGGATCATGGCGCACCCGGACAAGGGGTTCGCCGTCAGTCGCACATAGAGACCGATGGTTAGCTATACGTGCGTGTAGTACGCTACACACGTGAGTAGCGAGAGTGACCTGACCGCGCGGGCCCGGATCCGGGACGCCGCGATCGCCCTCTTCACCGAGCGGGGCATCGCCGGCGCCACGATCCGGGACATCGCCCAGGCCGCCGGGGTCTCCTCGGGGCTGCTGCGGCACCACTTCGGGTCGAAGGAGGGGCTCCGCGACGCCTGTGACGAGTGGGCGATGGGCCAGATCGCGCAGATGCAGATGCGGTTCACCGAGACCCAGGCGATCGGCGCGCTGTCTCCGGAGACGCTGGTCTTCCAGCAATACCTGGTGCGGTCCCTGATGGACGGGTCGACCCGGGGCTCGGCGATGTTCGGGCAGGCGGTGTCGCACGGCGAGCGCTGGGTGGTCGCCTCCGGCCTGTCGACCGAGGATCCGCAGGCGTTCGCCGCCGTCCTCGCCGCGATGAAGATGGGCATGTTCCTGATGCGTGACCAGCTCTCCGCCGTGCTCGGCGAGAACGCCATGGAGCCGCACGGCTACCTGCGCATGATCCGGGCGTCTCTGGAGATCTTCTCGCAGCCGCTGCTCACGCCAGATCAGGCCGACCGGGCGTACAAGGAGCTCGATCGGTTGGTGGTACCACTGACCGGAGAGAAGGGGACATGGCAGATGCCATCGATGCCGAAGGACTGATCAAACGGTTCGGGGCGGTCACCGCCCTGGACGGGCTGGACCTGACGGTCCGGACCGGCGAGGTGCACGGCTTCCTCGGGCCGAACGGGGCCGGCAAGACCACCACCATCCGGGTGCTGCTGGGGCTGATGCGCGCCGACGGCGGCTCGGCCCGGCTGCTAGACGGCGATCCGTGGGCGGACGCGACGGCGCTGCACCGTCGGTTGGCGTACGTGCCGGGGGATGTGACGTTCTGGCCCAACCTCACCGGTGGTGAGGTGATCGACCTGCTCGGGCGGCTGCGTGGCGGTCTGGACACCGCCCGGCGGAAGCGGCTGATCGAGCGGTTCGAACTCGATCCGCGTAAGAAGGGCCGGGCCTACTCGAAGGGCAACCGGCAGAAGGTGGCGCTCATCGCGGCGCTGGCCTCCGACGTGGAGCTGCTGATCCTGGACGAGCCGACCTCCGGGCTGGACCCGCTGATGGAGGAGGTCTTCCGGGAGACGATCCTGGAGGAGAAGCGGCGCGGTGACCGGACGGTCCTGCTGTCCAGCCACATCCTGTCCGAGGTCGAGGCGCTCTGTGACCGGCTGACCATCATCCGGGCCGGGCGGACCGTGGAGACCGGCACCCTGGACGACCTGCGGCACCTGACCCGGACCACGATCCGGGCCGAGCTGACCGGGCCGGTGAACGGGCTGGCCGGGATCGCCGGGGTGCACGACCTGACCACCGCTGACGGCCGGGTGTCCTTCGACGTGGACGCCGACGCCCTGGAACCGGCGCTGAAGTCGCTCGTCGCGGCCGGGGTGCGCAGCCTGGTCAGCCAGCCGCCGTCGCTGGAGGAGCTGTTCCTGCGGCACTACACCGGGGAGCCGGTGCGATGACCGGCACGGGACAACTGCTCCGGCTGGTGCTGCGGCGGGACCGGGGGGTCATGCCGCTCTGGGTGTTCGGGATCGGCATCCTGCCGCTGGTCTACCTGCAGGGCTTCGACACCCTTTTCACCACGGCACCGGAGCGGATCGCGTACGCCCGGGTCAGTGCCGCCAACACCGGATTCGTCGCGCTGTACGGGCCGCTGCACGGCGACAGCGTCGGTGAGCTGGTGGTCTGGCGGGGCGGGTTCGTGCCGGTCATGATCGCGCTGGCGGCGTTGCTGACGGTGCTGCGGCACACCCGTGCCGACGAGGAGGCCGGGCGCACCGAGCTGATCCGGGCCGGGGTGACCGGACGGTTCGCGCCGTTGGCCGCCGCGGTGCTGGCGACCGTGCTGGGGTGCACCGTGATGGGGGTGATCGTGGCGGTCACCCTGATCGGGCAGGGGCTGCCGGCGGCCGGTGCGGTGGCGCTGGGGGCGGTCTTCGCCGGCAGTGGCTGGGTCTTCGCCGGGGTCGGTGCGGTCGCGGCGCAGATCAGTGACAGTGCCCGCGGTGGCCGTACGATCGCAGTCCTGGTCTTGGGGGTGTCGTATGTCCTGCGGTTGGGCGGGGACATCTCGGCGATGGGTGACGGCCGGCTGGACTGGTTGTCCTGGTTGTCGCCGCTGGGCTGGGTGCAGCGGGTCTTCCCGTTCGGGGCCGACGACTGGTGGCCGCTGGCGCTGACGGTCGTGGTGGCCGCGGCCGCCGTGGGTGGTGGGGCGTTCCTGCTGACCCGCCGGGACATCGGTGGGGGCCTGCTGGCCGGGCGTCTCGGGCCGGCCACCGCCTCGGCGGCGCTCGGTTCCCCGCTCGGGCTGGCCTGGCGGCTGCACCGGGGGCTGCTGTTCGGCTGGACCGCCGGGTTCGCCGCGCTCGGCCTGATCTTCGGTGGGGTCGGCAGCAGCGTGGTCCAGCTGGCCGAGGACTCGCCGGGGGTGTCGGAGATGTTCACCCGGATCGGCGGGACCGAGGCGATCTCCGGGGCCTACTTCACCACCGCCGCGCAGCTGAGCGGGCTGATCATCGCCTGTTACGCGGTGCAGGCCGCGCTGCGGATCCGGGACGAGGAGCAGAACGGGCACGCGGAGGCGCTGCTCGGCACCGATGTCAGCCGCTGGGCGTGGGGCTTCGGCCACCTGGTGTTCGCCCTGATCGGGCCGGCTGTCGCGCTGTTCGCCGAGGGACTGCTCGCCGGGCTGACGTTCGGCGACCTGGGCCAGGTGCTGGAGACCACGATGGCCCAGGTGCCGGCGGTCTGGGTGCTGGCCGGGGTGACGGTGCTGCTGATCGGGGCGGTGCCGAAACTGTCGGCGGCGGCCTGGGCGGTGACCGCCACAGCATTGCTGATCATGCTGGTCGGGCCGTTGCTGCGGGTCGACCAGTGGGTGCTGGACCTGTCCCCGTTCACCCACGTGTCGCACGGGCTGACGGTGGCGCCGATGTTGAGCCTGACGCTGATCGCGGCCGTCCTCGGCGGCGCCGGACTGTTCGCCCTGCGCCGCCGGGACGTCCCGGTGTAGAACTCGTCAGTGGCTGCCGGGGCGCTTGGGCAGGACCAGTTCCTCGTGGTCCAGCTCCCGGTTCAGGACGCGCAGGTTGTCGTCGCTGAGCCGGCCGGCGTCCCGCCAGCGCAGCAGCTCCTCGCGCTCGGCGTCGATGACGGCCTGGCGGACCATCAGCGCGGCCTCGTACTGCGGGGACTGCGGGACCTCCTGGGACTCGACCTGCTCGAGCAGGTCGAGCCGGCGCCGGTACCGGTCCAGGCGGACCTGGAGCTGCTTGCGCATCTGCTCGATCGCCTCGTCCTCGACGTTGTCGTGCTGCTCCTCCTGGATGTCGTCGAGCCGGTTGAGGGCGGCCTGCACGGCTGCCGACCGGGCCTCGTTGCGCAGCCGGGCCTTGTCCTTCTGGTCGGCGCGCAGGCCCAGCCAGCGGACCAGCGGCGCGAAGGTGAGGCCCTGGCCGACCAGGGTGACCAGCACGACGATCATCGCGCAGAAGACCAGCAGCTCCCGGTTCGGGAAGTCGTGCGGCAGCGCGAAGATGGCGGCGAGCGTGATCACGCCGCGGGTGCCGGCCCAGCTCAGGGCGGTCACCTCCCGGCCGTTGATCGGCTCCTCCTTCTTCACGCCCTCCGGACAGTCCATGTCGTCGTCCTGCTGCCCGCCCAGGCGCAGGTGCAGCTGGCGGGGCAGGAGCTGGGTGACGACCAGCCAGAGCGGGCGGATCAGCAGCACCGCGCCCAGCGTGATCGACAGGGCGACGGCGATCGTGCTCCATGAGTAGTCGTTGAGGGCGCCCAGGATCGACTTGACCTGCTGGCCGATCAGCAGGAAGACGACACCCTCTAGCAGGAAGTCGATCAGCCGCCAGACGGCGCTGGTCTGCAGGCGGCTCGCGCCGGTGGTGTACCGCGGGGTGTCGTGCCCGATCATCAGACCGGCGACGACGACCGCGAGGACACCGGAGAGGTGCCAGTGCTCGGCGACCAGGAAGGCGGCGAGCGGGGTGATGATCGACAGGGCGTTGGCGCTGAGCGGGTCGGACCGCAGCGGGCGCAGGAACCGCACGATGTAGGCGACCGCGACACCGATCAGCACACCACCGGCGGCCGAGATGACGAACTGGCCGATCGCCGACGGCATCGAGAAGTTGCCGTCCTGCTGCGCGGCGATCGCCACGGTCAGCAGGGTCAGTGCGGTCGCGTCGTTGAGCAGGCCCTCGCCCTGGATCAGGGTGATCAGCTTGCCGGGCAGACCGGCCTTACGGCCGACGGCCAGGGCGGCCACCGGGTCCGGCGGGGCGACCGCCGCGCCCAGGGCGACACCGGCGGCGAGGGTGGCGCCGGCCACCCAGTACGAGAAGCCGACACCGATCAGCAGGGCGGTGATCAGGACCAGCACCACGGAGAGACTGATCACCGTGCGCATGTTGCGTCTGATGTCGAGCAGCGAGGAATCCAGCGCCGCGTTGTACAGCAGGGGCGGCAGGATGAAGTACAGGATGATGTGCTCGTCCAGCACGATGTTGTGGCCCGGCAGGTACGAGTAGGCGATGCCCACGACTGTCAGCAGCACCGCGGCGGGGAGGCCGGTTTTCTCCGTGACCCAGTGGACGATAATGAGCACACCCACCGCGCCCAGGGCGAATAACAGGATCTCCTCGTAGCTCATACCGATCATTCTTGCGGCTGCTCCAAGCCTAGTTGGTCGCGGGTTGTGGTCAGATCCTCGCGATTCTGCTCGATCACCGGGGTCGCTGCCCTGACGATCCGCGCAACGGCCGGATCATCGGTGGTCTTGAGCACGATCCCGGCGAGCTTCGCGGCCCGCTCGTAGTTGGTGATCTGGGTGTTCACGAAGAGGCTGTCGAACTCGGTCGGCGAGGCCGCCCGGTACTGCTCGGCGAGCTGCAACTGCTCCGAGTTCGGCTGGTCCGGCAGGTTTACGTCCAGGTCCTCGGAAACGGCTCGGACCTGGGAATCCAGCTTCTTGTGGTAGCTCGCGAACCGCTTGCCGAGCTTGCGTACCGCCGGGTTCTCCGCCTTGCGGGCGGCGAGCTTGCCGGCCTTGATCTGGGCCAGGTTGCCCTGGTGCGCGGCGATCAGGAACTCCGCTTCCGGACTGGCCGGACGGGCCGCCGACACGGGTGTTGCCGGAATCATCGACAGGAGTGCGAAACCCAACGTAAAAATCGTGTGACGCAAAGACATAATCGCAGCATAAGTGGGGCAACTCGGACCTTTTACGCGCCGCGCCCGGCCGTCGGGTGACGGCCGGGCGCGGTGTCGCCGAGGATCAGTAGCGGTAGTGCTCGGGCTTGTACGGGCCCTCGACGTCCACACCCAGGTACTCGGCCTGCTTCTTGGTGAGGGTGGTCAGGCGGACACCCAGGGCGTCGAGGTGCAGGCGGGCCACCTTCTCGTCCAGGTGCTTCGGCAGGACGTAGACCTGCTTGTCGTACTCACCCGGCTTGGTCCACAGCTCGATCTGCGCCATCACCTGGTTGGTGAAGGAGTTCGACATCACGAAGCTGGGGTGCCCGGTGGCGTTGCCCAGGTTCATCAGGCGGCCCTCGGAGAGCACGATCACCGAGTGGCCGTCCGGGAAGCGCCACTCGTGGACCTGCGGCTTGATCTCGACCTTCTCGATGCCGGCGACCTTGGCCAGGCCGGCCATGTCGATCTCGTCGTCGAAGTGGCCGACGTTGCCGACGATCGCGTTGTGCTTCATCGACGCCAGATGCTCGGCGGTGATGATGTCGGTGCCGCCGGTGGTGGTGATGAAGATGTCCGCCTCGGCGACGACGTCCTCGATCCGGACGACCTGCATGCCGTCCATCGCGGCCTGCAGCGCGCAGATCGGGTCGACCTCGGTGACGACGACACGGGCGCCCTGGCCACGCAGCGTCTCCGCGGAGCCCTTGCCGACGTCGCCGTAACCGCAGACCACGGCCAGCTTGCCGCCGAGCATCACGTCGGTCGCCCGGTTCAGGCCGTCGACCAGCGAGTGGCGGATGCCGTACTTGTTGTCGAACTTGCTCTTGGTGACCGCGTCGTTGACGTTGATCGCCGGGAAGAGCAGCGTGCCCTCCTTGGCCAGCTTGTAGAGCCGGGCCACACCGGTGGTGGTCTCCTCGGTCACGCCCTTGATCTCGGCCGCGATCTTGGTGAACCGGTCCTTGCTGGTCGTCAGGCTGGCCCGCAGGGTGTCCAGGATGATCGAGTACTCGTGGCTGTCGGCCTCGGTGGTCTGCGGGACCGCGCCGGCCGCCTCGAACTCGACACCCTTGTGCACGAGCAGGGTGGCGTCACCGCCGTCGTCGAGGATCATGTTCGGGCCCTGGCCGTCACTGAACTCGAACAGCCGCATGGTGGCCCACCAGTACTCCTCCAGCGTCTCGCCCTTCCAGGCGAAGACCGGGACACCGGTGGGGGCGTCGACGGTGCCGGTGGGGCCGACGACGACCGCGGCGGCCGCCTCGTCCTGGGTGGAGAAGATGTTGCAGGACACCCAGCGGACCTCGGCGCCCAGCTCGATCAGGGTCTCGATCAGGACGGCGGTCTGCACGGTCATGTGCAGCGAGCCGGCGATCCGCGCGCCACGCAGCGGCTTGCTCTCGCCGAACTCCTTGCGCAGCGACATCAGGCCGGGCATCTCGTGCTCGGCGAGACGGAGCTGGTGGCGGCCGGCCTCGGCGAGCGAGAGGTCGGCGACCGCGAAGTCGACACCGTTGACGGATCGAAGTTTGTCGCTCATGAAAAGAGGGCTCCTCCCTCACAGGAGGCGCCCTTGAGTCATCGTGAGCCCGGCCGAGCGTGGCGGACGTCTGTGCCCAATCAAAGACAGCAGGGTCCGTTGCAGCGCCTCTCGGCGGACCGGTCAACTTTAGCCCGTGCCTGGCAAGATCACATCCGTCTCACTGTTCCGTCGGTGTCCGTAATCACGTACGTACCGTCACCAAGCGGTGTCAGATCGTACTCATCAATGGTGGAAATAGGCATTTCGCCGGTAACCGACCCGGCCCGGGTGTCGACCGTGAAGTGCTTCCACCACGTCTCCTCGGTCTCCTCGTGCTCGCCGCTGACCACCACGATCGCGGTCTCAGCAGTGAGGAAGCCACCTGTCCACTCGACCGCGGCCGTGCCGAACTCCCAGTCGCCGAACGCGGACAGCGGGATCCGCGCCGTCTCGGCGAAATAGGTCACATCGTGGAACGCGACGTCGTCCTGCTCGTGGTCCACGGTCATGATCTGCCGCTGATCCGGTGAGACGTCGACCGGCACCCGGTTCACCCAGACGTCGATCCGGGTCAGCTCGGTGCCCGGCCCGGCCGCGAAGCAGAAGGTGCCGTCCTGACCCTCGCCGACCTCCAGCAGCATCCGCCCGTCACCCAGGCAGAGATGCGAACCGCCGTGGCCGGCGGTGGGCAGCGCGTGCCGGGCGACCTCGGCGCCGGTGGCCCCGTCCAGCACGATCCAGTGGTCCTCGCCACCGCGGCCGCCGTTGACGTCCGGGGAGTACAGCCAGACGTGCCCGTCGTCGTCGGCGAAGGCCACGTCGGTGCGGGCGTCCCCGGCGCCGTCACCCGGGCCCAGCTCGAAGCGCCACACCTCGGCGCCGGCGGTGTCGACGCAGGTCACCGACTCCTCGCCGGCCCAGGCCATCCGGTCCCGGGCCCGCGCCACGCTGTACGCGTGCGTCTGCGGGGTCCGCGCCAGCGGAAACGTGTGCACGAGGGTCAACTCGGCGTCGTACACGTCGACGCCGTGCTCCTCGAATCGGGAGATCACGCGATGGGGCGACAAAATATCAAGAACCTTCCATGAGACCTCGGAAAACCATCATTCTGTACGACGTGAGGCAGCCGTACCGGATCCGGGAGATCGCTGAACGGGCCGGGGTCAGTGCGGCGACCGTGGACCGCGTGCTGCATCGCCGCGGCGGAGTGCGGGAGGGCACCGCCCGCGCGGTACGGCAGGCCATCGCCGAACTGGAGCGGCCGGAACCAGCGTCGGCACCGGCCCGCCCGATCGTGATCGACGTGGTGTTGCAGACGTCACCCGGGTTCGGCGCCGCGGTCCGGGACGCGCTGGAGGCCGAGATCGCGGAGTTCGCGCCGATGGCCGTCCACGCCCGCCCGCACCTGACCGACGACGCGGCGCGGGCCCTGGACGAGGTCGGCCGGACCCCTACCCAGGGGCTGATCGTGCTGGCCCCGCCCACTCCCGAGGTGTCCGGGGCGATGGCCCGGCTGGCGGCCCCGGTGGTCACCCTCAACCACGACCTGCCGGCCGGTAACCGGATCGCGCACGTCGGCGTGAACGGCTTCGACTGCGGGGCGACCGCGGCGTACCTGGTCGAGCGGTTCCTGGCGAACCGGGCCGGCGACGTGCTGGTGATCAACGGCAACGGGGAGCGGGAGGCCGGTTTCCGCTCGGTGGTGCAGGCCCGCCGGGTGGTCTCCGCCTCGCTGCCCTCGGGTTCACCGCGCTCCGGTTCGCTGCACACGATCCTCGCCGGTCATCCCTCGATCCGGGCCGTCTACGCGGCCGGGCGGGGCGGGAGCGCCGAGGTGCCGGCCGCCTTCGCCGCGCTGCACCGCAACTACGACGTCTTCGTCGCGCACGGGCTGGACCGGGAGAACGCGGCGCTGCTGCGGGAGCACCGGATCGCCGCTCTGCTGCATCAGGATCTGCGGGCGGACGTACGGCACGCGTGCCGGGCGATCCTGCGGGCGCGCGGGGTGCTGACCGGCCCGATCCGATCGAGGCCGTCCACGGTGCGGGTGGTCACACCCTTCAACATGGCAGATTGTCCCGTTGGTGACTAACTTCCCGACTGTCCGGAACCGATGGAACGGTACCGAACAGTTAGGGAAGGTTGCTGATGAGCTGGCTCCGGAACCGCAAGGTCTCCACCAAAGTGCTGATGGTCGCCGGGGTGGCCGTCGCCGGGACGGTGCTGACCGGTGCGATCGGCGTGGTCGGCATCCAGCAGCTGCAGACCGTGCGGAACACCGAGATCGCCCAGGTGCTGCCGTACGGCACCAACCTGAACAGCGCCGCGCTCAATGCCAAGGCGGCGGCCAACGACGAGCGCGGCTTCCTGCTCGAGGGGGACGCCAAGTTCAGCCAGGAGGCGCTCGGCCGCAAGACGAAGGTCGACGCGTCGCTCGCCGCCGCCCGGAACCTCGCCGACTCCGGCGAGTCGGCGGCCCGCATCGACGCCATCCAGGACGCCACCGACGCCTGGTTCGACGCGCTGCAGTCGGAGTTCGCGCTCTACCGGACCAAACCCCAGGCGTCGATCGACCTGGCCCTGAACCAGAACCGGGAACTGCGCAAGACGTACGAGGGCCTGATCGGTGCGGAGATCGAGTACGCCGACGCCGCGCTCCTGCACGGGCGGGAGTTCGACGCGAAGGTCACCCGCACCACCGTCACGGTCGCTGTGGTGCTGGCGCTGTCCCTGCTGCTGGCGATCACCGGCGCCGTCGTCGTGTCCCGGCTGATCGTGCGGCCGTTGCGCCGGGTCGGCGGGGTCTTGGACCAGGTGGCCGCGGGTGACCTCTCCGGCGACCCGTCGGTGGGCCAGCACGACGAGGTCGGGCAGATGGCCGCGTCCCTGAGCCGGGCCATCGGCACGCTCCGGGAGACCGTCACCGACCTGGACCGCAACTCGCGGCAGCTGGCCGACGAGTCCGAGACCCTCGCCCGGACCAGCCGGAACAGCGCGTCCGGCGCGGACCAGGGCGCCCGGCAGGCGGCGACGGTGGCCGACTCGGCCGCGATCATGTCGTCGAACATTCAGACGGTGGCGGCCGGCGCCGAGGAGATGGGCGCGTCGATCCGGGAGATCAGCGAGAGCGCCACCCAGGCGGCCTACGTCGCGTCCCGGGCGGTCGACGTCACCGCCGGCACCAGCACCGTGATGGCCAAGCTGAACGAGTCGTCGGCCGAGATCGGTGACGTCATCAAGACGATCACCTCGATCGCCGAACAGACCAACCTGCTCGCCCTGAACGCCACCATCGAGGCGGCCCGCGCCGGTGAGCTGGGCAAGGGCTTCGCCGTGGTGGCCAGCGAGGTCAAGGACCTGGCCCAGGAGACCGCCAAAGCCACCGAGGACATCTCCCGGCGGGTCGAGACGATCCAGTCCGACACGGCCGGGGCGGTCGCGGCGATCAGTGAGATCAGCGAGATCATCGGGCGGATCAACGACTTCCAGACCACGATCGCGTCCGCGGTCGAGGAGCAGACGGTCACCACGAACGAGATGAGCCGCAACGTCAGTGAGGCCGCCGAGGCCGGCACCCGGGTCGCGGACACCATCAACGCGGTCGCCGCGTCGGTGCGGCAGACCACCGCCGGAGTGGCCGAGACCGATCGGGCCGCCACCGACCTGGCCGGGATGTCCACCGACCTGCGCCGGATCGTGGACCGCTTCAGGCTGTGAGCCGGTGGCGACCACAGAGTGTCGCCACGGGGTACCCGTACGAGCGGTTGGTTTTCGGGTGTACCGCACAGGTAGCCTGGGCGGCGCTGCAGGACTGCCAGAGATGGGACGTACGTTGAGCCGAACACTGTTGGTCACCGGTGGTGCCGGATTTGTCGGTAGCTCCTTGATCAGGTCGCTGCTGAACGACTTCCCCGACGCCACCGTGATCTCGCTGGACAACTACTTCACCGGCACCCCGGAGAACCACGTCAACGATCCGCGGGTCAGCTACGTCGACGGCTCGACCGCCGACATCGCCAAGATCTGGGCCGACCGGGGCTTCCCGGCGCCCGAGATGGTCTTCCACCTGGGTGAGTACTCGCGGATTCCGCAGTCGTTCGAGGACCACGACCTGACCTGGGACTTCAACCTCCTGGGCACCAAGGAGGTCGTCAAGTTCACGGCCGGCCACGGGGCGAAACTGATCTACGCCGGGTCCAGCTCCAAGTTCGGCAACGACGGTGAGGACGAGAACCTCAATCCGTACGCGTGGACCAAGGCCAAGAACATCGAGTACATCAAGAACTACTCGAACTGGTTCGGGCTGGACTACGCGATCACCTACTTCTACAACGTGTACGGGCCGGGCCAGATCAGCCAGGGCAAGTACGCCACCGTGATCGGCATCTTCGAGCGGCAGTACCTGAACGGCGAGCCGCTGACCGTGGTCTCCCCGGGCACCCAGACGCGGGACTTCACCCACATCGACGACATCGTCCGTGGCCTGGTCCTGGTCGCCCGCAGCGGCACCGGCGACGGCTACCTGCTCGGCACCGGCTCGGAGTGGCCGATGGCCGAGGTGGCGGGCATGTTCGGCACCGGGTTCACGCTGATCCCGGAGCGCCGGGGCGAGCGGGTCCGCGGCCAGGCCGACATCACCAAGGCGAGCAGCCTCGGCTGGAGCCCGCAGAACCGGCTGGACGAGTACATCGCCGGTTTTGTGGCCGCCAACCCCCGCTGAGGCAGGGTTTTCGCCACATCCGCAAACTCGAGGCATGATCCGCCGTCAGCGGGGCATTCGGGCCCTCATGCGGAACGGGATCAGCATCGTCGTCGTCTCGGGCCACGCCTCACTCGTGCGTGGCCTGCAACAGTCTCTGCCCGAAGCGACGGGCGGCCGGGTCACCGTGACCGGGGCGGATGGCGGCGCGGAGTTGAACTCGCCCGATGTGGTCCTGGTCGACCTGGAGGCGCCCACCGGTCTGCCGGCCGTCTCCGCGGCCCGCGCGGCCGCCCCGCACGCCCGGATCCTCGCCATCGGCGGCGACGACCCGAACACCACGATCGAGGCGCTGCGGGCCGGCGCCTCCGCGGTGCTGCCCCGCGGTGAGGACGCGACCGCGCCCCTGCTCGCCGCCCTGGAGGGCTGGGCGGTCGTGCCGGTCGCGCTGCTCTCCTCGCTGGTGGAGCGGGCCGGGCCGCAGGCCGGCAGCCCGGCGACCGCCCACCTCGACGAGCACGATCGCCGGCTGCTGCGGCTGATCGCCACCGGCTCGTCGACGAGCGACATAGCCGGACTGCTGCACGTGTCGGACCGGACCGTCAAACGGCTGACCGCGGCGCTGCTCCGGAAACTGCACGTCTCCAGTCGTACCGAAGCAGCCGCCCTGGCCGGAAGTGCCGGCATCGTCTAGTCGCGCTGCGACGCGGAGACCGCGGACAGTGGCGTGGCGACGTCCTCCAGGGACTTTCCCTCGGCGTCGATGCCGATGAAGGCCTCGACGAGACCACCGATCGCCATCACACCCGCACCGATCAGGAAACCCAGGAACAGCCGGCCCGGATCCTCGCCCTCGCCGATGAGGGCGCCGTAGAAGACCGGGCCGATCGCGCCGAAGCACTGGGCGATCGCGAAGAACACCGCGATCGCCTGGGCGCGGATCTCCAGCGGGAAGATCTCACTGACCGTCAGGTACGCCGAACTGGCGCCCGCCGACGCGAAGAAGAAGATGACGCTCCACGCGATCGTCTGGGTGATCGCGTTCAGCGCGCCCGCGTTGAAGAGGACCGCGGTGATCGCCAGCAGAACACCGCTGATCAGGTACGTTCCTGAGATCATCTTGCGGCGCCCGATGGTGTCGAAGAGCCGCCCGATGGTCAGCGGCCCGATCAGGTTCCCGGCCGCGAACGCCACCATGTAGAGCGGCGCCGCCTTCTCGTCCACGCCGTAGAACGTGGTCAGCACCAGCGTGTAGGTGAAGAAGATCGCGTTGTAGAGGAACGACTGCGTGATCATCAGGGTGGCGCCGAGCGTCGACCGGGCCGGGTACACCCGGAACAGCACCCGCAGCAGCGACAGGTAACCGTGCGCCTTCGTCGGCCGGATGTCGATCGCCTTCGACTCGTCCAGCGGCGCGAGGGTCTGCCCGGACGCCTCGACGGCCCGTTCGATCCGGGCGATGTTCTCCTCGGCCTCGTCCTCCCGGCCGTGCATGACCAGCCAGCGCGGACTCTCCGGCAGGTGCCGGCGCAGACCCCAGATCGCCAGGCCGATGATCGGGCCGAGCAGGAAGCCGATCCGCCACGCCCAGTCCAGTTCCACGTTGTTGAGCAGGATGTACGTGCCCAGGGTGCCGATGATGGCACCGCCCCAGTAGGTGCCGTTGACCCCGATGTCGACCCGGCCGCGATATTTCGCCGGCATCATCTCGTCGATCGCGGAGTTGATCGCGGCGTATTCGCCACCGATACCGGCTCCGGCGATGAACCGGGTGAGATACAGGAAGACCAGTGCTGCCACACCGTTGCCCCAGGTCAGGGCGGTGAGCGCGTTACCGGTCAGGTAGACGGCCAGCGTGACGATGAACAGGTTGCGCCGGCCGAGCGCGTCCGAGAGCCGACCGAAGAACAGCGCCCCGAAGACCTGGCCGAGCAGGTAGACCGTCGCGATCAGGCCAACCTGGGCACTGCTGAGGGCGAGGGTCTCCTGTTCGGACAGAACCGGGCCGAGCGAACTGGCCACGGTGATCTCCAGGCCGTCCAGGACCCACGCGGTGCCCAGGGCCATGACGATCCGGGTGTGGAACGGAGACCAGCTCAGCCGGTCGATGCGGGCGGGAATCAGACTGCGGATGGTCCCCGTGGAATCGAGATCATGCGCCATGGACGCACCTCCCTTGCCGTGATGTCGCTCACGGGCTTACCCCAGCAATCTCCCAGTCATCCCTCAGCATTCAAGGTCATCGTCCGATCGGACACGTCGTTACGGTGCCGTCCATTCGGAGGATCCGCTGCGGTCGATCCGCATTTACGATCTTGCGCATGCGCATCCTGCGATCCGTTTTCGCGGCGTCGGTCCTGATCGGAGCGACCGCTGCGGTGGTCGGCACCGCCGCCGGCCCGGCATCCGCCGACACCTTCACCGATCTCTCCATCGGGTCGTTCGGGGACATCGTCGTCGACCCGGTGCGCAAGCGGGTCTTCATCAGCGATCCGAAAGCCGGAGCGGTCGTGGCGACCGACTACCGGGGCAAGCAGGTCGGCCGGATCAGCGGTCTGGCCGGGGTCCGGAGGCTGGCGATCTCCGCCGACTCCAGCCGGGTCTACGCCGCGCTGTACGGCGAACACGAGATCGTCTCCATCGCCACCGGGCCGGTCACCGTCGCCGACCGGCACCCGGTCGGCGCGGACCGCTGGCCGACCTCGGTCGCGCCGGTCGGCGACAAGATCTGGTTCAGTTTCGCCGACGCGACCCACGACTCGGCCAACGGCAACCTGGCCGCCCTCGACCCGGCGACCGACGTGATCACCGAACGCGACGAATCGGCGGACGGCATCCACCTCGACAGGTTGCCGGACATCTATGCCAACCCGGCGAATCCCGGGCTGCTGGGAGTGACGGGCCTCCTGAACAACACCCCGCTGGCGGTCTTCGACGTCTCCTCCGGAGTGCCGGAGCTGAAGGCCCGCGGGTCGAACTTCGTCAGCGGCGAAGACGGGGCGATGACCGCTGACGGGACACAGTTCCTCACCGCCGGGCGCTACCCGGTGCGGCTCGCCGTTCCCGGTGACACGGCCGTGCCCCTCCTGGACTCCTCCTCCGCCGATTACAACGCCGTGGACACCGCCGCCGACGGCCGGTACACGATCGGCGTGGGCGACCGGGTGTGGATCTACCCGGCCCGGGCGGGCGCCGGGTGGGCGGGGTACGAACAGCTCTTCGAACTGGGCGACTGGGCGCTCGCCGCCCGGGGTCTCGCCTGGCAGCCCGGTGGTACCCACATCTTCGCGGTGGCCGGTGAGGAGATGCGGCTGGGCGGCACCCCCTCCCGGTTCCGGTTCTTCACCCTGAACGACCCGGACAGCGAGATCCCGGACCGGGTCGTGCGCGTCAACTACAGCGGAGGATCGGGGGACACCGCCCGGCGCGGGGAGCCCGTCACGATCAACCCCTTCTTCGCCGCGAACGAAGGCTACGTCCCCACCGGCTCGGACATCACCGTCACCCGGTTCGACACGGCATCCCCCAAGGGCAGGTCGCTGGGGATCTGGAAGACCGACAGCCGCGGTCAAATCTCCGTCACCGACATCCCGCCGGTCGGTGGGGACGTCAGGTACCGGTTCGACTTCGCCAGATACGGGCGGTGGATGGCGGCCACCGGCGAATACACGGTGCATGTGCCCCGGAACGAGACCCAACTCGAACTGCCGGAGGAGTACGACTTCACGGAGTACGCCTACGGGACGACCATTGACGTCGTGGCGACTCTCGGTCCGACGTACCAGAACCGGATCGTCGAACTCTGGGCCGACCCCTACGGCAGCGATCAGCCGGCCCGCCTGCTGAAGAAGGGCGCCGTCGACGGCAAGGGTCGGATCAGCGCGAAGCTGCGGCTGACCCGCACCACGGTGGTCTCCGCCCGCTTCGCCGGAGACACCTGGTCCACCCCGGTCACGTTCACCTCCACGCTGCCGACGAAGGTCGCGGCGAGCACCAAACTCAGCCGGCACCACAAGACCGCGAAGATCGGCAAGACCACCTATCGGTACTTCCGGAAGTCGAAGAACCCGCTGATCACCCAGACCATGACGGCGAATCCCGGCCGGAAGGTCCGCACCACGATCCAGGTGTGGTCGGGCGGGGAATGGAAGCTGTGGTCGGCCCGGTACACCAAACTCAGCAGCGCCGGAAAGGCGTCCTTCACGTTCGTCACCGGAGCCAAGGTCGGCAAGAAGTTCCGGGTACGGGCCGAGTACGTGCCCGGCAAGTCGGGCGACAGTCGCAACACCGACACGGCCGGCTCGTGGAGCTACTTCACCTATACGAAATGACGGTTGTACAGGGCTGACGACCTGCAGGATGGCAGTTGCCCGTCGCCTGTTCGCGGCCTCCCCCAGCACGGGGGAGGCCGTCTACCTTGGTGGCAGGGGGTGGCCAGAATGGCAGAGAAGTCCTATGCGGACACATTCGATCCAGCGACCGCACAATGGCTGCGGGCCGACGGATCCGGCATGGAACACGTGGAGATCTGCCGGCTCGCCGACGGCGGCGCCGCGATGCGAAACTCCAGCGACCCGGGCACGGTCCTCTTCTTCACCCGGGCCGAATGGGAAGCCTTCACCGGAGGCGTCGGCGACGGCGAGTTCGACCTCTGATCCACACCTTTCGCTTCGCCACCCGGGTTCCACCGAGGCGGGTCAGGCGGGGTCGAGGGCCAGGGCGTCGAAGATGAAGTTGGGGCTGAGGAAGGTCTCGCCGCTGCTGCCGCTCACCACGGAGATGGACAAGGTGTTGGTGCCGGTCTTCAACGCGCTCGCCGGGATCGAATACGTGTAGGTGGTGTTGATGCCGCGCCACGTGCCTCGGGTGACGTTGCGGGAGTTCAGGTTCACCGGGGTGGGCGACGCCGACGCCGGTGACGTGTAACCGCCGATCGCGACGGCGGGGCGGCCGCCGGCGAAGGTCGAGGTGGTGGCGATGCGCAGCTTGACGCCGTTCGCCGGGACCGAGGACAGGGCGAAGTTCAGGGCCGCGGGGGAGTTGACCGATTTGAACGCGGCCATCGGGAACTTCGCGGCGCCGTCCGCGACGCTGTAGCCGGCCGCTTTCCACGCCGACATCCGGGAGTCCGACGGGTGCATCGTCTCGATCCGGTCGGCGTTCAGGAAGCCGGCCGGGGTGCCGTCGAACGTGCCGAGCTGGAAGAGCGTACCGGCGGCGGGAACACTTCCGGTCATCGCCAGGGTGCCCGTCGAACCGGCGGTCACAGTGATCGATCTGGTGGCGCCGACCGCCAGCTCACCGGTGTACAGCGTCGCGGTGTACGTGCCCGGCTTGACGTGGCCGATCACGAACTGACCGCTCTTGACCTGGCCCCAGTACTGCCCGTTCGGGCCGGCCAGCGCGACGGTCGCCTTGAGCCCGTTCCAGGTGCCGGAGGCGGTGCCGCTGACCCCGCCGCGCTGCGCGTTCGACAGCATCCCGGGGATGAACTGGGCCAGGAAGTCCATGCTGCGGGCGGTCGGAGCGGAACCGTCGGTGAGCGAGAGGGCGTACGGCCCGTGCAGGCCCAGCCGCAGCGCCTCGGTCTGCTGGTGGCCGCTGAACATGTAGTGCGTGATGTTGACGGCGGCGCCGGTGTCGTTGACCTCGATGTCCCGGAAGAACGGGCCGCCCGAGGTCATGTCGGTGTACGCCGGGAGGATGAACGCGCCGTGCCCGGTGCCGCTCGCACCGAACGGCTGCTGCGTGATCAGCCGCTGTGAGCTGTAGAACTTCGACGCGGTACGCCCCGCCGAGTTGGCGAAGACGTCCGAGCCCTCGACCGTGGTGGTGAACCCGCCGGTCTTCGCTGCGGCCGGTGACGTGGTCAGCAGCGACGGCTTGAGCCGGGCGATGAACCGGGCCTCACCCGGGTTCAGCGCCTTGCTGACATTGGTCGCCAGGTAGACCGTGTTGTCGTTCTTCCGGGCGAAGTAGTACTGCGTCACCCCGGTCGACGCGCTCGCCACGCTCACCAGGATCGAACTGCCGTTGTTGAAGGTCTTGCTGGTCACCGTCGCCGACGAGAAGCCGGACTCGAACTGGCCGGCGGCGAAACCGGGCGCGGTCATCTCGGTGCCGTTGTGCTTCAGCGACGTCATGTTGCCGTTGTCGCCGTTGATCGTGAACGCCAGGCCGGTGCCGGTGTCGAAGCTGATGTTCGCGGCGGCGTTCGCCCAGGGCTGGCCGATCCCCAGCAGACCGGCCCCGGCCAGGACCGCCGTCGAGGCGAGGCCGGCTGCCAGGGCTTTACGGCTTTTGCGTGACATGTGACCACCTAGGAGAGCTGTTACGGACACCCCTAGGTGGTCTGCACCACCGAAAAGGTTGCCTGCCGGGCCCGTGCGACCTCGGCCGCCTCCTCCTGGAGGCGTGCGGTCGGCAGCGTGGTGAACGGGGTGACCGTCAGATCGACCTGCTTCTTCTTCAGCGCGGCCCGCCAGATCCCGGCGATCTCGCCGTCCAGCAGCACCACACCCGGGTTGCCGAGGATCTTCCAGACCATCTTCTGGTACGCCTTCTGCGGCACCAGCAGATCCCGGTCACGAGCCTGGAGCAGCGGATCCATCGCCGGGAGCAGGCGCACCCCGCGCGGTTCCGGCGCGGCGACCAGGAGATCCGCCGCGTCCCCGGGGAGCCACGCGCGGCGGCCGTCCACACGCACCTCGACGAGATCCCCCGGCCAGACTTTCTTGATCACCGAGGCCGTGGTCCCCAGGTACTTCGCCACCTCGGCCGGGCCCGCCGGGCCGAGAAATCGCAGATAGGTCGCGATCAGCCGGTCGATCCCCGCGTTACCGGCCGGGATCGGCGGCGGGTCCGGAATCGGGCCGAGCGACGACTCCCGCCCCCGGGCCAGCACCTCGACCCCACCGGCCAGGCCGGCCTGTTGCCAGACGTTGCCGGCGACATGGCGGGCGCCGCAGGCCGCGCAGTCATACGTCAACTCCACCGGAACTCGGCTGCTGACCGCGGTGCTGGCCGCGCCTTTCGGAATCGGCCCGGTCACCACGGACCGGAATGCCTCCGCGGTCGCCGTGAACGCCCGTGTCCCCAGGGCCGGGGCGGCCGGGATCTGGCCGCTCTTCAACCGGGCCGCGGCGTCCTCGTCACCGGTCGGCCACAGCTGCGCGACCAGGTCGGGAAGATCGCCGCGGCGGTGCAGATGCGGGGCACCGCGAGCGGCCCAGACGGTGATCAGCCGGTCGTCGGCCAGGTCGGCGGTGGTGCGGGCGGCCAGCGCGACGCGGGTGGAATCCGGCGCATACTCCTGCAGCCCCAGGTCGAGCAGGGGAAGGTCGGCGGGGCGGGTGTCACGTCGCTCGGACAGGCCCTGCGCGGCCATGCGGAAGGCCATCACCCGCTCACGATTCACCTCGATCATGTGCACCTCGCGATCAGCCGGTCACCGCTCTCCAGGTCACCGCTCTCTCGGTCACCGCCGACCGTACCGGCGGGCTGCGACATTTTTCCGGC
Source organism: Actinoplanes couchii (assembly GCF_016862075.1). Taxonomy (GTDB): domain Bacteria; phylum Actinomycetota; class Actinomycetes; order Mycobacteriales; family Micromonosporaceae; genus Actinoplanes; species Actinoplanes couchii. Next base: position 156,116 of record NZ_BOMG01000056.1, on the reverse strand, counting down.
GATCGTCGTGCGGACCGGGCCGGCCCTCGACGAACTCCCAGGTGTCCAGGTGCACCGGCCCGTACGGTCCGGCCTGCTGGACGATCACCGGATCGGCGGCCGGCCGGTAACCGCAGCGGCGCGCCACCGACGTACTCGCCGAATTGCCCCGGTCGATCCGCAGCAGCAGCCGGCGCAACCGCAACGAGTCCACCGAGAACGTCGTGAGCAGCGACAATGCGGCCGACGCGAGCCCGCGGCGGCGAAAGGGCAGGCCGACCAGATAGCCCAGTTCCGCCTCGTGCGCGTCGGCCCGCACATCGAACAACAGCACCTCACCGAGTGGTTTGCCACCGTCGGCGGTGATCGCGAGCTGGATCCGGCTGCCGTTCACCCGGCCCTGCAGGGCCCGCCGCAGATAGGCCAGCCCCGCCTCCACGTCGAACGGCGACGGCCGCAGCGTCCAGCGGGCGATGTCCGGCTCGTCCAGCAGCGCGACCAGGTCGTCGAGATCCTCCCAGCGCCACTCCCGCAGGACGACGCCATCCCCCGTCAACCGCAACGGGTAGGGGAGAGGGCTGACGGTCACTACTGAATCGTGCCGGAATATGCACTCTTAGTGCTAGTGGCGATCGGTCAGATCACTGATACCGCTCTTGGACCCCGTTATGCCTTGCGCGCGGTCACCTCCAGGCCGGCCGCGCGCAGGCGGGTGACCAGGGCGTCGCCGATCGCCGTCGCCGGGGTCAGGACGCCGCCCCCGGAATCCGGCAGGAGGTCGCGGTCCAGCGCCAGAGCCAGGGCGGACTCGCTGAGCATGACCGTGGTGGCGGCGTACCCGGGATCGCCCTGGGCTTTGACCCTCGCGCGATAGCGCGCCCCCGTCGTGGTGACACCGAAGATGTCCACAGTGAAGTGACCGTTGCGCCGGGTCCTCTCGTCCGGGCCGGTGCCGGGCGCGGGCAGCAGCCGGTCCAGCACGAACCGGACCGGCGGCACCGCGAAGCCGAGCACCAGGCCGCTGAGCACCGCCTTGGTCACCCGGGCGATCACCGGCGCGGCGGGGGAGGTGCCGACGCTCAGCACCTCGCGATACCGGAAATCGCGGCCGTACGCCCATCCGCGCAGCGCGTTGCTCCGACGCACCACACGGGTGTTGTACGACGCCATCACGAACGGCGCGAGGTGCCCGCGCAGACTCGGGTCCACTTCGGAACCGGCCAGGGTGAGCATGTCCGGCTGGCGCCCGAGGTCGGGTTCGGACTCCCGGTCCGGGCTCAGCGAGTACGGGCTCGCCGCGATCCGTCGTAGCCCCCGGTCGTTCTTCATCACGTCGATCTGGTGCCGCATCGAGTCGATGGTGCCGCCGCTGATGCCACCGCGCATGCTGGTCACGACCAGGGTGGTGTCGGTCAGCTCACCGGCGCCGTCGGCACGCACCAGCTCGTGCAGGACGTGCACACCGATGTCGGAGGGGATCGAGTCGAAGCCGCAGGAGTGCACGATCCGCGCGCCGGTACGCCTGGCGATCTCGTGGTTCTCGTCGATGCTGTCCCGGGCGAACAACACCTCGCCGGTCAGGTCCACGTAGTCGGTACCCGTCTCGGCACACGCGCGGGCCAGCGGTTTGCCGAACTTCGCGTACGGACCGACAGTGGTCAGCACCACGCGGGTGCGGCCGGCCATCGTGGTCAGCGCCGGGACGTCGTGCGCGTCGGCGACCACGATGGGCAGGTCCAGGCCGAGTCGTTCCAGTCGCTCCGCGGACCGGCCGGCGATCGCGATCCGGGCGCCCTGCGGGGCATTCGCCGCGAGATGCCTCGCGACCAGCGCGCCGACGAAACCCGAAGCGCCGTAGACGATCACGTCGAACTCGCGCTGTTGATCGCTCATGGCTGCCGATTGTGCACCCTCCGTGGAGGGTTGGATACCCACCGCGGCGCGCCGAGATCAGCACGTTATCCACACAAAGGAAGATCCAAACGGCTAATTTGTGACGTACAACTCGATCGTCGCATCTCGGTCATTCGGATGAGGTGCGGCCTGTCAGCGGCTCGCGCGAGCGAGCACCGTGGCCGGTAACGCCGAGTCCTGCCGTCGGCCACGGATCAACGAACCCAAGGCATGGAGCGGGGGACCCAAGAGTTCCTCGGCGCTACGGCGCCTCGGGGTGAAGCCGCATCACGCGGCCGGGCACCTCTGCCCGAACCCGACAGCTGACCTCGCAGGCGTGGAGGACAACGCACATGGTCCAGACAAGTGAACAGTGGAAGCGCGTGATCGGACTGGCGGTCGCCTGCGTCGCCGGAAGCGCCGTGCTCTCCGGGCCCGCCGCCGCCGCGCCGGCCGACGTCAACTGGGACGCCATCGCGCACTGTGAATCCGGGGGCAACTGGCGCATCAACACCGGAAACGGGTACTACGGCGGACTGCAGTTCAGTCACGGCACCTGGCGGGCCTACGGCGGATCGCGGTACGCCAGCACCGCCAACCGGGCCAGCCGCTCCGAGCAGATCCGGATCGCCGAACGGGTGCTGCGCGGACAGGGGATCGGCGCGTGGCCGACCTGCGGACGGCGCAACGCCTACAAGGCCGCGTCCCGCTCCGCCCGCCGGGCCCCGGTCCGGCACACCTCGGGCAGCTATGTCGTACGCCGCGGTGACACCCTGGCCGGCATCGCCGCGCGGTACCACGTGCGGGGCGGCTGGAAAGCGCTCCACCGGGCCAACTCCGGCACCGTGCGCAACCCGAACCGGCTGGTCGTGGGGCAGCGGATCCGGCTCTGAGCGGGAAAGACGAAACCGGCCGTTCCGCGGGTGCGGAACGGCCGGGGAAGTGAGTGGGCCCGGCGCGATTTGAACGCGCGACCTACCGCTTAGGAGGCGGTTGCTCTATCCACTGAGCTACGAGCCCTCGGTCGTATCTTGAGCTGAGGGTACCAGGACGGCTCAGCTCTCGAGGTTCACGTACTCCGGGTGGTCGAGCAGGAATCCGGCGACCTTGTCCTCGCGTACCGACTGGAAGAACTCCTTCGTCGAGGGGTCGAGTTCCTCGCCCAGGTAGCGGCTGCCGGAGAACTTCCCGACGCCGGGCAGCTTCACCGTGATGGTGTCGTCGACGTTGAGGCCCTTCAGTGCGAACGCCCAGTCGAGCACGCTGTACCCGCCGCCGGAGAAGGTCAGCGAGCCGCCGGCCGCCTCCATCACCTTCAGCAGTTTGGCCGGATCGGTCACCACGTCCCGGCTCATCGCCTGCTTGGCCAGCGCCTTGACGAACTGCTGCTGGTGACGCTGCCGGTCATAGTCGCCGTTCGGCAGGCCGTAGCGCTGCCGCACGTAGTCCAGGGCCTCCCACGCCTCCAGGTGGTAGGTGCCCATCGGGTAGACCTTCTGCACCCCGATGTACGGGTGGTCGCAGGTGTTGTCGGCGCAGCGGGACAGCCGGTCACGAGGGGTTCCGTCCGGTTTCAGGTGCTCGGACTTCACCTCCTGATCGATCGTCATGGTGACGCCGTCCATCGCCTCGACGATCTTCTTGAAGCCGCCGAAGTTGACGATCGCCCCGGCGTCGAACTCCTTGATGCCGGTGTACGCGCTGACCGTCCTGGTCAGCAGCTGGAAGCCCTGGGGCGCGCTGAACTTGCCGTCGCCGAGATGGCTGCCGAGCGACATCGAGCCGTTGATCTTCCCGGTGCCGCCGCGGTAACCGGCCTTGTCGAACGCCGGGATGTCGACGTACAGGTCGCGGGGGATGGAGAACAGGTAGACGGTGCTCATGTCGGCCGGCACGTGCGCCAGGATGATCGAGTCGGAGAGCGGCGGTGACTTGTCGTCGCGGGGATCGATCCCGACCAGCAGCAGGTTCAGCGGGCCCTTGATGGTGTCCCCTTCGTCGCCCTGCTTCTCCCGGGGACGGGCCGCCGCGGCCGGGCGGGCCTCGAAGATGCTGTCGTCGGTCACCGCGTCGGTGTACTTCGCGACCACGGACTGCGCGGTCACGTAACTGCCGCCACTGATGATGATCAGGACAGAACCGACGATCACACTCAACCGCGCCCAGAGCGGTGCACGCCGCTTGACCTCTACGGGCTCTTCCGCGGGTTCCTCCGCCTTTTCAGCAGGCTCCTCCGCGGGTTCGTCCGCTTCTTCCGCGGGTTCGTCCGCTTCTTCCGCGGGTTCGTCCGCTTTTTCAGCGGGCTCGTCCGCAGGCTCCTTCGCGACCTCGTCCGCGGGTTCCTCCGCCGACTCTTCCGCAACCTCTTCTGCCACCGATGATCCGATCCGCCGAGCGTCGAGGGATCTGCATCCTTGCACACGATCTTGGGATCGCGCGGCCGCTCGTATCCCGCCGCAGGTTACCAGCAGGTAACCGTCCACCTAAGATCCGTCGACTGTACAAACGCGAACAATGAACGACGGGAAAAACCTGTCTCCAGTACGCCGTCCATTGCTCTTCCGTTACCTTTCCGAGAATCTTTCGTCATCGAACTTACCTACGCTCCGGCGGATCAACACTCCTTCGGAGGGTCAACCTCGATGCGTTCCTTCATACGCAGCGTGAGTGACGCCGGACGCTTCCTCCCCGTACCGAGAACCCCTGCGGGTCTCCGTGCGCTGGGTGCTGCCGTCATGGCGACCACGCTCTGCCTGAGCTTCACCGGCCCGGTTTCCGCGGCCACCGATGCGCCGTTCATCAGCGAGATCCACTACGACAACGTCGGCACCGACAGCGGCGAGGCCATCGAGGTCGAGGCCCCGGTCGGCTTCGACCTGACCGGCTGGCAGCTGTACCTCTACAACGGGGACAACGGCAACACCTACACGCCGATCACCACGCTCAGCGGTGTCGTGCCGGCGTCCGGTGTGGTCGTCACCGAGTACGCCGCCAACGGCATCCAGAACGGCAACCCGGACGGCGTGGCCCTGGTCGAGCCGGACGGCACGGTCGTCGAGTTCCTCAGCTACGAGGGTGTCTTCGAGGCGAAGAACGGCCCGGCGGCCGGGCAGACCAGCGTCGACATCGGAGTCTCCGAGCAGAGCAGCACCCCGGTCGGCCACTCGCTGCAGAAGATCGACGGAACCTGGACCGGCCCGGCGGCGAGCAGCTTCGGCAAGCTCAACACCGGCGGGACCACCACTCCGGAGGAGCCCGAGCCGGAGGAGCCGGCCCCCGGCTGCGACACCGCGGCCACCCACACGATCGCGCAGGTACAGGGCACCGGCGCGGCGACCCCGCTGGCCGGCTCGGTGGTGACCGTCGAGGGCGTCGTCACCGCCGACCACCGCACCGGTGGTTACAACGGGATCTACGTCCAGACCGCGGGCAGCGGCGGCGACCGCCCGGTCACCGCCGGCACCGCCTCGGACGGCATCTTCGTCTACCTGACCTCGACCGCGGCCAACCACCCGTCGGTGGAGATCGGTGACGTGGTCCGGGTGACCGGCACGGTGAGCGAGTACAACACGCTCACCCAGATCACCATCGGCGCCAAGACCGACGTCAAGGTCTGCTCCAGCGACGCCCCGCTGCCCACCCCGGTCCCGCTGACCCTGCCGCTGAGCGACGAGGCCCGCGAGTCCGCCGAGGGCATGCTCGTCGCACCGGCCGGTGAGTTCACCGTGTCGGAGGTCTACAACACCAACCGGTACGGCGAGGTCGTCCTGGCCGCCGGTGCCGAGCCGGCCCGGATCCCGACCGACGTCGCCCGTCCGGGCAGCGCCGCCGCGGCCGAGGTGAAGGCCGACAACAAGGCCCGCCGGATCCTCGTCGACGACGGCCGGACCACCAACCTGGCGGACGCCGGACTGGCCCCGGCGTACATGACCAAGGACGCGCCGCTGCGTGTCGGCGACACCGTCGAGAAGTTCGGCGCCGGTGTGCTGAGCTACGGCTTCAGCGAGTGGCGCCTGCAGCCGGCGAACCCGGCCGCCCTCGGCACCACGTTCACCGCGTCCAACCCGCGGACCAGCGCTCCGGTGAACGTCGGCGGTGACATCAAGGTCGCCAGCTTCAACGTGCTGAACTACTTCGTCCACTTCGGTGGCGACGCGCGCGGTGCGGCGAACGAGGCCGCCAAGGAGAAGCAGGAAGCGAAGATCGTCTCGGCGGTCACCGCCATGGACGCCGACGTGGTCGCGCTCATGGAGATCGAGAACTCGGTCCGCTTCGAGGCCGTCGAGACCCAGCTGGCGCTGAAGACCCTGGTCGGCGAGCTGAACGCGGTCGACGGCGCGGGTGTCTGGGACTACGTCCGGTCGCCTGCCGAGCTGCCGGGCGCGGCCCAGCAGGACTTCATCACCAGCGCGATCATCTACAAGCCGGCCTCGGTCACGCCGAAGGGCGCGTCCAAGTCGGTCAACGACGAGACGGTCTGGGGCAACGCCCGCGAGCCGATCGCGCAGACCTTCACCGCCGGGTCGATCGACTTCGCGGTGGTCGCGAACCACTTCAAGTCGAAGAGCACCTCGGTCGCCCCGACCGGGGACAACGTCGACACCGGTGACGGACAGGGCGCCTACAACGGCGACCGGGTCCGGCAGGGGCAGGCGCTGGCGACCTTCGTCGACGGCCTCGGCACCGACAACGTGGTCCTGCTGGGCGACTTCAACGCGTACACCCACGAGGACCCGCTCCAGCCGCTCTACGGCAAGGGCTTCAAGGACGCGCACGCGACGTACGCCCCGGACAAGGCCCCGTCCTACGTCTTCAGCGGCGAGTCCGGTTCGCTGGACCACGCACTGATCAGTGCCGGTCTCGGCAGCCGGGTCACCGGCGTCGACATCTGGAACATCAACTCGGTCGAGTCGTTCGCCTTCCAGTACGACGGCTACGGCCCGTTCTACGACAACGGCCCGTTCCGCTCCAGCGACCACGACCCGGTCGTCGTCGGCCTGTCCACCGGCACCGCCGGCCCGATCGACCTGCAGCTGCTGAGCATCAACGACTTCCACGGCCGGCTCGAGTCGCCGTCCACCGGCAACGGTGGCGCGGCCCAGCTGGTCGGCGCGGTCAACCAGCTGCGGGAGGCCAACCCGAACACCGCGTGGGTGTCCGTCGGTGACAACATCGGCGCCTCCACGTTCATCTCGGCGATCGACGACGACAACCCGACCCTGGCGGCACTCAACGCCGGTGGCCTGAACGTCTCCGCGGTCGGCAACCACGAGTTCGACAAGGGCCTGTCCGACCTGCTCGGCCGGGTCTCCGACAAGGCCGGCTTCCCGTACCTGGCGGCCAACGTCTACAAGGACGGCCAGCGGGTCCTGCCCGGCTACGTCGTGCAGACCGTCGGCGGCATCAATGTCGGCTACATCGGTGTGGTGACCGAGCAGACCGGTTCGCTGGTCAGCCCGGACGGCATCAAGGGTGTGGAGTTCCGCGACCCGATCGCCGAGACCAACACCCTCGCCGCGCAGCTCTCCGACGGCGACGAGGCCAACGGTGAGGCCGACGTGCTGGTGCTGCTCGCCCACGAGGGTGCGGCCACCGAGAACATCAGCTCCGCCGAGAAGCTCGCCGCCGACCCGGTCTTCGGCGAGTTCACCAAGGTCAGCGCCGAGATCGACGCGATCTTCAGCGGGCACACCCACCAGCCGTACGCGTTCCAGGTGCCGGTTCCCGGTACGAACAAGACCCGTCCGGTGATCCAGGCCGAGGACTACGGTCTGAAGCTGGGCAAGGCGGTCCTGACCATCGACCCGGCCACCAAGTCGGTGACCTCGTCGACGGCCGAGCTGCTGAACGTGACCGGTTACCCGGCGAACGCGGCGGTCGAGCAGATCGTGGCGGACGCCAAGGTCAAGGCCACCGAGCTGGGCAAGCGTGAGCTCGGCAAGATCACCGGCGACATCAAGCGGGCGTACACCGCCGCCGGCGCCGAGGACCGGGGCGCCGAGTCGCCGATGGGCAACTTCATCGCCGACGTGCAGCTCGACCAGACCAGCGACGCCGGTCGCGGCGGGGCGCAGATCGCGCTGATGAACCCGGGCGGCCTGCGTGCCGACCTGGCGTACGGCACCGATGGCACCGTGACCTACTCGGCCGCGTTCGCCGTCCAGCCGTTCGCGAACGACGTGGTCACCCAGACTCTCACCGGCGCGCAGATCAAGCAGGTGCTGGAGGAGCAGTGGCAGCCGGACGGCGCGTCCCGGCCGGTGCTGCACCTGGGTTCGTCGAAGGGCCTCACCTACTCGTACGACGTGAACCAGCCCCGGGGCTCGAAGATCATCGCTTCGTCCCTGAAGCTGAACGGGACCGTGCTGAACCCGGCCGGCACCTACCGGGTCACGTCGAACTCGTTCCTCGCCGCGGGTGGCGACAACTTCACCACCCTGGGCCTGGGCACCAACAAGGTGACGACCGGCGACAACGACCTGACCATGCTGGTCAACTACTTCGCCAAGTTCACCCCGATCACCGTCGACGTCACGCCGCGCAGCACCCCGGGCACCGGTGACTCCACCGCCCCGACCGGCACGTACGCCCTGAACATGGCGGCGATCTGGCCGGGCCAGTCGGTGACGCTGACCGAGTCCGCGCTGGACGACGACGTCAGTGACAACGCGAAGATCAGCCGGGTGATCAACTGGGGCGACGGCAGCGCCGCCCAGACGCTGGCCGTGGGTACCACCAAGGCCACGCACGCGTACACCAAGGCGGGCAGCTTCACGGTCACCGTCGCGCTGACCGACGAGGCGGGCAACAAGGGCGCCGGCAAGGTCACCGGTTCGCCGGTGGTGGTGAAGGCGCAGGCCGGCGCCTACAAGCTGAGCACCAAGTCGATCTGGGCGAAGCAGTCGGTCAACCTCACGGTCAGCGGGGTCACCGGCGCCACCAAGCTCGCGATCAACTGGGGCGACGGCACCACCAACACGATCACGGCGAAGAACGCGACCGTGTCGCACACGTACACCAAGGCCGGCACTTTCGCGGTCAAGGTGACGCCGTCCAACGCGGCCGGCTCCGGCAAGGTCGTCGCGGTCGGGAGCGTCAAGGTCACCAAGGACACCGCCAAGCCGACGGTGAGCGTGACCACGCCGAAGCAGCCGGCCAAGGCCGCCTCCTGGAAGACGGTCACCGGCAAGGCCGCGGACAAGGGTCTCGGTGTCGCCACGGTGAAGGTCAAGGCGATCGAGCAGCGGTCCGGTGCCTGGTACTACCTCAAGGCCGGTAAGTGGACCAAGGCGAAGTCGAAGAAGGACGCTCAGGCCAAGGCGACGGTGCAGACCGTCACGCCGAACGCCAAGGGTGTCTGGAGCGCCAAGCTCGGCGGCGTCGCCAGGGGCACGCTGGTGATCACCTACTCGGCGACGGACAAGGCTGGTAACACCAGCGCGGTTCGTACGCACACGGTGCGTATCACCAAGTAACAACCTGCGCACATGTCGAGGCCCCCGCCGTATGGCCGGGGCCTCTTCACGTCCTGTAGCGGTACTTTGATCACTAGCCGCACACGGGAGGTTGGATGAACGGCCGGACGAGTCGATCCTCGTGGATCGTCCTCATCGTCGGACTAGGAGTTCTCTGCCTAGGTGTCATCCTGCTGCTGAACGGCGGCGCGTCCTGTGGAGCTACCGAGATACAGGTCGGCGGCCAATGCATCACTTACGGTGACGGCGCATCACGCACTCTGGAGTCGGACGGCATCGGCCGTCTCGCGGGCCGGCTCACTCTCGGTGCCGGTGGCCTGATCGCCGCCGCGGGTGTCTGGCTGGTGTTCTTCGCCGACCGGTCGGTTCCGCAGTCGGCCGGGGTCGGCGACCGGATCGAACTCGCCCGCCGCAACGGCTGGCAGTTCCTCGACGTCGACGGCGATCTGCTGGAGGCGTGGAGCGACACCCCCGACTTCGGCGAGGACCAGCCGGCCTACGCGGTGCTGCGCGGTTTCCTCGACGACCTGGAGTTCGTGGTCTTCGACTTCCGCAAACCGGACACCGGGGCGCTGCGCACGGCGTGGATCGTCTACCTGCCCGAACCGTCCCGGTCCTTCGTCAAGTGGGCCACCGCGCAGGAGCCGCTCTACCGCCGCCCGCTGAACATGGTCGGGGTGCGGGCGGACGCGATCGTCGACATCGGCGCGGGCCCGCACCGGTCCACCGAGCCGGACGCGGTCCTGCGGCAGGTCCGGGCGCTGGTCGAGATCGTCCGCCGGTTCGAGAGCCAGGCCGCGACCAGCACTTAAGACCTTTTCAACACTTTTTCAGGCTTGCCGGTACGCGGTTTCGGCGCGCTGCCGGCGCAGTCGCTGGATCGCCGCGGACAGGGTGATCACGGCCCACGCCCCGACGATCGAGGTGGCGATCCACCAGCCGACCGCTCCCAGGACGACAGCGGTCACGGTGATCACGGCGGCCACCACGAACAGTGGTAGCGGAGGGCGACCGGTTGATGACACGCTGAAGTTTCCGCCGCCCATCCGGGCACAGAAATCGGGATCGTCACGCCGTAATTGGCGTTCCAGGGCTGCCAGCCGCCGGGTGTCCTCTTTGCTGAGCATGATCGCTACCTTCCGGTCTGCCGCGCCGGTGAAGCATGGATCGAGATGTGCAGATCCCGATCAGTGCTCATTGTTACCTCTGAGTTGCGTTCGTGATACGTCTGCGTGTGCCGAATTTTCGGTCCGTTGTGTTCCGGACAACAGGACCTGTTGAAATCCCGCGACTTCGGGTACAACGGTCCAGTTGATCAGGAATTACGGCCGGTCCCGCTCAGCACGGCATCTCAGGGGTGACGCGGCGGATCACGATCAGTGCGGCCGGCTCACCCGCCACGACAGCGGGTCACGGCCCAGCTGCGCACGCAGAGTCGCCAGCGGTAACCGGCCGGTACTCAGCGCGCGGGCCACCCGGACGATCCCCTTCAGGTCGGCCACCGCCGTCGCCACGATGTCCACCCGGCTGTCCGGATCGTCCACCCAGTCCACCGGCACCTCGTGGATGCGCAGCCCGGCCCGTTCGGCGAGCACCAGCAGCTCGGTGTCGAAGAACCAGCCCGGATCCTCGACCATCGGCAGCAGCCGTCCGGCCACATCGGACCGGATCGCCTTGAAACCGCACTGCGCGTCGGAGAACCGGGCGGCCAGCGCGCCCCGCAGCAGCAGGTTGTAACCCCGGGAGATCAGCTCCCGTTTAGCGCCGCGGACCACCCGCGAGCCACGCGCCAGCCGCGACCCGATCGCCAGGTCCGAGTGCCCCGAGATCAGCGGCGCCACCAGCGGCAGCAGGGCGCCGAGATCGGTGGACAGATCCACGTCCATGTACGCCAGGACCGCGGCGTCGGAGTGCGACCAGACGTGCTTGAGCGCCCGTCCGCGCCCCTTCTCCGGCAGGTGCACCGCCTCGACCTCGGGGAACGTCTGCGCCAGGCGATGCGCCATCCGCGCGGTGCCGTCGATGCTCGCGTTGTCGGCGATGGTGATCCGGAACCGGTACGGGAAGCTCTCCGCCAGATAGGCGTGCAGCCGCCGGACACCCGGTTCCAGATCCACCTCCTCGTTGTGGACCGGGATCACCACGTCGAGGACCGGCGCCGCGACCCGGCTGTGACCGGTGCCGGACGAGGGCAGGGTGGACAGGGTCATCGGTTCACCGCCGTCAGGTCGTAGAGGGTGGCGCCGCCGACCGTTTGCGCGGTGAAGTTCGCGGACACCCACGCGGAGATCCGGCCGCTCTCGTTGCTGCCGCCGTTACCACCGTTGCGGGCGAAACCGCCGCCGGCGATGAAGTAGTGGATCTTTCCGTCGGCGACGTACTGCTGGAACTCGGCAAGGGTCGGGGACGGGTCGGTGCCGTTGAACCCGCCGACCGCCATCACCGGCTGCTGCGTCTCCAGCTGGTAGCCGGACGCGTTCTGCGAGCCGATCGCCGCGGCCACCCAGGTGTAGTCGCCGGCGTTCGTCTCCAGCAGGGCCTTCACCTCGGCGCTGACCTCGCTGGCGTCGAGCAGGCCGCTGTTGCCGCCGCCACCGCGTGTTCCCCGGCCGCCCTGAGCGCTCTCATCAGGCGTGGATCCGCGGCCGGGGCCGCCGCCGGGGAAGCCACCGCCGTCCCGGGCATTGTTCTGGCCACCGCGGTTCCGGCCGCCGCCGTTCATGCCGCCACCGCCGCCCGGGAAACCGCCCCGTCCGCCGGAGACCGACGGGCCGGCGGTCGGGATCGAGCCGGTGTGCGGTTCGGAGACGGTCTGCGCCGCGTACGCAGCCGGCCCGGCCAGACCGGCGACCGCCGCGACGGTCGCGGCGACCACTGCCAGCCGCGCCGTGAGCCGGACCGAGAGGACCACCGCGACCGCCGCCAGCAACCCGGCGATCAGGATCGGCAGGCGCAGCCACGGCACGAAGTCGGAACTACGGCCGAGCAGCGTCCACGACCACCAGGCGGTCACCCCGATCGCCGCGGCCAGGGTGAGCGCCGCGAACAGTTCGGTGCGCCTCTTCCACAGCAGCGCGGCGCCCATCGCGACCACCGCGCCGATCGCCGGGGCCAGGGCCACCGTGTAGTACGCGTGGAAGATGCCCTGCATGTAGCTGAAGATCAGCCCGGTGACCAGCAGCCACATGCCCCAGACCACGAGCGCGGCCCGCTGGACGTCGGTGCGGGCCCGCCGGGCGGTGAGCGCCAGACCGGCGGCCAGCATGATCAGCGCGGCCGGCAGCAGCCAGGAGATCTGACCGCCCTGCGCGCTGTTGAACAGACGGCTCAGGCCGACCTCGCTCAGCCGGCTCGTGGCGTTGCCGACACTGCCGGACTCCTCGCCGTTGAGCCGGCCCAGACCGTTGTAACCGAGGGTGAGTTCGAGCAGGCTGTTGTTCTGCGAACCGCCGATGTACGGGCGCATCGACGCCGGCACCAGCTCGACGACGGCGATGTACCACCCGGCGGACACCACCATCGCGACCAGTGCCAGCAGCAGCTGAACGAAGCGCCTGCCCAGCTTCGGCGGGCCGGCGATCAGGTACGCCAGGCCGAACGCCGGCACCACCAGCAGCGCCTGCAACTGCTTGGCCAGGAACGCGAACCCGATCAGCACGCCGGTCAGCACCACCCACCTGGTGGCGCCCGACTCGACGGCGCGCAGGATCGTGTACGCCCCGCCGACCATCAGCAGCACCAGCAGCGCGTCCGGGTTGTTGAAACGGAACATCAGCACCGCCACCGGGGTCAGCGCCGAGATCGCACCGGCCAGCAGCCCGGCGGCGGGACCGAAGGAGCGCTTCACCGTGGCGTACAGCAAACCGGTCGTGGCAACTCCGAGAAGTGCCTGCGGGACCAGGATGCTCCACGAGCTGAGACCGAAGATCCGCACCGACAGCGCCATGATCCAGAGCGAGGCGGGTGTCTTGTCGACGGTGATCGCGTTGGCGGCGTCCGAGGAACCGAAGAAGAACGCCGTCCAGCTCTCCGAACCGGCCTGCACGGCCGCCGAGTAGAACGCGTTGGCCCAGCCGGACTCGGACAGGCCCCAGAGGTAGAGCACCGCGGTGGACAGCAACAGGAGGCACAGGGAGGGGCGGACCCAGCGGGAGTTCACCGGGCCAACGGTTCGCCGGGGCCCTGTCCCGCTCTTGTCACGTCCCTGTGTGACCCCTGTGAGTCCCCATCGGACTCACAGGGGGTCGCTGCTTCAGAGCGTGCGGCGCTTCGCGGACGCGGCCGCCAGCCGCTCCAGCACGCTCACCGTGGCGTCCCAGCCCATGCAGGCGTCGGTGACCGACTGGCCGTAGGTCAGCTCGCCGCCCAGATCCTGCCGGCCCGGCTCCAGGAAGCTCTCCAGCATCACGCCGCTGATCGCGTGCTGACCGGCCTCCATCTGCCGGGCGATGTCCTCGGCCACGATCGGCTGCCGGTTGTGGTCCTTGCTGCTGTTGCCGTGCGAGCAGTCGATCACCAGACGCTCCGGCAGGCCGGCCTTGCGCAGCAGCGCCAGCGACGACTCGACGTCCTCGGCGCTGTAGTTCGGCTTGCCGCCGCCACCGCGCAGCACCAGATGGCAGTCCGGGTTGCCGGCGGTGTGCAGGATCGCCGGGGTGCCCGAGTAGTCGATGCCGGGGAAGACGTGCTTCGCCTCGGCGGCCTGGATCGCGTCGACCGCGGTGGAGACGCTGCCGTCCGGGCGGTTCTTCATCCCGATCGGCATCGACAGACCGGACGAGAGCTGGCGGTGCACCTGCGACTCGACCGTCCGGGCGCCGATCGCACCCCAGGCCACGGTGTCCGCGATGTACTGCGGGGTGATCGGGTCGAGGAACTCCACGGCCACCGGCAGACCCCGGTCCACGACCTCCAGCAGCAGCTTGCGGGCGATCCGCAGACCGGCGCCGACGTCACCCGAGCCGTCCAGGGCCGGGTCCATGATCAGGCCCTTCCAGCCGACCGTGGAACGCGGCTTCTCGAAGTACACCCGCATCACGATCAGCAGGTCCTCCTTGAGCCGCTCGGCCTCCAGCTCGAGCCGGTCCGCGTACTCGCCGGCGGCCACCGGATCGTGCACCGAACACGGGCCGACGACCACGATCAGGCGTTGATCTCGGCCGTTCAGGACATCCTCGACCTGCTTACGGCCCTCCAGCACGGTGTCGTGGCACTCGCTGGTCAGCGGCAACTCGTGGTGCAGCAGAGCCGGGCTCATCAGCGGGACGACCTTCTCGATGCGCTGGTCCCGAACGCGCTGTACCTCAGGGGCGGTCATGGTCTCTCTCCTTCGACCGGCCCTGCGTCAGAGCCGGTTTGCTCGGGGCAAACAAAAAGGCAGCGACTTCGTCGCTGCCTTCGCCGGCTCTGGCGGGTGTCTCAGGTCATGCGGTCATGGCCGAGGCACCGGCTTGAGCCGGCCTCGTAAACCAATAGAAGGACCACATCCGAGACATGCCCGCCAGCATAGCCGCATCACCGGACCGGATGCAGCATCTGCGGCCGTTGTTCAGCTGTTGGGACGACAGGAGGCGGGCCGAGCGGAAGCATCACCGTGAATATGGTCTGACCAGGGCGGCTCTGCACACCCACCTTCCCACGATGTGACGTGACCACGGCGTGCACGATCGACAGGCCCAGACCGGTGCTGCCGGCCGCCCGGGACCGGGAGCTGTCGCCCCGGGCGAACCGCTCGAAGATGCGCGGCACCAGGTCCTGCTGGATGCCGGGACCGTTGTCGATCACCTGGACCACGGCGGCGTTCGGCACCGAACCGACCTTGACCGTGACGGTCGAGCCCTCCGGCGTGTGCGTGCGGGCGTTGGCCAGCAGGTTCGCCACCACCTGGTGCAGCCGGGCGCCGTCGCCGATCACGGTGACCGGCTCCTCCGGCAGGTCCAGCTGCCAGTAGTGCCGCGGGCCGGCGGCGTGCGCGTCACTCGTCGCGTCGACGGCCAGCATGGTCAGGTCCACCGGGTCCTGTGCGAGGGGCCGGCCGGCGTCCAGACGGGCCAGCAGCAGCAGGTCCTCGACCAGGGCGGTCATCCGCTTCGCCTCGGACTCGACCCGGGTCAGCACGTGCGCGATCTCGTCCGGGATCGGCTTGCGGCTGCGGCGGCTCAACTCGGCGTACCCACGGATCGCGGCCAGCGGGGTGCGCAGCTCGTGGCTGGCGTCCGCGACGAACTGGCGGACCTGCATCTCGCTCGCGTGCCGCGCCTCCAGGGCGTTGCCGACGTGGTCGAGCATCCGGTTCAGGGCGGCGCCGACCTGGCCGACCTCGGTGCGGGGATCGGTGTCCTGCTCGGGCACCCGCTGCGCGAGTTGCACCTCGCCGCGGTCCAGGCGCAGCTCGGAGACCCGGGTCGCGGTCGCCGCGACCCGATCGAGAGGCATCAGGGTACGGCGGACGATGAGCGCCCCACCCCAGCCCGCGATGATCAGCGATCCGAGAATCACACAGCCGGTGAACAGGGCCACCTGGAGCAGGGTGCTGTTCGACTCCTTCAGGGAGATCCCGATGTAGTAGACGTCGCCGGTGTCCTTGGTGACCTTCTTCATCCGGTACTGCGGCAAGCCGTCACCGACCGAGACGTCGGCCTTGCTGCCGTCCGCCGGGACGTCCTCGATCACGGTCGCCAGAGCCGTGGCGCTGAGGGTCTGCACCTCGTCGGGGACGGTGGGCTGGAACTTGAGCACACCACCGTCGAACGTGCCGTCCGTCAACTTCTGCAGGACGATCGCGTCCCGGGGGATGCCACCGGGAAGGTTGTTGGCCTGCTTCGTGGACGGGTCGTTGTCGGGCTGCTGACCGAGGGGCTTCTTGCCGGGATCACCGAAGGCGCCCTTGTCCAGATCCTTGAAGCCGATGCGCCGGCTCAGGTCGTCCACCTCGGTGTCGACCTGCTTGTGCAGCGAGTTGTAGAGGTAGAGCTCGGCGGTGCCGCCGACGACCAGGCCCAGCACCGCGAGCAGCGCGATCATGGTGGTGACGATGCGGGTGCGCAGCGGCCAGCCCGCGGGATCGATCCAGCGGGTGCGGCGGGCAGCCGGGGCGGCGGAGCTCATCGGTCAGTCGGCCGGCTTCAGCACGTAACCGGCGCCGCGCATGGTGTGGATCATCGGCGCCCGGCCGGCGTCGATCTTCTTCCGCAGGTACGAGATGTAGAGCTCGACCACGTTCGCCTGCCCGCCGAAGTCGTAGTTCCACACCCGGTCCAGGATCTGCGGCTTGCTCAGTACCCGGCGCGGGTTGCGCATCAGGTAGCGCAGCAGCTCGAACTCGGTGGCGGTCAGCGTGATCAGGTCACCGGCCCGGCGCACCTCGTGCGAGTCCTCGTCCAGCGTGAGGTCGCCGACGACCAGCTGCGACTCGGTGCGCATCGGGGCGTGCCCCATCCGGCGCATCAGGCCGCGCAGCCGGGCCACCACCTCTTCCAGGCTGAACGGCTTGGTCACGTAGTCGTCGCCACCGGCGGTGAGGCCGGTGATCCGGTCCTCCACCGAGTCCTTGGCGGTGAGGAACAGCACCGGCACCTCGGGCGACTCCCCGCGCAGGCGGCGCAGCACCTCGAGGCCGTCGATGTCGGGCAGCATCATGTCGAGGACGACGGCATCCGGGCGGAAGTCACGCGCGGTGCGCACCGCGGTCATGCCGTCGCCGGCGCTGCGGACGTCCCAGCCCTCGTAGCGCAGAGCCATCGACAGCAGCTCGGCCAGCGTCGGTTCGTCATCCACGACCAGCACCCGGACCGGGGTTCCGTCGGGACGCCGGAGTTCGGTGCTCGGATCGGTGTTCGCCATCGTCATGCCCTTTACTGTGCGATCCCACGCTCGGTGCCGGCTTTCGGTCTGCTGTGTGCCAGCTGTGTGTCCGGCACAGTCGGCTCACGACCGGACCACAGGCCGTCCCAATGTCGCACTGACATTTTAGTTTCGGCACACCGGTTCCGGACCTTGAGAATCGGGTGACAGACAATTACATACTGAGCGTTATGGGATTTAAACATCGCTTATCAGTCATATTTTCGGCACTCCTGCTGGTGCTCTTCCCGCTGTCACCATCGGCCGGTTCCGAGCGGACCGAACCACGCCGGCCGGAGAACACCGAGTCGGCCGCGGTCGAACTGCCCGGCGGGGGACTCAGCCCGATGCTGCTCGCCGCCATCGGCGGATACCTGCTCACCGGTGGTCTGGCGCTGCTGCTGCTCAAACGTTGACAACCTCGTAGCGGGGGAACACTCGATGTCCGGGCGTTGTTGTGCGAGCGTTGGTCAAAGTGCGGCGCGAGCGTGAGGAGTGATCAATGGATCTTCTCGAGGACTACCGCAGGGCCACCTTCTTCTTCGAGTCGGGCGACCCGCTCGGCGCTGCCCGGCTGCTGGAGCCGATAACCCGGGCCGAGCCGCACAACACCGCGGTCCGTCAACTGCTGGCCCGCGCCTACTTCAACTCGGCTCAACTGGGCCGGGCCGAGGAGCAGTTGCGGGTGCTGGTCGAGCACGACCCGTCCGACCACTACGCGCACCACGTGCTCGGCCGGACCCTGGAGCGCGACGGCCGGTTCCGGGAGGCGCTGCCGCACCTGCGGCTGGCCGCCGCGATGAAGACGCAGACCGACTACCAGGAGGCACTGCGCCGGGTCGAGACGTGGCTGGGCAAGTCGAGCGCGGCGTAAGGTCACGATCGTGAAGCTGAAGCTGGACCTGCACGACATCTTCAACAAGGGCCAAGAGATCGACCGCGCCCTGCGGGGGATCATCGACGAGGCGATCGAGAAGAAGGCCGCCCTCGTCGAGATCATCCCCGGCAAGGGCAGCGGAGCCCTGAAGAAGAAGGTCATCCGCTTCCTCGATCAGAAAGAGATCAAGCAGCTCTACCACCGGGTGGAGAAGGACGGCGACAACTGGGGCCGGCTCTTCGTCCACTTCCGGCACAATGCGCCCAGCCGCGGTCGGGCCCGGGGCCGATGATCAAAACCTTTGCGGCGGTACGCCTGGGTGGGCGTACCGCCGCAATCGGCTTTTAAAGGGTGTAGGTCTTCCCGACCGCCACCAGCTCGCTGCTGTGTGAGCCCAGGACGCCGACGCCCGAGGGGCGGGGCTGGAAACCCGGGGCCGTGGGCAGGTCGTCGCTGCCGTCCATGACCTGGAACGTCACCAGGCCGGTGGTGCCGACGGTCAACTCGATCTCGACACCGGTCTCCGGGGGCGCGTGGAAGACAAAACCGAAGCCCCACTTCCCCGGTCGCGCCGGGCCGATCTCAGCCGGCTGCCCGCCGATCCGGGCCGCGGTGACAGGCGTCGTGGTGGACACGTGCAGCGTGGTGAAACGGACCGCACGCTGCGGATCGAGCAGCAGTTTCATGGTGCGCCGGTCGTCGCCGCGGGTCTCCGAGACCAGGGTCAGCGCCGGTGCGGGCAGGGTCGCGGCCGGTGCCGGGCCGCTGCGCAGCAACTCGTCGCCGAACGCCGGGAACGTGTCGGCGACCGTCGCGGGCGGGTTCGACACGTATCCGGCGGTCCACTTCTGCGGCTCGGCCTCGGCGCTCAGCCAGGTGGCCGTGCCGGTGTCGGCGTCCAGCGCGTACATCAGATGGGTCAGCGACGGGTGCTCGGCGTCGAAGGTGTCGACGGCCAGTCCTGTCCCCGTGCACACCACCACGACTGCCGCTGTTGCTATTTCCATCGCCCAGCGCACCGGAAGACCGGTTTTGAAGAATTCGAGCACGGGCAGCAGCGCCAGGGCCAGCAGCACGGTCAGGAACGCGCCGACCCCGGCCATCGGCATGCCCAGCGCGGGGAACAGCATCAGCACGGTCGGCAACAGGATCACGATCGCGACCAGGGCGCCGACGGTGGTGACCGCGGTGGCCGGCCAGCTCTTCAGCCGCTGAGCGGCCAGGGCGGCCGTCGCGCCGGCCAGCGCGGGCAGGGTGGCCAGGTAAGCGCCGCCCGGGGTGAACACGGCCAGCAGCACACCGAGGACGGCCAGCCAGAACAGCCCGCCGGCGGCCAGCGCGGCCGGGGTCGACCGGCGGCGGAGCAGGGCGTACCAGACCAGGACGGTCAGGACGGCCAGGGCGATCACTGCCATGCGGTACCACATCGGACGGTACGGGTCGATCGGCAGACCGCCGTACGCCGGCCGGATCAGCACCAGCAGAGTCCACAGGCCCTGCGCGAGCAGCGGGGCCACCACGATCGGGATCAGGGTCAGCAGGATCGCGGTGAACATCCGGCCGGCACCCGTCAGGTTCCGGATCCTCCGCCAGCCGGCCGGGCGCTGCGCGATCGTCCGCCGGCCGATCGTCCAGGCCAGCACCAGGGTCAGGATCAGGGCCAGCACCGCCAGAGGCAGCACCAGCTCACCCGGGTAGCGGATCAGCAGGCCCGGGACCGGGAAGTAGGTGGCGTCGCCGGAGTCACCGAGCGTGCCCAGATCGAGCGCGCCGAACTCGCGGGCCAGGGCGAGCGCGTTCGCACCGTGGTGCTGCAGGCTGTCCTGGTTCATCACCTCCGGCCGGTCGGTCGGCGCGTGATAGATCGCGGCGCCGTCGATGTACGCGCTGTTCAGACCCTGGAAGCGGCCCGACTCGCGGAACGGGGTGAAATCGGTGTCGTTCGGCAGCAGCCGGTAGATCTCCACCGCGAAGGACGTGCCGACCGGGTACGGGGTCTTCGCGTACGTCCCGACCAGCTCCCGGTTGCCCTCGGTGGTCTCGAACATGATCGCCGGGCCGCTGCTGCCGCGCGCCTCCAGATTCAGCACCACGCCGCCGTCGCGGGCCAGCGGATGCTGGTCGACGAACGCCTTGGCCCCGCAGAGACAGGCCTCCTCGGCGTCGGTCAGCACCAGCACCACGTCGTTGCGCGGCCGTTCCCCGGCGACCAGCGCCCGGGCCGTCTCCAGGATCGTGGCGGTGCCCGCGCCGTCGTCGTTCGCGCCCGGGGCGATCTGCGCCGAGTCGTAGTGCGCGACCAGGAACACCCGGCCCGTCGACTGCGTGCCCGGAATCACCGTCACCACGTTGCGGACCCGGGCGAACCCGGTGCCACCCGCCGACGACGACAGGCCGGCACCCTGCACCGACACCGTGTCCTGGACCTCGGGGGACAGGCCGAGCCCGCGCAGGCCGGTCAGCAGGTGCTCCCGGACCGCGTCGTTGGCGGCACTGCCGGCGGGATGTGGCGTGACCGAGATGGCACGTACCGTCGCAAATGCCCGGGAAGCGCTGAACTCGGTCACCGGCGCCGAATCGGCACTCGCCGCGGGCGGCTGCGCGGAACGGATCGCCGCGAAACCGGCCAGAACGAGAACTACCAGGACGGCGGCCGGTCGGGTCAGGACGGAGACACGCATGAGCACATCTAATCCTCCGGGTACGCCCGGCGGGTAGCCCGTAGATCCATTCGCGCGTGCAATAGCGTTGTCGGCGTGACTAAGCCGCTAGACCCAGCAGCCGTCATCGCCGAGTTCATCGACCGGGTGGCCCCTTACAACCCCCAGCCGGACGCCGACCCCGTCGCCGTTCTCGGCGTGCGCACCGCGCTCGGCGAGGACGTCTTCACACTCAGCGATCACGTCATCCGTGCCCTGTGCCGGGCCGTCGAGTCCTATCGCGACCCGGAGGACCGGGGCGACTGCGCCAACTGTGGTGGCCGGCACCTCGACGAGAATCTGCACTGCCGGGACTGCGGGCAGCTGCACGGCATCCTGGGCCAGGTGATCGCGGATCACGTGCGCCGGTTCGCCGCCTCTCCGCGGCCCGATCCTTCGCAGCCCGCTTCGGAGATCGACTCCCCGTGACCACCGAAGTTGTGAAGCCGGGCCGCTTGGTACACGATTTGCGGGTCACTGCTGCGTCGAGTGGGGAACTGGAATGACTGAACGGTCCCTCGCACCACGCAGATTCGCGCCATCGCAGATGGAACGGTTGCGGATCCTCCTCGTCGAGGACGACGAGGGTGACGCCTTCCTGGTGCGTGAGCTGCTCAGCGAAGCCGAGGCGCCGTTCGAGCTGAACGTCGCCACCACCCTGCGCCAGGCCCGGGAGATGCTGACCGGCGTCGAGTGCATCCTGCTCGACCTGGGGCTGCCCGACGCCGAGGGCATCGACGGCCTGCGCAAACTGCTCTCCGTCGCCGGCAGCGCCGCGGTCTGTGTGCTCACCGGCCGCTCCGACGAGCACCTCGGCGTCCAAGCGGTCGCCGAGGGCGCCCAGGACTACCTGGTCAAGGGCCAGGTCGACGGGGTTCTGCTGATCCGCTCGCTGCGGTACGCGGTCGAGCGCAAACGCGCCGACGAGAACGCCCGGCTGCTGCGCGAGGTCGAACTGCTGCAGGCCGAGTCCGCCCGCCTGGAACGCGGTCTGCTGCCGAAACCGCTCAAGAGCGACGACTTCGGCATCGAGGTCCAGCCGTTCTACCGCTCCGGCCGGGCGATGGGCCTGCTCGGCGGCGACTTCTACGACGTCGTGCAGGTCGGAGACGACAAGCTGCACGTGATCGTCGGTGACGTCTGCGGCCACGGCGTCGACGAAGCCGCCCTCGGAGTCGAGCTCCGGGTCGCCTGGCGGGCGCTGATCCTGGCCGGGGTGCCCGAGGACCAGGTGCTGCGGGCCCTGGAACAGGTGCTGATGACCGAGCGGCGGGCCCGGGAGATCTTCGCCACCGTCGCCTCCGCGGTCATCGACCTGCCGGGCAACCGGGCCACCGTCCGGGTCGCCGGTCACCCGCCGCCCATCGTGCTCTCCGGTGGGAAGGCCGCGCCGGTCGCGGTGCGCCGGGGCATCGTCCTCGGCGTCCGGCCCACCCCCACCCCCGCCACCGAACTGGAGTTCTCCGGTGACGACTGGTCGCTGCTGATGTACACCGACGGACTCATCGAAGGACGGAGCGGCGCCGGTGACGAACGACTCGACGTGGACGGGCTCTGCCGGCTGTTCGACGAACCGGAAGCCCGCGCCCGGCCGCTGCCGGAACTCCCGGAGTGGCTGGTCTCCCGGGCCGACCGGGACAACGGCGGCCCCCTCACCGACGACGTCGCGATGCTGCTGATCTCCCGGGGTGGTGGCCGATGAGCGGCGTCATCTCCGGGTGGACCCTGCGTGTCCGGATCTTCGCCCTCTGCCTGGCCGCCGGGGTCCTCCTCGGCGGGCTCGGCATCGTCGCCGCCTTCACCGCGGCCGCCAACAACCGGCAGATCGACAACGTCCTGGACCGGGCCAGCCCGATGCGGGCCGCCGGCGAGACCCTCAGCACCGCCCTGGTCGACCAGGAGACCGGCGTCCGCGGGTACGCCATCACCGGTCAGGACCGCACCCTGGAGCCGTACACCCGGGGCGTCGAGGCCGAAGCCGAGCAGGTCGCCCGGATCCAGCGCCTGCTCAACCCCGAGGACGAGGAGATCCGCGCCGCCCTCGAGATCGTCGAGGCCCGCGCCGACACCTGGCGGGCCAACGTCGCCGAACCGCTCGTGCAGACCGTCCGTACCGAGGGCACCCAGGCCGCCCAGCAGCGGGTCGAAGCCTCCGACACCCGCGACTTCGACGAACTGCGCGGCGCCGTCAGCGTCATGCAGGACCACATCTCGGTGCTGCGGGCCACCTCCGCCCAGGCCGCCCGGGACAGCAGCCAGACCATGGTGGCGATCGAGGTCATCGCCGCGGTGATCATCGTGCTCACCGGGGTCTTCCTGCTGATCCTGCTGGACCGGCTGGTCAGCCGGCCGATCCTGCACCTTGCCGGGCAGGTGCGGCAGGTCGCCGCCGGCGACTACGACAAACACATCGACAGCAGCGTGTACGGGTCACCCGACCTGGTCGGGCTCGCCGACGACGTCGACCGGATGCGGCAGCAGATCTCCAGCGAGCTCAGCGAGGTCCGGGAAGCCCGCCAGCAGGTCGAATGGATCAACCAGCAGCTGCAGAGCCAGGCCGAGGAACTCACCCGGTCCAACCGTGACCTGGAACAGTTCGCCTACGTCGCGTCGCACGACCTGCAGGAGCCGCTGCGCAAGGTGGCCAGCTTCTGCCAACTTCTCCAGCGCCGGTACGCCGGACAGATGGACGAACGTGCCGACCAGTACATCGGGTTCGCCGTCGACGGTGCCCAGCGCATGCAGCGGCTCATCAACGACCTGCTCGCGTTCTCCCGGATCGGCCGGCTCACCACCGGATTCACCGACGTCGACCTGGGTGAACTGCTCGGTGAGGTGCGGTCGCAGCTCTCCGCGCGGGCCGGGGCCGACACCGAGATCAGCTGGACCGGACTGCCCACCGTGGAGGGTGAGGAGCCGCTGCTCACCACGCTCTTCGTCAACCTGGTCGGGAACTCGCTGAAGTTCCGGCGGCCGGACGTGCCGGCGCGGATCCACATCAGCGCCGAGCTGGACGGGGCGGAGTGGCGGCTCAACGTCCGGGACAACGGGATCGGGATCGAGGCCGAGTTCGCCGACAAGGTGTTCGTGATCTTCCAGCGGTTGCACGCCCGGGACGCCTACGAGGGGACCGGCATCGGACTGGCCATCGTCAAGAAGATCGTCGAATACCATGGCGGGCGGATCTGGCTGGACGTCGACGTGGCGGAGGGTGCTTCGATCTGGTTCACGCTTCCGGTGATGCCTGGTCTTCCCACTGTTCTGTCGGCAGCCTCATCCCCTGTGGTGACCGAACTCCCTGATTCATCCGAGGCTCCCTCCGGTGCGGCGGGATCCTCAGGTGCGGTGGACTCCTCCGGCGCGGGTTCCTCCACTCCGGGTTCCTCCAGTGGGGGCTCCTCTACGCCGGGCTCTTCCGGAGCGGGTTCCTCCGGTGGGGGCTCCTCCAGCGCGGACTCCTCCGCGCCGGGATCCTCCGCCGTGGGGGATTTGTCTGCTTCATCCGAGTCGTCCGCTTCGCCTGGGGAATCCTCGCCGGCGGGCGCGGGCGCGGGCGCGGGCGCGGGTGCGGGTTCGGGTGCGAGTTCGGTTTCGGGTGCGAGTTCGAGTTCGTCTTCGGGCGAGGAAGAGAAGGTGGGCACGTGAGCGTGGAACGGGAGAACGGCACCCCGATCGAGGTGCTGCTCGTCGAGGACGACCCCGGCGACGTGCTGATGACGCAGGAGGCGTTCGAGGAGCACAAGGTCCGCAACCGGCTCAACGTCGTCTCCGACGGCGCCGAGGCGCTCGCCTACCTGCGGCGGGAGGGCCAGTACGCGAAAGCGGTCCGCCCCGACCTGATCCTGCTCGACCTCAACCTGCCCCGGCGGGACGGCCGCGAGGTCCTCGCCGAGATCAAGAAGGACGACGAGCTGGGCCGGATCCCGGTCGTCGTGCTGACCACGTCGTCCGCCGACGAGGACATCCTCCGCAGCTACCAGCTGCACGCGAACGCCTACGTCACCAAGCCCGTCGACTTCGAGCGGTTCATCACGGTGATCCGGCAGATCGACGAGTTCTTCGTCAGCGTCGTGAAGCTGCCGCCGCGTGCCTGACCGGATAATCGACCAGGTGGCCGAACTCGTCCGCGAGGTCGCGCACACCATCGTCCTGCCGCGTTTCCAGCACCTGTCCGCCGCCGAGGTCCACCAGAAGTCGCCGGGTGACCTGGTCACCATCGCCGACCAGGAGTCGGAGAAGGCGCTGACCCGCGGGCTCACCGCACTGCTGCCCGGCTCGGTCGTCGTCGGCGAGGAGGCGGTCGCCGCCGACCCCACCGTCCGGGACCGGCTGAGCGGCGACGGCGCGGTCTGGATCGTGGACCCCGTCGACGGCACCAACAACTTCGCCGCCGGGCGGACCCCGTTCTGTGTGATGGTCGCCCTGGTGCGGGACGGCGAGACCACCGCGGCCTGGATCCTCGACGTGGTCGCGGACCGGCTGACGGTCGCCGAGTCCGGTTCCGGCGCCTACCGCGACGGCGTCCGCGTGAAGACCCGCACCGACGATCCGGGCGCCGGCGCGCTGCACGGGGTGATCGCCCACAAGTACTTCCCCGACGACCTGCGCCAGCAGGTGCTCTCGACGGCCGCCGGCCTGGGCGGGTTCACCACCGGCCGGCACTGCGCGGGCTACGAGTACCCGGCCGTCGCCACCGACGAGCAGCAGTTCGCCATGTTCTGGCGGATCCTCCCGTGGGACCACGTCCCCGGAGCCCTGATCGTCCGCGAATCCGGCGGCGTGGTCCGGCACCTGGACGGCTCGGAACACCGCCCGGCCGGCCACCAGCGGGGCCTGCTGACCGCCGCCAACGAGGACATCTGGAACACAGTCCACACCAC
Source organism: Actinoplanes couchii (assembly GCF_016862075.1). Taxonomy (GTDB): domain Bacteria; phylum Actinomycetota; class Actinomycetes; order Mycobacteriales; family Micromonosporaceae; genus Actinoplanes; species Actinoplanes couchii. Next base: position 130,471 of record NZ_BOMG01000056.1, on the reverse strand, counting down.
CCTCTTCTCCTCCGGCCCGCCAGCCACTTCGTGACTCCTCCGCCGGCCACCGTCTCCTGGCCGGCCCACCAGCCCACCCTGTGACTCCTCCGCCGGCCACCGTCTCCTGGCCGGCCTACAAGTCACCCCTTGACCACCTCCGTTGGGCACCCTCTTCCCGGCCGGCCGGCCCTGACCCGTCCGACCGGTTTTCGGCCTGGTCTCTGACTTGGTCTTTGGCCCGGCGTCGTCCCTCTGGTCTGTTTCCCCTTACCGGCCGCCCTTTGGGTTCGCCTGGTCGGCTGCGGTCGCCGGGTGAGCGGATCATCACATTCCGGTGGGGCCGCGGGGCGGGGTGCCGTGGATCTAGGGTGCGGTCATGACGTCGTACCTCAGTGAGCTTTTCGGACTTTCCGGGCGTACCGCGGTGGTGACCGGCGGCAGTTCCGGAATCGGGCGGGCCATGGCCCTCGCCCTGGGCCGGGCCGGCGCGCGGATCGTGCTGGTGGCCCGCCGTGAGGCGCCGATGGCCGAGGTGGTGGCCGAGTTGCGCGGTCACGGCGCGGAGGCGGACGCGATCTCCGCGGATCTCGGCGACCGGGAGGCCGTCAAGAACGCCGCCGCCACGATCATCGATCGGTACGACGTCCCCGACATCCTGGTCAACTCGGCCGCCGTCAACCTGCGCCCACCGCTCGCCGAGCTGGGTGACGGCGTGTGGGATCTCACCCTCGCCGCGAACCTGACCGCCCCGTTCCTGCTGGGTCAGGCGTTCGCCCCGGGGATGGCCGCCCGCGGCTGGGGCCGGATCGTCAACGTCGTCTCGCAGCAGGCGTTCCGCGCCTACGGGAACAGCGGGGCCTACGGCGCCGCCAAAGCGGGTCTGGTCGGCCTCACCCGCTCGCAGGCCGAGGCGTGGAGCCCGCACGGCGTCTGCTGCAACACGATCGCCCCCGGTGTGGTGCACACGCCACTGACCGAGCCGGTCTTCGCCGATCCCACGAAAGTGGCATCCCACGCCGCGCGCACGATGATCGGTCGCAACGGCGTACCGGGCGATTTTGCCGGTTGTGTCGTTTTCCTGGCTAGTAATGCAAGTCAAGCGGTAACCGGACAGACACTCTTCGTTGACGGTGGATATTCGGCGACCTGATCGATCTCCCTTTCCCCTGCTGAGACACGGTAAAGTACCGGCGCTCACGACTTGGAGGTAACTGTGGCGGCCAGTCTCCCGCGCCGGTTCGCAACCCTGCTCGCGCTGTTGGCCGCCGTTCTCGCGGTGGCCCTCGTCGCGCCCGGGTTCCCGGCCCATGCCGCCGACCCCGAAGGCGGCACGAAGAAGCTGCGCACCGCCCTGGATACCGCGGCCAAGGGCTACGACTCCGCGAAGACGAAGCTGGCCAACTCGCAGAAGCGGCAGAAGCTGCTGACCACCGCGCTCAAGGACGCCGAGACCAACGCGTCGGCCCTGACCGCGCAGGTCAACCACGTCGCCAACCGGGCGTACCAGATGGGCCGGGTCAGCACGGCCGGGCTGCTGCTCAACAGCTCGGACCCGAGCCAGTTCATCGAGAAGATCCAGAGCCTGGACATGCTCGCCCAGATGGACAGCGGGACGCTCGCCGACTACCGCCAGCAGATCGCGACCTCGACGAAGGCCAAGACCGCCCTCGACGCGGAGGTCAAGGAGCAGCAGCGTCAGGTCAACGTGATGGCCAAGCGGAAGAAGGACGCCGAGATCGCGCTGGCCGAGGTCGGCGGGGGATCGGCCGGTGGCTTCATCGACCCGAACTCGCCCGCGGCCGAGCCGGCGCCCCGCAACTCCGACGGCTCCTGGCCGAAGGAGTCCTGCACGGTCAAGGACCCGACCTCGAACGGGTGCATCACGCCGCGCACCCTGCACGCGTACCAGCAGGCACAGGCAGCGGGTTTCAAGCGGTACACGGTCTGCTTCAGCGAACGCTCCTCCGGCGAGCACCCGAAAGGCCGGGCCTGTGACCACTCCGCGGCCTCCGGCGGTTTCGAGAACGTCGCGGCCTCCGGCGGGGACAAGGCCTACGGCGACCGTCTCGCGGCGTACTACGTCAAGAACGCGAGTTCGCTCGGCGTGATGTACGTGATCTGGTACCGGCAGATCTGGATGCCGAGTACCGGCTGGCGTGCCTACAGCGCGAGCGGCGGCCCGGCGGCGGTGCACACCAACCACGTACATCTCTCCATGCTCTGACCTCCGCCCCGCCTGAGATCTCTTCAGCTTTCGCACAGGTGTGGTGCGGCCTGTCGATGAGGTGCGATCCCCGGCGCCGCCGGTAGCATCCCGGCGGTGGAGAACCAGCCGCGTGCCCTGCCATCGGCCCTGGCGACCGCTCTGGCGTTCGGATCCAGTGGTGCCGTCCTCGTCCTGGAGATCGTCGCGTTGCGCCTCGTCGGGCCCTACGTCGGCGTGACCCTCCAGGTCAGCAGCTCGGTGATCGGAGTCGCGCTGGCCGCGATCGCCTACGGCGCGTGGATCGGGGGACGCCTCGCCGACAGGTTCGACGCCCGGACCCTGCTGGCGCCGGCTCTGATCCTCGGCGCCATCGGCACCGCGGTCACGCTGCCACTCGTCCGCTGGGGCGGTGAACTGCTGCGGGGCGGCACCGCGCCAGCCGTGCTCATGCTGGCCGCGCTCGCCATCTTCCTGCCCGCGCTGGTGCTCTCCACGATCGCGCCGATGGTGGTGAAACTCCAGCTCGCCGACCTGCGCAAGGCCGGTTCGGTGGTGGGCCGGCTGTCCAGCGTCGGCACGCTCGGTGCGATCACCGCGACCCTGGTGACCGGGTTCGTCTTCGTCGCGGCGATGCCGAGCAGCGCGATCATCCTGAGCCTGGCCGTGCTGCTGGCGATCAGCGGCGTGGCCCTGGCCTGGTGGCTGCGCCGGACCGGAACGCAGGCGGACCTGCCCGGCTCGCCCAAGATCCGGGCCTCGCTCGCCGCGATCGGGCTGGCCGGCGCCGGGCTGGGCGCCACCGCGCCGACGCCGTGCGACGTGGAGACGGCGTACCACTGCGCGAGCGTGACGAAGGATTCGTCGCGGGAGGGCGGCCGGACCCTGGTGCTCAACTCGGCCCGCCACTCGTACGTCGACCTGAACGACCCGATCTACCTCGAATTCAAGTACGTGCAGTGGATCGGCGCCGTCACCAACGTGCTGAAGTCGCCCGGCGCCCCGATCGACGCCCTGCACCTCGGCGGTGGCGGGTTCACCGTCCCGAACTATCTGCGGGCCACCCGGCCGGGCAGTGACCAGCTCGTCCTCGAACTCGACGGTGGCCTGGTCGAGCTGGACAAGCAGAGTCTCGGCCTGAAGACCGGCCCGGACATGAAGGTGCGGGTCGGTGACGCCCGGGTGGGCCTGGCGGAACGCCCGGACACCTCCTACGACCTGGTCGTCGGCGACGCCTTCGGGCACCTGGCCGTTCCGTGGCACCTGGCCACCCGGGAGATGGCCGCGGACGTGGCCCGGGTGCTGCGCACGGACGGGATCTACGCCCAGAACGTGATCGATTACCCGCCGAACCGGTTCATCCGGGCCGAGACGGCCACCGTGGCGGCCGCGTTCCCGCACGTCGCCCTGATCGCCCCACCGGACGCGCTGGTCGGCGGCCAGGGTTCCAACTTCGTGATCCTGGCCTCGAAGACGCAGCTCCCGCTGGACGTCATCCAGCTCGGGCTGGAGGGCCTGCCGGAGCCGGTGACCGTGCTCAGCGGCACGGAGCTGACCACCTTCATCGGCGACTCGCCGGTCCTGACCGACGACTACGCGCCGGTGGACCAGCTTCTCGCCGGTTGACCAGACCACCGCTCTCTCTTCGGCCGGCCCGTCCGTCGGCCGCTCGCCAACCGGTCCGTCCACCGGCCGCTCGCTGACGGGTCCGTTCATCGGCCGCCTGCTGGCCGGCGCGTCCGTCGGCTGGCTGTCGGTGCCGGTTTCCGAGCGGGTTTTCGTGTGCGGCACCGGCGGGTGAGCTGATCGGGCGAGAATCGGCGCATGGGGCGTACGGAGCGAAACGGTCACGAAGGGTCGCTCCGGCTGGCCGGCCGCTACCGCCTCGTCGAGAAGCTCGGCACCGGCGGCATGTCGGTGGTCTGGCGCGGTTACGACGAGATCCTGGGCCGTGACGTCGCCGTCAAGGTGCTCTCCCCACGGCTGGCCGAGGACCGCGCCTTCCGGGACCGGCTCCGCCAGGAAGCCCTGGTCGCGGCCCGGCTCTGCCACCCGCACATCACCGGCATCCACGACTTCGGTGAAGCCCCGATCTCCGAACGCCTGACCGTCCCCTACGTGGTCATGGAACTCAACGACGGCGAATCCGTCGGCGCCCGGCTCAGCCGGCAGGGCTCGCTCGAATGGCGGGAAGCCGTCATCATCACCGCCGAGATCGCCTCCGCGCTGGCCACCGCCCACGCCCACGGCCTCGTGCACCGCGACATCACGCCCGCGAACATCATGCTGACCGGGTCCGGGGCGAAGATCGTCGACTTCGGCATCTCCGCGGTGATCGGGCAGAGTGACGCGGCCGCGGACGGCAGCCTGCTCGGCACACCCGCCTACCTCGCCCCGGAACGCCTCGGCGGCGCCGCCGTCTCGCCCGCCACCGACGTCTACGCCCTCGGGCTGCTGCTCTACCGGGCACTCACCGGGCGGATGCCCTGGCCCGCGGAGAGCACCGCCGAAGCCCTGCGCGCCCACCTCTACGCCGATCCGGCACCGATCCCCGAGCTCGAGGGGATGCCGGCCGTCGTCGCCGAACTGTGCCTGCGCTGCCTGGCGAAGAGCCCCGCCGAACGTCCCGCCGCGACCGAACTGGCCCGCGCCTTGGCCGCCACCGTGGGGCTGCGGCCGATCATCCCGCCGTTGCGGCCGGGCGAAAAGCCCACGACGCCGGTGGCCCGGGCGGTGGCGTCGGTGCCGGCCGCCCGAGGAGCCGGTTCGGGTGTACGCCGGATCCTGCGCGTCTGTCTGGCCCGGCCCACAGCCGCGGTCACCGCCGTACGACTGCGTGCCGGTCTGCTCCTGCGCCGCGGAGCGGTCCGCCCGCTCGGCGGTGGCCTCTTCCTCGCCGACCGGCGCCGCATCCTCCCGGCGCATCGCCTGATGGGCGTCCGGGACCGGAAACCCGCGATAGCCGCCCTGGCCACCCTGGTCCTGCTCGCCGGGACCGCGAGCTGGAGCACCCGTCGGCAGACACCGGGCACCGAGCCGGACCAGACCGTCGTGGCCGACGCCGCCGCGCCCGCCGTGGCCGCTCCGGCCCGCGGGCGCTGCCTGATCAAGTACCAGATCAAGCGGGACTCCGGCACCGATTTCGAGGCGCGACTGAGCGTGCGGACCACCGAGACGGCCGGGTGGCGGGTCGAGTTCACCTATCCCGGCTCGCAGCGCCTCGCTTCGACCTCCGGTTCGCATTCGGCTTCCGCTTCGGCCCCCGCGACGGTGGCTCAGCACGGACGCCGGGTCGTGCTCGACGGCCGCGGCAGGTCCCGGGCCGTCACCCTGCACGGTGGCTATCGGGACCTGAACCCGCTGCCGCTCGCCTTCACCCTGAACGGTCTGCCGTGCCGCGCCGAAGTCCTGGGCGGCACCACGCACACCAGGCCACCGGTGTCGTCCGGCGCCGACTCGGTCAATGCGGCGACGGTCGAGCAGCCACCGGCCGGCAGAGAACCGGCGCACAAGCGCAAGCGCCAGCCGCCCCGGCGCGGTGGGACGGCCCGGAAGAGCCCGGCCACCGTCCCGAAACTGATCCCCCGGCCCAAGCGGACCACCGGCTTCTCCCTGGCACTCTGAAACTCCGGCTACAAGATCCGCCGATAGGGTCGAGGACATGACAAGACTCGCAGTTGTCACCGGAGGCGGGACCGGGATCGGCAGGGCGACGGCGGGCATGCTCGCCGGCGAGGGCTTCGACGTGATCATCGTCGGCCGCCGCGCCGAGGTGCTCGACGACGCCGTGACATGGATCGGACCGCAGGCCACCGCGGTGACCGCCGACGTCTCCGACCCGGCCCAGATCCCGGCCGTGGTCGAGGCGGTGGCCGGTCGGCCGGTCGACGTGCTGGTCAACAACGCGGGGGCGTACCTCGCCGGGGACGAGAGCACCCTGCAGGGCGTGGCGGACCGCTGGCGGGCCAACCTGGACTCCAACGTGCTCACCGCGGTTCTCATGACCACCGCCCTCCTTCCGCTTCTCCGCCGTCCGGGCGGGAAGATCGTCCTGACCAGTTCGATCGCCGCCCAGCGTGGTGGCGGCGGGCCCTACTCCGCGGCCAAGGCCGCACTGCACGGTTACGCCCTCGACCTGGCCACCTCGCTCGGCGCCGAAGGCATCACCGCCAACGTCATCTCGCCCGGTTACGTCACCGACAGCGAGTTCTTCCTGGGCCGGATGACCCCGGAAGGACACCAGCACCGCGTCGACGCGACCCTCATCAAGCGCGCCGGAACGCCCGACGAGATCGCCGAAACGGTCCGCTGGCTGGTCGGCCCGGGCGGCGGCTTCGTCACCGGCCAGATCATCAACGTCAACGGCGGCTCCGTCCTCGGTCGCTGACCGCGGGTCCGGACGGGCGCAGGGCCGGCACATAGGCGATATCGGTCGTGTCGGCCGTCACCCGTCGAAGCGCCGTCAGCCGCCGCACGAGCTGCTCTCCGTCCGCTCGCCCAACCGATCTCCCGACCGCGACCGATCGAACGGCCGTCGGTCACCGACGACATGAACCGGCCGCCGCCACCCCACCGTGGACGGCGACGGCCGGATCCGGAGGCCGCCGCGGCCTCATCCCGCACTGCCGTCTGGTCCCGCACCGCCGTCTCACCGCGCCGCCGTCTCATCCCGCACCGCCGGTGAAGCGGCCCTCGTCAGGACGATTGGCCCGGAACCGAAGCCCCGACCACCGCTCGTCGATCGACACCTGGCCACACGGGCGCATGTCGAAATCGGCGACGATCGGCCAGAGCGAGTCCCGGTTGATGTCAGCCCTGTTCCCCTTCGGATAGGCGATCCAGAACGCGCCCGGCTTATCGAGATCAGGGCGATGTTGTTCGAGCTGATTCCGCACACCCGCGGCATCCTCGGCGAACATCACCGCCGTACTCGCGGTCGCCAGGGTCGCGGTCTCCCGCACGCCCTCCGGCATCGGGGTGAGCAGCGGCAACCGGGCCGGCTCGTTGAGCCAGACGGTCGAGTTCGGCTTGATCAGCAGCTTCTGGGCGATCGTTGTGGTCATGCCACCGAGACTTCCATCCGTACCGCAACGGATCGTCGTCTTCGCCGAACGCGCCCCACGTGGGTGCCGGGCCGGCCGGAGCCGGCCCGGCCTGGTGGTGGGCGGGGGCCGGCCTCGGCCGGTTTGACGCCACTTCGTGCCGGGACGAACCGGGTCGTGCATCCACCTGACGCCTGCATGGTGACCCCTTCGAACGAACCCGCCTGAACGCCCCGGAGCATTGCCGATCCGCCGGGCCTTCGTCCGCTGCCCTGTGGACAACTCCCCGCTGTGGATAACTCGAAGGCGGTCCGTCGCGGGCTGATAGACATGCCGGGTGACTGATACGACGCGGATGGCCGTGCGAGAGCGGGCCGAAGAAGTGCTCCGCCGGCTCGCCGGGGAGCACGCGGTGCTTCGGGAGGACCAGTGGCGGGCGATCGAGGCGCTCACCGTCGACCGACGGCGGGTGCTGTGCGTGCAGCGCACCGGGTGGGGCAAGTCAGCGGTCTACTTCGTGGCCACCGCGCTGCTGAGATCCGGTGACCGGCAGGCCGGCCCGACGGTCATCGTGTCGCCGCTGCTCGCCCTGATGCGCAACCAGGTCGACGCGGCCGCCCGGGCCGGCATCCAGGCTCGCACGATCAACTCAGCGAATCTCGACGAGTGGTCCCTGATCGAGCAGGAGATCCGGGCCGGCGAGGTCGACGTGCTGCTGATCAGCCCGGAGCGGCTCAACAACCCCGACTTCCGTGACAACGTCCTGCCCGGCCTCGCGGGCAGCACCGGCCTGCTCGTGGTCGACGAGGCGCACTGTGTCTCCGACTGGGGGCACGACTTCCGGCCTGACTATCGGCGGTTGCGGACGTTCCTGGCCGGCCTGCCCGCTCGTACCCCCGTGCTGGCCACCACGGCGACCGCCAACGCCCGCGTCACCGCCGATGTCGCCGACCAGCTCGGCGACGCGCTGGTTCTGCGCGGCTCGCTCGAGCGGGATTCGCTCCGTCTGGCCGCCCTCCGGCTGGAGGACCCGGCGCACCGGCTGGCCTGGCTCGCCGATCACCTGGAGCGGCTGCCGGGCTCCGGCATCATCTACACCCTGACCGTCGCCGCAGCCGGTGAGACAGCCGACTTCCTGCGATCCCGCGGGTTCGAGGTGGCCACCTACACCGGCCAGGTCGAGGACACCGAGCGCCGCGCCGCCGAGCAGGATCTGCTCACCAACAAGATCAAGGCGCTGGTCGCGACGTCGGCGCTGGGCATGGGCTTCGACAAACCCGATCTCGGGTTCGTCGTCCATCTCGGTGCGCCGCCCTCTCCGATCGCCTACTACCAGCAGGTCGGCCGGGCCGGCCGTGCGGTCGAGCACGCCGAGGTGGTGCTGCTGCCCGGGCCGGAGGACGTCGCGATCTGGCGCTACTTCGCGTCGCTGGCCTTCCCGCCCGAGGAGCAGGTGCGTGCGGTGCTGAACCAGCTCTCCCCGGTCCAGCCGATGTCGACACAGGCGCTGGAGCCACTTGTCGATCTGCGGCGCACCCGGTTGGAGCTGATGCTCAAGGTTCTCGACGTGGACGGCGCGGTGCATCGCACCCGGGGCGGCTGGCTCGCCACCGGGGAGCCGTGGACCTACGACGAGACACGGTTGCGGCGCGTCGCCGAGGCCCGCGAGACAGAGCAGAAGACCATGCTCGAGTACGCGGTGACCACCTCCTGCCGGATGGAGTTCCTCCGCCGTTGCCTGGACGATCCGGACGCCGTTCCGTGCGGCCGGTGCGACAACTGTGCGGAGCCGCTGTTCGACAGTGAGGTGTCGGCGAGTTCGCTCGCGGCGGCTGAGGCGTTCCTCGGGCGACCCGGTCTGGAGATCACGCCGAAGAAGATGTGGCCCACCGGGCTGGCCGCGGTCGGCGTCTCGCTGAAGGGGCGGATCCCGCCCGCCGAGCAGATCGAACCGGGCCGTGCCGTCGGCCGTCTGTCCGACCTCGGCTGGGGTAACCGGCTGCGTGCCGCGGTCTCACCGGAGTCCCCGGACGGTCCGATCCCACCGGAACTGGCTGACGCCGTGGTCGAGGTGCTCAAGGCCTGGGCCAGGGGAGATGACGCTTGGAAACAGCGCCCGGCAGCCGTCGCGGCAGTTTATTCACAGCGTCATCCACAACTTATCCACAGCCTCGCCGAGCGGATTGCCGAGGTCGGGAGGCTGCCGATGCTCGGGGTTCTCCAGGCTGCGCCGGCACCCGACGGCGGTGGTCATCGGGGCAACAGCGCCCAGCGGGTTCGCGCTTTGCACGACGCGTTCGAGGTGCCGCCGGAGATGGCCGCCGAGCTGCCGGCCCTGTCCGGCCCGGTGCTGTTGGTGGACGACCTGGTCGACTCCGGCTGGACAATGACCCTGGCCGGCCGGGCCCTCCGCCGCGCAGGAGCCCCCGGAATCCTGCCCCTGGCCCTCGCGGTGGCCGGATGACCTGATCGTTCGCGGTTGGTCGGGGAACCGGATCGCTCAGGGCGGTCGGATGACCTGAGCACTCGCAATAGTCGGACGACCTGAGCACTCGGGGCCGGAGGGCCTGGATGCTCGGGTGACCTGGTCCTGGTCAGGGGAGGCCGAGGATGGCGTTTCTGGTGGGGCGGTGGTCGATCTCCATGTAGCGGTTGGCGCCTACCAGCTCGGTGAAGCCGGAGCGGCGGTAGACGTCGTGGGCGTCGCGGGTGGCCAGCAGGAAGCGTTGGATGCCGCGTTCGGAGAGGTCGGCCAGGATCGTGTCGATCATCCATTTGCCCAGGCCGTGGCCTCGGTGATCGGCGTCGACGAAGACGTCGCAGATCCAGGCGAAGGTGGCGCCGTCGGTGACGGCCCGAGCGAACGCGACCTGTTCGGCCGGCTGAGCGGGATCGGTGGAGGCTGTGGGGGAGGTGAAGACCGAATACGGGACGGAGCCGTCGATGGAACGGGCCACCAGGTCGTAAGGGCGGCCGGCCGCCCAGTAGGACTCTTCGGAGAGCCAGCGGTGGACCCGGGCGAAGTCGACGCGCTTCGGGTCTGCGGACAGGACGTAGCCGTCACGTTCCAAATCTTCCACGGAGTGCTCCTTCGCGACGGCTAGGTATCCAACCGGTCGCATGGTGTCACAGGGGCCGTTCGGCCCATGGCGGCAGCCCCACGTTGTCCAGTTGAGAAGGCACGTTGTCCAGGTGAGGCATGTGGCGCGGGTTCCTCCGAACCGGTTGGCGCTGCGAGCGGCTCAGTGCGCCATCCGAACCGGCTGGCGGCGGGAACGGCTCGGGGTGTGCGCCCTCGAGCCAGCTGGTGGCAAGGCCAGCTTGGTGCGTGCACCTTGATACCGGCCTGGCGATGCGGGCGGCGCGGGGTGCCTCCTTCGAGGTGGCTGACGGCGCTGGCAAGCTGGCTGATGGCCGGGCTGGCTGACGGTGCAGGCAGGCTGGCTGACGGTGCGGACGGCTCGGTGTGTGCCTTTGAGTTGGCTGGGGGTGTGGGTGGGTTGGTGTGTGCTTAGCCGAACCAGCCGGCGTCGAGGGTGGGGTTGTCGTCTATCAGGACGAACTCCTCCTCTACCTCGGCTATCTCCCAACCCTGGGTGGTGAGGGCGGTCACCAGGGCGGCCAGAGCCTCGGCCGCCTCGGTTCGGTCTCCTCGGTGACAGCGCTGGGTCACGAAACGTTCGCGGATGCCGTCGGGGCGGATTCGGCGGGCGTTGCGGGACAGGCGGGCGTTGTGCCGGAGCGCTACCTCGCGGACCGCCTCGACCTCGGCGCCGGGTGGGAGCAGCAGTTTCACGTGGTGTTCGAAATAGCGGCCGTCTGCGGCGGGAGCCTCCTGACTCGACGCCGCGGCCTCCACTTTGAGCCTCGTCACCGGAAAACCCGCTTCTTGCAGATCAGCCGCGGTACGCCGGGCGGACAGCTCTGCCTCGGCGGCGGTGCCACCGGTCAGCCAGCTCAGCATCGGCTGGTCGGCGGTGACGCCCCGATCGAGCACGATGCGGGTGTATTTGGCGCCGATCCCGGCCGCCCAGGCGCGAAGCTTCTCGTCGTCGGCTTCGGCGGACACCGTCAGATGTATCTCGTATCGGCTCACGCCCCGCACGCTAGACCCCACCCCTGACAGTTACGCTGAATCGATGCCTGACGACGACGAGGAACCGCAGTTCGGCCTCTCGCGGTCGGCAGGAGCCGGAGCGCGGTCCGGGGAAGCGGGCGGGAGTCCGAAACCGACCGGTGACGGGTTCCGGTTCGCGGCGGTCGGGGCTCTGCTGATCGTTGTTCTCTTCGCCGGTTACGGGCTGGGCCGGCTCAACAACGGGACCACCGCCACCAACGCCGCCACGCCGCAACCGGTGCCGAGCGTGTCCGCTTTTGACGAGAGCCAGCCGCACGTGCACGGCACCACCGCCCCGATCGGCACGTCCGGCAGCGCCCCGGTCGGTGGCCTATCGCTCAGCGGCAACGGCCTCACCCTGACCCCGGTGACGACCGTCCTCGAAGCGGGGAAGGCGCTGAATCTCCAGTTCACGATCAACGGCCCGGGCGGCGCGCCGGTCACCACGTTCGCCGTCGTACACGACAAGCCGTTGCATCTGATCGTGATCCGCCGTGACCTCACCGGGTTTCAGCATCTACACCCGGTGATGGCGCCCGACGGCACGTGGAGTGTCGATCTCACGCTGGCCGAGCCCGGCCTCTACCGGATGATCGCCGATTTCACCGCGCAGGTCGGCGGGGTCGAAACGGTCAGCAGCCTGGGCAGCGACCTGACGGTCGCGGGGAACTATGCGCCGGTCACCCTGCCCGATCCGGCCCTGGTCGCGACCGCCGGAAACTTCCAGGTGGGGTACGAGGGAACGCCGTCCACCCAGTCGACCCAACCGCTGCTGATGACCGTTACCGACGGCATCGGGAAGCCGGCCGTGCTGGAGCCGTACCTGGGCGCTTTCGGTCATCTGGTGGTGCTGCGCCAGAACGATCTCGGCTATGTCCACGTGCACCCGGAGACGCAGCTGATCGACGGAAAGATCAAGTTCTGGCTGGCCGCGCCGAGTCCGGGCACGTACCGGATGTTCCTCGACTTCCAGGTCGCCGGGAAGGTGTCCACGGCGGCCTGGACCGTCGTGGTCAGCTGAGCAGCATCCGGGCCAGAGCCGGCTCGACACCCCACTGACCGGTCAGTGCGGCGTACTCCTTCTCCTGCTCAGCGGTGGGCGCGGCGCCGGTCCGGCGGGCCCGCAGCATCAGGTTGCGCGGCGTGTGCGCCGAGTCGATGAACTCGACCACGTCCACCCGGTACCCGTTCAGCCGCAGCAGGGCGGCCCGGAGCGAATCGGTCAGCACGTCGGCGAATCGTTCGCGCATGATCGCGTGACGGGTCAGTTCCCCGTACGGCGAAGGGGTCGAACCGCCTTTGATCTGCGCCGCGATGTCGTGATGGCAGCACGGCGCGGCCAGCACCCAGCGGGCGTCCCACCGGACCGCGCGGGCCAGCGCCTGATCGGTGGCGGTGTCGCAGGCGTGCAGCGCGAGCACCAGATCGGGCTCGAACGGCAGCTCGGCGTCCTCGATGGTGCCGGCCACGAACGTCACCTCGTCGGCACAGTCCAGCTCGGCGGCGACCGCGTTGTTGCGTACCCGCTGATCCTCGCGGACGTCCACCCCGACCACCTGGACCGGTACGCCCCGCCCGGCCAGGTATCGATAGGCGGCGAAGGTCAGGTAGGCGTTTCCGCAGCCCAGGTCGACGACGCGCAGCGGCGACGGCAGCTCGTCGGGCAGGGTCGCGGCGAGCGCCCGGAGGAAGGCGTCGATCTGCCGGCGCTTGGCGGCGTTGCCACCGATCACGGTGAAGAGCGGGTCGCCCGGGTCGAGCAGCCACTGTTTGGCCCGGTCGTGAGTCTCCGGCGTGGTCTGCGCGGCGACGGCTGCGCCTCGGTGCACCTGGGCGTCACCCTTTTTGGTCACCCGCACCTGTACGGTCGCCGACTCGGTCTCCACGTGCCAGTTGCCGAACGGCTCGGCCAGCAGCGCGTCCACCGCCTCGGCGGCCTCGGTGCCGTCCACGTTCCGGGTGAACGGCCGGGCACCGTCGTCGGTGACGATCTGTAGTTTCCGCCCCTGCTTCAAGGTGACCGGGCGTAGTTGGGCTCGAGTCACCGAGGGTGCGTGCCCGCGGCGACGGCCGGCCGCGACGGCTCGGGTGAGGCCGGGCGCGAGCAGAAGCTCACGCACCTCGGCGAGTACTGATTCGAGCGGTTCTGGCATGAGACCTATTCTGCCCGCGACCGAAGAAGACCTCACGGCCGGAGATAGACCCCGCGGCCGGAGAAAACCCCGCGGCCAGGGGAAGGCTCGCCGACCGGAGAGGGGCGGCCAGCGGAGGGCACGACGGTCAGGGAAGGGAGGCCTGGCGGCAATGGGAAGGCCGGAGGCAAGGGACGGCACATCGGCAAAGGGAGCACCAACGGCTAGGGGAGGCCGGTGGCAAAGGAAGGGCCGGCGTGATGGTCGAGCCAGCGGCAAGGAAGGCCAGCGGCAAGGAAGGCCAGCGGCAAGGAAAGGGCCGGCGGCAAGGAAAGGGCCGGCGGCAAGGAGGGCCGATGGCTAGGGAGAGCCCCGCGAAGGTCCATACGTGGTGGGAATCCACCACGTATGGACCGTATGAACGACGGCCGGGTCGGGCCGGGGGGTCAGGCCTCGGCGGCGGTGTCCTCGGTCGGTGCCGCGGCGGTGCGGCGACGGCGACGACGGGGGGCGGCCGGCTCAGCGGCAGCCTCGGCGGTGCCCTCAACAGCAGGTGCGGTGCCCTCAGTGCTCTCGACAGCGGGTGCGGCGGACGCGGTGCGTGCGGCGGCGGACGCGGTGCCCTCGGTGGCGGTCGCGGTGGCCTCGACGGGGGCTGCGGCAACCCGGCGCCGGCGACGAGGCGCGGCGGGCGCAGTGTCCGCGGCGGGCGCAGTGTCCGCAGCGGGGGCGGCGTCCACGGCAGGAGCGGCCTTCACAGCAGGCGCGACCTCCAGAGCGGGAGCGGCCTTCACAGCGGGCGCGACTTCCGAAGCGGGAGCGGCGTCCACGGCAGGAGCCGCCGCAGTACCGGAGTCCGGGCCAGCGCCGTCGGAGAAGGGCAGCGTGGTCGCGGGAGCCCGCCGACGACGGGTCCGGGTGCGCGGCGCGGCCTCGTCGACGGCCGGAGCCTCAGCAGCAGGCGCGTCGATGACAGGGCCGTCGACGACAGGCACGTCGACGGCGGAGTCGACCGTGGAAGTGGCAGCAGGAGCGGCGGCCTCCTCCCCGATCTTGCGACGGCGACGCTGCCGCTTGGGCCGCTCGGTTACCTCGGTCGTCCCGCTGTCAGCGGACTCCGACGGTGCCGGCGCGGGCCCTCGGGAACGGCCACCCCGGTCGCGATCGCGGTCCCGATCCCGGTCACGGTCCCGCCCGCGCGGCCCACGGCTGCCGCCGCGCCGCCCGACGGTGCCGAGGTCCTCCTCGACCTCCGCGGACAGCCCGGCACGGCTGCGCGAAGCAGTCGGCAGGGTGCCCGAGATGCCCTCGGGGATGTCCAGGTCGGAGTAGAGCGCCGGACTCGTGTGATAGGTCTCCGGCGGCTCCGGCATGCTGAGGCCGAGCGACTTGTCGATCAGCACCCAGCGCGGCATGTCCTCCCAGTCGACGAAGGTCACCGCGACACCGGTGGCACCGGCCCGGCCGGTCCGGCCGATGCGGTGGGTGTAGGTCTCCGGGTCTTCCGGGCAGTCGTAGTTGATCACGTGGGTGACGCCCGACACGTCCAGGCCACGGGCCGCGACGTCAGTCGCCACCAGCACGTCGATCTTGCCGCTGCGGAATGCCCGCAGCGCCCGCTCGCGAGCGCCCTGGCCTAGGTCACCGTGCACCGCGGCGACCGCGAACCCGCGGAAGTCGAGGTCCTCGGCGACCCGGTCGGCGGCCCGCTTGGTACGAGTGAAGATCATCGTGAGGCCGCGGTCCTTGGCCTGCAGGATGCGGGCCACCATCTCCACCTTGTTCAGCGGGTGGGTGCGGTAGACGACCTGCTTGGTCAGCGGCGACGGGCCGCTCTCGGTGGTGTGCCCGGCGTGGATCGTGACCGGGTTGGTCAGGAACCGGCGGGACAGGGCGACGATCGGGTCCGGCATGGTGGCCGAGAACAGCATCGTCTGCCGCTTCGCCGGGATCATCGCCAGGATCTTCTCGACGTCCTCCAGGAAGCCCAGGTCGAGCATCCGGTCGGCCTCGTCGAGCACCAGCGCCTTGACCGAACCCAGCTTGAGCATCTTCTGCTTGCACAGGTCGAGCAGACGGCCGGGGGTGCCGACCAGGATCTCGACGCCCTTCTTGAGGACCTCGACCTGCGGCTCGTACGCCACCCCACCGTAGATCGGCAGAACCCGGACACCCCGGGTGCTACCGGCGGCGGCGAGGTCACGGGCCACCTGGAGACCCAGCTCACGGGTGGGGACGACGATCAGGGCCTGCGGCTGGCCGTCGGCGCCCTCGGACGGGGCGGTGACGCGCTCCAGCAGGGGCAGGCCGAAACCGAGGGTCTTGCCGGTGCCGGTGGGCGCCTGGCCGATCAGGTCGGTGCCCCGCAGGGCGATCGGCAGCGCGTACTCCTGGATGGCGAAGGCGTGGGTGATGCCGGCGGTGGCCAGCGCCTCGACGGTCTCGGCACGAACGCCCAGCTCAGCGAAGGTGGGGCTGTCGGCGCGGACCGGTGCGCGACTGGTCACGGGTACTAGAGCTTGCTCATTGTCGGTCATGAAGTTTTACGGGTGCCCTCTCGTGGTGCGCCCGTCGGATGTCTTTGGGCGCGGTCTCGTATAGGCGCGGGCCGCACGCTCGAAAGCGGGCCACACGCGGGCCGTCGACTTGACAGATCGACGACGACACAGGCCACTCTACCCGACCTGATAGCAGACGCACCCGAGAGAGAGTTACGGGAGGGCGCCCTGTGACAGGGCATCCCTCCCGGCGCTGAGGTTCAGCGAGTGGTGAAGCCGAAGGGACGGTGCGTCGCCTCCGCGATCTCCACGTATGCCACCTTGGCGATCGGGATGATCACCTTGCGGCCCTTCTCGTCAGTCAGTGTCAGGACACCGTCCTTGGCCAGAGCATCCGTCACGGCCTGCTCGACCTCCGCCGGGGTCTGAGCGCTCTCCAGCACAAGCTCGCGCGGCGACTGCTGCACGCCGATCTTGACCTCCACGGAGTCCCTCCCAAAAAAGATCCGTCTACCCGATCGAAAGGCTATCCGATTTCCGGAGCCGTTCCGGCAGTTGAATCGCCTTGAAGCGGGAAGCTGGCGATCCCACGCCAGATCAGCGCAGCTACGAGCGCTTCGGCTTCAGCTTTCGGCGTACGCCGGCCGTTCGCCAGCCAGAACTGTGCGGCCTGCCCGGCGGCCCCGGCGAGGCCCGAGGCGAGCAGCTCGGCCTGGTCGGCCCGGAGCCCGGTGTCGGAGATGATGGTGTCGGTCACAGCCGCGATGCAGCCCTGCTCGACCCGTTCCACCCGCTGCCGGACCTGGGGGTCGTTGCGCAGGTCCGACTCGAAGACGAGACGGAACGCCTCGCTCTCGTGATCCATGAAGTCGAAGTACGCCCGAACGGCGCCCTTCACCCGGTCCTTGTTGTCCGGGGAGGCCAGCATGGCCCCGCGCACCTTGGCGATTATCGCGTCGCAGTGCGTGTCCAGCAGGGCCAGGTACAGCTCGAGCTTGCCGGGGAAGTGCTGATAGAGGACGGGCTTCGAGACTCCGGCACGTTCCGCGATGTCGTCCATCGCCGCGGCGTGGTAGCCGTGGGCGACGAAGACTTGCTGCGCGGCGGCCAGCAACTGCTTGCGGCGGGCCGAGCGGGGCAGGCGGGTGGGTCGTGCGGTCTGTGGCCCGCCGGACGCAGCGGTCATTTCTGTGAACCTCCCAGGGGGTCTGGTGTCCCCGCGGTTTGTCGTCTCGGATTGCCCGGTTCGGCGCATGTCGCGGTCGTGCGGGCAATTGTCGCGACGCTGCAACTTATCGCCACTGCAACGACACGGTAGCCTCAGCGGGGGCGAGCGAGGAGCACGCGGTGGATGAATCAGGGCATTCCGGTGACGCCGGAGCCTCAACGGGTGGCAACGGAGCCGACTCGCAAGACCGCACACGGATGAACGGCTGGGCGGGTAACGAGAGCCCGTGGACCAACACGGGAGCGGGTTTGGAGCAGGGAGTGGACACGCCTCCATGGCGGCGGCCGGCTGACGGGCGCACCTTCGGGCGGCAGCAGTTCCCGGCCGAGCGACCGACCGGGACCGCGCCGGCGTCCGGCATTCCCGCCGCGCCGGGTTCCGAGATTCCCTCGTCCGGGTCCACGGACGGGTGGTCCTCCGACCGGAACCGGCTCGCCGACATTCTCGGCCACCGCCGCCCGCCGGGGGTGGCGCCGCTGTCGTCGACCCCGAACAGCGCTCCGCCGTACCCGTACGAGGGCGATCTGGACGATTCGTACCCGCAGCAGCGTGGTTCGGCCCCGGTGCCGCCCCGCCCGGACTGGCTGCCCGAGCAGCCGGCCGCCGACCCGGCCCCGGACCCGATCCGGTCCCGGCACGCGCTGGTGACCGACACGCTGGCACAGGGCCTGCCGTCGTTCGACGGGCCGTCCGGTGACGGTTCGGCGTACGATTCGCCGAGCTTCCCGCGTACGCCGTCGTTCCCCTCAGCGGGTCCGCCGGATGCCGGCGACGTCGAGACCGACGCCGACGGTGAGCCGCGCGGGGTCCTGCCCCAGCGCGTTCCGGCCCAGCCGGACGTCCCGAGAGTTCCGGAGCCGCCCTCCGTGGAGCCGTCGGCCGAAGCACCAGCATTGGCCCGGATAGCGACGCACCTGCGCCGCGGCGACGTCGTGCCCGCCCAGGAGCGCCAGGAGGGCTTCGACGTCCAGGACATCCTGGCCGCCGTCCGCGAGGTGGACGGGGTCCGGGACGCGTCGTTGCGGGCCACGCCGGCCGGTGCGCACAGTCTCCGGCTCGACCTGTCCGACGGCGCCGACCCGGCCGAGGTGAGCCGCCAGGTGGCCCGTCTGCTCCAGGACCGGATGGGTCTGGACGCGGCCATGCCCGGCGACCCGCCGGCCGCGCTCCGGCCGTCCAGTGCCCCGGTCTCGTCGCCGCGCACGCCGCTGCTGCCCAGTCAGCCCACCCGCCAGGCCCGGGCCTCGTTCCCGGTCGCCCCGGTGTCCAGTCCGGCGCGCCCGGTGTCGAGCCCGGTCCGTCCGGTGTCGAGCCCGGCCCGTCCGGTGTCCAGCCCGGTCGCCCCGGTCTCGAGCCCGGCAGCCCCGGTCTCCGCGATGCCCACGGTGCCCACGATGCCGGCCCCGACACCGTTGATGGCCCCGCCGCCGCAGGTGCCGTCGCCGGCGCCGGTGATCAGCACCCCGGCCGCGCTGGTCCCGGCGGACGCGTCCAAGCCGCGCCCGCTGGACCCGGGCGACAACCCCGGCCCGCGCGTGATCATCGAGAACGTGCACGTCAACACGTTCGGTGCGGAGGCCACCGTCGAGGTGCGGCTGCGTGCCGGCGGCCGGACCGCCGCGGGGGTGGCCACCGGCCCGGCGGTCGACGGCTACCTCCTGCGTCTCTGCGCGACGGCCACCGCCGGTGCGGTCGACCAGCTGCTCTCCACCTCCGCCCACCCGGACGGGCCGGCGCGCTGCTTCGTCGAGCACGCCGCCGCGGTGTCGTTCGGGCCGATGCAGGTCGCGGTCGTCGTGCTGCTGCTCTCGTGCGGCGGCGGCTGGGTCGAGCAGCTGGCCGGATCGGCTGTGGTGACCGGAGACGACAGGCACGCGATGGTCCGCGCCACATTGGCGGCCGTCAACCGTCGACTTGAGGCACTCTTGGCCTGATGAAGGGTGCGATTCTCGCCGACGACAGCTCGCTGTTGCCGGATGGTCAGATTCCGCCGCCGTGGCCCGCTCGCCGGGTCTCGGTCGGCGGCGCGATGCTGCACGTCCGGGACACCCCCGGGCTGAGTCCCGAGGCCGAGCCCGCCGTCTATGTGCACGGCCTGGGCGGCTCCTCGCAGAATTTCACCGATCTGGCCGGGCTGCTCGCCGACCGGCTCGACGCGCAGGCGGTCGACCTGCCCGGCTTCGGCTACAGCGATCCCAGCCCGAGGTACTCGATTCCGGCCTTCTCGTCGACCCTGATCGACTACCTGGACCAGTCCGGCCGCGGTCCGGTCCACCTGATCGGCAACTCGCTCGGCGGCTCGATCTCGGTGCGGGTGGCGGCGCTCCGGCCGGACCTGGTCCGGACCCTGACGCTGATCTCGCCGGCGATGCCGTTCCTGAACCCGCGGCGGACCGCGCAGGGCCCGGTGCTGCCGCTGCTGGCGCTGCCCGGCGCCGAGCGCCTGATGGCCTGGGCGCTCACCCGGCTCACCGCCGAGCAGATGGCCGAGCAGGTGCTGGCGGCGTGTTTCGGCGACACCACCAAGGTGCATCCGCAGCGCCGGGCCGAGGCGATGGAGGAGATCCAGCTCCGGTTCACCGTCGCCCACTATCCGAAGGCCTATCTCGGCACGTTGCGTGGCCTGGTCGCCAGCTTCCTGCGGGCCTACCTGCCGGGTGAGGACTCGCAGTGGCGTCTGGCCGCCCGGGTCGAGGCGCCCACGCTGGTGATCGGTGGCCTGACCGACAAACTGGTCGACCCGCGGGTGCCGGCGCAGGTGGCCCGGATCGTCCCGGACGGGCGGCTGCTCATCCTTCCGGGTGTCGGTCATGTCGCCCAGATGGAGGTTCCCCGGGTGGTGGCCCGTGCCGTCGTCGGCCTGCTGGACGAGGTCCGCCAGCCCACCAGCGGAAACGTTTGAGCCGGTTAGGTTGCCTGATGTAACGCAGGGCACCATGATCCTCCCCGGGCGGATTCGGTGAGTGGAGTGTGGAAATCTCCCATCGATGAGATGGCAGCGGATCTGGCTCGTGGTGCTCGCCGTCACTCTGGTTTCGCTCGGGGTGACCGCGCTCCTGGTCGGCAGCCGGACACCTGTTGAGCCCGCCGCGTCGTTCGTGACGCCACCTCCGGCGAGCGTCACGCCGCCGGCGCCGGCCGAGCCGGTCGAGTCGGAGGAGCCGGTGGAGATCGTGGCCACCGACGAGCCGGAGCCACTCGCCGAGGACGTGCTGAAACTCGACGGCAAGGTCCCGGTCAAGGGCTCCGGCGAGTTCACCTACTCCACCGAGCGTGGTGAGGTCGCCGGGAAGAAGGGCACGCTCCGCCGGTTCAAGGTCGCGGTGGAGAAGGGCAGTGGCGAGGACGTCGCCGAGTTCACCGCGCAGGTGCGGGCCACGCTGGAGGACGAGCGGAGCTGGTCCGGGTCCGGCGACCTGCGGCTGCAGATGGTGGCCGGCTCGGACAAGGCCGACTTCACCGTCTATCTGGCGACGCGGACCACGACCGGGCGGATGTGCCTGCAGGGTGGCACCAACGTCACGATCGGCGGGGTACCGTTCACCTCGTGCCGGACCACCGGCAAGGCGATCATCAACCTGGACCGGTGGCGGAAGTCGTCGACGCCGTACCTGGAGGCGGAGATCGGCCTGGCCGAGTACCGCCGGTACGTGATCAACCACGAGGTCGGCCACGAGCTGGGGCACCGGCACGAGAACTGCCCCAAGGCGAATGGCCCGGCGCCGGTGATGGTGCAGCAGACCCTGACGTTGCGTGGCTGCAAGCCGTACTCGTGGCCGCGCCGCAACGGCAAGGACCTGGTCGGACCGCGCATCTGACAGGTACGGAAACGTGAAAGTGCAGTGACGGACGGTTAGGTCGTGGCAGGCTTTCGCTTGCTATGGCAAACGCGACAAATGGCCCTGTTGACCCGGACGCCGGTAGTGAGCGGCGTGGCCGGGCCCGTGCCCGTACCGTGCCGGCGACGGCCACCGCGAAGAATCCGGTGACCGCCTCCACCGAGCCGGCCCGTAAGCCCGCCCGCAGACCGGCGGCGAAGAAGTCCACCACCGCGGAGCAGGCGGCGGAGAAACCGGTCAAGAGCACCTCGGCGCGGACGTCGGCGGCCCGCACACCGGCCCGCAAGACCGCGGCCGAGGAGCGCCGCCGGCCGGTCGCGAAGAGTCCGGAGACGCCGGAGACGCCGGAGATGACCCGCGGCATCGTGGAACTCGCCGCGGAACGGCTCGCCGCCTCCCGGCCGCGCACCCCGGAACCGCCGCCGCCCGCCCCGGATCCCGGCGACCCGATGACGGCGCCCGGAACCACCGTCGGCCCCCGGGCCACCGGCGTCCGGCGCACGGTCCGTACCGGCGTGCCGAAGGCCCTGCCCGCCCCGGAGGCTCTGCCCGCCCCGGAGATGATCGAGGACCCGGTGGAGACCCCGGCGCTGCCGCCGGAGAGCCAGTACCCGCAGACCCCGAACCGGCGTGGCCTGCCGTCGAGCCTGCGCCTGCCGGCCGAGCTGCCGGACAACCTGTGGCCGCCGAAGGCCCTGCTGGAACGGAACCTCGCGGAGAACATCCAGGTCCCGCCCCGGGTCGAGACGGTTCCCGAGCCGGAGGGCCGGCATCACGTGCCGGAGTTCGAGCCGGTCACCGAGGAGCGGATCTACGTCCCGGAGCCCGACTTCCGGCCCGACGTGCTGTTCGCCCCCGAGGAACCGCTGGAGACGGCGGCCGAGCCGGACGAGGACGAGGACGAGGACGAGTACGTCGCCCGGCACCTGGTGCCCGAGTCACCGGCGGCCCGGCGGATCCGGCGGCGCAGGCGTGCGGTTCTGGTGGCGTACGTAATGGCGGTCCTTCTGCTCTTGATCGTCGGTCATGAGGTGTGGAACAACGAGAAGCCTGTCACTCCGCGGATGGACGCCGCCCAGCCGGCCGAGCAGGCCGGTCCGGTGGAGGCCCCGGAACCCACCGGTGGGGCGCAGGCGGTCCAGGAGCCGACCGGTGCACCGACTGAGGAGCCGACCAGCAAACCCGGCAAGAGAGGCGATTTCGCGTACGAGCGGAGCCGCGGTCCGATGCTCGGTGAGGCCGGTCGCCTGTACCGCTTCCGGGTGGCGGTCGAGGAGGTCGTCGCGGACACCGCGCCCGCGGATTTCGCCGCGGCGATCGACGAGACGCTCGGTGACGACCGGAGCTGGGTGCACACCGGCAAGCTGCGGATGCGCCGGGTGCCGAAGGCCGGTGACGACGTGGACTTCACCATCTATCTGGCGTCCGCGGAGACCTCGGAGAAGATGTGCGCGACGGGCGGCCTGGACACCGAGGGTTACACCTCGTGCCGGGTGCCCGGCAAGGTGATCATCAATGCCGACCGGTGGTCCGGTGCGGTGCCCGAGTTCGGGGACCGATTGACCACCTACCGCCGGTACGCGATCAACCACGAGGTCGGGCACGAGCTGGGGCACGATCACGAGGCGTGCCCGGGCAAGGGCGAGCCGGCGCCGGTGATGCAGCAGCAGACGTTCGGTCTGAAGGGGTGTACCCCGAACGCGTGGCCCTACCTGGACGGCGAGCGTTACCGGGGCGAGCCGGTCGCTTGAAATATTCCCTATCCCGCATGTCGGGCCCGTGGCCGACGTCATGGATACGAGCCCGCGAACCGAGCAACAATGGGCGGCGATCCTTTATCACCAACCCGGGGAGTGAATGTGGGTCTGCCACCGCTCGTCGAGCCGGCAGCTGAGCTGAGCGTCGACGAGATCCGCCGCTACTCGCGTCACCTGATCATCCCCGACGTCGGGATGGACGGGCAGAAGCGCCTGAAGAACGCCAAGGTCCTCGCGGTCGGCGCGGGCGGCCTCGGCTCGCCGGCTCTGCTCTACCTGGCCGCGGCCGGGGTGGGCACGCTCGGCATCATCGACTTCGACACGGTCGACGAGTCCAACCTGCAGCGTCAGGTCATCCACGGCGTCTCGGACGTGGGCACGCCCAAGGCGGAGTCGGCGGCCCGCAGCATCGCGGAGATCAACCCGCTGGTGAACGTGGTCATCCACAACACCGCGCTGGACCGCGACAACGTCAAAGAGATCTTCAGCCAGTACGACCTGATCGTCGACGGCACCGACAACTTCGCCACGCGGTACATGGTCAACGACGCCGCCGTGCTGTTGGGTAAGCCGTACGTCTGGGGATCGATCTACCGTTTCGACGGCCAGGCCTCGGTCTTCTGGGAGGAGCACGGTCCCTGCTACCGCTGCCTCTACCCGGAGCCCCCGCCGCCCGGCATGGTCCCGAGCTGTGCCGAGGGCGGCGTGCTCGGTGTGCTCTGCGCGTCGATCGGCTCGATCCAGGTCAACGAGGCGATCAAGCTGATCACCGGCATCGGTGAGCCGCTGGTCGGCCGGCTGATGGTCTACGACGCCCTGGAGATGGAGTACCGCAAGATCAAGGTCCGTAAGGACCCGGACTGCGCGCTCTGCGGCGACAACCCGACCGTCACCGACCTGCTCGAGGACTACGAGGACTTCTGCGGCGCCGTCTCGGTCGAGGCGCAGGAGGCGATCACCGGTTCCACGATCACCGCCCGCGAGCTGAAGGACTGGCAGGACAGCGGCAAGGACGTCTTCCTCGCCGACGTCCGCGAGCCGGCCGAGTGGGAGATCAACCGGATCCCCGGCGCGGTCCTGATCCCGAAGGGCGACATCCTGTCCGGCGCGGCCCTGGCGCAGTTCCCGCAGGACAAGCAGATCGTCCTGCACTGCAAGTCGGGCGTGCGCTCGGCGGAGGCCCTCGCCGCGCTCAAGGCGGCCGGTTTCAAGGACGCCGTGCACGTCCAGGGCGGCATCGTCTCCTGGGTCAACACGGTCGACCCGTCGCTCCCGTCGTACTGATCGTTTTCGTCCCGGGGAGTCACCAACGGGTGACTCCCCGGTGTGCGGGGGCCTGCGTTCGACAGGTTCGGCCGGTACCGTCGTCACCGTGATCGATATAGACGCCGCGATCGGATATGTGGTCGCCCATGGTGACCCCGTCGAACGGGCGCGGTTGTCCCACATCCGGACCGGTCAGCCGCCCCCGCCGGAAACCGTGGAACGGATCGCCGCCGGGCAGATGCCCGAGGGCGGCTGGCCCGCCTCCGCCGACGGCGCGATCCCATCGATCGACGCCACCTGCTTCCGCCTCGCCGAGCTCGACGACATCGGCGCCCTGACCAGCCCGATCGGCGAGCGGGCCCTCCAGTGGCTGGCCTCCGCGCAGCGCGGTGACGGCACCTGGCAGGAGCACGGGTCGCTGGCCGATCTGGCGCCGTCCTGGGCACTGCCCGGCGACCCCGAGGCGACGCTCTACCTGACCTCGCTGGCCGGCTTCTGGCTCACCGCCGCGGCGGTCGCGACCGACCCCTTCCAAACCCGTTCGCCGTACGGGGAGACAGTGCGCTCGTCGGCGACGTGGGTGGTGGCCCAGCTCCGCCCGGACGGCAGCTGGCCGTCGTTCCTGGCCACCGGCTGGTACGCCGCCGGGCTCCTGCACCAGCAGAACTTCTTCTACGAGTCGGCCCGCGTCCAGCAGGTGCTCGGCGGCCGCCTGCCGGACATGTCCCCGGCCGACGTGGCGTCGATGGCGGTGGCGCTGCGCCGGGTCAACCTGGGCGACGACTGGCTGCTGCCGGGCGCCTGGAAACGACTGGGTGAGACGCAGCGCCCGGACGGCGGATGGGACAGCAACGAGGGCCCGCTCTTCGACGTCAACGCGACGCTGACGGCGCTGCGGGCCGTGCGTTAAAAGCTCTAGCGGGTGTGACCGTTTCCGGTCACCACGTACTTCGTGGAGGTCAGCTCCGGCAGGCCCATCGGACCACGGGCGTGCAGTTTCTGGGTGCTGATGCCGATCTCCGCGCCGAAACCGAACTCGCCGCCGTCGGTGAACCGGGTCGACGCGTTGACCATCACCGCGGCCGCGTCCACACCGGCGACGAAACGCCTGGTCGCGGTGGTCGACTCGCTGACGATGGCCTCGGTGTGGCCGGTGCCCCACCGCCGGATGTGGTCCAGGGCGTCGTCCAGGGAGTCGACGACCGCCACCGCGATGTCCGGGGACAGGTACTCCGTACCCCAGTCGTCGTCGGTGGCGGCGACCACCGCGTCGCCGTGACCCGCCACCCGGGCGTCGCCGTGCACGGTGACGCCGCGGCTCTGCAACTCCTCCAGCACCAGCGGCAGGAACGTGTCCGCGATCTCCGCGTGCACCAGCAGCGACTCGGCGGTGTTGCAGGTGGAGTAGCGCTGCGTCTTCGAGTTGACCGTGACCGCCAGCGCCTTCTCCAGATCGGCGGCCGCGTCCACGTAGACGTGGCAGTTGCCCACCCCGGTCTCGATCACCGGCACCGTCGACTCCTCGACCACCGTCTTGATCAGCGAGGCGCCACCGCGCGGGATCAGCACGTCGACCAGGCCCCGGGCCTTCATCAGGTCCTTCACCGAGTCGCGGGTGGTGGCGTCGAGCAGCTGGATCGTGTTGACCGGCAGCCCCGCGTCGGCGACCGCCTTGCGCAGCACCGCGACGATCGCCGCGTTCGACGAGAACGCCGAACCGGACCCGCGCAGCAGGGCCGCGTTGCCGGACTTCAGACAGATCCCGGCGGCGTCGGCGGTCACGTTCGGACGACCCTCGTAGATCATCCCGACCACGCCGAACGGCACCCGCACCTGCCGCAACTCCAGCCCGTTGGCCAGGGTCGAACCGCGCACCACGTCACCGATCGGATCCGGCAGCGCGGCCAGCTGGCGCAGCCCGTCGGCCATCGCCGCGACCCGCTCCCCGGTGAGCGTCAGCCGGTCGATCATCGCCTCGGACAGGCCGTTCGCCCGGGCGTTCGTGATGTCCACCCCGTTGGCGTGGACGATGTCGTCGGCCCGCTCGACCATCCGGTCGGCCATCAGCAGCAGGGCGGCGTCCTTCTCGGCGCGGGTGGCCCGGGCGAGATCGATGGCGGCGACCCGTGCGGCGGCGGCCTGCTCCAGCACGCTCATTTTCTGCACTCCCTAGCGCTGTTAAAGAAGGACCAGGTCGTCGCGGTGGACGACCTCTCGTTCATATCCTGGGCCCAGCTCCGCGGCCAACTCCCCAGTGGACCGGCCGAGCAGCGCCGGCAGCTCCACCGCGTCGTAGTTGACCAGGCCACGGGCCACCGGGGTGCCGGAACCGGCGTCCACCAGGTCCACCGGATCACCCGCCGCGAACGACCCGTCCACCGCGGTGATCCCGGCCGGCAGCAGCGACTTGCGCCGGGCCACCACCGCGGCGACCGCGCCCGCGTCCAGGTGCAGGCGACCGCGCGGCGACGTGGCGTGGGCCAGCCAGAACAGCCGGGCCGCCGGCCGTTTCGCCGCCGCCTCGAACAGCGTGCCGACCTCCTTGCCGGCCAGCGCCTCGGCCGCCAGCGGCGCCGCGGTCAACACCACCGGGATACCGAAACCGGTCGCGATCCGGGCCGCCTCCACCTTGGTGACCATGCCACCGGTGCCGACACCGGACTTGCCGGCCGAGCCGATCGTCACCCCGTCGAGGTCGCGATCGTCGCGGACCAGCGGGATCTTCCGCGCCGCCGGATCGGCCGGATTGCCGGTGTAGAGCGCGTCCACGTCGGAGAGCAGCACCAGCAGATCCGCGTCGGCCAGCACCGCCACCAGCGCGGCCAGCCGGTCGTTGTCGCCGAACCGGATCTCCTCGGTGGCCACCGTGTCGTTCTCGTTGACGATCGGCAGCGCGCCCAGGTCGAGCAGTTTGCGCAGCGTGCGATAGGCGTTGCGGTAGTGCGCCCGCCGGGTCACGTCGTCCACGGTCAGCAGCACCTGCCCGACCGCGATGCCGTGCCTGGCGAAACCGGAGATGTACCGCCCGATCAGCAGGCCCTGGCCGACCGAGGCGGCGGCCTGCTGAGTGGCCAGGTCACGCGGCCGGCGCGGCAGATGCAGCGGCGCCAGACCGGCGGCGATCGCGCCGCTGGAGACCAGGACCACCTCACGGTTGTCTTTCGAGAGTCTGCCCAGCTCGTCGATCAGGGCGTCGACCCGTTGCTCGTCGATGCCGCCCGCCGTCGTGGTCAGCGAGGACGAACCCACCTTGACCACGATCCGGCGCGCACCGGTAACCACATCCCGCACCCGGCCCATTGTGCTCGGCAGGCGGTCGTCGATCGTGGTCCGATCCCATATCGTGGCGGGTGATGACACCACAGGAGTACGTCGAAGAGGTCCTCAGCCTCGTGGAGCGCATCCCGGAAGGCCGGGTCATGTCGTACGGCGCCATCGCTGACGCCCTGGCCGACCGCTCCGGCCGCAACTCGCCACGACAGGTCGGGCGGATCATGTCGCTGCACGGCAGCGCCGTCCCCTGGTACCGGGTGTGCAGCGGCGGCGGGCGCCTCCCACCCGGGCACGAGGCCCGCGCCAAAGCGTTGCTGCTGGCCGAGGGCGTGCCGATGCGCGGCGACCGGGTGCTGATCGCCGACGCCGGATGGATGCCCTGATGCGGGCCGGGTCACCCAGCCGGACCGCCTGGAGCGCCGCGCGCTACCGGGCCGCCCATCAGCTCCTGGAGGGCGGTGCCATTTTCCAAGACGATCTGGCGGTACGCCTTTCCGGCGAACCGAATTCCGTGCTGCTCGCCGACGCACCGCGCCGGGGCATGCGCCTGTTCATCGCGGCCCGGCACCGGTTCGCCGAGGACGCGCTGGCCGCCGCGGTGTCCCGTGGAGTGCGGCAGGTCGTGGTGCTGGGGGCGGGGCTGGACACTTTCGCGTACCGCAATCAGGATCTGGATCTTTCGGTCGTTGAAGTCGACCATCCGGACACGCAGGCGTGGAAACGGGAGCAGTTGGCCTCGGCCGGTATCGATGTGCCGCCCAACGTGCGTTATCTGGGCGTCGACTTCGAGACCTCGTCGCTGGCCGCCCACCTTTCCGTTGAGCGGCCGTCGTTCTTCATGTGGCTCGGCGTCGTGCCCTATCTGACGCCTGATGCCTTTGCCGAGACGCTGGCCGTGACCGTTGGGCACGAAGTCGTTTTTGACTACGCCCAGTCACCTGCGGTCGCGGTCGGGGAGCGTCGGGTGGCTCTGGAAGCTCGTGCTGATCGGGTCGCCGCACTCGGCGAACCGTGGCTCAGCTACTTCGAGCCTGACGAGATCGACTCCCGGATGCGGTCACTCGGGTTTGCCGAGATCGAGGATCTGGGGCCGTCGGCGCTGGCCGCGCGTTACTTCGGCCGCACCGACGTCCCGCCCGCGACGTCCGGAGGCCATTTGTTGCGGGCTCGGTAAGCCTTTCTTTGGCTTCTCCTTCGGCCCTTCTTTCGCTTTTCAGCCTTGCTCGGCTGTCTCGCTTGGCTGCCTTGCTTTGCCACCTCGCGTTGGCTGCCTTGCTTTGCTACCTCGCGGCGGTGTCGATCAGGCCCGCGGTTGTTGCCGCGGTGCGCATCTGGAACTCGAAGAAGCCCCGCCGGTCCTCCTCGACCGAGTTCTTGAGCTGCCCGAACAGCTCGTAACTGATCGCGCCGCAGAACTGGAAGAAGGCGGCGATGGTCTCGGCGATACCCCGGGTCGGCATGCCGGGGGAGTACTGCGCCGCAATAGGTGCCAGCTCCTCGATGAACCGCCCGGTGAGCGGCTCCCGCTCGGAGACGGCGCCGGCCTGGTAGGCCTCGGTCAGGATCGCGCCCAGCAGCAGCAGAATCCGGGTGGCCGGCACGATGGTGTCCTCCGGCGCCTGATAGCCGGGAACCGGACTGCCGTAAATGAGCGCCCACTCGTGCGGATTGGCAAGCGCCCAGTCCCGAGCCGCATGCCCCGCCGCCAGCCACTTCTCCAGGGGCGTGGTCTGCCCCGAGGCGGCCACCTCAGCGGCCTCACCCACAGTGTTGTAGGCGTCGATGATCAGCGCCGTGAGCAGCTCGTCCCGGCTGGCGAAGTACCGGTAAACCGCCGACGAGGCCATCCCCAGATCCCGGGCAACCGCCCGCAACGACAGATTGGCCCCGTCAGTAGCCAGATGCCGCCGGGCAACAGCCTTGATCTCCCCAGTCATCTCAGCCCGAACCCGAGCCCGAACCCCCGAAGCCCCCCGCCCTCCAGATGCCCCCCGCCCCTCTTCGGCCCCCCGCCCCGGTTCGAACCTCCGCTCTTCCGAAGCTCTCAGCCCTTGGCGGGGTTCTCCCACTGCGTCCCGGTTCGTCGGCGTCGTGCCTGGTGGTAGCTCGCTCATGAGGTCAGTGTGCCATAACGAGAGCACTGCTCTTGCTTTTCCGGCCGCGCTCGTGCGATCGTTGTTCTCAACAGAGAGCAGTGCTCACAAAGGAGAACGCCATGCACGTCGTCGTCGGTTCCGGTCCCATCGGCTCCACCGTCGCCCGCCTGCTCGTCGAGCGCGGCGAGCGGGTCCGCATGGTGACCCGCAGTGGCAGCGGCCCGGAGCATCAGCTGATCGAGCGGGTCGCCGCCGACGCCTCCGACACCCGGCGCCTCACCGAGCTGGCCGAGGGCGCCGAGGTGATCTACAACTGCGCCAACCCGAAATACACCGAGTGGACCGAGAAGTGGTTCCCGATGAACAACGCGATGATCGCCGCCGCCAAGTCGTCCGGAGCGGTCTACGCCATCACCGGCAACCTGTACGGCTACGGCACCCAGCCCGGCGGCCACATGACCGAGGAGTCACCGCTGGCCGCCACCGGCCGCAAGGGCCGCATCCGCATCCAGATGTGGCAGGACGCCCTGAGCAGCGGGGTGCGCACGTTCGAGGCCCGCGCCTCCGACTACCTGGGCGCCGGCGCGGTGGGCGTCTTCTCCAGCGTGCTGCTGCCCGCGATCAGCGCCGGCCGCGCCGCCTGGGCTCCCGCCGACGTGGACGCCCCGCACACCTTCACCTACACCGGCGACATGGCCCGCACCCTGGTCGAACTGGCCCGCGACGACCGAGCCTGGGGCCGCGCCTGGCACGTCCCGTCACCGAAGGCGATCAGCATCCGCGAACTGTCCAACCGCTACTGCGACCTGACCGGCCAGCCCCACCTGACGATCCACAAACTGCCCCGCTTCGTGATGCGCACCGCGGGCCTGGCCGTCCCGATGGCCCGAGAGCTGGCCGAGATGGACTACCAGTTCTACGCCCCATTCATCCTGGACTCCTCCACCACCGAACGCACCTTCGGCCTGACCCCCACCGACCTGGACGTCCCTCTCCACGAAACCGCAGCCTCCGCAAAGGCCACCGCCGCCCGAACCATGTGACCCGCCTCCCCACAGCCCAACCACCTGGCACTCCGCAGCCTCGCGGAATCCCAGCCTCGCGGAACCTCAGGCTCGCGGAACCTCAGGCTCGCGAAACCCGTGGCCGTCGTGGAACCTGCGGCCTCGTGGAACCCGCGGGTCAGCGTCACCCACGGCCTGCCTAAGCGGGCTCGCGTCACCCACGGCCCGCCTAACTCGCGATCCCAAGCAAGTCGCGGCCCTGAGTTGCCCACCGCGCTACTTTGCGCAGCCCACGCCCCGCGCGAAGCTCGCACCGGGTGCGGCAGACAGCCCGCTTCTCGCGCCGCTGGTCAGAGCAGCATCCCGACCCCGCCTCTCCGTGGATCTCCCGCCGCACCGGCATCGCCGACCGCGGTCACCCCACCGAAGTAGTGGTTGATCTCCGGCCACTCCACGATCTGCCAGCCGGCACCCGCCAGAGCCTCCAGCTCACCGGGCGGGCAGCCGGCTTCGGCATGCACGGTGTCCTCCACCGCGTGAAACCGCGGCCGGGCGATCGCCTCCGGCACGCTCACCCCGTCGACCAGCACCCCGAGCAGCGTGTCGATGAGCGCCGTCCGGATCCGGGAGGCCCCGGCCGACCCCGCCGCGACAGCCAGCCCACCATCCGGCGAGGTCACCACGAGCGGGCACATGTACGACGACATCCGCTGCCCCGGCACCAGTTCCTCGGAGAGCAGCTCTCCTTCACCGAGCATCGAGTTCAGATTGATGCCCAGCCCCGGAAGCCACAC
Organism: Actinoplanes couchii; assembly: GCF_016862075.1. Taxonomy (GTDB): domain Bacteria; phylum Actinomycetota; class Actinomycetes; order Mycobacteriales; family Micromonosporaceae; genus Actinoplanes; species Actinoplanes couchii. The sequence goes on along the minus strand of NZ_BOMG01000056.1, from coordinate 99,240 downwards.
CCCGGCACCCAGCCCGAGCGTCGTGGTGATCACGCAGGCGTTGCCCTCGGTATCCACGACCGAGACGTTGGTGGTGTCCCCGAGCCGCTGCTGCCCCCGGTTGACCAGGGCACTCGCCACTCCGGGAGCCCGCCCTGGCCGCGACAGGTCGGTCGGCAGAGCACCGATCGTGTCCACGGTCCGATTCAGATCATGACGCGCATGCACCCGATAACCGGCAAGCGGCGCGTGATCCACCGGAACCGACTCGACCCGGTAGGCCGCGAGGTCAGCCGGCCCGATCGCCCCACCCGACTCCCGAACCGTGTCGACGAGCAGCTTCCCGTACTCCCCGCTGTAGAAGACCTCCGGCCCGTCACTGGCCAGTGCGTCCATCGCCGTCGCCAGCCCGGAGTGGAACAGCAGCTCATCGCCCTGCAACAGCCGTCCACCCGGTTGATAGGAGGTGGCCCCTTCGCCGTACGCCAGCGCCGGCGCACACGACTCCAGCGTCCGCGCGTGAGCCGGTGGCAGCAGCACCCCGGTTCGGGCCAGACCGGCGGCCGGCGCCACCACCTCGGGCCAGGGCAGCCGGCCCCAGCGGCGATGCACCTCACCGAGCCCGGCCGGTACTCCCGGCACCGCCACACTGGCGCCGCCGATCGAGTAGATCTGTGGCAGCCCCCCGAAGAACACGTCCACCGCCACCATGTCCGCCGCGCTGCGGTCGCCGTCGAGCCCCGGCACCGCCACGAAGAAGTCGAGACAGGTGACCTCGCGCGTACTCGCCTCGTAGAAGGTGGCGAACCCGCCCCCGCCCAGCCCCGTGTAGACGGTCTCGGCGACGCAGCAGGCCAGCACCGCGGCCACCGCGGCGTCGGCTGCGGACCCTCCGGCTTCCAGCACGCGCATCCCGGTTCGAGCGGTCGCCGGGTGACTGGCGGCGACGCCGGCAGCAACGCTTTTCATAGCGGCGAGCGTAGGCGGATCAGACCGATCATGGTTACGATGCGCGTCGATGACGACCTCCGGTCCCTCTCTCGTGGTCCCTCCGTCGGGTGGCCTGCCTCGCAATGTTTTGGCTGGATATGCGCTCGGCTCGCTGGTCACCGGAGCTTTCAGCACGGTGCCCGGTTTGCTTCTTCTGCCTTATCTGACCGACACACTCGGTGTGGCCGCGGGTATCTCCGGACTCCTGGTTCTCCTACCGAAGGCATGGGATGTCCTCGTCAATCCGGTAGCCGGCCGGATCTCGGACCGCCGCGGTTCTCGTCGCCCCTTCCTGCTCGTGGCCGGACTGCTGCTGGGGGTGCTCTTCGCCGCCATCTTCGCGGCGCCGTTCCCGGGTGGGCCGGCCTCCGGGGCCTGGGTCGCCCTCGTCTTCCTCGCCGCCGCCACCGCGTTCGCCTTCTTCCAGGTGCCCTACGTCGCGATGCCCGCCGAGCTGACCGACGGGTACGCCGAACGCACCCGGCTGATGACCTGGCGCGTCGCGATCCTCGCCCTGGCCATCCTGATCTCCGGCGCACTCGCCCCGCTGGTCGTCGAAGCCACCGGCGGCGGCCGCGAAGGCCACCGGTGGTCCGGAGCGTTCGTCGGCGCACTCATCGTCGTGGGCACCCTTGCCACCTTTTTCGGTACGCGTGGAGCAGCCACCCTCTCCGCCTCCGAATCCGAGCCGAGTCTCCGTGCCCAACTGCGGGTAGCCAACGGCAACGCCCCTTTCCGTGCCCTGCTGATCTGCTGGATCGTCCAGGCCGCCGGCATCGGCACCATGCTGGCCGGGGTCAAGTTCTTCGGGGACCACGTCCTGGCCCAGAAATCCGCCTCGACCTTCCTGTTCGCCGCGTTCGTCGGCCCGGCCCTGCTGGTCATGCCGCTCTGGTCAGCCGTCGGTAAACGCCACGGGAAATTGCGCTCCCTGGTCGCGGCCTCGCTGCTCTTCGCCCTCGGAGCCCTGGCCCTGGTCGTCTCGCCGGTCCTGCCCGCGGTCGCCGTCTACCTGATCGTCGCCCTGGTGGGTGTCGGTTACGCCGGGCAGCAGGTCTTCGCACTGGCCATGCTGCCGGACTGCATCGCCTACGACACCGCTCGCACCGGCCGTCGCCAGGCCGGCGTCTTCACCGGCCTGTGGACCGCGGGGGAGACGCTCGGGCTGGCGCTCGGTCCGGGAATCTACGCATTGATCCTCCAGATTTTCGGTTACGTCTCGTCGGCCACCGGTGAGTCGGCCGCTCAGAGCGACACGGCACGACTCGGGGTGCTGCTCGGCTTCACGGTCGTCCCGGCCCTGCTGGTCGGGGCTGCCGTGGTGCTGCTGCGAAGGTACGACGATCGGGCCGAGGCCGCCGACGGCCCTGTGGATAAGTCGCCGCTGTGGACAACCGAGGGTCCGGCGCCGGAGAAGGGATAGCGTCGCGGGCATGACCGATGCGCTGCCCGCGAAGGGCGTTCCGGGCGAGCAGATCCTCGCCGAGCTGCGCGAGATGCGCGGCGCTGACCTGCCGACACACGGCGGCCGGCTGTTCGCCTACGTCTACGACCCGGCTCTCGACGGCCTCGACGACCTGGCCCGCGCCGCCCACGCGACGTCCGACCACGTCAACGGCCTCGACCCGACCGCGTTCCCGTCCCTGCTGGCGATGGAGAACGCGCTGGTCGCGGCGGCGGCCCGATTGCTCGGCGGTGGCAGCGAGACGGTCGGCAGTGTGACCAGCGGCGGCACCGAGTCCCTGATCCTGGCCGTCAAAGCAGCGCGTGACTCCCGCCCCGACATCACCCGGCCGCGTCTGGTCGTCCCGTCCACCGCACACGCGGCCTTCGCGAAAGCGGCGCACTACCTGAGAGTCGAGCTGGACACCGTCCCGGTGCGAGACCTGAGGGCCGACCCGCAGGCGATGGCCGCCGCGATCACCCCCGAGACGGTCCTGATGGCCGTCTCAGCCCCGAGCTACGCCCACGGCGTCGTCGACCCCATCCCGGAGCTGGCCGCCATCGCCGCCGCACACAACATCCGCTTCCACGTCGACGCCTGCTTCGGCGGCTGGATCCTGCCCTACCTACGCCGCCTGGCCTCCAGCCCCACGCCGGGGCTGCCCGATTTTGATCTCTCGGTTCCCGGTGTCACGAGCATTTCGGTTGACCTGCACAAATACGCCTACGCACCGAAGGGTGTCTCGATCCTGCTGCACGCGTCCGAGGAATTGCGCAGGTCGCAGTACTTCGCGTATGCGGGCTGGCCCGGCTACACCATGGTCAACCCGGTGATCTCGTCCACCCGTTCCGGCGGCCCGATCGCTGCCGCCTATGCCACGCTGCGCAGCATCGGCGACGAGGGCTATCTGGATCTGGCCGCCACGACCCGCTCGGCGGTGACGACTCTCGCGGCGGCTGTCGAAACCACCGATGGAGTACGCCTCTTCGCCCCTGCCGAGACCAGCGTGGTCTGCCTGACCACCGACGACGGCGTGGACCTCTTCGTTCTGGTCGACGAATTGGCGGCCCGGGGTTGGCACACCCAGCCCCAGATGGCGTTCGCCGACCTACCGCCCACGATCCACCTGACGGTGACCGCAGCGGTCCGGGCCACCGTGCCTGCTTTCGCCACCGATCTTGCCGAAGCGGTGGCGACGACCCGTGCCCAAGGCCCGATCGAGCTGCCCCCACTGCCACCCCTGACCCCCGAGATGATCACCCCGGACCTGATAGCCGCTTTGGCCGCGAGTCTGGGCCTACGCACCAGCACAAACGGAGCCGGCGCGGCGGGCGGATCGAACAAGGCGGGTGGTGATTTCGGGCGGATGGCCGCTGTGAACAGTGTGCTGAATGCGGCTCCGCCGATGCTCCGGGAGGCTCTTCTGGCCGGATTTCTGAGTCTGCTCCAGCGACCATGACCCGTTAGAGTGGCGCTCATGGCTTTCCTCTGTGCGTAGGTGCGCGGCATTACTCCGCCGCCCTGTCGCATCGTCCTTCGAGGAAAAGTCATGCCCTCATACGCTGCTGTACTGCGTACCCCTCATGCAGTTCGCACCTTTTTGCCCGCTTTGGTCGGCCGGCTCTCGTACGGCATTCTCTTTCTGGCCGTCATGCTCGCCGTCGTCCGGGCCACCGGGTCGTACAGCGTGGCCGGTGTCTTAGTCGCCCTTTTCGGTCTGAGTAGTGCGGTGCTCTCGCCGGTGCGGGCCCGGTTCATCGACCGGTACGGCCTGCGGCGTGCGCTGCCGCCGATGGTCGTCGTCTACGTGTCGGCTCTGGCGGCGATCGCCGTCGCCACCTGGCGGCCCGGCACGTCGGTTGCCGATCTTCCGCTGTACGTGCTGGCGGTTCTCGCCGGGTCGTCGACCCCGCCGCTCGGCCCGATCATGCGGTCGATCTGGAGTGATCTGCTGCCTGATCCGGATCTGCGGCAGCGGGCTTTCTCGGTGGACACGGTGGCCGAGGAGACGCTGTACATCGTCGGGCCCCTGGTAGCGGGAGCTGTCGCCGCGATCGCCAACCCGGCGCTGGGTGTGGCTCTGAGCGCCGCCCTGATCCTGACCGGAAGCCTCCTGCTGATCACGTCGCCCGCGGTAAAGCACCGCGCGGCCGGCGAACAACGCCAGACGCCCGGCGACAAAGCCACGCCGGCCCCCGAAACGGGCGGGTCGGCCCCGTTCGTGGCGGGAGTGGCGGCACAAGAAGCGGTTGTGACGGGAGTGGCGGCATCCGAAACGGTTGTGTCGGGAGCGGCGGTGCACGAGGCAGTTGTGACGGGAGCGGCGGCATCCGAAACGGTTGTGTCGGAAGCGGCGGCAGCCGAGGCGGTGAGCGGGCTGCGGGTTTTGGCTCACTCGTACCGGCCGATTGTGATTTCTGCGGCTGTCGGTATGTGTCTCGGGGCTCTCAGCCTGCTGGTCGTCGCCTTCGCCCAGAATGCGGGCCGGCTCGCCGCCGTCGCCTGGATCGAGGCGGCTCTCGCCGTGGGCAGTGTTGTCGGTGGATTGGCCTACGGGGCTGTGACCTGGCGACTCTCGGAGGCCCACCGGCTGCGGATGCTTGCTGCCGGGCTCGGGGTGACGTTCGCGTTGTCCGGGCTGGCCGGGAATCTCTACCTGCTGGCGGGCTGCGCGGCGGTGATCGGGCTGTTCGTCTCCCCGGCGTTGTCCACCGCCTACCTGCTGGCCGACGAGTCCGCCACCCCGGAGACCAGGATCCAGGCCGGGGCCTGGGTGAACACCGCGTTCAACCTGGCCAATTCGGCGGGCACCGCCCTGGTCGGTCTGCTGCTGACCCGCCTGCCGCTCGCGGTGTGTTTCGCCCTGGCCGCCGCCCCGCCGCTGCTGGCCGCGGTGGTGACGGTGACCCGTAGCCCCGGGACGGTGACACGTAGCGCGGGACGGTGACCCGTAGCCCCAGGACGGTGACACGTAGCCCGAGACGGTGAACCGTAGCCCCAGGACGGTGACCCGTAGCCCGGGACGGTGACCCCGTAGCTCCGCGAACGCCGGTGACACCGCGGTAGGCGTACAGCGGGATGCGTTAGGTTGACCGGATGGCCGGTCTGCCAGGAGTGCTCGGGGAACCCATCCGGTTCGTGTTGAACTGGGGGCGGCGTTATTCGCTCTGGGTGTTCAATTTCGGACTGGCGTGTTGCGCCATCGAGTTCATCGCGTCGAGCATGGCGCGGCACGACTTCATGCGGCTCGGGGTGATCCCGTTCGCGCACGGGCCGCGCCAAGCCGACCTGATGGTGGTGTCGGGCACGGTCACCGACAAGATGGCCCCGGCGATCAAGCGGCTGTACGACCAGATGCCGGAGCCGAAGTATGTGATCTCCTTCGGCTCCTGCTCGAACTGCGGCGGACCGTATTGGGATTCCTATTCGGTCACCAAGGGCGTCGACCAGATCATCCCGGTGGACGTCTACGTGCCGGGTTGCCCGCCGCGGCCGGAGGCGCTGCTGCACGGCATCCTGAAGTTGCAGGAGAAGATCGCGGCCGAGCAGTCGGGAGTGGGCGGTGTGCACCGCCCGGACCCGCTGGCGCTGACAGCGCCCATGATCAAAAAGCCGGTGAGCGATCAAAAGCCGGTGAGCGATCAAAAGCCGGTGAGCGATCAAAAGCCGGTGAGCGATCAAAAGCCGGTGAGCGATCAAAAGCCGGAGAGCGTCAACCGGCCTGAGTGAGGATCTCCCGGGCTCCTTGGCGCAGCAGTGCGGCGGCGACCGAGGTGCCGAGCACGACCGAATCCGCGGCCCACTCGTGCGCGTCCAGCACGGTCTTCCCGTCCAGGCTGATCACCCGGGCCCGCAGGCTGATCCGCCCGTCCGGTTCGGTGCGGGCGTAACCGCCGATCGGCGACGAGCAGCTGCCTTGCAGGATGTGCAACATGGTCCGCTCGGCCTCGGTCTCCTGAGCGGTCCGCCGATCATCGAGAACTGAAGCGACGGACAACGCGAACTCGTCGTCGCGGCGGCACTGCAGGACGAGGGTGCCGGACCCGACGGCGGGCACGAACGTGTCCACGTCGATCGGATGGGTGATCCGGGCCGGCAGGTCGATCCGGTGCAGTCCGGCGACGGCGAGCAGGAGCACGTCGTACTCCCCGGCGTCGAGTTTGGCGAGCCGGGAGTTGGCGTTGCCCCGGATCGGGACCGGTGTGAGGTGCGGCCAGTGCAGGTTGAGCTGGGCGATGCGCCGGACGGCGGAGGTGCCCACCCGGGTTCCGGCCGGCAGCGTGTCGAGCGAACGCCCTTGCGGGTCAACGAGGCAGTCGCGCACGTCGTCCCGGGTCAGGTAGCCGGCGAACACCGTGCCGGCGGGTGCGGGCCGGTCGCCGGGCACGTCCTTGACGCAGTGCACGGCCAGGTCGGCCCGCCCGTCGAGGATCGCCTGGTCGACCTCTTTGGTGAACGCGCCCTTCCCGCCGAGCTCGGACAGCGCCCCCTGCCACCGGTCGCCGCTGGTGGTGAGCGGGACGACCTCGACGGTGAGTTCCGGTCGCAGATCGGCGAGCAGCCGGCGGACCCTCTCGACCTGGGCGAGTGCCATGGGGGAGGACCGGGTGCCGATGCGCACCAGACGGGAAGCGGACATAGCGGAAAGCGTAACCATAGGGTCGACCGGGCTGAGTAGCGTGGCCGACATGAGGGCCGACTTCATCATCGACGTCCTGAGCCGGGAGTTCGGCGAGCTCATGGCGCAGGACCCGGCCGCTTTCCGGCGCAAATTCCGGAAGATGGCGGCGTCCCCGTTCGCGTTCTACCGGGGCAGCGCGTCACTTTTCTACGCCGATTTGAGCGGCGATTTCCGAGATGACAGTTTTCTCGACGAGCGGACCAGCCGCGTCTGGATCCACGGTGACCTGCACGCCGAGAACTTCGGCACCTACATGAACTCGTCCGGGCATCTCGTCTTCAACGTCAACGACTTCGACGAGGCGTACGTGGGCCCGTTCAGCTGGGACCTGAAGCGGTTCGCCGCCAGCGTGGCCCTGATCGGCTACTCCAAGGCGCTCTCCGACGATCACATCACCGCCCTGGTCAGCGAGTTCGCCAGGTCGTACCTGACCGAGCTGCGGGCCATCGCGCACGGCGGCGACGACGCGATCGGGTCGATCACCCTGGCGAACGCCGACGGGGTGCTGCGCCGGGTGCTCCAGGAGGCCCGCCTCAACACGCGTGTCGATCTGCTGGACAGCCAGACCACGGTCGACGACTTCGAGCGCCGGTTCTCCCTCGGTGACGGCGTCTACGACGTCGACGGTGAGACGTCCGAACGGGTGAAGACAGCCTTCGACCGCTACCTGGGCACGCTGCCCGAGTCGACCCGCCCGGTGTCGACACACATCAAGGACATCAAGCTGCGCAAGGGCGTCGGCATCGGCTCGGCCGGGCTGCCGTCGTACAACCTGCTTCTCGAAGGCCACACCGAGGCCCTGGAGAACGACGTGATCATCTACATGAAGCAGGCGCAGGTCCCGGCCGTGGCCCGCTGGATCGACGACGAGCGGGTCAAGAGCTACTTCAAGCACCAGGGCCACCGTACGGCGGAGTCGCAGCGGGCACTCCAGGCGCACGCCGACCCGTGGCTGGGTTTCACCGAGCTGGACGGGGTCGGTCAGCTGGTGGCGGAGGTGTCGCCGTACGCCGCCGATCTCGACTGGTCGGACGTGAACGAGCCGGAGGAACTGTCCGGGGTGATCGCCGACCTGGGCCGGGCGGTGGCCCGTATGCACTCGGTCGCCGACGACGAGTCGAGTCATGACCTCGTCGACTTCTCCACCGAGGAGGCGATCGTGGCGGTCGTCGACAAGGACGAGGCGGCTTTTGTACGGCATCTGGTCGAGTTCGCACACCGGTACGGTGACCAGGCCCGCGAGGACCACCAGGATTTCGTCGACGTCTTCCGCAACGGCCGCCTCCCCGGCCTGTGACGCGGTGAGCGCTACCTCCGGACGAGGGCGTAGTGCAGCAGGCCCTCTTCGGTGACGAGCCCGAAGGAGATCTCCGCCGGATCGCCGGTCCAGCTCACCGGGGTCTCGACCTGCTTCCCGGCCGGCTCGGTGCAGGGTGAATCCGCTGAGGCGATGAGGTCGAAGCCCGAGCCCATCGGCCGGAGTCGACCCACCGTCATCCGCCCGATGGCGGGCTTTCCGGTGCACTTCGTCAGGAGCGCGTAGTCACCCGCCGGAACAGTCGGCCGAGGGGCGCCCGGAACATCACTTCCGGGCCGCGCCACTCCCTCGAACACGATCTCCCGCCCGGTCAGGTCCAACCGCCGGTCGGGGTCGAATTCGTCGAAGGGCTCCGGGCTTCCGGTGACGGGTGCGCCGCTCTTGCTGTAGACCTGATAGGCGAATCCGGCCTTGTCGACGGTGCGTTCGGGGGCCTCGTGGATCCGGAACGTGTGCACGAAGGCATCCGCCGTCATGGTGAGGGGCATGGCCACCGGGACGGGCTCGGCGGAACACGGCACCTTCAGGCTGGCGAGCCGTGTCTGGCGTCCCCTCTTCTTCATCTGGGAATCGACGTACAGCTCGAAACTGCCGGTTCCGGCACAGGTGGCGCGGAGCACCAACTGGCCGGGGTAGGTGCCGTGCGAGGCCGCATAGTTGTTGATCACCGGCTCGGCGAGGTCGATCAGCGGCGTCCCGTAGTCACCGTCGAGCAGGGTCTGCCGGGCGATGTCGGCCTGCCGGAAGGGGGAAACCGGAGCCGCGGGAGCGGAAACCGACGGTGCCGGTGACGGGATCCCGTCGGCCGGCGGGGCAGCGGACCGGTGGCCGTTCACCACGGTGATCCCACCGGCGATCAGCAGGACCGCCGCGGCCGCGGAGAGCACCGCGCGCCTGGTCCGGCGGCGGCGCACGGTCTGCCGGACGGCAGGTGTTCCCGGTGGCTGGACCTCGGGCAGGGTCTCGGCGCGCAGATCCGCGAAGAGGGCTTCCAGATGATCAGTGGTCATGCCGCACCCCCACGCGAGTCCGAAGTCTTGAGCTGGGCTGCCAGTGCCGCCCGGCCGCGGTGCAGGTTGGAGCGGACAGCGGCTTCGGTGACCCGCTCCCGCTGGGCGATCTCGGCGGTCGGCAGGTCGGCCAGGTAGTGCAGGACCACCGCCCGGCGCTGGGCCGGAGGCAGGGTGCCGAGCGCGGCGACCAGGGCGATCCGCTCCGGGCTGGGCCCTTCGGCGGCTGGTTCGGCGATCCGCTGCCCGCGCAGGAAGCCGAGTGCGGTCCGGGCGCGGCGCCACCGGCTGACCGCCAGATTCCAGGCGACCCGGCGGATCCACGCGACCGGATCGTCGTACCCGGAAATGGTCTTCCATCGGGCGAACGCCCGGCAGAACGCCTCCTGGACCACGTCCTGTGCTTCCTGCCGGTCGCCGAAGTAGGCGTACAGCTGCACGGTCAGGTCGGCGAAGTGCGCGGCGTAGACCTCGTCGAACGACGGCGGATCATGTTGCACGGGGTCCGGCGTCTCCGATCGGGGCTCGACGATGGCTGTCATGGCGACTACACGCCGAGCCCTCACGAAACGTTGCAGGCTACTTCGGGGCGAACTGGAAGGAGAAGTCGGCGTCGTCCAGCGACTCGGTGGACTCCTCGAACTCCACGTGCAGTTCGAGGGCGCCGACACCGCGGGCCGGTTTCCAGTCGTACCGTTTCGGCGGCCACCGGCACGGCAGTTCCCACGTGTCGACGGTCTTCCCGTCGCGGGCCTGTTTGACGGCGACCTTGAGCGTGCCCAATCCGGCGCAGGCCGCGGCCACGGTGAACCGGCCACCGATCCAGGCAGGCAGCTCTTCGGCGAACGTTCCGTCCGCCGGCACCGAGGCGATCATCCCGAACTGGCTGTTGCTCTCCTGCTCGGTGAGGTGCAGCGCGGCGGTCGGGTTGGCCCGGTTGTCGGCGGTGGTCATGGGCTCGCCGGTGTCGGTGGTGAGCACCCGGAAGGCGAAGGCCCCGGTGCCGGATACCGCCACGATCGTGTACTCGATGCTCCCCAGGCCGGGCCCGCTCATGTACTGGCTCTGGACCGTCACCGGCTTGTCCGAGCAGGTTGCCACCTGCCAGCTGATGTCGATCGGATCCTGGGAGGGGTTTTCGGAGACCGGAGTGCCGGTGATCGCCAGGGTCACCGATCCGGCGCCGGCACACACCAGGGTCAGCGTCTGTTCCCCGAGGTAGGAGTCTCCCGAATAGGACCAGCCCTTGCGGACCTCGCCGGACTTCTCGACGGCCACCGGACCGGTGGCCTCCCCGAGCGCGTTCCGGGCCTGCTGCACGAGTTCGGCGGGCAGGATATCCGGTTGGGGCGCCGGGTCGGGGCGGATGACGAGGACGCCGAACAGGGCGACCACCGCCACCGCGGCGAGCAGGGTGTTGCGGCGGCGGCGCCGGCCGCGCACGGTGCGCCGGGCCGCGTCGGCGCCGGGCGGCCGGATCTCCGACACCGCGGCCGGGCGGGCCTGCGTGAAGAGGTCCGAGAACTGGTCAGACATGTTTCACCCCGAGCCGTCCGGCGAGTGTGGTCCGGGCCCGGTGCAGCCAGGACTTCACGGTGCCCACGGCCACCCCTTCCCGGGCGGCGATCTCGGCGACCGGCTGGTCGCCCAGGTAGTGCAGGACCATCGCCCGGCGCTGGGTGGCGGGCAGTTCGGCGAGCGCGGCGACCAGAGCCACCCACTCGCTGGACGGCCCGTCGGCGAGCGGTTCCTCGTGCCGTTCCCGGCGCAGGAAGTTCAGCGCGGTCCGGGCCCGCCGCCAGCGGCTGACGGCCAGGTTCCAGGCGACCCGGCGGATCCAGCCGGCCGGATCGTCGTACTCGGCGACCGCGGACCAGCGGGCCAACGCCCGGCAGAACGCCTCCTGCGCCACGTCCTGTGCCTCCTGCCGGTCCCCGAAGTAGGCGTACAGCTGCACGGTGAGCCCGGTGTAGTGCGCGGCGTAGACCTCGTCGAAGGTCGGCGGATCATGGGGCACGGCGGCCGGCTTCTCCGATCGGGGTTCGGCGATGGCTGTCACGACGACTACACGCCTGAGCGCGGTGACGGGTTGCGGAGCGGCCCCGGATCATAGGATGACCGGCATGACGCCCGAAGAGGTCGGTGAACGCCTGGTCAATCTGCTGGCCACCGACGACCCGGAGAAGGGCACGGTCACCGCCTCGGTCACCGGCGGCGGTCCGGGCCATGCCCGCGCGGTGGTGGACGTGCCGGTGGCCCGGTGGTGGTTCGCGGCCGAGGCGGCCCGGGACGCCGGGGCTCTGGGCTGCGACTTCTTCGACTGGCTGTCCGCGGTGGACGAGCTGGACGGCGGTTTCTCGGTGCTCGCCCACCTGTGGTCCACCCGGCGCCGGCACGGTCTGCTGCTGCGCACCCGGGTGCCGCGGGTGGATCCGCTCGTCGAGTCGCTGGTGGACCTCTATCCGGGCGCGGCCTGGCACGAGCGGGAGACGTACGAGATGTTCGGGATCGGTTTCTCCCGGCATCCCGGCCTGACCCCGCTGCTGCTGCCGCCCGAGTTCGAGGGGCATCCGCTGCGCAAGGAGTTCGTGCTGGCCGCCCGGGTGGCCAAGCCGTGGCCGGGCGCCAAGGAGCCGGGGGAGTCGGAGGGCGGCACGAGCCGGCGCGCCCCGATGCGCCCACCGGGTGTCCCCGACCCGAACGAGTGGGGCCCGGCCAAGGGGGCGAAGTCCTGATGGACCTCGTCGTCCGGGTTCTCGCGGTGATGGCCGGTTTCCTGGTGCTGCCGCTGGTCGTCGGCCAGGTCGAGCACAAGGTGATGGCGCACATGCAGGGCCGGGTCGGGCCGATGTACGCGGGCGCCTTCCACGGCTGGGCGCAGCTGATCGCCGACGGCGTGAAGTTCGTCCAGAAGGAGGACATCACCCCGAAGGACGCCGATCGTACGGTGTTCCAGCTCGCCCCGATCGTGGCGCTGTTCCCGTACCTGATCGTCATCATGACCATCCCGCTCGGCCCCGGACTGGTCGGCGCGAGCCTGGACATCGGCCTGTTCCTGGTACTCGCGGTGCTCGGCATCGGCGTGGTCGCGGTGCTGATGTCGGCCTGGTCGTCGGCGAACAAGTACAGCCTGCTCGGCGGGGTCCGCGGCGCCGCCCAGCTGCTCGGTTACGAGTTGCCGCTGGTGCTGTCGGCGGCGAGTGTGGCGATGGCGGCCGGCACGCTGAGCCTGCCCGGCATCGTCGAGGCGTGGCAGCCGTGGTGGCTGATCTGGCAGGCCCCGGCCGCGCTGGTCTTCTTCGTCGCCGGGCTGGCCGAGATCCGCCGGCCCCCGTTCGACATGCCGATCGCCGACTCGGAGCTGGTCTTCGGCTACATGACCGAGTACTCGGGGCTGCGCTTCGCGTTCTTCCTGCTCGCCGAGTACGTGGGCATCGTGGTGATCGCCGCGCTGACCACGGTTCTGTTCCTGGGCGGCTGGCACGGCCCGTACGAGCAGCAACTGGGTTGGCTCTGGACCTTGTTGAAGATTTTCGCCCTGGCTTTTGTGATCATCTGGCTGCGGGTCACCTATCCCCGGATGCGGGAGGACCAGCTGCAGCGTTTCTGCTGGCTGATCCTGGTTCCGGTGTCGCTGGGCCAGCTCGTTCTGACGGTTGCCGTCAAATCCCTCGTCTGACAAGCGGGGCAAGGTCGCGCCGACTCCGGTGACGGGGCAGGATGGTCCCTTGTGAGTGAGACTCCCGGTAAAGGCCTGCTCGACGGCCTCGCCGTGACTTTGAAGACGCTGACCAAGCGGGCCACCACCCAGCAGTACCCGGATGTCGAGCCCGATCTGCCACCCCGCTCCCGGGGTGTGATCGCGCTGTCCGAGGAGAACTGCACGGTCTGCATGCTCTGCGCCCGGGAGTGCCCGGACTGGTGCATCTACATCGACTCGCACAAGGAGGAGGTCGTCGTTCCCGGCGCCGCGCGCGCCCGCCAGCGCAACGTGCTGGACAAGTTCGACATCGACTTCTCCCTCTGCATGTACTGCGGCATCTGCATCGAGGTCTGCCCGTTCGACGCGCTGCACTGGACGCCCGAGTTCGAGTACGCCGAGACCGACGTCCTCTCGCTGCTGCACGACAAGACCCGCCTCGGCGAGTGGATGCGCACCGTTCCGCCGCCGCCCGCGCACGACGTGCTCGGCGAGCCCTCCAAGGAGGAGGCGACGGCGGCACGCAAGGCGGCCGGTCCGGGTGCGGCCACCGCGGCCAAGACCGCAAGGCCTGCTGCGGTACGTCCGAGGCCGGGTGCCGACCGGTGACCGTCGCCGACGTGCTCCTGCTGGCCCTGGGCGCCGTCGCGGTCGGCTCCGGGGCGCTCGTCGTCACCAGCTCCCACCTGGTCCGGTCCGGGCTCTACCTGGTCGTCAGCCTGGGCGCGATCGCCGGGCTGTACCTGGTCCTCGGCGCCGAACTGGTGGCCTGGGTGCAGATCCTGGTCTACGTCGGCGCGGTCGTCGTCCTGCTGCTGTTCGCGGTGATGCTGACCCGCGCTCCCATCGGCCCGTCACCCGACCTGGACCGGCCCGCCCTCCCGGCCGTCCTGATCGGCGGTGGTGCCGGCCTCGGCCTGGCCGCCCTGTTCGCCGACGCCTTCCGCTGGGCCGAGTACCCGCAAGTGGAACCGGGCACTGCCGAACGGGTCGGTGAGCAGATCTTCGGCGCCTGGGTGCTGCCGTTCGAGGTGCTGTCGATCCTGCTGCTGTCCGCCCTGGTCGGCGCGATCGTGCTGTCCCGCCCGGACATCGGGGCCCGAGCCGGCGAACCGGAGGCCTGATGCACGTCGTCATCCCGTACGTGGTCGCCGCCCTGCTCTTCGGCCTGGGCGTCTACGGAGTGCTGCGCCGGCGCAACGCGATCCTGGTCCTGATGGCGGTCGAGCTGATGCTGAACGCGGTCAACCTGATCCTGGTCACCGCCGACGTGTCGCTGCGCTCCGCGCTGACCGGTGTCGCCGTCGAGTCCTGGGCCCGGCCGGGCGCCGCCCAGCCCGGCACCGGCGGGGTCCTGACCCTGTTCGTGATCGTGTTGGCCGCCGCCGAGGTGGGTGTCGGCCTGGCGATCGTGCTGCAGTACTACCGGATGCGGAAAGCCGTCGTGCTGGACGACGTGCGCCTGGACGACGACGAGGAACGGGTGGCCGGGTGAGCGTCGATGTAGCCGGGCCGCTGCTCCCGGTCGTACCGCTGATCACGGGTTTGATCGGTCTGGTCCTGCCCCTCGGCCGCCGGGCCGCCGCCGCGCTGGGGACGGCCGGCGCCGCGGTGGCGTTGCTGCTCACGCTGGTGCTGCTCAGCGCCTCCGGGCCGTTCGAGACCGGGGTGGACCTGGCCGATTTCGGTGACCTGACGGTGAGTTTCGGGGTCGCGATCAACCCGGCCGTGGTCTACGTCGCGCTGGCCGTCACGATCGTGGCCCTGTGTGTGCAGGTCTACTCGATCACCTACCTGCACGACGACGACCGTTACGGGCCGTACGCCGCCCAGATCAGCCTCTTCACCGGCGCGATGCTCCTGGTCGTGATCGCGAACGATCTGATCGTCATGCTGATCGGCTGGGAGGTGATGGGCGCCTGCTCCTACCTGCTGATCGGCCACGACCGGCGGCTGCCCGAGGCCCCGGCCGCCGCGGTGAAGGCGTTCCTGGTCACCCGGGTCGGTGACATCGGCTTCCTGCTCGGCATCGCCGTCCTGATCACCGCGGCCGGTACGCCGAACCTGACCGAGGTGCTCGCCACCGACTACTCCCCGGGCACCCTGACCGCCGCGTTGCTGCTGGTCCTGGCCGGGGTGGCGGGCAAGAGCGCGCAGTTCCCGCTGCACACCTGGCTGCCCGACGCGATGGCCGGCCCGACCCCGATCTCCGCGCTGATCCATGCCGCCACCATGGTCGCGGCCGGCGTCTGGGTGGTCTTCCGGCTCTTCCCGCTCTACACCCGGTCACCGGCGGCGCTGGCCGTGCTCGCGGTGCTCGCCGCGATCACCATCGCGCTCGGCGCACTGTCCGCGACGGCCCAGGACGACATCAAACGTGTGCTGGCCTGGTCGACGGTCTCGCAGATCGGGTACATGACCGGCGCGCTGGCCGTCGGCTCACCCGCCGCCGCCCTGTTCCACCTGCTCACCCACGCCGCGTTCAAGGCGCTGCTGTTCCTCGCGGCGGGCGCGGTGATCCACGCGGTGGGCACCAACCTGATGACCCGGATGGGCGGCCTGCGCGAGCACATGCCTGTCACCTTCTGGTCGTTCGTGATCGGCCTCGGCGCGCTGGCCGGCCTGCCGCCGCTCTCCGGTTTCTGGTCCAAGGAGAACGTGCTCACCGCCGCCGCGCACGCCACCGAGGGCGGCGAGACCGTGCCGATCTGGGCCGCCTGGCTGATCTGGATCAGTGCCCTGCTCTCCGTCGGCGTCACCGCCTGGTACTCCACCCGGCTCCTGCTCCGGACCTTCTTCGGCGTCTCCCGCGCGCACGGCCCGGCCGGCCCGGCCTGGGAGATCGGCTTCGACGACGCCCGCTACCAGGCCCCGTCCGCCCCGCACGATCCACCGATCCTGATGCGCGCGCCGCTGATCCTGCTCGCGATCCCGGCCGCGCTGCTCGGCCTGGCCGCCTTCGCCCCCGGCTTCCGCACCGCCCTCGAACTCGAGGACCCGCACCTCGGCGTCGCCGTCGCCCTGCCGATGCTGCTGCTCGTCACCGGCGCCGGGACCGCGTGGTGGCTGTGGCTGGCCGGCTTCGACCCGGCGCAGGCGCTGGGCCGGGCCCGTCCGCTGCTCGCCGCCGGTTTCCGGATCGACGACCTGCAAGACCGGTTGCTGGTACGCCCGGCGAAGGTGCTCGCCCGCTGGGTCACCGCCGGGGACATCCGCATCGTCGACGCGGCAGTCACCGGAACCGGAACCGGCACCACCGCGGTCGGCCAGGCGCTGAAAGAGGCCCACCGGCTGCCCCTGCCCGCCGCCGCGGTCGCCGTCTGCGCGGCCGCCCTGCTGCTCGGCGCGATCGCCTGGTGGGGAGCCGCCTGATGTACCGGGATTACCTCGAACCTTCCTGGGGACTGCCGCAGGCGCTGCTGATCGCCCTGCTCGCGGTGCCGCTGCTGGGGGCGGCCGTGGTCGCGCTGTTCCCGGCGGCCCGCGATCGGCAGGCCCGGCTCGTCGCCACCGGCTTCGCCACGGTCACCTTCCTGCTCACGCTCGCTCCGGCGTTCAGTTCCCGGGGGGAGGGCTGGTTCGCCTACGGTGGCCGGTCGACCGTACCGCTGCTGCCGTGGGTTGAAGTCGATCTTGACTGGGTTCCGTCGCTCGGACTCGACCTGCACCTCGGCATCGACGGGATCTCCTACCCGCTGATCGTGCTGACCGGGCTGCTCACGGCGCTCTGCTGCGCGTACACGGTGAAGAAGGTCCCGGACGGCGGGTCCGGCCGCACCCTGGCCGCACTCCTGCTGGTCCTGGAGGTCGGTGTCCTCGGCACCTTCCTCGCCCTCGACCTGATCCTGTTCTTCCTGTTCTTCGAGGTCGTCCTGCTGCCGATGTACGCGGTGATCGCCGGCTGGGGCGGTCTCGCCCGCCGGGCCGCCGCCCGCAAGTTCGTGCTCTACACCCTGGCCGGTTCGGTCCTGCTGCTGCTCGGTGTCCTGATCGTCGTCACCGGCGCCGGAACCGGCGACCTGGTCACGCTGACCGGCGCCGCCGAGCTTTCGCGGAACACCCAGTACGCGGTGTTCGCCCTGCTCGCCGTCGCGTTCGCGATCAAAGCCCCGCTCTGGCCGCTGCACACCTGGCTGCCCGACGCGCACACCGAGGCGCCCACGGTCGGCTCGGTGATCCTGGCCGGGGTGCTGCTCAAGATGGGCACGTACGGCCTGATCCGGGTCGGTGTCGGCGTCGCCCCGCTCGGCGCCGCGTGGGCCGCCCCCGCCCTGGGCGTCCTGGCCGTCGTCGCGATCATCGCCGGCGCGCTGATCTGCCTGCGCCAGACCGAGCTGAAACGCCTGATCGCCTACTCCAGCGTCGGGCACATGGGTTTTGTCCTGCTCGGCATCGCCACCCTGTCGGTCACCGGCATCCAGGCCGCCCTGCTCGGCAACGTCGCGCACGGCCTGATCACCGGCCTGCTGTTCTTCCTCGCCGGAACGATCAAGGACCGGACCGGCACCGGCTCCCTCAACCAGCTCAGCGGCCTGCGGGAGACCGCGCCGCGCCTGGCCGGCCTGGTCGGGTTCGCCGCCGTCGCCTCCCTCGGGCTGCCCGGTCTGGCCGGGTTCTGGGGCGAGGCGTTCGCGGTGGTCGCCGCCGTCCAGCGCGGTGGCCCGCTGTGGACGACCCTGGCGGTGATCGCCGCGATCGGTGGCGCGCTGACCGCCGCGTACTTCCTGCGCCTGCTGCGCCGTCTCACCCACGGCCTGCCCACCCCGTCGGTCACGTCCGCGCCCGCCGGGATCTCCGGGATCGAATGGCTGGCCTGGGCCCCACTGGTCCTGCTCACCCTGGCCGTCGGTGTGGCGCCCGCCCTGATCATCGGCGACACCCTCCAGCCACTGACCACCCTGCTGGGAGTTGCCCGGTGAGAAGCCAGGCCGTCGACCACATCGCCCTGCTGCCGCTGTACGCCGCCGCCGGCACCGCCATTCTCGCCCTGCTGGTCGACCTGTTCGTCGCCCGGCGTACCGCGATCGTGGTGTCGACCCTGGCCGGCGCCCTGACGACCGCGGCCGCGGCCCTGGTGGTCGGCACGTGGGATGCGACGTTCTGCACCACTGGCGGCTGCTCGTGGATCCCCACCCAGCCGGCCGCGGTGGCAGCGGCCCTGTTCGCCGCCCTGACCGCCGGTGTCCTCGGACTGTCCGCCCCGGCACTGCGCGAGGGCGCGGTCCCGGTCGGCGAGTTCTGTTTCCTGCTGGCCTGCTCGATGACCGGCGGCGTGACAGTGGCGTACGCCGGCGATCTGTTGACCCTGATCGTCGGCCTGGAGACGCTGACCCTTCCGCTGTACATCCTGGTCGGCCTGCGGCGTTACGTCCCGTTCGCCCGCCCCAGCATCCGGCCCGCCGAAGCCTCCCTGACGTTCTTCCTGGTCAGCGTGATCTCGACGGCGGTAGCCCTGCTGGGCCTGGCCCTGGTCTTCGCCGCGACCGGCGTCGTGCACCTGAGCCGGTTGGCTCCCGCGCCGGCGCCGTTCACCGCGCTGGGCGGGGTCGGCGCGGCCCTGCTGGTGATCGGGCTGGCGTTCAAGGTGGCCGCGGTGCCGCTGCACGCCTGGGCGCCGGCCACCTACGACGGCGCTCCCATCCCGATCGCCGCCTACCTGTCCACCGCGTCCAAGCTGGGCGGCATCCTGGCCCTGGCCGCGGTGGCGGCCCGCCTGGACACCGGGGCGGTGCTGTCCGCGCTGGCGGTCCTGACGATGACTGTCGGCAACCTGGTGGCGCTGCGCCAGACCCGGATGGTCCGGCTGCTGGCGTGGTCCTCGATCGCCCAGGCCGGCTACATCCTGGCGGCCCTGGCGATGGGCGCCCCCGGGGTGCCGGCGGCCCTGTCGTACGCCGTCTTCTTCGTGATCCTGGAGTTGATCGCGTTCGGCGTGGTGGCGGCCCTGCGCCCGGCCGGCCGGGTGGCGCGGGAGGCGGTGGCCCTGGCCGCGCCGACCCCCACCGACACCGACGGCGGCACCCTGAACGACTACCGCGGCCTGGCCCACCAGCACCGCTGGCTGGGCGCCGCGATGATCGTGGCCCTGTCCGGCCTGGCCGGACTGCCCCCGGGCCTGGCCGGCCTGTTCGCCAAGGTGACGGTGGTGGGAGCCCTGATAGCCGAGGGCTGGACCTGGCTGGCGGTGATCGTGGTGATCAACGCGGTGATCGCCCTGGCCTACTACGTCCGGGTGGGCGCGCTGCTCTACACGTACCCGAGAAGCCCCGGCATTCCGGTCGTCGACCCCGCCCTGCTGTACGACATCACCCACCCGCGTTTCCCGGTCCCGCGCCCCCTGACCGCCACCCTGCTGATCACCGCGGCCGCCGCGATCCTGCTGGGCTTCGCCCCCCAACTCCTGTTCAACGCCTTCAGCTGAGACATCCGGCGGATTCCCGGACGCCATGCAACCGTTGGCTCCGCGGCGGTGTCATGGTGGGCGTGAGACCGGACAGAAGCTCGGCGAGATCCGAGCATGACGAGCAGTTCCACGCATTCGTGGCGGAGCGGCGCGGGCATCTGCTGCACACTGCCCGGCTGCTGACCGCGGGCGATCAGCACTTGGCCGAGGACCTCGTGCAGACGGTACTGACCAAACTGTTCCTCTCCTGGAGCAACTACCGCCGGGCCGACAATCCGGCCGGATACGTCCGGCGGGTCATGGTCAACGCCCTGATCAACGAGCGCCGCCGGGCCTGGTGGAGGTTCGAGCGGCCGTCCGAGCGCCTGCCCGAGCGGATCGCAGACACCACGGCGCCGGATGGCATCGACCCCGAACTCGCCCGCGCTCTGCGCGAGTTGCCACCCCGGATGAGGGCCGCGGTCGTCTTCCGCTTCTTCCACGAACTCGACGTGGCGGAGACGGCAGCGGCGCTGGGCTGCTCGGTCGGCACGGTCAAGAGCCAGACCGCCCGGGCTCTCGACAAGTTGCGGGACGCCCTGTCCGTCCCCCAGCCCACCTCGCACTAGAAGGACCCCCTACCCGGCCCATCTCGCGCTGAAGGGTTCTCTGCCCCTCGTGCGCCTTCCGCCCAACCCACCATGCACCAGAAGACGGAGTCGAATCACATGATGGACCTGCACTCTCGAATGGACCGTCTCGGCGGATCGATCGAGCAGCCGTCGAACGCGATCATCGCGGACGACCTCACCCGAGCCCACCGGGCCCGCTCCCGCCGCCGCACGAACCGGATCGCCGCCGGCTCCGCCTTCGGGGTGGTGGCCCTCGCCGCCGCACTCACGCTGGGGACCGCGCTGCCCGGCTCCACCCGGCAGGACAGCCCGGCGGCGGTCGCCCACAGCGCCGGCACCCTGAAGCTGGTCGCCTTCCAAGGCGAACAGCCCCGCCTGTTCACCATCGACACGGTGCCGCAGGGGTTCTTCGTTCAAGGCCAGAACGAGTACGAGCTGGTGCTCGCCCCCGAAAGCGCGAAGAACGCCGCCCCCGGCAGCGAGCTGGCCGACCCCGCGTTCTACACCGGCAAGATCGCCGTCTATCTGCAGAACAAGGAATACATGGTCGACCCCACCGGCGACCGCAGTTTCACCATCGACGGCAAGGCCGCGGCGCTGCGGACCGTCCCCGGCGAAAACGGCACGGTGCAGGTGTTCGTGGTCCAGGCCTCAACGGTCTACCTGACGGTGCAGTTCGCCGGGAGCGTAGGCCTCACCGAGGACCAGATGATCGAGATCGCCGGCGGCATCAACCTGACTCCGCAAGCGATCGCCGAGGCCGAAGCCGCCAACAAGGAACTGAACGCCAGGCCTTTCCCCACCAAGTGACTCCCCGGCCACCAGGCCGATGAGACCCCTGCCGGTCCGGCCTTCCGCCGAGCCGGCCGGGTGTCGTTCCGACGCTGGGATCACGTTGGCCGGACGGCGTTCGGCCGGGAGACGGCGGCGGAGTCATCGGGCGGCTGTCGAGGAACGGCTCTCGATTTTGGTGCGGATCGATGGGGGGAGTGCGTCAGCGACCAGTAGGCGGGGCAGCTCGGCCGGTGCGTGCATGTAGATGCGGAAAGCCTCGGACAGCGTCAAACCGTGCGCGGGCCGGTCGATCACCTCGATGCGGGCGCCGGGACTGATTGACCCCTCCTGGAGGATGCGTAGGTAGGCGCCGGTGCGGTTGGACGCCGCGAACCGCTTGATCCAGCGCGGCTCGCCCATCCGGTTCTGGAAAGTGGTGCATGGCACCCGGCCGAAGGTGGTCTCCAGCACCACCTCGTCGCCGACCTGCCACTTTTCGCCGAGGACAGCGTCGAACAGGTTCAGGCCCCGCGTCGTCAGGTTCTCCCCGAACAGGCCGGGCTCCAGTGGCCGGCCCAGCTCGGCGGACCACCAGTCGTAGTCCTCGGCGGCGTATGCGTACACCGCCTGGTCGTCTCCGCCGTGATGTTTCGTGTCGCCGATGAAGTCGCCGATGACCCCGCTGTGCAGGCCGGTCGTCTTCGGCCCGGGGCGGCGCACCGTCACCGGATGATCCACCGGGCGCTTGCCGATGCCGGTGACGCCGGGGCCGCGGACCGGGGTGGCCTCGGAGCCACCCATGTTGAGGGAGAGGACTGTGCCGCTGTTCAGGGGGTTGTTGTTCATGGGGCGAATTCCACCACCGCTCGGTCTTCGATCGGCCGGTAACCCAGCCGCGGGTACAGGGCGTTGCTGGCCGACTTCGCCAGATCGGTGAAGAGAACCAACTCGGTGGCGCCCAAGTCCAGCGCATTTCGGGTGGCCGCGGTGGTGGCGGCACCACCGAAACCCTTCCGTCGGTACGCGGGCGGGTGTAGACGTACTGGTTCCGGACCATGCCGGCCTCGAACCGGGACCGGGCGTCCACCGTGACGGGTTCGCCGTGAGCAGGTTGGCTGCGGCCGACGGACCACGATCCACCAGCGCGTACGCCGCCTCGGACGGCACCTCGGTGAGGGTGAGCGGATAGGCGGAGTCTGCAGTGTCGCCCCGTCGCCGTCGGA
This sequence comes from Actinoplanes couchii, assembly GCF_016862075.1. GTDB lineage: Bacteria > Actinomycetota > Actinomycetes > Mycobacteriales > Micromonosporaceae > Actinoplanes > Actinoplanes couchii. Next base: position 77,107 of record NZ_BOMG01000056.1, on the reverse strand, counting down.
GGTCAACCGCCAGGTCATCGGATCCACTCCTTGGCGATACGGGTAAGGCTGTCGATGCGGGTCGCCGGGTCGTAGACCGAGCCGGCCAGGATCAGCTCGTCGGCGCCGGTGCGCTCGGCCAGCGCCTCCAGCCCGGCCACCACCTCGGCGGCGGTGCCCGAGAACTGGGTCCCGGGCAGCGTCTCCAGCATCGCCCGCTCCATGTCTGACAGATCACGCTGCGCGGCCGTCTGCGGCGACACGATCGGACCGAGCCGCCCGGTCCGCAGGCTGAGCGCCATCATCCGGCTCGGTCCGGCCAGGAACAGCGCCTCCTCGGTGGTCTCCGCGGCCAGCACCGAGGCGCTGACCATGACCCACGGCCGGGGGCAGCGCGGCGACGGCTGGAACCCGTCCCGGTAGAGCCCCAGCGCACGATCCACATCGGAACCCATGGCGAAGTGATACGCGTAACAGAACGGCAGCCCGAGAGCTCCCGCGAGCTGCGCGCCGTAGGTGGACGACCCGAGCATCCACACCTCGGGGAACGTCTCCGGCGCCGGCGTGGCACTCACCTTGCCGGCCGGCACCCGCGCGTCGCCGAGCAACCCCAGCAGCGACCGCAGATGCTCCGGGAACTGCTCGACCTTCAGGTACGGCGAGGCTCCGCGCAGCGCCGCCGCGGTCGCCTGATCGGTGCCGGGCGCCCGGCCGATGCCCAGATCCACCCGGCCCGGATAGAGCGCCTCCAGCATGGCGAACTGCTCGGCCACCACGAACGGCATGTGGTTGGGCAGCATCACCCCACCGGAACCCACCCGGATGTCCCGGGTGTGCGCGGCGACGGCCCCGATCAGCACCGGCGGAGACGTGGACGCGACAGCCGGCATGTTGTGGTGCTCGGCCACCCAGAACCGGGCGAACCCCAGCTCGTCGGCGGCGCGGGCGATCTCGATCGTGCCGCGCAGCGCGTCGGCGCTGCCGTAGCCCTCCCGGACCGTGGCCAGATCGAGCACGGACAGCGGGACGCGGGTCGGTGCGGTCATGGCTCCCCGTTCTGGTTACGGATCACTTGCACTCCGACGGTCACCGCGCCGAGCGCGACACCGGGCACCAGCAGCCAGATCGGCCACGGGTACACGAAATCGGTGAGCGAGACCGCGACCAGGGCGTAGACGACGACGTTCACCGCGGCCAGCGCGCCCCAGATCGTCCAGAGAACGAGCAAAGCGGTCGGGAGGCGACGGGCCGCCTTCCTGGCCTGGGCTTTCACCTCGGCGTTGGTCATGCCCGGACGTGGCAGATCCTGAACCAGAACAAGAAGCTCCGCATAGGTGCGAGCGGCGTACGCCAGACCGGTCCGCTCGTCGTACTCGTGCAGCGACAGCCGGCCCTCGTCGAGCGCGGCCTTCAACTGATCGGCGATCTGCTGACGATCGCCGTCCGCCGCGCGCATCGTGTCGACCTCTTTGGACATCGCCGCCCCCTCGTCGAAAGCCTCCTTGCGCAGGCTATCGAATCCGGAAGATCAAGCGGGGTCACCGGCAGGGGCTGTGGACAACCGTTCCCCGGCGTGCCGGTCGGCGCGTGCCAGCGGGCCCCGCGGCAGAGCGGCGACCACGGCCCCGAGCAGCAGCACCCCGGCCGCGAAGAGGAACGACCAGGGCAGACCACCGGGCTGGTCGACGATCACCCCGGCGATCGCGCCACCGGCGGCGTTACCGGCGACCGAGACGGTGATCAGCCAGGTGTACGCCTCGTTCATCATGCCGTCCGGCGCGATCCGCCCGACCAGGTTGTTCTCCACGGTCAACGCCGGCGCGATGGCGGCACCACCGAAGACCAGAGCGACACCCAGCCAGTACGGGTCCGGCATCAGCGCCAGCACCACGAAGCTCGCCGACACCGCGGCCAGCAGCCACGCGAACTGCCGGTACAGGGCCATCACCGGCCGCCGCGTGCCGAACCAGATCCCACCGACGGCGCTGCCGAAGCCCCAGATCCCGAGCAGCACACCGCCGAGCGATTCACCACCACCATGCATTGCGGCGTACGCCGGAGCGATCACGCCCGCCGACCCGAACCCGACCCCGAGGGCGCCGGCACACACCAGCAGCACCGGGAATCCCGCCGCCCGCAGCGGGCCCAGCCCCTTGGCGGCGGCGATCGTGTCCACAGTGCCCCGATGCCGCATCACCGGAAGGCGGGCCACCCAGGCGGTGCCGACCAGGGTGGCCACCGCCGCACTGATCAGGGCGGCCGCCGGATCGCCGGTGAGCACCATGAACGCCGCCACCAGCATCGGGCCGAGCACGAACACCAGCTCGAACAGCGACGTCTCGGCGGCCATCGCGGCGGGCCGCAGATCATGGTGGCCGGTGCCCGGCGCGGTCATGTCGGTCCAGGCGCGGCGGATCGCCGCTGTCGACGGCGGGTACGTCGCGCCGGCCATCGCGGTGGCCACGAACATCCACCCCAGGGCGTCCGCTCCGCCCCGGCTGGCCAGCAGCAGACCGGCCAGCGCCAGCGGGTGCAGAACGGCCGTGGCCAGCAGGATCGGCCCGGCGCCGATCCGGTCGGCGAGCCGCCCGGCGAACGGGCTGACCGCGGCGCCGGACAGGGCGAAGAGGCCGCCCGCGAGACCCGCCGACGCGTACCGCCCGGTGGTCTGTTCGACAAGCAGCAGCAGGGCCAGCGGCGTCATGCCGATGCCGAGCCGGGCGATGATCCCGACCGGGAACAGGACCTTGGCGCCGGGTAGCTGCCACACCCGGAGGTATTGACGCAATGCGGTCACGGGCTGGCCTCCGGCGTAGCTGGGTGAATCCGAGGCTATTGCCGGAGGCCGATTAACACACCCGAAATATGGCCGGGGTCACCAGCGCCTGCTTCTGGTGGTGCTGGGGGTCACCAACGTCCTCGGCCGGTCAGTGCGGCATGCTCCCGCAGCCGCCGCACCCGCTCCTGCATCGGCGGGTGGGTGGAGAACATCGCGGCGATCCCACCACCGGCGAACGGGTTGGCGATCATCAGGTGGGCGGCACTGGTCAGCTGTCCCTCGGCCGGCAGCGGCGCCCGCGACGCTCCATGGTGGATCTTCTCCAGGGCACTGGCCAGCGCCAGCGGATCCCCGGTCAGCGTGGCTCCGGAGGCGTCCGCCTGGAACTCCCGGTTCCGGCTGATCGCCAGCTGGATGATCGACGCGGCCAGCGGCCCCAGGATCATCATCAGCAGCAGCCCCACCGGGTTCGGGCTGTCTTCGTCGTCCGACCCCAGGAACGGCAGGAAGAACGCCAGGTTCGCGAGCATCGTCACGATGCCGGCCAGACCCGCCGCCACGCTGGAGATCAGGATGTCGCGGTTGTAGACGTGCGACAGCTCGTGCCCGATGACCGCCCGCATCTCGCGCGGCTCCAGCAGGTTCAGAATCCCGGTGGTCACCGCCACCGCGGCGTTCTCCGGGTTACGCCCGGTGGCGAACGCGTTCGGTTGCATCGTCGGCGACACGTAGATCCGGGGCATCGGCTGCCCCGCCGTCACGGCCAGCTCCCGCACCATCCGGTAGATCCCCGGCAGCTCCGCCTCGGTGACCGGCCGGGCACCCATCGCCCGCAACGCGATCCGGTCCGAGTAGAAGTAGCTGACGGCGTTGGTGACCAGCGACACGATCACGGCGAGAACCAGGCCGGCGCTGCCACCCAGCCAGTAACCCACCGCCAGGATCAGCCCGGTGAGCACCCCCAGCAGAGCGGCTGTCTTGAGCCCGTTGTGATGACTGGACACGGTTCACTCCTTCGTTCGCGGGCTCGTGACCCGCACTCCAGAGAACATCCGGCGCCTTCGTGTTCATCCATGTACCCGCTGTGACTTCGCTGTGCGGATCACCGGTCCCGCTGGGATAAGGTTCGGACGTGCCCGCCCCGTTGACCTGCGTCTCGTTGTTCTCCGGCGGCATGGGGCTCGATCTGGGCATCGAGGCGGCCGGCTTCGACCTGCGCTTCGCTGCCGACAACATGCCCGCGGCCGCCGGGACGGCCCGGATCAACCGCCCGGACCTGCCGTTCTACACCGGAGACGTGAGCGGATTGACCGCCGACACGGTCTTCGCGATGTCCGGGCTGGGGAAGGGCGGGATCGACCTGCTGGCCGGCGGCCCACCATGCCAGAGTTTCAGTACGGCCGGGAAGAGGCTGGGCCTGGCCGACGCCGCGAAGGGCCCGCTGGTCTTCGAGTACGTGCGCCTGATCCGCGAGCTGCGCCCCAGAGCCTTCGTCATGGAGAACGTCAAGGGCCTGCTGTCGGCGTCCACGGTCTGGCGCGAACTGCCGTACAACAACAACGGCAAAATCATCGACGAGCACCACGGTTCCCTGTTCCGGGACCTGTGGGCACGCCTGACAGAAATCGGTTACAGCGTCGGCTACCGCCAGATCAACGCCGCGGATTTCGGAGTCCCCCAGACCCGCCAGCGAGTGTTCCTGATCGGCTACCGGGACAGGACCCCCGTGACGTTCCCACCCCCCACCCACGGAGCCGCCCCGAACCCGTCATGGCGCACGCTGGCCGACGCTTTCCAGGACTTGGGCGCCGACGACTCCCATTGCGCGGCTTTCAGCGAGCGAAAGCTCAGGTATCTGAAGATGATCCCGGAGGGCGGCAATTGGCGCGCCCTGCCCGAGGACATCCAGAGGGAGTCGATGGGCCGCGCGTTTTACGCGAAGGGCGGCCGCTCGGGTTATTGGCGCAGGCTCTCATTCCGGCTCCCGGCCCCCACCATCCTGACCGAACCGAACAACGCCAGCACGTCCCTGTGCCACCCCACGGAGGACCGCCCTCTGACGGTCCGGGAGTGCGCCCGAATCCAGACGTTCCCCGACAGTTGGCTCTTCAACGGCCGAGGAGCCGACCAGTACCGACTGGTAGGAAACGCAGTCCCGGTCCGCTTGGCCACATCCTTGGCCACCCACGTCCGCCACACCTTGACCGCCACGCCCACCAGGCCACTCACCAGAACGGCGTAGGACAGCCCGCCCAGCCCCAGAACGAGAACGGCCCCGGCTCAGCGTTTCCGCTGCTAACCGGGACCGTTCTTCCAGGTCTTGAGGGTGGCGTTGGCGCGTTCGCCGGTGGCTCGGATCCGGGCCTGGGCCCGGTTGACCTTCTTTTGACAGGCGGAGAGTTTCGGCCGGTAGCGGTGTCGTTTGAACGGTGTCCGGATGGTGCCTCGGGCACCTTGGTAGGCCTTGGCGGCGAACGTCATCACGTTCACACTGGGCAAGGCCTCGATGATGGCGTGGGTGCGGGCGGCGGTCAGGTCGTGGACGGCGCCGGGCAGAGCTGCTGATGCCCAGATGAGCCGGCCTGCTGCGTCGGCTATGACCTGGACGTTCACGCCGTGGCGGCGGTGTTTGCCGGAGTAGTAGGGCTTCTGATCGGCGACCCGGTCGATCGGGATCAGGGTGCCGTCGAGGATCACGTAGGCGAGCAGCTGGATCCTGGTCATCGCCGCATCGAGGTCGTCGGCGGTGGCGGCGAGCAGGTCGATGGCCTCGCGGACGTACCGCCACGCGGTGGTCACGCCGATCTCGAAACCGCAGGCAAGGCGGGTCAAGGTGTCGCCGTTACGCAAGTGCGCCAGGGCGAGCAGGGCTTGCCGGCTGGGGTCGAGGCGCCGCCACCGGGACCTGCGCCGGCTGCGGTGGGCCCGAATGAGGCTGGCGAGGTGGTTCAGGCTGCGAGTGGACAACGGAATCGCGGCAGGGTAAGACAGCACAGCGAGGCTCCCGGTCGGGGCATCGGATCTTGGTCGACTGCTGTCTTACCGGGAGCATCGTCCTATGTCGACACCGGCCTGCCACGCCTCCCGTGACCTGCACGGTCACGATGAAAAAGGCTCATTGACTACCGCAGTCCATAATCTATAGGCTTGCATCACTGTTTATTTTCCGAGGGGACAGGTTTTGAAGCAAGCGTTCAAGATGGTCGTCGCCAGCTCGGCCATGGTGATGGTTTTTACACTGGTCGGGCCGGTGCAGGCACAAGCTGCGGCCAGCCAGTGTCCGGCATCAACGTTTAACGGTAGTCTTTGCCGGTGGTCGGGCGCCAACTATACGGGCAACTTCTACGCATTTGGCACCGATGGCAACTGGAATGGTTCCTGCCGCCCCATCGCGAATAATCCGGTGTCGATCCTGAACCGGTCGCTGTTCGGATTCGCGTTCTACAGCGGCGCGAATTGCACGGGAACGTCGCGGGTCGTCCACAATGGGGCGCGAGATGCGGGTCTCGGATTCTTCGCGAAAAGCTATCGCGATCTGGGTGTCTTGGGTTAGTCCAGACGCCCTCATAGTTAGCTAGTGCCTCGTAATGCAACCTTGACGAGTAGTCTGGTCGGCGGGTCTTGGGTTCGGCCTTGTATCCGGTTCTAGGGTGGATTCGCTGGTCGTGCCAGCGGATGTAGTCACCGATCGCCGTATCTTGCTCGGCGTGGGTGCGGTGGTCGGCACCGCTGGCTTGGCACCAGGCCCGGACCCTAGTACTCCAGCAGGAGCTCATTTCTGAGCTGCTGTGATGGTGTGGGTTTGTCTGTGGACAGCAAACAGCCACTGCTGAGCTCGATGGTTGTGTGACCCCCGAGATCGGCAGTGGCTGCCGCTGCAGAGTAGTAGAACGTTGGCAGGCGGGGTATAGGATTCGAACCTCTTAGCATTCACGACGATTGCAGTACGCGTGACACTCGCCTTGGCCTGCGCGGATGGCCGGTTCTGGCCTGCGCAGGCGACCCGCAATGTCGAACTTGTCCAGTCATGTCCCGTCAGTTGGTCACCCGGTTTGTATCTCCGATACCCAAGGTGGCAATGCGGGAGTGCCTATACATAGATCTCGGCTGTCGAGTCCTCATCCCCACCGGCGGACGGCAGCGTAATACGCCTGAGCATATTTGCGGCATGTCGAGCCGATGGCCAATCGGTGCCGGGCGCATACAGCGTACATATCGTTCTTGAAGTTACCGTCGATCCGGAGCCGATTTTCCTGACTGAAACGTGTTTGTCGCTTATAGTTCCGGTATCCGAAGTCGTGGCGGACGCATGCGTATCCGAAGTAGAACCCGCCCGGTCGATCGCCGTGTCCTCCCGGAACGCTGCAACCGTTGTCGGTCCAATCAAGATAGGTGCCGTCGGCGGCCCGAGCCTTGGCAGCCATGAAATCTGCCATGGGTGTGGGAAAAGCAATTTTTCGGTGATGCTCCAGATGTAACCGCGAGGGCCCGGGGGAGGATCCGCGTATGCACTGGTTGGAGCCGAAACTGCTATCACGAGGCCCGAGATTAGAACCCCACTACGCTTGACCATATTCGACAGCGAAGTGTGGGACCTGGTTGGACTGTTCATGAATCCTCCGCTCGGTTCTTCAATGAAAGTTGGCCACTGCAACTCACGCGACTTTTGGAGAAGCATCCGAGGGTACGACGCACGCAGTCAAAGGCGATCACCCGATTGGGGGCAAGTGTGGCTGTTCGCTGGGGAGATCTGGCAATCGAACGGCATGGCCTCAATCGTCGAGCTCGAACGCGACGCGGCCGGTGCCTGCTTTTCTACTGCTGTGCAGTCGTCGCCGATTGCAAGCCCGGTCCGGCGGTCGGCTGTTTTTACGCGGCGCGGTCCCGGCGGCCGCTACGTGCAACTACAAATCAACCCGTACCGAGCAACTCCTACGACAAGGCTCGGAGCGACGCCTGCGAGGATGTCCTCGCGCCTGCGCAACATCGATCCCCGCTGGCCAGCCGATGATCTGCTGCACGCTGCTTTATCGCTCTGGCCGAACGCGGGTGTCCCGGCGACCCAGGTCGCTGAGTTGGTGAGGCGCCGCGTTCACGTCCTCATGCGGGTGTGTTCGAAGTGTAAGTGCATCCATGGCCAATGTGAGGCGTCGTGCCGGAGGGTTGAGGTCGACCTCGGCACAGTGACGACGCCCGACCGGAACGCCACCTGATCGCCGACACGTATACGACACGACCAGCGAGATCGAGCGGTCCTGACTGAGACTCAGTGGGACCAACGAGAACGGCCCCGGTTCAGCGTTTCCGCTGGTAACCGGGGCCGTTCTGCCTGCCTGTGGCGGGTAGAGGATTCGAACCTCTGTAGCTTTCGCGACGGATTTACAGTCCGCTCCCATTGGCCGCTCGGGCAACCCGCCTGGGCAACTGCCGTGGTCTCCCGCGGCAGCGGACATAAGAATAGCCGTAGCGTCCGCCGCATCAACAACCGGGTACGGTCGGCATGTCGCGGGCCCGTAAGTGCCCGCTGTAGAGCATCGACAAGCATCCAGCCGCAGGAGTCTGACATGGCAGCCAACCCGTCGTTCGACATCGTGAGCAAGGTCGACCGGCAGGAGGTCGACAACGCGTTCAACCAGGCGGAGAAGGAGCTCGGTTCCCGGTTCGACTTCCGGGGGACCGGGACGACTCTCGCCAAATCGGGTGAGGCCTTCACGATCACCTCGGAGACGGAGGAGCGGGCGACGGCCGCTCTCGACGTCTTCAAGGAGAAGTTGGTGAAGCGCAACATCTCGCTGAAGTCGCTGGACGCCGGCGAGCCCCGCCAGTCCGGCAAGACCTGGAAGATCGACCTGAAGGTGGTCGAGGGCATCGAGACCGAGAAGGCGAAGGCGATCAGCAAGAAGATCCGGGACGAGGGCCCGAAGGGTCTGCAGGCCCAGATCCAGGGTGACCAGCTCCGGGTGACCGGTAAGAAGCGTGACGACCTCCAGGCGGTCATCGCGCTGCTGAAGCAGGAGGACTTCGGCGTCGCCCTGCAGTTCACCAACTACCGCTGAGTTGAGCCGACCGCCACCCGAAGCCGGCGGCAAAAGAAGAGCCCCAAAGCCGGTGACAGAAGAGATCACTGACAAAAGTGGTGGCGGTCGGATACCCATGGGGCTTCCAATGACGGCATGACCGATGCCGTCCTCTCGTTCGCCCTGCTCGGGGCGCTGCTGACGATCACCCCGGGCCTGGACACCGCCCTGGTCCTCCGGGCCGCGATCACCATGGGCCGCGGCCCGGCATTCGCGACGGCGCTGGGCATCAACGCGGGCGCCCTGGCGTGGGGCGCGGCGGCAGCGGTCGGAGCGTCGGCTCTGCTGGCGGCGTCCGAGGTCGGTTACACGGGCCTCCGGCTGGCCGGCGCCGCGTACATGATCTTCCTGGGTTTCCGGATGGTCCGTGCCGCGTTGCGGAAAAGCGGTGACATCGACGAGGTCGCGGAGACCCCGGCCGGCGCGACGTTCTGGAGCACGTTCGGCCGGGGTCTGCTGACGAATCTGCTGAACCCGAAGGTGGGCGCCTTCTATCTGGCGGTGATCCCGCAGTTCATCCCGCCGGATGCCGACCCGCTCACCACCGGCCTGCTGCTGGCCCTGGTGCACGACGTCGAGGGCCTGCTCTTCTTCACGGTGATCATCCTGGGCGCGCAGGCCGCGAGGGGTTTCCTGGCCCGCCGCGCGGTCCGGCGCGCCGTGGACGTGGGCACCGGCACCGTGCTACTCGGTTTCGGCGTCCGCCTGGGGTTGTCGAGCAACTGAGGACCGCTGGTGTGATTCCCAGGCGGCCTGTTTGGTGGTGCCCAAAGCGGTTCCGATCTGGGTCCACGACGCCCCGGCGGAGCGTGCCGACCGGATCATGGCCTGCCGCCCGTACCCCGCCTTGCGAATGATGACCTCGCTGAGCGCGAGCATCTCCAGCGTCTCGGTGAGGGAGAGGGCCGGCTCGTCGTCGGGGTCCATCGCGGCCAGGGCGTCCCGCATCCGCAGGGCGTCGTATCGCTGGGTCGCGGTGGTGAGCGTGTGCCGCCGCTCGAACTCGTCCGGAGAGGTCACGCCGAGCAGTGTTTCGTCAGGCTCTCCTGACGTCAAGAAACCCTGACGACCAGGTGCGAATTAGTCTCACTCTTCATCCTAAATCGACCATAAAGCCGTCAATTCTTCAAGAGGGGGATGGGGTTCCTGCTCAACCGTTCGGCCAGGATTTGCCGGAGCGTCGTCACGACCCGCCGATGAACGCTCCCTGTCGTACAACTGGTGTGGCACCATCATGTGACCCCCCAACCTGATGTGAGTCCCCGTCTAGAGGAGCGAGCTATGTCTGCGAAGAAACTGGGCCGCTTTGCCGGCCTGGTCTTGGCGCTTGCGGTCGTTTTCGGTGGTGTGTCCATCGGGGCGACAACCACGGAGAGCAGCACTGCTTCGGCGCGCTTGACCTCGTCGCTGGATTGGAACTGAGTCCGCGTCCCGCTGAGAGGCCGGAGCGGCCGATCGGCTAGAGAGGGAACTCGATGGTCGACCGGCCCCGGGCACGACACGGTGGTTCCCAACGTTCCTGGCTGATCACTTACCCGCTGGGAATCTTTGCAGTCATCTGTTCGGTGGCCTTCTGGATCGCCGATCCCGATTGGTACCACTCCTGGCCTCTCGGAGTGGTCTTCTTCGTCATTCTTCTGGGCTCCTACCGGGCCAGCCTGAGCATCGTCATCTGGCGGAGCAACTTCTCCGTCGGCCTGACCGAGATTCCTTTGCTGCTGGCGCTCTACTACCTGCCACCGATGATGGTGGTGGTGTCGGTGAGCAGCGCCAGCCTGGTTCACCACCTGTGGTTGCGATATCCGGCGACCAAGCTCTCCTTCAACGTCGCCAAGTCCGCGGCCGGCGACTGTGCCGCGATCCTGCTGATCCTCGCGTTCCCCGCGATCACCGACGTCGGCCCCGGAACCTGGGCCATCCTCGCCGCGGCCGTGCTGGTGACGTTCTTCGTCGAGCTGTTCAGCCTCGCCGGGGTGATCAGCCTGGTGCAGAGCCTGCGGGCCGGCCGGGACGTGCTCCGCGACGGGTTCGCCTCGATCGTGGTCACCGGCATCACCATCGTGATCAGCCTGATCTTCCTGGTGGCGCTGGAGTCGACCCCCTGGTCCGCGATCCTGCTGGCGATCCTGATCGTCGCGCTCGGCATGATCCTCCAGTCGTACTCCGAATTCTTCCGCCGGCACCAGACGCTCGCCGACGTGTACGAGCTCACCCAGGCGATAAGGGACGAGGGCGGCCGCAGCGGTCTGCCGGACGTACTGCTCGGCCGGGTGCGGGCGCTGATGCAGTCGGAGTACGCGACGCTCTGGCTCTCCCCGCAGGGCCGCCACCCGGAGGTGCTGCTCACCGCCCGGGTCGAGCACAAGGGCCTGCTCGACATCGGCGCCACCCCGGATGACGTACGCCGGCAGGCCGTCGAGTCCGGGACCGCGCTCGGTGTCGGCTCCCGGTTCCCGGAGACCGAGAGTCTCCGCGCCAGCCTGCGGGAGACCAAGGTCAAGGACGTCATCGTGATCCCGCTGCGCTCGGGCCGGACCACCATCGGGACGCTCGAGGTGGTCAACCGGCTCGGGCAGAACCGCAGCTTCCGCGAGACCGACGTGCAGGTGCTGGAGACCGTCGCCGCCCACGCCGCGGTCGCGGTGGAGAACTCGCGCCTGGTCGACCGGCTGCGCTACGACGCATACCACGACCGTCTGACCGGTTTGCCGAACCGCCGCCGGGTGATCGACGCCCTGGCCGAGTCGGTGAAGGTGCGCGCCGAGGACGAGGTCGTCGCGATCATGCTCTTCGACGTCGACGGCCAGCGGAACGTCAACGAGTCGATGGGCCACGCCGCCGGCGACAAGCTGCTGGTCGAGACCGCCGACCGGATCCGTGACATCGCCGACCCGGGCGCGCTGGTCGGCCGGATCGGTGGCGACGAGTTCGTGGTCACCCTGCGCGCCCCGAGCATCGACGCGACGATCGAGATCGCCACCCGGATGCGGGAGCGGCTGCGCGGCCCGATGGCGGTGGGCTCGCTCACCCTGGACGTGAACACCGCGGTCGGCGTCTCGGTCTACCCCGATCACGGCAGCGACCCGGAGTCCCTGCTGCAGCGGGCCGAGCTGGCCGCGAACGCCGCGAAGGTCCTGCCCTACGGCGTGCAGCCGTTCCACCCGGCGCTGGAGTCCCGCGCGGTCCGCCGATTAGGCATCGCCGCCGACCTGCGCCGGGCCCTCGACAACGATCAGCTGGAGGTCTACTTCCAGCCCAAGGTGACCCTCGCCGACCGGCACGTGGTGGGTGTGGAGTGCCTGGCCCGCTGGGTGCATCCGGCGCACGGCGAGGTGGCCGCGGAGGACTTCGTGGCGGTCGCCGAGCACACCGGGCAGCTGGCCCGCCTCACCGAGGTGGTGCTGGTGGCCGGCCTGCGGCGGTGCAAGGCGTGGGCGGCGGCCGAGCGGCCGCTGGACATCGCCGTCAACCTTTCCGCTCGTACGCTGCTCGACTCCCGTTTCCCGGAACTGGTCCGTGACCTGCTGGTGGAGCACGCCGTCGACCCCGCGCAGGTGACCTTCGAGATCTCCGAACCGGGCATGCTCAACGACATCGAGCGGGTCCTGCCGTCCCTCTACCGGCTTCGGGACCTGGGTGTCCGCCTGAGCGTCGACGACTTCGGCACCGGCGCCTCCTCGCTGGCGTACCTGCGGCAGTGGCCGGTGCACGAGGTCAAGATCGACGACAGTTTCGTGCAGGGCATGGCGACCGACTCCGGTGATCTGGCGATCGTCCGGGCGGTGATCGGTCTCTCCCGCGAGTTCGGCCTGAAGGTGGTGGCCGAGGGGGTGGAGAGCGAGCTCACGCTGGAGTTGCTCGAGGAGATGGGCTGCGAGATCGGTCAGGGATACCTGTTCAGCCGGCCGCTGCCGTCCGAGCGCCTGGAGGCCTGGCTGAGCGCCCAGACCGAGCCGGAGTCCACTCCGACCGGCGAGGTCAGAAGGCTCCGAGCAGTGATCTGACCTGGGATTTAACGGGAAGGGGGGTACTGATTTCACCCCCGACCGGTGGCCGTGTAGTCTTATCCACGCAGCAAGCGAGAGATCGCAAGCGGCAAGCCCCCTTAGCTCAGTCGGCAGAGCGTCTCCATGGTAAGGAGAAGGTCTACGGTTCGATTCCGTAAGGGGGCTCTACCGGGTTCGTTCCGCCTTGCCTGGCGCTGGACATGTGAGCCTGGCTCGGCGGTGTAGCTCAGATGGCAGAGCAAGCGGCTCATAATCGCTGTGTCGCCGGTTCAAGTCCGGCCACCGCTACTTTCTCCTCAGTGATTCCCCACCCGGGGACCCACTTTGCCTGCGGCGGGCCCAGCGTATAAGCTGGTTCGCTGTCAGTTAGAACTCGTTAGCAGGAAGGCACCCCGCGGTGGCCAAGTCGACCGACGTCCGTCCGAAGATCACCTTGGCGTGCACGGAGTGCAAGGACCGGAACTACATCACCAAGAAGAACCGGCGCAACGACCCCGACCGGGTTGAGCTGAAGAAGTTCTGCCCCCGCGACGGGAAGCACACCCTGCACCGCGAGACTCGCTGAGCGCTCGCAGCCAACAGCTTTCCTCTACGCCGTTCGGACTTCGGTCCGGGCGGCGTAGTGCTGTTTTCGCACCCTGGCACATATTTCTGCACTGAGGATGCTATTTCTCGCCGCGGCCCGGCAGGTAGTTTGTCGGCATGCCTCTGGACCAATCCTTCGTGGGCCGCAGCTGGCCGCCCACCGAGCCCTACCTGGTCGGCCGCGAGAAGATCCGGGAGTTCGCCCGGGCCATCGGCGCCACCGACGCGGAGTACCACGACCCCGAGGCGGCCCGTGTCCTCGGTTACGCCGACGTGGTGGCCCCGCCCACCTTCCCGGTCGCGATCACGATGCCGGCCACCCGTCAGGTCGTCGCCGACCCCGCGCTCGGTGTCGACTACAGCCGTGTCGTCCACGGTGACCAGCGTTTCGCGTACTCCCGGCCGGTCGTCGCGGGTGACGCCCTGGTGTGCGTCAACACGGTGGAGGAGATCCTCAGCCGGGGCGGGCACGACTTCCTGACCACCCGCACCGACGTGACGACCGAGGACGGCGAGCCGGTGGTACGTGTCTGGCAGAAGCTCGTGGTGCGGGGAGAGGCCTGATGAGCGTCGTACTGGAACCGCAGACCTTCCGGGTGACCCGGGCCGACCTGGTGCGCTACGCGGGCGCCTCAGGCGATTTCAACCCGATCCACTGGAGTGAGCGCACCGCCACCGGAGTGGGACTGCCCGGCGTCATCGCGCACGGCATGTTCACGATGGCTCTGGTGGGCCGCGCGGTGACCCACTGGGCCGGCGCCCCGGACGCGGTCGTCGAGTTCAGCGTGCGTTTCAGCAAGCCCGTTCCGGTGCCCGACACCGACGAGGGGACCGAGGTCGTGGTGACCGCCACGATCAAGGAGATCACCGATGAGGGACACACTCGGCTGAGCCTGAGTGCCACATGCAACGGGGACAAGGTACTGTCCATGGCACAGGCGCTCATCAGGAAGCGGTAGCCCGGGTTGGGATAAGGCCGGGCGTACCCGTACACTGGTGCGCCGTGGGGCTCTGAAGTCGAGAGACGACAGGTTCCGCATAGGGGTGTAGCTCAATTGGCAGAGCAGCGGTCTCCAAAACCGCAGGCTGCAGGTTCAAGTCCTGTCACCCCTGCGCATTTCTCCTCGACGTGCCCGCCCGGTGCGCGGTTCGCACAAATTCCGCGTCCAGGTCGAGCTCTGACAGGAACTCAAGACCACCGACGACGGAGGTAGGACGAAGTGGCCGAGAAGGACCGGCCCGGTGACGACGTCCCGGGTGACGACGAGGTTCTCGCCGACTCCGCCGCCGGCGGTGGTGCTCCGGCCGATGACGCCGACGAGGCCCGCGACCGCGATGGTGGAACCGCACTGGCCGAGTCGTCGAAGGACGAGACCGAACGGCCCAAGAAGGCCCGCGGCAAGGGTCCGATCGGCCGGGTGGGCGGGTTCTTCCGCGAGGTCACCAGTGAACTCCGTAAGGTCATCTGGCCGACCCGCAAGGAGCTCCTGACCTACACCGGTGTGGTCATCGTCTTCGTGGTCATCATGACGGCGCTGGTCGCCGGCCTGGACTACGGCTTCGGTAAGGCGATCCTCGCGGCGCTGGGCTGACGCCCCCGCGAGTCCGACCGACGTTACATTTCTGGAAGTGAGCGAGCGTGCCTGAGTACGACGACGAGACAGTTGACGAGCAGTCGTCGCTGGCGATCGACGAGTCGGTAGAGGCGGCCGACGACGAGTCGGCCGTGGCCCAGGCGCCCGAGGCTGACGAGGACTACGACCCCGTCAAGGAGCTGCGGCAGAAGCTGCGGTACGCGCCCGGCGACTGGTACGTGGTGCACTCCTACGCCGGTTACGAGAACAAGGTCAAGACCAACCTCGAGACCCGGATCACGAGCCTCGACATGGAGGAGTTCATCTTCCAGGTCGAGGTGCCGACCCGCGAAGAGGTCGAGGTCAAGAACGGCAAGCGCAACCAGGTGCAGGCCAAGGTCTTCCCGGGTTACATCCTGGTCCGGATGGACCTGACGCCGGAGTCCTACTCCTGTGTGCGCAACACCCCCGGTGTGACCGGCTTCGTCGGCGCCACCGACCGGGTGGACCGTCCCGCTCCGCTCTCGCTCGACGAGGTGCTGAAGTGGCTGGCCCCGGCCGTCCAGGCCGAGGAGAAGAAGTCGAAGCCCGAGGTCAAGGTGCTCGACTTCGAGGTCGGCGACTCGGTCACCGTCACCGACGGCGCGTTCGCCTCGCTGCCGGCCTCGATCAGCGAGATCAACGCCGACCAGCAGAAGCTCAAGGTCCTGGTCTCGATCTTCGGTCGCGAGACCCCGGTCGAGCTGAACTTCAACCAGGTCACCAAGATCTGATCCGGGTTCTTCCGAGGCCAGGTCACCAAGATCTGATCGCCGGATCCCCGGCGATATCAGTGGGAGGGGCCGTCGCAAAAATCCGCGAAGCGGATGAACGCGCGGCCCCGCCATCTACCACAGGAGTAAAGAGAAATGGCACAGCGCAGCAAGGCCTACCGCGCCGCGGCTGAGAAGATCGACGCCGACAAGCTCTACGAGCCCAAGGACGCGATCGCCCTCGCCAAGGACACCAACCCGGTCAAGTTCGACGCCACCGTCGAGGTCGCGATGCGCCTCGGTGTCGACCCGCGTAAGGCCGACCAGATGGTCCGCGGCACCGTCAACCTGCCGCACGGCACCGGTAAGACCGCCCGCGTCATCGTGTTCGCCCAGGGCGCGAAGGCCGAGGAGGCCGTCGCGGCCGGCGCCGACGAGGTCGGTACCGACGAGCTCGTCGCCCGGATCCAGGGGGGCTGGCTGGACTTCGATGCCGCGATCGCGACGCCGGACCAGATGGCCAAGATCGGCCGCATCGCCCGCATCCTCGGCCCGCGTGGCCTGATGCCGAACCCGAAGACCGGCACCGTCACCGTCGACGTGACCAAGGCCGTCAACGAGATCAAGGGCGGCAAGATCACCTTCCGGGTGGACAAGCACTCGAACCTGCACCTGATCATCGGCAAGTCGTCGTTCTCGGCCGAGCAGTTGGTCGACAACTACGCCGCGGTGCTCGACGAGGTCCTCCGGGCCAAGCCGTCCGCCGCCAAGGGCAAGTACCTGAAGAAGGTCACCGTCGCCACCACGATGGGCCCGGGCGTCCAGATCGACCCGAACGTGCACAAGAACCTGCAGGGCGACGCCAACGCCTGATCCACCGCTCGACGAGAACCCCCGGGGCCTTCCCCGGGGGTTTTTCCATGGCCGGCCCGCTCACGGTCTCCCCGGGATTCGAAAGAGCAGCGTCGGTACGAGTGACAAGCGCCACCGTCACGCCCGGTGACCGGGGGCCGATTTGGAGATCGGGGGAGTGCCCGCGTACTCTTCCCCTCGAAGTTCCACCCATAGACCGCTGGTCGTCGCAACACCCGTCAGCATGGCGGATGTCGCGGCCGAAGGTCCCGTCACAGGCGGGCGACCCGTGCAGGGGAGAACGGTTCGTGATCGCCGACCACGCTCAGCGTGTGTTCGAGTTCGCCCCGTGCCCCGTGCCCGGGGCGTTTTGTTTTGTGCGGACCCTCTCGACCAGTGGACACAGCACTGAGAGAGGAGGGACATGGCGGACAAGCCGGTCCGGGCCGACAAGGCTTCGGCTGTTGCCGAACTGACGGACCACTTCCGTGCTTCGGCGGCCACCGTGTTGACCGAATACCGCGGCCTCACCGTGAAGGAGCTCACCGAGCTCCGGCGGTCGCTGGGCGGCGAGAACAAGTACGCCGTCGCCAAGAACACGCTCGCGAAGCGTGCTGCGAGCGACGCGGGTATCGAGGGTCTCGACGCGCTGTTCACCGGTCCTACCGCGCTCGCCTTCGTGAACGGTGACGTGGTCGAGGCGGCCAAGGGCCTTCGTGCCTTCGCCAAGGCCCACCCCGTTCTCGTCATCAAGGGCGGTGTCTTCGAGGGCAAGGCCATCACGGCGGACGAGGTCAACAAGCTTGCTGACCTCGAGTCCCGTGAGGTGCTGCTGGCCAAGCTGGCCGGTGCCATGAAGGCGAACCTCAGCAAGGCTGCTGCGACCTTCCAGGCGCCCCTCACCAAGACGGTGCGCACGGTTGACGCTCTGCGGGCTGAGCGCGAGAAGGCCGGTTCCGCGGAGGCCTGAGCCCTCGCGTGAACCGTTTAAACGTCAAAAGTTCTTAGGAAAGGTTTCCCACCATGGCGAAGATCAGCACCGAAGACCTGCTCGAGGCCTTCAAGGAGATGACCCTCATCGAGCTCTCCGAGTTCGTGAAGCAGTTCGAGGACGTCTTCGACGTCAAGGCTGCCGCTCCGGTCGCCGTCGCCGCCGGCCCGGGTGCCCCGGTCGCCGAGGCCGAGGCCGAGAAGGACTCCTTCGACGTTGTCCTCGAGGGCGACGGTGGCAAGAAGATCCAGGTCATCAAGGTCGTGCGTGAGCTGACCGGCCTGGGCCTCAAGGAGGCCAAGGACGCCGTCGAGTCCGCCCCCAAGGCGATCCTCGAGGGTGTCAACAAGGAGAAGGCCGAGGCCGCCAAGGC
This sequence comes from Actinoplanes couchii, assembly GCF_016862075.1. Taxonomy (GTDB): domain Bacteria; phylum Actinomycetota; class Actinomycetes; order Mycobacteriales; family Micromonosporaceae; genus Actinoplanes; species Actinoplanes couchii. The sequence continues at coordinate 59,138 of NZ_BOMG01000056.1, read as the reverse complement.
CAAGCTCGAGGGTGAGGGCGCCAAGGTCACCCTCAAGTGACCTAACGCTCCACAGTGTTATCCGTCGATGGCGGAGATCCGTTTCGCGGGTCTCCGCCATCGTCGTTGTCCGGCGGTTCGCCGCAGGTCAGGGTCGCCTCACCAGCGGCGATCCGGGGCCGGCGACAAACCTGATCAAAGCTCGCTTTTCCTGCATTCAGGTCCGTTTGGTGCGCCAGGTGTATGACTGGGCTTGTCCGACCCGCGGCACAGCCCTTGACTGTGTGTCGCCCGCCAGGCACGCTGACAGCAGCAAGTTTCCGCGCTTGCGACAGCCGCCCTCTGGGTAACGGGTTCATGCCCGGCACCCAACGGACCGGCACCAGAGGACAGTTGCCGCGTTTCTGAGCGGCCCCGTCACCGCACTGACCGCAGTTGCGCAGGTCAGGAAGGATGAGGGCACGTTCCGCAGAACACCTCTGGTGTGGGGCTGGACAGCGGTTAGCCGAGCGGCTACACTGCTAGTTTGCGCTGCCTTCTGCCTTGCCTTCGACTGAGATATCCATGTGGATAACTCTCTTGGGGGCTCATTGGAGTGCACGCAGACCAGTTGCATCAGCAACTCAGCCGCATAGCAGCACCGGTCCTCGGAAGGACGCATCTTGGCAGCTTCCCGCCCTGCGAAGACCAGCCGTACGTCGAGCGCTTACGCACCCCGCCGGGTCTCTTTCGGCCGGATCACCGAGCAGCTAGAGGTCCCCAACCTCCTCGCCCTCCAGACGGACTCCTTCGACTGGCTGGTAGGCAACGAGGCATGGCAGACCCGGACGACGGACGACCCGCACGCCCACTCGGGCCTCGCAGAGATCCTCGAAGAGATCAGTCCCATTGAGGACTTCTCCGGCACCATGTCGCTGTCCTTCTCAGCTCCGCGCTTCGACGAGGTCAAGGCCTCGATCGAGGAGTGCAAGGAGAAGGACCTGACCTACTGTGCCCCGCTGTTCGTGACCGCGGAGTTCACCAACAACACCACTGGCGAGATCAAGAGCCAGACCGTGTTCATGGGTGACTTCCCGATGATGACCCCCAAGGGGACGTTCGTCATCAACGGCACCGAGCGGGTCGTGGTGAGCCAGCTCGTCCGTTCGCCGGGCGTGTACTTCACCAAGGAGCCGGACAAGACCTCCGACCGCGACCTCACCAGCGTCAAGGTCATCCCGAGCCGGGGTGCCTGGCTCGAGTTCGACATCGACAAGCGCGACACCGTCGGTGTTCGTATCGACCGCAAGCGCCGGCAGGCCGTCACCGTCCTGCTCAAGGCGATCGGCTGGTCCGCTGACCAGATCCGTGAGCGTTTCGGCTGGTCCGAGCTGCTCATGACGACGCTGGAGAAGGACCACATCGCGGGGCAGGACGAGGCCCTGCTAGACATCTACCGCAAACTGCGCCCTGGCGAGCCGCCGACGCGCGAGAACGCCCAGACCCTGCTCGACAACCTCTTCTTCAACCCGAAGCGGTATGACGTCGCCAAGGTCGGTCGTTACAAGTTCAACAAGAAGCTCGAGATCGACGTCCCGATCGTCCGGGGCACGTTGTCCGAGGAAGACATCGTCAAGACCGTGGACTACCTCTGCCGGCTCCACGCCGGTGAGGATGGCTACGAGGCCGACGACATCGACCACTTCGGCAACCGTCGTCTCCGCACCGTCGGCGAGCTCATCCAGAACCAGGTGCGCGTCGGCCTGTCCCGGATGGAGCGCGTCGTCCGTGAGCGGATGACGACCCAGGACGTCGAGGCGATCACGCCGCAGACCCTGATCAACATCCGCCCCGTGGTGGCTGCGATCAAGGAGTTCTTCGGTACGTCGCAGCTGTCGCAGTTCATGGACCAGACCAACCCGCTCGCGGGTCTGACCCACCGTCGCCGTCTGTCGGCGCTCGGCCCGGGTGGTCTGTCCCGTGAGCGGGCCGGCTTCGAGGTCCGTGACGTGCACCCGTCCCACTACGGCCGGATGTGCCCGATCGAGACCCCGGAAGGCCCGAACATCGGCCTGATCGGCGCTCTCTCGACGTTCGCGCGGGTCAACCCGTTCGGCTTCATCGAGACGCCGTACCGCAAGGTCGAGGCCGGTGTCGTCACCGACGAGGTGCACTACCTCACCGCTGACGAGGAAGACCGGTTCATCAAGGCCCAGGCGAACGCCGTGCTGTCCAGCGACGGCACCTTCGCCCAGGACCGCGTCCTGGTCCGCCGTAAGGGCGGTGAGGTCGACTACGTGCCCGGCACCGAGGTCGACTACATGGACGTCTCGCCGCGACAGATGACCTCGGTCGCGACGGCGATGATCCCCTTCCTCGAGCACGACGACGCCAACCGTGCACTCATGGGCGCGAACATGCAGCGCCAGGCGGTGCCGCTGGTCAAGGCCGAGTCGCCGCTGGTCGGTACGGGTATGGAGTACCGCGCCGCGGTCGACGCCGGTGACGTGGTCGTCGCCGAGGTCGGTGGCGTGGTCGAGGACCTGTGCGCCGACTACGTGACGGTTCACCAGGACGACGGCCACCGTCGTACCTACCTGCTGCACAAGTTCCGTCGGTCGAACGCCGGCTCCTGCGTCAACCAGAAGCCGATCGTGTTCGAGGGCGACCGCGTCGAGGCCGGTCAGGTCATCGCCGACGGTCCCTGCACCGACGAGGGCGAGATGGCGCTCGGGCGCAACCTGCTCGTCGCCTTCATGTGCTGGGAGGGCCACAACTACGAGGACGCGATCATCCTGTCGCAGCGCCTCGTCCAGCAGGACGTCCTCACCTCGATCCACATCGAGGAGCACGAGGTCGACGCCCGGGACACCAAGCTCGGCCCGGAAGAGATCACCCGCGACATCCCGAACGTCAGCGAAGAGATGCTGGCGGACCTGGACGAGCGTGGCATCATCCGGATCGGTGCCGAGGTCGTCCCCGGCGACATCCTGGTCGGCAAGGTCACGCCCAAGGGCGAGACCGAGCTGACTCCGGAGGAGCGCCTGCTCCGCGCCATCTTCGGGGAGAAGGCCCGGGAGGTCCGGGACACCTCGCTGAAGGTTCCGCACGGCGAGACCGGCACCGTCATCGGTGTCCGGACGTTCTCCCGCGAGGACGGCGACGAGCTGCCCCCCGGCGTGAACGAGCTGGTCCGGGTCTACGTCGCCCAGAAGCGCAAGATCCAGGACGGCGACAAGCTCGCCGGCCGGCACGGCAACAAGGGCGTCATCTCCAAGATCCTGCCGGTCGAGGACATGCCGTTCCTCGAGGACGGTACGCCTGTCGACATCGTGCTCAACCCGCTCGGTGTGCCCTCGCGTATGAACATCGGTCAGGTTCTGGAGACCCACCTCGGGTGGATCGCCAAGACCGGTTGGTCGGTCGAGGGTGACGACGAGGAGTGGAAGCGTCAGCTCCGCTCGATCGAGGCCCACGAGTCGATCGCCGACAGCAACGTCGCGACTCCGGTCTTCGACGGTGCGCAGGAAGAGGAGATCAAGGGTCTGCTCGAGTCGACGCTGGTCAACCGCGACGGTAAGCGGCTGGTCAACGGCGACGGTAAGGCGCACCTGTTCGACGGCCGCTCGGGTGAGCCGCTGCCGGACCCGATCTCGGTCGGCTACGTCTACATCCTGAAGCTCAACCACCTGGTCGACGACAAGATCCACGCTCGTTCGACCGGTCCGTACTCGATGATCACGCAGCAGCCGCTGGGTGGTAAGGCGCAGTTCGGTGGTCAGCGCTTCGGTGAGATGGAGTGCTGGGCCATGCAGGCCTACGGGGCCGCTTACGCCCTGCAGGAACTGCTCACCATCAAGTCCGACGACGTCCTCGGCCGAGTGAAGGTCTACGAGGCCATCGTCAAGGGCGAGAACATCCCGGAGCCGGGAATCCCGGAGTCGTTCAAGGTGCTTCTCAAGGAGCTCCAGTCGCTGTGCCTGAACGTTGAGGTGCTTTCCAGCGACGGCGTTGCCCTGGAGATGCGCGAGACCGACGACGAGGTCTTCCGGGCCGCGGAGGAACTCGGCATCGACCTGTCCCGGCGCCCGAACGAGGGCGTCAGCAGCGTCGAAGAGATCTGACGGAAGCGGCCCCGGACTCCGCGAGGAGCCCCGGGGCCGCACCCGCCGGCCTTGAATTCACCCGAGCAACGAAACACGAGGGATAGTCCAAGTGCTCGACGTCAACTTCTTCGACGAGTTGCGCATCGGCCTTGCTACCGCTGACGACATCCGGCAGTGGTCGCACGGCGAGGTCAAGAAGCCCGAGACGATCAACTACCGCACCCTCAAGCCCGAGAAGGACGGACTCTTCTGCGAGAAGATCTTCGGTCCTCAGCGGGACTGGGAGTGCTACTGCGGCAAGTACAAGCGGGTCCGGTTCAAGGGCATCATCTGTGAGCGCTGCGGCGTCGAGGTGACCCGGTCCAAGGTCCGCCGTGAGCGCATGGGTCACATCGAGCTGGCCGCGTCGGTGACCCACATCTGGTACTTCAAGGGTGTCCCGAGCCGTCTGGGCTATCTGCTCGACCTGGCTCCCAAGGACCTCGAGAAGATCATTTACTTCGCCTCGTACGTGATCACGAGCGTTGACGCCGAGTCGCGTCACCGTGACATGTCCACGATCGAGAACGAGATCTTCGCCGAGAAGCGCCAGTCCGAGAACGGCCGTGACTCCGAGATCGAGAAGCGGGCCGCCAAGCTGGAGCAGGACCTCGCCGAGCTCGAGGCCGAGGGTGCCAAGGCCGACGTGCGCCGCAAGGTCAAGGAAGCCGGCGAGCGCGAGATGCGCCAGATCCGGGACAAGGCGCAGCGCGAGATCGACCGTCTCGACGAGGTGCTCGACACCTTCCGCAAGCTCGACTCCAAGCAGCTGGTCACCGACGAGCTGCTCTACCGCGAGCTGCGCGATCGCTTCGGTGAGTACTTCACCGGTGGCATGGGCGCCGAGGCCATCAAGGCCCTGCTGCAGAACATGGACCTGGACGCCGAGGCGGAGAACCTTCGGGAGATCATCCGCAGCGGCAAGGGCCAGCGGAAGATCCGGGCGCTCAAGCGGCTCAAGGTCGTCGCGGCGTTCCTGAACACCCGTAACTCGCCGCTCGGCATGGTCCTGGACTGCGTCCCGGTCATCCCGCCGGACCTGCGCCCGATGGTGCAGCTCGACGGTGGCCGGTTCGCGACCTCCGACCTGAACGACCTGTACCGCCGGGTCATCAACCGGAACAACCGCCTCAAGCGTCTGATCGACCTCGGTGCCCCCGAGATCATCGTGAACAACGAGAAGCGGATGCTCCAGGAGGCCGTCGACGCGCTGTTCGACAACGGCCGTCGTGGCCGTCCGGTCACCGGTCCGGGTAACCGGCCGCTGAAGTCGCTGTCCGACATGCTCAAGGGCAAGCAGGGCCGGTTCCGTCAGAACCTGCTCGGCAAGCGCGTGGACTACTCCGGCCGTTCCGTCATCGTCGTCGGCCCCCGGCTCAAGCTGCACCAGTGCGGCCTGCCGAAGCAGATGGCGCTGGAGCTGTTCAAGCCGTTCGTGATGAAGCGCCTGGTGGACCTGAACCACGCGCAGAACATCAAGTCGGCCAAGCGGATGGTCGAGCGTCAGCGCCCGGTCGTGTGGGACGTCCTCGAAGAGGTCATCTCCGAGCACCCGGTGCTGCTGAACCGCGCGCCCACCCTGCACCGCCTCGGCATCCAGGCCTTCGAGCCCCAGCTGGTCGAGGGCAAGGCCATCCAGATCCACCCGCTCGTGTGTACCGCGTTCAACGCGGACTTCGACGGTGACCAGATGGCGGTCCACGTGCCGCTGTCCGCCGAGGCCCAGGCCGAGGCGCGGATCCTGATGCTGTCCTCGAACAACATCCTCAAGCCGGCCGACGGCAAGCCGGTCACCATGCCGACCCAGGACATGGTCATCGGTCTGTATTACCTGACCCACATGACCGCCGGGGCCAAGGGTGAGGGCCGGGTGTTCAGCTCGGACGCCGAGGCCCGGATGGCGTTCGACAACGGTGAGCTGCACCTCCAGGCGAAGGTCAAGATCCGCCTGCGGGAGATCATCGGTGTCGACAACGGCGCCAAGGCCGACCACTGGGTCGCGCCGGAGGAGTGGGTCGAGGGCGACGCGGTTCTGGTGGAGACGACCCTGGGACGGGTCATCTTCAACGAGACGCTGCCCCCGGGCTACCGGTACGTGAACTACGAGATCCGCAAGGGTCAGCTGTCGGCGATCGTCAACGACCTCGCCGAGCGCTTCCCCAAGGTCGCCCTGGCCGCGACCCTGGACGCGCTCAAAGAGGCCGGCTTCCACTGGGCCACCTGGTCCGGTGTGACGATCGGTATGGGCGACGTCATCGGACCTCCGCGCAAGCCGGAGATCCTCGCCCGGTACCAGGTCGAGGCGGACCGCATCGACAAGCAGTACCAGCGTGGTCTGATGACCGGTGAGGAGCGCCGCGGCGAACTCATCGAGATCTGGACCAAGGCGACGAACGAGATCTCCAAGGAGATGGAGACCGCGCTCCCGCACGAGAACCCGCTCTGGGTCATGATCAACTCGGGCGCTCGCGGTAACCTCCTCCAGCTCCGGCAGATCGCCGCGATCCGTGGTCTGGTGGCCAACCCCAAGGGTGAGATCATCCCGCGGCCGATCACCTCCTCGTACCGCGAGGGTCTGACCGTTCTGGAGTACTTCATCTCCACGCACGGTGCCCGTAAGGGTCTTGCCGACACCGCGCTGCGTACCGCCGACTCGGGTTACCTGACCCGTCGTCTGGTGGACGTCTCGCAGGACGTCATCATCCGCGAGGAGGACTGCGGCACCGAGCGCGCGATCCCGATGGCGGTCACCGACGCCGAGCGGGTCGACGGCAAGCTGGTCGTGCACGTTCACGCCGAGACCGGTGTGCACGCTCGTACGCTGGCCGACAACATCGACGACGCCAACGGCAACCGCGTGGTGTCGCGTGGTGACGACCTCAACTCGATCCTGGTCGACAAGCTGGTCGAGGCCGGCGTGGAGACGGTCCGGGTCCGGAGCGTCCTCACCTGTGAGTCGAAGCTCGGTGTGTGTGCGGCCTGCTACGGCCGTTCGCTGCCGACCGGCAAGTCGGTCGACATCGGCGAGGCGGTCGGCATCATCGCGGCCCAGTCGATCGGTGAGCCCGGTACCCAGCTGACGATGCGTACCTTCCACACCGGTGGTGTCGCGGGTGAGGACATCACCCAGGGTCTGCCGCGTGTGCAGGAGATCTTCGAGGCTCGTGTCCCCAAGGGCAAGGCGCCCATCGCCGACACCCCGGGACGTGTGCGGATCGAGGACGGCGAGCGCTCGCGCAAGATCATCGTGGTGCCGGACGACGGCAGCGAGGAGATCGTCTACGACAAGATCTCCAAGCGCGTCAAGCTGCGCATCCCGGACGGCGGCCACGTCGGCGTCGGCGAGAAGCTCACCGAGGGCACCATCGACCCGCACGAGCTGCTGCGCATCATGGGCCCGCGTGCGGTCCAGGTCCACCTGACCAGTGAGGTCCAGGAGGTCTACCGCTCGCAGGGTGTGCTCATCCACGACAAGCACATCGAGATCATCATCCGCCAGATGCTCAAGCGGGTGACGGTCATCGACTCGGGTGCCGCGGAGTTCCTGCCGGGCATCCTGGTCGACCGGGCGCTCTTCGAGTCGGAGAACCGCCGGATCGTCGGCGAGGGTGGCGAGCCCGCCGCCGGTCGTCCGGTGCTGATGGGTATCACCAAGGCCTCGCTGGCGACCGACTCCTGGCTCTCGGCGGCCTCCTTCCAGGAGACCACCCGGGTGCTCACCGACGCTGCGATCAACTCGCGCAGCGACTCGCTGGTGGGCCTCAAGGAGAACGTCATCATCGGTAAGCTCATCCCGGCCGGTACCGGTATCTCCAAGTACCGCAACATCCGGGTCGAGCCGACCGAGGAGGCCAAGGCGAAGGTGTACTCGATGACCGGGTACCCGGAGACCGACTACGGCTTCGGGCCGGCCAGCGGGCAGGCTGTGCCGCTGGACGACTTCGACTTCGGGTCGTACCGCTAAGGGCTTCTGCACCAACCAACGCCACGGGGCGGTCGCGCGATGCGCGGCCGCCCCGCGGTGCTTCCTAGAATGGGCGGGTGACCCTTCCCGCCGCCGTTCCCGCCCGCCACCCGATGGACCCGGAGCCGGTGCCGTCGACCAAGGCGCGAGCCGTCTTCGCGCTCGGCCTGGTGGGTCTGCTCACCGGCCCGTTGCTGGGCGGGGTGATCCCGGCTACCCTCGCGCTCCTGCTGGCCCGGCAGACGAGCCGTCAGGTCCATGCCGGGGGTGGGTTCCTCACCGGCTCGGTGTGGATCAGGCGGGGCACTCAGCTGGCCTGGGTGGGCATCGTGCTGACGGTGGCCGCGCTGGTGGTGCTGCTGATCGCCGGGCTGCTGCACCTGGCCGCCGCTCCCGGGGCGCAGGATTTCGCGCCCGGCACGGACTGAGCCACCCCCTGGGTGGGCTGCGCTCCCGCTCGTACGAGTGACATGCTTCGGATATGACGCAACCCCCGGGCGCCGCCTATCCACCGCCGCAGCCGGGCCCGCCGTACCACTCGCCGTACGGTCAGCCGCCGGCTCCGTACGGCGCTCCGCCACCGTTCCCCGCCGCACCGCCGCAGTTCGGCCCCGCGGTGCCACCGCCCCCGGTCGCCGCGGGCTGGCAGCCGGAGCGGGTGGACCGGGTGACCGGCACCCCGTTCGGTCTCGTCCACTTCCAGGTGGCGCCGATCACGTCCGGGCCGGCCGTGGGTTCGCTGGTCGCCGGGGTCGCCGCGATCCTCGTCTCCCTCGCCGTGTTCTGCTTCGGCCTGGCCGGCGCGGAGGAGGGCTGGGGCGGCTGGGTCGCCGGTGCCTTCACGATGCTGAGCGTGCTGGCGTGCGCGGGGGCGGTGACGGCCGCCCTGATCGCGCGCCGGCAGATCGCCCGCCAGGCCGAGCCGGGGAGAGTACGGTTCACCGGGCGAGGCCTGACGATCGGTGGGATGGTGTGCGGGATCACCGGGGCCGGACTGTCCGTGGTGGCGCTGGTGCTGGGGCTGGTGGTGCAGTTGTCGTGACTCCGGAAGCCGTTCCGCGGCCGGGATCCGGCACCGCGACGATGGCACGCGGGAGCACCCGGTACACTGGTATACGGAGATGTCCATCGTGGGAGCCTGGGTTCATTTTGACCTGGGTGCGCAGGGTGGGTAGTCTTTCCCCTCGTGCCCGGGCTCGCCCGGGCAACTCGTGCGTGCGCCCGATTCGGAATGTGCGACGGGTATGAAGCAGCACGACGGGGAGCTAGGTCCCAAGCCGGTGAGAACAGGCCTGGAATCGAGCCCCTGACACAGACAAAGCCGGAGCGCGCGAACCTTCGCGCGTGATGGGACCGTGAGCCGGACGACACGCCCGACCGCGGGTGTGGGAGGCCCTCCTCGGAGAGCAGCCCACACACAGAGGCAGAAATACACGGTGCGGCCGCCAAACAGGAGCGGCCGAAGGGAGCGGAGAAACCCGGTGCCCACGATCCAGCAGCTGGTCCGCAAGGGCCGCCAGGCGAAGACGAGCAAGACGAAGACGCCGGCGCTGAAGGGAAGTCCTCAGCGGCGCGGCGTGTGCACGCGCGTGTACACCACTACCCCCAAGAAGCCGAACTCCGCGCTGCGCAAGGTCGCTCGTGTGAAGCTCAGCAGCCAGATCGAGGTGACGGCGTACATCCCGGGCGTCGGCCACAACCTGCAGGAGCACTCGATCGTGCTCGTGCGTGGCGGTCGTGTTAAGGACCTCCCGGGCGTCCGCTACAAGATCGTTCGTGGTTCGCTGGACACCCAGGGTGTCCGCAACCGCAAGCAGGCCCGCAGCCGTTACGGCGCGAAGAAGGAGAAGAGCTGACATGCCGCGTAAGGGACCCGCTCCGCGCCACCCTGTGGTCGCAGACCCGGTGTACAACTCCCCGCTGGTAACGCAGCTGGTCAACAAGATCCTGATCGGCGGCAAGCGTCAGCTCGCCGAGCGCATCGTGTACGGCGCCCTGGAGGGTGCCCGCGAGAAGAGCGGCGGCACCGACCCCGTGGTGATCCTCAAGCGCGCCATGGACAACGTGAAGCCGACCCTCGAGGTCCGTAGCCGTCGCGTCGGTGGCGCGACCTACCAGGTTCCGGTCGAGGTTCGTACCCCGCGTCAGACCACTCTCGGTCTGCGCTGGCTGGTCCAGTACTCCAAGGCCCGCCGCGAGAAGACCATGATCGACCGCCTCCAGAACGAGCTGCTCGACGCCAGCAACGGCCTGGGTGCCGCTGTCAAGCGTCGCGAGGACACTCACAAGATGGCGGAGTCCAACAAGGCCTTCGCGCACTACCGCTGGTAAGACCCTGCTGCGGGCCCGGCAATCCGCCGGGCCACGGCAGTCGTACCGGTCCACGAGACGACGACGAAGAAAAGTAGGGATGGAAGTGGCCGCCGCAGACGCGCTCGCCAAGGTACGCAACATCGGCATCATGGCGCACATCGACGCTGGTAAGACCACGACGACCGAGCGAATCCTGTTCTACACCGGTATCACGTACAAGATCGGTGAAGTGCACGACGGCGGCGCCGTCATGGACTGGATGGAACAGGAGCAGGAGCGCGGTATCACCATCACTTCCGCCGCCACCAAGTGCGAGTGGAAGGGTCACACGATCCAGATCATCGACACGCCTGGCCACGTCGACTTCACGGTCGAGGTCGAGCGGTCGCTGCGTGTGCTCGATGGTGCGGTCGCGGTGTACGACGGTGTGGCCGGCGTGGAGCCCCAGACCGAGAACGTCTGGCGCCAGGCGGACAAGTACGACGTCCCCCGGATGTGCTTCGTCAACAAGCTCGACCGGACCGGTGCCGACTTCTTCCGCTGCGTGCAGATGATGATCGACCGGCTCAACGCCACCCCGCTGGTCCTCCAGATCCCGATCGGGCTCGAGGGTGACCACATCGGTGTCGTCGACCTGATCGAGATGCGCGCGCTCACCTGGCGTGGGGAGACCCAGAAGGGTGAGGACTACGCGATCGAGGAGATCCCGGCCGACCTGGTCGCCTCCGCGACCGAGTGGCGCGAGAAGCTCATCGAGACCCTCGCGGACGTCGACGACGCCGTGATGGAGAAGTACCTCGAGGGCGAAGAGGTCTCGATCGACGAGGTCCGGGCCGCCATCCGGCGCGCCACGATCGCCAGCAAGGCCAACCCGGTGCTCTGTGGCTCGGCGTTCAAGAACAAGGGTGTGCAGCCGATGCTGGACGCCGTTGTCGAGTTCCTGCCGTCGCCGCTGGACATCCCGGCCATCCAGGGCACCGCGACCGACGGCGAGACGCCGCTGCTGCGCAAGCCGTCGAACGACGAGCCCTTCTCGGCACTGGCCTTCAAGATCCAGACCGACAAGCACCTCGGCAAGCTCACGTACGTCCGGGTCTACTCCGGGACGCTCGAGACCGGTACTCAGGTGATCAACTCCACCAAGGACCGGAAAGAGCGCATCGGCAAGATCTACCAGATGCACGCGAACAAGCGTGAGGAGCGCGCCACCGCGCAGGCCGGCGACATCATCGCCGTCCAGGGTCTGAAGCAGACCACCACCGGTGACACGCTCAGCGACCCGGCCAAGCCGGTCATCCTGGAGTCGATGACCTTCCCGGAGCCGGTCATCCAGGTCGCCATCGAGCCGAAGACCAAGTCGGACCAGGAGAAGCTGGGCACCGCTATCCAGCGCCTGGCCGAAGAGGACCCGACGTTCCGCGTCTTCAACGACGAGGAGACCGGCCAGACCATCATCGCCGGCATGGGCGAGCTCCACCTGGACATCCTGGTGGACCGCATGCGCCGCGAGTTCGGTGTCGAGGCCAACATCGGCAAGCCGCAGGTGGCGTACCGCGAGACCATTCGCGGCACGGTCGAGAAGCTCGACTACGTCCACAAGAAGCAGACCGGTGGTTCGGGCCAGTACGCGAAGGTCATCGTCAAGGTCGAGCCGCTCACGCTCGAGGCCGACGGCCCGACGTACGAGTTCGTGAACGCGGTCACCGGTGGCCGTATCCCCCGGGAGTTCATCCCCTCGGTGGACGCGGGTGCGCAGGACTCCCTCCAGTACGGCGTTCTCGCCGGCTACCCGTTGGTGGGTGTCAAGTTCACGCTGCTGGACGGCCAGTACCACGAGGTCGACTCGTCCGAGATGGCGTTCAAGATCGCCGGCTCGATGGCGATGAAGGAAGCGGCCCGCAAGGCCGACCCCGCGCTGCTCGAGCCGATGATGGCCGTTGAGGTCACCACCCCTGAGGACAACATGGGTGACGTCATCGGCGACCTCAACTCCCGGCGTGGCATGATCCAGTCGATGGAGGAGCGCCACGGCGCCCGTGTCGTCCAGGCTCTGGTGCCCCTCTCGGAGATGTTCGGCTACGTCGGCGACCTGCGGTCGAAGACTGCCGGCCGGGCTAGCTACAGCATGCTGTTCGACTCCTACGCTGAGGTTCCCGCGAACGTGGCGAAGGAGATCATCGCTAAGGCCACCGGCGCCTGACGCGTTGAGGCACGTGCGGCCTGTCGAGGGCCGCACGTGCACTAGCAGTCGACAGAGTCCTGAGCGCCTTACTGGCGTGCCGGGCAAAAGTAATGATCAGTCCACAGGAGGACACCAGTGGCGAAGGCGAAGTTCGAGCGGACTAAGCCGCACGTCAACATCGGCACCATTGGTCACATCGACCACGGTAAGACGACGCTGACTGCGGCCATCACGAAGGTCCTGCACGACGAGTTCCCTGAGCTCAACCCGTACACCCCGTTCGACGAGATCGACAAGGCGCCTGAAGAGAAGGCCCGTGGTATCACGATCTCGATCGCGCACGTCGAGTACCAGACCGCGGCGCGTCACTACGCGCACGTGGACTGCCCCGGCCACGCCGACTACATCAAGAACATGATCACCGGTGCCGCGCAGATGGACGGCGCGATCCTGGTGGTTGCCGCGACCGACGGCCCGATGCCGCAGACCAAGGAGCACGTGCTCCTGGCCCGCCAGGTCGGCGTTCCGTACATCGTCGTCGCCCTGAACAAGAGCGACATGGTCGAGGACGAGGAGCTCCTGGAGCTCGTCGAGCTCGAGGTCCGCGAGCTGCTCAGCACCTACGAGTTCCCGGGCGACGACCTGCCGGTCGTCCGCGTCTCGGCGCTCAAGGCGCTCGAGGGCGACCCGGAGTGGACCGGCAAGCTCCTCGAGCTGATGACCGCGGTCGACACCGCGATCCCGCAGCCCGAGCGTGAGACCGAGAAGCCGTTCCTCATGCCGATCGAGGACGTCTTCACGATCACCGGCCGTGGCACCGTGGTGACCGGTCGCGCCGAGCGTGGCATCCTCAAGCCGAACGAGGAGGTCGAGATCGTCGGTATCCGCGAGAAGTCGACCAAGACCGTTTGCACCGGCATCGAGATGTTCCGCAAGCTGCTCGACGAGGCCCGCGCGGGTGAGAACGTCGGCCTGCTGCTCCGCGGCATCAAGCGCGAGGACGTCGAGCGCGGCATGGTCGTCGTGAAGCCCGGCACCTCTACTCCGCACACGGAGTTCGAGGGCCAGGTCTACATCCTCTCGAAGGAGGAGGGTGGCCGGCACACGCCGTTCTTCCAGAACTACCGGCCGCAGTTCTACTTCCGCACCACGGACGTCACCGGCGTCGTCACGCTGCCCGAGGGCACCGAGATGGTCATGCCCGGCGACTCCACCTCCATGTCCGTGAAGCTGATCCAGCCGATCGCCATGGAGCAGGGCCTGAAGTTCGCGATCCGTGAGGGTGGCCGCACCGTCGGCGCCGGCACGGTCACGAAGATCAACGTCTGATCTGAGAATGTTCACGATCGCTTTTCGTGAGCTTCGGCTCCCGGGGAGCGGTGAGCAACTCTCAGAGGTGACCCCGATTAGCAATGTCGGAATCGATCCGGCATACTAGTCAGGTTGCGTCCGCGCGGGGTGGGTAGCTGTCTCGTACAGTTACCCACCCTCGCCGGGTGTCCGGGTGTGTTTTGATTTGCCGCCCGGCCCCCAGATTCCCGCGATCGGCGCCTCCCCAGCAGTCAGGGGGCAGGGGCTGAAGCAGAATGCCCAGCATTCTGAGCAGAGGCGCGACACGCCCGACCGCGGGGGTCGGACAACGCAGGATCAACGGTCCTGCGGGCATGCGGAGGTACCGCTTCCGCACGTAGCGGCATCGAGAGAAGGAAACAGAAGCCACCATGGCGGGACAGAAGATCCGCATCCGGCTCAAGGCCTATGACCACGAGGTCGTCGACTCCTCGGCGCGGAAAATCGTCGAGACGGTGACGCGTACCGGGGCGCAGGTCGCGGGCCCGGTGCCGCTGCCCACGGAGATCAACCGTTTCTGCGTGATCCGTTCGCCGCACAAGTACAAGGACTCGCGCGAGCACTTCGAGATGCGCACGCACAAGCGTCTGATCGACATCATCGACCCGACCCCGAAGACGGTCGACTCGCTCATGCGTCTCGACCTTCCGGCTGGCGTCGACATCGAGATCAAGCTGTAGGGACCGGACAATGGACAGGCAAGTTAAGGGGATCCTGGGCGCCAAGCTCGGCATGACCCAGGTCTGGGACAACAACAAGGTCGTCCCGGTAACCGTGGTGCAGGCCGGCCCTTGCGTCGTGACCCAGGTCCGCACCGATGAGAAGGACGGCTACTCCGCTGTCCAGCTGGCCTACGGCGCGATCGACCCGCGCAAGGTGAACAAGCCGGAGACCGGCCAGTTCGCCAAGGCCGGCGTTTCGCCGCGGCGCCACCTCGTGGAGCTCCGCACGGCTGACGCCAGCGAGTACGAGCTCGGCCAGGAAGTCACCGCCGAGACGTTCGCCGCCGGCCAGCCGATCGACGTGACCGGCAAGACCAAGGGCAAGGGCTACGCCGGTGTCATGAAGCGGCACGGCTTCCACGGTCTCCGGGCCAGCCACGGTGTCGAGCGTAAGCACCGCTCGCCCGGCTCGATCGGCGCCTGCGCGACCCCGGGTCGCGTCTTCAAGGGCGTCAAGATGGCCGGTCGCATGGGTGGCAAGCGCTTCACCGTGCAGAACCTGGTCATCCAGGCCGTCGACACCGAGCGCAACCTGATCCTGGTCCGCGGCGCGGTGCCCGGTCCCAAGGGCGCGCTGATCCTGGTTCGTTCCGCGTCGAAGAAGGGCGGTGCCAAGTGAGCTCGGTTGACGTGATCAACGCCGAGGGCACCAAGGCCGGCTCGGTCGACCTGCCCGCGAACGTTTTCGACGTGCAGGCGAACATCCCGCTGATGCACCAGGTCGTCGTGGCGCAGCTGGCCGCGGCCCGTCAGGGCACGCACAAGGCCAAGACGCGCGGCGAGGTCGCCGGCGGTGGCAAGAAGCCGTACAAGCAGAAGGGCACCGGTCGCGCCCGTCAGGGCTCGATCCGCGCGCCGCAGTTCACCGGTGGTGGCGTCGTGCACGGTCCCGTGCCGCGTGACTACAGCCAGCGGACCCCCAAGAAGATGAAGGCCGCCGCTCTGCGTGGCGCCCTCTCCGACCGGGCCCGTGACGGCCGCGTGTTCGTGGTCGAGTCGTTCGTCACCGGCGAGAAGCCGTCGACGAAGGCCGCGATCGCGACCCTGCGCAAGGTCGCCCAGACCACCAAGGTCCTGGTCGTTCTGGACAGCCAGGACGAGCTGAACTGGGTTTCGCTGCGCAACGAGCCGTCCGTGCACCTCATCGAGGCCGGCCAGCTCAACACTTACGACGTGCTGGTCGCCGACGAGGTGGTCTTCACGAAGGTCGCGCTCGACGAGTTCCTCGGCGGGACCGAGAAGTCCGAGGAGGGCGACAAGTGAGCACGATCGCCGACCCGCGCGACATCATCGTCGCCCCGGTGGTCTCCGAGAAGAGCTACAGCGTTCTCGACCAGAACTGGTACACGTTCGAGGTCAGCCCGGCCGCGAACAAGACCCAGATCAAGATCGCGATCCAGCAGATCTTCAACGTCCGCGTGCTGTCCGTCAACACGGCGAACCGCGAGGGCAAGCGCAAGCGCACCAAGACCGGTTGGGGTCAGCGCAAGGCGACCAAGCGCGCCATGGTGAAGCTGGCTGACGGTGACCGCATCGAGGCCTTCGGCGGCCCGGTCAGCTAAGGGGTTTGTGAATCATGGCAATCCGTAAGTACAAGCCGACCACGCCGGGCCGTCGTGGCTCCAGCGTCGCCGACTTCGCTGAGATCACCCGGTCGACGCCGGAGAAGTCTCTGCTGGTTCCGCTGCCCAAGAAGGGTGGCCGCAACGTCCACGGCCGGATCACCACCCGGCACCAGGGCGGTGGCCACAAGCGGCAGTACCGGCTGATCGACTTCAAGCGGAACGACAAGGACGGCGTGCCGGCCAAGGTCGCTCACATCGAGTACGACCCCAACCGCACCTCCCGCATCGCTCTGCTGCACTACGCCGACGGTGAGAAGCGCTACATCCTCGCGCCGAAGGACCTGAAGCAGGGCGACCGCATCGAGTCCGGTGTGGGCGCGGACATCAAGCCGGGGAACAACCTTCCCCTGCGCAACATCCCGGTCGGTACGACGGTCCACGGTGTGGAGCTTCGTCCCGGCGGTGGCGCCAAGCTGGCCCGTTCGGCCGGCGTCGGCATCCAGCTGCTCGGCCGTGAAGGTGCCTACGCCACGCTGCGTATGCCGTCCGGTGAGATCCGGCGCGTCGACATCCGCTGCCGCGCGACGGTCGGCGAGATCGGCAACGCCGAGCAGTCGAACATCAACTGGGGTAAGGCCGGCCGTATGCGGTGGAAGGGCAAGCGCCCGACCGTCCGTGGTGTGGCCATGAACCCTGTCGACCACCCGCACGGTGGTGGTGAGGGTAAGACCTCCGGTGGTCGTCACCCGGTCAACCCGGCTGGTAAGCCGGAGGGCCGTACCCGCCGCAAGGGCCAGGAGAGCGACAAGCTGATTGTTCGCCGCCGCTACGCCACCCGCAAGCGCGGGTAACGGGAGTTAAAAGATGCCTCGCAGCCTGAAGAAGGGCCCGTTCATCGACGACCACCTGCTCAAGAAGGTGGAAGTCCAGAACGAGAAGAACTCGAAGAACGTCATCAAGACCTGGTCTCGGCGTTCGACCATCATCCCCGACATGCTGGGTCACACCATCGCGGTGCACGACGGCCGCAAGCACGTCCCGGTGTTCATCAGTGAGGCGATGGTCGGGCACAAGCTCGGCGAGTTCGCTCTGACCCGTACGTTCAAGGGTCACGAGAAGGACGACCGCAAGAGCCGTCGTCGCTAAGCAGATACACGATTCAGAGGAATTAGGAGCTACAGCGATGCCAGTTAAGGGCGACGCTCCGGTGCTTCCGGGCGCGCGGGCGGTTGCGCGGCACGTGCGCATCTCGCCGAACAAGGCGCGCCGGGTGATCAACCTCGTTCGTGGTCTGCCCGCGAAGGAGGCGCTGGTCGTTCTGCAGTTCGCGCCGCAGGCCGCCAGCGAGCAGGTCTACAAGGTGCTTGCCAGCGCCATCGCGAACGCGGAGAACAACGAGCGGCTCGACGCCGACGCTCTCCTCGTCAGCGAGGCGTTCGTCGACGAGGGCCCCACGCTCAAGCGGTTCCGTCCGCGGGCGCAGGGCCGGGCGTACCGGATCCGCAAGCGCACGAGTCACATCACCATCGCGGTCGAGGCGGTCCAGACGGCCCGCCCGGCGAAGAAGGCAGCGGCCAAGCCGGCCGCGCCGAAGGCCGAGTCCCAGAGCACGGAGGGTGCCGAGTAATGGGTCAGAAGGTTCACCCCACCGGGTTCCGTCTCGGCATCTCGACTGACTGGCGGAGCCGTTGGTTCGCCGACAAGCTCTACAAGGACTACATCGGCGAGGATGTCAAGATCCGCCGCATGATGTCCAAGGGCCTCGAGCGCGCCGGCATCTCCAAGGTCGACATCGAGCGGACCCGCGACCGGGTCCGGGTCGACATCCACACCGCCCGGCCGGGCATCGTCATCGGCCGTAAGGGTGCGGAGGCCGACCGGATCCGCGGCGAGCTCGAGAAGCTCACCGGCAAGCAGGTCCAGCTGAACATCCTCGAGGTCAAGAGCCCCGAGTCGGACGCTCAGCTGGTCGCGCAGGGTGTCGCGGAGCAGCTGTCCTCCCGGGTCAGCTTCCGCCGCGCGATGCGCAAGGCCATGCAGTCGGCCATGAAGAACCCGGTCTGCAAGGGCATCCGGGTGCAGGTCTCCGGCCGCCTCGGTGGCGCGGAGATGAGCCGCACGGAGTTCTACCGTGAGGGTCGCGTTCCGCTGCACACGCTCCGCGCGAACATCGAGTACGGCTTCTTCGAGGCCCGTACCACGTTCGGCCGGATCGGTGTGAAGGTCTGGATCTACAAGGGCGACGCCGTTCCGGGTCGCGAGGTCGCCCCCGAGGCGCCCGCGCGTCCGCGCCGGGACCGGGCCGACCGTCCCGAGCGTCCGCGTCGTGGCCGTTCCGGTTCGTCCGGCACGACCGCGGGCGGCACCGAGGCCGGCCGGGCCGCTCAGGCCGCGGCGACCGCCGATGACACCGCCGCTGCTCCGGCTGCGGCTGAAAAGCAGCAGGAGGGCTGACCTGTGCTGATGCCCCGTAAGCCCCCGAAGGGCTTCCGTAAGCCGCACCACCCGGACCGCCACGGCGCGTCCAAGGGTGGCAACCGGGTCGTCTTCGGTGAGTTCGGTATCCAGGCTCTCGAGCCGGCGTACGTGACCAACCGTCAGATCGAGTCGGCACGTATCGCCATGACCCGTCACATCAAGCGTGGCGGCAAGGTCTGGATCTCGATCTTCCCGGACCAGGCCCTGACCAAGAAGCCGGCCGAAACCCGCATGGGTTCCGGTAAGGGTTCTCCCGAGTGGTGGGTGGCGAACGTCAAGCCGGGTCGGATTCTCTTCGAGATGTCCTTCCCGAACGAGACGGTCGCGCGTGAGGCGATGCGCCGCGCGATCCACAAGCTCCCGATGAAGTGCCGCATCGTGACGCGCGAAGTGGGTGAAAGCTGATGGCCACCGGCGTTAAGGCCGCTGAGCTCCGCGAGCTTCCTGAAGAGGAACTGGTCGCGAAGCTCAAGGAAGCCAAGGCGGAGCTGTTCAACCTTCGTGTGCAGCGTGCGACCGGGCAGCTCGACAATCACCGTCGGCTCCAGGTCGTCCGCAAGGACATCGCGAAGATCTACACGATCATGCGGGAGCGGGAGCTCGGTCTCTCGGTCGCGCCGGACGAGGTGACGGCATGAGTGAGAACACCACCGCTCCGCGCGCTCAGCGCAAGGTGCGTGACGGTCTCGTGGTCAGCGACAAGATGGACAAGACCGTCGTTGTCGAGGTCGAGGACCGGGTCAAGCACGCCCTGTACGGCAAGGTCATCCGCCGTACGCGGAAGCTGAAGGTCCACGACGAGCAGAACGCTGCGGGAGTCGGCGACCGGGTTTCGATCATGGAGACCCGTCCGCTCTCCGCCACCAAGCGGTGGCGCATCGTGGAGATCCTCGAAAAGGCCAAGTGAGTGCGCTGGGCCGGCTCCGGCCGGCCCAGCGGACCATCGTTCCGCCAAGCTTCGGGTCGCTGACCCGGAGAACTGGCAGACATAGGAGACAGACGTGATCCAGCAGGAGTCGCGACTGCGCGTCGCGGACAACACGGGTGCCCGGGAAATCCTGTGCATCCGGGTGCTCGGTGGCTCCGGTCGCCGTTACGCGAGCATCGGCGACGTCATCGTGGCCACGGTCAAGGACGCCATTCCGGGTGCGGGTGTGAAGAAGGGCGACGTCGTCAAGGCGGTCGTCGTTCGCACCGCCAAGGAGCGGCGCCGTCCGGACGGCTCGTACATCCGCTTCGACGAGAACGCCGCCGTCATCATCAAGGACGGCGGGGACCCCCGCGGTACCCGCATCTTCGGCCCGGTCGGGCGCGAGCTGCGCGACAAGCGGTTCATGAAGATCATCAGCCTGGCGCCGGAGGTGCTCTGACCGTGAAGATCAAGAAGGGCGACACGGTCGTCGTCATCGCCGGTAAGGACAAGGGCGCCAAGGGTAAGGTCATCGCGGCCTACCCGACGCGGGACAAGGTCCTGGTCGAGGGCGTCAACCGGATCAAGAAGCACGAGCGTATCCGCACGAACCAGCGCGGTTCGAAGACCGGTGGCATCGTCACCCAGGAAGCCGCCATCCACATCTCGAACGTGCAGGTGGTGGACGGGGACGGCAAGCCGACTCGCATCGGTTACAAGATTGACGAGAACGGCAACAAGGTCCGGATCGCGCGTACGACCGGTAAGGAACTCTGATGACTGCCGCTACCGAGCCTAAGACGCTGCCGCGTCTCAAGCAGAAGTACCGCTCCGAGGTCATTGCGGCCGTCCAGGAGCAGTTCAAGTACGGCAACCCGATGCAGGTCCCCGGTCTGGTCAAGATCGTGGTCAACATGGGTGTCGGCGAGGCCGCCCGGGATGCCAAGCTGATCGACGGCGCGGTCCGGGACCTGACCACGATCACCGGCCAGAAGCCGCTGGTCCGTCGGGCGACCAAGTCCATCGCGCAGTTCAAGCTGCGTGAGGGCATGCCGATCGGCGCGAAGGTCACCCTCCGCGGCGACCGGATGTGGGAGTTCCTGGACCGGCTGCTGTCGATCTCGCTGCCGCGTATCCGTGACTTCCGCGGTCTGGACGGGCGGAAGCTGGACGGCCACGGTAACTACACGTTCGGTCTGACCGAGCAGTCGGTGTTCCACGAGATCGATCAGGACAAGATCGACCGTCCGCGGGGCATGGACATCACCGTGGTCACGACCGCGACGACCGACGACGAGGGCCGGGCGCTGCTGAAGCACCTGGGCTTCCCGTTCAAGGAGAACTGATATGGCTAAGAAGGCGCTGATCATCAAGGCGGCCGCGAAGCCCAAGTTCGCCGTGCGTGCCTACACCCGCTGCCAGAAGTGCGGTCGCCCGCACTCGGTCTACCGCAAGTTCGGCCTCTGCCGCGTTTGCGTGCGGGACATGGCCCACCGTGGCGAGCTCCCCGGCGTGTCCAAGGCCTCCTGGTAACTTCCGTCCTTTTGGCCCGCCTTCACGGCGGGCCACCAGGCGGACCCGAATGTAATGCCGCTTCGCCGTAGGCCTGAGCCCAGCTCGGGAACCCCGGCGAGAAAGGTTGACGAATACCCATGACGATGACGGACCCGATCGCAGACATGCTGACGCGTCTGCGCAACGCCAACCAGGCGTACCACGACAAGGTGACCATGCCGTACTCGAAGATCAAGGCGAACATCGCCGAGGTCCTCAAGGCCGAGGGTTACATCGCGTCGTGGACGTCTGAGGAGCCCGAGGAGGGCGCGGTCGGCAAGCGTCTGGTCGTTGAGCTCAAGTACGGCCAGAGTCGCGAGCGCAGCCTCGCCGGCATCAAGCGCGTCTCGAAGCCCGGCCTGCGGGTTTACGCCAAGTCCGACGAGCTGCCCCGCGTGCTCGGTGGTCTCGGTGTCGCGATCATTTCGACGTCCCAGGGACTGCTGACCGACAAGCAGGCCCGCAAGCGGAGCGTTGGCGGGGAAGTCCTCGCCTTCGTCTGGTAACTGGAGACTTAGACATGTCGCGAATCGGACGTAAGTCGATCCCGGTCCCGGCCGGCGTCGACGTCACCATCACGGGGCAGACCGTCAAGGTCAAGGGCCCCAAGGGCGAACTGTCGCACACCGTCGCCGAGCCGATCACGGTCTCGAAGGACGATGGCGAACTGGTCGTCAACCGCCCCAACGACGAGCGCAAGGCCAAGGAACTCCACGGCCTCTCTCGTACCCTGGTCGCCAACATGATTATCGGCGTCACCGAGGGCTACAAGAAGACGCTCGAGATCAACGGCACCGGTTACCGCGTGACCGCCAAGGGCAAGGACCTCGAGTTCGCCCTCGGCTTCTCGCACCCGGTCCTGGTGCCGGCCCCTGCGGGCATCACCTTCTCCGTCGAGAAGCCGACCGTTTTCTCGGTCGCCGGTATCGACAAGCAGCTGGTTGGTGAGATCTCCGCGAACATTCGCAAGATCCGCCCGCCGGAGCCCTACAAGGGCAAGGGTGTCAAGTACCAGGGCGAGGTCATCCGCCGCAAGGCTGGAAAGGCAGGTAAGAAGTGACCGCCACGCTGATCAAGCGCCGCAACGGCGGCGGTGTTGCCGCCAAGCGTGCCGTCGGCAAGGCGCGTCGGCACTTCCGGGTCCGCAAGAACGTCCGTGGTACGGCCGAGCGTCCCCGCCTGGTCGTCACCCGGTCCGCGCGGCACATCACCGCGCAGATCATCGACGACCTCAAGGGCCACACGCTGGCCTCGGCGTCGACTCTCGACACCTCGATCCGTGGTGGAGAGGGCGACAAGAGCGCCCTGGCCGGCAAGGTCGGTGCTCTGCTCGGCGAGCGGGCCAAGGCCGCGGGGATTTCCAAGGTCGTCTTCGACCGCGGTGGCAACAAGTACGCGGGCCGGATCGCCGCGCTTGCGGACGCCGCCCGCGAAGCCGGACTCGAGTTCTAGGAGGATTTGACCAATGCCTGGTCAGCAGCGCCGTGGCGGCGGGTCCGGCGGTAACACCGAAGGTGGCGGCCGCCGCGACAACCGCCGTGAGGGCGGTCGCGGTAACGCGCCCGTCGAGAAGACCCCGCACCTGGAGCGGGTCGTCGCGATCAACCGTGTCGCGAAGGTCGTCAAGGGTGGTCGTCGCTTCAGCTTCACCGCCCTGGTGATCGTCGGCGACGGTGACGGCACCGTCGGCATCGGCTACGGGAAGGCCAAGGAGGTGCCCGCGGCTATCGCCAAGGGTGTCGAGGAGGCCAAGAAGCACTTCTTCAAGGTTCCGCGTATCGGTGCGACCATTCCGCACCCGATCACGGGTGAGGCTGCCGCGGGTGTCGTCCTGCTCAAGCCGGCTTCCGCTGGTACCGGTGTTATCGCCGGTGGCCCGGTGCGTGCCGTGCTCGAGTGCGCCGGTATCCACGACATCCTGTCGAAGAGCCTCGGCTCCTCGAACCCGATCAACATCGTGCACGCGACCGTGGCCGCTCTGAAGGGCCTCGAGTCCCCGGAGGCTGTCGCGAAGCGTCGTGGCCTCCCCGTCGAGGACGTGGCGCCGGCTGCCATGCTGGCGGCGCGGGCGGAAGCGGCGGTGCGCTGATGGCACGCTTGAAGGTCACCCAGATCCGGTCCGGTATCGGCCGTAAGCAGAACCAGCGGGACTCCCTGCGGTCGCTCGGCCTGAAGCGGATCAACGATGTGGTGGTCAAGGAGGACCGTCCCGAGATTCGGGGCATGATCTTCGCCGTGAACCACCTCGTCACTGTCGAGGAGGTCGAGTAATGGCGATCAAGGTCCACCACCTTCGTCCCGCAGCGGGCGCCAAGACCGCGAAGACCCGTGTGGGTCGCGGTGAGGGCTCGAAGGGCAAGACCGCGGGTCGCGGTACCAAGGGCACCGGGGCTCGGAAGAACACCCCGGCGGCGTTCGAGGGTGGGCAGATGCCCATCCACATGCGCCTCCCGAAGATGAAGGGTCTGGGCAACCGGCCCCGTAACAAGGTCGTCTTCCAGGTCGTGAACCTGGACCGGCTCGCCGAGCTGTTCCCGAACGGCGGCGAGATCGGCCCCTCCGAGCTGGTCGAGGCCGGCGCGGTGCGCAAGGGCCAGCCGGTCAAGGTGCTGGGCTCGGGCGAGCTGGGCGGCGTGTCGCTGACCGTCTCCGCCCACGCGTTCAGCGAGTCGGCCAAGGAGAAGATCGCTGCCGCCGGTGGTTCCGTCACCGAGCTGTAGTAGCTAGCGCGGTTGAGGCCGCGGTTCCGGGGTAATCCCCCGGGGCCGCGGCCTCTTCCCGTTTCCGGGCGTGGCGTAAACGGCCCTGTGCGGCGCGTGAGGCGCTGATTGCGCTGTGAGGGTTACGGGAGTGCGGATCGGGCGTTTGGTCCCGTGTGGGCCGCCTCAGGGCGGCGGGTGCCGGGCGTTCCGCATCGGACAGTGGTTGTCTTCGATGGAAACTGGGAGTGTTCCCGTCGGTGCCGTAGGGTGAGACGAGCATGCCGACAGGCGCGCAAGGAACCGCTTCAGCCATGAAGCCGGACAGTTGTGTTGTACTGGGACATCAGCCCGTGCCATGCCGGTGGTTGCGTCCTCGGCCTTGCTGATACAGTGCTCCGCTGGCGGCCTCTATGGCTGTCCAATGATGTGTGCCCGAAGTTCCGGGATACCGCAATCCAGAGTGTGGCGACCACGCAGGAGGATCAGTTGTTGTCCGCCTTCTCGAGCGCGCTTCGGACGCCTGACCTGCGGAAGAAGCTACTCTTCACGGTAGCGATCGTCGCCATTTATCGTCTCGGTGCCACATTGCCCAGTCCTGGCGTGTCCTACGCCAACGTCCAGGCATGTCTGAAACTCACCGAGTCGGACACCAACGGCGTTCTCAACCTGCTGAACCTCTTCTCCGGCGGCGCGCTCCTGCAGCTCTCCGTTTTCGCGCTGGGCATCATGCCGTACATCACGGCGTCGATCATCCTGCAGCTGCTCACCGTGGTGATCCCGCGGCTGGAGCAACTGCGCAAGGAAGGTCAGTCCGGCCAGGCGAAAATCACGCAGTACACCCGCTATCTGACGCTCGGCCTGGCTGTCCTGCAGGCCTCGGCGTTCGTGGCGCTGGCTCGCACCGGTCAGCTGTTCAACAACATGTGCGACCAGGACGACCCGACCTACCAGATCATCCCCGAGTCCACCGGCATCCCGATGTGGCTCACGCTGACGATCCTGGTCATGACGATGACCGCCGGTACCGGTGTGGTCATGTGGCTCGGCGAGCTGATCACCGACCGCGGTGTCGGCAACGGCATGTCCGTCCTGATCTTCACCTCGATCGCGGCCCGCCTTCCCGGTGAGGGCTGGAGCATCAAGGAGTCCAGCGGCACCGGCAAGTTCTTCCTGGTGATCGGCCTGGTCCTGGTCATCATCGCGCTGGTGGTCTTCATCGAGCAGGCGCAGCGCCGGATCCCGGTGCAGTACGCCAAGCGGATGATCGGCCGGCGGATGTACGGGGGCACCTCGACCTACATCCCGCTGAAGGTGAACCAGGCGGGTGTCGTCCCGGTCATCTTCGCGTCCTCGCTGCTCTACCTGCCGCAGCTGTATCTGCAGTTCTTCGATCAGAACAACCTGAAGGACTACCAGATCTGGATCCAGCGGTACCTGGCGGACGCGACCAGCCCGTTCTACATCGGCGTGTACTTCCTGCTGATCATCTTCTTCACGTACTTCTACGTCTCGATCACGTTCAACCCGACCGAGGTCGCGGAGAACATGAAGAAGTACGGTGGTTTCGTGCCGGGCATCCGCCCGGGCAAGCCCACCGCCGACTACCTGGACTTCATCCTCAGCCGGATCACCCTGCCGGGGGCGTTGTACCTTGGCCTGATCTCGGTCCTGCCGAACTTCTTCTTCATCTGGCTGAACCAGCAGCAGTACCAGAACTTCCCGTTCGGTGGTACCGCGGTGCTGATCATGGTGGGTGTGGGTCTGGAGACGGTGAAGCAGATCGAGAGCCAGCTCATGCAGCGGAACTACGAAGGGTTCCTCCGGTAGTGGGTACGCGGGGCCGGGGGGCTCTGGCGTCGGTGTGCGTGGTTTCTCAGGACCGAAGCGAGGCGATGTAGGTGCGGCTGGTACTGGTGGGCCCTCCGGGGGCCGGCAAGGGGACCCAGGCTGAGTTCATCGCCGCCCATCTCGCCGTACCGAAGATCTCGACCGGGGACATCTTCCGGGCGAACGTGTCGCAGGGGACGCCGCTGGGCGTCGAGGCCAAGCGCTACATGGACGCCGGGCAGCTCGTCCCCGACGAGGTGACCATCAACATGGTCCGCGACCGGCTCGCCGAGCCGGACGCCGGTGACGGCTTCCTGCTGGACGGCTTCCCGCGGACAGTGCCCCAGGCGTCGGCCCTGGACAAGCTCCTGGCCGACCTGGGCACGGCGCTGGACCTGGTGATGGAGCTCGTGGTCGACGACGACGAGGTCATCCGGCGGCTCTCCGGCCGCCGGACCTGCCGGGGTTGCGGAAAGATCTGGCACGTCGAGTTCGACCCGACGAGCAAGGACAACATCTGCGACCGGTGCGGCAGCGAGCTGTTCCAGCGCGACGACGACAAGGCCGAGACGATCGCCAACCGGCTGGTCGAGTACTCGGACAAGACCGCTCCTCTGGTCGACTTCTACGGCGCCCAGGGCAAGCTGGTCGGCATCGACGCGACCGGTCCGGTCGAGGACGTGACGATGCGCGCGATCGACGCCCTGCAGTCGTTCGGGGGCTGAGGCGGCCGCACAGGGCTGAACCGGTCCCGGACGGGGGCCGAGAAAGCCCGAACGGGCCGAGGACGCCAGAGGGCGGATCAGGCCCGACAATCGAGCACCGCTGCTGCCCCGGGTAACCCCGGGGCAGTGGCATGTAGAGAACGAGAGAGCCATGCGCCGCCAAGAGCTGGACATTCAGCTGAAGACCCCTGAGCAGATCGAGCTGATGCGGGCCGCCGGCCTGGTCGTCTTCGCGGCTCTGGAGGCGATGCGGGCGGCTGTCGCTCCCGGTGTCTCCACCGCCGATCTGGACGCGATCGCCGAGAAGGTGATCCGGGACGCGGGCGCGGTCCCGTCGTTCAAGGGCTACCACGGCTTCCCCGCCTCGATCTGTGCCTCGGTCAACGAGCAGGTCGTGCACGGCATCCCCGGCGCCGAGCAGGTGCTCCGGGAGGGTGACCTGATCTCGCTGGACTGCGGCGCGATCCTGGAGGGCTGGCACGGCGACTCGGCGATCACGGTCGGTGTCGGCGAAACCGATCCGAAACTGCTGAAGATGGCCGAGGTGGCCGAGGACGCGATGTGGGCCGGGATCGCCGCCGCGGCGCGCGGGGTGGCCAACGGGCGCGGCCGGCTGACCGACATCTCGTTCAACATCGAGAAGACCATCCGCAAGGCGGGGCGGTACGGGATCGTCGACGGTTACGGCGGTCACGGCATCGGCACCGAGATGCACCAGGACCCGCACGTGCTCAACCACGGCAAGCCGGGCCGGGGCATCCGCCTGGAGCCGGGTCTGGCGCTGGCGATCGAGCCGATGATCACGCTGGGATCGCCGCGTACGGCCGAACTGAGTGATGGGTGGACCGTGGTGACCCGGGACGGCTCCCGGGCCGCGCACGTGGAGCACACGATGGCTCTGCTGGCCGACGGGGTGTGGGTGACCACGGCTCCGGACGGCGGTCGCGCACGTCTGGGTGATCTCGTCACGGCACGCCAGCCGTAGTGGCCGCTGGTGTGCTGGTGGCATCCTGGGACGCATGGGGCATGAGGGGATGCGGGCCGGCGACGGCGATCGGCAGCAGGTCGCCGATCAGCTGAAGGCGGCGCTGGACGAGGGCCGGCTGGATCTGAGCGAGTACGACGAGCGGGTGCAGAGGGCGTACGGGGCGAAGACCTACGGCGATCTGGACGGGTTGCTCGACGATCTGCCGGGCACGGTGCCGGTGACGAAGTCCCAGGTGATGCCGGCTGCCGCTCCGGAGCCGCCGACGGCTCACGGCTCGGTGCACAAGAAGGCGAAGCATCAGGGCAAGTCCGGTGGCGTCCAGGGCATGGCCTTCGTCTTCGTGATCTGCGTCTTCGTCTGGCTGATGGGCGGTGCGGGTTACTTCTGGCCGGGCTGGGTGTTGATTCCGCTGGCCTTCGCGGTGATGGCGCACTTCAAGGACCGGGGCAATCGCGGCCACTAGGACCGTTATGGTCGAGTTGTCCATCGGTGAACACGCCCGACAGCGGGTTACGCAACCCTCGGTTTGGCGTGGCTGTTGAGGGCGCGTAGACTGGCTCGCTGGCGCGTAGCGTCCACTCCTTCATGTCCTCAAGCGCTTCGGGGACCGAGGGAGGCGCGGCTGTCCGCGGGTCTTCCGGCCCCCGGATGACGTTGCGTCAGCCTGCCCCAGAACCCGATGTCAGGTAGCGGAGGACATGCCCAAAAAAGACGGAGCCATCGAGATCGAAGGCCGAGTGATCGAGCCCTTGCCCAACGCCATGTTCCGCGTTGAGCTTGCGAACGGTCACAAGGTCCTGGCACACATCTCCGGGAAGATGCGCCAGCACTACATCCGCATCCTTCCCGAGGACAGGGTCGTCGTCGAGCTTTCGCCGTACGACCTGACCCGCGGGCGCATCGTCTACCGCTACAAGTAAACGGGTCGCGGGGGTTTTCCAATCCCGTCTGACTGAGAGTTAAGGCAAACCGTGAAGGTCAAGCCGAGCGTCAAGCGGATCTGCAACAACTGCCGGGTCATCCGGCGGCACGGCCGGGTCATGATCATCTGCTCCACCGACCCGCGTCACAAGCAGCGCCAGGGCTGATTACCGGCGCAAGATCCGCACCACTGAAATAGCTCGTCCCAGTCGTGGTCATACACGGCTGTACCCCCGGTCGGAGGCCGGGGCCCGCCGGGGCAGGCGGGACGGGACGGGCACAGACCTCCGCGATCACAACGAGGAGTACGCCCAGCAATGGCTCGTCTCGTCGGCGTCGATCTTCCCCGCGAAAAGCGGATGGAGATCGCGCTCACTTACGTTTACGGCATTGGCCGTACCCGCGCTGTAGAGGCTCTGACCGCTACGGCTATTGACCTGAACAAGCGCGCCAAGGACCTCACGGACGAGGAGCTGGTTCAGCTCCGCGACTACATCGAGTCCAACTTCAAGGTTGAGGGCGACCTGCGCCGCGAGGTCGCCGCGGATATCCGCCGCAAGGTCGAGATCGGCTGCTACGCCGGTATCCGTCACCGCAAGGGTCTGCCCGTCCGGGGCCAGCGGACCCGTACCAACGCTCGTACCCGTAAGGGCCCGAAGCGTACGGTCGCCGGTAAGAAGAAGCCCGGCCGGAAGTAATAGGAGCGCATCGACTTATGCCACCGAAGGCACGCGCAGGGGCCGCAGTCAAGAAGGTCCGGCGCAAGGAACGCAAGAACGTCGCCCACGGGCAGGCGCACATCAAGAGCACCTTCAACAACACCATCGTGTCGATCACCGACCCGACCGGTGCTGTCATCTCCTGGGCCTCCTCCGGCCAGGTGGGCTTCAAGGGCTCCCGCAAGTCGACCCCGTTCGCCGCGCAGCTCGCTGCCGAGGCGGCCGCCCGTCGTGCCATGGAGCACGGCATGCGCAAGGTCGACGTGTTCGTCAAGGGCCCGGGCTCCGGCCGGGAGACCGCGATCCGTTCGCTTCAGGCCGCCGGCCTCGAGGTCGGGCAGATCTCCGACGTGACGCCCCAGCCGCACAACGGCTGCCGTCCGCCGAAGCGTCGTCGGGTCTGACGAAGTAGTACAGATTGCCCGGCGCCGTCATCGGTGCCGGGCACATCCGATGGTCATCAAATAGCGGGTGACCGGACAGAAAGAAGAACAGCGTGCTCATCAGCCAGCGGCCGACCCTCTCGGAGGAGTCGCTCAGCGAGACCCGCTCCCGGTTCACCATCGAACCGCTGGAGCCGGGCTTCGGTTACACCCTCGGTAACTCTCTGCGGCGTACCCTGCTGTCGTCCATCCCGGGCGCGGCGGTCACCAGCATCAAGATCGACGGCGTTCTGCACGAGTTCACCACCATCCCCGGTGTCAAAGAGGATGTGGTCGAGCTGGTCATGAACGTCAAGGAGCTCACCGTCAGCTCCGAGCACGACGAGCCGGTCAGCATGTACCTGCGCAAGCAGGGACCGGGCGACGTGACCGCCGGTGACATCCAGCCTCCGGCCGGTGTCTCCGTGCACAACCCCGATCTGAAGCTGGCGACCCTGAACAGCAAGGGCCGGCTGGACATGGAGCTGACCGTCGAGCGCGGTCGTGGCTACGTCACCGCGGCGCAGAACAAGAGCGCCGGCGCCGAGATCGGCCGGATCCCGGTCGACTCGATCTACTCGCCGGTGCTCAAGGTCACCTACCGCGTCGAGGCCACCCGTGTCGAGCAGCGTACCGACTTCGACCGCCTGATCATCGACGTCGAGTCGAAGGCGTCGATCTCCCCGCGGACCGCGCTGGCCTCGGCTGGCTCGACCCTCGTCGAACTCTTCGGCCTCTGCCGTGAGCTGGACGAGACCGCTGAGGGCATCGACATCGGCCCGTCTCCGCAGGACGCGCAGCTCGCTGCCGACCTTGCCCTTCCGATTGAGGAGCTGGACCTCACCGTCCGGTCGTACAACTGCCTCAAGCGTGAAGGCATCAATTCGGTGGGCGAGTTGATAGGGCGTACGGAGGCTGACCTTCTGGACATCCGGAACTTCGGCCAGAAGTCGATCGACGAGGTCAAGATGAAGCTCGCCGGGATGGGCCTGGGCCTGAAGGACAGCGCGCCGTCCTTCGACCCCGCGCACGTGGTCGACTCGTTCGGCGACGTGGACTACGACACCGACGACTACCGCGAGACCGAGCAGCTCTAAGAGCTCGGCTGCGCCACATTTCAAGGAGCATCTGAAATGCCCACGCCCACCAAGGGTGCCCGCCTCGGCGGCAGCCCGGCACACGAGAAGCTCATCCTGGCCAACCTGGCCACCGAGCTCTTCCGGCACGGGAAGATCAAGACCACCGAGACGAAGGCCAAGCGGCTCCGCCCGCTGGCCGAGCAGCTCATCACGAAGGCCAAGCGTGGCGACCTGCACGCCCGTCGCCGGGTTCTGGGCACCGTGAAGGACAAGGACGTCGTGTACGCCCTGTTCGAGCAGATCGCTCCGCGGTACACCAACCGCCCCGGTGGTTACACCCGGATCACCAAGATCGGCCCGCGCAAGGGTGACGCCGCTCCGATGGCCGTCATCGAGCTGGTCGAGGAGCTCGAGGTCGCGGCCACCACCGGCCCGTCCAAGGAGGCCCGCAAGGCCGCCGCGCAGCAGGCCAAGGTCGAGGCTCTGGCCCCCGAGGAGGAGGCGGCTCCGACCAGCGCCGCCGCCGACGCGGACAAGAGCGACGACCAGGACGCCGACGCTCCGGTCAGCGCTTCCGGTGACAAGGGTGCCGACGCCGAGGGCGGCGACACCACCAAGGCCTGATCCTCACGGCCTAGTTGCATCGGCTACGGCCCGGCATCCCTTCCCAGGGGGCCGGGCCGCAGTCATTTCCCGATCCGAACGAGGAGCGATGACCGAATCGATCCGGCTGCGGCTGGACGTGTCGTACGACGGCGCCGAGTTCTCCGGGTGGGCGGTCCAGCCCGGTAGACGTACCGTCGCAGGGGTGTTGATCGAGGCCTTTGCCCGGTTGATCGGGGCGGAGACACCGCTCGGGATGACGGTGGCCGGCCGCACCGACGCGGGGGTGCACGCCAGCGGGCAGGTCTGTCACGTCGACCTGCCGGCCGAGCGCTGGACCGAGCTGGAGGGCTCGCTGCTGCGCAGGCTCGCCGCGCTGACCCCGCCGGATGCGAGGGTCCGGGCGATCACGCCGGTTCCGGACACCTTCGACGCACGGTTCTCGGCGACCTTCCGGCGGTACGAGTACCGGGTGGCCGACACCCCGTGGGGCCCGGAGCCGTTGCGCCGCCACGACACCCTCGGCTGGGTGCGGCCGCTCGACCTGGACCGTCTCAACGAGGGCGCGGCCGGGCTGGTCGGCGAGCACGACTTCGCCGCGTTCTGCAAGCGCAAGGAGCACGCCACCACGATCCGGGCGATCACCCGGCTGGACTGGCGGCGCGACCCGGACGGGATCTGTGTGGCCACCGTGCAGGCCGACGCGTTCTGCCAGGCCATGGTCCGCAGCCTGGTCGGGGCGATGCTGACGGTCGGGGACGGCCGGCGGGCGGCGGAGTGGCCGGCCAAGCTGCTCACCCTGCGCGAACGGTCCAGCGACGTGGTGGTGGCCCCGGCACACGGGCTGACCCTGGTCGAGGTCGGTTACCCGGACGCGGCCGAGTACGAGGCCCGGGCCGTGGCCACCCGCCGGCTGCGCGCCTGACCCTCGGCGCCGGCTCGGCGGAGCAGCACCCGGTCGTGCAGATGCCGGTCCAGGACGTCGGTGGTGACCCGCTGGATCCGCGGGTCACCGGCCGGGACCAGGTCGCCGTCCGGGCCGGTGATCACGCAGTACACGACGTAGTGGCCGCGGGTCCGCCACAGCACCGGGGTGCCCGCGCCGGTGCCGGTCCCGGTCAGGTCGGCGAACCCGCCGTCACCGGTCTCCACCAGAGCGCGGATCTGCGCGCCGACGGCTGAGGCGTTCGTGGTGTCCGGCAGGTTCAGGATGCCCGCGGTGATCCGGAAGTCGGCGTATCCCACGGTCAGGGCGGCCCGGACGGCTTGCGAACACCCGTACCGGGCAAGCGTCGTGCGCAGGGCACCGGTGGCCGCGACCGCGCAGTCGGTCGTGACGTCCCGCGCCGTCGTCGCGAAATCGGCGGAGCCGGCCGGGAAGACCTCGTCCGGGCCGAGTGGCTCCGGATCGACCGACCGGGACGCGATGCGGGCGTCGACCTCGGCGGAGGGCAGGGCGCGGGCGGGCGCCGGCCGCCGGTCGTCGGCGACGAACAGGACACCCACCATCACGAAGATGCCGAGCACGATCAGGGCGGCGAGCCCGCGAGCGACCAGCTGGGCGGTCGGGTGGGGTTCGCGGTGGAGGTGCCGCCGGGTCGCCCGGCGGTGCTGGCCGTGCGGCATGGGGCCCAAGCTAGACGTGCACGCTGATCTATGAACGCACAGCCTGTCCGGTACCCCGGCGCGGAGGCCGTCACCCGGCGGCGGGAAAATCGTGTGGTGAGCGCCGACCACTACTTCACCGCCGAACCCGACGGCCCGTTCCACAAGGGCGAGATCGAGTTCACCGTCGCCGGCCGGGACTACCGGCTCGCCGTCGCCTCCGGTGTGTTCTCCGCCGGGCGCCTCGACCCCGGCACCGCCGTGCTGCTGCGCAAGGGCGGACTGCCCGGCCCGAGCGCCGAGGGCACGATGCTGGACCTCGGCTGCGGGTACGGGCCGATCGCCTGTGTGCTGGCCAGTGAGGCGCCAGGGGTGACCGTCCACGCGATCGACGTCAACGCCCGCGCCCGTGAGCTGGCCGTGGAGAACGCCGAGCGGCTCGGGCTGTCCGGCCGGGTGCTGGTCTCCGCACCGGACGACGTGCCGGACGACGTGACCTTCACCGAGATCTGGAGCAACCCGCCCACCCACGTCGGCAAGGCCGAGCTGCACACGCTGATGGAGCGGTGGCTGCCCCGGCTCGCCCCCGGCGGCGTCGCCTGGCTGGTGATCAACCGGAACCTCGGTGGTGACTCGCTGCACACCTGGCTCACCGGGCTGGGGTGGACGGTCGAGCGGGTGGCCAGCCAGCGGGGTTTCCGGGTGCTCCGGGTCACCGGAAATTCGGCTGACTGAGCAGGGCTTTCCAGGGAGGATGCCGCCATGGGTTATGTGGATGTCGCTGGCGCCGGATTTGTGCTCCCGGACGGACGGGAGCTCTTCACCGACGTGGCGTTCCGCGTCGGCGAGGGGGCCAAGGTCGCGCTCGTCGGGCCCAACGGCGCGGGCAAGACCACGCTGATGCGGATGGTCGCGGGGGACATCCCGACCCAGAGCGGGACGATCGCCAGGGCCGGTGGGCTCGGCGTGATGCGCCAGTTCATCGGCATGATCGGCGACGACCGGACCCTGGAGGACCTCGCGTTGTCCCTGGTCGCGCCGCCCCTCCGCGCGGCCGGTGAGCGATTGGCCAAGGCCACCGCGGCCTTGGACGAGACCGAGAAGAGCCAATTGGCGTACGCCAACGCGCTCGCGAACTGGGGCGAGGCCGGGGGATACGACGCCGAGGTGCTCTTCGACACCGTGGCCGTCAGCATCCTCGGCAGACCGTGGGAGGAGGCCCGCCACCGCGTGGTGCGCACCCTCTCCG
This sequence comes from Actinoplanes couchii, assembly GCF_016862075.1. Classification (GTDB taxonomy): domain Bacteria; phylum Actinomycetota; class Actinomycetes; order Mycobacteriales; family Micromonosporaceae; genus Actinoplanes; species Actinoplanes couchii. The sequence goes on along the minus strand of NZ_BOMG01000056.1, from coordinate 25,157 downwards.
GCGGCGAGCAGAAACGGTTCGCCCTCGACCTGCTGTTCCGTGGCAACGACGAGGTGCTGCTCCTCGACGAGCCGGACAACTTCCTCGACGTCCCGGCCAAACGCTGGCTGGAACAGCGCATGCGCGAGTCGAACAAGTCGGTGCTCTACGTCTCCCACGACCGGGAGCTGCTCGCCGAGACCGCCGACCGGGTGGTGGCCGTCGAGGGCGGCGGCGCCTGGACCCATCCCGGCGGTTTCGCCTCCTGGCACGCTGCCCGGGTCAACCGGCACGAGCGGATGGAAGAGCTGCGCCGGCGCTGGGACGAGGAGCACGAGAAGCTGAAAGAGCTCGTCTTCACCCTGAAGAACAAGGCCATGTTCAACGACGGTCTCGCCTCCCGCTACCAGGCCGCGCAGACCCGGCTCCGCAAGTTCGAGGAGGCCGGCCAGCCGCCGCTGCCGCCCAAGGACCAGTCCGTCCGGATGAACCTGCGCGGCGGCCGCACCGGCAAACGGTCGGTCATCTGCGAGCAGCTCGAGCTGGAGAATTTGACGTTCCCGTTCGACCTGGAGATCTGGTACGGGGACCGGGTGGCCGTGCTCGGCGCCAACGGCACCGGCAAGTCGCACTTCCTGCGGCTGCTCGCCGCCGGTGGCACCGACCCCGACCTGGAGCACAAGCCGGTCGACGGGGCGCCGCTGTCCCCGGTGGCCCACGGCGGCCGGGCCCGGCTCGGCGCGCGGGTGCGGCCCGGGCACTTCTCGCAGACCCACGACCGGCCGGAGCTGGTGGAGAAGACCCTGGTCGAGATCCTCTGGCGGGGTGACGACCACCGGTCCGGAATGGACCGGGCCGGTGCGATGAAGTCCCTCAACCGGTACGAGCTGGCCGCCCAGGGCGACCAGCGGTTCGGCACCCTCTCCGGGGGTCAGCAGGCCCGGTTCCTGGTGCTGCTGCTGGAGCTGTCCGGTGCGACCGTTCTGCTGCTCGACGAACCGACGGACAACCTGGACCTGGCGTCCGCGGAAGCGCTGGAAGAGGGGCTGAAAGCCTTCGACGGCACGGTGATCGCGGTCACCCACGATCGCTGGTTCACCCGGTCGTTCGATCGATTCGTGCTGTTCAGGAGCGACGGCGAGGTCGTCGAGGTGCCGGAGCCGGTCTGGGACGTGCGCTAGCTTTTCCGGTGACCGACCGGTTATGGTCCGGTCACAACACATACCCACGGGAGTCCGGGCACCGGGCTGAGAGGGGGGCTGATGCGGCCCCCGACCGTCGAACCTGATCCGGGTCATGCCGGCGCAGGGAGGAGTGCTTCATGGGCACATCGTTTCCGCGTATCCAGTTTCCGCGAATCCATGTCATAACGGACTCGGTTTCCGTGGTCCGGGGCGTGGCCGGTCTGGACGACGTGGCAGTTCAGATCCGGGTCAAATCCAGTGACGCTCTCGCCTACCGGGTGGCCTTCGAAGCGGTCGCCATCTGCCGGGGCCTCGGCACACCGGTGCTGGTCAACGACCGGGTCGGCGTGGCCCTGGCGGCCGGGGCGGACGGCGTGCACGTCGGGGCGGACGATCTTCCGGTCGACGCCGTCCGGCGGGTTCTCGGGCCGGGCGCGATCGTCGGGGCCACCTGCCGGGACGCCTCCGCGGCGCGGGCCGCGGTCGCGGCCGGCGCCACCTATCTCGGGGTCGGGCCGGCCTTCCACACCTCCACGAAGGACGGACTGCCACCACCACTCGGACCGGCCGCGGTAGCGGCCGTCGCCGAGGCGGTGCCGGGCACTCCGGTCCTCGCCATCGGCGGCATCACCGCGGAACGGGTGCCGCAGCTCGCGGTGCACGGGGTCGCGGCGGTCTCCGCCTTCGTGGCGGACCCGAAGGGAGCTGTCGCGGAATTCCTGGCGGCCCTGCGATGAGCCGGGTCACCGTGGTCGGTGGCGGCATCATCGGGCTGGCCGTCGCCGCCGAACTCCTCGACCGTGGAGCGGACGTCACCGTTCTCGACCCGGCGCCGGACGGCACCGGCGGGGCCTGGCACGTCGCGGCCGGGATGCTGGCTCCCGGTGGTGAGTCGGCCTTCGAATATCCGCACCTCACCCGGCTGCTGGAAGCCTCGCACGGACTGTGGCCGGAGTTCGCGGCCTCGCTCGGGGACATCGGCTACGACACCGCCGGAACCCTGTCCGTCGCGCTCACCGCTGATGACGTGGCCTCGGCCGCCCGGGAGTGGAGACACCAGAAACTCACGCCGCTGAGCGGATCCCGGGTCCGGGAGCTCGAACCGGGGATCTCGCCACGGGTCCGGGCCGGGGCGTTCGCGGCCGACGAGCACCAGGCCGACCCCCGCCGGGTCGTCGCGGTGCTACGGGACCGCCTCGGCGGCCGGATCGTCCCGCGTCGGGTCGCCGATCTGTCCGAGGTGGACGCCGACGTCGTCGTGGTCGCGGCCGGAGCCGGGACGGCCGCACTCACCGGGCTGCCGATCCGGGCGGTCAAAGGGCAGGTGCTGCGGCTGCGCGGGGAACCCGGGCTGCTCCGGCACGTGATCGACGGGGCCGCCGACGGACGGCACGTCTACCTGGTGCCGCGCGCCGACGGCGAGGTCGTCGTCGGGGCCACCCAGGAGGAGATCACCGACTCGCGGAACACCGCCGGGGGAGTGCACGACCTGCTGCGGGCCGCCCTGGACCTGGTGCCCGGACTCGCCGAACACGAACTCACCGAAGTCACCGTGGGGCATCGGCCGGGAACCCCGGACAACGGGCCGATCCTGGGTCTCCTCGACGATCCCGCCCGCCGGGTCGTGGTGGCGGCCGGGCACTTCCGGAACGGGATCCTGCTCGCGCCCATCACCGCACGACTCATCGCTGACCTGGTGCTCACCGGGTCGGCGGATCCGATCATCGACGGGTTCGCTCCCGGGAGGTTCCGATGAAGCTGACCATCAACGGGCAGGACCAGGACCGGGCCGGTGGCTGCTCGGTGGCGACGCTGGTCGCGGAGATCATCGCGGCTCGGCGTGGGGTCGCGGTCGCGGTCAACGGGACGGTGGTGCCCCGGTCCACATGGGCCGAGGTGGATCTCGCCGACGGTGACCGGGTCGAGGTTCTGACCGCGGCGCAGGGAGGCTGACGATGACGCTGTCCCAGCGGCGTGTTCCTGCCGGTCCCGCCTCCGCTTCTCCCGCTGCCGCCCTCGATTCTCCATCCCAGGATCGGCGGTACCAGGATCAGCGGTACCACCTTGAGCAGGGGTTTCTGCCGGGGAACGGGCTTATTCTCGGTACCGGCGGGGCGAACAGTCTCGCCGCTCTGGAAGAGGCGATCGTGGCGTCGGAGACGACGCTCGTCACCGTGGCGCTGCGGCGGGTGGACGCGGCCGGTCCGGGGCTGTTGCCGATGCTGGACCGGCTCGCGGTCCGGGTGCTGCCGAACACGGCCGGTTGTTACACCGCGGGGGACGCGGTGAAGACGGCCCGGATGGCGCGAGAGGCGTTCGAGACCGATCTGATCAAGCTGGAGGTGATCGGGGACGAGCGGACCCTGCTGCCCGACGGTGTGGAACTGTTGCGGGCCGCGGAGACGCTGGTGGCTGACGGGTTCCGGGTGCTGCCGTACACCAGTGACGATCCGATCCTGGCCCGGCGGCTGGCGGATGCCGGGTGTGCCGCGGTGATGCCGGCCGGGTCGCCGATCGGGTCCGGGCTGGGGATCTCCAACCCGCACCACATCGAGTTGATCGTGCAGAGTGTCGACGTGCCGGTGGTCCTCGACGCCGGTATCGGCACCGCCTCGGACGCGGCGCGGGCGATGGAACTGGGCTGTGACGCGGTCCTGATCGCCAGCGCGATCACCCGTGCCGACGACCCGGCGGCGATGGCGGCGGCGATGCGGCACGCGGTCACCGCCGGTCGTCTGGCCCGGTCGGCGGGGCGGATTCCGCGCCGGTTCCATGCGTTGGCGTCCACACCGGACGACGGGATCGCCCAGTGGTGACGCCGGGCGGGCTCGTCGTGCTCACCGATCGGCGGTCCGCTTCCGGCCCGCTGGTGGAGGTGGTCCGCTCGGCGGTCCGTTGCGGTGCGGCGTGGGTCGTTCTCCGCGAGCGGGATCTGCCGTACGAGGAACGAGCAGCTCTGGCCGCTGAACTCCGCTCTGTGGTTCCGCCTTCGCGCTTGATCGTTGCCGGGCCGGACCCGCTCGGTGGCTCCGCGGTACACCTCGCCGGAGCCGATCCCCTCCCCACCGGCCGGCTCCTCACCGACTCGCTTCCCGCTGGCTCGCTTCCCGCCGATCCTCTTCCTGCTGATCCTCTTCCTGCCGACTCGCTTCCCGCCGGTCCTCTTCCCGCTGGTCCTCTTCCTTCCGGCGCTGCCCGTGTCGGCCGTGATTTCTCCTTCCCGGCTGAGCGTTCTTTCTCGGGCGTCGGGTTGGTCGGGCGTTCGTGGCATGGGTTCGAGGATCTGTCCAGCGTGGACTATGTGACGGTTTCGCCGGTTTATCCGACCCGGTCGAAACCTGGGTATGGGCCGGCCCTCGGGGCGGTGGGGGCTGCCGCGATGAAGGCGCCGGTGCCCTGGCTGGCGCTTGGTGGGATCGACTCCGCGGAACGTGCTCGGGAGTGTGCCTCGGCCGGAGCAGCGGGCATCGCGGTGATGGGTGCGGTGATGCGGACGCCGTCCCTGGCCCGGGAACTCGCCGAGGCCTTCGCGTCGGGCACGCCTCGGGGATCGGGCACACCTGGGGGATCGGGCACACCTGGGGAATCAGGTGCCGGTGGGGGACGGCGCGGGTTGGCTGCCGGGCAGGTAGTCGTCTCCCCGGGGAGGCGGGGGTGACTCCGGGGGTGGTGCTGACCATTGCCGGGTCGGACTCCGGGGGCGGGGCCGGGATTCAGGCTGATCTGAAGACCTTTGCCGCTCTCGGGGTGTTCGGGACCTCCGTTGTCACGGCTGTCACCGCGCAGAACACGCTCGGGGTCTCCGCTATCCATGCGGTTCCGGCTGATGTTGTGGCTGCGCAGTTGGATGCCGTGCTGTCGGACTTCTCGGTTGGCGCGGTCAAGGTGGGGATGATCTCGGATCCGGCGGTGGCGAAAGTCGTCGCGGAACGAGTGGGGGAACTGCCGAATCTCGTGGTGGATCCGGTTCTGGTGGCCACTGCGGGGAGTCGTCTGGGTGAGGTCGCGGTGGTCGGGCTGCTTCTGCCGTATGCCCGGGTGATCACGCCGAACCGGTATGAAGCCGGGGCTCTTCTCGGGCGCCGGGTCGAGACCGTCGCGGAGATGGAATCGGCGGCGGTCGAGCTTGCCGGCCTCGGGCCGCAGGCGGTCGTGGTGACCGGGAGTGAACAGGCCGTCGATGTGCTGCACGTCGACGGCGAGACCACTCTGCTGCCGGGCGAACCGATCGCTACCGGGAACAACCACGGGTCGGGTTGCACCTTCTCGTCGGCGATCGCGGTGCGGCTGGCTGCCGGTGATCCGGTGCCGGACGCGGTGGCGGCGGCCAAGGACTACGTGAATCGCGGACTTCGCGGCGGGGCCTCGTGGCGGCTGGGGGCGGGGCCCGGACCGCTGGATCACTTCGGCTGGTCCGCCTGACGGAGGCCGGGCCCACCTGACGGAGGCCGGGCCCACCTGACGGAGGCCGGGCCCACCTGACAGAGGTCGGGTCCACCTGACGGAAGCCGCCGGGTCCACCTGACGGAGGCCGGTTCGAAATCGGCTCGTGCGGCGATCTTGCGGACCCTTTGCGGCCGTACGCCGCCGGATTTGTTTGCTCTTAGGAGGTTTTGTCATGCGCCGTAAGGTCTATGTGGACGGGGCTGGGGTGCGGGTGCCCTTCACCGAGGTGGTGCTCAGCGGGGATCATGCGCCGGTGCGGCTCTACGACACCTCGGGGCCCGGTAGCGATCCCGCAGAAGGGCTGCCTGAGCTGCGGAAACCCTGGCGCAGGGGGCGGACCCAGCTCGCCGCCGCGCGGGCGGGGATCGTCACGCCGGAGATGGAGTTCGCGGCGATCCGGGAAGGCGTCGACGTCGAGGTGGTGCGGTCCGAGATCGCGGCGGGGCGGGCGGTGCTGCCGGCCAACGTCAATCATCCGGAGTCGGAGCCGATGGTGATCGGGTCGCGGTTCCTGGTGAAGGTCAACGCGAACATCGGCACGTCGGCGGTGACCTCGTCGGTGGCCGAGGAGGTCGAGAAACTGACGTGGGCCACCCGCTGGGGCGCCGACACGGTGATGGATCTGTCGACCGGGCCGCGGATCCACCAGACCCGGGAGGCGATCGTCCGGAATTCGCCGGTGCCGATCGGTACGGTGCCGATCTATCAGGCCCTGGAGAAGGTCAAGGGCGATCCGCTGAAACTGACCTGGGAACTGTTCCGGCAGACCGTGATCGAGCAGGCCGAGCAGGGCGTCGACTACATGACGATCCATGCCGGAGTGCTTCTGGAATACGTTCCGCTGGCGGCCGAGCGGGTGACCGGAATCGTTTCCCGGGGCGGTTCCATCATGGCCGCGTGGTGTCTGGCCGAGCACCGGGAGAACTTCCTCTACACACATTTCCGGGAGCTGTGCGAAATCTTCCGGGAGTACGACATCACGTTCTCGCTCGGGGACGGGCTCCGGCCGGGTTCGATCGCCGACGCCAATGACGAGGCGCAGTTCGCGGAGTTGCGGACCCTTGGCGAGCTGACCCACATCGCCTGGGAGTACGACGTACAAGTGATGGTCGAAGGTCCTGGTCATGTGCCGATGCACAAGATCAAGGAGAACGTGGACCGGCAGGTCGAGCTGTGCGGGGGAGCGCCGTTCTACACACTCGGGCCGCTGGCCACCGACATCGCGCCCGCCTACGACCACATCACGTCGGCGATCGGCGCCGCGATGATCGGCTGGTTCGGCACGGCGATGCTCTGTTACGTCACCCCGAAGGAGCATCTCGGGCTGCCGGACAAGGACGACGTCAAGGCGGGCATGATCGCTTACAAGATCGCGGCGCACGCGGCCGACCTGGCCAAAGGGCATCCCGGGGCGCAGGAGTGGGACGACGCCCTCTCCCGCGCCCGGTTCGACTTCCGGTGGGAGGACCAGTTCGAGCTGGCCCTCGACCCGGAGACGGCCCGGTCCTATCACGACCAGACGTTGCCCGCCGACGCCGCGAAGACCGCGCACTTCTGTTCGATGTGCGGACCGAAGTTCTGCTCGATGAAGATCAGCCACGAGTTGCGGGAAGCCGGGATGAAGGCCAAGTCCAGCGAGTTCGTCGACGCCGGCGGACGGGTCTATCTGCCGGTCACCGGAGCCTGACGGGGTTCGAAGTACGACGAGGGCGCCGGCTGCCCGTCGATGATCTCGGTCATCCGGCGGATCGTCGGGTCGCCCTCGTCGGCCACGTAGTCCTGATCCCGCGTGCGATCCGGCCCACCGGGCACCCCGAAGCCGCGCAGGAGCCCGGTGAGCATCACGGTGACCAGCAGGTTCACCGCCAGCGCGACGACACCGACGTAGATGCTGGCGTTGCTGTCGATACCGATCGTGTCCAGCGGCCAGGCCGATCCGCCGAAATGCTCGCGGACCACGGTCCGGCCGTCCGGGCCGCCGAGTTTCGGCACCTGATAGAGCATCACCAGCCCGGTGACGAGGCCGGCGAAGACACCGGTGACCAGTGCCCCGCGATGGAACCAGCTGGTGTAGAGACCGAGGGCCACGGCCGGCAGCGTCTGCATGATCACCACGCCGCCGATGAGCTGGAGATCGATCGCGAACTGGGTATTGAGCAGCAGGATCACCAGCAGGGCGCCGAACTTGACGGTCAGCGAGGCGGTCTTGCTGACGTACGTCTCCTCCCGGTCCGACGCGTTCGGCCGGAAGTACTGCCGGTAGATGTCCCGGGTGAACAGGTTCGCCGCCGCGATCGACATGATCGCCGCCGGCACCATCGCGCCGACACCGATCGCGGCGAACACCAGGCCGGCGGTCCAGGCCGGGGCGTTGCCGTCGAACCACTGCGGGACGACGGTGTTCCCGTTCCCGCCGACCGGCTGGGTGCCGCTGTAGATCGCGGCGAACCCGACAAGCATCAGGATGCCCAGCGTGAGCGTGTAGATCGGCAGCACCGCGAGGTTGCGCCGCAGCGTGCCCCGGTTCCGGGCGGCCAGCACCCCGGTCAGCGTGTGCGGGTAGAGGAACAGCGCCACCGCCGACCCCAGAGCCAGCGTCACGTAGTTGAGCTGACTCTGCGGCGCCAGCAGCAGGCCGTCGTCGGTGCGGGCACTCGCCGCGAACTTGGCCTCCGCGGCCTGGAACACCGGCTCCCAGCTGCCCGGCACCATCGACACGATCAGCACCGCGGCCAGCACCGCCCACAGCACCAGCGCGTCCTTCACGATCGACACCAGCGCCGGAGCGCGCAGCCCCGAATTGAAGGTGTAGAGCGCCAGCACCACGAACGCCACGGTCAGCGGCCAGCCCTTGGGCAGGCCCATCACCTCGAAGACGGCTTCGATGCCGATCAACTGCAGGGCGATGTACGGCATGGTCGCCACGATCCCGAGGACCGCGACGATCTTGCCGAGCCCCCGCGAACCGAACCGGGCCCGGACGAACTCGGCCGGAGTCACGAACCCGTGCACGTGACACACCGACCAGAACCGGGCCAGCACCACGAACAGCATCGGATAGACGATGATCAGAAACGGGACCGGGAAAAACCCGGAAGCGCCGACCCCGAAGACCAGCGTGGGTACGGCTACGAAGGTGTACGCGGTGTAGACGTCCCCACTGAGCAGGAAGAACGTCACCCAGTTCCCGAACGCGCGACCGCCCAGACCCCACTCCTCCAGGCTGTGGATTTTGTCCGGCCGGCGCCAGCGGGACGCCGCGAAACCCAGGATCGCGACCACGCCGAAGACGACGACGAAGACCGTCAGCCGAGCATCCATCAGCGGGACCGCCTGTGCAGGTAGGTGATGACGCCGCTGGCCAGGAACGCGAACCCGAGCTGGGACCAGTAGAAGAACGGGATGCCCATCAGGGCCGGGTCGACGCGGTTGTAGAGCGTCGGCGTCAGGGGCAGGACGATCGGGATGAGCAGGAGCCAGGTGCGGGGGTGCGCGTCGGGGCGGTCGAAGATGCCGCGCCGCCGGGCCGGTTCGCTGTCGTGGTCGTCGATCCCGGAGTGCCGGGAGCGGATCGTGTCCGGTTGTGGTGCCGAGTAGTTGCCGAAGTACTGGTCCCCGTGTGTCCGCTGTCGCCATTCCGCCATGGACGCCTCCGAAGCGTGATCATCGGCTTACCGGCGGCCCATGTTTGCAGGTGGCGTAAGTCACTCAGAGCGGCCGTTCGTTCTATCCACTGTCATCCATATAGGCAGTTCTGGGCACTGTTAAGACGATGTTCTTTTTCGGGCAGGCGTGACGGGTCTGGAGTGGACGAAGCCGGACCGCACGAAGTGGCGGCCACCGTCGGTGACCGCCACGTGCGCCGGGTTCGGGTTCGGGTCCGGGTTCGGTCAGAGGCGGTAGAACGTCACGTAGTGGTCCGGGGTGAAGTAGGCGGCCCGGGTGCTGCGGTTGACCACGATCCGGTACGCGTCCCGGGCGGCGCCGCGGGCACGGGGGTAGACGTCGTACTCGGAGTAGGTGGCCGACGGGAGCTGGCCCTCACGGTTGTAGAAGGTGCCGCCGGTGTAGTTGTAGTTGCCGTACGGCCAGGTGTACCAGCCGGCCGTGGTGGGCCAGCCGAGCGACTGCCAGCCGGTGAACGCGGTCCGGGCGGCCGAACAGCGGCTGATCGTGCAGCTGTTGTAGACGGCGGCCTGGGCCGCGTCGGTGGAGGCCGGCGCGACGATCGCGGGGGCGACGAGGGCGGTGCCGGAGAGGCCCACTACCAGGGCCAGGCCGGCGAGGAACCGGCCGATGCGGCTGATCATGATCGGACTCCCGATGTCGAGGAGAAAGTCTCTGACATCGACCATCGTCACTGCTTAACGCGCCCGGCGGTACCTCCCGACCGCATCATTCCATCGGCGTTCGCCGATGCTTTACCGGCCGGGCAGAAGCCAGAAGACCACCGCCCCGCCCCGCGTCGCGTCGCCCGCGTCGGCCCGGTCTGACGGCAGGCCTGGAGTGAGGGGTGGAATGCCGAGCCCCGGCGTTGCCGAGCCCCGGCGTTGCCGAGCCCCGGCGTTGCCGAGGCTCGGGTTGGGATGGTGGGGCCAAGGGCCGGGCCCGATTCGGGCTGGCTGCGGTGAGGGTTGGGCTGGTGGGGGCCAAGAGCGGGGCCCGGATCGGGCTGGCTGCGGTGAGGGTTGGGCTGGTGGGGGCCAAGAGCGGGGCCCGCGTCGGGCTGGCAGGAGCCAGGGTTGGGCTGAGGTGAAGGAGGGGCCGCCCCCGCAGCCGAAGCCCGCGGCCTCGGCCGCGAGTTGGCGGTGGGTGACCGGCGCCTGGGTGGCGCCGGGAGGGGGCCTACTTGCCCAGGTCGTTGACCCAGCCGACGTAGTCGTCTTCCTTACCGGAGCGGCGGCCCCGCTGGGCGGGGATCGGGGGCCGGGTGGGCTGGGGCTGGGCGCTTGCCGGAGCGTGGTCGGGGTGTGGGGTGAAACCGTTGAACGAACCGGTGTCTCCGGTCAGGGCTCCGGACGGTGTGTCGGTCTGCTGCGGCTCGGGGGCGTTGCGGCGGGTTCGCCAGCCGCGCCGTAGGCCTCCGGAGGCCTTGGCCGGCTGTTGTCCGGAGAAACGCGGCTCGGCCTCCGGGCCGCCTACCTGCGCCGGAGCCAGGCCGGCCACCTGGGCCGGGATCGCGGGCGGGGCGGCGAACTGTGCCGAGTGCTGGCCGGGTGCTGGGTGCTGCCCCGGTGCTGGGTGCTGGCCGGATCCCTGGCGCTGCCCCGACGTTGGGTGCTGGCCGGATCCCTGGCGTTGGCCGGGCGTCGGCTGCTGGCCGGGGTTCTGGCGCTGCCCGGACGTCGGGTGTTGTCCAGATGTCGGGTGCTGGCCGGTCGGGTGCTGGCCGGTTGAGTGCTGGCCGGGGGTTGGCTGCTGGCCTGGTCCCGGGCGCTGGCCGGAGGGCTGGTGCTGAGCCTGTCCGGAGGTCTGGTGCTGGCCCTGGCCGGGAGTCTGATGCTGGCCCTGGCCGGGCGGTGGGACCTGGGCGTGGGCTCCGGTGTTCTGGTGGAACGGGGTGCCGTTGCCTGTTGCGAAGGGTGAGGACGGGTGCTCGGCCAAGTCCTGCAGCGGGTGGGGGCGGTGGTCGCCGAGAGGGAGAACGCCGGTGTCGGAGGGGCGCAGCTGGTCCTCGGGGCGCATCGCGGCGGCGGCCGCGGCCTGGGCGATCGCGGACTGGTGGGGCACGTCGCGGCGCGGGAGGCTGGCGCGGCCGGTGGCAGCCTCGGGCTTCGGCCCGGCGGACGGATCGTGCCCGGACGTGTGCCCGGACTCGGGATTGCTGCCCGTCGGCGAGCCGCCTGCCGGGAAGTCACTCGACTGGGCGCTGTTGGCGGAGTTGCCGCTCGCCGCGGTGCCGCTCGCCGCGGTGCCGCTCGCGGTGCCACCTGCGAAGTTGCCGCTCGCGGAGCCACCCGTGGAGTTGCCGCTTGCGGTGCTACCCGTGGAGTTGCCGCCTGCGGTGCCACCCATGGAGTTGCCGCTCGCGGAGCCACTTGCGGAGCTGCCGCTGGAGGCGCCGCCTGCTGCGGCGTCACCTGCCGCGGTGTCGTTCGCGGGGTTGTTCTCCGGAGTGCCGGTCGCTGAGGCGCCGCCCGGGGAGGTGTTGCCTGCGGGGGCGCTGCGGAGGATGGCTGCCAGTACCAAACCCAGGACTCCGGCGCCGCTCGCGGTCATCGCCGCCCAGTACGGGGTCAACTCGAAACCGGCGGCTGAGCCGGGGCCGGCGATCAGGTGGGCCAGGGTCAGCAGGGCCGGGCCGGTCAGTCCGCTGAGGGCGACCGCCAGGGTCGACATCCGCCGGCCGCGGGCGATCCAGCCGATGATCAGGCCGGTGAGCAGGGCGATCGCCGGCATGGTCGCGAACGGGGTGTGCTCGGCGACGGCGGCGGGGATGAAATCGCCCTCCAGCACGCCGAGGCGCACGGTGGGGGCGGTGCCGCCGGACTTCAGCGACGGCGCCACCGAGATCAGCGCGACAGCCCAGACAGTGACGCTCAGGGTGGCCAGGCTCCAGCGGGCCGCGGCCCGGGCGGCGGCCGCGTAGGCGGCGAAGATGCCGAGCGCGGCGCCGAGGACGGTGCAGATGCCGATGATCAGGGCCGGCTGCACCCCGGTGACCTGGGCCTCCCGGGCCGGCTGGACGGTCAGCGGCAGCACGGCGAGGGCGCCGATCCCGGCGGCCAGGCCGATCCCGAGCGCGCCGCCGGAGGCGACCGGCCGGGGCGACCAGCGGGGCCGGAGCATGGTGGCGACCACGGCTCCGAGAGCCGCCGCCGTCATCGTGATCCAGGCGATCCAGGCGAGTTGTGCTGTCCACTGATCACGCTGGGTGATTTCCAAAGTCTGGTCGAACCGCACCATGCCGAGCCCGTAGGCGACACCCAGCTGACCTGCCCCGATCACCGCGGCGGCCGTGACGGTGGCGGCAAGTAGCTTCAGCCAGCTCCGAAATGCCATGCCGGGCACGTTACGGAATGTTCCGCATGATGCGCCAGTCCGGGGTCCGCTTCTTAAGGCAGCCTAAAGTCGGCAACTGTGGGTATCGATTCACATCAATTAAAAACGGTCACACAGGGTGACCCGTGGGCACCGTACGAGCTACTTGCCAGATTCGTCGTCCAGAGTGGACACTATCGCGCACGGACAACGGGTCCGTCGGGTCGCGCCAAACCTTGCCACCGTGTTCTTCGAGGTCGCGGGACGGAACTCTCACATAGTGGTTGGAAAAGTGATGTTGCGCGGTGACCGTGGCATCACGGACCGTCGTCCGTGATGTATTCGCGCACGTCAACCTTGGGAGCGCGTCCACAGTGCCGTCGCGCGCGCACTTATCATCCGGACAGCCGAGCCTTTTCCGGGAGGATCGAGACTTCCCAAAAGGCCTGCGGTTCTGATGAAATCGCCGCCGTGCCGGAAACGGCGCGGGCCTTGCCGCGGATTCCGGAGGTGGTCGGACCGTGGCCGCCGATGGGCCGGCTCCTGCTGTGGTGCGGAGCGGGATCGACCGCGAAGGAGAAGTCGTGAGCACGGGATCCCCCGCCCTGGCCGCACGACCCGCACGACGGGGTGGTCTGCGACTGCGCGGGAAGATCGCCGGCCTGCTGCTCCTGCCGCTGACCGCGGTGTTCGGCCTGGCCTCGATGCGGATGCTCGAGGTCACCAGGGAGTCGACCGCCGCCGACCGGGTGGTCCGCCTCGCCGAGCTCGGCACCGAACTGTCCGACCTGGGCCGGCTGCTGCACGACGAACGGATGGCCGCCGCCGAGTTCCTGTCCGGGCCGAACCGGCCGGGCACCGGGTACCAGGAAGCGATCAAGGCGGTGGACACCCAGATCGCGGTGGTCCGGGCCGATCGTGCCGAGATCACCGGAGTGCCCCGGCGGATCGAGAGCCGGCTCGTCATCGTCGACCGCCAGCTCGCCACCCTGACCGCGCTGCGTACCGGGGTCGGCAAGCGCACCGGCACCAGCCTCGCCGAGGCGACCGGCTCGTACGGCGGGATCCTGGGCAGTCTGACCGATTATGAATCCCTGCTCAGTCTGGAGGCCGCCCGCGGCCCGGTCGCCGACGGCCTGAGCGCGCTCGCCGCGTTCAACGTGCTGGAGGCCGCCGCCGCCGACCAGGCCGCCATCGCCTACACGATCCGGGCCACCGGTGACTTCGGCGCCGACCGGCAGCGGCAGCTGATCGCCGCGCAGGTCACCCGGGCCGGCGCGCTCACCGGCTTCCGCGCGGTCGCCACCGACGAGCAGGCCGATCTCGCCGACGCGGCCCTCGGTGACCCCGCGGTGCAGCGCGCCGACGAGGTGTCGGCCCGGCTCAGCGCCGCGCAGGCGGTCAGCCCGGCCGAGGTGACCGACGCGTTCGGCGACCTGCTGGCGCTGCTCCGCGGCACCGAGCGGGAACTCGAGGAACAGGTCGTCGAGGTCGCGAAGCAGGAGAAGACGGCGACCGCCCGGCTGGCCACCATCGAGTTCATCGGCATCCTGCTGATCGTGATCGCGGCCGTCGCCCTCGGCTTCTACCTGGGCCGGGCGCTGCTGCTCGCGGTCCGCCGGCTGCGGGAGGGCGCGCTCGGCGTGGCCAACCGGGACCTGCCGGTCGCGGTCGGCCTGCTGCACGACGTCGAGGGCTTCAACGAGGGCGGCGTGGAACGGATCGTCGCGCAGACCCGGGATCCGATCCCGGTCGTCGACCGGGACGAGTTCGGCGAGGTCGCCGAGGCCTTCAACATGGTGCACCGGGAGGCCATCCGGATCGCCGCCGAACAGGCCGCCATGCGCACCAGCATGTCCACCATGTTCCTCAGCCTGGCCCGGCGCAGCCAGAACCTGGTCGACCGGATGATCGGCGAACTCGACCAGATCGAGCGGATGGAGGAGGACCCGAAGCGGCTGGCCCGCCTCTTCGAACTCGACCACCTCGCCACCCGGATGCGCCGCAACGACGAGAACCTGCTGGTCCTGGCCGGCGCCGAGGTAGGTACGCCGCGGCGGGAGGACGCCCTGGTCGTCGACGTGCTGCGGGCCGCCCAGTCCGAGGTGGAGCTCTACCACCGGATCGAGTTCGGCACCGTCGACACCGACGTGCTGGTCGCCGCGGCCGCCGTCAACGACGTGGTCCGCCTGGTCGCCGAACTGCTCGACAACTCCACCCGGTTCTCCGCGCCGGAGACCGTGGTGATGGCACACGGCGCCCGCTCCGGCGACCGGGCGGTGATCCGGGTCGAGGACCGTGGCCTGGGTATCAACCCGGACCAGCTGGACCAGCTGAACCGGCGGCTGTCCGAGCCCACCGAGGTGGACGCCTCCGCGTTCCGGCTGATGGGCTTCGCGGTGGTGGCCCGGCTCGCGGCCCGGCACGGCATCCGCGTCGAGCTGCGCCCCGGCGCCGACGGTGGCACCAGCGCCGAGATCATCCTGCCCGCCGACATCGTGGTCGCCTCCGGCACCGAGAACGCCGGCGCGGCGCCCGGGCGGGCGGCGACCTGGACCCGGCCCGGCCCGCCGCCGGTGGGTGCGGCCCGCAACGCGGAGGTACGCCCACCGGTCCGCGCCGTCCCGCCGCCGATGCAACCGGCGTACCGGCCGAAGCCCCAGGTCAGCACGCCGATGTCCGAACTGGACCTGACTCCGACCCCGGACCGGCCCAAGCTGCCCACCCGCGTACCGCAGCAGGTGGTGGAGAACGAACCGCAACCACCGGCTCCCGCGCCGGCCGCGCCGGAGACCGCGCCCGTCACCGGCCTCGCGCCGCCTGCCGCACCGGCCGCGCCCGGCACACCGATCCAGGTCGAGATGCAGGAGACCTGGTTCGCGGGCGAGGCGGAGACCGGTGGGTGGAACGGCATGCCGACGGCCGGGTACGCGCCGCCCGGCACCGCGGCCCGGAAGGAGAAGGCGCAGGCGCAGGCCACCCGCACCGTGCCGAAGCCGCGCCGGGCCGGTGACGAACGCTGGCGGACCGCCGCCGACGAGGGGTGGAGCCTGGCCCGCGCGGCGTCCGATCCCAAGGACGCCGGCACCACCCGATCCGGGCTGCCGAAGCGGATTCCCCAGGCCCAGCTAGTACCCGGTGGGGTGGAATCCACCCCGCGGGCGCAACACCGTCGCAATCCCGATGAGGTTCGCGGGCTACTTTCCGCGTATCACCGAGGAGTGCAACGAGGGCGGACCGACGGCGTTGCCGAAGCCGCCGCCACGGCGACAAAGCCTCCCAAGGAGAACGATCAGTGACCACGCTCCCCACCATGCAGGACATGGGCTGGCTGCTCAGCAACTTCGCGGACAGCGTCGGCGGTATCGCCCACGTGGTCGCGGTCTCGGCAGACGGCATACTTCTGGCCTCGTCCCGGGACCTGCCGGCCGACCGCGCCGACCAGTTGGCCGCCATCACCTGCGGCGTGGTCAGCCTCACCGACGGCGCGTCCCGGATGTTCAACGCCGGAACCGTGCAGCAGACCATCATCGAAATGGACAGCGGCTATCTTTTCCTGATGTCCATCAGCGACGGTTCCTCGATGGCGGTCCTGGCGGCGCGCAACGCGGACGTCGGCCAGGTCGGCTACGAGATGGCTCTGCTGGTGGAGCGTGTCGGGGCGGCCCTGTCGCCCGAGGCACGTCAGGCCGTCAGCAGCCACTAGGCACCGGGGGCGCAGCACGCCCCCGGTGGAGACGAGGTGACCGCGCATGACCGAGCCGCACGATCCACGGGGCAACCTGGTGCGGCCGTACGCGGTCACCCGCGGCCGGACCGAACCGATCCGGGACATCCCGATCGAAGCGGTCCTGCTCGCGGGACCGGAGGCCGTGCAGGAGTCACGGTTCGCCGGGCACGACAAATACCGCATCGCCGTGCTGTGCGAGCCCAAAGCACTATCGCTCGCCGAACTCGCGGCGCTCACCCGGTTGCCGTTGGGGGTTACCCGGGTGCTCGTCGCCGACATGGTCGCCGACGGGTTGCTTCAGTTGCACAGTGCCGCTCCGAAGACCGGGTTCACGGAGCGGATGGACATGCTGGGAAGGGTGTTGGGTGGACTTCGCAAGCTCTGATGGGGCGCGATCGCATCCCACCGAGATCACCTCCGCGAAGATCGTCGTCGCGGGTGGCTTCGGCGTGGGGAAGACGACTCTGGTCGGGGCGGTCTCCGAGATCGAGCCGCTCACCACCGAGGCGGTGATGACCGTGGCCGGCGCCGGGATCGACGACGCCTCCAAGGTGCCGGGCAAGGGCAGCACCACGGTGGCGATGGACTTCGGCCGGATAACCATGGCCGACGACCTGATCCTCTACCTGTTCGGCACCCCGGGACAGACCCGGTTCTGGTTCATGTGGGACGAGCTGATCCGGGGCGCCGTCGGGGCTGCGGTGCTCGTCGACACCAGGCGTCTCAACGACGCGTTCGCGCCGCTGGACTACTTCGAGAACCGGCACCTGCCGTACCTCGTCGCGGTCAACTGCTTCGACGGCGCGCCACGGTACGAGCCGGAGGAGGTGCGCGAGGCACTCGCCATCCCGGCCCGGGTTCCGTTGCTGATGTGCGACGCCCGGCATCGTGATTCGGTGAAGGCTGTACTGATCGGGGTGGTCGAGCATGCGATGGCGACCTTGGTCACCGAACACGGGCAGGTCGCACCGGTCGGCTAGTCCGGCCCGGCGGATCCCCCGCCGACGGGGGAACACCTTCCCGGACCTGGACATCCGGACCAGCCGTCTCCTGCTGCGCGAGCTGCGGGAGACGGACGTGCCCGAGGTCGTCGCCGGGGCCTCCGACGAGGTCACCCAGCGATGGCTGCCGTTGCCGTGGCCGTACACCGAACACCACGCGACGATGTTCGTCACCCGGCTGGCCCCGGCGATGCGGGTCAGTGGGCACGGCACGGTCCGGGCACTGGAGTACGACGGGAACTTCGCCGGTGTGATCGACCTCAAGCGCACCGACTGGACGGCCCGGGTCACCGAGATCGGGTACTGGACCATGCCCGGGTTCCGGGGTCTCGGGCTGACCACCGAGGCGGCCTCCGCGATCACCCGGTGGGCGCTGGCGGATCTCGGGTTCGAACGGGTCGAGTTACGCGTACCGCCGGAGAATCGGGCTTCCAACCGGGTCGCGGTGAAGTCCGGCTTCGCGCTGGAGGGGATCCTGCGCAACGCGGGACAGATCCGGGCCGGGCGGGTGGACCTGGCGGTCTACTCCCGGATCCGCGCGGACCTCACGGAATAGGGATCCGGTACCCGCGTTTCACCACGGTCTGCACCACCCCGGGCAGGGCCAGCCCGGCCCGCAGCCGGGCCACCGCCATCTCGACCGCGTGCTCGTCGGCGCCCCGCGGCAGCGCCTGCAGCAGCGCGGCCCGGGACAGCACCCGGCCGGGGGAGTTGGCCAGCGCCCGCAGCACCGCCATCGGTGCCGGGGCCAGCGGCCGCAACTCGCCGTCGACCACGGCGGCATGCCCGCGCAGGACGATGGTGTGCCCGGAGAGCTGCAGCGACACGGCCCGCCGGGGGAGTTCGTCGACGATGGTGCGGACCAGGGCGCTCAACCGGGCCCGGGGCGGCGCCGCCACCGGGATGCCCTGCCGGCGCAGCGGCGCCGAGGTGACCGGTCCCACACAGGCGGCCAGCACGTCGTCGCGGAACGCCTCGAGCAGCGCGTCGGTGCCGGTCCCGGCGGCGCGGAGCACCGCCTGCACGGCGGCGGCCGAGGTGAACGTCACCGCGTCCACCATCCGGCCCAGGACCAGATCGACCAGGCGGTGCAGCGGCGCCGGATCGGTCGGCGGCGCCCACCGGTAGACCGGCAGCTCGATGACCCGGGCGCCGGCCGACACCAGCGCCTCGGTGTACTCCGGCTGACTCTCGCCGTGCAGCTGCATCGCCACCGTCCGGCCGCGCAGGCCCCGGGCGGTCAGGTGCTCGACGACCTCCTCGTAGCCCTCACCGTCCGGCGACCACTTGTCGTGCAGGCCGGCGGCCCGGACCGCGGCACGCGCCTTCGGGCCACGGGCGACCAGGTAGGCCCGGGAGAGCACCGACCGCAGCGGATCGGCCAGTCCCCAGCCGTCCGCCGCCTCCAGCCAGCCGCGCATCTTGATCCCGGTGTTGACGAGCACGATGTCGGGTGGGCTGTCCAGGCAGGCCCGGGTGGCGGCGCGCAGTTCGGCGTCGTCGGAGATCGGGACGATGCGCAGGGCGGGGGCGATCACCACCCGGGCGCCGCGGGCCTCCAGCAGGGTGGCCAGCTCGTCCTTGCGGCGGTCCGCGGTCACGCCGATGGTGTAGCCGGACAGCGCCGCCGACGGATCGGCCAGGGCGGCGGCGGTCAGGCGTGCCGCCGTCATTCTTTCCCGTCCGGACCAGGTCCGTTCGTTCCCTCCGGACCAGGTCCGTTCTTCCCCTCCGGACCCGGTCTGTTCTTTCCCTCCGGGCCCGGTCCGTTCGGACCGAGAAGTCGCGGCGTGGCCGAACGGTCCACCGAAGGGCACGCTCGAAGCCCGCCGTCCTCAGCGTCGACCCGCTCCCATGTCACGCCTGCGTTCTTCGCCATGCCTCCGTCCGGGGCACGCCGCGACTTCTCCGCATCGGACCGGCTCGCCGGCCCGGTGCACACCGTCAGGTCCGTCCTCAACCCTGACGGCTGTCTCACCACGGTGCGCCGTGACATCATCAGGTGCGCACCGTTGGTCATGCCCGAAGACTGCCGGGGTGGAATTTCCGCCGGACGTCCCATTTGTTTCGAGCCTGCTAAGGTTCAGGCCTGCTTATTCCGGCGGTACGGGGGATCGCGACCCGCTGTGGTCGCTCCTGGGCGCAGGGGTATGCTTGCCTCGTTTGGCGTACTACCAGGGCTGAGGGTTTGCAACCAGAACCTTCGCCGGGTTCTCTGTGCCCCGAACACCGCTCTGTTTTGACCACGCGTCGCGCGGCCGGGTATCGTTGCCTGCTGTTGTGCGCCGAGTTGGTCCCTCTGTGGGGTTTGCGGCTTGCACGCGCCTCCCAGTCCGACGACGAGACAAGGTAATTCTGTGCGTACGTACAGCCCGAAGCCGGGTGAGATCGAGCGTCAGTGGCACATTATCGACGCTTCTGACGTCGTTCTGGGTCGCCTGGCCACCCACACCGCGAACCTGCTGCGTGGCAAGCACAAGCCCCAGTTCGCCCCGCACGTCGACACCGGCGACTTCGTTGTGATCATCAACGCCGGCAAGGTCGCCCTGACCGGCAACAAGCGGCAGACCAAGGTCGCCTACCGCCACTCCGGTTACCCGGGTGGTCTGAAGCAGGTCGGCTACGAGGAGCTGCTCACCAAGCGCCCCGAGAAGGCGATCGAGCTGGCCGTCAAGGGCATGCTCCCGCACAACAAGCTCGCGCGGCAGATCATCAAGAAGCTGAAGGTGTACCCGGGCGCCGAGCACCCGCACGCCGCCCAGCAGCCGCAGCCGTTCGAAATCAAGCAGATCGCGCAGTGAGCGCGGGAGAAGGCAGCAGCATGACTGACATCATCGAGCCCGAGGTCGTCGAGACCGTCGAGGAGCCCGCTGAGACGGTCGTCGTCGTCGAGGAGACGGCAGCGGCGCCGGCCCCGGTCCGCGCCCCGCGCCCCGGTGACCGTCCCGTTCAGACCGTTGGCCGCCGCAAGGAGGCCATCGTCCGGGTGCGCCTCGTGCCCGGCACCGGCAAGATCACCTGCAACGGCCGTGACCTGGAGAACTACTTCCCCAGCAAGGTCAACCAGCAGCTGATCCGCGAGCCGCTGGTGACCGCCGAGCGCGCCGAGCAGTTCGACGTCTTCGCGAACCTGCGTGGCGGTGGCATCACCGGCCAGGCCGGTGCGCTCCGTCTCGCCATCGCCCGCGCGCTCATCGCGGTCGAGCCGGACGACCGTCCCGCGCTGAAGAAGGCCGGCTTCCTGACCCGTGACGCCCGCGTCAAGGAGAGCAAGAAGTACGGTCTCAAGAAGGCCCGTAAGGCCCCGCAGTACTCGAAGCGCTGATCTTGCGCTAGGCCTTCCTTGGTCTCGAATCGACGGCCGAGTGTGTCCCTCGTACGAGGGATGTGCTCGGCCGTCGATGTTTGCTCTGTTTTTATGCAGTCCATCCCTCCCCAACTAGCCGTTCCGGTACTCGTGGCCAGCCGAACGCTGATGCAGGCTTGAGGTCGCATTTACCGGCGAAAGGAAGCCGCCATGGGGCGACTCTTCGGCACAGACGGCGTTCGCGGCCTCGCGAACGGCGATCTGCTCACCCCTGAACTCGCCCTGTCGGTCGCTGTCGCGGCTGCCCGGGTTCTCGTCGAGAGCGACGGCAGTCATCCGCCGCTCGCGATCGTGGGCCGTGATCCGCGGGCCAGCGGCGAGATGCTGGAGGCCGCGGTCGTCGCCGGCCTGACCAGCGCGGGGGCCAACGTGGTGCGGGTCGGTGTGCTTCCCACGCCGGCGGTCGCGTACCTCGTCGGGCAGACCAATGCCGATCTCGGAGTGATGATCTCCGCGTCGCACAACCCCATGGCCGACAACGGCATCAAGCTCTTCGCCGCCGGTGGCGCCAAGCTCCCGGACGAGCTGGAACAGGCCATCGAGCAGGCGATCGAGGACGGGCACGGGCTGGTCGGCCGGCCCACCGGCGCCGGCATCGGCCGGGTCAACGACCTGCTGGACGGCGCCGAGCACTACATCAAGCACCTGGTCGACTCGATCCCGCACCGGCTCGACGGCATCAAGGTCGTCGTCGACTGCGCGAACGGCGCGGCCAGCGAGGTCGGGCCGGTGGCGTACCGGGAGGCCGGCGCCGAGGTCATCGCCATCCACGCCGAGCCGGACGGGCTCAACATCAACCTGGACTGCGGCTCCACCCACCTGGAGGCGGTCCGTGAGGCAGTCCTCCGCGAGGGCGCCGACCTGGGCCTGGCCCACGACGGCGACGCCGACCGCTGCCTGGCCGTCACCGCCGCCGGTGACGTCGTCGACGGTGACCAGATGATGGCGATCCTGGCCCTGGCCATGCGGGACGCCGGCACCCTCACCGACGACACCCTGGTCGCCACCGTGATGAGCAACCTCGGGCTGCGGATCGCGATGAAGCAGTCCGGGATCAAGCTCCTGGAGACCAAGGTCGGCGACCGGTACGTGCTGGAGGAACTGGCCAGCGGCGACCTCGCCCTCGGCGGCGAGCAGAGCGGGCACATCGTGATGCCGGCCTTCGCCACCACCGGCGACGGCGTGCTCACCGGCCTGCACCTGATGGCCCAGCTCTCGGCGACCGGCAAGTCCCTCGCCGACCTGGCCGCCGTCGTGCACAAGCTGCCCCAGGTGCTGATCAACGTGCGGGTGGGCGACCGGGCTGCCGGTGCCTCCGCGCCGACCGTGCAGGCCGCCGTCGCGCTCGCCGAGAACGAGCTGGGCGAGACCGGCCGGGTGCTGCTCCGGCCGTCCGGCACCGAACCGCTGGTCCGGGTAATGGTCGAGGCCGCCACCGAGGACCAGGCGCGGTCCGTCGCCGAGCGGATCGCCGAAGAGGTGCGGTCGGCCAGCCCGGCCTGACGGTCTTTGTCTGACGGTCTTTTTAGAAGGCCGGTCTCCGTTTTCTGGAGGCCGGCCTTCTTTATTGCCTTTTCCTTATTGCAGTACGAGCTTGTAGCAGTTCGCCGTGGCCAGGGTGCCCTCGGCGCTGTGTTCGGCCACCTGCTCGCCGTCGACCGTCGTCCGGCAGCTGATCGCGCCGTCGCCGAGCCCGGCACGGATGGCCACCACGTACACCGCGGCCGGGCTGTTCATCTTGGTGGTGACCTTCCACGGCAGTTCGACACTGCCGAGCCGCTTCGGAGCGTTACCGGACTCGATGTAGACGATCTCGGCCGGGCCGTCGCCGGTTACCTCGTAGGTCACGCTGACCTCGGCGCCCACGCCGGGGATCCCGGTCGGCAGGTCGGTGGGCAGACCGGGAAGCTCCGGGAAACCGGTGGGCAGGCCGGGCAGCTCGGGGCCGTCGGTGGGCAGCGCCGGGAACGTCGGCTCCAGGATCGGGGCGGTGATCTCCGCCGCTTTCTCGGTGGCGCGGTCCACCAGGATCTTGCCGACCACCGCCACGCCGCCACAGAGCAGCAGGGTGATGGCCAGGACCAGGGCGATCATCGGGATCGCGCTCTTGCGCGGCGGCGGGGGCGGGGGCGGAGCGCCGTAGCCGGGCTGATAACCCGGGTCCGGTGGATTACCCGGATCCTGTGGATAGCCGGGGTTGTACGGCGGGGGCTGGGCCACGCCCGGCGTGTAGGCGTGTGGCTGGTACGGCCCCGGGCTCACCGGCGGGAACTCGGACGTCGGCGGATAGTCCGGGTTGTTGAACGTCGGCGGCCTGGGTGGCTGCCGGGGCTCGCTCGGATCGCTCATGTCTTCCTCCCGACGATTTCCCTACGGTACGCCCGGAGCGCACGCTCACCCGTACGGGTCAAAGCAGTTGACCGATCGTTCCGATCACAGCGGATGCTCAAAAGTGCACTTCCCGAGCATGACGTTTGAGCGAAAGTCGGTTAGGGTGGCCGTCATGTGTGGGATCGTGGGATACGTAGGAAGCCGACCGGCGCTCAACATCGTCATCGACGGGCTGCGCCGCCTGGAGTACCGCGGATATGACTCCGCGGGTGTCGCCATCATCGACAGCGGAGTGATCCAGACTGAGAAGAAAGCGGGCAAACTCGCCAACCTGGAGAAGGCGCTCGCCGAACGGGCCGCCGACGGCATCGGCACCGGCACCACCGGCATCGGCCACACCCGCTGGGCCACCCACGGCGGACCCACCGACCGCAACGCCCACCCGCACCTGTCCGCCGACGGCCGGATCGCCGTCATCCACAACGGCATCATCGAGAACTTCGCGCGCCTCCGCGCCGAGCTCGAGGCCGCCGGCATCGAGTTCCAGAGCGACACCGACACCGAGTGCGCGGCCCACCTGATCGCCGCCGAGATGCGCGCCCTCCGCGAGTCCGGCGCCCAGGACGGCCCGGCCCTGCTGGCCGAAGGCATGCGCCGGGTCGCCAACCGGCTCGAAGGCGCCTTCACCCTGCTCGCCACCGATGTGAACGTGCCCAACGCGGTGGTCGCCGCCCGCCGCAACTCGCCGCTGGTTGTCGGCCGTGGCAACGGGGAGAACTTCCTCGCCAGCGACGTCTCCGCCTTCATCGAGCACACCCGGGAAGCCGTCGAGCTCGGCCAGGACCAGATCGTCCTGATCACCCCGGAGGGCATCGAGATCACCGGCTTCGACGGCAGCCCCGCCGTCGGCAAGGAATACCACGTCGACTGGGACATGTCGGCCGCCGAGAAGGGCGGTTACGACTGGTTCATGCTGAAGGAGATCGCCGAGCAGCCCCAGGCGATCGCCGACACCCTGCTCGGCCGGCTCTCCGAGCGCGGCGAGATCATCCTGGACGAGGTGCGCCTCACCGACCAGGACCTGCGGGACGTGGACAAGGTCTTCATCGTCGCCTGCGGCACCGCGTACCACGCCGGCATGGTCGCGAAGTACGCCATCGAGCACTGGGTGCGGATCCCCTGCGAGGTGGAGCTGGCCAGTGAGTTCCGGTACCGCGACCCGATCCTGGACCGCTCCACCCTGGTGATCGCGATCAGCCAGTCCGGCGAGACGATGGACACGCTGATGGCGCTGCGGCACGCCAAGGAGCAGAAGGCCCGCGTGCTGGCCATCTGCAACACCAACGGCTCCACCATCCCACGCGAGTCCGACGCCGTCCTCTACACCCACGGTGGGCCGGAGATCGCCGTCGCCTCCACCAAGGCGTTCCTCACCCAGCTCGTCGCCTGCTACCTGATCGGCCTGCACCTGGCCCAGGTTCGCGGCGTGATGTACTCCGACGAGGTCGCCGCCGTCGTCGAGAAGCTCCAGGCCACCCCGGACAGCCTGCGTACGCTGCTCAGCCGGATGGACGACGTCCGCGCCCTCGGCCGGGACCTGCGGACCGCCTCCACCGTCCTGTTCATCGGCCGGCACGTCGGGTTCCCGGTGGCGCTGGAGGGCGCGCTCAAGCTCAAGGAACTCGCCTACATGCACGCCGAGGGCTTTGCCGCCGGTGAGCTCAAGCACGGCTCGATCTCGCTGATCGACGACGGCACCCCCGTGGTGTGCGTGGTGCCGTCGCCGGCCGGGCGCGGTGTCATGCGCGACAAGGTCGTCTCCAACATCCAGGAGGTCCGGGCCCGGGGCGCCCGCACCATCGTGATCGCCGAGGAGGGCGACGAGGACGTCCGGCAGTTCGCCGACCACCTCATCCAGGTGCCGCACACGCCGACCCTGCTCGCGCCGCTGATGACCACCGTGCCGCTGCAGATCCTCGCGTGCGAGATCGCCGCGGCCCGCGGGAACGACGTGGACCAGCCCCGCAACCTGGCCAAGTCGGTCACCGTCGAGTAATCCGCTTCGCCTCTGCTTCTCCTCTCCTCTGCTTCTCCTCTCTCCTCGGCGAGCCGCCGGCCCGGTCCTCGTGGACCGGCCC
>NZ_BOMG01000055.1 GCF_016862075.1 Actinoplanes couchii | reverse complement strand
CGTTTCCGCTCGCCGCGTTTCCGCTCGCCGCGTTTCCGCTCGCCGCGTTTCCGCTCGCCGCGTTTCCGCTCGCCGCGTTTCCGGCCTGGCTTTCCGGCTCGTCGTTCGGTTCGCTTTTCGGCCGCCGGGCTTTTCAGGTCATGGGGTCATGGCTTCTCTCCCAGGGTTATCCGGGCCATGGCGTCCAGGGCGGGGCGGTCCTCGTCCCAGTAGCCCAGGTGGCCCGCGTCGGGCTGGCTGGCGAACACGCGGCCGCCGAAACTCGGATGGCTCGGGTTGCGGCCGAACCAGAGCTCCCGGTCGGGGCCGAACAGCTGGTTCGGGACGATGCCGCCGGGCAGGAAACCCTTCGGCTCCTTCGCGAACTGGATCACGTCGGTCCGGGACGTGGTGGACCAGACCTGGTCCGGTGGCACCCCCAACAGGGTGGCCGAGTCCACACCGACCCCCGGCGAACCGACGAAGACCAGGCCGTCGGCCTCCAACCGGCCACCGGCAGCCGCCGAACCGACCACCAGCGAGCCGTAACTGTGGCCGAGCACCGTCTGCCGGGCCGGATCACCCTCGTGTGTGGCCCGCAACCCCTCCTGGAACCGCCGCAGCTCGCCCGCACCGTCCCGCGCCTGCTTCGGTGACCACGCCTCGTGCAGGAAATCGGGAGCGTCGTAGTCCAGCCACAGCACCGTGCTCGTCGAACCGGCCGGTCCCAGCTCACCGGACCGGACCGCCACCCGCTCGGCCCGGGACAACTCGCCACCCAGCGACCGCAGATCCGACGTCATCCCGGGAACGTGGGTGAGGACACTCGAGGCCCGGTCCGGATCGCCGAGCGCCACCACGGCCCGGCCCTCACCGTCGAGACCCAGGCCCACCAGATAGGCGCGCGGTCCGGAGTCGTCGGCCAGCCGGGAGCTCAACCGGTCGATGCCCTCCCGCAGGTCCCGGATCCGGTCCGGGTCGGCGCCGCTCGCGGCCATCGCCTCCAGCCCTCGCCGCTGCTCCTCCAGCAGCAGCCGGTTGGCGATGTCCCGGTCGGCGATCGGGATCCCCTCGGCCCCGGCCAGCGCCCGCGCGTCGGTGACCAGCAGCCAGTCGCGCTGCGCCGGGGTGAAGCCGGCCCACCAGCGCCGGACGTCGCCCGGATCAGCGGTGCACGCCGGGAAGGAGGAGACGGCCGGCACCTCGGGAACGTCAGCGAGAGCCGCAAGCCGCGCCGACGCAGCCGCGTCAGCACCGGCGGCCACCTCCAACGCCGCGGCCAGCACCGCCGCGACCTCGGCCGCGGCCTGCGCCTGGGCTTGGGCCTGAGCTTGAGTTTGGGTCCGGGCCTGCGTTTGGGTCTGCGCCGAGGACGTGCTGCCTCGCGATGCCGAGGACATGCTGCCTCCCGACGCTGAGGGCGCGTTGCCGCCCGAGGCCGAGGGCGCGCCGGCTGCCGGCACCGAGGAGGCGCCGCCGGCAGAAGACAGGCCGCCGGCCGAGGACGGGCCGGTGACGGCTGCTCCGGGCGTGGTGGCAGCCCGCACCACACCGTCGTCGTCGATGATCAGGCCTGCGCTGCGGGCCGCGGCTCGCGCCTGGTCGAGCAGTGCTCGGGCCCGGGTCATGGCCGCCGCGAACTCGCTCAATGCCTGGTCGGCCCGCCAGCAGAAGACGCGGAAGTACGTCAACCGGCGGCCGAGTGCGGTCAGCCGGGTCACCGCGGCCTCGGCGGCTGAACCGGACCACGACGTTCTCAGCCTGGTCAGGAGCGGGCCGACCTCGGCGCCGAGCACGCCGGCCAGGGCCGCCAACCGGCGCCAGGTCAGGGCGGTGGCCAGCCAATGGGCCGGGTCGGTGACACGCAGCCGGGAGTAGACGACGGCGGTCGCGTTCATCGTGTCGCCCGGAGACGGCCGGCCACACGGACGTCGGCCTCCGCGTAGTCGTCGGCGACGGCCCGGATCCGGTCGCCGGTGTCGGCGATGTCCTGCCCCAGCCCGGTGAGAAGCCGCCGCGCGGTGTCAGCGGCCAGGGTCGCGGCCCCGGTGGTCGCCCACCGTGGCGCCGGGTTGGGCCGTGGCATGCGCCCCGCCACGGCGGAGACCCGCCCCGCGAACTCGGTGACAGCGCCCGAGTCACCACGGAGCCCCTCACCGTCGACCCGAAACCCGGCCCCACCATCGGCCACCGATCCATTACCGGCTGAACCGCTGGCAGCCGCTCCACCGGCTGCTGAACCGTTGGGCATCGAACTTCCGGCCACTGGTCCGCCGGCCGCTGAGCCGCTAGCCGTCGAACCGCCTGCCTTCGAGCCATCGGTCACTGAACCGCCAGCCGTTGAGCTGCCTGCCGTCGAAGCGGCGGAGTTGGTCGGTGGGCTGGACGTGCTGCTCAGCGGGGTGGGTGAGGTGAGGGGGCTCGGGATTTTGGTGGTCAGGGCTGATGAGTTGGGCGCGTCGGCGTGGGGTGTGGGCTTTGGGGTTGTGGCGCTGGGTTGGGGGCTGGGGACGCTTGTCTGGGGAACGGGATTCATGGGCGCGACCTCCGAGCTGACGACGGGGATGCGCTGACGTTAGAGGTCCGGAAGCGGTCGTGGGCGGGCCTGTGGACAGGCTGTCCACAGGGCTTGCCGGAGGTGTGGTGAGGGTGCTGGAGTTGGTGGGCGTACCGGCGGAAGGGGGTTGACCTTGACCTTGGGGTGGTGACCGCGTGCACCGATAGGGTGACCGTTGTGATCGTGTCTGTCGGCATCGACGTCGTCCTGGTGGAGCGCTTCGGCCGGGCTCTGGAGCGGACTCCGCTGCTTGCGAACCGGCTCTTTACCGAGGAGGAGCGGCTGACCGGGTCCGGGAATCCGCGTTCGCCGGAGTCGCTGGCTGCCCGGTTCGCGGCCAAGGAGGCGGTGGCGAAAGCGCTCGGGGCGCCGGCGGGGCTGCGCTGGCACGACTGCGAGATCGTCGCCGATCCGGACGGGCGGCCGTGGTTGACCGTCTCCGGTACGGTCGCCGCCGCGGCGACCGCTCGTGGCATCGCCCGATGGCATCTCTCGCTGTCCCACGACGGCGGCATCGCATCGGCGATGGTCGTCGCCGAAGCGGGCACATGAGCCGAAGCGGGCACGCGAGCCGAAGCGGCACATGAGAAGCGGGCACATGAACGGACACGCCACCGGCCCGATACCGACGCGGCGACGGGCGTGTGGTCGGTGATGGGCTAGGGACGGAGAGAGTATGCGGCGGGCTTGGCGGGTCAGTGATGTGCGGTCGGCGGAGAAGAGCCTGATGGCGACTCTTCCGGAGGGCACTCTGATGCAGCGGGCGGCGGCCGGTCTGGCCCGGCGGTGTGCCCTGTTGCTGGATGGGTCCGGTGGGGTCTACGGCGCCCGGGTGCTGCTGCTCGTCGGTAGTGGGGACAACGGTGGGGACACGCTGTTCGCGGGGGCCGCTCTGGCTCGGCGTGGGGCCCAGGTCCGGGCTCTGCTGCTGACTCCGGAACGGGTGCACCTGGCCGGTCTGACCGCGCTGCGCCAAGCCGGCGGGTTCACCACCCGGGAGCTTCCGGAGCGCTCCGACCTGGTGCTGGACGGCATCGTGGGGATCGGGGCCAGCGGCGGGTTGCGGCCGGCGGCAGCGTCCGTCGTGCGTCGCCTCCCAGACCTTAGCGGTCGTACGGGGGAGCGCCCGCCGATCGTCGCCGTCGACGTCCCGAGCGGAGTGACCGTGGACACCGGTGACGTTCCGGGGGACGCGGTGACCGCGGATGTGACGGTCACGTTCGGGTGTCTCAAACCGGCGCATCTGGTCGGCGCGGCGGCAACCCGCTGCGGTCTGGTGGATCTGATCGACATCGGTCTCGGGCCCGCCCTGGTGACCGATCCGGCGGTGCGGGTGGCGGAGGCTTCCGACATCGCCGAATGGTGGCCGCGGCCGGGCGCTGCCTCGGACAAGTACACCCGTGGCGTGGTCGGCCTGGCCACCGGCTCGGCGTTCTATCCGGGCGCCGCGCTGCTCTCCACCGCCGGTGCGCTGGCCGGGCCGTCCGGCATGGTGCGTTATGCCGGTAGTGCCCATCGTGAGGTGGTCCGGGCGCATCCGTCGGTGGTGGTGGCCGACCGGGTCGCCGATTCCGGCCGGGTGCAGGCATGGGTGTGCGGCTCGGGGCTGGGCACGAGTGACGAGGCTCGCACCGAACTACGTAGTGTGCTGGCCACCTCGCTGCCGGTACTGCTGGACGCGGATGCGATCAACCTGCTGGTCGGCGGGGAGCACGCCGAGGACCTGCGCCGGGACGCGCCGCTGGTGCTGACGCCGCACGACGGTGAGTTCAAGCGGCTGGCCGGGGAGGCACCGGGCGCGGACCGGGCCGGGGCGGCCGCCCGCCTGGCCGCCTGGACGAACGCGGTGGTGCTGCTCAAGGGCGACCGGACCATCGTGGCCACCCCTTCGGGGGAGATCTGGGTCAATCCCACCGGCAGCCCCGCGCTGGCCACCGCGGGCAGCGGGGACGTGCTGGCCGGACTGCTCGGGTCGCTGCTGGCCGCCGGGGTGCCGGCGGTGCGTGCCGCGGTCACCGCCGCCTACGTGCACGGTCTCGCCGGGCGGTGGGCCGCGGAGGACGGCCCGGTCACCGCACCGGACATTGCGTCCGCGCTACGCCCGGTGGTAGCCGACCTCCTGGCCTGACCGGCGAGGGCGATCTCCCGGGCTGACGGACGAGGCCGACTGGCGGAAGAGAACGGCTGACGGACGAGGGCGACTGGCGGAAGAGAGCGGCTGACGGTAGAGGCCGACTGGCGCAAGAGAGCGGCCGACGGTAAAGGCCGACTGACGGAAGGGGCTGACCGTCAGAAATTGTCATACGCCTCAGTAGGGTGGAGGCATGTGGCAGGCCGAAGTCCGCGTCGATCTGGACGCGATCAGGGACAACGTCGCGACGCTGCGCGCCCGCACCTCCGCCGAGGTGCTGGTGGCGGTCAAGGCCGACGGTTACGGGCACGGGCTGGTGCCGTCCGCCCGGGCGGCGCTGGCCGGCGGGGCGACCTGGCTCGGCGTCGCCACTCTCGACGAGGCGCTCACGCTGCGCCGGGCGGGTGTCGACGCGCCGGTTCTGGCCTGGCTGATCACTCCCGGTCTGCCGCTCCATGAGGGGGTCCGGGCCGGGGTCGACCTGAGCGCCGCGACCCCGGAGCTGGTCGACGAGCTGGCCGCCGCGGCCCGGCTGGCCGGCCGTCCGGCCCGGGTGCATCTGAAACTGGACACCGGCCTGTCCCGGGGCGGCGCGGTCGCCGACGACTGGCCGATCCTGCTGGAGGCGGCGGCGAAGGCCCAGGCCGGCGGGGACATCGAGGTGGCCGGGGTGTGGAGCCACTTCGCCTGCGCCGACGACCCCGGTCACGAGTCGGTGGACCGGCAGCTCGCCGCGTTCCACGCCGGCCTGGCGGTCGCGACGGGCTTCGGCATCACCCCGCGTTACCGGCACATCGCCAATTCGGCGGCCACTTTGACCAGGCCCGACACCCATTTCGATCTGGTCCGGGTGGGTATCGCGGCCTATGGCCTGTCGCCGATCGCGGGCGAGCGTTACGGCCTGCGTCCCGCGATGACGGCCCGGGCCCGGATCATGCTGACCAAGCGGGTTCCGGCAGGTCAGGGTGTGTCGTACGGGTTGACCTACGTGACCCCGCGGGAGACCACCCTGGCCGTGGTCCCGCTGGGTTACGGCGACGGGGTGCCCCGGCACGCGTCGAGCACCGGCCCGATCCGGGTCGGCGGCACGACCGCGCGGATCGCCGGCCGGGTCTGCATGGACCAGGTGGTCATCGACGTGGGCAACGAGCCGGTGTCAGCAGGCGACGTGGCGATCCTTTTCGGTCCCGGATCATCCGGCGAGCCGACCGCAGACGACTGGGCCGCAGCGACCGGCACGATCAACTACGAGATCGTCACCCGGTTCGGCAGCAGTCGCGTGCCCCGGCACTACGACGGTGAGGTGGCCCGGTGAACAGGTCGAAGGTCGCCAAGGGAGCCGGCATATTCGGGGCCGCGGTCGGTGTGGCCGCGGCCGGTCTGGCCACCGCGTTCGCCGTCGAGCGGGCGCTGGTGCGCCGGTCCGTCAACGAGCCCGGTGATCCGTACACCGAGGAGCCGTTCGGTGATCAGCCCTTCGACGAGGAGCGGATCGTCACCGCGGCCGACGGTACCGACATGCACGTGGAGATCATCGAGCCGGAGAGCGCGACCGACGAGCCGACGATCGTGTTCGTGCACGGGTTCGCCCTGGACATGGGCACGTTCTACTTCCAGCGCAAGGAGCTGGCCGAGCGCGGCACCCACCGGATGGTCTTCTACGACCAGCCCGGCCACGGGAAATCGAGCAGGCTCAAGTCCGGGACGTACGATCTGGCGGCTCTCGGCCGTTCGCTGGCCGCCGTGCTGGAGGAGACGGTGCCGCACGGCCGGATAATCCTCGTCGGTCACTCGATGGGCGGCATGACGATCATGGCGTTCGCCGAGCAGTTCCCGGCCTGGTTCGGCAACCGGGTCACCGGCGCGGTGCTGATCTCCACCTCGGCCGGGCTCTTCGACAAGGCGAAACTCGGCATCACCAACCTGGTGGCCCGGGTGAGCTCGCCGTTCTTCCCGCTCTGGGACAAGGCGGCCCAGCTCGGCGGCGGCACCATCGACCGGGCCCGGGTGGTCTCCACCGACCTGGCCTGGCTGCTCACCCGGCGGTACGGGTTCGGTGAGCCCAAGCCCAGCCCGTCGCTGGTCACCTTCGTCGAGAGCATGAACTCGAAGACGTCGGCCGAGACGCTCACCAAATACCTGCAGACCCTCTACACCCACAACCGGGTTCCGGCGCTGACCGCGCTGCGCGGCGTTCCGGTGCTGGTCGTGGTCGGTGACCGGGACTATCTGACCCCGCTGAGCCACTCCCAGCAGATCATCGAGAACCTGCCCGAGGCCGAGCTGATCACCATCGAGAACAGCGGTCACGTGGTGATGCTGGAGAAAGCCGATCAGGTCAACGCGGCACTGATCCCCTTCCTGGAGAAACTGACGTGAAACTGGAGACGGTCGAGGACACCAAGGAGTTCGGGAAACGGCTCGCCGGTGTGCTGCGGGCCGGCGACCTGGTCCTGCTCACCGGGCCCCTCGGCGCCGGCAAGACCGCCCTGGTCCAGGGCATCGGCGCCGGCCTGGGCGTGCAGGGGCCGATCACCTCGCCGACCTTCGTGATCGCCCGGGTGCACCGCGGCCCGCTGCCACTGGTGCACGCCGACGCGTACCGGCTGGGTGATCGTCCCGACCCCCGCGCCGAGATCGACGACCTCGACCTGGACGCCTCCTCCGACGACGCGGTCACCGTGATCGAGTGGGGCGCCGGGATGGTCGAGCAACTGAACGACGAATATCTGCAGATCCGCATCGACCGGCTGGACGACGACACCCGGGTCGTCGACCTCCGGCCGCACGGCGGCGACTGGGCACACCGACTGGAGAGCATGTGAACCTGACCGAGCTGCTTCCCGCCGAGTGGCGCGACGAGCTGACCCCCCACCTCGACGCCGCCGCCACCACCGCCCTGGGCACGTGGGTGGCCGAGGAGTACGCGACACAGACGATCTACCCGCCGGTGGAGGACCTGTTCACGGCCTACCGGCTGTGCTCCCCGGCGCAGACCCGGGTGCTCATTCTCGGACAGGATCCGTACCACGGGCCCGGTCAGGCGCACGGCCTCAGCTTCAGCGCCCGGGACGGGGTGCGCCGCCCGCCGTCGCTGAGCAACATCTTCAAGGAGCTCAACGAGGACCTCGACGTCCCGAAGCCGAAGGGCAGCGACCTCACCGGCTGGGCGCGGCAGGGTGTGCTGCTGCTCAACTCGGTGCTGACGGTCCGCGCGGGCAAGGCCGGATCGCACGGCAACAAGGGGTGGGAGGCGTTCACCGACGCCACCATCAAGGCGCTGAACGCGCGCGGCGAGCGGGTCGTCTTCCTGCTCTGGGGCAGCTATGCGAAGAAGAAGGCGGTGCTGGTCACCAACCCGGTGCACGCGGTGCTGGAAGCCGGGCACCCGAGCCCGCTGAACCGGGTCGGATTCCTCGGCAGCCGGCCGTTCAGCGCCGCCAACAAGGCGCTCGCCGACGGTGGGCGGCCGGTCATCGACTGGAACCCGGCGGCCACGGTCTAGGGTTTCGCTGTGCTGGTACTCGCTCTGGACACCGCAACCCCCGCGTCGACCGCGGCTCTCGTCGAGGTGACCGCGGACGGTCTGTTCGGCGTGACGGAACGGCGGACCGTCGACCCGCGTGCGCACGGGGAGAAACTCGCCCCCGAGATCGCCGCGGTCCTCGCCGACGCCGGGGTCCGGCCCCGTGATCTGACCGCGATCGTGGCTGGCCTCGGGCCCGGGCCGTTCACCGGTCTGCGGGTCGGGCTGGCCACCGCGGCGAGCATGGGGCAGGCGCTGGACATTCCGACGTACGGGGTGTGCTCGCTGGACGCCCTCGGGCGTGCGGCGGGTCCGGGGCGGGTGCTGATCGCCACCGACGCGCGGCGGCGCGAGGTCTACTTCGGAACGTATGCGGACGGCGCGCGGGTCTTCGGCCCCGAGGTCGCCAAGCCGGCCGAGGTCGCCGGAATCGTCGCCGCCGCGTCCGGAAACGATGTCGCTACCGCATCCGGAAGTGATGCCGCTGCGGTGACCGGAAACGATCAGGAGGCCGGCGGGATCTCGCTGGCCGGGTTCGTTGATCGGGCCGCCGGTGAAGGCGCTTTGAAATATGGGGATGTCTTCGGCCTCCCGGTGGAGGAGCACCTGCTCTATCCGCCGGGAGCGGCGCTGGTGGCGATCGCCGCCGAGCGGATCCGCGCCGGCGCGCCGAGCGAGATCCTCACCCCGCTCTATCTGCGCCGCCCCGACGCGGTGGAGCCGACGGCCCGGAAGCCGGTGCTGACCTGATGAGCGAGGCAGCCGAGTTCACCAAAGAAGACGATAAATCTGGTCAAAATACACAGGAAAACGAGAAAGGCCCGCTCGGGTACGTCATCGAGAGGTTCCGCTGGTGGCACATCGACGAGGTGATGCCCATCGAGGAGGACCTGTTCGGCCCGGAGAAGTGGTCCCCGGCGATGTTCTGGAACGAGCTGGCGACCCGCCAGTTCTACCTGGTGGCACTGAGCGGCCCGGGTGAGAGCGCGGTGAGCGGGGCCGGGCGGCGGGCCGACGACCGTGCGGGCGCGGTGGGTGAGGTCGGGGCCGGGCAGCGGGTCGACGGGGCCGGCGGCTCGGTGGTCGGTTACGCGGGGCTTTCGGTGGTGGATGAGCACGAGTCGTGGGTTCAGAACATCGCTGTCCGGCGGGAGGCTCAGCGGCTCGGGATCGGGCGTGGGCTCCTGGAGGCTCTGCTCGGTGAGGCCGCCCGGCGCGGCACCCGGAAGACCCTGCTCGAGGTGGCGGTGGACAACGCGCCCGCCCAGAAGCTCTACGCGACGTACGGATTCGAGCCGGTCGGGATCCGGCGCGGCTACTACCAACCCAGCAACACGGACGCCCTGGTGATGATGCGAGATGCCTGACGAACCCCTGGTCCTCGGGATCGAGACCTCCTGCGACGAGACCGGCATCGGCATCGTCCGCGGCCACACCCTGCTCGCCGACGCGCTGGCGTCCAGTGTGGAGCAGCACGCCCGGTTCGGCGGAGTGGTGCCGGAGGTGGCCAGCCGCGCCCACCTGGAGGCGCTGGTCCCGACGATGAAACGGGCCCTGGACGACGCGGGGGTGACGCTGGCCGACGTGGACGCGATCGCGGTGACCAGCGGCCCGGGTCTGGCCGGTGCGCTGCTGGTCGGGGTGGCGGCGGCGAAGGGCTGGGCGCTGGCCGCGGAGAAGCCGATCTACGGCGTCAACCACCTGGCCGCGCACGTGGCGGTGGACACCCTGGAGCACGGTCCGCTGCCGGAGCCGGCGGTGGCGATGCTGGTGTCCGGCGGGCACTCGTCGTTGCTGCTGGTGGACGACCTGACGGCGGGGGTGACCCCGCTGGGCGCGACGATCGACGACGCGGCCGGTGAGGCGTTCGACAAGGTGGCCCGGCTGCTGGGCCTGGGGTTCCCGGGTGGCCCGATCATCGACCGGTCGGCTCGCGAGGGCGATCCGAGGTCGATCGCCTTCCCGCGTGGCCTGACCGCGCCGAAGGATCAGGCGGCGCACCGCTTCGACTTCTCGTTCTCCGGGCTGAAGACGGCGGTGGCACGCTGGGTGGAGGCCCGGGAGCGGGCCGGCGAGCCGGTGCCGGTGGCCGACGTGTCGGCGAGTTTCCAGGAGGCGGTCTGCGACGTGCTGACCGCGAAGGCGATCGACGCGTGCCGCACGAACGGGGTGGACACCCTGGTGATCGGCGGCGGGGTGGCGGCGAACTCGCGGCTGCGGGTGCTGGCCGAGGAGCGCGCGGCGAAACACGGCATCCGGGTACGCGTACCGCGGCCGGCTCTCTGCACCGACAACGGCGCCATGGTCGCCGCGCTGGGGTCGC
Source organism: Actinoplanes couchii (assembly GCF_016862075.1). Lineage (GTDB taxonomy): Bacteria > Actinomycetota > Actinomycetes > Mycobacteriales > Micromonosporaceae > Actinoplanes > Actinoplanes couchii. Next base: position 155,191 of record NZ_BOMG01000055.1, on the reverse strand, counting down.
ACTTGGTGGCGGCCGGGGTGGCGCCGAGTCGTCTCGATCTGCCCGCGGATTCCGCCATGGGTTTGACCGCGGTGAGTGTGCCAGGGTAGGAAGCGTTCATGATCGCGCGGATGTGGGAGGTACGGGCCTCGCGCAGTGGCTTCGACGAGCTGCTGGCCTGGGTCTGCGACACGGCGGTGCCTGCCTTGGAGGTACTGCCACAACATGTGTCGAGTGACGTCTATTCGTCCACCGATCATCGCATCGTCGTCATCACCAAATGGCGCAACTCTCCGGAGAGCATGCGTACCCCGCCGGAGAACCTGGTGGCACGCGCTCCGCACGTCTGGGATTTCAACCCCGTCGATCGCTGATCAGTCGCACCACGCGCATCCCGGCTTTACCGTCGGGGCCTGATGCGAAGACTGCCCGTCACCGATCCCGGCACTCCCGACTCCCGGTCCGCCACCCGCTATCTGCTCTGGCTGATCCGCCGTTCCCGCCTGACGATCGTCGCCGCGGCGCTGCTGGCGATCCTCTGGATGTGGTGTCAGGCGCTGGTTCCGGCGGTGGTCGGACGGGCGGTGGACGCCGCCGTGGCGGGGAACGGCGGCGGTCTGCTCGGCTGGGGTCTGCTGCTGTTCGGGCTGGGCCAGTCGCAGGCGCTGATCGGCATCTCCCGGCACCGGTTCGCGGTGACCAACTGGCTGGGCGCCGCGTTCCGGACGGTGCAGGTGGTGGTCCGGCAGGCGAACCTGCTCGGGTCGGCTCTGCCGCGCCGGATGGACGCCGGTGAGGTGGTCGCGATCGGCACCTCGGACATCGCCCACATCGGCGGCGCCCTGGACATCACCTCACGCGGCATCGGCTCGCTGCTGGCGGTGATCACCGTCACCGTGCTGCTGTTGCACACGTCGGTGCCGCTGGGGCTGGTGGTGCTGGTCGGGGTGCCGGTGATGATGCTGACGGTGGGGGTGCTGATCCCGCCGTTGCACGAGCGGCAGCGGGCCTACCGGGAGCGGCAGGGGCGGCTGACCGGCCGGGCCGCGGATCTGGTCGGCGGGCTGCGGGTGCTGCGCGGGGTGGGCGGCGAGGCGACGGTGGCGGCCCGGTACCGGGCGGAGTCGCGGGCGCTGGGCGCGGCCGGGGTGCGGACCGCCCGGGTGGAGTCGCTGCTGGAGGCGGCGCAGGCCCTGCTGCCGGGGGTGTTCCTGGTGCTGGTGACGTGGCTGGGCGCCCGGTTCGCGGCCGCCGACCGGATCACCGTGGGCCAGTTGGTGGCCTTCTACGCGTACGCCGCCTTCCTGGTCGCGCCGTTGCGCCAGTTGACCGAGGCGGTGGACAAGCTGACCCGCGGTCACGTCTCCGGCCGGCGGGTGGTGGCGATGGTGCGGGAGCGCACCGACCTCGCGGTGCCCGAGGTCGCCGTGCCACTCCCGGCCGGTGATCTGGAGGATCCCACTTCGGGGGTACGGGTGATCCCCGGCCGTTTCACCGCGATCGCCGCCACCACACCCGCCGACGCGTCCCGGATCGCGGATCGCCTCGGCCGGTACGCCGACGGCGCCACGCTCGGCGGGATCCCGCTCGCCGCGGCCGCCCTGTCCGAGGTCCGGGCCCGGATCCTGGTGTCGGACAACGATTCCCGCCTGTTCTCCGGGCGGCTACGGGCGGATCTGGACCCGTACCGCCGCGGGAAGTTGATCGAGGCCTTGATCGCCGCCGACGCGACAGGGATCGTGGCGGCGCTGCCGGACGGCCCGGACACCGTGGTGACCGGCGCGGGGCGGGCCTTCTCCGGCGGCCAGCAGCAACGATTGCGGCTGGCCCGGGCCCTGATCGCCGATCCGGACACGCTGATCCTGGTGGAGCCGACGAACGCGGTGGACGCCTGGACCGAGGCCCGGATCGCGGACCGGCTGCGGGCGGCCCGGCTCGGGCGGACCACGGTGGTCTGCACGTCCAGCCCGCTGCTGCTGTCCCGCGCCGACCGGGTCTGTTTTGTCGAGCACGGCCGGGTGGTGGCGACCGGCCCGCACGCCGACCTGATGGAGTCGGTACCCGGCTACGCCCGGCTGGTGAGCCGCGAGGAGAAGCCGTGAACCGGCTGCTCCCGGTGGCGAGCACGGCGCAGGCCCGCCGGTACGCCGGTGAACTGATCCGCCTGTACCCGGGACTGTTCCGGGCCGTGGTCGGTCTGCACGTGGCCGCCGCGCTGGCCGGGCTGGCCGGTCCGCGACTGCTCGGCGAGCTGGTGCAGGGGGTCCACGAGCACGTTCCGGTGTCCGAACTGGATCACATCGCGCTGGCCATCGCCGGGTTCGTGGCGGTGCAGGCGGTGCTGGTCCGGTGCGCGCATCTGGCGTCGGCCCGGCTCGGCGAGCGGGTGCTGCACCGGCTGCGGACCGAGTTCGTCTCCCGGGTGCTGGCGTTGCCACTGTCCAGGGTGGAGGCGGCCGGGTCGGGTGACCTGCTGACCCGGGCCACCCGGGACGTCGACGCGCTGACCCAGTGTGTCCGGTTCGCCGTGCCGGAGACCGTCATCGCGCTGATCACTCTCGGTCTGGTGATCGGGGCGCTGGCCCTGGTCAGCCCGATCTTCCTGCTGCCGCTGCTGCTCGGGGTGCCGTTCCTGGTGGTGGGCACCCGGTGGTACCTGCGGCGGGCGCCGGCCGGATATCTGCGGCAGAACGCGGCCTGGTCGGACGTCACCGAAGGGCTGGCCGAGACGGTGGCGAGCGCGCGGACCGTGGAGGCGCTCGGCCGGGGCCGCCAGCGGATCCGGCGTACCGACACCGGCCTGCGGCACTCCTGGCGGGCCGAGCGGTACACGCTGCGGCTGCGGACCGTCTGGTGGCCGCTGATCGAGACCGGGTACGTGCTGCCGATGGCGGTCACCGTGCTGGCCGGCGGCTGGCTGCACCTGCACGGCCGGGTCTCGCTGGGCGCCCTGACCGCCGCCGTGATCTACGTGCAGCAGCTTGTCGATCCGCTGGACCGGCTGGTCGGCTGGCTCGACGAGCTGCAGGTCGGCGCGGCGGCCCTGGCCCGGCTGCTGGGTGTCGCCGCGGTACCGGCCCCGCGCACCACGACCGAGGCGCCCGGAACCAGCGGCAACCAGGTCGAGGTCCGCGGCGTACGGTTCGGCTACGAGCCGGGCCGGGAGGTGCTGCACGGCGTCGACCTGGTGCTGGAGCCCGGTGAACGGCTCGCCGTCGTCGGGGTCTCCGGCGCCGGCAAGTCCACCCTCGGCCGGCTGCTCGCCGGGGTGCACCGGCCGAGCGAGGGCAGTGTCACGGTCGGCGGGGTGCCGCTGGCCGAGCTGCCGCCGGAACGGATGCGCGCCGAGGTCGCCCTGGTCACCCAGGAACACCACGTCTTCATCGGGACGCTCCGGGACAACGTGGCCCTGGTCCGCCCGGCCGCCCCGGAGGGGTCGATCCGGGCCGCGCTCACCGCGGTCCAGGCCCTGAACTGGGTGGACGAGCTGCCGGACGGGCTGGACACGGTGGTCGGCGCCGGCGGGTTCCCGCTCTCGCCCGCTCAGGCGCAGCAGGTGGCGCTGGCCCGGCTGGTGATCGCCGACCCGCACACGCTGGTGCTCGACGAGGCGACCGCGATGCTCGACCCGCGGGCCGCCCGTGATCTGGAACGGTCACTGGCCGCGGTGGTCAGCGGCCGGACCGTGGTGGCGATCGCGCACCGGCTCTTCTCCGCGCACGACGCGGACCGGGTCGCCGTGGTGGAGGATGGCCGGATCGTCGAGATCGGCCCGCACGACGAGCTGGTGGCGGCCGGCGGGGTCTACGCGGCGCTGTGGCGATCGTGGCAGGGCGAAACCGAAGAAGGCGCGCCCGGTGCGGGGCGCGCCTTCTCCTGAGAACCGAGCGATCAGAAGCCCGGACCGTGCTGGTGTCCGTGCCCGTGCCCGCCGTGGCTGTGCCCACCGGCGGCGGCCGGGGCCGCCTCGGCCGGCTTCTCCACCACGAGGCTCTCGGTGGTCAGCAGGAGGCCGGCGATCGAGACGGCGTTGGAGACCGCGTTACGGGTCACCTTCACCGGGTCGATGATGCCGGCCGCGGCCAGGTCGACGTACTCGTCGGTGGCGGCGTTGAGGCCGTGGCCCCAGCCCAGCTCGTTGACCTTGCCCACCACGACGTAGCCGTCGTGACCGGCGTTCTGCGCGATCCAGCGCAGCGGCTCGACGAGCGCCTTGCGGACGATGCCGACGCCGAGCGCCTCCTCGCCGGAGAGGCCGAGGTTGCCCTCGAGCTCCTTGGCGACCTGCGCCAGAGCGGCGCCGCCACCGGGGACGGTGCCCTCCTGGACCGCGGCCTTGGTCGCCGAGATGGCGTCCTCGATGCGGTGCTTGCGCTCCTTCATCTCGACCTCGGTGGCCGCGCCGACCTTGATCACCGCGATGCCGCCGGAGAGCTTCGCCAGCCGCTCCTGGAGCTTCTCGCGGTCCCAGTCGGAGTCGGACGCCTCGATCTCCTTGCGGATCTGCGAGACCCGGTCGGCGACGTCGGAGGAGTTGCCGCCACCGTCGACGATGGTGGTGTTCTCCTTGTCGACCACGATCCGCCGGGCGCTGCCCAGCGACTCGAGACCGACCTGGTCGAGCTTGTAACCGAGCTCGGGCGCGATCAGCTCACCGCCGGTGGCGATCGCCAGGTCCTGCAGGATCGCCTTGCGGCGGTCCCCGAAACCGGGCGCCTTCACCGCGGCGACCTTGACGGTCTTGCGCAGCGAGTTGACCACCAGGGTGGACAGGGCCTGGCCCTCGACGTCCTCCGCGACGATCAGCAGCGGCTTGCCGGTCTGCAGCACCTTCTCCAGCAGCGGGAGCAGCTCCTCGATGCTGGAGATCTTCTGGGTGGTGAGGAGGATGTGCGCGTCCTCCAGCACCGCCTCCTGCGACTCGGCGTCGGTCACGAAGTTCGGCGAGATGAAGCCCTTGTCGAACTGCAGACCCTCGGTCACCTCGAGCTCGGTCTGCAGCGCAGAACCCTCTTCGATGGTGATGACGCCGTCGCGGCCGACCCGGTCCATCGCCTCGGCGATCAGCTCGCCGATCGTCGCGTCCTGGGCCGAGATGGTGGCCACGTTGGCGATCGCCTTGTGGTCGGCCACCTCGACGGCCTTGGCCAGCAGAGCCTTGGAGACAACCTCGGAGGCCTGGTCCATGCCCCGCTTGAGACCGATCGGGTTGGCGCCCGCGGTCACGTTGCGCAGGCCCTCACGGACCAGCGCCTGCGCGAGCACGGTCGCGGTGGTGGTCCCGTCGCCGGCGACGTCGTTGGTCTTGGTCGCCACCTCCTTGACGAGCTGCGCGCCGAGGTTCTCGTACGGGTCGGTGAGCTCGATCTCCTTGGCGATGGTGACACCGTCGTTGGTGATCGTGGGAGCGCCGAACTTCTTGTCCAGGACGACGTTCCGGCCGCGCGGTCCGAGGGTGACCTTGACCGTGTCGGCGAGGGTGTTGACGCCGTGCTCCAGCAGGTGCCGGGCGTCGTCAGAGAAGCTGAGAATCTTCGCCATTTATGGTCCCTTCACGCACCAGCGCCCTGCCCCGAGCTATCGGAACAGGGCGCAGGCGCAATCAGTTAGGTCTTACTTCTCGATGACCGCGAGGACGTCGCGGGCGGAGAGCACCAGGTACTCCTCGCCGGCGTACTTGACCTCGGTGCCGCCGTACTTCGAGTACAGGACCACGTCGCCGACATTCACGTCGAGCGGGACGCGGTTGCCCTTGTCGTCGATCCGGCCGGGGCCGACAGCCAGGACGGTGCCCTCCTGGGGCTTCTCCTTGGCGGTGTCGGGGATCACGATGCCGGAAGCGGTCGTGGTCTCGGCCTCGTTCGCCTGGACCACGATGCGGTCCTCGAGCGGCTTGATCGCAACCTTTGTCGCGGTAGTCACGGGCATACCCTCCTGGGTATCAGGTTTCGCCGACCTCGGATCAGGCCGGTCAATGCCTCATGCCACCGGGCGGGGCCGTCGTCGCGGGTGCCGGTCCGCCTGGTGCCTAACCGCCACGGAGGACCCGGGCGATTGGCACCCTCGTGGTGAGAGTGCTAATCGGAGACTATGCCGGAACTAGCACTCCGTCAACCAGAGTGCCAACCTGTCACGCCAGGGAGAATGCCTGTCGTGACCCCTGAGCTGTTGCATCTGTTGCGGACCCCGGAAGGGGTGGAAGCCCTGGCCGTGGCGGCCGAGGTGGCCGGCGGTGAGCCGCTCGCCGCGGCCTCGGCCATGCGGGCCCGGGGCTTCGGCGCCGAACTCTCCGCGGCCGCCTTGACCCAGGCTAGTTTGCGCGAGCGCGCTGCGATGAAGTTCGGCCCGCACGCCTCCGGGATGTTCTTCACCCGGGCCGGCCTGGAGCAGGCGACCCGCTCGGTGGTCGCCGACCGGCGCGCCGCCCGGCTGGTCGCGGCCGGCGTCGAGACCCTCGCCGACCTGGGGTGCGGGCTGGGCTCGGACGCCCTCGCCGCGGCCCGGCACGGCATCACCGTGCACGCCGTCGACGCCGATCCCGTCACCGCGGCGCTGGCCGCCGCGAACGCCGCGGCCGCCGGGCTGGCCGGCCGGATCACCGCCGAGTGCGCCGACGCCACCACGGTGCCGGTGGAGAGATTCGACGCGGTCTTCGCCGACCCGGCCCGGCGCAAGGCCGGCCGGGGCCGGGTGTTCGACCCCCGGTCGTACTCGCCGCCCTGGGATTTTGTCGCCGGGCTGGCCGATCGGGTGCCGCGGACGGTGCTGAAGCTGGCCCCCGGGATCGACCACGCCCTGCTGCCACCCGGTGCCGAGGGGGAGTGGGTGAGCGTCGGCGGCGACCTGGTCGAGGCCGCGTTCTGGTGCGGGCCGCTGGCCCGGGAACCGCGCCGGGCCACGCTGCTCGGCCCGGACGCCGAACTGGCCGGGTCCGGCGTCGAGGCGGCGCCGGTCGGGACGGTCGGTAAGTGGATCTACGACCCGGACTCCGCGGTGATCCGGTCGCATCTGGTGGCCGAGTTCGCCGCCACGGTGGGCGGGCGGCTGGCCGATCCGGACATCGCCTACGTCTACACCGACGAGCCGGTGGACACCCCGTTCGCCCGGCGGCTGGCGGTGACCGACGTGCTGCCGTTCTCCCTGAAGCGGCTGCGGGCGCTGCTGCGCGAGCGCGGGATCGGGGTGCTGGAGATCCGGAAACGGGGCTCGGCGCTGGTCCCCGAGCAGCTCCGCAAGGACCTCCGGCTGTCCGGGCCGAACAGCGCCGGACTGGTGCTGACCCGGGTGGCCGGCGCACCGGTCGCCCTTCTGACGTCGGCCGCCTGACGACGGGTAGCGTGCCCGCATGGCCAAGAAAGCGGCGGGCACGCCGGCCACCGTCCTGCTGACCTCCGAGCGGGTGGCACACACCCTGCATCCGTACGAGGTGTCGCCGGATGCCCCGAATTACGGCGCCCTGGTCGCCGAGGCGCTGTCCGTCGCGCCGGAGCGGATGTTCAAGACGCTGATCGCCGAGGTGGACGGCCGGCTGGTGGTCGGGGTGGTGCCGGTGACCGGCGATCTCGACCTGAAAGCGCTGGCCGCGGCCGCCGGCGGGAAACGGGCGGTGCTGGCCGACCGGGCCGCCGCCGAGCGCAGCAGCGGTTACGTCCGCGGTGGCATCAGCCCGCTGGGCCAGCGCAAAAGGCTGCCGACGGTGATCGACGAGACGGCCTCCGGGCTGGACCTGATGTACGTGTCGGCGGGCCGCCGCGGCCTGCAGGTAGCGCTGGCCCCGGCCGACCTGATCCGGCTCACCGGCGCGACCCTGGCACCCCTGCGCACCTGATCGTCACCCCTTGTTTCCAAATAGATCGTCATGGTCCCTTGTGTTCTCCGCCACCGGCAAATACGGTCCCGTGCGCCGGATTTCCCGCGAAAGGACACCAGGATGCGTAAGGGATTCTTCGCCCTTGCCACGATCGGTCTGCTGGCCACCGGCGGTATCGCCGCCTGCACCGGCGAGAAGGCGGAGAAGGTGACAGCCCCGGCCACGAAGGTGGGCGTCATCCTGCCCGACATCAGGAGTTCGGTGCGCTGGGCGACCGCCGACTCCAAATATCTGGCCGAGGCTTTCGAGGCGGCCGGTGTCGAGGCCGTCATCCAGAACGCCGAAGGGGACACCACCCGCTTCACCACCATCGCCGACGGCATGATCGCGAGCGGCGTCAAGGTCCTGATCATCGCGAATCTCGACTCCGGGTCCGGCAAGGCCGTCCTGGAGAAGGCGAAGGCCGCGGGCATCGCGACCATCGACTACGACCGGCTCACCGTCGGCGGCGGCGCGGACTACTACGTGTCGTTCGACAACACCGAGGTCGGCCGGCTCCAGGCGCAGGGGCTGGTGGACTGCCTGGCTCAGCGGAAAGTGAGCACGCCTGTCGTCTCCTACCTGAACGGCCCGTCCACCGACAACAACTCGCTGCTGCTCCGGGAGGGCTACGACCGGGTGCTCCAGCCGAAGTTCGACTCCGGTGAGTACCTCAAGGGCCCGGATCAGGACGTCCCGGACTGGGACAGCGCGCAGGGCGGCACGATCTTCGAGCAGCAGCTCACCCAGGACCGGGACATCGCCGGGGTGCTCGCCGCCAACGACGGCCTGGGCAACGCGGTGATCCAGGTGCTGCGCAAGAACAAGCTGAACGGGACGGTCCCGGTCACCGGGCAGGACGCCACCATCCTGGGGTTGCAGAACATCCTCGTCGGTGATCAGTGCATGACCGTCCACAAACCGGCCCGGGAGGAGGCCGGCGCGGCCGCCGGACTGGCGATCGCGCTGGTCAAGGGAGAACCCGTCGCGCCGACCGAGGCGGTCGCCGGCACCGGGACCAAAGCCATCCTGCTGACCCCACGGGCAATCACCGCCGCCCAGGTCAAGGACGTGGTCACCGAGGGTTACGCGACCCGGGAAGAGCTGTGCAGTGCCGCGTATGCCGACGCCTGCGCCGCGGTCGGTATCGGCTGAGCCCGAAGGAGAACCAAGGCAGTGGCCGCGACACCCCTTCTGGAGCTGCGCGGGATCGGCAAGAGCTTCGGTCCCGTCCAGGTCCTGCGCGACGTCGGCCTGAGTGTCTGGCCGGGTGAGGTGACCGCCCTGGTCGGCGACAACGGGGCGGGCAAGTCCACGCTGGTCAAGTGCATCAGCGGGATCCACACCCCGGACGCGGGCACGGTGCTCTTCGACGGCCGGGAGGTGTCGATCGGCTCGCCGCGGGACGCCGCCGGGCTGGGTATCGAGGTGCTCTACCAGGACCTGGCGCTCTGTGACAATCTGGACATCGTTCAGAACATGTTCCTGGGCCGGGAGATCAGGTGGGGCGGCGTCCTCGACGAGGCGACGATGGAGGAGATGGCCGGCGAGACGCTGCGGAACCTGTCCATCCGTACCGTCGCCTCGCTCCGGCAACCGGTCTCCCGTCTCTCCGGCGGCCAGCGGCAGACCGTGGCCATCGCCAAGGCCGTGCTCTGGAAGAGCCGGGTGGTGATCCTGGACGAGCCGACCGCGGCCCTCGGTGTCGCGCAGACCGCCCAGGTGCTGGAGGTGGTCCGGCGGCTCGCCGACAGCGGTCTCGGCGTGGTGCTGATCTCGCACAACATGAACGACGTCTTCGCCGTCTCGGACCGGATCGCGGCGCTCTACCTGGGCCGGACGGCGGCGCAGGTGAAGGTCACCGACGTGAGCCACGCCCAGGTCGTCGAGCTGATCACCAGCGGCACCAGCGGCCGCAGCGGCGCACCGTCATGAGCCGGCCGACGGTCGGCGGGCATCTGCGGGACTACTGGGCCGGGCTGCGCGGCGGTGATCTCGGGACTCTCCCGGCCGTACTCGGGCTGCTGGTCCTGATCCTGATCTTCGGGTCGGCTCGCGGCGAGACCTTCCTCAGCGCGCTCAACTTCGCGAACCTGTTCAACCAGAGCGCGCAGATCGTCTTCATCGCGATGGGCCTGGTCTTCGTCCTGTTGCTGGGCGAGATCGACCTGTCCGCCGGGTTCGGCAGCGGTGTCTGCGGCGCGGTGATGGCGATCCTGCTGACCGACCACGGTCTGCCGTGGACGGTGGCGATCCCGGCGGCGATGTGCACCGGCGTGGTGATCGGCATCGTGCTCGGCCTGCTGGTGGCGAAACTGGGTATCCCGTCGTTCGTGGTGACCCTCGCCGCGTTCCTCGGCTTCCAGGGGGTGCTGCTGACCCTGCTCGGCGGCGGCCGGAACGTCGCGATCAACGACGAGTTCGTGACGTCGCTGAACAACGGCACCCTGTCGGTACGCGCCAGCTGGCTCCTCGCGGTCGCCGGTGTCGCCGGGTTCGCCCTGGTCCGGCTGCTGCGCTGGCGCGGGCGGGTGGCCCGGGGCCTGGTCGCGGAACCGATCGGCCTGGTGCTGGCCCGGATCGTCGGGCTCGCCGCCCTGGTGCTGCCGGCCACCTGGGTGCTGACCCTGGAGCGGGCGGTGAACACCCAGATCACCTCGCTCAAGGGCACGCCGATCGTGGTGCCGGTGATCGTGACGTTCCTGGTGATCGGTACGTTCGTGCTGAACCGCACCACCTTCGGGCGGCACGTCCACGCGGTCGGCGGCAACGTCGAGGCGGCGCGCCGGGCCGGTATCGCGGTGGACCGGATCCGGGTCGCGGTCTTCGCCATCGCGTCGTTCATGGCCTCGATCGGTGGAATCCTGGTGGTCAGCCGACAGAGCTCTGTCGATCCGAACACCGGCGGCAGTAACATCCTGCTCTATTCGGTCGGCGCCGCGGTCATCGGCGGGACCAGCCTCTTCGGCGGCAAAGGCAAGATCATCCATGCGGTCATCGGCGGTGCGGTGATCATCGTCATCGAGAACGGTATGACCCTGTTGGGCCTCAACTCCGGCGTCAAGTTCATCTTCACCGGCCTCGTGCTGCTGGCCGCCGCGAGCGTCGACGCGCTGGCCCGGCGCAGAGCAGCGGCATCGGGCGGCTGACCATGCGCAATCCCGTGCGGGGGACGGGACGCTGATGAGGGCCGGACCCAGCCAGGACGACGTCCGCCGGAACAACCTCGGCGGCCTCCTGCGATACGTGCACGTCAACGGCGCCACCACCCGGGCCGAACTCACCACCCGGCTGGGGCTCAACCGCAGCACCATCGGGGCGCTCACCGCCGACCTGATCGGGGCCGGACTGGTCAGCGAGGCGGCGCCCCGCTCGGCCGGCCGGGCCGGGCGGCCCTCCCTGGTCGTCCGGCCCGAATCCGGCCGGGTGTACGCCTACGCCCTCAGCATCGAGGTCGACCGGTTGCGCGCCGCCCGGATCGGGCTCGGCGGCCGCGTCCTGGAGCAGTACGAGGCCGAGCGCCCGCCCGGAATGACCGCCGACGAGGCGATCCAGCCGTTGGCCCGGTTCGTCGCCACCATGCGTACCGGGGTGCCGGACGGCGCCCGGTGCGTGGGCAGCGGGGTGGCCGTGGCCGGCATGGTCCGGCAGAGCGACGGCATGGTCCGGCTGGCCCCGACGATCGGCTGGGTCGACGAGCCGATCGGTGAGGCGCTGCGCTCCGAACTCGGCGGGTACGGGCGGATCAGCGTCGGCAACCACGCCGACGTGTGCGCGCTCGCCGAACACGCCCGTGGCGCCGCGGCCGGCTCCGACCATGTCGTCTACCTCTACGGCGACGTCGGCATCGGCGCCGGGATCATCGCCGGGGGACGCCGGGTCACCGGGCACGGTGGATACGGCGGCGAGGTCGGGCACATGGTCGTCAACCCGTACGGCCGGCCCTGCAGTTGTGGGTCCCGGGGTTGCTGGGAGACCGAGATCGGTGAGCACGCGCTGCTGCGGCTGGCCGGGCGGGCCGACCGCACCGGCCGCGACGAGGTGCTGGCGGTGGTGGACGCCGCGATGCGCGGGGACAGTCAGGCCCAGCACGCGTTGCGGCAGGTCGGCGACTGGATCGGCTTCGGTGTCGGCAACCTGGTCAACATCTTCAACCCGGAGGTGGTGATCTTCGGGGGCACGCTGCGGGACGTCTATCTGGGCGCCGCCGCGCAGATCCGCAGCCGCCTCAACGCGATCGGTCTGCCGGCTTGCCGCGAGCACGTCCGGTTGCGCACTCCGGAGCTCGGCACCGACGCCGCCCTGATCGGAGCGGCCGAACTCGCCTTCGACCACCTGCTGGAAGATCCCCTGGTGTCCTAAATATACGATCACCCGGAAACAGCATGTAATTTTGGAAGATCTATGCTGCCGCCCATGCTCCTGGATCCGGCCGCGGCGTACCCGAAAGTGGCTGTTCTGCGCGCGGCTCTGGACTCCGGCGACTGGCCGGCCTGCCGGGAGACCCTCGACGGCGCGGAACCGGTGGAACGGACCTGCCTCACCACCGTCGCCGCCGAGACCGAGGGCATCACGGACTTCCTGCGCGGCGTGCTCTCCGGCGACCCGTCGGACGGCGCCGCCGGGGCCCTGCTGGGCCGGCATCTGGCCGGTTCCGGCGACTTCACCGCCGCCGAGCGGGTCCTGGTCGACGCGGCCGCCCGCAGCCCGCTCGATCCGGCGATCTGGACCGTCCGCCTGCGCACCGCCCGTGGCCTGCGGCTCGGCCCCTCCGAAGCGCGCCGCCGCTACGACCGGCTCGCCGAGATCGACAGGCACCACGTGCCCGGCCAGTCCCAGTACCTGCGGTACCTCGGCGGCCACGATCCGGACGCCGCGTACGATTTCGCCCGTACCGCCGCGGCCGAGGCCACGCCCGGCTCGTTGAGTCCGGTGCTGGTCGCCGAGTACCACATCGACCGGCACATCGCCGCCGGCCACCTCGACGACGCGACCGTCCACACCGAACTGGACGAGGCCGCCGACCGCTCGGTGCACCACCCCGACTACCGGCACACGCACGGCTGGGTGCGCGTGACCAGTACCTTCGCCATGGCGTACGCCCTGATCGGCGACGACCGGGCGGCGGCCGGACTGTTCGGGGCGCTCGGCGATCATCACTCGGCACAGCCGTGGGATCTCCTGGGCGACCCGGCCACGGTGATCAGCAGGTACCGCAAGCGGGCGACGGGAGGCGAGCAGTGATCACGCGACTCGAGGTCGACGGAGTGCCGGCCCTGCACGCCCCCGCGGACGGCCCGATGCACGCCGGCCTGGTCTTCCGGGTCGGTACCGCCGACGAGACGCTGCCGCTGCGGGGCATCACCCGGCTGATCGAGCACCTGGTCACCGGCGCGCCGGGCAGCACCGGACCGGAGCACACCTACTTCCACACCCGCGGTACGCCCACCGAGATCGCCGATTTCCTCAGCGGCGTCTGCACGGCGCTGCGGAACCCGTCCGCCGACCGGATCGCCGAGGCCCGCGAGCGGATGACCGCGCCCCGGGACCGCGACCCGCTGCCGATGTGGCGGTACGGCGCCCGCTCGTACGGAGTCGCCAGCTACCCCGAATGGGCCCTGCCCGGGCTCACCACCGACCAGGTCGGTGACTGGATCGCCCGCTGGTTCACCAGGGCGAACGCTGCCCTCTGGGTGGCTGGCGACGAGGTGCCCGGCGGTCTGAGCCTGGACCTGGCGGACGGCACCCGGCAGCCCGCGCCCCGCGCCGTCACCGTCCTGCCGGCCACCCCGGCCTGGTTCACCGGCCCGGACGGCACGGCCGGCTGGGACACCGTGGTGCACCGCGACGCCGGCGCCGCCGTCTTCGCCACCGTCCTGGAACGCCGTCTCCAGCACGAGCTGCGCGACCGTGCCGGGGTCGCCGAGGACGCCCGCACCGAGTACGAACCCCGCGCCGACGGCACCGCCCGCATCCTGGCCCTCGCCGAGGCCGTCCCCGGCGGGCAGGACGGCGCCCTCGGCGGGCTGATCGACGTGCTCGCCGAGCTGCGGGCCGGGCGGATCGACGAGGACGAGGTCGGCACCGTCGTCAAACACACCGGAGTCGGGCTGCGCGACGCCGAGAGCCGGGGCGCCCGCCTGCCCGGGCAGGCGTTCAACCTGCTCGCCGGGCGGGCCGTGCAGACCCTGGACGAGGCGCTCGCCGAGGTGCGCGCGGTCACCGCCGGTGACGTGGCAGCCGTCGCGACCGCCGCGTACGACGCCGGGCTGCTGATGGCGCCGGGCACCGGTGGCGCCGACTGGGCCGGGTACACCGCCGCGCCGACGATGTCCGAGACGGTGCTCGACGGGCGTACCCACCGGGGCCGGGGTGACCGCAACCTGCGCCTGATCAGCGGCGCCGACGGGATCAGCGTGGTCGAGGGCGACGTGGTCGGCACCGTCCGGTACGACGCCTGCGCGGCCGTGCTGGCCTGGCCGGACGGTGCCCGGCAGCTGATCGGCGAGGACGCCGTGATGGCCCGGGTGGAACCCACCCTCTACCGGGACGCCGAGCAGGTGGTCCACGACGTCGACCAGTGGATCCCGGAGCGGCTGCGGATCGGCATGCCGCCCCGCGACCGCGACCGGATCCCGCAGCCCCGCCCGGCCACCGAGCGCGAGGAGGAGCCGGTGGACACCCGCCGGCCGCTGATCACCCTGCTCGTCGCCGGGATGGCCACCCTCTTCGTGGTGGCCGGCGGTCTGGGCGTCCTCACCATGATGCTCACCCAGGGCCCCAGCGGAGGGGTGCTGGGCGATGTCGGCGAGTACGGCCTGGTCGCCTCGGCGAGTGTCCTCTTCGGAACCTTCACCGGCCGGATCGCCCTGGACTCCGCCGTCGAGCTGCGCAGACAGCAGCACGCCCGGAACCCGGCCCGTTCGGACTGATCATCGTCACAGTGCGGATCCGGCCAGGTCACCTATGCTGCCCGCCATGTCTGCACACCCGCTGCACACGGCCGTCAGCGCCCAGGACTGGCCGGGATGCCGTGCCGTGCTCGATGCCGCCGGCCCGATGGAGCGGACCGCGCTGATCCGGGCCGTCGCCGGCCTGCCGGACATCGAGGGGTTCCTGACCGCGGTGCTGCGCGCCGATCCGGCCGACGGGACCGCGTCGGCGCTGCTCGGCGAGCACCTGCTCCACCGGGTCCGGGCGATCCGGGCCGAGGACCGGCCCTGGTACGAGCTGGACGACCGGGCCACCCTCACCCGGGAGCTGCTGTGCCGGGCCGAGCAGACGCTGATCGACGGCGCGGTGCAGAACCCGGCCGACCCGGCGATCTGGAGCGCCCGGCTGGTCTCCGCCCACGGGCTGGACCTGGGCCCGGCCGAGACCCGCCGCCGCTACCAGCGGCTGCTCGCCGCCGCCCCCGATCACCTGCCCGGACAGTTCGACATGCTGCGCAGCCTCTACCCGGGACGGGACGGCTCCTGGGAACCGGCGCACGAGTTCGCCCGCGAGACGGCGGCCGCGGCGCCGCCCGGTGGTGCGCACGGCGCCCTGGTCGCGGCAGCCCACATCGACCACGGGCTCGTCGACCCGGACCGCGGGCTGAGCCACACCGAAGTACTGACCGCCTACCTCGTCCAGGAGCCGGTCCGGGCGGAGATCCAGCGGGCCGCCGAACGGTCCGGTGTCCCCACCGGCTACGGCCGGCTCGGGTTCCTGAACCTGTTCGCCCTGTGTTTCACGCTGCTCGGCGACCAGCCGGCCGCGGCCCGGATGTTCGATCACATGGGCGACCGGGCCGCCGAGGACCCGGAAGCACTGGACGACCTGGGTGCGGGCAACCCCTGGGCGCGACTGGGCGACGCCGTCCATGAGTTCGGCGAGGCCCGCGAGCGGGCGCTCGGAGGTGCGAAATGATCAACCGGTCCGAGATCGGCGGCATTCCGGTCCTGCACACGCCCACCACCGGCCCGTTGCACGCCGGGCTGGTGTTCCGGGTCGGCCAGGTGGACGAGCCCCTGGCCCGGCGCGGCGTCACCCACCTGATCGAGCATCTCGCCCTGCACTCGTTCGGGGCGGCCGACCACCACTACAACGCCGCCACCGGCGCCGAATTCACCTGGTTCCACATGCGGGGCACCGAGGCCGAGGTGGTCGCCTTCCTCAACGGCGTCTGCGCGGCATTGCGGAATCTGCCGGAGCAGCGCCTCGCGGCGGAGAAGGAGATCCTGCGGACCGAGGGGAACAGCCGCGACACCGGGCCGGGCGAGGCGCTGGCCCTGTGGCGGCACGGCGCCGAGAGCTACGGATCGGTCGCCTACCCGGAGTGGGGACTCGCCGATCTCACCATCGACGACCTGCGGTCCTGGACGGCCCGGTACTTCAACCGGCAGAACGCAGCCCTGTGGATCGCCGGCGCCGGGGTGCCCGCCGGGCTCGACCTGGACCTGCCGGACGGTGACCGGCAGCCGGTTCCGCCCGTGTCGTCGGCGTTGCCGGTGCGCCCGGCCTGGTTCCCCGGCGGGGCCGACCTCGTCGCATGGGACACCGTGGTGCCGCGCGGGGCACCGGCGCTGGTGTTCGCGGGTGTGCTGGAACGTGTGCTGTTCCGTTCGCTGCGCCAGGAGGGCGGCCTCTCCTACACCGTCCGGGCCGACGTCTCCGCCCGCGCCGACGGCACCGCCGTGATCACCGCGCTCGCCGACTCGTTGCCGGAGAAACAGGGCGCGGTCCTCGGCGCCTTCGTCGACGTGCTGGCCGCCATGCGACTCGGCGTGATCGACGAGGCCGACGTCGCCGCGGTGGTCAAGAACCGGGCCGACGAGATCACCGGCGCCGGCTCTCTTCCCGGCGAAGTGTTCAACCTGCTCACCGGGCAGCGGGTGCGGACCACCGCCGAGGAGATCCAGGCCGAGTTGCGGGCGGTCGGCCGGGACGACGTCGTCGCGGTCGCCGCCGTGGCCGTCGCGGAGGGGCTGCTGATGACCCCGGGCCGCACCCGCGCCGACTGGGCCGGGTACGCCGAGGCCCCGGCCGGCTCGGACGCCGCCGTCGACGGCCGGGTGCACGCGGCGCTGGGGTACCGGCCGGACGGCGCCACCCTGACCGTCGCCGCCGACGGGGTGACCCTGACCCGCGGCGACGACCTGGCCACCGTCCGGTTCGACAGTTGCGCGGCGGTGCTGGCCTGGCCGGACGGGGCCCGCCGGCTGATCGGCCACGACGGCATCCAGGTGCACGCCGAGCCCACACTCTTCGCGGACGGCCCGGCCGTCACGGCGGCGATCGACACCGCGGTGGATCCGGGCGCACGGGTCACCATGCCGGCCCGTGAACCGGAGTCGATCCCGGTCCCGCAGCGCCGGCCGGGCCTGCTCACCCGGGTGCGCTGGGCGTACATCCGGAACCGGCGGCTCACCTGGGCCGTCCTGAACGGGCTGGGCGCGGTGGCCCTCGGTGTGTTCGGCTGCTACGCGATCGGCAGTGTGCTCTTCGGCGACGAGACCTGGAACGTGCTGGGTGGCGGCTTCTTCGCGGTGCTGATCAGCGCGGCGTGGCTGGGCTCGGTGCGCCGGCGGTTCCGCGAGTTGATGCGGGACTGAGCCGGCGAGAGAGGATGGTCCGGTGAAACCTTCGATACGGGCCGGGCTGGCCGGTGTGGTGGCGGCCGGTGCGGCGCTCGGGATCGCCGAGGTGGTCGCCGCGCTCACCGGGAACCGGTCGTCCCCGCTGGTCGCGGTCGGTGGCGTGGTGGTGGACCACGTGCC
The DNA here is from genome assembly GCF_016862075.1 of Actinoplanes couchii. Taxonomy (GTDB): domain Bacteria; phylum Actinomycetota; class Actinomycetes; order Mycobacteriales; family Micromonosporaceae; genus Actinoplanes; species Actinoplanes couchii. Next base: position 137,602 of record NZ_BOMG01000055.1, on the reverse strand, counting down.
CGCGCCGGTCAAGGACTTCGGGATCGCCGTCTTCGGGGTGCACGACAAGACCGCGCTGCTGGTCGGCACCGCGCTGCTGCTGGCCGGCTACGCGTTCGGCACCGGTCTGCTGGCCCGCCGGCGCTGGTGGTTCGCGGTCGCCGGGGTCGCGCTGTTCGGCCTGGTCGGCGCGGTGGCGGCGGTGACCCGGCCGGGCGCCGGAACGGTGGCCGCGGTGCCGTCGCTGGTGGGCGCCGCGGTGGCGGTCCTGGTTCTCCGGCAGTTGACGACGCTGTCCGCGCGGGAGAGCCCGGAGCGGCGGCGGTTCCTGCGCGATCTGGGTGTCATCGCGGCGGTGTCGGTGGTCGCCGGGGCCGGCGGGCGGATGCTGACGTCCCGGCGGGCGGTGACCGCGGCCCGGGAGGACGTGGTGCTGCCGGCGCCGGCCGAGCGGGCGCCCGCGTTGTCGCCCGGAGTACAGGCGGACGGGGCGGTGCCGTACGTGACGCCGAACCGGGAGTTCTACCGGATCGATACCGCCATCGTCACTCCACAGGTGGACCCCTTCTCCTGGGAACTTCGCATCCACGGAATGGTTCGCCATCCGATCACGATCACCTGGGCGGATCTGCTGCGCCTGCCGATGGTCGAGCGATACGTGACGATCGCCTGTGTGTCGAACGAAGTGGGCAGTGATCTGATCGGCAACGCGCTCTGGCTGGGCACCCCGATCAAGGCGCTGCTGGATCTGGCCGACCCGCTGCCCGAAGCGGATCAGGCGGTGCAGCGGTCGGCGGACGGCTGGACCTGCGGCACCCCGACGGCGGTGCTGCGGGACGGCCGGGACGCTCTGCTGGCGGTCGGGATGAACGGTGAGCCGCTCCCGGTCGAGCACGGGTTCCCGGTCCGGATGATCGTTCCCGGTCTGTACGGCTACGTCTCCGCCTGCAAGTGGATCACCGAGATCGAGCTGACCCGATTCACTGATTTCGACGCGTACTGGGTGCCCCGTGGCTGGTCGGCACAGGCGCCGGTGAAGACGCAGTCAAGAATCGACAGCCCCCGCGAGGGTGCGGTCAAGCCCGCCGGGACGGTCACGGTGGCCGGAGTCGCATGGGCGACACATCGCGGGATCGGCAAGGTCGAGGTGCAGGTCGACGAGGGGCCCTGGCGGGCCGCCGAACTGGCCGCGGCGGTCTCCGCGGACACGTGGCACCAATGGAGCCTGAGCTGGAAGGCCACGGCGGGCCGGCACACGTTGCGGGTCCGCGCGACCGATCTCGACGGGATGACACAGGTCAAGGACGAGGCGCCACCCGCCCCGGACGGGGCGACCGGATGGCATCAGGTCAGCATCGAGATCGAGTAGGGAAAAGCCGCACTTTCGGTCCGACTCGGGAAAGCAAGTCGCTCATACGGTGGCTTGCATGTCCACCAATGCGGTTGAAGAACCGCTGAACCACTCGACTCGGCCCTCCGGGGAGGACCGTGTCGGAAGTCGTGTGGTGCTCCGTGCCGGCCGGCGTCAGGCAGCCGGCGCCTGTCGTTGCGCGGGAACCGCTGATTTGTGGGGCCGGCCGAGGCGTGCCTCGAGCCGGAGCAGGTCGACCCGTCCGTGACGATCGGCAAGGTCCTCCCAGCCGACCGCGAGCAGCCGCAGCCGCTCCGATTCGCTGAAACCTCCCCAGACTCCGTACGGCTCGCGAACCGCGAGAGCGTGTGCGGCACACTCCGCCCGGACCGGGCAGGCGCCGCACATGGTCTTGGCTTTGGCCTCGCGGCGATTGCGGGACGACCCGCGCTCGCCGTCGGGGTGGAAGAACTGCGCACTGTCCCGGCCCCGGCAGAGACCGAGTCTCTGCCAGTCCCAGATATCGGCGATGGGACCGGGCAGCCTGCGAACGTTCGACATCTACACCCTCCTCCTGCGCGGCACCGCGGAGCTTCGTCGTGGGGGGCCCGGCACAGGCCTGTCGCCGGGTTTACCCCGGCACCGCCCGGCTCACACGTAACAGGTCGATGTCTTCGCGAGCGGTATGGCAAAGGGGTGGCAAGTCATACCTTTCTTTCCCGTTTTTTCCATCTAAAGCGCGTAATGCTGCGGCCCTCGCGTGATCTCCTCTGAGAGAGAAGGAGGATCACTGTGCGTACCGTCCTCGTGTGCGTCCGAACCCCGCTGGCGGCCCAGACCGTCGCGTCCACCGCGGCCCGGCTCGGCATGACCGGTGTCGTCCGGACCGCGGTCAGCGAGACCGAGGCCATGATCCGACTGGCGGAACGGCCCGCCGAAGTGGTCCTGGCCGACACCGCCGTGACCCGGCCCGACAGCGTCGGTTTCACCCGGCGTGTACTGGCACGAGCCCCGCAGGCACAAGTGGTGCTCTTCGGTGCGGAAGATCCACGGGTGGCGGCGGCAGCGGTCGCCGCCGGTGCCCGCGGCGTCATTCGTGGCGTCGAGCACGACCTGGTCAGCGTCGTGGCGAAGGCGCTGCTCCTACTGCTGTTGCCGGTACGCCCGCAGGGCATGCCGATAAACGGCGCGAACGCTCAGCCGGCCGGAGTGGCCGGCGGTATCCGGAACAACAACTCCCCGGCCGCCCGGGGTCAATATCAGCAGGGCCCCGGAGGTATCGGGGTGCACAACGCGGCGGCGGTCCCGGCGATGCTCGGGCCCAACGCTCCGATGGTCCCGGCGCAGCGTGGCGACGCACCCATCGATCCGGCGACCGGCCGGCCGATGGTGGCCTGGCCGGGCAACGAGGCAGGCGTCGGGATGGGGGAGGCCCAACCCGCCGGGCGACGGCTCACCCTCACGGAGCGTGAGCTTCAGGTCCTGCGGGGGATGGCCGACGGCAAGAGCAACGCCGAGATCGGGCGGGAACTCTTCGTCTCCGAGGACACCGTCAAAACCCACGCCAGGCGGCTCTTCCGCAAACTCGGCGCCCGCGACCGGGCGCATGCGGTGGCCGCGGGGTTCAGAGCGGGGTTGGTCGCTTAACTCGCGACGGGGTGGGTGGTGAAAACCATCCACCCCATTTTTTTGTACGCCCGATCACGGTGACCGTGGCTACGACGCGAGGCGGTCCCGGGTCGATGTCACCCCGCGACCGCCGGGCTCATGCGGGCTCGTCGTCACTGCCCTCGGTCAGGGTGTCGTGCACACCATCGGCATATCCCCGCGCGTACTCCCAGGTGACGTAGTGGTCCGGGTCCGGGTCGTAAGCGGGCTCGTGCACCCGGGGCCGGCCACTGGTCAGCAGGTGACGCAGGTTGCCCCGGAGCAGATCCCAGTCGAAGTAGTGCGGCTCGTGGCAGTCCTCACACTCGATCACCAGCCCGCGGATGCCCGTCGGACTCAGCAGCGCCTGGTAGATCTCCAGGTCGGAGAGGTCTTCCAGGACGTCCTGCCGCTCGTCCTCGGTCAGCGGTTCGGACTCGGCATCCTCGTTGAGGTCGTTGAGTCCGGCGGCCGGGTCGGTCGGGTCGCCGTTGAACGGGTCGATCGGCTCATCTTGCACCCCCATACCGTACTCACCTCTCCCGCATGTGTGCTGGCCCGCACGTTCTGTCCGCCGCCTGAGTGCTCCGTCCGGGATGGGTAGGATGATTGGACTCCGCCTCTTCTCTAGGGATGATTTGTGGAAACTGACAGCGCTCGTACCGTTCCTCTCGGCCTCACCTTCGACGACGTGCTGCTGCAGCCCGGTGAGTCGGACGTGGTCCCCAGCCGGGTCAACACGGTCACGCGACTGACCCGCAACGTCGAGCTCTCCATTCCGCTGCTCTCCGCCGGCATGGACACGGTCACCGAGGCGCGGATGGCGATCGCCATGGCACGTCAGGGCGGCATCGGCGTGCTGCACCGCAATCTCTCCGTGGAGGACCAGGCGAACCAGGTCGACCTGGTGAAGCGGTCCGAGTCCGGCATGATCACCAACCCGATCACCTGCGGGCCCGACGACACCCTGCACCAGGTCGACGCGCTCTGCGCGCGGTACCGCATCTCCGGCGCCCCGGTGGTGGACAGCGAGGGCACCCTGGTCGGCATCGTCACCAACCGGGACATGCGCTTCGTCAGCGACCACGACGCCAAGGTGCGCGACGTGATGACCAAGACGCCGCTGATCACCGCGCCGGTCGGTGTCACCAAGGACGAGGCGCTGGCCCTGCTCAGCCGCCACAAGGTGGAGAAGCTGCCGCTCGTCGACGAGAGCGGCCACCTGCGCGGCCTGATCACCGTTAAGGACTTCACCAAGTCCGAGCAGTACCCGAACGCCGCGAAGGACGCGCAGGGCCGCCTCCGGGTCGCCGCCGCCGTCGGGGTCGGCGACGACTCCTACAAGCGGGCCCGCGCCCTGGTCGACGCCGGTGTGGACGTGGTCATCGTCGACACCGCGCACGGTCACCAGCGGGCCGTGCTGGAGATGGTCGCCCGCCTGAAAAAGGACGTCGCCATCGACATCGTGGGTGGCAACATCGCCACCTACGCGGGTGCCAAGGCGCTTGTCGAGGCGGGTGCGGACGCGGTCAAGGTCGGTGTCGGCCCCGGCGCGATCTGCACCACCCGGATCGTCGCGGGTGTCGGCGTCCCGCAGATCACCGCGATCATGGAGGCGAACCGGGCCTGTGCCCCGGCCGGTGTCCCGGTGATCGGTGACGGCGGCATCCAGTACAGCGGTGACATCGCCAAGGCGATCGTGGCCGGCGCCAGCACCGTGATGCTCGGCAGCCTGCTGGCCGGCTCCGAGGAGAGCCCCGGCGAGCTGATCTTCATGAACGGCAAGCAGTTCAAGTCCTACCGCGGGATGGGTTCGCTCGGGGCCATGCAGTCGCGCGGTCAGGCGAAGTCGTACTCCAAGGACCGGTATTTCCAGCAGGATGTGAACGAGGACAAGCTGGTCCCGGAGGGCGTCGAGGGTCAGGTGCCCTATCGTGGTCCTCTGTCCAGGGTGGCGCACCAGCTCATCGGCGGGCTGCGCGCGGCCATGGGCTACGTGGGCGCGGAGACCATCCCCGACCTGCAGGAGCGTGGACAGCTCATCCGGATCACCGCGGCCGGCCTCAAGGAGAGCCACCCGCACGACATCCAGATGACCGTCGAGGCTCCGAACTACCACTCCCGCTGAACCATCGAACCGCCCCACCCGCCGCCCGTGAAGATGAATGAAGGCAGCCCCTGCCATGCGTGACGTAGTGGAGATCGGCCTAGGCAAGACCGCCCAGCGCGGCTACCACCTGGACGACATCGCCATCGTTCCGAGCCGTCGCACCCGCGACGTGGACGACGTGTCGACCGAGTGGAAGCTCGACGCGTACCCCTTCAAGATCCCCTGTGTCGCGCACCCGTCGGACGCCACCCAGAGCCCGGAGTCGGTGATCGCCCTGGGTCGCCTCGGTGGCCTGGGGATACTCAACGCCGAAGGCCTCTGGACGCGGTACGAGGACCCCACCAAGATCCTCGAAGAGCTCGCCTCGCTCGACGAGGACGCCGACGCCACCAAGCGTCTGCAGGAGGTCTACGCCGAGCCGATCAAGCCGGAGCTGATCGCCGAGCGGGTCAAGCAGATCCGGGCGTCCGGCGTGACCACGGCGGTCCGGGTGTCGCCGCAGCACACCCTGGCGCTCGCCCCGGTGGTGCTGGACGCCGGCGTCGACATCCTGGTCATCCAGGGCACCCTGGTCTCGGCGGAGCACGTGTCCACCACGGACGAGCCGCTGAACCTGAAGGAGTTCATCGCCGACCTCGACCTGCCGGTCATCGTCGGCGGCTGCACCGACTACAAGACGGCTCTGCACCTGATGCGTACCGGCGCGGCCGGCGTGATCGTGGGTGTCGGCGCCGACGAGTGGTCCACCACCGACACGGTTCTCGGCATCCGGGTGCCGATGGCGACCGCGATCGCCGACGCCGCGGCCGCCCGCCGCGACTACCTGGACGAGACCGGTGGCCGTTACGTGCACCTGATCGCCGACGGCGGGGTGGCCACCTCCGGTGACATCGCCAAGGCCATCGGCTGCGGCGCCGACGCGGTGATGCTCGGCGAGCCGCTGTCGCTGGCCGAGGGTGCCCCCGCGGGCGGCGCCTGGTGGCACTCGTCAGCGTCGCACCCGGCCCTGCCGCGCGGTGGCTTCTGCATCGCCGGCGAGCCCGACGGCACCCTGGAAGAGGTCCTCTACGGCCCAGCGGCCAGCGCCGACGGCCAGCTCAACCTCTTCGGTGGCCTGAAGCGCGCGATGGCCAAGTGCGGCTACCGCGACGTCAAGGAGTTCCAGAAGGTCTCCCTGGTCCTGGACCGCTGAGACCGGTCCTGGACCTGAGACCGGTCCTGGACCTGAGACCGGTCCTGGACCGCTGAGACCGAACCGGCCGATGAATCGGCGGGCCCCCCCGCACGGGGAGCCCGCCGATTTCCGTCTCGAGGTCGACCGATGCCTGTCGACAGCGGGCGGTCCGGCACGGTGAGAGCCGCATCCGGCCCGGCGGTCGCCGGGCGGTCCGGTGCGGGGATCACCTCGCGTGACGAGGCAGAGCGGGCCGCTGCTCCTGTGGAGCCGCCGACCGTACTAAATGGCGGGTCTGGTCGTGCCGTTGAGCCAGGCTTCGAAGAAGCTGTCCAAGGGCTTTCCGGCGGCGGCGGACGCTGCGGTGATGAACTGGGCCGTGGTGACGTTGCCGTCGCGGTGGGTGGCCGTCCAGTCCTTGACGAGTGTGAAGAACGCCTCGTCGCCCATCGTCTTGCGCAGCGCGTGGACGGTCATGCCGCCGCGCTGGTAGACGGCGTCGCCGAAGAGTCGTTGCGGGGTGGGGTCGCCGGGGGTCTCGGACCAGTCGAAGGCCTTGTAGCGCAGGTCGAAGAGTTCCTGCGCGGTGTCCTCGCCGATGTGTTCGGACCAGAGCCACTCGGCGTAGGTGGCGAAACCCTCGTTGAGCCAGATGTCCTGCCAGCGGGTCAGCGCGACGCTGTCGCCGAACCACTGGTGGGCCAGCTCGTGCGCGACCACCCCGGTGTTCTCGCCGCTGAGGAAGAACGTGTTGCCGTAGACCGGGCGGGACTGGGTCTCCAGCGCGTAGCGGATCTGGTCCTCGTCGACGACCACACCGCCGTTGGCCTGGAACGGGTACGGCCCGAACTGTGTCTCCAGGAAGTCGGTGATCTCGCCGGTGCGGGCCAGCGACTTGGCCGCCGGGCCGTCGGCGGGCAGCGACTCGGGGATCGCGGTGACCATCGGGCGGCCCTTGTGGGTGCCGCTGGTGATCCGGTACTGACCGATCACGACGGTGGAGAGGTAGCTGGCCATCGGCGAGTCCTCGGTCCAGCGCCAGGTGGTCCGGCCGCCGGCCGTCTCGTGCTCGCCGGGCACACCGTTGCTGAGCACCTCGACCCCGTCGGGGACGCTCATCGCCAGTGTGAAGGTGGCCTTGTCGGCCGGGTGGTCGTTGACCGGGAACCAGGTGCTCGCCGACTCCGGCTGACCGAGAGCGATCGCTCCGTTCTTACCGGAGCGAAGCCAGCCGGAGGTGCCGAGCGTCTCGTTCTCGATCGGGCCGGGTGTGCCGCCGTAGGTGACCACGACGGTGAACGGACGGCCACGGACCAGACCGGCCGCCGGAGTGATCACCAGCTCGGCGCCCTCGGCGGCCGATGTCGCCGCGGCGCCGTCCACGGTCACCGCGGACGCGGCCAGGCCGGACAGGTCCAGATTGAACCGGGACAGATCCTGGGTGGCGGTCGCGGTGATGGTCGCGGTGCCGTCCAGGCGGTTGGTGCCGGGCTCGTACCTCAGGTTCAGGTCGTAGCCGGCGACGTCGTAGCCACCGTTGCCGTATTTCGGGAAATACGGATCACCGGCGCCGGCGGCGCCCGGGGCGAAGACGGGCTTCGCGGCCGGCTTCTCGGCACAGCCGGAGAGCACCAGCAGCAGAACCAGTGCGTACGCCCGTCGTCTCATACCCCCGAGGTTACTTGTCGACCAGTTTGGGATGTGCTGCGAGATATGCGACATGGGTACGGCCGGCCACCGCCTTGACGAACGCCTTGCCCTCGGGCTCGAGCTGTTCGCCCAGGTAGTTGCCACCGCTGCCGACCCCTTCGCCGGGCAGCGAGACGGTGGTGATGTTCTCGGTGGTGAGGTCACGGAGGGCGTAGGCGTACTCGATCGGCGTACGCCCGCCCACGTACTCGAGCGTCTCGCCGAGCGCGGTGATCACCCCGGTGAGCTTGGCCGGGTCGGACAGCCCCTGGGACAGCCCCTTGTCGAAGATCGCCTCGACCAGCTGCCGGTGGTGACGCTGCCGGTCGTAGTCGCCGTTGGGCAGCCCGTACCGCTGCCGGGCGTAGTCGAGCGCCTGCCAGCCGACCAGGTGCTGATTGCCGGGGTTGTAGGTGGCCTGCGGCCCGCTGTAGTTCGTGCCGGACAACGGTCGCATCGAACCGTCCGGTTTGCGGTGCCGTGACTTGACCTTCTGGTCGACGACGATGTCGATACCGCCGAGCTGATCGACCAGTTTATCCAGACCGCCGAAATTGAGAATTGCGCCGCCCTGGAATGTTTTGATCCCGGTATACGCACTGAGAGTTTTCGTGAGCAGTTCGTAACCCTGCTGCACGTCCTTCTTCTCCGATCCGGGAATCGCGGCGCCCCGGCTCATCGCCTCGGTGATCTTGTGTCGGCCGCCCTTGAAACCGGACTTCGGGAAAGCCGGGATGTCCACCCGGAGATCACGCGGTAACGAGTAGAGGTACGCCGACTTCAGATCGGCCTCCACGTGCATGAGCATGAGCGTGTCGGCGTGCGGCGGGTAGCCGGGGATGCTGACCCGGGTGTCCACACCGATCAGTACCAGGTCGAGCGGCCCTTTGATGTCGGCGCCGGCCGACGGCGACGGTGACGGCGGGATGCTCGGTGTGACGCTGATCTCGGGAGCCGCGGTGGGCGCTTTCTCCGGACCCCGGTTGACCGCCACGGCCACACTCACACCGGCGATCAGAGCGAGTGCGGCGCCACCGGCGATCGACCAAGTGATCCTGCTGTTCCGCATGGCGAAACAGTAATTGAGATCGTGGTGACCCTCAATGGCTGGGGCTATTGCCAAATTCAAGATCGCCGGTACTCTGTCCCGGCGATTCATCGGTCCGCGATGTGTCGCTCCACGGGGAGGCAGTCACAGAATGAAATCCCTCCATCGGCGGATCGTCGTCGGTCTGTCCGCCGCTGCGCTGCTCGCCGGAGGCGGTGTCGCGGCGGTGTCCGCGAGCGCCTCGGTGACCGGGAAGGCGGCGGCTCAGGACCTGCCGGTCCGCCTGCTGGTCGGCCTGCGTTCGGGTGTCGCCGAGACCACCGAACTTCCCACCATGAAGCGTTTCGGTCTGTCCGAGGCCGGCGCGATGTCGAAGTCGCTGCTCGGTGAGGTCCGGACCAAGTCGGTCGCGGTGCCCAGCGGTCGCGCCAAGGAGGTCACCGCGGCGCTGAAGCTCGACCCGAACGTCTCCTATGTGGAGGTCGACCCGGTCGCCACCAAGTCCGACTTCCGGCCGAACGATCCGCTTTTCACCGCCGGCCGTCAGCCGGAACTGGCGAAGATCAAGGTGCCGACCGCGTGGGACACCACCAAGGGCAACGCGATCAAGGTCGCCGTCATCGACACCGGCGTCACCCCGGTCGGCGACCTGGCCACGTCCGGCAAGGTCCTGTCCGGTTTCAACTTCGTCAACGACACGGCCAACGCCCGGGACAACAATGGGCACGGCACCATCGTGTCCTCGCTGATCGCGGCGACGCCGAACAACGGCGCCGGCATGGCCGGTGTCTGCTCGGCGTGCCAGATCATCCCGGTGAAGGTGCTCAACGCGAAGGGCGCCGGCTACCACTCGGACATCGCCGAGGGTGTCATCTACGCGGTCAAGGCCGGCGCCAAGGTCATCAACATGTCGCTCGGCGGCTACGACTCCTCGACCGTCCTGAAGAACGCGGTGGCCTGGGCCAACGCCAAGGGCGTGCTGGTCGTCGCGGCGGCCGGCAACGAGAACACCTCGAAGTTCAGTTACCCGGCCGCGTACGCCGACGTGCTCTCGGTCGGTGCGACGAACACCCGCAGCGCCGCCAACGCGCGTGCCTCGTTCTCGAACTACGGCAGCTGGGTCGACGTGGCCGCGCCCGGCATCACCGCGGGCCTGTCCACCGGTGGCGGGTACTTCTACGACAACCGCGCCGCCAACTACCCGGTGCAGGGCACGTCGTTCTCCTCGCCGCTGGTCGCCGGGGTCGCCGCGCTGGTCGCGTCGAAGAACCCGGGGTACACCAACTGGGGTCTCCAGCGGGCGATCACCAGCTCGGCCCGGAAGAACACCTGGACCAAGTTCGGTCTGGTCGACGCGGCCGCCGCACTGACCAAGGGCAACGACACCATCGCGCCGACCGCCACCGGCTTCAGCCCGGCGGCCAACGCGAAGGTGCGCAACGGCGCCGTGGTGACGGCCGCCGGTGTGAAGGACGACTGGTCCGGGGTCGGCAAGGTCGACCTGTACCTGGACGGCAAGTGGCACAGCTGGGACTACACCGCCCCGTTCGCTCCGGCGCTGAAGATCCCGGGCCGCAACGGTGCGATCAAGGTCCAGCTGAAGGTCTCCGACAAGGCCGGTAACGCCAAGTGGCTGCCGGTCCGCACGCTGATCGCCGACAACGTCGCCCCGACCGTGTCGATCACCAAGGCCCCGGCCAACAAGGCCAAGGTCAAGGGCACGGTCAAGGTGACCGCGAAGGCCGCTGACAAGTCCGGCATCAGCAAGGTCCAGCTGCTGGTGAACGGCAAGGTGGTCGGTACCGCGGCCAAGGCCTCGGCCGTGCTCAGCTTCAAGGTGGCGAGCCAGAGCAAGACGATGAAGATCCGGCTCCGGGCGTACGACAAGGCGGGGAACGTCAAGTACACCTCCGTCCTCCGTACGTACTACCGAGCCTGACCGATCCGGGGTGCTCGCCCGGTGAGTAAACTCGCCGGGTGAGTACCCCGCGTCCCGTGCTCGTCGTCGACTTCGGCGCCCAGTACGCACAGTTGATCGCCCGCCGGGTCCGCGAGGCCCGTGTCTACTCGGAGATCGTCCCGCACTCGATGCCGGTGGCCGAGATGCTGGCGAAGGATCCCGCCGCGATCATCCTCTCCGGCGGCCCGTCCAGCGTCTACGAGCCCGGTGCTCCGACCCTGGACGCCGGCCTGTTCGACAGCGATGTCCCGGTCTTCGGCATCTGTTACGGCTTCCAGGCGATGGCCCAGGCCCTCGGTGGCACGGTGGCACACACCGGCTCCCGGGAGTACGGCCGGACCCTTCTCGAGTCCCGTGGCGGAACCCTGCTCCGTGAGCTGCCCGCCGACCTGCCGGTCTGGATGAGCCACGGTGACAGCGTCTCGGTCGCTCCGGCCGGTTTCGAGGTCACCGCCTCCACCCCCGGTGCTCCGGTCGCCGCCTTCGAGGACCTGACCTCCAAGCGTGCCGGTGTGCAGTTCCACCCCGAGGTGGCGCACACCGAGCAGGGGCAGGAGATGCTCAAGCGGTTCCTGTACGACATCGCCGGTCTCGAGCCCACCTGGACTCCCAGCAACATCATCGAGGAGCAGGTCGCCCGCATCCGCGAGCAGGTCGGCGACAAGCAGGTGCTCTGCGCGCTCTCCGGTGGTGTCGACTCGGCTGTTGCCGCCGCTCTGGTGCAGAAGGCGATCGGCGACCAGTTGACCTGTGTGTTCGTCGACCACGGTCTGCTGCGGGCCGGCGAGGCCTCGCAGGTCGAGAAGGACTATGTCGGCGTGACCAACGTCCGACTTGTCACGAAAAATGTTGAAGAACAGTTCTTGGGGCATTTGTCGGGCGTCACCGACCCCGAGCAGAAGCGCAAGATCATCGGGCGTGAGTTCATCCGCACGTTCGAAGAGGCCGCCCGCGAGCTCGACGCCGAGCGGCACATCGAGTTCCTGGTGCAGGGCACGCTCTACCCCGACGTGGTCGAGTCCGGCGGCGGCACCGGCACCGCCAACATCAAGTCGCACCACAACGTCGGTGGTCTCCCCGACGACCTCCAGTTCTCCCTCATCGAGCCGCTGCGCACCCTGTTCAAGGACGAGGTCCGCGCGATCGGCAAGGAACTGGGCCTGCCCGACGAGATCGTGCAGCGGCACCCGTTCCCGGGGCCCGGCCTGGCGATCCGGATCATCGGCGCGATCGACCGGGAGCGGCTGGACATCCTGCGCGCCGCCGACCTGATCGCCCGCGAGGAGCTGGCCGCCTCCGGGCTGGACCGGGAGGTCTGGCAGTTCCCGGTGGTGCTGCTCGCCGACGTGCGCAGCGTGGGTGTGCAGGGCGACGGGCGGACCTACGGGCACCCGATCGTGCTCCGCCCGGTCTCCTCCGAGGACGCCATGACCGCGGACTGGTCCCGGTTGCCGTACGACCTGATCGCCAAGATCTCGAACCGGATCACCAACGAGGTTCGGGAGATCAACAGGGTGGTTCTGGACGTCACGAGCAAGCCGCCGGGCACCATTGAGTGGGAGTAACGCCCAGTAGTGGATCAATCGCCCAGGGCGGCGCAAGCTGCCCTGAGCTGCGATTACAGGCCGTTATCCTACTGTCAGGAACCCGACAGAAGTTCTGGAGAGGTAACATAATCCGGGCAGAATTGCCGCCCGTGACCCCCGCACTGGAACCGCTCCGCAGGATCGCCGCCTACGCCGTCGCCCGCGACGACGAAGGACGCGTCCTCCTGGTCCGGGCATCGTCCAGATCCGGCACTCCCGGAGTCTGGTCGCTACCCGGCGGCGCCGTCGATCACGGCGAAGATCCGAACCACACCGTCGTCCGCGAGACCGCGGCGGAGACCGGGCTCTCCGTCGCCGTCTCCGGGCTGCACGACGTCCTGGCCGACATGCGCTCCATGCCGCACCGTGGCGTCACCATCCACACCGACCGGCTGATCTACGCCGTCTCGGTGCGCGGTGGCAACCTCGTCGACCGGGTCGGCCGTCCCACCGACCTGGCCCGATGGCACACCCTGGAAGAGGCCGAGAAACTCAAACTCCGGCCGTTCACCGCCGCCGCGCTCGGGCTCTCCCGCAACGCCGGCGACCTGCGGCCCGAGGAAGCCCCGGTCTTCCCGTCGTTCTACGCCTACGAGGGGCCGGACGGGCTGCACCGGGCACAGCGCTTCGCGGCGTACGCGATCGCCACCGACCCGTACGAGAACCTGCTGCTCACCCGGATCTCCGAGGGCTATCCCGGAGCCGGCTGCTGGCACCTGCCCGGCGGCGGCACCGACTACGGCGAGCAGCCCGGCACCGCCCTGATCCGGGAACTCGTCGAGGAGACCGGCCAGGAGGGCCGCCTCGTCGAGTTGCTCGGCGTGGCCAGCCACCGGGACGCCGCCTCGCTCGGCCCGGAGGGCTACCCGATCGACTGGCACGGCGTCCGGGCGTTCTACCGGGTCGTCGTGGACGCGCCGACCGAGGTGGTCATCCACGACGTCGGCGGCTCGACCTGCGAGGCGCGGTGGATGCCGCTCAAGGAGGTCGCCGAGCTGGCCGGCGAGCAGCTCACCGAGGTGACCGCCGATGCGCTCCGGGCGGCGAAGCTAATCTAGGCCCGGTGAAGATCAGGAGACGAGCGGCGGCGTACGGCGTCTGCCGGTCCACCGACGGTGGTGTGCTGCTCACCCGGGGCTCGGAGGCCTGCGCCTTCCCCGGGGTGTGGTCGCTGCCCGGTGGCGGCATCGACCAGGGCGAGCACCCGGATGACACGGTGGTCCGGGAGTTCGTCGAGGAGACCGGCCTCGACGTCCGGATCGTCGGCGTCCGGGCCGTCCTCGCCGACCTGGCCCGGCTGCCCGACGACTCGATCGAGCACACCGACCGGATCATCTACGACGTCGAGGTGACCGGCGGCACCCTGCGCCCGGAGGCCGACGGCACCAGCGATCTCGTCGAGTGGGCCGACCCGGCCGACCGGCCGCTGCTGCCGTTCGTGGCGGGTGTCCTCGGCGTCCCGTTCGAGGCGACCGCCATCGACGGCCCGTTCGCTGCACCCGAGCGGACCGGCCCGGTGCAGCGTTTCGGCGCGTACGCGCTCGCCACCGACCCGGCCGGGCGGATCCTGCTGACCCTGATCGCGGACGGTTACCCCGGCGGCGGCCACTGGCACCTGGCCGGCGGCGGCACAGATTTCGGGGAGACCCCGGAGCAGGGCCTGGCCCGCGAACTCTACGAGGAGACGTCTCAGCAGGGCCGGATCACCGGACTCGCCGGAATCTCGCACCGCTACGACCCGGCCGCGGTCGGACCTGAGGGAGTACCCCTCGACTGGCATGTGATTCGCGTCGTCTACCGGGTAAGTGTGGAGCAACCGGTCGCCGCGGCGGTCACAGAGTCGGCCGGTGGGTCCACCGCACAAGCCGCCTGGTTCACCGCCGATGAGGCACGCAACCTGCCGCTCACCGAACTGGCGCGGGATGCGCTGGCCCAGGCGGGCTAAAATCGTCACACGGAAGGCCACTGGCGATTGATCGGACGTACCGTTCGCCTCTCGCCAAGGCCGTCCGGCTGTGCGATGGTGTAACCCGCAATTTCGCTGGGCTCGTCAGACTCCGGCGGAACACCCGAGCTCCATGGAGGAAGCACGTGCCGAGTACCCCTTGGCGCCGGCGTCGAACGACGGATAGTCCCCGTCCCGCCGGGCGTCGTTGGGCAGGCCGTTTGCGCCGCAGCGGAACCATCGCGCGGCAAGCCCTGATGGTCCGGGTGGGCCGCCGTTCCGGCGAGACCGGCCGGGCCGCCACCGCGACCCGGGCGGAGGTGCTGCACGTCGGGTCCGACCCGGTGCGCACCTTCGCGATCCCTGCCCCCGGCGTTCCGGCGGACACCGTCGAGGCCGAGGCGACCGCGTCGTCCATCCCGCTGCTGCCCGGCGAGCACACCATGTCCCGCCGGATGAGCTTCGCGCTCGTCAACGGCTGCACCCTGGCCAGCCTCGGTCTCGGCCTGCTGGCGATCTTCCTGGCCATGGACGGTCAGGTGCAGCTCGCCGCCGCCTGCCTGGTCGCCTGCGTCGTCTTCGACGGCCTGGACGGCGCGCTGGCCCGCAAGCTCGGGGTTTCCAGCCCGTTCGGCGCGCAGATGGACTCGCTCGCCGACATGTGCTCGTTCGGCCTGGCCGCGCCGGTCGTGGTCTACGCGTCGCTGGCCGGCCAGGTCCCGCCGGCGGCCGCCGCGATCGCCACCGCACTGGTCGCCGGGTGCGCCGCCATCCGCCTGGCCCGTTTCAACGTGTCACCGAAGGACGGCCGGTTCTTCTGCGGCGTCCCCACCACGATGGCCGCCGCGGTCCTGGCCCTGACGGTGCTGATCGGCCTGCCACTGCCCGGCTTCGTCATGCTCGCTGGTGTGACGCTGCTCGCTTTCGCGATGGTGTCGAGCTTCCCGTACGCGAAGCTCGCCCGCCTGCTGAAACTCCCGCCGTGGCTGTGGCTGCTCCCGATCGTCAGCGCCCTGATCGACCCGCGCATGACGTTCGTCCTGATCGTCGCCGCCTACCTGTTCAGCGGCCCGATCCTGTGGATGAGGGCCAAACGGGCCTGACAAACCCGCCCGCTCAAGGAAAACCGCTTCTCTCCGGAGAGGCGGTTTTCCTTTTTTGTACGCCCGTCAAAAGCCCCGCCCCGTCACGCGAGGAGGCCCGGAGTGGGGCCTGGCTTGCGTGGACGGGGCGGGACTTCGGACGGGCGTACCAGAAAAAGGGTCAGTTCTTCCAGCGGGCGATTACCGTCGCACCGCCGACCACCCGCTCGTCCACCGTGACCAGGGACTCTGCCTTGTCTGCCGGGAGGTAGACGTCGGTGCGGGAGCCGAAGCGGATCAGGCCGTAGCGCTCGCCCTTGGCCAGCAGGGTGCCGACGGGGGCGCGCTGGACGATGCGGCGGGCGATCAGGCCGGTGCGCTGGGCCACGACCACCGTGCCGTGGTCGGTGTCCAGGACCGTGTAGGCGGCCACGTTGTGCTCGGCGGCGGCGGTGGCCGCGTTGGCGTAGCCGCCCTCCTCGACGAAGTAGTCGGCCACCCGGCCGGCCACCGGAGCACGGTTGACGTGCACGTCGAAGACCGACAGGAAGACCGCGATGCGCAGGAACTCGCCCTCGCCGAAACGCTCGTCGCGGAGGCGCTCCACCGACAGGACCTTGCCGTCGGCGGCGGCGATCACCGCGGACGGGTCGCCGGGGACGTCGCGGACCGGGTCGCGGAAGAACGCGGCGACCGGGGCGGCGGCGATCGCCGGGAGCAGCCACAGCTTCGACTTCGGGCGGGCGCGGCGAGCCAGGACGGCCAGGCCGAGCGCGATGCCGGCGGCGGCGACACCGTTGGAGTCGATGTGCATGGTGCTGGTCACCGGGACGCTCGACGTCCGGTACGCCGGGGCCAGCTTCGTCGCGGACGACACCTCGGCGGGCGTGAAACGCAGCTTGTGCACGCGCAGCGGCGGCTGGTTACGGACCACCAGGTCGGAGCCGACACCGAAGAGCGCGCCCTGCCGGAACAGCTCGGCGGCGGCACCCTGGGTGCGGCCGGGGCCGGCCGGGACGGCGACGGAGAGCACGGCGCCGTCGGCGAGATATTTGGTGAGCTGCTCGATCCGGGTGCGGGCCTCGTCGGCGGTGCCGGTCAGCGGCTCGCCGACGATCAGCACGTCGGCGGGCTGGGCCTCGTCGAGGGACTCGACGACCTTGACCCGGTCGGCGACCCAGCTGCCCAGGCCGGTGATGTGCCCACGGAGCAGGTCACTGCTGCTGTTGACGCCGGGGACCAGGGTGAGGGTGTCGCCGGGAAGCAGGGCCTCGACGGCGGCGGCCACCACGGCCGAGGCGTGATCGGCGCCGACCAGCAGAGCGGACGTTGCCGCGTTCTGCCGGGCGAACTCGGCGGTCAGGGCGCGGGCGGCCCGGGCACCCACGCCGGGGACGGGCGCGACGGAGACGGTCGGAAACGCGGTCATCCGTCGAGCATATTGCCCCGCCCGGGGTGGTCGTTCCCTCGGGCGGGGCAATGGTGGTGCTCAGCTCTCGGCGGGGCGGTCCTTGGCCGGGTGCTCGCGGGTGAACTTCTCGGACGGATCGTCCATCAGCTCGCGGACGATCGAGGCGTGCATCTCCGGCGGCAGATCGCCGGGGGTCGGCTCGACGGTGGCGGCGGCCGGAACCGGCGCCGGGGTCTCGCGACGACCGGAACGGATCGCCCCGAGCAGGCCCGCCACCCCGAAGAAGATCAGCCCGCCGGCCACGATCCAGCCCACTGCCGGAAGCTGGAGCGTGATCACCTGGGAGACCGCCCACCAGAGCGCGACCAGCAGGAACAGCAGGCCGAAGCTGAGCGATACGCCGTCCATGCGATGCGGTTTCATCGGATCACCTCCAGGTTGCCGGCTTCCATGCGGATGTTGAGCTGGACCTTGCCGTCCTTCTCGCCCTGCGCTCCGGCGTCGGTCACCTCGCGGACCGCGCTGTCGTTGAACTCGGTGTTGAACAGGACCATCCGGCCGCCCTCGACACCGGCGTCGACGGTCGCGTCCACCGAGTCCGGGAGCAGGACCCGGAGCTGGCCGAGTTTCATGGTGACCGCGATGTCCTGGCTCTGCCCGTCGAAGTCGACGCCCCGCAGGTCCAGGGTGACGTTGCCGACGTTGAAGTCGTACTCGTCGGCGACGGCGGCGAGCGTGGCCGGGCGGTAGACGCTCGGGGTCAGGTCCCGGCCGAACCGTTCCAGACCGGACGAGACGCCCAGGGCGAAGCTGAGGACCAGGGCGAGCGCGATCAGGCCGCGGGCCCGGCCGAACCAGGTGCCGACGATCAGGCCGAGCGCGGTGGTCACCAGAGCCGCCGCGAAGTAGGTCGAGAAGCTCACGTCGGCGCCGCTCATGTCGATCGCGCCGACCAGACCGGTCACCATCACGACCGCGAAGAACGTCAGCCGGCCGAGGATCGAGCGCTCCTTCGGCGGTTTCGGCGGCCGGGGCGGCACGGGCGGGGGAGGCGGCGGCGGGGTCGGGCCGGCGAACGGGCCGTGCGGCGCGAACGGCGGGCGGTAGCCGGTGGCGGGCGGCGGCGGGGTGTACGCCGGAGGAGGCGTCGTCACCTGTTCAGCGGCCGGTGCGGCCGTGGGCGGCGCCACGAACGCCACCGTCGGCTCCTCGGGGGCCGGCGCCGGACCGGGCGGCGGCGGGGGTGCCGGTGGCGCGCCGGCCGGTGCTCCCGGAAAGGACGGCGCCCCGCCCTTTTTGATCAGCAGGAAGGCGCCGATCACCACGACCGCGGCGAGCATGCTGGCCCGGGTGCCGGAGTTGACGATGAAGGCGAACGTCAGCAGGGCGCCGCTGCCGAGCAGGACCACCGAGAGCGGCGCCATGCCGGACTGGCCCTTGCCGAGCAGGGACTCGACGGGCGAGGCGGTGTCACCCTCGGACGGGATGACCAGCCAGCCGATGAGGTAGAGCAGGACGCCGGTGCCACCGAGGACACCGAGCACGGCGAGCAGGACCCGCCAGAGCACCGGGTCGGTGTTGGTCGCCCGGGCGATGGCCCCGCAGACACCGGCAACGTAACGCCCCTGCTGGGGGCGGACCAGTTGCTGACGGGCCCAGGCCGCGGAGGCCGCGGAGACCCAGGGCGGCACGTTGGAGCCGGGCGGGAAGCCGCCGGGCTGCTGGTCGGAAGGTGCCTGGTCGCCCTTCACGGGACCGGCACCGGGTGCTTCGTCGTTCATGGCTTCGATCCTGCTCGGCCCGGCACCCGATCCGCTTCCGGAACCGACCCTGAGGCCACCCTGAGATATCCGGTCCCGGATACCGGGGGACTTTCCCCGTGGTCCGGGCCCGCCGTACGTGTGACGATCGAAGGGTGACCACCGCTGCCGTGAAACCACCGCGCCGCCTCTACCGGCCACGCGATCAGCGCATCGTCGCCGGCGTCGCGACCGGTCTGGCCCGCCACCTGGGCATCCCGGTGCTGGCCGTGCGGATCACGCTCGTGGTCATGCTCGGTTTCAACGCCCTGGGCCTGCTGCTCTACGCGGCCTACTGGGCAGTGCTGCCGCAGGAGGCCCGGGCCGACGAGGAGCCGGCCAGCCGCGATCTGGGCGCCATCCTGCCGTTCGCGGCGATCGGCATGGGCGTGATCCTGTTGCAGGCCCTGGTCTTCGAGGACCAGGTGGCCACCACGGTCGGCTGGATGATCGCGGTGATCGCGGTCGGCGCCGGCGTGATCTGGCACCAGTCCGACCCGAGCCGCCGTGACCTGCGCTCGGAGAATCTGGCCTCCACCCCGTGGTTCACCGCGATCGTGTCGGAGAACGACAGGCGCTCGTTCATGTTCCGGTTCATCGGCGGCGGCATCCTGGTCGCGGTCGGCATCATCGGTGTGGTCGCGGTCTACTCGCCGTCCGAGTCGATCGGCGCGGTGTTCAACGGCGTGATCTTCGCCTTCGTCGGCCTGCTCGGTGTCGGCGTGGTGGTCGCCCCGCTGGTCTGGCGCACGTTCGGGCAGCTGCGGGCCGAGCGCGAGGGCCGCATCCGCGAGCAGGAGCGGGCCGAGCTGGCCGCGATGATCCACGACCAGGTGCTGCACACGCTGGCCCTGATCCAGCGCAACTCCACCGACATCAAGGAGGTGCAGCGCCTCGCCCGCGGGCAGGAGCGCAGCCTCCGCAACTGGCTCTACCGGCCGACCTCCTCGCCGACCGAGCGGTTCGCCGCCGCGCTGGAGCAGGCCGCCGCCGAGGTGGAGGACACCTACGCGATCTCGGTGGAGACGGTGGTGGTGGGCGACACCCAGTGCGACGACAAGGTGGCGGCTCTGGTCGCGGCGGCCCGCGAGGCTCTGGTGAACGCGGCCCGGCACGCCGGGGTGCAGACGGTTTCGCTCTATGCCGAGGTGGAGGAGGATGAGTTGAGCGTCTTCGTCCGTGACCGCGGCGCGGGCTTCGACATCGGCGGCGTGGCGGAGAGCCGGCACGGGGTCCGGGGGTCGATCATCGGGCGGATGCAGCGCCACGGTGGGCGCGCCGAGATCCGGAGCGCCCCCGGAGACGGTACGGAGGTGCGGCTCATGCTTCCCATGGCGAGGGAGAGCGTGTCCGCCGGTAAGGAGTCTGTGCGATGACCGAACCCGTGATCGAGCCCGAGGCCCGGAGGCTGAACGTCTTCCTGGTCGACGACCACGCGATGTTCCGCGCCGGTGTGCGCGCCGAGCTGGGAGCCCACGTCGACGTGGTGGGGGAGGCGAGCACCGTGAGCGAGGCGATCAGCCGGATCGGCGCGGTGCAGCCCGATGTGGTCCTGCTCGACGTGCACATGCCGGACGGCGGCGGCCGTGCCGTGCTGGAGTCGGTGCGCCGCACCCATCCGCAGGTGAAATTCCTGGCCCTGTCGGTGTCGGACGCCGCGGAGGACGTGATCGGTCTCATCCGGGCCGGCGCCCGGGGCTATGTGACGAAGACGATCTCGCCGGACGAGCTGGCCGGGGCGGTGCTGCGGGTGGCCGACGGTGACGCCGTCTTCAGTCCGCGGTTGGCCGGTTTTGTGCTCGACGCGTTCGCCTCCCGGCCGGATGTGCCGGTGGCCGACCCGGAGCTGGACCAGCTCACCAACCGCGAGCGGGAGGTGCTGCGGCTGCTGGCGCGGGGGTACGCATACAAGGAGATCGCTAAAGAGTTGTACATCTCCATCAAAACCGTTGAGACGCACGTCTCGAATGTTCTGCGAAAATTGCAGATGAGTAACCGTTACGAACTGTCACGATGGGCAGCCGATCGGCGTCTTGTCTGACCCCGCAACGGTTGATCGTCAAGGCTTTTCGGCTAGGCTGCGCTCCGTGCCGTAACGGAAGCCCCTTGGAGTTTTCCCAGCTCAGAGGCCTCGAAAACGACTGGATCGGGCGTAAGCGGCTAATATCGGCTTGATAACGGGGCTCCGGGTTTACGTGTCTCTGTGTCACAGTGGCAGCTACTCACACACCCCCTCGTGAGCGCCCCTGAAGGAGGCACCCCCGATGCTCGGGAAACGCCCGTGGAAGATGGCGGCCGGACTGGCCGCCATCTCTCTGCTGATCGCCGGTTGTGGCGGTGGTGACTCGGACGGTGAGTCCGCCAACTCCAACACTGTCGTGATCGGTCTATCCGAGCCGTCGGACCTCCTGCCCTCGAACGTCACGGATGTCAACGGCACCACGATCCTCAGCTCGCTGTTCTACCCCCTGCTGGAGTTCAACGCCCGCAAGGAGCCGGTGGAGGCCGCGGCCCAGTCGATCACGCCGGACAAGTCCAACCGGATCTGGACGATCAAGCTCAAGCCGGGCTTCACCTTCCACAACGGCGAGCCGGTCACGTCGCAGAACTACATCGACGCGTGGAACTACGGCGCTTACGGGCCGAACGCGCAGACCGGCAGCAACTTCTACGCGCGGATCGCCGGCTACGACGATCTGAACCCGGAGGACCCGGACAAGGAGGGCCCGCAGAAGGCCCCGACGCCGACGACCAACAAGATGTCCGGTCTGAAGGCGATCGACGACCTGACCCTCCAGGTGACCCTGTCCGCGCCGTTCTCCAGCTTCAAGACGGTGCTCGCCTACTCGGTCTTCTACCCGCTGCCGAAGGCCGCGTTCGCCTCGGACGGGGTGATCGTCGAGGGCTTCGCCGAGTCGATCATCGGAAACGGCCCGTTCAAGATGGTCGGCAAGTGGGTCCACGACGACAAGGTGGTCGTGGAGAAGGTCGCGAACTTCAAGGGCAAGGTCCCGAAGATCGACGGCGTCACCTGGAAGATCTACCAGGACGAGCTGACCGAGTACGCGGACCTGGTCACCGGCAGCCTGGACGTGCAGACCAGCATCCCGATCGAGGCGCTCTCCAGTGCCCCCGCGGACCTGGGTGAGCGGTTCCAGCGCAGTGAGAACTCGGGCTTCGACGCCCTGGGCTTCCCGGTCTACGACACGACGTGGAGCAACCCGAACGTCCGCAAGGCGATCTCGATGGCGATCAACCGGGACGAGATCGCCGAGCAGATCTTCCTCGGTTCCCGTTCGGCGGCGCACGCGTTCGTCTCGCCGGTGGTCGCCGGTTACCGGGAGAACAGCTGCGGCGAGGCCTGCCAGTACAACCCGAACAAGGCCAAGGAGCTGTACCAGGCCGGCAAGGGCCCGTCCGAGATCAAGATCACGTACAACGTCGACGGTGGCCACAAGGCCTGGGTCGACGCCACCTGCGGCCAGATCACCGCGTCGCTCGGCGTCACCTGCGTCGGCAACCCGGTGGGTAAGTTCGCCGACCTCCAGGCGATGGCCCGGGCCCACGAGCCGATCGGTATCTTCCGTCTCAGCTGGTCGATGGACTACCCGCTGATGGAGAACTACCTCGGCCCGCTGTACAGCTCGAAGGGCTCGTCGAACTTCTCCGGCTTCGCCAGCGCGAAGTTCGACCAGCTGCTGAAGCAGGGCTCGGCGGCGTCCACGCCGGCCGCGGCGATCAAGAAGTGGCAGGACGCCGAGGACATCCTGGTCCAGCAGATGCCGTTCATCCCGCTGCGCTTCTCGAACAACGTCTACGGCTACTCGGAGAAGGTCACCAACGTCGAGATCGACCTGTTCATGAAGGTGAACCTGTACGAGATCGAAACCATCGCCTGATCTGATCGGCGAGAACAACGGTGGCGTCACGGGGAGCAAACGACCGTGACGCCACTACTGTGTTGACGTTCTACTGATCTCCGTCGCCGAAGAGGCCGAAACCGAATGTTCCGCTACATCGTGCGGCGCTTACTACAGATGATCCTGACCTTCTTCGGGGCCACCTTCGTAGTCTTCGCGCTGATGTTCGCCAACCAGGACGACCCGATCCAGGCGCTGGCGGGCGAGAAGCCGGTCAGCGACAACGTGCGTGCCGTGCTGACCGAGCGGTACCACCTGGACGAGAGTTTCCCGGTGCAGTACTGGTACTACATGAAAGGCCTGCTCACCGGCGATCTGGGCCGGTCGATGGCGGGCCGGGACATCGGCGAGATGCTGTCCGGCGCCTGGCCGGTGACACTGAAGCTGTCGGCTCTGGCGATCGTCGTCGCGGCGCTGATCGCGATCACCGCGGGGGTCTGGTCGGCGATCCGGCGCGGCGGCTTCTTCGACAACAGCACCCTGCTGATGACCCTGCTGCTGCTGGCCGTGCCGATCGTGGTGCTCGCCCCGGTGGCCCAGCTGGTCTTCGCGATGGAGCTGCGCTGGTTCCCGGCGACCACGACGGCCCGGGCCGGGCTCTACGACCTGCTGCTGCCGGCGGTGGTGCTCGCCTGTTCGGTGATGGCCACCCAGCTGCGGGTCACCCGTACCTCGGTGGTGGAGAACCTGCGGGCCGACTACGTGCGGACCGCCCGGGCCAAGGGCCTGACGCCGCGCCGGGTGACCTGGGTGCACGTGCTGCGCAACTCGCTGATCCCGGTGATCACCCTGATCGGTGTCGACCTGGGCATGCTGATGTCCGGCGCGATCATCGTCGAGGAGGTCTTCAACATCCCGGGGGTCGGCTTCAACCTGGCCCGCGGCATCCGCGCCGAGGACGGCCCGCTGGTGGTCGGTTTCGTCAGCGTCCTGGTCGTCGTCTTCCTGGTCGTGAACCTCGTCGTCGACCTGCTCTACGCCGCCCTGGACCCGAGGATCCGTTATGAGTGACACCCGCAGTCGTAGCCTGGCCGGGGACGCCTGGACGGACCTGCGCCACAACAAGATCTTCTGGGCGTCCGGCGTGCTGGTCGCCCTGATCCTGCTGATGGCGGTCGTGCCGTCGCTGTTCACTTCGGCCGATCCCGCCGTCTGCACGCTGGCGAACCAGAATCAGGGACCAAGTTCAACCGCCTGGTTCGGGTACGACTTCCAAGGCTGCGACGTCTTCGCCCGGACCGTGTACGGCACCCGTGACTCGCTCGAGGTCGGCCTGCTCTCCACCCTGCTCGCCGGTGTTCTCGGCCTGATCGTGGGGATGGCCGCCGGCTGGTTCGGCGGGGTCGTCGACGCGGTGCTGTCCCGGCTGACCGACATCATGCTGGGCGTGCCGCTGCTGCTGGCCGCGGTGGTCTTCTCCGGCCGGCTGTCCAGCCCGTTCGAGGACGGCGTCTTCGCGGTGACACTCACCCTGGGCCTGCTGACCTGGACCGCGGCGGCCCGGGTGATGCGGTCCGCGGTGATCACGGCGAAGTCCCAGGATTACGTGGCGGCCGCCCGGATGCTCGGCGCCGGCCCGGCCCGGCTGGTGTTCCGGCACGTCCTGCCGAACTCGATCGCCTCGTTCATCGTGGTGATCACGATCCTGCTGGGCACCAACATCGCCGCCGAGGCGACGCTCTCCTACCTCGGTGCGGGGCTCGGCGGCGACGCGATCAGCTGGGGCCTGCAGATCGCCGAGGCCCGGAATTACGCCCGGATCGCGGCGTCCCCGCTGGTCTGGCCGTCCGTCTTCCTCGCCGTGACCGTGCTGGCCTTCATCATGCTGGGCGACGCCATCCGCGACGCCTTCGACCCGAAGCTGCGGTGACCCACACCATGACCGACATCAAGGGGCAGGTGGACGCCCTGCCGGGGACCGACCCCCGCGCGCCCCTGCTCCAGATCAACGACCTGCACGTGGAGTTCCACACCCGGGACGGTGTCGCGAAAGCCGTCAACGGGGCGAGCTTCTGGCTGAACCCCGGCGAGACCCTGGCGATCCTCGGCGAATCGGGCTGCGGCAAGTCGGTGACCGCCCAGGCGATCATGGGCATCCTGGAGACCCCGCCCGCTCACATCACCCAGGGCGAGGTCCGGTACCGCGGCGTCGACCTGCTGAAACTGCCGGAGGCGCAGCGCCGGAAGGTCCGCGCCAACCGGATCGCGATGATCTTCCAGGACGCGCTGTCCGCGCTGAACCCGGTCTACTCGGTCGGTTTCCAGCTCGCCGAACTGTTCCGGGTGCACCGCGGGATGTCCCGCGGCGACGCGCGGAAACGGGCCGTCGAACTACTCGACCAGGTCCGGATCCCGGGCGCGAAGAGCCGCGTCCACGACTACCCGCACCAGTTCTCCGGCGGCATGCGGCAGCGCGTCATGATCGCGATGGCGCTGGCGCTCGACCCCGAGGTGCTGATCGCCGACGAGCCCACCACCGCGCTCGACGTCACGGTGCAGGCGCAGATCATGGGCCTGCTCGCCGAGCTGCGACGCGAGCGGAACATGGGTCTCGTGCTGATCACCCACGACATGGGTGTGGTCGCCGACGTCGCGGACCGGATCTCGGTGATGTACGCCGGCCGGGTCGTCGAGGAGGCGCCGGTGTACGACATCTACGCCCGCCCCGGCCACCCGTACACCCGGGCGCTCCTGGAGTCGATCCCGCGCCTGGACCTCAAGGGCCAGCAGCTCAGCGTGATCCAGGGGCTGCCGCCGGCGCTCACCGACATCCCCGCGGGCTGCGCCTTCCACCCCCGCTGCCGGTACGCCAAGGACCCGTGCCGTCAGGACCCGGCGCCTCCGGCGTACTCGATCGCACCGCACCGCACCGCCCGCTGCCACTTCTTCCGGGAGGTCCTCGGTGAGTGACGTCGTCCTCCAGACCCGGAGTCTGGTCAAACACTTCAAGAGCCGGGACGGCGCGGTACGGGCGGTCGACGGCGTCGATCTGCAACTGCGGCGGGGCGAGACGCTGGGTGTGGTCGGCGAGTCCGGCTGCGGCAAGTCGACCCTGGCCAAGCTGCTCGTCGGGCTGGAGAAGCCGACGTCCGGGGCGATCGCGGTACGCGGCCAGGACATGGTCCGGCTCAAGGGCGGTGACCTGCGCCGGGCCCGCCGCAACATCCAGATGGTGATGCAGGACCCGTACACCTCGCTCAACCCGCGGATGACGGTCGGCGACATCATCGGCGAGCCGTTCGAGATCCACTCCGACGTGGTGCCGAAGGGCAAGCGCCGGCAGGCCGTGCAGGATCTGCTGGACACCGTCGGACTGAACCCGGACCACGCCGGCCGGTACCCGCACCAGTTCTCCGGCGGTCAGCGGCAGCGCATCGGCATCGCCCGGGCGCTGGCGCTCAAGCCGGAGATCCTGGTCTGCGACGAGCCGGTGTCGGCGCTCGACGTGTCGATCCAGGCGCAAGTGATCAACCTGCTGGAGCGGCTGCAGGACGACTTCGGGCTGTCGTACATCTTCATCGCGCACGACCTGTCGGTGGTCCGGCACATCGCCGACCGGGTGGCCGTGATGTACCTGGGCAAGATCGTCGAGCAGGGGCACGACGTGGCGATCTACGACCAGCCGACCCACCCGTACACCCAGGCGTTGATCTCCGCCGTGCCCGTGCCGGACCCGCGCCTGCGGGGCCGCCGGGACCAGATCGTCCTCGAAGGGGACGTGCCGTCGCCCGCCGATCCGCCGTCCGGATGCCGCTTCCGCACCCGCTGCTGGAAGTCACAGCACGTCTGCGGCGAGCAGGAGCCGGTCCTGCAGATCCGGGAACGCTCGCCGCACCCGTCGGCCTGCCACTTCGCGGAGGTGCGCCGGGTGCGGTGAGCGCCGGATCGTCGCGACGGTACGCCGGATCAGAGGGGGCCGCGGCCCGAGCGGAGCAGGAGCAGGGCGACCTGGGTGCCGTCCGGGCCGAGCGCCTCCCGGAAGTGCTCGATGATCTCCCGCTCCCGGGCCAGCACCAGGCGGGTGCCGCCACTGGCCATCCGGGTCTTGCCGACCTCCTGGGAGAGCGCCGAACGCTCCAGCCAGAGGTCGATGATGGTCTTGTCGATCTCGTTGATCCGCTCGCGGATGCCGCGGATCTTCTCGGCGGCCGCGTCCTCGCCCGCGCCCGCGCCGGTGGTCTGGTCCATCAGGTCGGCGGTCATGTCATGCTCCTCAGGTGCTGACGTCCCGGCCACCCCGGCCCGGACAGCATCAAGCCCCGAGCTGGAGAGCCCGGGGCTTGATGTAGGTCTGGGGTTCAGGCGCGACCTACGGCTGCCGGGGCTCCGGTGCCATAGGTAAAAAATCGCGCCTGCTGGATCACGAGCCGAGTATGCCCCCGTCCCGGACGGTCCCGCAAGGAAACCGCCCGAGTGTTGGGACGGGTTCTCCGCTGTTCAGGAGGTGGTCGTGATCCGGTTCGCCGGCCCCGGCGGGATCGGGCCGGTGGCGAGCAGGGCCACCAGCGCGTCCACGTCGAAGCCCGGCGCGGTGACCCGGCCGGTGCCGACCGTCAGGTTGCTGAATCCGTCACCGCCGTTGGCCAGGAAGTCGTTCGTGGTGACCGAGTAGTTCGCGGCCGGGTCGATCGGGACACCGTTCAGGGCCAGAGCGCCGACCTTCGATCCGGCCGGGGCCGAGGCGCTCCAGGTGTACGTCAGACCGGCCGACACCTGCAGGATCCGCTGGACGGTCTGCCCGGCGTACCCGGCGAACTGCTGTTCCAGCACGTCCTTGAGCTGGGCGCCGGTGAAGGTCTGGGTGACCACCAGGTTGTTGAACGGCTGCACGGTGAACGCCTCGCCGTAGGTGACCTGCCCGTACGCCTCACCGCCGGAGGACTGGTCGGCGTCCAGGTCGGCGCGGATGCCACCCGGGTTCATCAGGGCGATCTGCGCGTTCGTGTACGAGCGTTGCGCGTCGGCGATCACGTCACCGAGCGGGCTCTCGCCGGCCGGTGTCGCGGTCCGGGTGATGTCCGCGCTGATGCTCCCGACCAGCCGGTTCGCGATCGGGGCGACTGCGGTCCGGTACTTGTCGGCCACCTTCTTGGCGGCGGGGTCCACGGTGTCCGGGTTGCGCAGGTAGGCGCCGGCCGCGTCCTTGCGCCAGCCGCCGCTGCCGTCCGGGATGCCGTTCTCCACGATCACGTTCGTCGCGGTGATCCCGGCGAACCGGCCGGTCCGCTTGTCCAGGGTGTAGTCGATGTCGGTGACCAGCTGGCCGTTGTTGCCGGCGCTGGTGACGACGGTGCGGGCGCCGGTGCGGTTCGGCAGCTCGCACTGGTAGAAGCGGTGCGTGTGCCCGGAGACGACCACGCCGATCTCCGGGTTGAGCCCGGCGACGATCGGCACCACCGGGCCGGTGAACCCGGTGCAGTCCGAGACGCCGGGTGTCGGGGTGACCGCGGCCTGCGTGCCGCCCTCGTGCAGCAGCAGCACCTGGGCCCGGACCCCGAGGGTGCGCAGCACGTTGCTCCACTTGTTGGCGGTCTGCACCTCGTCGGTGAAGGTGACCCCGGTGATGCCGGCCGGGTTGACGATGCCCGGGGTGCCCTCCAGGGTCATGCCGATGAACCCGACCGGGACACCGCCGACGAACCGGATGTCGACCGGCGGCAGGATCGGCAGCTTCGTCTTCTTGTCGATGGTGTTCGCCGCCAGATAGGAGAACTTCGCACCGCGGTACGGATCGCCGTCCTGGCATCCGTCGACCGGGTGACATCCGCCGCGCTGGATCCGGATCAGCTCGGCCACGCCCTCGTCGAACTCGTGGTTGCCGACCGAGCTGACCTGCAGCCCGATCTGGTTCATCAACTCGATCGTCGGCTCGTCGTGGAAGGCCGCGCTGACCAGCGGGGTCGCCCCGATCAGGTCGCCGGCGCCGGCGGTGATCGTGTGCGGGCTCCCGGCCCGCAGCCGCTTCAGGGTGGTGGCGAGGTACTCCACCCCACCGGCCGGGGTGCTGACCCCGCCCGCGTTGACCACCGCGCCGGTGCCGGTCGGTGGGTCGATGGCGCCGTGGAAGTCGTTGTAGCTGAGGATCTGGCCCTTGACCACGGCGGCGCCCTGGGCCGCCGCGCTCGGCGCCGCCGGGATGACCGCGGCTGTGACCAGTGCGGCCACCGACATGACGATGCGCTTTCCCCGGGAAGGAGGCATGACCCCACACTAATCGTCAGGCGTGGATACGGTGGGCGATCGGCCGGGAAAACGTGTCGGTGGGTCGGCATACACTGGCTCCCGCCATGCGACCTTCCTCAGAACCTTCCGACGCCCTGTTCTCCCTCCCCGCGGTGCGGGTGCCGGAGACGCCCCGGCCGGTGTCCCGCCGGATCGACCCGGAGTCGCTGCTGACCGGCCTCAACGGCCCGCAGCGGGACGCGGTCACCCATTCCGGGGGGCCACTGCTGATCGTGGCCGGCGCGGGTTCCGGCAAGACCCGGGTGCTGACCCACCGGATCGCCTATCTGCTGGCCGAGCGGGACGTGCATCCCGGCGAGATCATCGCCATCACGTTCACCAACAAGGCCGCCGGTGAGATGAAGGAGCGGGTCTCCCAGCTGGTCGGGCCACGTGCCCGGCTGATGTGGGTGTCGACGTTCCACTCGGCGTGTGTGCGCATCCTGCGTGCCGAGCACGAGCACGCCGGGCTGAAGAGCACCTTCTCGATCTACGACGCGGACGACTCACGCCGCCTGATGACGCTGGTCGCCCGCGAGCTGGACCTGGATCCGAAGCGATACACCGCGCGCAGCCTGGCCGCCCAGGTGTCGAACCTGAAGAACGAGCTGGTCGAGCCGGAGGAGTACAAGGCGAACGCGAAGGGCCCGAACGAGCGGGCCGTCGCCGAGGCCTACGAGCTGTACCAGCGTCGCCTGCGCGAGGCGCACGCGCTGGACTTCGACGACATCATCATGTCCGTGGTGCACCTGTTCCAGTCGCGCCCGATGATCGCCGAGACGTACCGGCGCCGGTTCCGGCACGTCATGGTGGATGAGTACCAGGACACCAACCACGCGCAGTACACGCTGATCCGTGAGCTGGTCGGGGTGCCCGGCGGTGACGTCGAGCCGAGCGAGCTGTGCGTGGTTGGTGACGCCGACCAGTCGATCTACGCGTTCCGGGGCGCGACGATCCGCAACATCCTGGAGTTCGAGCGGGACTACCCGCAGGCGCGCACCATCCTGCTGGAGCAGAACTACCGGTCCACCCAGACCATCCTGTCGGCGGCCAACGCGGTCATCGACCGGAACACGTCGCGCAAGCCCAAGCGGCTCTGGAGCGACCAGGGGCAGGGCGAGCAGATCGTCGGTTACGTCGCCGACACCGAGCACGCCGAGGCCGACTGGGTGGCCCGCGAGATCGACCGGCTCACCGACAACCACGACGTGCGCCCCGGTGACGTGGCGGTCTTCTACCGGACCAACGCGCAGTCCCGGGTGTTCGAGGAGGTGTTCATCCGCGTCGGCCTGCCGTACAAAGTGGTCGGTGGGGTGCGCTTCTACGAGCGCAAGGAGGTCCGCGACGCGCTGGGCTACCTGCGCGCGATCGTGAACGACGACGACACGGTCAGCATCCGCCGGGTGCTGAACACCCCGAAACGGGGGATCGGCGACCGGGCCGAGGCGTGTGTCGAGGCACTGTCCAACCGGGACCGGGTGTCGTTCGGGCAGGCGCTGCGCCGGGCCAAGGACGCGCCGGGCATCTCCACCCGGGCGGTCAACAGCATCAACGACTTCGTGCAGCTGCTCGACGACCTGCGGCAACTGGCCCTGGCCGCCCCGCCGGAGGAGGTGCTGGAGGCGGTGCTGCAGCGCTCCGGCCTGCTCGGCGAGCTGGAGGAGAGCCTGGACCCGCAGGACCAGGGCCGGGTGGAGAACCTGCAGGAGCTGGTGAGCGTCGCCCGGGAGTACACCGAGCGCGTCGAGTCATTGGCCGAGGAGGGCGAGGAGCAGGTCGCCACGCTGGCCGGGTTCCTGGAGCAGGTGGCGTTGGTCGCCGATGCCGATCAGCTGCCCGACGACGACCCGGAGAACCAGGGTGTGGTCACCCTGATGACGCTGCACACCGCGAAGGGCCTGGAGTTCCCGGTGGTGTTCCTGAGCGGCCTGGAGGACGGCGTGTTCCCGCACATGCGGGCGCTCGGCGACAACTCCGAGCTGGAGGAGGAGCGCCGGCTGGCCTACGTCGGCATCACCCGGGCCCGGCAGCGGCTCTACCTGTCCCGGGCGGTGACCAGGTCGGCGTGGGGTCAGCCGCAGTACAACCCGCCGTCCCGGTTCACCGACGAGCTGCCGGCCGAGCTGGTCCGGTGGGAGCGCACCGGCGGGTCGTACACCTCGTGGTCCGGCACCGGTGGCGGGGTCGGCGGCCGCGGCGGTGGTTACGGCGGCGGCGGCGACCGCCAGCGCGGTGGAGGCTTCGCCGGGGGCACCCCCAAGGCCCAGCGCATCGCCGACCGGTTCGGCATCGACGCCAGCAAGCTCACGACGGCGAGTGAGCTGAAGCAGACGCCGAAGGTGGACGCGGGCGATCGGGTGAACCATCAGCGCTACGGCTTGGGCCGGGTGCTGGCGGTGGAGGGACAGGGGCCGGGGACACGGGTCCAGATCGACTTCGGGGATCAGACGATGTGGCTGATCCTTCGTCATGCTCCGATCGAGAAGCTGTAGACGGCGGCATCACACAGCCGGGGATCGGAACCCCGTGGGCGCGCATCCACCGGGTCGGCTCGACCGGGATCCGGAACGGCCCCTGACGCACCTCGAAGTGCAGATGGGGCCCGGTGGAGTGCCCGGTCGACCCCTCCATGCCGATCTGGTCGCCGGCTTCCACGGACTGTCCTGTCTCGACCATGATCACCGCCAGGTGACCGTAATTGGTCAGCCAGCCGTCGCCGTGGTCGATCAGGATCGCGTTGCCGTACCCGCCGTTCGGCCCGGCCGAGAGCACCACGCCGGCGCCGGCCGCGAGGATCGGGGTGCCGGGCGGGGCGGCCAGGTCGATGCCGGCGTGCAGCCGTCCCCAGCGCTGGCCGAAACAGGAGGTCATCCGGGCGGTGGGATTCGGGTGCACCCACTGGGCGGCCGGTGACAGCCGGTCCTGGGCGACGGGCAGCGGCCGCTCCCGGAGCCGGACCCGGGCGGCCATCGGCCGGTTCGCCCGCTGCTCCCGCGGGATCGGATCGAGGCGGGGGTAGAGCTTGCCCGGAGCGTCGTCACCGGCCGGCGGGACGATCGGCAGGGCCGCGGGCGCGTGCGCGGCGGTCGGCAGATTGGGTGTGCGGGTGCGGTCGCCGCGGATCGGGGCGGCTGCGGCGGCGACCCCGGCGATGCCCAGCGCGGCGGCCAGGGTGGCGCTCAGAGCGGCCAGAGAGACCAGGGAGTGGTTGCGGGGCGGCGGTTGACTCCGCCGGTGTCTGCCTACGCGGCGAGGTGACGAATGCTGCCGCACGGTTGACTGCTCCCTCCCGGCCGGGGGCGACTGGTGCTGTCACCTGTCCTGTCGGCGGGAGGAGTGGAACCGATGAGCGTTTCCGGGTTTCGGACGCTCGTGGTGGGAAACGGGAGAGGTCAGGAAGCCTCTGCCGCGGCGATCCCGGCGTAGACGGATTCCATCTGGAGCTTGATGTCGACACCACGATCGCGCAGGAAGGTGATCGGGTCGACCGGGGTGCCCTTGGAGTGGACCTCGAGGTGCAGGTGGTAGCCGTACGAGTAACCGGTGTTGCCCACCTCGCCGATCACCTGACCGGCCTTGACCACGTCGCCCTTCTTCACCAGCACCCGCCGGGAGTGGGCGTAGACGATCTCGGTGCCGTCGTCCTGCCGGATCGTGATGGCGTTGCCGTAACCACCGGCGTAGCTGGCCTGGACCACCGTGCCCGAGTGCACCGCCTTGTAGGGGGTGCCGTCCGGGGCGGCGAGGTCGATGCCGGCGTGCAGCTGGCCGAAGCGGACCCCGTAGCCGGAGGTGAACTCGTACTCGTCGAGGGGCAGCAGGTAGGCGTCGGCCGCCTGCTCCTCGGCGCTGAGCTCGGTGTTGTCGGTCGCCCGGTTCTCGCCACGGGAGGCGGCGCTGTTGTCGGCGCGGTTCTCCAGGGCCTCGGTGGCGACCGAGGAGCTGCGGTTCAGACCCTGCAGAGCTTCCGGGTCGATGGTCTTGCTGTCCGTCAGGTTCGCCGAGGCGCCGAGGGCGACGATGCCGGCGCCGACGAAGGCCGAGGTGACGACGACCGCGTAACGGCTGCGCGGAGGGGTGGGTACGCGACGCCGACCGCGATAGCGATCGGGCTCAGACGACAAGCGCTGGCGCACGAAGGATCCTCCGTCAGTGGCATTACGGCGGCGCGGCGCAGGTTCGAACCCCGGGAATTGGGTTGAACAGGAGACCGGCCGGGCTGTCGCTGTGGGGGAACCTGTGTGACAGCCGTGGCCACGGTAACGAAACGGCAGCCCCGTCACAAGTCGCAGCGCCAATTTCGTGACAGTTCCTGGTCTACATTGATCAGCTATTGTCCGAATTGGTTACGTTTCTCAAACCGCGTTCCGGCGACCCTCCGTAAGGGGCGCGGAAACGGAAAGTAATGTGACCCGGGTAACTATTCCGGTTACCGGCGTCCGGCCCGCCGGGTTACCGTTCGTTCAGGTGACCGCGGACACCGGGGTCCTGGAGCCCGAAGAGGGGTCAGCATGCGAGCACGGATCAGGGTCGTCGTCGCCAAGCCTGGGCTGGACGGACACGACCGTGGCGTCAAGGTCATCGCGCGCGCTCTGCGGGATGCCGGCATGGAGGTCGTCTACACCGGTCTGCACCAGACACCCGAGCAGATCGTCGAGACGGCGATTCAGGAGGACGCCGACGGCATCGGCCTGTCGGTTCTCTCCGGAGCACACATGACGCAGTTCCGCAGAGTGCTGGAACTATTGGCGGAGCGTGATGCGGCCGACATCGTGGTATTCGGCGGCGGCATCATTCCGGAGGAGGACATCACCGAATTGCAATCACTCGGTGTAGCCGCACTATTCACGCCGGGTGCGTCGCTGGAATCCATCGTCGAATGGGTGCGCGCCAATGTGACCGCCCCGGTCGCGTGAATTGACTGGTCAAAGCCGGGAAACAGGGCAAGGGGAGAGGCCGGACGCACCCCTCACACGTCCGGCCCCTCTATGCGCGATGCCCCGCCGCCACCCCTCGACCGACAGGGCATCGGCCGTTTCCTTGCCAGGCGCCTGAGCGCTCCGACATCACACTCAACGACCCCCTGTCGGGCGGGTTACGGCGCGCTCCCATGACTTTTTCGCCGCGCCGGCCCGGGTTCCCGGCGGGCACTCCGTGCCCGGTCGCCCCAACCGCCCCGGAGCAGCGATTTCGTACCTCTGGTGTGTGGTCTTGCACACCGTGTACCCGCGCGGGCACGGAGCCCGATTCGGTCGCTAGTCTGCGAATGAAGGCCGTTCGGCAGGTTCCTGTCGCCCGGCCGGACGATCCTCACGCTGGCGGCGCTTGAGCGACGCGCCGCGCGAACAACAGGTCGGGACGCAATGGTGCGGCTTGCCGGCGCTTGGCGTCGCGAGCGAAAGGAGACACGTGGACCTGTTCGAGTATCAGGGGCGCGACCTGTTCGAACGGCACGGGCTGCCCGTGCTGGGCGGCGGCGTCGCCGAGACCCCGCAGGAGGCCCGGGCGATCGCCGAGCGCCTCGGTGGCAAGGTCGTCGTCAAGGCCCAGGTTAAGGTCGGTGGCCGCGGTAAGGCCGGCGGCGTCAAGCTGGCCGACGGCGCCGACGAGGCCGAGGCCCGTGCGACCGACATCCTGGGCATGGACATCAAGGGCCACACGGTCCACAAGGTGATGCTGGCCGAGACGGCCGACATCGTGGAGGAGTACTACTTCTCCTACCTGCTGGACCGGGCCAACCGCACGTTCCTCTGCATCGCCAGCGTCGCCGGCGGCATGGAGATCGAGACGGTCGCCGAGACCGACCCGGACCGGGTCGCCAAGGTCGCCATCGACGCCAGCAAGGGCGTGGACGAGGCGAAGGCGCGCGAGATCGTCGCCCTCGCCAAGTTCCCGGCCGACGTCGCCGAGCACGTCGTCGACATCGCGGTGAAGCTGTGGCAGGCGTTCGTCGCCGAGGACGCCACGCTGGTCGAGGTCAACCCGCTGGCCAAGGTCGGCGACGGCCGGGTGCTGGCGCTGGACGCCAAGGTGACCCTGGACGAGAACGCCGGCTTCCGGCACCCCGACCACGAGGCGCTCGAGGACAAGTCCGCGGTCGACCCGATCGAGCAGGCGGCCAAGGCCAAGAACCTCAACTACGTCAAGCTGGACGGCGAGGTCGGCATCATCGGCAACGGCGCCGGCCTGGTCATGTCGACCTTGGACGTGGTGGCGTACGCGGGTGAGTCGCACGGCGGCGTCAAGCCGGCCAACTTCCTCGACATCGGCGGCGGCGCGAGCGCCCAGGTGATGGCGAACGGCCTGGAGATCGTCCTCGGCGACCCGGCCGTCAAGTCCGTCTTCGTGAACGTCTTCGGTGGCATCACCGCCTGCGACGCGGTGGCCAACGGCATCATCCAGGCGCTGGCTCTGCTCGCCGACCGCGGCGAGACCGTCACCAAGCCGCTCGTGGTCCGCCTCGACGGCAACAACGCCGAGGCCGGCCGCGCCATCCTCGACGGTGCCAACAACCCGCTGGTGCAGCGGGTCGACACGATGGACGGAGCGGCCGCTCGCGCCGCCGAGCTCGCGGCTGCGGGGAAGTGAACTAATGGCTATCTGGCTCACCAAGGACTCCAAGGTCATCGTCCAGGGCATCACCGGTGGCGAGGGTTCCAAGCACACCAAGCGGATGCTCGCCGCGGGCACCAACGTGGTCGGCGGCGTGAACCCGCGCAAGGCCGGCACCAAGGTCGACTTCGACGGCACCGAGCTGCCGGTCTTCGCGTCGGTGGCCGAGGCGATCAAGGAGACCGGCGCCGACGTGTCGGTCATCTTCGTGCCGCCGGCGTTCACCAAGGCCGCCGTGGTCGAGGCGATCGACGCCGAGATCCCGCTGGCCATCGTGATCACCGAGGGCGTGCCGGTGCAGGACTCGGCGTCCTTCTGGTCGTACAACGTGGCCAAGGGTGAGAAGACCCGGATCATCGGCCCGAACTGCCCGGGCATCGCCTCGCCGGGCGCCTCGAACGCCGGCATCATCCCGGCCGACATCACCCCGCAGGGGCGGATCGGCCTGGTCAGCAAGAGCGGCACGCTGACCTACCAGCTCATGTACGAGCTGCGGGAGTTCGGTTTCTCCACCGCCGTCGGCATCGGTGGCGACCCGATCATCGGCACCACCCACATCGACGCGCTCAAGGCCTTCCAGGAGGACCCGGAGACCGACGCGATCGTGATGATCGGTGAGATCGGCGGCGACGCCGAGGAGCGTGCGGCCGAGTTCATCAAGGCCAACGTCACCAAGCCGGTCGTCGGCTACATCGCCGGCTTCACCGCCCCGCCCGGAAAGACGATGGGCCACGCCGGCGCCATCATCTCCGGCTCGGCCGGTACCGCCGACGCGAAGAAGGTCGCCCTGGAGGCGGCCGGTGTCAAGGTCGGCAAGACGCCGTCCGAGACCGCCCAGCTCATGCGGGACATCTTGAGCTGATCACAGCGATGGTTTCGGCGCGCCGGCGATCAGGGAAGGACCTGATCGGCGGCGCGCCGTGCTTTCTGCGTCGCCGTAGTGGCCACGGCATGGAAAAGTAGGCGCGATGTCCCGTACAACCGACCGGCCCGGCGGCTCGGAGGACCCGTTCGCGGTCGCCGAGGCGCTCCAGTCCGTGGTGCGTGACACCGCGGCGACAGAGCGGCCCGTCGAGGACGGGTCTGCCGAGGACCGGCCCACCGAGGCGGTGGAGGCCCGGGACACCGTCGTCGTCGACGACGCGATGCTCGCCCGCAAGGACACCGTCCGGGTGCCCACCCAGCGCCGTCCGTCGTCCGGCCGCCGGGCGCCACTGCTGGTCGCGGCGCTGTTCGCGACCTTCTGGGCGGCGCTGCTGAGTTATCTGCCGGTGGCCGCGGTGATCGGGCTGGCCCGCACCCTGGAGGGCTCCGGCGGGCTGACCGGGGCGATCCACGCCGGGGCGGCCGGCTGGCTGCTCGGGCACGGCGTGCCGATCGGCACCTCGATCGGGCCGCTGGCTCTCGCGCCGCTGCTGCTCACGATGCTGATGATCTGGCGACTGAACCGGGCCGGGCTGCACGTCACCCGGGCGACCGGGGCCCGGCACAGCGGCTCGGTGAAACGCGCGCTGCTGGTCACGGTGGTGGTCGGTACGGCGTACGCCATGGTCGGTGCCCTGACCGCCGTCCTCGTCGACGGCCGCGGCACCGAGGTCTCACCCGCCCGCGCCGCGGCGCACTTCCTGGTCCTCGGCCTGTTCGGCACGCTGATCGGCGCGGTCCGCGGGACCGGAGCCGTCGCCACCCTGGCCCGGCGGGTGCCGCCGGCGGTCCGGCACGGTGCCCGGACCGGGCTGGTCGCGGCGTTCCTGATCCTCGGCGCCGGCGCGGTGGTCGGCGGGCTCGCGGTCGCGCTCGGCGGCGCTCAGGCCGCCAAGATCATCTCCGGTTACCAGACCGGTGTCGCCGGTCAGGCCGGCATCACCCTGGTCAGCATCGGCTACGCGGTGAACGCCTCGATCTGGGTCACCGCCTACCTCCTCGGGCCGGGTTTCGCGCTCGGCACCGACACCGCGATCGGCCTCACCGACGTCACCTACGGCCCGCCGCCGATGCTGCCGCTGGTCGCCGGGCTGCCCGAGGGCCCGATGGGCGCGACCGGCACCCTGCTGCTCGCCCTGCCGGTGATCGCCGGCGCGGTGGCCGGGTGGACCCTCACCCAACGGCTGCGGTACGGGCGGGACAGCGCCTGGCGCGCCACCCGGAAGACCGCCGCCACCGAACCCTCCTGGCAGCTCGTGGTGCTGTCCGGGCTGCTGTCCGGCCCGGTCGCCGGGGTCATCCTGGGAGTGCTCGCCGGGGCCTCCGGCGGGGCGCTCGGTTCCGGCCGGCTCTCGCAGATCGGGCCCGACCCGATACAGGTCGGCGTGGTCGCCGCGATCGTGGTGGCGGTGTCGGCGGGTGTCGGAGCGGCCGCCACTAGGGCCTTCTCCCGCCGCGCCTGAGCGGTCGGGCAGGCGATAGGGTGTGCAAACGTGACTGACCCCGCGCCCGCCCGCCTGGTCGTCCTCATCTCCGGATCGGGCAGCAATCTGAAAGCTCTTCTCGAAGCGACAGCCGATCCGGCGTACGGGGCCGTCGTGGTCGCCGTCGGCGCCGATCGGGACGGGATCGCCGGCCTGGAGATCGCCAGTGCCGCCGGGATCCCGACGTTCGTCGACTCGGTGAAGGCCTACCCGACCCGTGACGACTGGGACGCCGCCCTCACCGGCCACGTCGCCGAGCACCGTCCCGACCTGGTCATCTCGGCCGGCTTCCTGAAGCTGGCCGGCAAACAGTTCCTGGACGCGTTCGGCGACCGCTACATCAACACCCACAACGCGCTGCTCCCCGCGTTCCCCGGCATCCACGGCCCGCGGGACGCGCTCGCCTACGGCGTGAAGGTCGCCGGAGCGACGTTGTTCTTCGTCGATGCCGGTGTCGACACCGGGCCGATCATCGCCCAGACCGTGGTCCCCGTGCTCGACGACGACACGGAGGACACCCTCACCGAGCGCATCAAGGTGGCCGAGCGGGTCCAGCTGGTCGACCACGTCGGCAAGCTGGTCCGGGACGGCTGGACCATCCAGGACAGGAAGGTAAGGATCCCGTGAGCACCTCTACCGAGGGGCGTCGTCCGGTCAAGCGGGCGCTGCTGAGCGTCTGGTACAAGGACGGCATCGTCGAGCTGGCCCAGGCCCTGCACGCCGCCGGTGTGGAGATCGTCTCCACCGGGTCGACCGCGTCGACCGTGGAGAAGGCCGGTGTGCCGGTCACCCGCGTGGAGGAGCTGACCGGCTTCCCCGAGATCCTCAGCGACCGGGTCAAGACGCTGCACCCGAAGGTGCACGCCGGCCTGCTCGCCGACCTGCGGCTGGACGGGCACGTCCAGGAGCTGGCCGAGCTGGGCATCGAGCCGTTCGACCTGCTGGTCAGCAACCTCTACCCGTTCACCGAGACGGTCGCGTCCGGCGCCGGTGTCGAGGACTGCATCGCGAAGATCGACATCGGTGGCCCGGCGATGGTCCGGTCCGCCGCCAAGAACCACGCGTCGGTCGCGGTGGTGACCTCGGTCGACGCTTACGGGCTGATCGCCGAGGCGGTCAAGGCGGGCGGTTTCACCCTGGCCGAGCGCAAGGTGCTCGCCGCCCGGGCCTTCGCGGACATCGCCGAGTACGACGTGGCGGTCGCCCGCTGGACCGCCACCGCGCTGACCGAGAACGCCCAGTGGCCGGCGTTCGAGGGCCTGGCCCTGAAGCTGGAGAACACCCTGCGGTACGGGGAGAACCCGCACCAGCAGGCCGCGCTCTACGTCGACGCGGCGGCGCCCGCCGGTCTCGCCCAGGCCGAGCTGCTGCACGGCATCGAGATGTCGTTCAACAACTACGTCGACGCGGACGCCGCGTGGCGCAGCGCCAACGACTTCACCGAGCCGTGCGTGGCGATCATCAAGCACGCCAACCCGTGCGGTATCGCGGTCGGCGCCGACGTCGCCGAGGCGCACCGCAAGGCGCACGCCTGTGACCCGCTGTCCGCGTACGGCGGTGTGATCGCGGTCAACCAGGAGGTGACCGTGGAGTTGGCGAAGCAGCTCGACGGCATCCTGACCGAGGCGATCGTGGCTCCCTCGTACCAGCAGGAGGCCCTTGAGGTCTTCCGGGCGAAGAAGAAGCTGCGTGTCCTCGCGGCGCCCGCCTGGAACCCGGCCCCGGCCGAGATCAAGCAGGTCAGCGGCGGTGTGCTGGTGCAGTCCGCGGACCGCGTCGACGCATCGGGCGACGACCCGGCGAACTGGACCCTGGCCACCGGCGAGGCGCTGACCGGCGCCGACCTGGCCGACCTGGTGTTCGCCTGGCGGGCCGTGCGCGGCGTGAAGAGCAACGCGATCCTGCTGGCCAAGGACGGCGCCACGGTCGGTGTCGGGATGGGCCAGGTCAACCGGGTCGACTCGGCGCACCTCGCGGTGAACCGGGCCGGCGCGGAGCGGGCCGAGGGCAGCGTGGCGGCGTCCGACGCGTTCTTCCCGTTCCCGGACGGCCTTCAGGTGCTGATCGACGCGGGTGTGAAGGCGGTCGCCCAGCCGGGCGGCTCGATCCGGGACGCCGAGGTCATCGAGGCGGCGGCCAAGGCCGGCCTGACCGTCTACCTGACCGGCACCCGGCACTTCTACCACTGATAGCGAGCCGGTCGGCTGAGCGTGGCTTATCTCCCGTTCAGCCGACCGGCTGGTAACCAGCCGTTAACCGGCTGATACGGTCGCGAAAAATCGCCAGGACTGGGAGAGCAGAGCTATGGGCAAGAAGGTAACCGTCGTAGGCGCCGGTTTCTACGGGTCCACGACAGTGCAGCGTCTCGCCGAGTACGACATCTTCGAGACGGTTGTCCTCACCGACATCATCGACGGCAAGCCGGCCGGTATCGCGCTCGACATCAACCAGTCCCGGGCGATCGAGGGCTTCGAGACCAAGGTCGTCGGCGTCTCGACCGACCCGGCCACCGGCGCGGGCTACGAGGCCATCGAGGGCTCCGACGTGGTCGTGGTGACCGCCGGTCTGCCGCGTAAGCCGGGCATGAGCCGGATGGACCTGCTCGAGGTCAACGCCAAGATCGTTCGCCAGGTGGCGGAGAACATCAAGAAGTACGCGCCGAACGCTGTCGTGATCGTGGTGTCCAACCCGGTCGACGAGATGACCGCGCTGGCCCAGCTCGCCACCCAGTTCCCGAAGAACCAGGTCTTCGGCCAGGCCGGCGTGCTCGACACCGCCCGTTTCACCAACTTCATCGCCGAGGAGCTGAACGTCCCGGTGGCCAGCGTGAAGGCGCTGACCCTGGGTTCGCACGGCGACACCATGGTGCCGGTCCCGTCGCGCTGCACGGTCGACGGCAAGCCGCTGTCCGAGCTGCTCCCGGCCGAGAAGATCGAGGAGCTGGTGGTCCGCACCCGCAACGGTGGC
Organism: Actinoplanes couchii; assembly: GCF_016862075.1. GTDB lineage: Bacteria > Actinomycetota > Actinomycetes > Mycobacteriales > Micromonosporaceae > Actinoplanes > Actinoplanes couchii. Next base: position 96,692 of record NZ_BOMG01000055.1, on the reverse strand, counting down.
GCCGAGGTCGTGGCGCTGCTGAAGACCGGTTCGGCCTACTACGCCCCGTCGGCCGCCGCGGCCCGGATGGCGAAGGCCGTGGCCGAGGACTCCGGTGTGGTCCTGCCGGTCTGCGCCTGGGTCGACGGTGAGTACGGCATCTCCGGCGTCTACCTGGGTGTCGAGGCCGAGCTGGGCGCCTCCGGCATCAAGAAGATCGTCGAGGACAAGCTGACCGACTCCGAGATCGCCGGTCTGAAGGAGGCCGCCGAGGCGGTCCGGGCCAAGCAGGCGGACGTCGCGAACCTCTGATCCGTTTTCGGGAGGAAGCCGGGGCTGACGCCCCGGCTTTTTTCATGGGCGGGTGAGACTCATGGGGCCAGTACGACGGCGGCGATCATGGTCGCGATCAGGACGGTGGCCACCGGGGCGACCATCATCAGGCGCAGGGTCCGGTCGTCGAACCGGGCCCGCAGCGACTCGTTGAAGACCACGAACGGCACCACCACGGTCGGGATCAGCCCGCCCAGGGCCCCGTTACGGGCCCCGGCCACGAAGGCGGCCCCGCCGGGCCCGGTGATCGCCTCGGCCAGCGTCTCGTTGTAGCCGCCCGGGAAACACGCCAGCGTGGCCGGCGTGAGCAGGATCAGCAGCCCGAGACAGACGACGGAGTCGGGGCCCCGGAGCAGCACCGCCCAGAGCAGCCCGAACGGCGCGAACCAGAAGAGCCAGCCGATGACCGCCATCGCCCCGAGGTGTCCGCCGGTGGCCCAGCGCGCGGCGATGACCAGCGCTTCCACCGTGTATCCACCGACCAGGAACAACCCGATCAACAGCGTGACGATCAGGGCCACGGACCACCATCGGTACTGTTTCCACAACAGATCGAGGATCACCGCTAGATGCTAAACCGGCATGGCGAGTCGGCCGGGCCTGGGATGGTAGAGCGGGGCCGCCCGGCGATCTCCGGCGGGTGGGCAGTACGCTCGTACTGCTAAGCGTGTGTTTCGGGAGAGGAGCGCCGGCCGATGGCGAAAATCAAGGTCAAGAACCCGGTCGTGGAGATCGACGGCGACGAGATGACCCGGATCATCTGGAAGCAGATCCGGGAGCAGCTCATCCTGCCGTACCTGGATGTCGAGCTCGAGTACTACGACCTGTCGATCCAGTACCGGGACGAGACCGACGACCAGGTCACGATCGACGCGGCGAACGCCATCAAGCGGCACGGCGTCGGCGTCAAGTGCGCCACGATCACGCCGGACGAGGCGCGGGTCGAGGAGTTCGGCCTGAAGAAGATGTGGCGGTCGCCGAACGGCACGATCCGCAACATCCTCGGTGGCGTCGTGTTCCGTGAGCCGATCATCATGAACAACGTGCCGCGCCTGGTCCCGAGCTGGACCAAGCCGATCATCATCGGCCGCCACGCCCACGGCGACCAGTACAAGGCGACCGACTTCGTCGCGCCGAAGGCCGGCAAGTTCACCGTCACCTTCACGCCGGAGGACGGCTCCGAGCCGATCGAGTTCCTGGTCACGGACTTCCCGGCCGGTGGCGTCGGCATGGCGATGTACAACTACGACGAGTCGATCCGCGACTTCGCGCGTGCCTCGTTCCGGTACGGCCTGGCCCGCAACTACCCGGTCTACCTCTCCACCAAGAACACGATCCTGAAGGCCTACGACGGCCGCTTCAAGGACCTGTTCGCGGAGGTCTTCGAGACCGAGTTCGCGGAGACCTTCAAGGAAGCCGGCATCACCTACGAGCACCGGCTGATCGACGACATGGTCGCCGCCGCGATGAAGTGGGAGGGCGGCTACGTCTGGGCCTGCAAGAACTACGACGGTGACGTGCAGTCCGACACCGTCGCGCAGGGCTTCGGCTCGCTCGGCCTGATGACCTCGGTGCTGATGACCCCGGACGGCGAGACCGTCGAGGCCGAGGCCGCGCACGGCACGGTCACCCGGCACTACCGGCAGTGGCAGAAGGGCGAGAAGACCAGCACCAACCCGATCGCCTCGATCTTCGCCTGGACCGGTGGCCTCAAGCACCGCGGCAAGCTGGACGGCACCCCCGAGGTCACCAAGTTCGCCGAGACGCTCGAGCAGGTCTGCATCGAGACCGTCGAGGGTGGTCAGATGACCAAGGACCTCGCGCTGCTGATCAGCAAGGACGCCCCGTGGCTGTCCACCGACGAGTTCCTGACCGCGCTCGAGGAGAACCTGGCGCGCAAGCTCGCCGCCTGAGTGCTCGTTAACTGACAGAAGGTCCCGCCTGTGGCGGGACCTTCTGCACTCTCGGGGTTCCCACCTCCGCGACGACGATTGAAGTCGACGAAGGAGCGTGAGATGAACGAGATCGACGTCCTGGTCGGTGCCGCGGAGAAGGCGCTGGCCGCCTACGCGGACTTCACCCAGGAACAGGTCGACCACATCGTCGGCAAGGCCTCGGTGGCGGCCCTGGACAAGCACGGTGAACTGGCCCGGCTGGCGGTCGAGGAGACCGGGCGCGGGGTGTTCGAGGACAAGGCCGTCAAGAACATCTTCGCCTGCGAGCACGTCACCAACAGCATGGCCGGGATGCGTACGGTCGGGATCATCCACCGCGACGACGTCGACGGGATCACCGAGATCGCCGACCCGGTCGGGGTGGTCGCTGCGGTCACCCCGGTCACCAATCCCACCTCGACCACCATCTTCAAGGCGCTGCTGGCGCTGAAGACCCGCAACCCGATCGTCTTCGCCTTCCACCCGAACGCCCAGGAGTGCAGCGCCGCGGCGGCCCGCGTGGTCCGGGACGCGGCGATCGCGGCGGGCGCCCCGGAGGACTGCGTCCAGTGGGTCGAGCAGCCGTCCATCGAGGCCACGAGCGCGCTGATGAACCATCGTGGGGTCGCGACGGTGCTGGCCACCGGTGGCAACGCGATGGTCCGGGCCGCGTACTCGACGGGCAAGCCCGCCCTCGGCGTCGGCGCCGGCAACGTGCCCGCCTACATCCACCGCACCGCCGACGTGGTCCGGGCCGCCCACGACATCGTCACCTCGAAGACCTTCGACAACGGCATGATCTGCGCCTCCGAGCAGGCCGTCGTCCTGGACGCGTCGATCGCGGAGCAGGCGCTCACCGAACTCCGCCGCCTGCACGCCCACCCGGCGACCGCCGACGAGACGAAGTTGCTGCGGGACTTCGTCTTCCCGGACGGCCGGAAACTCAACGCCGCGGTGGTCGGGCAGTCCGCCGCCTGGATCGCCGAGCGGGCCGGATTCAGCGTCCCCGCGGACACTTCGATCCTGCTCGCCGAGATCACCGAGGTCGGGCCGGCCGAGCCGCTGAGCCGGGAGAAGCTGTGCCCCGTTCTGGCGGTGCTCAAGGCCGAGACCGAAGAGCAGGGTTTGCGGTACGCCGAACAGATGGTCGAGTTCCACGGCCTCGGGCACAGCGCGGTCGTGCACGCCACGGACACCGCCCTGGCGGAGCGGTTCGGTAAGCGGATGAAGGCGGTCCGGATCATCTGGAACGCGCCCGCCTCGCAGGGTGGCATCGGCGACATCTACAACGGATTCCGCCCGTCGCTGACCCTCGGCTGCGGCTCGTACGGGCACACCTCGGTCTCCGACAACGTGTCCGCCCTCAACCTGCTCAACATCAAGCGCATCGGCCGTAGGACGAACAACATGCAGTGGTTCAAGGTGCCCGCGAAGATGTACTTCGAGCCGCACGCCATCCGCTATTTCCGGGACATGCCCGAGGTCAGCCGGGTCACCATCGTCACCGACCACACCATGACCCGGCTCGGGTACGTGGACCGGATCAGCAACGTGCTGCGCGAGCGCCCGGAACCGGTGACGATCCAGGTGATCGACGGGGTCGAGCCGGAGCCGAGCATCGACACCGTGCGTACCGGCGCCGCTCTGATGGGATCTTTCCGGCCGGACACGATCATCGCCCTGGGCGGTGGCTCGCCGATGGACGCGGCCAAGGTGATGTGGCTGCTCTACGAGCACCCGGACGTCGACTTCGCGGACATGAAGGAGAAGTTCTTCGACGTCCGCAAGCGGGCCTTCAAGTTCCCCACGCTCGGCAGGGTCGCCAAGCTGGTCTGCGTGCCGACCACCTCCGGGACCGGCGCCGAGGTCACGCCGTTCGCGGTGATCACCGACACGGCGACCGGGCAGAAGTACCCGCTCGCCGACTACGCCCTCACCCCGAGCGTGGCGATCATCGACCCGCACCTGACCGCCGACCTGCCGCCGGTGGTGACCGCGGACAGCGGCTTCGACGCGCTGACCCACGCCACCGAGGCGTACGTGTCGGTCTACGCCAGCGACTTCACCGACGGTCTGGCCCTGCACGCGATCAAGCTGATCTTCCAGAACCTGGAGCGCGCCGTCGTCGCCGGCGCCGAGGACCCGCGGGCCCGGGAGAAGATGCACAACGCCGGAACCATCGCCGGGATGTCGTTCGGCAACGCGTTCCTCGGCATCGTGCACGCGATGGCACACACCCTGGGCGCCAGTTTCCACGTGGCGCACGGCCGGACCAACGCGATCCTGCTGCCGCACGTGATCAGGCACAACGGCACCGTCCCGGCGAAGCTGAACAGCTGGCCCAAGTACGAGCGGTACGTCGCCCCGGAACGTTTCCAGGACATCGCCCGGCACCTCGGACTACCGGCGGAGACCCCGGAGCAGGGCGTCGAGTCGTACGCGAAGGCGGTCGAGAGACTCCGCGACGCGGTCGGCATCCCACCGTCCTTCCAGGACGCCGGAGTCGGCGAGCGGGAGTTCCTGGACGCGCTGCCACAGCAGGCGATGAACGCTTACCTGGACCAGTGCGCCCCGGCCAACCCACGGATGCCGATGCTGGCCGACATGACCCGAATCATGACGAACGCATACTACGGCGCGTAACCCGCCGACCACCCACATCGTTCGACAATCGAAGGGGAGCCTTGTCCCGGGCTCCCCTTCGACATCGATCAACACTATGATCTCCTGTGGATGATCAATCTATTTCCACGGGGGAAATGAATGACCAACTCTCTGCTGGGACGACTCTGCCTGGCGGCGGCCACCGGCCTGCTCGCCACCACCGCGCTCGCCGCACCCGCGTTCGCCGCGGGCGCCGGCACCGTGCAGGGCGTCTTCACCACCGCGGCCGGAGCGCCGATCGACGGCGCGATGATCAGCATCTGGAACGGTGACGGCTCCGACCACTACCAGCACGCCTGGACCGATGCCGCCGGGCATTACGAGACCACCGTGCCGGCCGGCGACTTCATCATCGCCTTCGACAACGACGGGCTGGCCCAGTGGTCGCCGGGCCGGGTCGACAAGGCAGCGGCGCAGGTCTACACGGTGGCCGACGGCGCGACCCGCATCGTCGACGAGCAGCAGCTGCCGCTCGGCACGATCAGCGGCGTGGTGACCGATCCGGCCGGGGCCCCGGCTTCCGGCGCCCATGTTCGATCGGGCGCGGTCTACGGGTCCACCGGCTCGGACGGCTCCTACGCGCTGACCGTCTTCGCGGGTGCCCACCAGGTCTCCTTCCAGGCGTCCGGCGGGTCGGAGCAGTGGGCGCCGCGGGCGATCACACCGGCGAGGGCGGGCACCTACACCGTGGTGGCGGGCGGCAACACCCGTCTCGACGAGCAACTGCTGGGCACCGGCACGGTCGTCGGGCACGTCACCCGGGCCGACGGCACGCCCCTGTCCTGGGGCGAGGTCGTCCTCTACCAGGACGGGACCGTGGTCAGGCAGGCGGACACCAACGACGACGGCGACTACGTCATCAACTCGGTCTTCGCCGGTGACTACACGGTGGCGATCTCGACACGGGACGGAGCCCGCCAGTTCGTGCCCGGCATCTGGACCGTGGTCACGGACCAGACCCTCACGGTCGACGGCGCCCTGGCGTAAACAGAAACACAGCGGGGCCGGTGGGTTCACCCACCGGCCCCGCTGTCGTTTTCTGATCAGATGTCGCGCAGGCGCTGGGCGGCGGCCTCCGGGACGATGTCGTTGACGAAGGCGCCCATCGCGGACTCCGAGCCCGCCAGGAACTTCAGCTTGTCGGCCGCGCGGCGGATGCTGAACAGCTGCATGTGCAGGTAACCCAGGTCGCGGCCCTCGCCGGTGACCGCCTGGTGCCAGGCCGAGATGTACGGCATCGGCTTACCGAACAGGCCGTCGAACCGGCGCAGGATGTCCAGGTAGAGCGGGCCGAACGCGTCCCGCTCGGCGTCGGTCAGCGCGGGCAGGTCGGGCACCTGCCGGTGCGGGGCGATGTGCACCTCGAACGGCCAGCGGGCGGCGGCCGGCACGTACGCCGTCCAGTGCTCGTTCGCGGCGACCACCCGGACCTTCGCCTCCTGCTCGGCGGCGAGCACGTCGGCGTACAGATTGCGGCCGGTCTCGTCGAAGTGCCGTTTCGCGGCGCGCAGGTAGGCGGCGGTCTTCGGGGTCACCGTCGGGTAGGCGTAGATCTGACCGTGCGGGTGATGCAGCGTCACACCGATCTCGACACCCCGATTCTCGAACGGGAAGACCTGTGCGATCTCCGGGTGCCGGGACAGCTCCGCGGTCCGGTCGGCGAGGGCGTCCACCACGGTCCGGACCCGGGAGGCCGGGAGCGCGCCGAAGGCGCTGTTGTGATCGCTGGTGAAGCAGACCACCTCGCACCGGCCGTGCCCCGGGCGCACCGGCACCATCTCGGTGACCTGGGTGATCTCGTCCGGCACGATGCGGTCGGAGAACGACGGGAACTGGTTCTCGAAGACCACCACGTCGTAGCTCGGCGCGGGGATCTCGCTGGCGAACCGCTCGGTCGTCGGGCAGAGCGGGCACGCGTCCGACGGCGGCAGGAACGTGCGGGTGTTGCGGTGCGCCGCGACCGCGATCCACTCGTCGGTCAGCGGGTCGTAGCGCAACTGCGAGGCCGGCGGCGGGGGCGGCAGCTGCCGCCGGTCCGCGAACCCGGCCCGGCCGCTGTCGGGGGTCTCGTCGAAATAGATCAGCTCACGGCCGTCGGAGAGGCGGACGGTCGACCGGGTCGGGCTCACTGCGGGTTCACCACCACGAGTTCAGGAACGGTTTCCGAAAGAAGTTCGCGCGCGCCCTCGTCCAGGCCGTCGTCGGTGATCAGCACATGGGCGCGGGACAGCGGGACGATCGAGGAGATGCCGACGGTGCCCCACTTGGTGTGGTCGGCGAGCACCACCAGGCGCTCGGCGGCCTCCACCAGGGCCCGGTTCACGTCGGCTTCCATCAGGTTGGGCGTGGTGTAGCCGGCCCGCTCACTCATGCCGTGCACACCGAGGAAGAGCATGTCCAGATGCAGGGTGCCGATCGCGGCGACGGCGACCGGACCGACAAGAGCATCACTGGGCGTACGTGTACCCCCGGTCAGCACGACTGTCTGGTCGGCCCGCCCGGCCCGGTAGAACACGTCGGCGACCGGGATCGAATTGGTCACCACGGTCAGCGCCGGCACGTCCACCAGGCGCTGGGCCAGCTCGGCCGTGGTGGTGCCGGCCGACAGGGCGATCGCGTCGCCGGGGGAGACCAGGGCGGCGGCCCGCATCGCGATCGCCGTCTTCTCCCCCCGCTCGCGCACCGACTTGGCGGTGAAGCCGGGCTCGTGGGCCGAACCGGGGGCGACAGTGGTCGCGCCGCCGTGCACCTTGGCCAGCAGGCCACGCTCGGCCAGCGCCTCCAGGTCGCGGCGGATCGTCATGTCGGAGACGCTGAACTCGGCGGCCAGCTCGGTGACCCGGACGCCGCCGGTGGCCCGGACCCGGTCCAGGATCGCGGCCTGGCGTTGCTGCGCCAGCATCAGGTCGTCCGCACTATTTCGAACACACTCGAACAGTACCTGGTGATCGGGTGAGTTCGAAAGGGTGTGCTCAGATACCGCGTCCCCGCCTGTGCAGGACCGACAGCACATTCTCCACCTTCACCGCACCGGTCATCGCGGCGAGCGCGATCGCGGCCCGCGGCTCCCGCCAGTTCGCCCGCACCGCCTCCCGGGTGTACCGCCACGCCGCCCCCCGATTGCCGGACGCCGCCGACCAGCACGCCAGCTGACCGTAGACCCGGGCCGCACCCGGACGGCAGCCGCTGATCTCCGGATGCCGGCGCATCATCCAGCGCAACGACGAGATCTTGGTGGCGTACTCGTACGCGTAATGCGAGGTTCGCCCCCACAGCACCCGGACCAGCGGCTCGTCCACATGCACGATCGGCGTCCGGCGGGCCGCCCTGAGCAGAAGATCCCAGTCCTCGTTCTGACTGCCCGGCGCGTCCTCGGCCACCAGCCCGATCGCGTCGGCGCCCAGAGCCTCCCGGCGCATCAGGAACGACGACGAATGCAGCATCGACATCCGGGACCGGGCCAGATCGTCGATCGACACCCGGCTCCGGCCGGCCAGCCGGGCCGTGCACCGGCCCTCGTACTCCACCTCGATCGCACAGGTCGCGAACTCGGCCTCCGGCTCGGCCAGCAGTGCCGCCACCTGACGGCGCAACTTGTCCGGCAGCCAGCGGTCGTCGTCGTCGCAGAACGCGATCAGATCGGTGTCCAGCGCCAGCACGCCGGTGTTCCGCGCACCGGCCAGGCCCTCGGCCCGCATGTTCGTCAGCACCAGCACCGGCACGTCCCCGGCCGACGCCAGCTGATAGTCCGGATCGGCCTGGTCGAAGACCACGACCACCCGCAACTCACCCGGATACTTCTGCGCGCGGACCGCGTCGATCGCCCGGCGCACCAGCTCGGGGCGGTTCCGGGTGGGGATCACCACGCCCGCGGACGGCCAGTTCATCACACCTCCGGGACGATCGAGATCGGATAGCCGTACGCCCGGAGAAGGGGTCCGCAGACCGCGCCCACCAACCGGCGCTGCGACCGCGGGAACGCCCGCACCCAGGCGTCGTCGCGGCGCAGCGTCAGACGCCCGACGGTGAACCGCATCGGATTGCCGGCCGCGCTGTGCCCGGCCCGCAGATCCGCGTGCCCACCCCGCAGGAAGTGCAGATCCGCGTCCGACAACGGCAGCCCGGCGAACCCGGCCAACTCCAGCAGCCCGGCCCGCGGATCGGCGAGGAACTCCTCGTAGCGGATCCGGCGCACCGGCACACCCCGGCGGGCGAGCAGGCCGAACGCGGCGTTGTGCGCGTTCCACAACAGCGCCGACCGGCCGGGGGAGTAGCGGGTCATCTGGTCGGCACCGTCACTCTCCGGACGGGAGACGGTCTTCGTCCATGAGTACGCCACCCCGCGCGCGTCCCGGACCACGTGCACCACCCGCAGATCCACGTCGTCGGCCCAGCGCAGGACATGGGCCAGCGCCGAATGCTTCGACGAGTCGATCACCAGCCGGGCGCCGGACACCTCGGCCGCGGCGGCGTAGACCCGGGCGTAGTAGGAGGCGTACTCCCGCACCTCGCCGGAAGCGGTCGAGGCCGAGGCCAGGCGGGGGATGTGCCGGGTCCGCTCGACCGCGTCCCGCAGTTGATGCACCCGGGCCACGTCGACGTTCGCCCAGCCGTCGAAGGCCTGGTCACCGACCCGGCGCCAGAAGTCGCAGCCGGAGAACCGGTCCCCGCAGCCACAGCGCTCGTCGTCGCGGATGTCACGTTGCCACAGGTGGACGACCTCACCGAGAGCACACACCCCCGGCAGCTCACCGAGAAGACGTTCGACCAGAGTGGTTCCGCTTCGTCCGAATCCGCCTAGAAAAAGCACTTGTGCCACTTTGGCCCGCCTTCAATCGTTTCGCTCAGGTAACGAGTGAATCAGGCAAAAGGAGTCGCTAGGTGTCTATCGAGGCTTTCGACCGTGTGGACCTCGACGGTACGGGCGTCGACCGCATCACCGAGGACGAGGTAGTGGCCGTGGTCCGCGATTCGCTGTCCCGAGGCCGCGGCGGCCGCATCATCACCCCCAACATCGACATCCTGCGCCGCATCTCGGTCGACCCGTCCGCCCGCCGCCACCTGGACGACGCCGACCTGATCGTCGCCGACGGCATGCCCTTGATCTGGGCCAGCCGCCTGGGCGGTTCCCCCCTCCCGGAACGGGTAGCCGGCAGCAGCCTGATCTGGTCCCTGGCCGCAGGCTTGGGAAGAGACGCCCGAAGCATCTTCGTCATCGGCGGCGCCCCCACCACCAACGACTCCACCGCCAACCACCCGGCCTCTGTCCGTGCGGCGGGTGATCGTGCGGTCGCCGACCTTGCCACCCCCGACCGCACGAAAACCGCAGACCGCGAGGCATCCGACCGCACCACCGCCGACCGCACCACATTCGCCGACCGCGAGACCTCTGACCGTGAGACCTCTGACCGTGAGGCGTCCGGCCGCGCCGAACTTGCCGACCTTGTGTCCTCTGACCGCGTCACCTCCGACCGCGCGGTCGCCGATCGTGCCGCTTCTGGCCGTGCGGCCTCCGGTCGGCCTGCCGCCAGAGGAGCGGTTCCGGTGCCCAAGGCGCGCGTCACCAAAGCGCGAAGCCGGGCCGCAACCGCTCGAGCCCACGCCACGATCGCCAAGGCCCGCGCGGCAGCGGCGAAGAAGGGTGGCCAGGTCTCCGCACCACACGCGGCCACCGAGACAGACGAGGTTGGCATGTCCCTCGCGGCGGACTCAGTGGGCGACGGCATTGCTGCCCAACCGGCGGCGGCAAAGAGGACGGACCTGGAATCTTCCACTCACCCGGCAGCCGGATCGGATGAAGGCAACGCGGCCAGGACGGCAGTCGCGGCGAGTGAGGCAGAAGCGATCTGCACGGTAGTAGCGGTGGTCGAGGGTGGCTCGGCCCGCGGTGCAGCTGACGTGGATATGAGCGGCATGACCCACACCAAGGTTGCGATGAGTAAGGACGGCCTGTCCCGGACAACCTCCGCAGCGGGTGAAGGTGATGCATTTGCGGCGAATGAGGACGATACAGACCGAGCCGCAGACCTGGTGAAGGAAAGCGGTGCGGTTGCTGTGAGTGATGGGGCTGTGGATGACCTCGCCGCCGAGCGGGAAGGTGTTGTCGTGGTCCGCGGCTCCGGGGTGAAGAGCGATGGCCGAGGTGGACATGGCGTCCCTGGTACCTCTGACGTCAAGGCCTCAGGCATCGGTGCTTCCGGCACCAGTGCCTCTGACCACGGCGCTTCCGACATTGGTGCCTCTGGCATCGGTGCTACTGAAATGAGTGCTTCTGAGATCGGCGGCGCTGTGGGCATCGGGGATGGGGCGGCTCGAGCGGCGGCTCGGCTCCTGCGGGCGAGTCCCGGCCTGCGGATCGCCGGAACCCTCAGTCCGGCCCATGGGTTCGAGGAGGATGAGGCCGGGTTTGCCGAGGTCTGCGCCCGTGTCATCGAAGCTCAACCTGACCTGGTCTTTGTCGGACTGGGGTTTCCCAAGCAGGAAGTGGTGATCGAACGCCTCCGTCCTGAACTCCCCAACACCTGGTTCGTCGGATGCGGCGCCGCGGTCAACTTCGTTGCCGGTGATGTGGCGCGCGCTCCACGATGGATGCAGCGAACCGGCCTGGAATGGGCGCATCGCCTCGGCACCGAACCGCGCCGCCTGGCCGGCCGCTACCTGCGACACGATGCGCCTTATGCCCTCCGGCTCCTGGCCTCGGCCCCGCGCCGCCGGGCCGCGGCTGCCCGCCCCTGATCCCGGCCCCCGCCCTGACCGCGATGTGGCGCACCGGGTCGCGGTCCGGGAAGGAAGCGTTCAGTCAGCGGTCTGGGAGGGGAAAGGCTCGGGCCGCGGCCAGGGACCGGAAGCGTTCGGGGCGCCGTCAGGGAAGGGAACGGTCGCACCGCGGGTCCGGGCGCTGACCGCACGCGCCCGGATCCGTGGGTGGGTCAGTTGCCGCCGCCCTCTCCGCTCGGGTGGGAAGCGCGGGCCGCCCGGTGGCGGTGGGCCCGGCGGGCCCGGCCTCCGGGGACGCCCCGGAAAGCGGTGCACCGCCGGGACGCCCGGCGGCGCAGGGCTCCTATCGTCGGTTGGGGGAAGGCGCCCGCGTCGTAGCCGGACTGCCAGGGGAAACGGTCTGCGGGGTCGGGCCAGGCGATCTGCAGCAGGGTGACCCGGTCGTCGCCGTAGCGCATCAGGGCCGCGCCGGGGAACAGCGTCTCGTCGGCCTCGCCGGCCACGATGCGCACCTCCTGGCCGTTGATCAGGCCGCGGATCCGCTGGCCGTGGCCGAGCAGCAGGCCCTCGTCGCGGACCCGCCCGGCGACCTCGTTGAGCAGCACGTGGCCGGTCTCCGGTGGCAGGCCGGCGACGGTCAGCTCGGGGAAGCCGTAGCCGGTGAGGCCGACGGTGTAGGCGAACGGCACGGTCTCGGCCGGGTCGTCGTCGGTCGGCAGCACGTGGACCACGGCCCACCCGAACCGGCCGATGATCTCGCTCTGTTCGTCGAAGAAGTCGTCGAGGTGGGACATCGGTGACACCCCCGTTGGTCAGGTCGTTGTTGACTGCCCCCACTATGGAACACACGTACGACATTTTTCGGCGCGGCCGAGGAAAGCAAACCGTACGTACGTCTTGCTAAGATGATCCCATGACCTTCCGTATCGAAGACCTGCACCACGTCCAGCTCCTGATCCCGCCCGGCGGCGAGACCGCGGCCCGCGACTTCTACAGCGGCGTCCTCGGCATGACCGAAGTGATCAAGCCGCCGGTGCTGGCCGCCCGTGGTGGCTGCTGGTTCCGGGCCGGCGGCTGGGAGGTGCACCTGTCCCCGGTCCCCGACTTCACCCCGGCCCGCAAGTCGCACCCCGGTGTGCTGGTCAGCGACCTCGACGCGCTGGCCGCGACGCTGGAGGCCGCCGGGCACCCGGCCGAGTGGGATCCCCACTTCCCGGGTCACCGGCGGCTCTACTCAGCGGACGTACACGGAAATCGCCTGGAGTTCCTGGAAAAGATCAAGGATTGAAGTAGGGATCCTTGGCCAGCCGCAGCAACGCCCGGAAGGCCCGTTTGTCGCCGGTGAGCTGGAACTGCTGGTTGGGCCCGTTCCCCTCGGGATCGGACTCGAAGTAGGCGACCGCCTTGATCTGCCGGTTCGCCTTGAAGGTGCGGATCGCGTCCTTCATCCAGGCGGCGCGGGCCTCCGATCCCCACGCCTTGGCCACCCCGAACTCGCCGATCACGATCGGTTTCGGTCGCTGGGCCGCCCATTCCAGGAACGGTCCCATCAGCTGCCCGATCGGCCGGAACTCGAATCCGGCGTAGACGTCCACACAGGTCCAGTCGACCTGGTCGTCACCGGGGTAGAAGGCCGGCGCGTCACCCCGGACGAACCCCTCGGCGGTGGGGCACCACACCCAGGAGACGTTCTCGGTCTTCTCCTCGCGGAAGATCTTCCGGACGTACCGCCAGGCGGCGATGTAGTCCTCCCCGGACCACATGGTGGCCCGCAGGTTGGGCCGGTCCATCTCCCAGCGCATCCGCAGCATGACCGGTTTGCCGATCTTCCGGACCGCGACCGCCTGTTTACGGATCAGGTCGTCGTGTTCACCGGCCAGGATGGACCGGTTGTCGCCGGTCGCCCAGCTGATCATCAGGGACGCGTTGTCGTCGAGGAACGCCTGGTCCGACGACGTGCCCATCATCTGCTCGAACCGCCGGTAGGTGTTGAGGAAGTCCAGCTGCCGCCCCATCGACTGTTCCAGGGTGCCGACCGCGGCGATCCGGCCGACGTGGGTGAGCTGTTCGGGTTTGATCCAGGCGCCGAAGTAGGCCCCGCGCGCCGGTGGGGCGAACGGCCCGGCCCGGAACGGTCCCGGGTTGACCGCGACGGCCCGGGGCGACGCGGTCAGGTCGGGGGAGGGCTGTGGCGCGGGCGGGTCCGGGGGATCCGAGAAACAACCCCCCAGCAGCAGTACGACCACCAGCAGGAGAAGTCCCCTACGCATGGATCCGCCGAGCCGTGTAGAGCACGTTCACCGCGTACGCGTCACTGCCGGGCAGCCGCCGGGCCGCCGCGTCGGCGAACCGGGCCACCCGGTTGCCGTGCAGTGACGGGGTGAGCATGGAGAACCCGCGGCGTTCGACGATCTCGAAGCCGTGCCGGTTCATCAACGCGGCCACGTCGGCGTGCGCGAGTTCGGCGAACCAGCGTTCCCCGTCGTGCCGGCGGGCCCGTAGGTGGCGTACCGAACCGGCGTTGCCGTGGTTCTCCACCACCAGCAGCCCGGATCCGCGGTGCGGCAGCACCTTGGCGGCGAACGCCATGGCCCGGTCGCGGACCCGTTCGTCCACGTTGAGCAGCAGCCGGAAGATGGTGACGATCGCCGGGAACCCGGCGGCCACCGGCTGCGGCACCGGACCGTCCCCGGCGACGGTGTGCCACTCGGCCCGTGACCCGACCTCGGCGGCTTTCGCCATCATCTCGGCCGACGTGTCGTAGCCGTGCGCCTCCCGGACCAGCCCGTGCAGCGCCCGGACGGCCCGGCCGGTGCCGCAGGCGAAGTCGTGGTGCACCGGCGGGTTCGCGGTGTACTCGCGGCGCACCAGGGCCCGCAGGTAGTCCCGTTGCCGGTCGTTGATCCGCGACGCGTAGCTGTCCGGTGCGTACGTCACGGTCTCGTACTTCTCGACCGCTTCGGTGTCCCGGAACACCGCGGTGTAATCGCTGGTCATCTGTTCCTCCTGAACGCTGCGAGCATCAGTCGCCCGCGTAGCAGCCACGCCCCCGTGGCGTAGGCCGGTACGGCGACCACGAGGGCCGCCGGGAAGACGACGACGGTGCCGAAACAGGCGGTCGCCAGCAGCGCCGCGCAGAGGGTGCCGGGGCCGAACGGGTGCAGTCCAGTGCCGTGGTGGACCTGCGCCAGCGGCAGCAGGTTGTTCACCACCATCGCCCCGGCCAGGCCGATCGCCGCGCCGAGCGCGCCCCAGCGGGGGATCAGCAGCACGTCCAGGCCGACCGTGACGGCGAGCGCGATCAGCACGTTGCCGAGGTTCGCCGAGGTGCGGCCGGCCATCGCCAGCACCATGTCGACCATGCCGCAGCCGGTCGCCACCAGCATCGCCCCGGCCAGCACCAGCACCACCGGCACGCCGGCCGCGTACTCGGCGCCGAACAGCCGCAGGTACCACGGCGCGAACGCGATCACCAGCAGGCAGATCGGCCAGGTGACCAGCACCAGCCAGCCGGTCGCCACCTGGTAGAGACGGCGGGCCGCGTCGTGGTCGCCGGTGCTCAGCGCCTCGGCCAGCCGCGGCTGCACCGACTGCGACAGCCCCTGGTTGGCGAACTGGATCAGCACCACGAACCGCCCGGCCACCGCGTAGATCGCCGCCGGTGTCAGCCCGCCGAGCGCCGCCACCAGCAGCACGTCCACCCGTTGCAGGGCCAGCTGGGCGACCGCCGCGACCGCCCGGGGCCCGGTGAAGACCCAGAAGTCCCGGCGCAGGCGCCGTCGTTCGGTCCGGGTCGGCGTCCCTTCGAGATCAAGTCCGCTGCGGTACGCCCGCCGAGCCGCGAATCCGGCCAGGATCACCACCGGCAGGTACGGCGCGGCCCACGCCAGGGCGAACACCGGCAGGGAAGCGGCCGCCCACAGCGCCGCCACGCCCGCGGCGCTGACCGCGAGCAGCTGCAGCCCGCTGCGCAGCACCCGGTCCAGCAGCACGGTCGGGCGCATGCTCCGATAACCGCGGGTCACCGTGAGCAGCACGTCGGTGAGCGCCTGCAACGGCACGAAGACGGCGAGCACCCGCAGCCCGGCGGTGTGCTGCGCGACCACGTGCGGGGCCTCGCCCGCGGTCAGCCGGGCCAGCCACGGCGCGGCCAGCCACATCGTCACGGCCAGCGCCAGCGCGAAGACGGCGACCGGCGGGATCCCGGTTCGCAGACAGGCGCCGAGCAGGTGGTTCTGCCCGGTGGCCCGCAGCCGGGCCGGCCAGTAGACCAGCCCGGTGTTGGTGCCCAGTTTCGCCAGGCCGCCGGCCAGCACGAACGCGGCCGTCGCGGCGAAGAAGGCGCCCGCCTCCTCGGGCCCGAGAGCCCGCGCCACGATCCAGGTGACGACCACTCCGGTGCCGCCGGCCAGCACCGATCCGGCCATGTTGGCCAGGCCGCCGCGGGCCGCTCCGGTGGTCGCCTCGACGGTGGCGGCCGTCACCCGCGGCGCCACACGGGGGTGTGCCCCAGCCAGGCGCCGAGCGCCTCGTCGTGCGACCGGTAGTACTCGCTCAGGTCCCGCCGCAGCCCCGGATCCATGTCGGACTCCCGGGGGCGGGCGTTGTGCTGCTCGAACACCGGCCGCTCCAGGTCGGCCGGTAGCCCGAGGAACGCGCAGATCTCGTCGTACACCGGTTCCGGGTCGCTGAAGAACCGTTCGCTCTCCACCACGTGGATGCGTTCCCGGCCGACGTGCTGGACCATCACGCTCAGGTAGCGGGCGTACTCGCCGCGGGCCCGGTACGCGTGGTGCTGGTGGGCGAAGCTGTAGTGCCGGGGGTCGAGGGCGAGCCGGACCTCCTGCCGTTGCACCCGGGCCGGTTCCAGGGCGAGCGCCGACCCGAAGTCCCGTTCCGTCTCGTAGGAGCGGGCCACCTCGTGATGGTGCTGCGAGAAGGCGCGTTCCACCGGGTCACGGACCAGCACCACGATCTTCGCGGCCGGCAGGTCCTTGGCGATCCGGGCCGCCGCCTGCGGGTGGTACATGTAGTACGGGCTGGACTCGAAGGTCTGCGCGAGCATCCCGTACTTGTCGGCGATCTTCTCGGCCCGGCGGATCTTCGGGAAGTGCCCGCGGTACCACTCCGGCCCCCGGTGGTACGACGTGTCGAAGTAGTGCACACCCTTGTGCAGCACCGCCTTGAGCACCACCGGGTGCTGGGCCAGGGCGCGGTAGAGCGACGTGGTGCCGCACCGCTGCCCGCCGCAGATCAGGAAGGACGGCAGCATCCGGCTCTCCGACGTGAGCCGCCCGTACCCACGGGAACCCAGGTGCACGACCCGTTTCACCGGGGCCGGAAGATTGCGTACCCGCAAGCCCATCAGAGTTCCTCCACCCGCCGGATCAGCACCGGCAGCAGCCAGGTGCCGAGGACACCCAGCCGGGCCCCGGCCTCGGCCTGGCGGTCGGTCAGGTACCGCACGGCCAGGTCGACCAGGTAGAGCAGGGCGGTGATCTCGCGGGCCACCGGCGCCACCCCGAACGGGGCGAGCAACTCGTCGGCCCGGGCCAGGGTCGCCTCCACTGCGGCCCGGGCGTCACCCGTGGACTGGATGCGTTTCTGCAGCTCGTGGTGGATGGCGTCGAAGCCGAGCGGCACCCCGGTGGCGAACCGTTCCCAGTCCCAGACGAGCAGCGCGTCGTTCAGGTTGGCCATGTTCCACGGGGACCAGTCGCCGTGCCACGCCCCGTACCGCAGTGCCGTCCCGCCGCTGTGCGCGGCCAGCACGTCGACCGCGGCGAACAGTCCGGAACCCTCCGGGCGGGCGGCCACCGCGGTGAGCCGGTTCCGCAGCTCCTGCCAGTACCCGCTGCTGGTCAGCGGCCCGACGGTGTACCCGCAGCAGCCGGCCACGTCGAGCATCGCCGCGGTCAGCCGGCGCGGGGTGAGCGGGGCCCGGGGCAGCCAGACCGGCAGCGCCGACTGGACCAGCACCCGCATGCCGCGCCACTCCCCGGAATGCAGCACCCGCGGCACGGTCAGCTTGGTCAGCTGACTGGCCGACAGCGCGATCAGCGCCGCGGTCTCCGCCTTGACCAGCCGCCGGGTCAGCGGCCCGGTGCCCAGCTTGCCGAAGGCGAACGTGTCACCACCCGGGGTGAGCAGCTGCAGCACCGGTTTGCGGTTGGCGCGGACCGGGCCGATGTGGATGCTCACCGCCAGGTCCCGGCGCAGCGCGTCACTCAGATAGCCGTCGATGCCCGCGGTGGCCGGTCCGGTCACCCGGATCCGGTCCCGGAAGAGCAACCCGGTGGTACGGGTGTGCACCGCCGCCACCACCGCGTCCCGTTTGAGTCGCGCCATCCGGCCCTGCGGCTCGGCGTAGCGGCGGACGGCCGCCGCGGCGACCGCGGGGGAGACCGACGGGACCAGCAGGCGGGGCCGGCGGGCGTTCGGGACGACCAGGTACTCCGCGACGAGCGGGCCGTCCGTGCCGTCGGTGCGGCACGGCTCCGGATAGAGGAGCCCGAGAACCTCGGTCAGGTACTGGGTCCGCAACGCGGCGTCCCCTGCGGTCAGTTCCGCGGGCGCCGTACGTACCGGGCTCATGTTGTGAGTTCCCCCTCGAGCTGATTGCGCCAGAGCAGCGCGTATGCCAGAACCATGAAGGCCAAGGGGGTGACCAGCGAGTTGTACCAGAGCATCGCGGAGAACGAGGAGACGAGCGAGGCGCTGCCGGCGATCCCGATCGGGCTCCGGTCCCGGCGGAACCGCCACAGCCCGTACGCGAAGAAGCCGAGATAGCCCGCGGTGCCCACCGCGCCGTGCGAGTAGAGAAGCTGCCAGAGCTGGCCGTTGCCGCCGACGGTGAAGTTGCCGCAGCGTTCACAGCCGGCGCTCTCGCCGACGGTGATCGAGTTCCGTCCGCCCAGGGTGTTCCGGGTGCCGCCGTAGCCGATCACCGGCGAGCCGGCGAACCCGTCCAGCGCCCGCTCGATCAGGAACGACCGGACCCCGTTGGACTTGCCGTTGTCCATCCGGGCCGCCACCGTGCCACCGAGCGGGGTGAGGACCAGCGCCGCCGCCAGCGCGCCACCGAGCAGCGGCACCACCAGCAGGATCCAGATCCGGCCGGCCAGCACGTAGCGCAGCGCCACGTATCCCAGCAGCAGTCCGACACCGATCCACAGGCCGCGGTTCAGCGACGCGACCGCAGGCGCCACCGACACCGCCAGGCAGGCGACGGCCAGCAGCTTGCGCCCGGCGCCGCGACTCCACCAGGCGGCCACCACCAGCCACGGCAGCAGCAGCCCGAAGTTGTTGCCCCAGGTGTTGGTGTAACCCCAGGGCGCGGCCGGGCGTGGCTTCTCGCCACCGACGAGATCCATGATCTGCGCGGCGTACGGGTGGACCAGCGACCTGACGAATCCCTTGGTCCGGATGTTCCCGGGCAGCAGCCACTCGACCGGCGAGGTGAACTCGAAGTCCCCGGCCGCCATGCCGAGCAGCCCGCCCAGCACGGTCAGCACGAACATGCCGGCCAGCAGGCGCACCATCCGGCGGCGGGACAGCTCGGCCTCGGTCAGGTTGCCCGCGTAGACCAGCAGCACCGTCAGGGCGGCGTACATCGCCATCTTGTAACCGACCGCGAGGACCCGCTCACCGGCGCGTTCGGCGACGGTCCCGGCCGGGTCGGTGCCCAGCGCGGCGACACTCAGCACCACCGCGGCCAGGAAGACCACCCACCACACGAAACCCGGCGGGAGCAGCACCGGACGGCCCGCGGACCGGCGGCGGACCAGCAGGAACAGCATCGGCACGGCCATCAGCGGGAAGATCAGCACACCCAGGCCGAGCGCCCACCACATCGGATAGAGCAGCAGGATCCAGGCCACCGGCCAGGCCGGCAACGAGCAGTTCCTGGTGGTACGGGGTGCGGTCCCGGCGAGCGGTGGCGCCGCGACCACGGTCACTGTTCGTCGCCGTCCGTACCGGCACCGGCCCGGTCGGCGGCCTCGTCGGCCCGCTCCCGCTGTCGTCCCGCGTACGAGAGCTGCTGGGTCGGACCTTCGGTCTCCGCCGTCAAGGTCACCGCCGGGCTCACCGACTGGTCACCGGGTTGCGGGGCGGGCAGCTTGGGCAACACGACCGCGCCGAGCAGGGGAGTGCCGACCCGCTGCAGCTGCTCGGCGGCGTCGACCAGCGCGGGCCGCAGCGAACGCCGCAGCTCGACCGCGAGGATGGCCGCGTCGGCGAGACTGGCCAGGCTCTGCGCGTCCGCGCTGGAGGTGGTCGACGGCGCCTCGATGATCACGAAGCCGCCCTGCCGGTGCAGGTGCTGCAGGGTGTCCTTGAGCCGCTGCGACTGCATCAGCCCGGCCGCGGTGGCGGCCCCGCCGGTGGTGATCACCCGCAGCGACGGGATGCGCGGCGCGCGTTGCAGGGTCCGGCCCAGGCTGACCCGCCCGGCCAGCAGGTCGGAGAGCCCCGGGGTGGGGGCGACACCGAACATCCGGGCCAGCGGCGCGGCGTCCACCACGCTGTCCGGCAGGTGCGCGCCGATCAGGACCACGTCACTGCCGGTCCGGGCGAGTGCCGCCGCCAGGTTCGCCGCCACCAGGGTGCTGGCCGAGCCGCGGCTGGTCCCGGTCACCACGATGATCCGGTCGTCCTCCTGGAGACTGGCCAGCACCTCGTTGCGCAGCCGGTTGAAGATCCGCCCGCCCGGCCCGTACGGCTGGAGAACGTCGTCGTAGTGCGGGGTGCTGCGCTCGTCCAGCGCCGCCAGCACCTGCACCCGGCCCCGGTCCCGGACGTCACCGGCCGAGATCAGGCGCCTGTCGAAGCGTTCCC
Organism: Actinoplanes couchii; assembly: GCF_016862075.1. GTDB lineage: Bacteria > Actinomycetota > Actinomycetes > Mycobacteriales > Micromonosporaceae > Actinoplanes > Actinoplanes couchii. The sequence goes on along the minus strand of NZ_BOMG01000055.1, from coordinate 76,227 downwards.
GCAGATAGGCCAGCCCCAGACCGAGCAGCAGCCCGATCATGCCGCCGGTGCCGATGTTCAGCCACTTGTTGGGGCTGGTCGGCTCCTCCGGCAGCCGGGAGTCGCTGATGATGCTGCCGCCGCCGACCATGGTGGTGGTCAGCTCGTTGAGTTTGCCGGTCAGCGAGTTGAGCTGGTTCTGCGAGTTGTTGCGCAGGCTCTGCAGGTTGCTCTCGGTGGGGCTGCCCTTCTTCGCGCCGGCCAGCTTCGCGTTGAACCCGGTGAGCGCAGTGGTCAGCTGCTTCACCTTCAGGTTCAGCGAACGGATCCGCCGGTCCAGCAGCGCCCGCGCGGTGTCCTCCCGGTTGCGCAGGTACGCCTCGGCGAACGCGTGCGACCCGGCCTGTGCCCGCTCCGGGGTGTCCGCCCGGAAGGTGATCACCAGGACCGTGGTGTTCGGCGGCACCTGCACCGACACCGACTTGGCCAGCTCGACCGGCGACAGATCGCTGCGCAGCAGGGTGGTGGCCTTCACCAGGACCGCGCCGGAGGCCACCAGCTGGGCCTCGGTGTCCAGATTGACGGCGCTCTTGGTCCGCCCGCCCTCGGCGTTGGAGTCCTGGTCCATCGGCTGCACCAGCACCGAGGCCGACGACTCGTAGACCTTCGGCATGGTGTGCGCCAGGACCGCGCCTCCGCCCAGGCCGGCACCCGTGGCCACCAGGGCGATCCACCAGTGGCGGCGGAACGCACCGAGGTAGTGCGAGAGATCGGACGAGGGGCGGGACGATTCCATCAGTCTTCGGCGGCCCTTCCGGGAATGGAGTGAGGGTTCGGGCGTTTCGCCCCGAAGGGTCCAACGCCCGACCTCCGCCGTAAGTGATGGTCTACGCCATCTTGGGCTCCACCCAGCCGCTTTCCACCAGGTAGTTGAGCACCACGTCGACCGCTTCCGGAACCGTCATCGTGGTGGTGTCGATGGTCAATTCCGGATCTGCCGGAACCTCGTACGGGTCGTCAATACCGGTCATGCCACGCAACTGGCCCGCACGTGCTCTCGCGTACAGCCCCTTGCGGTCCCGGCTCTCGCACACCTCCAGCGGGGTGGCGACGTGCACCAGGATGAATCCGCCACCGGCCTCCACCGACATCCGCCGGGCCGCCGCACGGGCCGCTTCATATGGTGCGATCGGGCAGGCCACCGCCATGCCCCGGTGCCGGGCCACCTCGGCCGCCACCCAGCCGATCCGGCGCACGTTGCGGTCCCGGTCGGCCTTGCTGAAACCGAGCCCGGCGGTCAGCTCCCGGCGCACCACGTCGCCGTCGAGCAGGGTGACCGTACGATCCCCGTTCTCCCGCAGCGCGTCGGCCAGGTTCCGGGCGATCGTCGACTTGCCGGAACCGGACAGGCCGGTGAAGAAGACCACCAGGCCCCGGTGCCGGCGCGGCGGCCGGACCTTGGACAGCTCCTTGGCCACGGCCGGCGGGGTGTGCCACTCGGGCAGCGGGAAACCCCGGTCCAGCAGGTCGTCGATCTCGGACGGGGTCATCGCCAGCCGGCGGTTGCGCGGCGGGATGTCGTCGCGCCAGCGCCACTGCCCGTCCCGGTTGTCGTAGGCCAGCTCGCGGGGCAGCAGCACCCGCACCCCGGCGCCGGACAGCGTGTCCTCGGTGGACAGCACGTGGCTCACCCCGTAGGACTGGGCCACCCGCGCGCGGAGCAGCGCGTCCCACATCTCGTCACCGCGGCTGTGCAGCGGGACCGCCACCACCGTCGCCGGGGGCATCCGGTCCCGGGCCGCGAAGATCGCGCGGACCAGCGCCTCCGGAGGCAGTCCGTCCGGTCCCGGCCCGCTGACCGGGATCAGGATCAGGAGATGAGCCGCGAGAGTACGGGCGGCGTGCGAGATCTGCGCCAACTGTGGCCGGTGCAGCGGCCGGTCGGCGATCACCCCGAGCACCCGGCCGGCCGGGAGCAGGGCCCTGACCTCCTCCGGAGTCCGGCGCAGGCGCTGGAACGGGCCGTGCCCGCCGTCGCCCATCCGGCGCACCGGCCCACCGATGGCGAACCTGTTCTCCCCGGTCTGCCAGACGTCGGAGACCTCGATCGCGGCGACCGGCGCGCCCTCCGGGTCGGTCAGCACCAACGTGCGGCGGGCCGGATCGGCCGGGTCCAGCGCGGACGCGACCTCCCCCGGAACCTCGCACGTCACCGGCACCGGCCACGGGGTGCCGTCGGCGAGACGGCCGCTGCGGGCGAGCGTGGCCATGTCGGCCCGCCCGACGAACCCGGTCAGCGGCGCATAGGCGCCGGAGAGCAGCAGTTCGAGGTCTGCCAGCTCGTAGGGGCGCGGGGTGAAGGAGGGAGCATCCCGGAGCACGTCCTCGGGCAGTACCGAACCATTCACTTCGAATCCCCCTGCACGTATTTGGGCAACAGTTTCCCAGGCGCGATCGAGGCGGTCGAGTCGGGCTCACGGTCCAATTCCGATCTTTCCCCGGGCAGGATGAAACTTGCATACCGTCAATTTCGGTGGAAAATATCCGAATACTGGACAAGTCGATACGATCCTTTGATACTCGGCCTTTGTGAATCAGACCCGTTCCCGACTACTGCAGGTCGTTGCACTGACCACGGCGTTCGCCATGTCCGTCACCGCCACGCTGGCCTGGGCGCGGACCGGTGACACGGACGTCGTCGACCTCCCCATCGAGACACCCGTCCCCGTCGTCGCTTCACCGACCGTCCCGTCCGCACCCGCCGCCCCGTCCGCCGCCTCGCCGTCCGCGTCCGATTCCCCGGCCGGGTCGCCGTCCGCGGCGCCCAGCGTGTTCCGGTTGCCCACGGCCACCGTCGAACCGTCGCCGAAACCCACCTACCGGCCGCTGCCACTGGCGACCGACGACGGCACCGACCACCTGCTGCGCCATCCGGAGGAATCACAGACCCGGAGCCCCCGCGGCTGTACGGTCGGATCCCGGCTGGTGCCGACCTGCGGCATCCTGTGGGGCGTCGCGCCGGGAGCACGCACCGAGTCACGGGGTGTCCGGGCGCTCGCCGACTTCGAACGCAAGACCGGCCGCCGGCAGGCGATCTTCCACGGCTACCACCGCGGGATCCGGCAGATGTTCCCCACCGAGCAGGAGATCGCCATCGCCCGCGAACCGGGCCGCAAGCGGATCCTGCTGCTCAACTGGAAACCCGAGACCACCACCTGGGCCGCGATCGCCCGAGGTGACCGGCGCACCGACGACTTCCTGGACCGGATGGCCGCGCACCTGCGGGAGAACTTCCGGGACCGGTTCTTCTTCGCCGTGCACCACGAGGCCGAGGACCAGGTCCGCGAACGGCCCGGCTCCGGCTACACGGCGCGCGACTACGCGGCCATGTTCCGGCACGTGGTGAAGCGGCTGCGGGCCAAGGGCGCGACGAACGTGGTGACCGTTCTGGTTCACATGGCGTACGTGCCGCACACCACCCGGAGCTGGTTCCGGCACATGTACCCGGGCGACGACGTGGTCGACTGGATCGGGTTCGACACCTACTCGTACAGCGAACCCGGGTACGGCCACGGCGACTTCGCCGAGCTGCTCAACCGGCGGTCGGCGAGCAAACCCGGCTGGCCCGGGTTCTACAACTGGGTGCGCAAACGGCACCCGTCCAAACCGCTGATGATCGCCGAGTGGGGGGTCTGGTTCTCCAAACGCAACCCCGACCACATGGCCGAGTTCTATCGTGAGGTGGGGGAGCAGATCGAAGACTTCCCCGGGATCAAGGCGATGGTCCACTTCGAGACTCCGGCCAACCACAAACGGCAGGACTCCCGGGTGGACAGCACTCCGGACGCGCTGCGCGAGTACCGGCGCCTCGGCCGGCTGCCGGTCTTCCAGGTCTCCGTCGGCGGATAAACGTTCCTGAGAGGCCGCTGAGAAACCCTGAGGCCGACTCAGGGAACTTCCGGATCCACCGGCTCGCATCACCTCCATAGGCTGGGCCTGTGACCATCATCGTTACGGACGGGCTGACCAAGACGTACGGCGGCGGGGTGACCGCCCTCGCGGACCTGACCGTTGCCGTCGATGCCGGCGTCATCGGACTGGTCGGCGCCAACGGCGCCGGCAAGAGCACCTTCATCAAGATCATGCTCGGGCTGGTGCCACCCAGTGGCGGCACCGTCCGGGTCTTCGACCTCGACCCCGTCGTGCAGACGGACAAAGTGCGGGCCCGTGTCGGCTACATGCCGGAGAACGACTGCCTGCCGCCCGACGTCTCGGCCGCCGAGTTCGTCACCCACCTGGCCCGGATGAGCGGCCTGCCGAAGACCGCGGCCCGCGAGCGCGCCTCCGAGGCGCTGCGGCACGTCGGCCTCTACGAGGAGCGCTACCGGCAGATCGGCGGCTACTCCACCGGCATGAAACAGCGGGTCAAGCTCGCTCAGGCGCTGGTGCACGACCCCGACCTGCTGCTGCTCGACGAGCCCACCAACGGCCTCGACCCGGCCGGCCGGGACGCCATGCTCTCCCTGATCCACCGGATCGGCTCCGAGTTCGGCATCTCCGTGGTGGTCTGCTCGCACCTGCTCGGCGAGGTCGAGCGGATCTGCGACTCGCTGATCGCCATCGAGGGCGGCCGGCTGCTGCGCGCCGACCGGATCTCCACGATGACCGAGGCCTCCGACGTGCTCGCGGTCGAGGTCGCCGACGGCACCGACGAGCTGTTCGCCGCCCTCAGCGAGCAGGGCCTGCCGGTCACCCGGGACGGCCGGATGCTCCTGGTCGCCATGGAGTCCGACGCGGCGTACGACCGGATCCTGCGCTCCGTCGCCGACCTCGACCTCAACCTGCACCGCCTGGACCAGCGTCGGCACCGCGTCGCCGAGCTCTTCACCAAGAAGGAGACGGCCGATGTCTGAGACCGGCGTCATCCATGACATCGGGTACCAGCGGTACTCGGGCGTCCGCCTGGGCCGCCTGGCCCTGCAGAACTCGCTGTTCGTGCACGGCCTGCGTGCCGCGTTCGGGCTGGGCCGCTCGGCCAAGGCGAAGATCTTCCCCTGGCTGGTCTTCGGCATCATGCTGCTGACCGCGGTGATCCTGGCGGCCATCCGGTCCCAGACCGGCCAGGAGTTCATCACCTACGCCGGCTTCGCCGACAGCATGAGCTTCCTGATCATCTTCTTCGTCGCGATCGTCGCGCCCCAGCTGGTCTCCCGTGACCTGCGGGCCGGCACCCTGCCGCTCTACTTCAGCCGGCCGTTGCGCGCCGCCGACTACGTCTTCGCCAAGTTCGCCGCCATGGCGGCCGCGATCTGGCTGCTGCTGGGCGTGCCGCAGTTCATCATGTTCCTGGGCGCCGCGTTCACCACCAAGAAGGGCGCCGAGGGTGTCTTCGACGAACTCGGCGGCCTGGTCCCGGCCTGGGGCTACAGCCTGCTCTGGGCGCTGACGTTCGCCGGCATCGGCCTGCTGATCGCCTCGTTCACCGGCAAGCAGGCGTTCGCCGCCGGCGGCATCGTCGCGGTGTTCCTGATGAGCACACCGATCGTCGGGGTGCTGGCCTCGCTGCCCTCCACCACCGCCAACGGCCTGGCCGGCCTGGCCAGCCCGATGACCCTGATCGGCGGCATCGGGTACTGGGTCAGCGGCGGCAGCAACGGATTCGACCTCCCGATCGGCCGCTTCGGCCCGATCTACGCCATCGAGGCGGTCTGCCTCATCGCCGTCACCATGCTGCTCCTGCTGGCCCGCTACCGGAAGGTGGCCTCGCTGTGACCACCCAGACCCTCCAGGCCGAGACCAAGGCCCCGACCTCCGGCGTGGTCGAGCTGTCCACCGTCTCCCGGTGGTACGGCAACGTGGTCGCCGTCAACGACATCAGCATGACGCTGAACCCCGGCGTGACCGGCCTGCTCGGCCCGAACGGCGCCGGCAAGACCACCGTGCTGCACATGATGGCCGGCTTCCTCGCCCCCTCCAAGGGCGCTGTCACCATCGACGGCAAGCCCACCTGGCGCAACCCGGCCGTCTACCGCGACCTCGGGCTGGTCACCGAGCGGGAGTCGGTGCACGGCTACCTGACCGCCGGCCAGTTCGTCACCGCCTGCGCCAAGATGCAGAAACTGCCCGACCCGGCCGCCGCCGCCCGCCGCGCCCTGGAACAGGTCGAGATGACCGGCGCCGCCGACCGCCGGATCGAGACCTTCTCCAAGGGCATGCGGCAGCGCACCCGGGTCGCCGCCGCCCTGGTCCACGAGCCGCGCGTGCTGCTGCTCGACGAGCCGTTCAACGGCATGGACCCGCGCCAGCGCATGCACATGATGGAGCTGCTGCACCGCCTCGGCGACAACGGGCACACCATCCTGTTCAGCTCGCACATTCTGGAAGAGGTCGAGCAGGTCGCCGGGCTGGTCCAGGTGATCGTGGCCGGCCGGCTGGCCGCCTCCGGCGACTACCGGCGGATCCGCCGCCTGATGACGAACCGGCCGCACGTCTTCGCCGTCCGCAGCTCCGACGACCGCCGGCTGGCCGTCGCGCTGATCGCCGAGAAGTCGGTCGCCGGCATCGAGATCGAGGCCACCGGGATGACCGTGCGCGCCGCCGACTACGGCAACTTCACCCGGGTGCTGCCCCGCATCGCACTCGACCAGGGAATCCGCCTGCAACAGGTGGTCCCGTCCGACGAATCCCTGGAGAGCGTCTTCTCCTACCTGCTGGAGGGCTGATGTCCACCGTCGCTCTGATCACCGCGCGCGGACTCTTCGGCCGCCGCCGGGCCCTGCTCCTGCTGCCCCTGCCCCTGCTGCTGGTCGGCCTCGCGGCCATCTGCCGGGCGTACGGCGTGTCCCCCGACATGTGGGGCACCGCCGTGATCGTCGGCCTGGGCACCAGCGTGGTGCTCCCGGTCGTCGCCCTGATCGTCGGCACCGGCGTCCTCGGTTCCGAGATCGACGACGGCACGATCGTCCACATCCTCACCAAGCCGCTGCCCCGCCGCGACATCATCCTGGCGAAGTACGCGGTGGCCGCCTCGGTGACCGCGGTGACCACAGCCGTCCCGCTGTACCTGACCGGTCTGCTGGCCGGTTCGGCGAAACTGGGCGCGGCGCTGGCCGTGGCCGCGGTGGTCGGCGCCCTGGCGTACTCCGCGCTGTTCCTGCTGTTCAGCCTGGTCAGCCGCCGCCCGGTCCTGCTCGGCCTGGTCTACATCCTGGTCTGGGAGGGCCTGCTCGGAAACTTCGTCAGCGGCACCAAGATCCTGTCGGTCGGCCAGTACGTGGCGACCATCGCCGACAAGATGGCCCCCACCACGATCATCGAGTCCTCGGTCGGCCTGACCACCGCCCTGGCGATGTCCGCCATCTTCGTCGTGCTCGGCACGATCTTCGCCATCAACCGCCTGGGCTCCTTCAGCCTGGCCGGCGAGACCAGCTGACCCGCTCCTTTCCACCGGATCCTTGTCGGGCCCCGTCGAAGGGCTCTGCACCGGCCGACTCCCCTCGGCCACCGGCGGTCGCCTCCCCGCGACCCCACCGATCGGCCCGCCGCCCGCTCTCCCGGGCCGGCGGGCCGTCGCCTGTCCCGCCCACACCGGCGGCCTCCGGGAAATGTCGGAGGGCGCGTCTAATCTGCGCGGTGTGACAGACATCGACTGGTCGGACATCCGCCCTCGCCTGGCCGCCCTGGCCGCCCACCCGCGCTCCGGCGAGGTGTTCGGCAGCGGCGGGCACGAGTGGGTGCTGGAGCCGGCGCTGACCGGGCCCGAGCTGGCCGACCTGGAGGCCCAGTTCGGCGTCGAGCTGCCGGCCGACTACCGCGCCTTCCTCCGCCAGGCCGGCCGTGGCGGTGCCGGCCCGGCCTACGGCCTCTTCCCGGTGCTCCGGAAAGGCGACAGCTGGCGCTGGTCCGGCGACGGCGCCGACCTGACCGAGACGGCCCGCCTGGCCGAGCCGTTCCCGCACACCGAGGCGTTCAACCCGGCCGAGGGTTTCCCCGAGCCACCCGACGAGGAGGAGGGCGAGGATGCCGAGGACGCGTACTGGGAGGAGCACACCCGGATGCTGGCCGAGGTGAGCACCCCCGGCCTGCTCTACCTGTGCCACCTCGGCTGCGCCTACCGCGAGGCCCTGGTGGTCTCCGGCCCGCACCGGGGCGTGATGTGGGCCGACGACATGGCCGACGACGGCGGCTACCGGCCGGTTCCCGACACCGACGGCCAACCACAGACCTTCACCCGTTGGTACCGAACCTGGCTCGACCAGGCCGAAGCGACGGTGTCAAAGCCGTGATTTCCGCCCCGCTGCGGCGCCATGCCGGACTGGCCCTTGCCGAAGCGATCAAGCGATAGCGGCGATGTTGCCGTCGTCGAAGTGGATCGCCTGGTGGAGCCGCCCGCCCAGGGCGGACGCATAACGGGCCAGGACTTCCTGCCCGGAGATCTTTCCCTGCTCGATCTGGGAGACCCGCCCCTTGGTGACACCCATCCGGTCCGCGACCTGTTGTTGGGTCAGACCCCGGCCCCGCCGCACCTCGGACAGCCGGTGCCCGACGACGGTCGCGAGCATCTCCCGCTTTCCCTCGGCGACGATCTCTTCGCCGCCGGCCCGCTCGACGAACTCGTCCCGAATGTCCGCCCACCGTGCGTAGCTACTCATCGCGGTCCCCCTCCTCGTCGGCGCGTTCCTTGAGGTAGATCTCGTAACGTTGCTCAGCCAGCGGGACTGCTTTGCGGTACCACTCGTTCCAGCGCCCCGACTTGTCACCGGCCACCAGAAGGATGCTGGACCGCCAGGGATCGAAGGCGAACAGGATCCGGACCGTGCCGGGTCGCAATTCTTTCAGATTGGCGACCGAGGATCCGTGGATCGTGTCCACGAGTGGGCGGCCGAGGCCGGGCCCGTACTCAGCCAGAAGATCAACCGCCTCGGTGACGCGCCGGCGCGCGGACTCGTCGAGGCCCTCGATCCAGTGCCGGACCTCGGCAACCAGATAGATATCCCACTCCGTTGTGGCCATGGCGAAAGTTTAGTTATCGGTAAACCTTATCGCGGTCACCCGGCAGGGGGACAAGCGCTGACGCAAAAGAGCCGCCCCGGAGCGGGGTGCGCCGGGGCGGTTCTTTCGGGAGCGGTGGGTCAGCCGGTGTTGCGCATGCCGGCTGCGATGCCGTTGACGGTGGTCAGCAGGGCTCGTTCCAACGCGGTCGAGTCGGACGGGCCCCGGCGTGCTCCGGGGGCCGTCGGCATCTGGCGGCCGGCCTCGCCCAGGTCGCGGTACTGGCGGAGCAGGGCCACCTGCAGGTGGTGCAGCGGCTCCAGGTACGTGTCGCGGACGCTGAGGGTTCGGGAGAGTTCCGGCTGCGAGTCGAGCAACGCCGAACCGCCGGTGATCTTCAGGACCTCCTGGGCGGTCAGCTCGTACTCCTGCTCGATCTTGGCGAAGATCGGGTGCAGGTTCTCCGGGACCAGGGTCTCCACGTAGCGCCGGGCGATCGACAGGTCGGTCTTGGCCAGCATCATCTCGACGTTCGACAGGAACGTGCGGAAGAACTGCCAGTTCTCGTGCATCGCGTCGAGTTCGTTGCCGAGGCCGGCGGCGCGGACGGCGGCGAGGCCGGAGCCGACACCGAACCAGCCGGGCACGATCTGCCGGGTCTGGGTCCAGCCGAACACCCACGGGATGGCCCGCAGACCGCTCAGACCGGCGTCGGCGTTGGGGCGCTTGGCCGGGCGGGAGCCGATGTTGAGGGCGCCGAGCAGCTCGGTCGGGGTGGCGGCCCAGAAGTAGGCGGCCAGGTCCGGGTCCTCGACCAGGGTGCGGTACCTGGTGAACGCCGCGTCGGAGGCGGTGTCCATCACCGAGTCCCACACCTTGAGGCGCACCGGGTCGACGGAGATGCTGGTGTGCAGCAGGGTCGCCGACAGCACGGCGGCGACGGTGAGTTCGAGGTTCTCCCGGGCCAGCGACGGCACGGTGTACTTGTCGGAGATGACCTCACCCTGCTCGGTCACCTTGATCGCGCCGTCCAGCGTGCCGTACGGCTGCGCCAGGATCGCCTCGTGGGTGGGGCCACCGCCGCGGCCGACGGTGCCGCCCCGGCCGTGGAAGAGCTGCAGTCGCACCCCGTGCCGGGCGGCCACGTCACGCAGCGAGCGCTGCGCCTTGTGGATCCGCCACTGGCTGGTGGTGATGCCGGCCTCCTTGTTGGAGTCCGAGTAGCCGAGCATGACCTCCTGGATGTCGCCGCGGGCCCGGACGATCTCCCGGTACGCGGGCAGCGACAGCATCTCGTCGAGCAGGTCGCCACCGGCGTCGAGCTCGGCGGGGGTCTCCAGCAGCGGCACGATGTTGATCTGCGCGCGGCCGGTGTGGATGTCGACGAGACCGGCCTCCCGGGCCAGCACGGCCGCGGCGAGCACGTCGTCGACGCCGAGGGTCATCGAGATGATGTACGTCTCGATCACGTCCTCGCCGAACCGGGCCTGCGCCTCCCGAATCGTGTGGAACACGTCGAAGGTCTTGCGGGCCGAGTCGGTGAGCGGGGTGTCCTTGTTGGACAGCGGCCGGCGCCCGGTCAGCTCGGTGGCGAGCAGCTTGGTGCGGTCGGCCCGCTCCAGGGTGGCGTAGTCGTCGACCTCGCCGACCTGGGCGTACATCTGCTGGAGCACCTCGTGGTGCTTCTCGGCGTGTTCGCGCACGTCGAGGGTGGCCAGCTGCATGCCGAACGCGGACGCGGTCCGGATGGCGGTGGCGACCACACCGACGGCGGGCAGCTGCCCGGAGTTGCGGGCCAGCGACGCGCGCATCAGCTCCAGGTCGGAGATCAGCTCGCTGGAGCCGAGGTAGTCGCGGCCGGGCACGTGCGGGGTGCCGTTGGTCAGGCGGGCCCGGGTGTTCGCCAGCTTCGCCTTGACCGCCCGGACCTTCAGCCGGTACGGCTCCTCGGCGTTGACCCGGCGGAAGCGCTGCTGCACCTCGGGCAGGTTGTCGAGGTCCTGGGCGAGGCTGGCGGACAGGTCGAGGGAGACGCCGCGCAGCCGCCGGGAGACGGACAGCTCGTCGATCAGTTTGTCCATCGCCAGCTCGGTGGCCTGGATGCCGTGCTCATGTTGGATGAGCAGGACCTCACGGGTGACGGCCGGGGTGACGAACGGGTTGCCGTCGCGGTCGCCGCCGATCCACGAGCCGAAGGTGAGCGGGCGCGAGGTGGGCGCGGTCTCCACCCCGAGGCGGCGCAGCGTCTCGGCGAGGTCGTCGAGCACCTGCGGGGCGGCCTCGGCGTACAGGTCCTTGAGGTAGTAGACCGCGTTGCGCGCCTCGTCGGTCGGGTCCGGCCGGTCCAGGCGCAGCTCGTCGGTCTGCCAGAGCAGGTCGATCAGCTCGGCGAACCGCCGGGTGGAGACGGTGGTGTCGGTGTCGCCGAACAGTGCGGCGGCGGCCGACTCGGCGTCCAGCGAGTCGGCGACCTGGCGCAGCTTCGACAGGATCGAGCGCCGGGACGCCTCGGTCGGGTGCGCGGTGAAGACCGGGCGGACGGCGAGGCGGCGGGCGGCGGCGGCGATCTCGTCGGCCGGCACACCCTTCTCGGCGATCCGCTTGGCCGCCTGGTCCAGCCAGCCGCCGTCCCGGGCGCGGCGGCGCCGCAGGTCCCGGGAGCGATGCACCTGCTCGGTGATGTTGGCCAGGTGGAAGTACGTGGAGAAGGCGCGGGCCAGCTTGGTGCCGGTGGCGATGTCCATGGCGCCGAGGCGCTCGGCGGCGGCCGGCGCGTCCTGCCGGACCAGGGCCCGGATCTCCTCGACCAGGTCGAGCAGCGGCCGGCCCTCCTGCCGGGCCAGGGTCTGCCCGAGCAGGGTGCTGATCCGGCGGATGTCGGCACGGAGTGCGGCGTCGGGACCGTCGAAATCGTCGACTTGGGCAGGCTGGTCGGTCATCGGGGCGCTCCTTCGCTCGGATGGCTCCAGGACGGCGCTGTCCCGACTTCGCCGATGTTATCGGCGTACCCCTCTCAGGGGGTGAATTGAGTCAAGAGTCTCACGACCCGGTAAGTGAACGTGCATAGGCCGGGTACCACTGACCTGCGGGTGGTGCGCCTTTTCCACAGGCGCCGTCGGATTCACCGGGACGCTTTATCCATAGGTAACCGTCAGTGAGCGAATTGCCGGTGCGCAGCGTGGGCGCCTGACCGAGTCGCCGGCCGGGTGGATTGCACCACCGGCCCTGGGGGGCGGGACCGGCGCCGTTGCGGCTGGTGTCGACGACGAAGTGTTTTCCGGCCAGCAGACGGGACAATTCCTCCCCGTACCGCAAATTGGCATTGGTTGTCTGGAAGTTGGCGACGTTGAGTGAGAAACCGCGAGCCCGGGTGGCGCCGGCGGTGCGCAACGCCGGCGCGATCTGCGCGGCCGGATGCCATCCCGGGTGCCCGGCGTCCAGGTAGACCGCGACGCCGGGCTCGGCCCGCAGCTTGTCGACCGCGTACGCCAGCAGCGCGAGCCGGGTCGCGGTGGCCGCCTTGTCCAGGCAGCCGCGGACCGCATCGGGCACCGCGTCCGGTTCGAGGATCACCAGGGCCCGCCGGCCGCGCAGGGCGTGTGCGAGCGAGGAGACCCAGTTGCGGTACGCCCGGGCCGTGCGCGCGCCGCCCGCGGAGTACCCCCGGCAGTCCCGTTTCGGGATGAAGTAGAGCGCCAGCACCGGCAGTTTCCCGGCCGAGTTCGCCCTGGTCACGACGGTGCGCGCCCGATCGGCGAACCCACTGCTGGCATCGGTGAACCAGATCGCGGCGGGCTGGTCGGCGATCCTCCGCATGATCGCGGCCTCGCCGTCCCGCCCGGCGCGTTCCAGTTGCCGCACGTACCGCGGGGCCTGCCCGTCCGGATCGACGTAGAGATCGACTGCCGGGGCCGGCGCGGCGGTCCAGCCGGCTCCCAGCGCGGCGGCGAGCAGCAGGGCCCACATCAGCGCACTCGCACCCATCGGGCCACCGACGGGACGCCCTTGTCATCCACGAGGAACAGCATGTACCAGCCGGAGGGGACGAGTCCGGCCTTTTCCGGCACGGTCACTCGGGCACCGTACGGGGTACCGGCCACTTTCAGCGCCACCGACCGCTGATCGACATCGGTCACGTGGGTGACGGCGCTGGGGCGGACCAGGCGGGCCGAGACGATCCGGGGCCCCTCCGGCGTACCGAAGTAGGTCTCCTCGCCGCGGGACACGGCTTCCGGGCCGCTGACGATCCGCGGGCGCTCGCCCCGGAAGAGGTAGGGCGGGCTGTAGATCTCGATCCGCTGCTCGAAGGTGCCGGCGTTCTCCCCGGTCTTGTCGTAGAGCGGGTCGCCGCCCAGGGTGATGACCCGGCCGTCGGGCAGCAGGATCGCCTCGGAGTGGTAGTTGCGGCCGACGGTGGACTCGGCCGCGGTCGCGAACACGCCCCGGTCCGGGTGGTAGATCTGCGCGTTGAACAGGTCGCTGCGCGGGGCGCCCCGGTAGACGCCGCCGCGGTAGCCCGACGAGCCGCCGGTGGTGAGCACGGTGTCGTCCGGCAGCACCACCGCGGACAGGTAGCGGGCGGGTTTCGGCAGGTCCGGGCCGGGCCGGTAGCGCGGGTTCCGCTCGTTGAGGTCGACGATGTCGGTACGCGCGGTGGACTGCTCCGACTCGCCCACCCCGCCGCCGCCGAGGATCATCACCCGCTGCTCCTGTGCCGGCGGCAGCAGCACCGACGAGCTGGTCTCGTTCATCTGCGGATCCCGCAGGCCGGGGACCGCCTTGAAGGTGTTGCGCTCGACGTTCCACAGGCCTGGGGTGCGGCCCTCGGTGTCCGAGCCGTACCCGGAGTTGGAGCCGGAGTAGAAGATCCGGCCGTCGGCCATCAGGTGCAGGCCCGGATAGGTGGGGAAGTAGCGCTTCAGCCCGGGTGCGGCCACCCACCGGCGTTCGGCGGTCAGGTACCGCTCGTTGCGGCCGGGCAGGATCCGGCCGAACTGATCAAGACCGGACACGGCCAGTACGTCGCCGCTGTTCGTGCCGATCAGCGTCGGGTACCAGCGGTGGTCGGTCATGTCGCCGGTCCGGACGTAACGCTCGGTCACCGGGTCGAACTCGTACGACGTCTTGTCCCCGCCGTACTCCTGCTTCTCGCGGGTGATCTTCTCGGCGATGCCGTAGAGGTTGCGGGACTCCGGACCGGTCAGGCCGTCGATCGAGTACTGCGCCGGGGCGGTGACCACCGGCCCGTCGCCCTCGGCCACCGCGTCGGCCCAGGCCTCGGCCTCGCCGGCGTGCGTGACGACCTTGCCGGCGTGCGTCATCTTGCGGGCCGCCGGCACGACGACCTCATTCCTCAGCCGGTACGCCTGACCGGTCGCCGACCGCAGCGTGGTGCCCTTCGGGAAGGTCCGCGGCCCGTCGTCCGGCGACTCGTTCTTGATCTTCATGACCCCGGCCGCGTGCTCCACGTCCGCTTCGAGCACCTCGTACGACTTGGTCCCGCCGGCCACCAGCAGCTTGCCGTCCGGCAGGAAGGTGTGCCCGGCGCAGAACACGTCACTGGGCGTCTCCACCTCGGTGAACCTGTCGTTGCCCGGGTCGTAGAGCACGGTCCGGAACGACTCCTCCTCGAACGCGTCCCGGTTGTTCCCGCTGCCCGCGATGATCAGCACCTTGCCGGTGTGCAGCAGCGCCGCGTGGATCGCGTTGACCTTGAAGTCGCCGGGGACCGGCAGGCGCGACCAGAGCCCGTACGTCTCCTTGTAGGACTGCCGATTGATCTTCAGGGTGTGCAGGGCGTCACCGGCCACCGCGACCATCGGCCGGTTCGCGACCACCGCGACGCCCAGCACCACCAGCGTGGCCAGGCCACTGGTGAGCCGGCGGGCGAGGGACGGAGGGGTGTGTGGCTTCATGCCGACGGCTCCTTGGTTCTGCTGATCAGCCACAGCGCCACCGGGGCGAGGCAGATGGCCAGGTTGAGGGCGGGCCAGACGTACATCGCCGGGTCGACGTGGTCGACGAACGGCGAGACGGCCAGCAGGACGGCGTAGAGGGCGGCCCAGCGCAGGCCGGGCGCGAACGTGGCGAGCCGGTCCGGGCTGGTCGAGTCGCCCTTCGGGGTCACCACGAACCCGGACCGGCGGCGCAGCAGCGCGGACACGAACGACGACACGTAGACCGGCGTGCACAGGGTGGAGGCGAGCATCCCGGCCAGCCCCGACGATCCGGACTTCTCGTGCGGGCTGACGTTGTGCCGCCGGTTGAACAGGTAGAGGCCGATCTGGAAGAGCGCGGCGTCCACGTAGAGCATCAGCCACACCTCGCCCGGCACCTGCACACCCTTGGCGCCGAGCAGCAGGAAGCAGGCCGCGTTCACCGCGCCGAGCAGCCAGGCCGCCGCGGTCAGCGGGTAGTACGACATCAGCAGCGCGTAGTGCAGCGCCCGGGCCGGGCCGAGCCGCCACGCCGTGGTCAGGAAGTTCCGGACCACCACCTCGTCGGTGCCGCGTGACCAGCGGTGCTGCTGGGTGAAGAAGTCGGTCCAGGACGACGGGCCCTCACCGACGGCGAGCACGTCCGGGGTGTAGACCGAGGTCCAGCGTCGTCCGGTGGCCGGGTTGACGGTCGCGTGGATCCGCAGGCTGGTGGCCATGTCCTCGGTGATCGAGTCCTGCAGGCCGCCGATCTGCTTCAGCGCCGGGATGCGTACCGCGTTGTTGGTGCCGACCAGCATCGCGATGCCGCGCCGGTTGCCGGCCCGCTGCAGCAGCGAGTGGAACAGGTACTGCTGCGACTCGGCCCAGCGGGTGACCCGGTTGTCGTAGTTGCCGTAGATCTGCGGGCCGACCACGAACGCCACGTCGTCGTCCCGGAAGTAGCCGAGCAGCCGTTCGCACAGGTTCGGCGCCGGTACGTGATCGGGGTCGACCGAGACGAACACGTCGTAGTCACCGCCGTGCGACGTCAGCCACGAGTTGTAGTTGCCGTGTTTGGTGCGCGCCTTGTACCGGCCGGCCGGGGTGTTGTACTCGGGCATGCCGTGCCGGGTGAAGTGGTGCACCCCGAGGCGCCGGCACATCAGCCGGACCACCGGGTCGTCACCCTCGTCGAGCAGCCACACGTCGTAGGGCCCGTCGTAGCGGACCTCCAGGGCGGCCCGCAGGGTGCGTTCCACCATCTCGACGGGTTCCTTGCCGGGCACGATCGTGGTCAGGAACGCGACCCGGGTGCCGGTGTCCGGTACCACCGGCTGGGGATCCCTCGCCCAGAGCGTTGCCAGACACAGGGTCACGACGTTTACCAGACGGAACAGCTCGATCGCGGCGGTCGCCACGATCATGAAGCAGGTGGCCAGGTAGAGGGTGGTCTGCAGATCGCGGTCCGGCAGCTCGATCGAGGTGAGCAGCCAGCCGAAGAAGGTGGACTCGAAAGCGAAGGCGAACAGCGTGATCAGCATCGTCCGGATCGGACGCCGGCGGGCCATCCGCCGCATCCGCACCCGGTACGGCAGGCCCTCCGGCGGCGCGTCCTCGGCCGGGCCGGCCAGCACGCTGTACGCGCTGTAGGTGGACTGCCGTGGCAACAGATGGGTGCTGCCCATCTCGTCGTTCGGCATCGGTGTGCGCCCGGTCGGTGGCCGCTGGGGCGGGATGACCGACGTGATCGGGACGGGCTGGGTGGCCCCGGGATCCGGGGGGTGGATGGTGGTCATGAATCAGGTGTTCACCCGATATCGGAATTTTCGCATTTAGCCTCCCCGGAACCGAATGAGTGCAACGTCCGGGCACTTTTCCATGAGCGACACGACAAGATGTCGGACATGCTGTGCGATAACGGTTCTCACGTTCCGGCGGACTAAGCTGGGAACCACACCCCCGCCCCTTTCCGGTCCGGGGTCGTTCGTCGTGCCCTCGGGGGGTCGCTCGTCATGCAACTGTCCGGTCTGATTCCCGCCGCCCTGCGTGACCGGGGCCTCGCACGCGCGCGCGACCTCGCCGCCAAGGGCTTCGTCGACTCCGACGCGCTCGACCTGACCGCGCCGGTGTCGATGCGCCCGTTCGTGGTCGCCACCGTCGCCGGCCGGCCCGACGTCGGCGGCGCCGCCCGCCCGGTGCTCGCGGTGACCGCCACCTCCCGCGAGGCCGACGACCTGGCCGACGCCCTCGGCTGCCTGATCGACCCGGACACGGTCGCCGTCTACCCGTCCTGGGAGACGCTGCCGCACGAGCGCCTGTCACCGCGCTCGGACACCGTCGGCCGCCGCCTGGCCGTGCTGCGCCGGCTCGCCCACCCCGGCGAGCACCCGCTGCGGGTCGTCGTCGCGCCGGTCCGCTCCCTGCTCCAGCCGCAGCTGCGGGGTCTCGGCGACCTCGAGCCGGTGGAGCTGATCAGCGGCCGCGAGGCGGAGCTGGAGGAGGTCGCGCGGCGGCTGTCCGACATGGCGTACGCGCGGGTCGACCTGGTCACCAAGCGCGGCGAGTTCGCGGTCCGCGGCGGCATCCTGGACGTCTTCCCGCCCACCGACGAGCACCCGTCCCGGGTCGAGTTCTGGGGCGACGAGGTGGAGGAGATCCGCACCTTCGCCGTCGCCGACCAGCGCACCATCGACCAGGTCTCCCGCCTGTGGGCGCCGCCCTGCCGGGAGCTGCTGCTCACCCCCGACGTCCGGGCGAAGGCCGCGGACCTGGCCGCGCAGCACCCCGAGCTGGCCGAGATCCTCGACAAACTGGCCGAGGGCATCCCGGTCGAGGGCATGGAGTCGCTGGCCCCGGCACTGCTCAGCGGCACCGACAGCATGGAGCTGCTGATCGACTGCATGCCCGCGGGCACCCACGTGCTGCTCTGCGACCCGGAGCGGATCCGGACCCGGGCGCACGACCTGACCCGCACCTCCGACGAGTTCCTGGAGGCCTCCTGGGCGGCGGCCGCGGTCGGCGGTCAGGCGCCGATCGACGTGGGCGCGGTCGCTTTCAAGACCCTTGCTGACGTACGGGCCCATGCCGGCGTCCTCCAGCAGCCGTGGTGGACCGTCTCGCCGTTCGGCCTGGCCGACCCGGCCGCCGGGGCGGAGGCCCTGCCGTGGGAGGACGCGGCGGCCGTCGAGGTGAGCCCGGACCAGGGTGACGCCATCGCGCTCGCCGCCCAGCCGGTCCCGCTCTACCACGGCGAGACCGCCCGGCTGGCCACCGATCTGGCCGGCTGGACCGGTCAGGGCTGGGCCGTCGCGCTGGTCTTCGAGGGCAAGGGCACCGCCCAGCGGGCCGCCGAGCTGCTGCGCGACGCCGGTCTCGGTGTCACCATGGCCGACTCGATCGAGAAACCGATCGCCGACGGCCAGCTGCTGATCACCTGCGGCGGGCTGAACCACGGTTTTGTCGACGAGGCGTCCCGGCTCGCGGTGATCACCGGCAATGACATCTCCGGCGGCCGGGGCGCGTCCACCAAGGACATGCGCAAGCTGCCGGCCCGCCGCCGCAACACCATCGACCCCCTCGAGCTGAAGACCGGCGACTTCGTGGTGCACGAGCAGCACGGCATCGGCCGCTACATCGAGCTGGTGCAGCGCAAGGTCAACGGCGCCGACCGGGAATACCTGGTGATCGAGTACGCGGCGTCCAAGCGCGGCCAGCCCGGCGACCGGCTCTTCGTCCCCACCGACCAGCTCGACCAGCTCTCCCGGTACGTCGGCGGGGAGGCGCCCACCCTGCACAAGATGGGCGGCGCCGACTGGCAGAAGAGCAAGGCGCGGGCCAAGAAGGCGGTCAAGGAGATCGCCGCCCAGCTGATCCAGTTGTACGCCGCCCGCCAGGCCTCCTCGGGCCACGCGTTCGGGCCGGACACCCCGTGGCAGCGGGAGCTGGAGGACGCCTTCCCGTTCACCGAGACCCCGGACCAGATGGCCGCGATCATCGAGGTCAAGCAGGACATGGAGCTGCAGGTCCCGATGGACCGGCTGATCTGTGGCGACGTCGGTTACGGCAAGACCGAGATCGCGGTCCGGGCGGCGTTCAAGGCGGTGCAGGACGGCAAGCAGGTGGCCGTGCTGGTGCCCACCACACTGCTCGCCCAGCAGCACTTCAACACCTTCACCGACCGGATGAGCCAGTTCCCGGTGCAGATCCGGCAGCTGTCCCGCTTCCAGACGCCGAAGGAGACCACGGTCACCCTGGAGGGCGCCGGCAACGGCACGGTCGACATCATCATCGGCACCCACCGGCTGCTCGCCAAGTCGACCCGGTTCAAGAACCTCGGCCTGATCATCGTGGACGAGGAGCAGCGGTTCGGTGTCGAGCACAAGGAGCAGCTCAAGGCCCTGCGCGCCTCGGTGGACGTGCTGACCATGTCGGCCACCCCGATCCCGCGGACCCTGGAGATGGCGATCACCGGCATCCGCGAGATGTCCACCATCGCCACGCCGCCGGAGGAACGCCATCCGGTGCTGACCTACGTCGGGGCGTACGACGAGAAGCAGGTCTCCGCCGCCATCCACCGTGAGCTGCTCCGCGACGGTCAGGTCTTCTTCCTGCACAACCGGGTCGAGTCGATCGACCGGACCGCCGCGAAGATCCGTGAGCTGGTGCCGGAGGCCCGGGTCGCGGTGGCACACGGCCAGATGAGCGAGGAACAGCTGGAGAAGGTGATGGTCGGCTTCTGGGAGAAGGAGTTCGACGTCCTGGTCTGCACCACGATCGTGGAGTCCGGCATCGACATCCCGAACGCCAACACCCTGATCCTGGACCGCGCCGACCTGCTCGGCCTGGCCCAGCTGCACCAGATCCGCGGCCGGGTGGGTCGAGGGCGGGAGCGGGCGTACGCCTACTTCCTCTACCCCCGGGAGAAGCCGCTGACCGAGCACGCCCACGAGCGGCTGGCCACCATCGCCCAGCACACCGAACTGGGCGCCGGCATGTACGTGGCGATGAAGGACCTGGAGATCCGCGGCGCCGGCAACCTGCTCGGCGGCGAACAGTCCGGGCACATCGAGGGTGTCGGCTTCGACCTGTACGTGCGGATGGTCGGCGAGGCGGTGGCCCAGTTCAAGGGCGAGCGCCAGGAGGAGGAGCCGGAGGTCAAGATCGACCTGCCGATCGACGCGCACCTGCCCACCGACTACATCGCCGTCGAGCGCCTGCGCCTGGAGGTCTACCGCAAGCTCGCCGAGGCCCGGGACGCCGCCCGCCTGGACGAGGTGGTGGCCGAGATGACCGACCGGTACGGCAAGCCGCCCGCGCCGGTGGTGAACCTGATCGAGGTGGCCCGGTTCCGGCTGCTGGCCCGCGCGTACGGCCTGACCGACGTGTCGATGCAGGGCAAGCACCTGCGCTTCTCGCCGCTGTCGCTGCTGGACTCCAAGCAGATGCGCCTGAAGCGGTACCACCCGGACTCGGTCTACAAGCCGGGCGCCGACCAGGTCAGCGTCCCACGCCCGAGCACCCGCCGGATCGGCGGCGAGCTGCTCCGCGACCAGGCCCTGCTGCAGTGGTGCGCCCAGTTGCTGAAGGACGTCCTCGGCGACGTCCCGGCCCCGGCCGTCGCGGCACGCTGAGGCCGGGGTGCCAAAGATCACATCGGACGTGAGAGAGTGTTGACCATGCAGCGTGCCCGGAGAATCGCATCCATCGCCGTCGTTGCCTCTCTCGCCGTGGGTGGGCTGGGAGCCTGTGGGTTCCGGCCGGCGGACATGGCCGCCCGGGTCGGGGACGGCGAGACGATCACCGAGGACCGCGTCCAGCGGATCTGGGACGAGAGCCGCGAGACGCTGCTCGACAAGGCGCCGGCCGCCGGGGCGTCGGCCGAGCCGGTCCGGGTGCCGTACACGCGGGGTGATCTGGTCCGGGCGATCGTCAGCCGTGACCTCTACGGCCGGCTGGCCGCCGAGAAGGGCGTGAGCCTCCCGGCCGGGGTGCCGTACGACGAGGCGGGCGCGCAGTTCGGCCTGCCCGGTACGGATGAGTACGTGCGGCTCTACACCGAGAACGCGGTGCTGCAGAACTCGCTGACCAAGGCGGTCACCAACCCGCCCGCGCCGACCGAGGCCGAGGTGCGCGACGTCTTCGACCGGATCAGCGCCAACGGCGGCATCCAGCCGGGCACCGACTTCGCCTCGTTCAACTCGATGCTCAGCCCCGAGGACCGGACCGCCCTGAGCGCCGCCCTGTCGGTGCGCCGGGACCTGCTGGCCCTCGCCGACCAGGCCGACATCGAGGTCAACCCGCGCTACCAGCCGTTCGAGCTGGGCCTGCTCGGGGTCAGCAACCAGCAGACCGGGCAGTCGTACTCGGTGGTCGCGGCCACGCTCGGCGAGGATCTGCGGGCCCCGGTGGCGGACGTCTCTTGAGCACTGTCACCACCCGGATCGTCCTGCTGGTCACCTCACCCCGGCTGCCGGCCGGGCTGCTCACCGCCGAAGCCTGGGACGCCGTCCGGGCGTACCCGGTCTACGCCGCGGCGGAGAGCGCCCAGGCAGCCGCCCTGCGGGCCAACGGGGTGCCGGTGACCGTGCTGGAGACCGACGCGCAGGGCCTGCTCGACACGATCGCCGGGGAGCCCGCGGTGGTGTGGCTCGCCGGGCCGACCGGGGACCAGCCGTTCGCCCGCCAGCTCGGGCTGCGCCTGACCCGGGATCCGGACCTGGCCGAGATGGAGCTGATGTACGGCTCCTGGGATCCGCCCGGCGCCCGGCTCCTGGACGCGGTGGCCGTGATGGACCTGCTGGTGTCACCCGGCGGCGACCCGTGGAAACGGGAGCAGACCCACCGGACGCTCGCCCCCTACCTGCTGGAGGAGAGCTACGAGGCGTACGACGCGATCGTCGGCGACGACCTCGGCACGCTGCGCGAGGAGCTGGGTGACGTCCTGCTGCAGGTGGTGCTGCACGCCCGGCTCGCCGAGGACCACGACGAGAGCGCCCGGTGGACCATCGACGACGTGGCGGGTGACCTCGTCGACAAGATGATCCGCCGCAACCCGCACGTCTTCGCCGGTGAGCAGGTCGCCGACCTCGAGGAGATCACCGCCAACTGGGAGCGGATCAAGCGCGAGGAGAAGTCCCGGGACTCGGTGCTGGACGGGATCGCGCTCAGTCAGCCCGCCTTGGCCCTGGCCGCCAAGATCCTGCACCGGACCGAGCGCGGCGCGGTGGACGTGCCGCTGCCGGACGGCGACGGGCTCGGGACGCTGCTGCTCAAGGTGGTGGCCGAGGCGCGGGCCGCCGGGCTGGACGCGGAGGCCGAGTTGCGTACCGCCGCGCTGGCGTTCGCCGACGCGGTGCGGGCGGCCGAGCGGGGCCGGTGACGGAGCCGTCCGGCGCGTCCGCCATGCGAGGTTGAAAAAGGTTCAGTAACTTTCAGGCATGCCGGAGTTCGTACCGCTCGCCGAGCGCATCGTCGACGCCCTGTTGGAGAGCGATCCCGCGACCGCCTCGTACGCGGGCGACCACCGCTACGACGACCGACTGCCCGACCACTCCCCGGCCGCGGTGTCCGGCCGGGCCGCCATGCTGCGCGACGCCGCCGACGCGCTCAGCGGTGTCGACCCGGACGGCCTGGACGCCGAGGAGCAGGTCGACCACGCGATCCTGTCGGCCCGGGTGGAGCGGGAGCTGTTCGAGCTGACCGACGTCCGCGAGCACGAGTGGAACCCGCTGCGGCACAACCCGGGCCCGCTGCTGCACGGCCTGATCGCCAGGCCGTTCGCGCCCCTCGACGAGCGCCTGACCAGCCTCTCCGGCCGGCTCGCCGCGATTCCCGACACGCTGGCCACCGCCCGCGCGGTGCTGCGCGACACGCCCCGGATCCACACCGGGACGGCGCTCGTCCAGTTCGCCGGCGCCGCCCGGCTGATCCGCGACGAGGTGCCCGCCCTGCTGGAGCGGGAGCCCGGCATGCGCGCCGCGGCCGAGCCGGTGGCGGCCGCCGCGCTGGCGGCGTTCGGCGAGTTCGAGGGCTGGCTGCGGGACCGGCTGGACAGCGGCGAACCCGGCCGGGATCCCCGGCTCGGCCGGCCGCTCTGGGAGGCCCGGCTCTGGCACACCCTGGACACCGAGCTGTCCGCCGGCGAGGTGCTGTCCCGGGCCCGGGAGAACGTGACCCGGGTGGGCGAGGAGCTGCGGGCGGCGGCGGCCGAGCTGATCGGCGGACCGGCTACCGACGAGACCGTGCGCCGGGCCCTCGGCACGCTGGCCGAGAAGCACCCCGACGGCTCCACGATCGTCGCCCTGGCCCGTTCGACGATGGACGAGGCGATTGATTTCGTACGCGTCAACGACGTGCTGTCCCTGGTGGACGACCCGTGCGTGATCGAGGAGATGCCGGAGTTCGCCCGCGGGGTGGCGGTGGCGTACTGCGATCCGCCCGGCCCGCTGGAGACCGCCGACGTGCCCACCTTCTACTGCATCGCGCCGGCCCCCGCGGACTGGAGCGAGGCCCGGGTGGCCAGCCTCTACCGCGAGTACAACGACGAGATGATGCGTAACCTGACCGTGCACGAGGCGATGCCCGGGCACTTCCTGCAGCTGGCGCACGCGCGGCGGTTCCGGTCCGCGACCCGGGTGCGGGCGCTCGGCTGGTCCGACCCGTTCGTCGAGGGCTGGGCGGTCTACGCCGAGGAGCTGATGGCCGGTCTCGGCTTCGGCGGGCTGCCGGTGCGGTTGCAGCAGCTCAAGATGCAGCTGCGGATGAGCCTCAACGCGATCATCGACCAGTTGACGCACTGCGAGGACCTGCCGGAGGCCGAGGCGATGGCCCTGATGACCGGCACCGGGTTCCAGGAGGAGGCCGAGGCGGCCGGCAAGTGGCGCCGGGCGCTGCTCACGTCGACCCAGCTCTCCACCTACTTCGTCGGGTACTCCGAGGTCGCCGGGATCGCGGCGGCCCGCCCGTTCGGCGCCACCCCGAAGGCCTGGCACGACGCGATGCTGGCGCACGGCTCCCCGCCGCCGCGCCACCTGCGCACCCTGCTCGGCGTCTGATCCCGGCCGACGGCCGGGCGATACCGGCGCGGGGCGGCGGGCACGAGACCACCCCGGCATGTCCGCCGACCCCGCGTTATCGAGTATCCGTCGGCGGCCGTCGATGATTCCAGGACGAATGGCCTGACAATTAAGGGGCCGGAAGTCCTCCATTCATTCCGGCCGCCCGGTGGAATTAAAATTCGAATCCGGATTATCGGAGCGCGATGATCCGGGCCGTCGGAGCGGGTTCCGGGGAGTCGTCGGACCGGGCCTGTCGCCGGGCCTCCAGCTGGAGCCGCATCACGTACCGGCGGATGATCCTGGCCTGTCGCTCGTCCTGCTCGAAGATCGCCACGACCTCGGTCAGCAGCGGCCCGCGGACCGGCACCTGCTGACGGATCGTGGCAGCTCGCAGCACCCGCGCCGGGAAGTCGACCACCCCGTCGCCGGCCAGCTGGACCCGCAGCCGGGTGTCCTGGCCGGGCTCGAAACCGACACCGTTGAAGAAGGCGCGCACCGAGCGTTCGCTGATGTCGTGCACCCGCCCGTAGCGCTCCGGCGCGCCGGGTATCACCAGCTGCACGGTCTCCCCGCCGCCCCCGCGCACGTAGTCGCGCAGCTGCTCGATCTCCGGCTGCCCGGCGAACCGGACGTGGACCCGGTTCTCGTCGGTCGCGGCGACCGTCCCGCGCAGCGCGTACCGGCCCCGGAGCCCGGCCGGCCAGCGGACGGTCACCTCGTCACCGGGATTCATCTCGATGTCGTCGAGGGCCAGGGAGAGGGTCACCGCGGTGTCGGTGGCCCGGAACACCCGGACATCGGGCAGCACCCGGGTTCCGTGGGCCATCTCCACCCGGGATCCGTCGGAGAGAAACATGTCCAGAGGTTCGGCAGGTACGTGCCGGGTTTGAGGCGAATCGACGGCGGAGTTGACCGGCCCCTCGAACACGTCATTGCCGGACTCGATACGCTCCTACGGTGTGGTCGGCCCGCAGGGTCGCGGACCGAAACTGTATTCGTACAACTGTTAGGGAGCGACACACTAATGGCCACCATTGAAGCGATCGTCGCGCGCGAGATCCTCGATTCCCGCGGCAACCCGACCGTCGAGGTCGAGGTCGGCCTGGACGACGGCTCGGTCGGCCGCGCGGCGGTGCCCTCCGGCGCCTCCACCGGCGCCTTCGAGGCGCTCGAGCTCCGCGACGGTGACAAGGACCGTTACCTCGGCAAGGGTGTTCTCAAGGCGGTCGAGAACATCGAGGAGAAGCTGATCGACGAGCTGGTCGGCTACGAGGCGTCGGACCAGCGCCTGGTCGACCAGAAGATGCTCGACCTGGACGGCACCTCCGACAAGTCGGAGCTGGGCGCCAACGCCATCCTCGGCGTGTCGCTCGCCGTCGCCAAGGCCGCCGCGGCCTCCGCCGAGCTGCCGCTGTTCCGCTACCTGGGCGGCCCGAACGCGTCGCTGCTGCCGGTGCCGATGATGAACATCCTGAACGGTGGGTCGCACGCCGACTCCAACGTCGATGTCCAGGAGTTCATGATCGCGCCGATCGGCGCCCCGACCTTCCGCGAGGCCGTCCGCAGCGGCGCCGAGGTCTACCACGCGCTCAAGTCGGTGCTGAAGAAGAAGGGCCTCTCCACCGGCCTCGGCGACGAGGGCGGCTTCGCGCCGAACCTGTCGGCGAACGTCGCGGCCCTGGAGCTGATCGCCGAGGCCGTGCAGGCCGCCGGTTACACCCTGGGCAGCGACATCGTGCTGGCCATGGACGTCGCGGCGACCGAGTTCCACAAGGACGGGTCGTACGTCTTCGAGGGCACCCCGAAGTCGACCGACGAGATGATCGCCTACTACGCGAAGCTCGCCGCCGACTTCCCGATCGTCTCCATCGAGGACCCGCTGGACGAGGAGGACTGGGCCGGCTGGTCCGCGCTGACCGCGCAGATCGGTGACAAGGTGCAGATCGTCGGCGACGACCTGTTCGTCACCAACCCGCAGCGCCTGGCCCGCGGCATCGCCGAGCAGGCCGCCAACGCCCTGCTGGTCAAGGTGAACCAGATCGGCTCGCTGACCGAGACGCTGGACGCCGTGGACCTGGCCCACCGGGCCGGCTTCAAGACGATGATGTCGCACCGGTCCGGCGAGACCGAGGACGTCACCATCGCCGACCTGGCCGTCGCGGTCGGCTCCGGCCAGATCAAGACCGGTGCCCCGGCGCGGTCCGACCGGGTCGCGAAGTACAACCAGCTGCTGCGCATCGAGGAGCAGCTGGAGAGCGCCGCCCGGTACGCCGGTGCGGGCGCGTTCCCGCGTTACCGCGTCGCCTGACGCGTAAACGCCGGATCATCGAGTTTGGTGGCACCCGTACCGGAGGAATAGGTTCTCTGCGGGTGTCACCAAAAACGTGAGACGTCGGCGGGGAGGTCGGAGATGACGGAGCGCCGTACACCGAGCGGCCAGGGCCCGACCCGGCGCCGCACCGGTGCCGGAGGCCGCCCGACCTCCACCCGCACCAGGACCGCCTCGTCCCGGACCACGGCCCGCAACACCGGCCCGGTCCGGGTGCCGTCGGCCCGCCGCCCGTCCGGGGCCACCCGGTCCGGCGCCGAGCGCACCGACGCGCCCCGCCCCCGCGCGCTGACCAGCCGGGCCACCGTGCTCATCGCGCTGGTCGTCGCCCTGGCGCTGGCCTACACCTACCCCCTCCGGGTGTATCTGGAGCAGGAGTCCCAGATCGCCGAGATGGAGAGCGCCACCGCCGCGCAACGGGCCGAGATCGCCGAGACGGCGAAGAAACTGGCCAAGTGGCGCGACGACGACTACCTGCGCATCCAGGCCCGCGAGCGATACTTCTACGTGCGTCCCGGCGAGACGCCGCTGCTTGTCGTGGACGACAAGGAGGGCGCCGCTCGCAAGGCCGCGGAGCAGACCCCGGCGGCCGCCCCGGACCGCTGGTACGACACGCTGTGGAGCAGTGTCGAAGCCGCCAACGCAGAGCCTCAGGACTGAACCCGGACCGATGGAACAACCCACACCCGCCGACCTGGACATCGTCGCCGCCCAGCTGGGCCGCCGCCCACGGGGCACCCGTGCGGTCGCGCACCGCTGCCCGTGCGGTAACCCCGACGTGGTGGAGACCTCGCCACGTCTGGACGACGGCACGCCCTTCCCGACGCTCTTCTACCTCACCTGCCCGCACGCCACGGCCGCCTGCAGCCGCCTGGAGTCGGCCGGTGTGATGCGTGACATGCAGGAGCGTCTCAGCACCGATCCCGAGCTGGCCAAGAAGTACGCCGAGGCGCACCAGGACTATCTGGACCGGCGGACCGCCATCGAGGACGTGCCGGAGATCAAGAATGTTTCGGCCGGTGGCATGCCGGACCGGGTGAAGTGCCTGCACGTCCACCTCGGGCACGCGCTGGCCGCCGGGCGGGGTGTCAACCCGTTCGGTGACGAGGTGCGCGACGCGATCGAGCCCTACTGGGCCGGTGGGCCCTGCGTGCGGATCGCGACCGACGAGTGATCATCCGTCGGGCCAGGACCGGGGACATCCGGTCGATCCGGTCCCTGGTGGACACCTACACCACCGATCGCCGGCTGCTCAGCAAGGCCACCGTGACCCTGTACGAGCAGGTGCAGGAGTTCTGGGTGGCCGAGGCCGAGGACGGCTCGGTGGTCGGCTGCGGGGCCCTGCACGTGATGTGGGAGGACCTGGCGGAGATCCGCACGGTCGCCGTCGATCCGGCCCGGCGCGGGCAGAAGATCGGGCACCGGATCGTCGCGGCCCTGATCGACCAGGCGCGTGAGCTCGGTGTGCGCCGGGTCTTCTGCCTCACCTTCGAGACCCGGTTCTTCGGCTCGTTCGGGTTCACCGAGATCGACGGCGCCCCGGTGCCGCACAAGATCTACGAGCAGCTTCTCCGGTCGTACGACGAGGGTGTCGCCGAATTTCTTGATCTTGAACGGGTCAAACCCAACACCTTGGGGAACACGAGAATGCTGCTGCACCTGTGACCGGGGCGGTTTCCCCGGCGGGCCGGAGCGGCGCGGAGGTCTTGGCATGAGCGTGCGGGTAGCAGCCATCGACTGCGGCACCAACGCCATCCGTCTGCTGATCGCCGACGTCAGTGGGGACGAGCTTGTCGATGTCGCCCGGCGGATGGAGATCGTCCGGCTCGGTGAGGGGGTGGACCGGACCGGCATGCTCGCCCCCGCGGCGATCGAGCGGACCAGGAAGGCCCTTCTCGGGTACGCCGCGGAGATCGCCGAACTGGGCGTCACCCGGGTGCGGATGTGCGCCACCTCGGCCAGCCGGGACGCCTCCAACGCGCAGGACTTCCGGGACATGGTCCGCGGGGTGCTCGGCATCGACCCGGAGGTGATCACCGGCGCGCAGGAGGCCCAGCTCTCCTTCGACGGGGCGGTCCGCGGGCTGGACGCCGAGGGGCCCTACCTGGTCTACGACCTGGGCGGCGGCTCCACCGAGTTCGTCACCGGCACCAAGTCCGTCGAGCAGGCGATCTCGATGGACATCGGCTGTGTCCGGATGACCGAGCGGCACCTGCACAGCGATCCGCCGACCGCGGCCGAGCTGGCGGCGGCCGAGGCGGACATCGTCGCGGCGATCGACACCGCCCTGGCGGCGGTCGGCGGGCGTGCGGCGAAGACCCTGGTCGGGCTGGCCGGAACGGTCACCACGGTAGCGGCGCTGGCGCACGAGCTGGACGAGTACGACTCCGAGCGGATCCATCACAGCCGGATCGACGCGCCGGTGGTGGCCCGGGTGACCGATGAGCTGCTGGCGATGACGGTGGCCGAGCGGCTGGCGCTGCCGGTGATGCACCCCGGCCGGGCCGACGTGATCGGGGCCGGCGCCCTGATCATGAAGCTGATCAGCGAACGGTCCGGTCACGACTTCGTGATCGCCTCCGAACACGACATCCTCGACGGCATCGCCTTCGGGTTGGCTTAGACCGTTGTCAAGCGATCTTCTTGACAGCGGTCTGGGCCGTCGATCTTAGAAGAGATAGAAGTGCACTGCCCTTCGGGGTAGTGCGCTGTTGACGGTACTTCGCATTGCGCAGTACTGTCCACGGCGTGGATGCGACCCAGTTGCTCAAGGGCGTGCTCGACCTCGCCGTCCTGGCCGTCCTGCGGGACGAGGACGGCTACGGGTACGACATCCTGCGCCGCCTGCGGACGGCCGGGCTGGAGGACGTCGGTGACGCCTCCGTCTACGGCACGCTACGACGGCTCTTCAACAACGGACTGCTGAACAGCTACGTGGTGCCCAGCGACGAGGGCCCGCACCGGAAGTACTACGCACTGAACGAGGCCGGCCGGACCGAGCTGCAACGCTCCACCAAGGTCTGGGACGGCTTCGCGTCGATCATGGAAGATCTGCTTCGCGAGCGGGGGAAGGCGTGAACCTCACGGCACAGGACGAGATCGCCGTCTATGTGGAGGGCGTCCGGCTGGCACTGTCCGGTCTGCCGGCCGAGATCCGGGACGAGCTTCTCGAAGACCTGCCCGAGCATCTGGCCGAGGTGCTGGCCGAGGGCGGCGGTTCCCTCGAGGACCGCCTCGGCCCGCCCGATGTATACGCCGCCGAGCTCAGCGCCAGCGCGGGCCTCGGCGCGAACCCGGCCCCACCACGGACCGACGCCCGGTCCCGCGCCGCCGCCAAGGCCGCCGCGCACCGGGCCCGGCTGGCCGGTCGGGTGCGTGTCGCCGACGAGTTCGTCGGCCGGTTGCTGGGGTACCCGAGGGCCCGGGACTTCCTGGTGCTCCTGCGCCCGGCCTGGTGGGTGCTCCGGGGCTATCTGGCGGCGATGGCGGTGTCCTTCTTCGTGGAGGAGAGCGAGAACTCGATCGGGCTGCTGCCCCGGATCAACGGCGAACTCGTGCTGGGTCTCGCCCTGCTCGCGGTGGCCGTCATCGGCTCGGTCTGGCTGGGCCACCGGGGCGGCCCGGCCGGACGTGGCAAGCGGCGGGCGCTGAAGTTCGCCAGCGCGGTGCTGGTCTTCTTCGCCGTCGTCGGGTTCGTCGAGGCCGACGAGGCGGCCCGCCGGGACTACTACGAGCCGGTCGGCTACCCGCAGTCGAAGTACGACGACGTGCGGGACGTCTTCGTCTACGACCGCGACGGCCGCCTGCTCACCGACGTGCAGCTCTACGACCAGGACGGCCGGGCGATCCACTTCGGCGACGGCTACTGCGTGAACGCGGAGACCGGCGAGGTCAAGCCGAGCCGGGCGGTGGGCTACCCGG
This sequence comes from Actinoplanes couchii, assembly GCF_016862075.1. Lineage (GTDB taxonomy): Bacteria > Actinomycetota > Actinomycetes > Mycobacteriales > Micromonosporaceae > Actinoplanes > Actinoplanes couchii. Next base: position 46,033 of record NZ_BOMG01000055.1, on the reverse strand, counting down.
GCTGTGCGAACGACGCGCCGTTCGTCTCGCTGACCCCGGAGCCGTCGGGGGTTCCCGCGGAGGATCCGTCGGCGGTTCCCTCGGCCCCGGTGGTGGGCGGCTAGCGCCGGGATGCTGTGCTGGACGGGTGCTCCCGTCCAGCCTGTCCGCGCGTACCGCCGGGGAAGTGGAAAGAGAGGCGACCGCGACCGCCTCGCTGCCCCTGCTGGACGACCGCATCGCGGATTGTTTCGCCTGCCCCCGCCTGGTCACCTGGCGCACCGACATCGCGGTCACCAAGCGGGCCGCCTTCCGGGACCAGGAGTACTGGGGCCGCCCGCTGCCCGGTTTCGGGGTCGCCGATGCCGAGATCGCGATCCTCGGGCTGGCCCCGGCCGCGCACGGCGGCAACCGGACCGGCCGGCTCTTCACCGGCGACCGCTCCGGTGACGTCCTGTTCGCCGCCCTGCACCGGGCCGGTCTGGCCAACCAGCCGACCAGTGTGTCCGCCGACGACGGCCTGGAGTTGCGGCACACCCGTATCTTCGCGGCGGTGCGCTGCGCCCCGCCGGACAACAAGCCGACACCCGAGGAACGCGACACCTGCGCCCCCTGGTTCCGGCGCGAGCTGCAACTCCTCCGGCCGACGCTGAAGGTGGTGGTGGCGCTCGGCGCGTTCGCCTGGGCCGCGTGGTGGCCGGCGATGACCGCGGCGTACGGCCGTAGGCCCCCGGTCCCACGCCCGAAATTCGGGCACGGCGCCCTGGTGACGGTGCCCGGCGCCCCGGTCCTGCTGGGGTGTTTCCACGTCAGTCAGCAGAACACCTTCACCGGCCGGCTGACCCCCTTGATGCTCGACGAGGTGTTCGGCCGTGCGAAGGATCTGGCGGGTTTGGCATGATGCGAGCGCCGACAATCTTCGAGTCACGGATCTGAGCCCGCATGGATTTCGCCGCACTGCGCCGATGGTGGCCCTTCGCCGCCGTCCTCGGGCTGCTCTTCGTCATCGCGCTGGCCGCCACCCGGTCCGCGCCGCAGCTCGACCGGATCCAGCCCCGATCGACCGCGGCCACCACCAAACCGCCGCTGCTGCCGCCCGAGCCGTCGGTGCGGCCCAGCTTCCAGGATGCCGTCCCGGAGCCGGCCCAGTCGCTGCCCGGCTGGGTGGGCACCGCCACCCTGATCGTGCTCGGCGCCGGCGCCCTGCTGATGGTGATCGGCCTGACCTGGGCGCTGGTCCGGGACTACCTGCGCCGCCGCCCGGCCCGGTCCGGCAAGCACACGCCGCGCCGTCCGCAGCGGACCGCCGACGACCTGGTGGCCGCGCTGGACGCCGGCCTGGAGGAGCTGTCCGACACCGACCGTGACCCGCGCCGCGCGGTGATCGCCTGCTGGGTGCGGCTGGAGGACGCGGCCGCCGCGGCGGGCACCCACCGGCATCCCGGCGACAGTCCCACCGACTACGTCGGGCGGCTGCTGGCCGAGCAGCAGGTCGACGCCGGGGTGCTGGCGGCGCTGCTGGCGGTGTACCGGGAGGCGCGGTACGCGACGCACACCGTCGACGACCAGATGCGCCAGCAGGCCCGCTCCGCGCTGGAACGCCTGCGCGCCGACCTGGGTGGGGTGCAGGTATGAGTGACGGTGGACTCGACGACCTCTTCGGGGCGGGTGGCACCACCAGCCGGCGCCGCGTCGAGGAACCGGAAGCGGTCGTCAAACGCCGCTCGATCGCGGTCACCCTGATCGGCAACGCCGTCGTGATCGGCCTGGCCGCGGTGGTGATCACCGCCGGTCTGCGGGCCGTCGACCTGACCATCTCACTGCTGCTGCTGATCGCGCTGCTGGTCGGCCTGCGGCTGGTGATCCACGCGGTCCGGGCGGTCGCCCCGCCACCCGCGCCCAAGCTGCGTTCCAAGACCGGCGCCGAGGCCGGGCCGTCCGCCGACGCGCTGCGGTCCGCGGTCCGGCGCTGGGAGCGGAACCTGGACCGGGCCAACTCGGACCCGGAACTGTATGCGCGTAACGTTCTGCCGGTGCTCGCCGAGCTCACCGACGAACGGCTGCGACTGCGGCACGGCATCACCCGGGCCACTGACCCCCGCCGCGCCCGCGAACTGCTCGGCGACGAGCTCTGGTCGGCACTCGCCGACCCGGGCCGCCGGCGCGGTCTGAAGGCGCGCGACGTCGAGACTTATCTAGACGCCATGGAACGACTGTGAGAAAGGTGCAGCGGTGACGCAGGCTCTTCCCCCGTACGAGGTCGGGCGGCTGGCCGGGGCGGTGCTCGACTCGGTCGGCTCGGTCGTGGTGGGCAAGCGGGACTCGCTGGAACTGGTGCTGGCCGGGATCCTGGCCGGCGGTCACGTGCTGCTGGAGGACATGCCCGGCCTCGGCAAGACGCTGACCGCCCGCTGTTTCGCCCAGGCGCTCGGGCTGGACTTCCGCCGTCTCCAGTTCACCCCCGACCTGCTGCCCGCCGACGTCACCGGCTCGTTCCTCTACGACCAGCGCAAGGGTGACTTCGCCTTCCGGGCCGGCCCGGTCTTCACCAACATGCTGCTCGCCGACGAGATCAACCGGACGCCGCCGAAGACCCAGTCCGCCCTGCTCGAGGCGATGCAGGAGAAGCAGGTCTCGGTCGAGGGCGTGACCTACCGGCTGGACCCGCCGTTCCACGTGATCGCGACCGCCAACCCGATCGAGTACGAGGGCACCTACCCGCTGCCCGAGGCCCAGCTCGACCGGTTCCTGCTGCGGGTGTCGTTCGGCTACCCGACGGCCGAGGAAGAGTGGTCGGTGCTCCAGCGCCGGATGTCGCGGCGCCAGGAGGAGGCGACCCTCTCCCCGGTGGTGGACGCCCGGACCCTGCAGGTGATGCAGGCCGCCCTGGAGTCGGTCGCGGTCGAGGACTCGATCGGGCGCTACATCGTGTCGCTCGCCTCGGCGACCCGGGAGCACAGCGCCGTCCTGGTCGGCTCCTCCCCGCGTGGCTCGCTCGCCCTGCTCCTGCTGGCCCGCGCCCGGGCCGCGATGGCCGGCCGGGACTACGTGGTGCCGGAGGACGTGAAGGACGTCGCGATCCCGGCGCTCGCCCACCGGATCACCCTGCGCCCGGAGATGTGGCTGCGGCAGGTCAACCCGACGTTCGTGGTCCAGGAGGTGCTCTCCGCCGTTCCGGCCCCGGCCAGCGGGGCGCTCCCGACGTACGCCCGGCATGACTGACCCGACCAGGCTGAGACCGGCCGTCCCCGTCGACGAGGAGGGGGCCGAGCAGCCGTTCGGCCCGATCTGGGCGCCGACGCGTGCCCTCGGCCGGACGGTGCTGCTCACCGGCGTACTCCTGCTGCTCGGGGTGGCCCTGGGCCGGGTCGACCTGGCGCTGCTCGCGGCCCCGTTCGCGATCGGCGCCGCGATCCACCTGCGCCGGATCCCGGCCGCCGCCCCGGAGATCACCATCCGGGCCGACGAGTCGCACCTGGTCGAGGGCGGCGAGGTGGACGCCGGGCTGATCGTCGCCAACCCGGACGCGATCGGTTACGACCTGGTCGTGGTCCGGACCCGGAACTCGCGCTGGCTCCGGCTGGAGCACGCCGACCGGCCGTTCGCGATCACCGTGGGCGCCGACGGCTGGGCCGCGATCGACCTGCCCGGCGAGGCTCTGCGCTGGGGCCGGCAGGACGTCGGCCCGGCTGCCGCGCGCGCCGCGGCCTGCGGTGGTCTGCTGGCCTGCCGGCCGGTGGTCACCCCGGCCAAGGGCGTGCGCGTCTATCCGGTCACCGAGCCGTTCAAGGCGGTCGAGGCGATGCCGGCGGCCGCGGGGCTGGTCGGTGCGCACCGCTCACGGCGTCCGGGTGAGGGCGGAGAGCTTGCGGGTGTACGCCAATTCGCCCCCGGGGACCGCCTGCGCCGCATCGACTGGCGGGTCTCGCTGCGGACCCGCGACCTGCACGTGGCCTCGACCCTGTCGGACCGGGACGCCGAGGTGCTGCTGCTGCTCGACGTGCTCGGTGAGATCGGGCTCTCCGGCGGGGTGCGCGGCGGCTCGTCGGTGCTGGACACCACGGTCCGGGCCACCGCCGCGATCGCCGAGCACTACCTGCACCGGGGCGACCGGGTCTCGCTGCTGGAGTACGGCGCCGACTCCCGTCGCCTGCGTCCCGCCTCCGGCCGCCGGCAGTACCTGACCGCGCTGGAGTGGCTGCTCGACGTGCGGCCCCAGCCGACCGAGACCGAACAGTACGAGAACGTCTTCGGCGCGCACCACGTCTCGTCGTCGGCGCTGGTGGTGGTGCTCACCCCGCTGGTCGACCCGCGGGCGGCCGACATGCTCGCCCAGCTCACCCAGTCCGGCCGCTACGTGGTGGCGGTCGACACCCTGCCGCCGGACGCCGCTCCGCCGGTGCAGAACCAGTGGACGCCCGCGGCCACCCGGCTGTGGCAGATCGAACGGGAGAACGTGCTGGGACGGCTGCGCGAGCACGGTGTGCCGGTGGTGGCCTGGGCCGGGGCCGGCAGCCTCGACCTGGTGCTGCGGGACGTGTCCCGGCTGGCCTCGGTACCGAGGGGACGCTGACACGTGCTGAGCGCAGTGACCGGACGGGTGGACCGGTGGAAGACCGCCCTGGGGCGGGCCACCGCCGTACCGTTCATCGTCCGTTGCGGTGTCCTCGTCACCGGCCTGCTCGCCTTCGGCGTCGCCTGGCCGATCGAGCTGCTGAGCAGCCCGCGGTTCTTCCTCACGGTCGCCGCGGTCGCCCTCTGGCCGGCGCTGGCACCGAAAGGCCGCGGCGGTACGGCCGCCGCTCTCGTGGTGATCGCCGGCTGGCTGGCCGACACCACCGCGTTCGGCTCGCCGGTCACCCTGATGCGGGTGCTGGCGCTGTCCACACTGCTCTACCTGGCCCATACACTGACCGCGCTGGCCGCTGTGCTGCCGTACGACGCGATAGTCAATTTCGACGTGCCGGGGCTGTGGATCGTACGATCGCTGGTGGTGGTGTTGATCTCCGCCGTGGTGATCATCCTGGCTCTGGGTCTCACCGCTGACCTGGGCGGGGACGCCTTCGAGCTGGCGACCCTGGTCGGTTTGGGCGCGGCTGCCATTGTGACGATGGTCCTAGCACGTCTGACCCGTCGTGAGTGAATTCTGAGTGTTTCGTCACTTGACTTCGGCCGTTGTGATCGTCACAGAACGACGCATCAGACCCCTTCCGCGCGCGACAATAGGTGGGTGAATCCGCCGCGCATAGTCGTCGTTGGAGCAGGTCACGTCGGGCTTTACGCCGCCCTCCGCCTGTCCAAAAAGCTGAACCGGAACCAGGCCGAGATCGTCGTCATCGACCCTGTTCCACACATGACTTACCAGCCGTTCCTGCCTGAGGCAGCGGCCGGTAACATTTCGCCGCGACACGCCGTGGTGCCGCTGCGCCGGGAGCTGAAGAAGTGCCGCATCGTCTCCGGTGAGGTCACGAAGCTCGAGCACGCTCGTAAGACCGTCACCATCCAGCCGATCGACGGCCCGGCCTACGAGATGGAGTACGACCACATCATCGTGGCGCCCGGCTCGGTCTCCCGGACCCTGCCGATCCCCGGCCTCAGCGACATCGGCATCGGTCTGAAGACCATCGGTGAGGCCATCTACCTGCGCAACCACATCCTCGACCGGCTCGACGTCGCCGCCGTGACGCCGGACGAGGAGGTTCGCAAGGCCTCGCTGAACTTCGTGTTCGTCGGTGGTGGCTTCGCCGGTATCGAGGCGCTCGCCGAGATGCAGGACGTGGTCTCCGACGCGCTGAAGTACTACCCGGAGCTGGACCCCAAGGAGGTCCACTTCATCCTGGTCGAGGCGACCAACCGGATCCTGCCCGAGGTGGGCCCGGAGATGGGCGCCTACGCGGCCCGGCAGCTCGCCGCCCGCGGCATCGACCTGCGGCTGGGCACCTTCCTCCAGTCCTGCGTCGACGGCAAGATCGTGCTCTCCGACGGGGACTCCTTCCGCGCCGAGACGCTGGTCTGGACGGCCGGTGTCAAGCCGTCGCCGATGCTGGCCAACACCGACCTGCCGCTCGGCCCGCGCGGTCACGTCAACTGCCTGCCCACCCTGCAGGTCGCCGACAACGACACCAGCGAGCCGCTCGACGGCGCCTGGTCCGCCGGTGACTGCGCGCAGGTCCCCGACCTGACCAACCCGGGTGGCTGGTGCTCGCCGAGCGCCCAGCACGCGGTCCGTCAGGCCAAGGTGCTCGCCGACAACATCGCCCAGGTGATCCGGGGCGGCGCCCCGGTGGAGTACCGGCACAAGCACGTCGGTGGTGTCGCCGGCCTCGGCATCAACAAGGGTGTCGCGCACGTCTACGGCATCAAGGTCAAGGGCTACCCCGCGTGGCTGATGCACCGCTTCTACCACGTGAGCCGGATCCCGTCGTTCAACCGCAAGATCCGGGTCGTCGCCGACTGGGTGCTGGCGTTCCTGTTCAAGCGGGAGACCGTGGCGCTCGGCCAGCTGCACCGCCCGCGTGAGGACTTCCTCGAGGTGACGCCGCCGGTGGCGCTGCCCGCCGAGAAGGCTCCGGAGAAGAAGGTCACCGCCGCGTCGCGCTGATTCTCCCGGCCATGGTCGCCTGATTTCGTGGCCATGGCCGTTTCCACTGCCTGGGCGGCACCAGCTACGGTGTTCGCAGGCCGCCCGGGTGGTGGAATGGCAGACACGGCCGCCTTAAAAGCGGCTGCCCAAAAGGCGTGCGGGTTCGAGACCCGCCCCGGGCACCACTTCCCGCGGTCGCGGCTCCATGCCGCGGCCGCGTTGTTGATGTGCTTTCAACGTGCTCTGAGCTGCGTGAACATCTCTCACTCTCAGGTGGCTCACAGCTACACGTTGCGGCGGTTGTCATGAGAACCGCTTACCCTTGAGCGACAGGCATGGTGCCTGATCCTCGAGGGAGGCTGGAAACAGTGAAGACTTCAAACCCGGTGCTCTCGCGCCTCGGCCAGGCGGCCGAGCGGGAGCGAGCGGCCGGGTACGGGCCATATGGGCCGGCCGCGCAGCCGGGTTACGGTCAGCCCGGTTACGGCGATCCCTACCCCACGGCTTCGGGTTACCCGTCCGCACCGCCGGCCGTCCAGCCGATGACCGTCGACGACGTGGTCGTCAAGACGGTCACGCTGCTCGGCATCACCGGCATCTCCGCGGTCGCCGCGTGGAACCTTGTTCCGGACGCGATCCTCGGTCCGGTGTTCTTCGGCGCCGCGATCGTCGGCCTGGTGCTCGGTCTGATCATCAGCTTCATGCGGGTGGCCAACCCGGCGCTGGTCATCGGTTACGCGGTGGTCGAGGGCGCGTTCGTCGGCCTGGTCAGCAAGTTCTACCAGGAGATCATGGGCTTCGAGGGCATCGTCCTTCAGGCCGTGGTCGCGACGTTCGGTGTGTTCTTCCTGATGGCGGCCCTTTACAAGGCACGTGTCATCCGGGCCACGCCCAAGTTCACCCGCGCGATGATCGCCATCATGGCGGGCCTGTTCGGCGTCATGATGATCAACCTGGTGCTGGGCCTCTTCGGTGTCAGCACCGGCCTGCGTGAGGCCGGCCCGATCGGCATCGGCTTCAGCATCATCTGCATCCTGGTCGCCTCGTTCAGTTTCATCCTGAGCTTCAACGAGGTCGAAGAGGGCGTGCGGATGGGCCTGCCCCAGAAGTACTCCTGGACCGCGGCGTTCGGCATCCTGGTCAGCCTGATCTGGCTCTACATCGAGATCCTCCGCCTGCTGAGCTACTTCCAAGGCGGCGACGACTGACGGTTCGCCGGTCGTCACCTCACAACGCCCGGCCCGTCTCCCCACGGACCGGGCGTTGTCCCCGCTCCACGAGAAACCCACCCCACGCTGCGGCGGCGGGGTGGGTTTTCCCGTTCCCGGCCGCCGTCCGGCATCCGGGTTCCGGGTATCGTCGCCGGATGCCCGACTTCGCCACCTCCGTCGACCGGCTGCTCACCCAGATCCACCACTGGGACGAGCGACGGTGGCGGGCGGCGCCGGCCGGAGGCGGAGCCGGCACCCGATCCGAGCTGGTCCAGGGCCTGGTGCAGCGCCTGGCGGATCTGGGGGCCGAGGCCGGGCAGACCCCCGAGCGACAGGTGCCGCACGTGCACGATCTGGTGCTGCGGGATCAGCTACGGGTTCTCGCCGACGACATTCTCGCCGCCGGACCCACGGCGGACCTGCTGGCCCGCGCGACCGCGATGACCGACGAGATCCGCGCGGCCCTCTGACCCACGGCGGACCTGCTGGCCCGCGCGACCGCGATGACCGACGAGATCCGCGCGGCCCTCCGACCGCTACCCTTCGGCGGGGGTGCTGTCCGATGACGGGACCAGCCACGGGACCGTCTGAAGGTCTGCCAGGTCGGGGACCGGGCTGCGTTCCTCCCGGCACAGGACGGTCAGGATCCGGGTGGCCTCGTCGACAGTCACGTGCCGGCCGCGGGAGAGGTTCTGCTCCGGATACGGGGTCTCCAGCCACAGCGGGGGGTCGTGATCCTCGTGGGCGAGCTGGACCGTCGCGCCGGAGCGGGAGCGGAAGACCGCCCAGTTCCCCGGCGTACGCACGATGTGGTTCTTGATTCTCTTGGCGCAGCTTTCCAGGGTTGCCAGGAACGGGCGCTCGGCGTGGCCGCAGTCGGCGGTCTGGTAGGTCATCTCCAGGATGTCCTCCTCGGGGCTGCCGGGGACGACCAGGTTCGCGTGCGGGATCGGGTCACCGGCGAAGATCGGGGCCAGCAGCGGCCAGACCTCCTGCCGGGGGATGTCGACGGGCAGCGGGGCCGCCGCGGTGGCGTCCGGACCCGCCGGGGTCGCCGGGGTTGCCGGGGCGTCCGGGCCTGCCGGGGTTGCCGGGGTTCCCGGGGCGTCCGGGCCTGCCGGGGCGGCCGGGGCCGCCGGGGCTGTTGGGGTTGCCGGGGATGCGGGGGCTGCCGGGAGCAGCGTGCCGGTCAGGCGGTCCCAGGAGCGGGTGAGCACCAGGCGGTGGCCGCGGACGTCGGTGAGTTCCAGGCGGACACCGGCGGGGATGCCCTGGGCGACCCCGGTCAGCTGGGACTCGGCCGACATGGGGTGGGCCTGGTCGGAGACGTCCAGCGGGCCGCCGGGCCATTCGTCGAGGAGCCGGGTGTCGGCGCGTGGGGTCGGCGAACGGGACCACTCGGCCAGCCGCAGGTTCAGCACACCGCCGGTCACCAGCGCGAACGCCTCCGGGGACTCGCCGGGGCGGACCTCACCACGATGGGCCGGCGCGGCCAGCGTGGTGATCGTGTTCAGTTCGGGGCGGCGGCTGAACGCGTCCACCGGGTGCAGGACCACCGCCCGGTCCAACGGGAAGCCGTCGACGGTCAGCGGACGGGTGTGGACCTGCCGGCCCGGATCCCCGACCTGGTCGACGGCGTCGAGGAGGGCGATCGCCACGTCCTCGCGGTACGTGCCCTTGGCCGCCCGCAGCAGGGTGAGCCGGCCGTCCCCGATGCGGAACACCGTGGTCAGCAGCCCACCGCCCACCTCGAAGCTCATGATCCGGACCTGGTGGTCGCCGAGGCGCGCCGGTTCGCTCTCCCGGTGGTACGCGCGGTGCAGCGCTTCGATCATCTCGTCGTCGGTCATCAGGGCCTCCACACCGGGAATTGTGCCCGGTGTGGAGGCCCGGTGATCCGCTCAGCTCAGGCGTTCGACGATCAGGGCCATGCCCTGGCCGCCGCCGACACACATGGTCTCCAGGCCGATGGACTTGTCGTGCCAGTCCAGGGAGTTGAGGAGGGTGCCGGTGAGGCGGGCGCCGGTCATCCCGAACGGGTGGCCGACGGCGATCGCGCCGCCGTTCACGTTGAGTTTCTCCAGCGGGATGCCGAGATCCTGGTACGACGGGATCACCTGTGCCGCGAACGCCTCGTTGATCTCCACCAGGTCGACGTCGCCGATGGTCATGCCGGCCCGCTTCAGGGCCTGCCGGGAGGCTTCGACCGGGCCGAGGCCCATGATCTCGGGGGAGAGGGCGGTGACGCCGGTGGAGACGATCCGGGCGAGCGGCTTGATGCCGAGCTCCCGGGCCTTGGTGTCACTCATGATCATGACCGCGGCGGCGCCGTCGTTGAGCGGGCAGCAGTTGCCGGCGGTGACCCGGCCGTCCTCCCGGAAGACCGGCTTGAGCTGGGAGACCGCGTCGATGGTGACGCCGGCGCGGGGGCCGTCGTCCTTCGACACGACGGTGCCGTCGGGCAGGGTCACCGGGGTGATCTCGCGCTCCCAGAAGCCGTTGGCGATGGCCTTCTCGGCGAGGTTCTGGCTGCGGACGCCGAACTCGTCCATCTCCTCCCGGGTCACGTTCTTGACCTGGGCCAGGTTCTCCGCGGTGTAGCCCATCCCGATGTAGATGTCCGGGGTCAGGCCGTCGGCGCGCGGGTCGTGCCAGGTGGTGCCGTTCTTCGCGGAGGTCACCGTGCGGGCCTGGGCCTCGTCGAAGAGCGGGTTGGTCCACCGGCCGCCGACGATCTCCTGGGCGGCCGAGGGCAGGCCGTCGGAGCTGCCGCGGGCGAACCGGGACACCGTCTCGACACCGGCCGAGACGAAGATGTCGCCCTCGCCGGCCTTGATCGCGTGGAACGCCATCCGGGTGGTCTGCAGCGAGGACGAACAGTAGCGGGTGACGGTGGCGCCGGGCAGGCCGTCCAGGCCGAGCTGGGTGGCGACCACCCGGGCCATGTTGAAACCCTGCTCGCCGCCGGGCAGGCCGCAACCGAGATACAGGTCCTCGATCAGGGTGCGGTCCAGCTGCGGCACCTTGGACAGGGCGGCGTCGACGATCGTGGTGGCGAGATCGTCGGGGCGCAGATCCTTCAGCGAACCCTTGTGAGCGCGGCCGATGGGGGAGCGGGCAGTGGCGACGATGACAGCTTCCGGCATGCGCCCAGTTTACTCACCGGTAACATCGACGGAAGGGCGAATTTGTCACATGGCGTGCATGAAGTCACGCCACCCTTTGTCTGTCACGCCGAGCGGAAGGACGCCGCCTGCGCCACCGCCGGGTAGAGAGCGTGCGCCCACACCCGATAGCCGTCCGCCGATGGGTGGAAGCCGTCGTAACAGAGCGTCCCGGCGTCGGCCCGGAAGACCGCGCCGGTCTCGGTGGCCAGGTCGACCACCACCCCGCCGGCCTCCTCGACCGCCCGGGCCTGCGCCCGCGCCATCCGGCGCCCGACCACCCCGGCGATCTGCCGCAGCGGCGGCGCCATCGACCGGGACGCGCCCAGGTCGGGGCAGGTGCCGACGACCACCTGGACACCGGCCGACCGCAGCCGCCGGACCGCCTGGCCGAGATGACCCGAGGCGTCCTCGGGGCGGCGGCCGGAAGCGGCGTCGTACGCCCCGATCAGGACCACCGCCACGTCCGGCCGGTCGCCGAGCAGCGAGCGCGCGACCTGGGTGGCGAGATCGCTGGACCGGGAGCCGGCCACGCCGACGCTGGAGAGCAGCACGTGCCGCTGTCCGCCGTCCGGCCCGCCGTCGGCCAGCAGCCGGGCGAGCTGGCCACCGACCGTGTCGGACAGCCACTCCACACCGACCCCGACGGCGGCCGAGTCACCGAGCAGCACCAGGCGCAGCGGCGGAGCGCTCTGCGGGCCCATCGACGTCCGCAACGCCAGGCCCATGGTCGGCTTGGCGTACCGCCGTGCCCGCGCGGCGATCAGCTCGCCGGTGATCAGGGCGAAACCGCCCACCGCCCCGGCCAGCAGACCGGTGGCCGCGGTCTTGGCCAATCGTCCCGGCAATCCAGCCACGTCCCGCCTCCTTGCGTCAGCCGACCTGATGATCCTCTGGGGTATACCCTACGGCCCCGTGTTGTGGGTCACCGCCGACGTTGGCCGTCGAGCGAGTGCTGAACCACCGGTACTTGCGCATCCGGGCCCACCTGCCGACCGGCGCCACCTCGGTGCCGGGCGCGCGGACCGCCTCGTCGGCGGCCTCGGCCAGCGCACGGACGTCCTCGGCGACCGGAGCGGTCACCCGGTCCTCGGTGCCGAGCACCGCCAGCACGGTCGGCATCATGACCGACACCGCTCTGGCGTACCCCTCGGCCGACGGGTGGAAACGGTCGGAACTGTACATTCGCACCGGATCGGCCTCGAACATCGGGCCGAGCAGGTCACCCAGCGACACCGTACGACCGCCGGCCTCGACCACCGCGACGGTCTGTGCGGCGGCCAGATCACGGCTCCAGCTGCGGGCCAGCCACTTCAGCGGCGGCTTGATCGGCTTGATGGCACCGAGGTCGGGACAGGTGCCGACGACCACCCGGCAACCGGTGGCCCGCAGCCGTCGCACCGCGTCACCCAGATGGCGGACGGCGGCCGGCCGGGCCGAGGCGTGCGTGACGTCGTTGCCGCCGATCAGGATCACCGCGATGTCCGGCTCGTGTTCCAGCGCGGCGTCCACCTGGTACGGCAGGCCCGCGGAGACGGAACCGACGACGGCGAGCCGGTGCAGGCGGACCGGGCGGCGCAGCCGGCGGGAGATGCCGGTGGCGAAGAGGGCGCCAGGCGTCTCACGGGGACGGTGCACGCCGTACCCCGCCGCCGAGGAGTCCCCCAGAATCACCAGCACCAGGGGTTTCCCGCCGAACTTCGTGCCGTAGACACCGTCACCGCGCGGCGGAGGAGCCTCGGCCAGCGGAATGACCCGGCGCGCGTCGGCGGCCTGCCGCCACAGGAGGGTGGCGGAGAGCGCGGTCAGTCCGGCCACCGCCCCGCCCGCGGCGCCGGCCACCCGCCCGGCGGTCCGGAGCCGTCGCAGGTCCGTTTCGGTCAGTCCACGGGACCTGGTCACGTCTGTGGTGCTCATAGTCTCCCTCGCTGTCGCTCGAAGGGAACCATCCATCGGCGGGTGCTGTCGGATTTCGAGGCTAACGCGTGCCCGCGAGAGGCTTACGAAAGCCCTGGAGAGGCAATCATGGCGTGACCACGTCATGCTGGAGTGGCGGAGAGGGGAACATTGATGGCCAAGACTTTGAAACGTGCGGCGGCGTTCACCGCGCTGGCCCGGTCGCTCAGCTCGGGGACCAAGGGCGGGCCCTCGCTGGGCCAGCGGCTCGGCGCCCTGCCACGGATGATGCGGGCCACCGCCAAGGGGGAGTACGACGGTGGCATGCGGCTCGCTCTGATGGCGGCCGCGACGGCCTACGTGGTGTCCCCGATCGACGCCGTCCCGGAGATGTTCCTCTGGGTGTTCGGCCTGATCGACGACGCGGTGGCGGTCACCTGGCTGGCCGGCACGATCCTCAGCGAGACCGAGCGGTTCCTGGAGTGGGAGAGGACGCGGCCCACGCTGGGCGTAAAGTGAGTCGTGCGCTATTACGACAACGTCGTCGAGATCATCGGTAACACTCCGCTGGTCCGACTCAACAGCGTGACCGACGGCATCAGTGCCACAGTGCTGGCCAAGGTCGAGTACATGAACCCAGGTGGCTCGGTCAAGGACCGGATCGCGTTACGGATGGTGCAGGACGCCGAGGAGGCGGGCCTGCTCAAGCCGGGCGGCACGATCGTCGAGCCGACCAGTGGGAACACCGGTGTCGGCCTGGCCCTCGTGGCACAGCAACGCGGTTACAAGTGTGTCTTCGTCTGCCCCGACAAGGTCAGCGAGGACAAACAAAACGTGCTCCGGGCGTACGGCGCGGAAGTGGTCGTCTGCCCGACCGCCGTCGCCCCGGAGGACCCCCGCTCCTACTACAACGTCTCCGACAAGCTGACCCGGGACATCCCGGGCGCCTGGAAACCGGACCAGTACAGCAACCCGGCGAACCCGCGCTCGCACTACGAGCAGACCGGCCCCGAGCTGTGGGACCAGACCGCCGGGAAGATCACCCACTTCGTGGCCGGCGTCGGCACCGGCGGCACCATCAGCGGTGTCGGCCGCTACCTGAAGGAACAGGGCGACGTGCGGGTCATCGGCGCCGACCCGGAGGGTTCCGTCTACTCCGGCGGGACCGGCCGGCCGTACCTGGTCGAGGGTGTCGGTGAGGACTTCTGGCCCACCGCGTACGACCGCAGTGTCACCGACGAGGTGATCGAGGTCAGTGACTCGGACTCCTTCGAGATGACCCGGCGGCTCGCCCGCGAGGAGGGCCTGCTGGTCGGCGGCTCCTGCGGGATGGCCGTGGTGGCCGCGCTCGAGGTGGCCCGCAAGGCCGGCCCGGACGACGTGATCGTGGTCCTGCTGCCGGACGGCGGCCGTGGCTACCTCTCGAAGATCTTCAACGACAAATGGATGGCCCGGTACGGGTTCCTCCGCACGCAGGAGGGCACGCCGACCGTCGCCGACGCGCTGGCCGGCAAGGCCGAGGGCATCCCGCCGCTGATCCACGTGCACCCGACCGAGACGGTGCGCGACGCCATCGACTACATGCGGGAGTACGGCGTGAGCCAGCTTCCCGTCCTCAAGGCCGAGCCGCCGGTGGTCACCGGTGAGGTCGCCGGATCCATCTCGGAGAAGGCGCTGCTGGACGCGCTCTTCACCGGGCAGGCCCACCTGCACGACACGATCGAGCGGCACATGGGCGACCCGCTGCCGATGATCGGTGGCGGTGAGCCGGTCGCCGAGGCGGTCGGTCTGCTGGAGAAGGCGGACGCCGCGATGGTCCTCGTCGACGGCAAGCCCGCCGGTGTTCTGACCAGGCAGGATCTGCTCGCCCACCTGAGCTGAACCCGCGTTCCCGGCCCGTTCCCGGCTCGTTCCCGGCCCCGTTCCGCACCCGCGGAGCGGGGCCGAACACCGTCCTGGTCACGGATAGTCGCCGCAATCGCACAGACAGTCCGACCGGGTCTTGGCGCATCACGGTTGTATGTGTCGAGACGGTGCTATCGAATCGGACTAAGGGGTCAAGGATGGTCGACGTCGACGATTCGGCACCCGCCGGCATCGTGGACCGTCTGCTGTGGCGGGACGCGCAGCAGATGCTCGGGCGGCACCTGGCCGGCCCGGACGGCAGATGCGACTGGTGTGGCTGGCGCTGGCCGTGTTCGGCCCGCACGCTCGCCGAACGAGCCGAAGCCGTGTCCCGCCGGCCCTGGCGTGACGTGTGGACCATGCGGCACGACCTGAACAGCATGCGGGAGCTTCCCGGGCGACGGTCCGGGGTGGAGGAGATCGGGAACCGGTACGCCGCCGGCCCGTACCACCGCAATGACGATTTCCGGAGGTATCGGAGCTAGCCAGAATCAAGACGTCGCCACAAAGCTTGACCGTCCCCCGGCAAGCACGGCTTCCCGGCCCGGGCGACGTCGCCCAGCGGTGACATCGGCACGCCCCGCCAGCGCTGTCGATATCCCGCGCCCAGACCCGTTCCAGAACCGGATCCCAGATCGGCACGCCTCCGTCGATCGAGCGCCTCCGGCCAGGCGCATCCGGTTCGGGCGGGGCGGTGGGCGGGAGCACGCGATCACAGGTTCCCCCGCATTCACTCGGTCGCGTGTTCCCGCCCCACCAGCAGGGTCACGGAACGTCTGCCGCACCCCACCGCGGCAGGCGTTCCGTGGCCTCAAAGGTGTTTTGAATACCGCAGCTGTGGCAGGTCTCGATCGTTGACTGCCGAGACCCTGGTCTCGCCGTCCGGCGTCCAGCCGCCGAGTTCGTAGAAGCGCCGTGCGACCGGGTTGTCCTCCAGTACCCACAGCACCGCTCGCTCGGCCTCGAAACCAGCCAGCTCGGTCAGGGCGTTCGCCATCAACTGCCGGCCGACCCCGGTGCCGACCCGTTCCGGGGCGACGTGGATCGCATACAGCTCGGCGGCCCCCTCCGTCTCGCTCGGGCCGACATAGGTGAACCCGGCCAGCTCACCGTCGTCGTCGGCGACTGCCATCCGGTGCGTCTCGCGCTCCCACTTCCAGCGCTCCTCCCACCATGCGGTCATCGCGTCCGGCCCGCGCGCGGTGAACGTCTCCGGCGACAGCAGATGCGCGTAGGCGGCGGCCCGCGAACGGTGATGCAGCGCACCCACCGCCGACACCTCGCCGTCCTCGACCGGCCGGATCACGATGGTCATGGTCACCTCCGAGTAGGGAACGGCACCTTCAACAGATCCTCGGCGGCGACGACGTCGCCGTCGAACTCCTTGGCGGCTTCCTCCAGGAAGCGGGACGGGTCCGGATAGCGCTGGGAGAAGTGCGTCAGAACCAGCTTTCGTACGCCGGACTCCCGCGCCACCATCCCCGCCTGCCCCGCGGTGAGGTGCCCGACCTGGGCGGCCATCGCCGCGTCCTCGGCCAGGAAGGTCGACTCGATCACCAGCATGTCGACTCCCCGGGCCAACTCGAAGACGCTGTCGCACAGTCCGGTGTCCATCACGAACGCGAAACTCTGCCCGGGGCGGGCCTCGCTGACCTGCTCGATCGTCACGTCCCCGAGCCGTCCGGCCCGCTGCAGCTCGCCGACGGCCGGGCCCTTGATGCCGTGCTGTGCCAGCAGGGCCGGAACCATCCGGCGGGAGTCCGGTTCGACCAGGCGGTACCCGTACGTCTCGATGGGGTGCAGCAGCGGCAGAGCGGTGAGGCGCCCCGCGGACGTCTCCACCGCGAATCCGGCGCCGACCGGGCCGGGCACGATCTCCGCGTTGTCCCAGTAGCTGGTGGCGTGCCGCAGACGATCGTAGAACTCCTGCCCACCGGCCGGATAGTGGACCGTCACCGGGTGCGGCACCTTGTCCAGCGAGATGCGCTGCAGGATGCCGGGCAGGCCGAGGCTGTGATCGCCGTGGAAGTGGGTGATGCAGATCCGCTTGAGTGGGGTCACCGGGGCGCCGGCCAGCAGCATCTGCCGCTGGGTGCCCTCACCCGGATCGAAGAGGATCACCTCGTCGTCCCAGCGCAACAGGTACCCGTTGTGGTTGCGGTGCCGCGTGGGAACCTGGCTCGCCGTGCCGAGCACAACAAGCTCGCGCATCTCTGTGACTCCCCGATATAAGGACGACCCCCGGGGACTTCCTCGCTGCGTACAGCGAGGTCCGGTCGGACTAAACCGGATCCCCAGGGGTCGGGTGGCTGTCTGTTTTTCGCCGAGGCCGTTGCCACACGGTCTTGACGCTGTTGCAAAGAGCTGTCAAGGACAGCGGCTAGCGGACAGCCACCTCACGAGTCCCATTGCTACACAACTTTGGACCACCTCCTCTCACGTGTACGGCCACGTTATCCACGATCCAGAGGCGGTGCCAATGATTTTGAATCACCTACAGGCGCGGGAATACCATCGGCGAGTCGTCGGAGTTCTCGACCACCAGCGAGGCCGGCCCGAGGATCTGCGGGTCCGGTGCGGCGACGATCTCCGGGTCCTTGCCGTGGTACGGGAAGCGGTTCAGCACGTACCGCATCGCGGCCAGCCGGGCCCGCTTCTTGTCGTTGCTCTTCACCACCGTCCACGGGGCGTCCGCGGTGTCGGTGTAGAAGAACATCGCCTCCTTGGCCTCGGTGTAGTCGTCCCACTTGTCCAGCGACGCCAGGTCCATCGGTGACAGCTTCCACTGCCGCACCGGGTCCACCTGCCGGATCGCGAACCGGGTCCGCTGCTCGCCCTTGGTCACCGAGAACCAGAACTTGACCAGCCGGATCCCGGACCGGACCAGCATCCGCTCCAGCTCCGGGGTCTGCCGCAGGAACTCCAGGTACTCCTTGCGGTTGCAGAAGCCCATCACCCGCTCGACACCGGCCCGGTTGTACCAGGACCGGTCGAAGAGCACGATCTCACCGGCCGCCGGCAGGTGCTTGATGTAGCGCTGGTAGTACCACTGGGTGCTCTCCTTGGGGTTCGGTTTCTCCAAGGCCACCACCCGGGCGCCACGCGGGTTCAGATGCTCCATGAACCGCTTGATCGTGCCACCCTTGCCGGCCGCGTCCCGGCCCTCGAACAGGATCAGCAGACGCTCGCCGGTGTCCTTGCACCAGTTCTGCAGCTTGAGCAGCTCGATCTGGAGCAGGCGCTTGTCGTGGTCGTACTCGGCGCGGGACAGCCGCTCGTCGTAGGGGTAGTCCTCGCGCCAGGTGTCGACCGGCAGGCCGTCGGCGTTCAGCAGTTTCGGGTCGTCGTCCTCGTCGTCGACGACCCGGTAACCGTTCAGCTCGGCGATCGGACCTTCATAGGGCGGGGTGGCCCGCAAGTCGAACTCGGATTGCATGACTCGATTCATACCCGCCCCCGCCAAGACCACAACCAGCTGGATCAGAACACTCGGCGAACTTTCCTGCGCCGCGCCTTGCGGGCCAGTGCCGGAACCTTCGCCAGCTCGTCCCGGCCGACCTGTTCCTGCCGGCCGTACAACACCCCGAACTGGAAACTCTTCTTACCCAGTTCGCGCAGCACCCCACGGGCCACATTCGAGTCCTGGTACGCGCCGAGACCGTCCTGCAGGTCGGTCAGTGCGTTGATCAGCCGTTTCGCCGCTTTGCCCTGTTCCGGTTCGAGAATTTCGACAGCGTACCGCGCCTGTTTGAAACCCTTGCGGGAATCGTGGATCTCCTCCTCCACCCCGGACTCCAGTGCCGCGTCCAGCTTGAGGTCCGCCTTCGCCAGCACCTTCCGGGCCCGTTTCGCCGGGTCGGCGGTCCGCGGCCGCTGCGTGACCAGCTCGTCGATCCGGTCCAGCAGATCCAGATAGCGGCCCGAGTCGAGAGCCGTCACCAGATCCCGCCGGCCGGTGGCGATCGCCTTCTCCAGATGCGTGCGGACCCGGTCGGCGGCCGGCTCGAACTCCGGACCGGCCTCCTCGACCAGCGCCAGCAGCTTCTCCTCCAGCACCTGCGGATCCCGCACGTCGCCCAGCACCCCGGCCAGCCAGCGCAGCTCGTCACGAAGGTCAGATTCCGGAAAGCTTTTCTGGTACGTCTTCAGAGTGCTGCGCAACCGTCGCGTGGCCACCCGCATCTGGTGCACCGACCGCTCGTCACCCTGACGGGCACCCGGGTCGTGGGCGAGAATCGCGTCCCGCTGCTCCCCGGCGTACACCATCACCGGATCCTTGGTCCTGCCCTTGGTCTTCGCCTTGTCCTTCTCCGCCGCCAGCCGGTCGGCGAGCGCCCGCGACACCTTCGACGGGCCCCGCGCCGGGCGGGCGCCGGCGGCGAACAACCGCTCCTCCACCGCGTCCAGCACCGCCGGGTCGCCGGCGACGAACTCCACCTCGACCTCCTGCCAGACGGTCTCCACCCCGGCCGACTCCGCGCGGACCTGATCCTGCGCGACGAGCGCCAGGGTCCGGCCGCCGGCGTCCTTGAGCGGGGTCTCCACCCGGTGAGTGCGCAGCCGGGCCACCGGGGCCAGCGGGCTGCGCCGGACGATCGCCCGGACCACACCGACCAGCTCGTCCGGCACCGTGTCACCGTCGCCGTCGAGCCGGTGCTCGGTGCGGCCCACGCCGTCACCGGGCGTCTTCAGGTGCCAGCCGGCGTCGTTACCGCCACTGCGTTTCCGGAGTGTCCGACGATTTCTCATCAAGCGGAGGTCGTCGGTGTCGAAGTAGGTGGCGTCGAGATCGTGGATCTCAGCGCCGTCGGAGCCGGCTACCTCGCCGGCCCCGACCAGGTCAGGAAGCTGGAAGTTGTCGGGAACGTCGTATTTTCGCTCGGTCTCGGTAGCGATCTCCACCTTGACCATGGTGCCCGGAGTCACGACGTCATGCACAGCGGTGTCTCAGGATCACCTGACATCGTGGTGTCCCGGCCCGATGAGGAGAACCGTATGGAGAAGAAGTCCGAACGCCGTCCGATCACTCTCGCCGCCTCGCTCGCCGGCCTGCGCCTCATCGGTGCCGGCGCGGTCCTCGGTCTCGCCCTGACGGTGCCCGCCGCACCAGCCCAGGCCGACCCGCCCCGCCCGCCGGCGACCACGCAGGACACCGTCGAGGAGTCCTAGAAACGGGCTCCGTCGCGCGAGTGCAGGTAAAGGGCGCGCGCGAAATTCGCGGACGCGGCGTTGTAATACATCGTCGCGAGACCGACGTGGAAGTTGTTGTTGGTGATCGCGTTCTTGGCGTTGGCCGACGCCGAGTAACGGATCTCTGCGTCGGATTGGCTTATCCCGCGCCGTTCACACCGCAGCCGGTTCATCTCTTTACCGGTCCGCCAGGTGTCCATCGCCTTCTCGGCCTCCGCCATCATCTCGCGGGCCTTGTCCAGCAGAGACTCGGCAAGCTCCCAAGAGTCCCGCTCATCCTCGAACCTGGGCGACACAACGCACCTCCCACACTCACACTCCCCGCCCCGAGTCTGTGCGTTGCGCAGTTGCCAGTCGACCCATGTCTATCGCGAGTGTGAATCCCGAAAATCCCTCTTGCCGCCCGCGGAATCCCTGATTACCGCGGGGGTGGTGGATCCGGTTCCAGCGCCGCGGCGATGTCACCGATCTTCTGGATCAGTCGCATGGTGCCCGGAATCTCGCGGAAGCCGTGATGGCGGTAGAAGCCGTGTGCCCCCTGATCGATCGCGTCGACGACAACGAAGCGGGCGGCGACGACCCGGGTGGCGATGACGATGCGTTCGAGCGCGTCCGCGAGGAGTGCTCCGCCCAGGCCCTGCCCGTGCAGGGTCTTGTCGAGCGCGAGTCGTGCCAGGAGGACGGCCGGGATCTGTCCCGGGTTTCCCCGGCCGATGGCTTTCGGCAGCTCTTCTCGCACGATGAGATGCGCGGCGATGGTGTAATACCCGACCACTTGGCCGTTGTCCTGCCAGATGAACGTCCGGCCGGTGCGGCGGGCCTCGGTCGTCAGCGCATGCTGCTGAAGCCAGGTGACCAGGGCTGGTTGGCTGCTGTCGAAACGTCGGGTGGTGTGCTGCTCGTTCAGTGCTTCGCTGATGAAGGCCACGAGACGTTATCGCCGTTCCACGATGCCTCGGCTGCGCCGTGCGGCTTCCCGCAGCGCGGAGTTCGGCATGGTCGGCTCGTCGAGCGCCCGCAGGAGGTCGTCGAAGAACGCTCCCGGCACGACCGTGGCCGCGGAATGCGCCTGAAGGACCCGGTCGGCGCGTTCTTCTGCGGCGGTCCGGGCGAAGTCCGACGTGCTCTCGTGCACCAGCTCGGCTGCCTGCTCTATGCGGCTCTTCGCCTCTGGGCGGAGGCGGAACTCGAACCTGGCTGACGCGGCGATGGTCATTGAAGTACTCCTCCCGTGTACGGACGAGTGTACGTACACGAGAGGTTGATCCTCGAATACTTTGCGCCGCTCGGTCCGAAGCGTGACCTTGGCGAGTCGTCGTCGACGTCGATCCATGCCTGAACCTTACGCGGCACTTGCTCCGAAACTAGTCCCCGCGCGGGTGAATCAGCTGCTCCAGGCCGCCGGCCGTCAGGTCGGCGGCCTGTCCGTCAGAATCCGGAACCGGGCGATCAGGCGGTGCGGGCGATGCCGACCGGGCAGGTCATGCCGTTCGGGCCGTGGTTGCAGTAACCGCCGGGGTTCTTGTCCAGGTACTGCTGGTGGTAGTCCTCGGCGAAGTAGTACTCACCCAGCGGCTTGATCTCGGTCGTGATCGTGCCGTGGCCGGCCGCGGTGACCACTGGCTGGAAAGCGTCCCGGGACGCTGCGGCGGTGGCCGCCTGGGCGTCCGTGGTGGTGTAGATCGCGGAGCGGTACTGGGTGCCGGTGTCGTTGCCCTGGCGCATGCCCTGGGTCGGGTCGTGGTTCTCCCAGAAGGCCTTCAGCAGGTCCTCGTAAGTGATCTTCGCCGGGTCGTAGACCACCTGGACCACCTCGGCGTGCCCGGTGGTGCCGAAGCAGGTCTCCTCGTAGCTCGGGTTCTTCGTGAAGCCGCCGGCATAACCGGCCGAGGTCGAGTAGACGCCCGGCAGTTGCCAGAAGATGCGCTCCACACCCCAGAAACAGCCCATCCCGAAGACGGCGACCTCGTGGCCGGCCGGCCACGGGCCCTTCAGCGGCGTACCGAGAACGGTGTGCCGGTCGGCGACCCACACTTCCTCGTCGCGGCCGGGCAGGGCGGTCTCGGCGGTGGGCAGGTCGAGCTTCTTGTACCGCAGGAACACGGTCACTCCCTTCGTCCGCTGTCTGTAACGCTGAGGCGGAGGTATTCCTTACCAATGGTCTCCGCGATCGTGGCGGCCTCGTCGTCGCTGTCGTACTTCCGTCGCGGCCAGAAGAATCCTCGCAGGCCGTCGCCCTTGGTGCGCGGCACCACATGGGTGTGCAGGTGCGGCACGGACTGCGAGACGATGTTGTTCATCGCGACGAAGGTGCCCTGGGCATCCATCGCGACGGGAACCGCGGCGGCGATGGAACGGACAAATCCGAAATAGGCCGGCAGGTCGGCGACGGGAAGGTCGGGAAGCGTCACCACGTGCGCGCGGGGGACCACCAGGACGTGACCCTTGAAGACCGGGCGGACGTCGAGGAACGCGACCCCGGACTCCGACGACGCGACCACGAAAGCGGGCGTCGATCCCGCCACTATGCCGCAGAACACGCAGTCCGCCATCCCGTGAGACTAGCCTTGCGCAACATGACGGCTAACAACTATGGGTTCGACACCCTCGCCATCCACGCCGGCCAGGAACCGGATCCGCGGACCGGCGCCGTGGTGCCGCCGATCTACCAGACGAGCACCTACGCCCAGGACGCCGTCGGCGCCCCCCGCCTGGGTTACGAGTACAGCCGCTCCGGCAACCCGACCCGCGACTCGCTGCAGGAGTGCCTGGCGGCGATCGAGGGCGGCCGGCGCGGCCTGGCCTTCGCGAGCGGCCTGGCGGCCGAGGACACCCTGCTGCGTACGGTGTGCCGCCCCGGTGACCACGTGGTGATCCCGAACGACGCGTACGGCGGCACGTTCCGCCTGTTCAGCAAGGTGGCCGAGAAGTGGGGGCTGGACTGGACGGCCGCCCCGCTGGACGACATCGACGCCGTGCGGGCCGCGTTCCGTCCCGGGCACACCCGGCTGATCTGGTCCGAGACGCCGACCAACCCGCTGCTCAACGTCAACGACATCGCGCAGCTGGCCGGCCTGGCCCACGAGTACGACGCCCTGCTCGCGGTGGACAACACCTTCGCGTCCCCGTACCTGCAGCAGCCTCTGACCCTCGGTGCCGACGTCGTGATCCATTCGACGACGAAGTACCTGGGTGGTCACTCGGACGTGGTCGGCGGCGGTCTGGTCACCGCGGACGAGGGCCTCGGTGACGAACTGGCGTTCCACCAGAACGCGATGGGCGCGGTGAACGGCCCCTTCGACGCGTGGCTGACCCTGCGGGGCATCAAGACCCTGGGCGTACGCATGGACCGGCACTGTGACAACGCGGAGCGGATCGTCGGCTACCTGAGCGAGCACCCGGCGGTGTCCAGCGTGCTCTACCCGGGCCTGGCGACCCACCCGGGTCACGAGGTGGCGGCCAAGCAGATGAGCCGGTTCGGCGGCATGGTCTCGTTCCGCGCCGTGGGCGGCCCGGAGCAGGCGATCGCCATCTGCAACCGGGCGAAGCTCTTCGTGCTCGCCGAGTCGCTCGGTGGTGTCGAATCGCTGATCGAGCACCCGGGTCAGATGACACATCTGTCGGCTGCGGGCTCAGCGCTTGAAGTTCCCGCCGATCTCGTGCGACTGTCTGTCGGCATCGAAACCGTTGACGATCTGCTCGCCGACCTCGAGCAGGCGCTCGGTTAAATAGCCCGACGCTGGAGAATCTGCGCGATGGACACGACGACCTGGGTGGGAGCAACCGCCAAACAGATCGCCCGCGCGGTACGCCGCGGCGACACGAACGCCACCCAGGTCGTCGCCGACCATCTGGAGCAGATCGGTATCTCCGATCCGGCGCTCGGCGCGTTCCGGGTGGTCCGCGACGTCGAGGCGATCCGCGAGGCGGAGAAGGTCGACGACCAGGAGGACCTGGCGAACCTTCCGCTGGCCGGAGTGCCGGTCGCGGTCAAGGAGAACACCGCGGTCGCCGGCCTGCCGACCTGGAACGGCTCGGCCGCGGCCCGCAGCGCCGAGGTGGCCGAGGTGGACCACGAGGTGGTCCGGCGGCTGCGCGGTGCGGGCGCGGTCGTGGTCGGGGTGACCAGGATGCCCGAGATGGGACTCTGGGCGCTCACCGACGACGCGGACGGCCCGGCCCGGAACCCGTGGGATCTGGAGCGGACGCCGGGCGGATCGTCGGGTGGCTCGGCGGCGGCGGTGGCGGCCGGGCTGGTCCCGATCGCGCAGGGCAACGACGGGCTCGGTTCGATCCGGATCCCGGCGGCCTGCTGCGGCCTGGTCGGGCTCAAGCCGGGCAAGGGCGTGGTCCCGGTGGACTTCGGGGACAAGGACTGGTTCGGCCTGGTGGAGAACGGCATGCTGGCCACCACGGTGGCCGACGCGGCGCTGGGCTTCTCGGTGCTGGCCGGGCAGGCCCCGGCGAAACTGGTGGAGCCGGCGAAACTGCGGATCGGGGTCTCGCTGCGGTCGCCGGTGGCCGGGGTGAAACCGGACGAGCCGAACGTCTCCGCCGTCGGTACGGCGTCGAAGCTGCTCGTCGATACCGGCCATGACACGGTGAAAGCCGATCCGGTCTACTCGACCGGGGTGGCGCTGGGCGTGCTGGCGACGTGGTTCGCCGGGGCGTTCGTGAACTCCGAGGGCCTTCCGGTCGACCGGCTCCAGGCCCGGACCCGGCAGCACATCCGGCTCGGTAAGGCGGCGATGAAGGCCGGGCTGGTCCGGCAGCGGCAGCGGGACGCCTGGCGGGAGCGGTCCATCCAGTTCTTCGCCGACAGGTCGATCGATCTGCTGCTCACCCCGGCGCTGGCGAGCGCCCCGCCGTCGGCCGGGCAGTTCTCGTCGGCGTCGTGGCGGAAGAACATGATGACCAACGCCAACTACGCGCCGTACGCCGCGCCGTGGAACTATGCCGGGCTGCCCGCGATCGTGGTGCCGGTCGGGTTCCGGCCGGATGGGCTGCCGCTCGCCGTGCAGCTGGTCGGGCCGCCCGGATCGGAGTTGCTGCTGCTCTCGGTGGCCGGTCAATTCGAGGTGGCCAATCCCTGGCAGCGACACGCGTTGGTGTGACGAGCGGTGGCACGATAGGTGTTCATGACCGCCGGTACACCGCTCGATCTGCTCACCCTCGCCGACGTCGAGGCCGCCCGTGACCTGTTGGCCGGGGTGGTCAAACAGACGCCGCTGATCCCGTCCCGGCTGCTCGGTGAGATCACCGGGATGCCGGTCTGGCTCAAGTGCGAGAACCAGCAGCGCGCCGGGTCGTACAAGGTTCGTGGGGCGTACACCCGTATCTCCCGCCTCTCCGCCCAGGAGCGGGCGCGTGGTGTGGTCGCGGCCAGCGCCGGGAACCACGCGCAGGGGGTGGCGCTCGCCGCCGGCCTGGTCGGCACCCGGGCCACCGTCTTCATGCCGGAGGGCGCCCCACTGCCCAAGGTCACCGCCACCCGGGGGTACGGCGCGGCCGTCGAGTACGCCGGGACCAGCGTCGACGACTCCCTGGAGGCGGCGCACGCCTTCGCCCGGGAGACCGGGGCGGTGCTGATCCACCCGTTCGACCACGCCGACGTGATCGCCGGTCAGGGCACGGTGGCGCTGGAGATCCTGGCGCAGTGCCCGGAGGCGGCGACGATCGTGACCGCGGTCGGCGGCGGTGGCCTGGTCTCCGGGGTGGCGGTGGCGGCCAAGGCGCTGCGGCCGGACATCCGGGTGGTCGGGGTGCAGGCGGCCGGCGCCGCGGCGTACCCGCCCTCGCTCGCCGCCGGGGTGCCCCGCAAGCTGACGTCGAGCGCCACGATCGCCGACGGGATCAACGTTCTGCGGCCCGGTGACCTGACGTTCGCGCACGTCGCGAAGCTGGTCGACGAGATCGTCACGGTCCAGGACGAGGATCTGTCGGCGGCCCTGCTGGTGCTGCTGGAACGCCACAAGACGGTGGTCGAGCCGGCCGGGGCGGCGGCCGCGGCGGCGCTGCTGACCGGGGCCTACGTGCCGACCGGCGGCCCGGCGGTGGCGATCCTGTCCGGCGGCAACATCGATCCGATGCTGATGCTGCGGGTGATCGAGCACGGGCTGGCGTCGGCGGGCCGGTTCCTGCGGCTGGCGGTGCGCTGCGTGGACCGGCCGGGGGAGCTGACCCGGGTGCTGGGCGAGATCGCCGCGCAGCGGGCCAACATCGTGGACGTGAACCACTCGCGGCAGAGCCCGCGGCTGAGTTTCGGTGAGGTCGAGGTGGCGCTCTCGGTCGAGACCCGCGGCCCGGAGCACTCGTCGGCGCTGATCAGCGCGTTGCGCGAGGCCGGTTACCGGGTGTCGCAGCTGGCGGACACCACGCCCTGACAAGGTTTGGAGATGCGAAGAAGCCCGCGGCGGTGGCGCCGCGGGCTTCCAGCACGGATGTCAGCCCTCGAACGGGCCGAACTCGACCACGGTGACCTTGATGTCGGCGCCGCTCGGGGCCGTGTAGGTCACGGTCTGGCCGGGGCGGGCGCCGAGGATGGCCTTGCCCAGCGCCGACTCGGGGCTGTAGACGGTCAGCTCCGTGGTGGAGGAGATCTCCCGGGAACCGAGCAGGAAGGTCTCGGTGTCGCTCTGGTCGTCGTCGAAGTAGATCGTCACGACCGAGCCGGTGGCGACCGTCTCCGAAGCCTGGACCTCGCCGATCACCGAGTTGCGCAGGAACTCCTTCAAGTACAGGATCCGGCCCTCCTGGCGGCTCTGCTCCTCACGGGCCGCGTGGTAGCCGCCGTTCTCGCGGAGGTCGCCCTCCTCACGGCGAGCGTTGATCTCCGCGGACACGGCCGGCCGGTTGGCGATCAACTCGTCGAGTTCGGCCTGTAGCCGGTCGTGAGCGTCCTGGGAGAGCCAGGTCTTCGGCGCCTCGGAACTGGACACGGTCGATCTCCTTGCTGGAACTGGGCGATTGACGCTGAACATCAAGCGACGCTGCATATGGGGCGGAAACACCCCACGTGAACGTGAGGTGTTGAACGCAGCGAATCACCAAGCTTACCAGCGGTATGCGGGCCGCCCGGAAGACGAAACGTTGTCGGATCCTGGCGGCCGGCGGGTCAGGAGGCCGGCCGGCAGCCCATCACGTCGCCCACCGCACCGCGCTCCTTCGTCGGCACCGCCTCGCGGACCTCGACCGTGCCGCCGCCGTCCGGAGCCGGCACGGTGACCGCCCGGCGGCCCACCTCGTAACCCTCGAAGTCGCGGGCCCGCAGCATGCACATCGCGGTGGCGCCCTCCGGCACCCGGACCCGGAACTCGATCACCATCTCCCGGTCCGAGGAGTCGCTCCAGCCGATGATGTCGGCGGTGTAGTCGGTGCTCCCGTAACGGACGTAGTAGCCCCAGGTGAGCCCACCCAGGCCGAGCGCGAAGACCAGCGTCCAGACGATCGGGACCAGGCGGCGGGGCCCACCCTCACGCCGCCGGCCGTAGCGGCCCGGCGGGAAGACCGGTGTTGTGGCGTGCGTCTCGCTCACCTGTCGCCCTCTCGTGCAGTTCTTACCTGTGGAATCGGCAAGAATGGCAGAGTTCCATCTTCGCAGCCGATCCCGGCCCGCCCCAGGCAGGCCTGGTCGAGAGGATCTCAACAACACCATGGCCGAGCAGTTGCGTCTGATGACCGTGCACGCGCACCCCGACGACGAGTCGAGCAAGGGTGCCGCCACGATGGCGAAATACATCGCCGAGGGTGTCCAGGTGCTGGTCGCCACCTGTACGGGTGGGGAGCGCGGCAGCGTCCTGAACCCCAAGATGGACCGGCCGGAGGTCCTGGAGAACATCACCGAGATCCGTCGTGCCGAGATGGACCGGGCACGCGAGATCCTCGGGGTCGACCAGGCCTGGCTCGGGTTCGTCGACTCCGGGTTGCCCGAGGGCGACCCGCTGCCCCCGCTGCCGGAGGGGTGCTTCGGTCTGCAGGACCCGCAGGAGGCGGCGAAACCGCTGATCAAGCTGATCCGCGAGTTCCGCCCGCACGTCATGACGACCTATGACGAGAACGGGGGGTACCCGCACCCCGACCACATCATGTGCCACAAGATCTCGGTGGTGGCCTTCGACGCAGCCGGCGACCCGGAGCTCTACCCCGAGCTGGGTGAGCCGTGGCAGCCGCTGAAGCTGTACTACAACTCCGGCTGGACCCGGGCGCGGATGCTCGCGCTGCACGAGGGCATGCTGGCCGCGGGGCTGGAGTCGCCGTACGCGGAGTGGCTGGAGAAGTGGTCGGAGCGGCAGGACCGCGGGGACAAGCTGACCACCCGGGTCGAGTGCGGGGAGTATTTCTCGGTGCGTGACGACGCGCTGCGGGCGCACGCCACCCAGGTCGACCCGGACGGGTTCTGGTTCCACATCCCGCTGGAGATGCAGCAGAAGGTGTGGCCGACCGAGGACTTCGAGCTGGCGCGGTCGCTCGTGGACAGCCCGATTCCGGAGTCCGACCTGTTCGCGGGTATCCGGGAGAAGGCCGACACGCACTGAGCGGTTACTCTGCAGGTGTGTACTTCACCCAGGATGTCAACAACTTCGGCGACACCCGGTCGGGCGGCCTGGCCGGCCCGATGGGGCTGTTCCTCATCGTCCTGATGTGTGTGGCGACCGTCCTGTTGATCCGCAACATGAACAAGCGCATTCGTCGGCTTCCCGACAGTTTCGAGGTTGCGGGCGAGCGGGACGGTGTGGCAGAGATCGCCCGGACCGGTGACGGTTCCGGGCGTTCCGCCACCGCCGCGCCCGGCGAGGTCGAGGCCGGTCGATCGGAGACCGCCGCCCAGGCCGAAGAACCCGAGGTCGCGGGCGTGCGCGACGATTCCGGCGATTCTCCGGCCGACGACGGCGGCAAGCGGTCCTGACCGTTTCGGCCCCCGCCCGGCCCGCGTGGTTCGCCCCGCCGAACGGCGAGTGTGTCCGTCTCGGCCCCGTCAAGCCCTGTTGCGTTCTTCGCGATTGATTTAGCCTTCCGCCGGGGACTGCACCGTCCCTGGACCCTGCGCGGAAGGGGGCGCCGACATGCACACTGTCCGGCGCAAACTCTCCGTAATCGAGATGCACGTGCAGACAGTTGTGCACCGTGCCGTGCAGCACCGGGCGGTCCCATGACCGCCCTCCAGGGCTGGTGGACGAGTCCCCGCCCGGTCCGCATCCTCACCGTCGCCGTGGTGATCGCCGCCGCCGCCGCAGTGGTCCTCGGCGCCCTCCAGCCGGTCCCCGAGGTGAGCGGCCGCCCGCTCTCCCCGGTCGACGGCGTCTGTGTCGCCGCGGTGCTCGCCGCCATCGCCCAGCTCGCCGGCCTCCGGTTCCGTCTCGGGCCGGACGCCATCTCGGTCAGCTGGGCCGAAGCGGCCGTGGTGGTCGGTTTTGTGGTCGCCCCGGCCGGCTGGCTGCCCGCCGCCACCCTGGCCGGCACCGGCGCCGCCTGGCTGCTGCTGGCCTGGCTCACCGGCCTGCGCAACGCCGCCGAGATAGTGCACCTGGTCGCCTCGATGACGCTCGGCGTCGCCGGCGCCGCCCTGGTCACCTCGCTCCTGGCCGGGGACGTCCCGGTGCACAGCGCCCGGCTCCCGCTGGCCCTGGCGGCCGGCGCGGGCACCTACCTCGCGATCACATTCGGACTCGTCGTGCTGACCCTGATGCTGCACCGTGACGCCCAGCCCGGCCAGATCGCCGCGCGGGTGCTCTCCGCCAAGCTGCCGATGTCGGTGGGCAACGTCGTGGTCGGCGTCCTGGCCGTCTACGCCCTGGTCCGCGAGCCGCTCTGGCTGCTCGCCTTCGGCCCGGTGCTGTGGCTGCTGCACCGCACCTACCGGTTCCACCTGCGCGCCGCCGAGGAGCGCCGGATGTGGGAGGCGTTCGCGGCCGCCACCGCCCGGCTGCCCGGCGCCAGCGAGGCCGAGGTGGCCCGGGCCGGGCTGCGCGGCGCCCTGGACGTCTTCGGGGCCCGCCGGGCCGAGCTGGAGGTCCGCACCGGGCATGGCCGGCGACGGTACGCCCAGGACGGCCCCGGGCTGGAGGGCGTCGCCGGCACCCGCTCCGGCCCGGCGATCACCCGCAGCATGGCGGTGGCCGGGCGCCCGGTCGGCGAACTCACCGTCTGGCTCGGCGAGCCCGGCCTGCCGGTGCCGCGCGACGAGGCGGCGATCGCGGCGTACGGCGAAGCCCTGGCCGGCGCCCTGCGTGACGCCGCCACCCGGCGGCACATCGCCGACCTGGACTCGGCCGCCCTCGACATGCGGGTGCGCGACCCGCTCACCGGGCTGATCAACCGGTCCGCGCTGGGATCGGAGGGCGACCCGCTGCTGCGCTCGCTCGACCGGGCCCAGCACGTGGCGCTGCTGCTGCTCGACGTGGTCTCGTTCCGCGAGGTGAACAGCACCCTCGGGCACGCCGGTGGCGACGAGGTGCTGCGGCTGATCGGTGACCGGCTCACCGGGCTGTCCCGTGGTGGCGAGCTGGTCGCGCGTACCGGGGACGACGAATTCGCCCTGCTCGTTCCGGTCGCCACCCTCGCCGACTCGGCGGCCGCCCAGCGCGGTGAGCCCCACTCGCTGCCGACCGCCCTGCGCCGGGCCCGGGAACTGGTCGAGCAGTTGCGGCTGCCGATTGAGGTGGCCGGGGTCCGGCTCTCCGTCGAGGTGACCGTCGGGGTGGCCGTCTGCCCGGCCGGCGAGTCCGAGGTGGGCGAGCTGCTGCGCCGGGCCTCCCTGGCCGTGGACAGCGCCAAGGAGCTGGGCATCACGGTCGGGACGTACGACAGCGGTCAGGACGTCAGCAGCACCGACCGGCTGGCCCTGCTCGCCGACCTGCAGGACGCGTTCGCCGTCGACGACCAGATCCTGCTGCACCTGCAGCCCGCCGTCGACCTGGTCACCGCCGAGCCGACCGGGGTGGAGGCGCTGGTCCGCTGGCGGCACCCACGGCGCGGCCACCTGTCACCGGGCGAGTTCCTGCCGCTGGTGGAGCGCAGCGAGCTGCTCATCCCGTTCACCAGGCGGGTCCTCGACCTGGCGCTGGCCTCGGCCGCGGACTGGACGGCGAGCGGGATCGAGGTGCCGGTCTCGGTCAACGTGTCGGCGCGCAGTCTCACCGACCCGACGTTCCCGGCGCAGGTCACCGAGGCGCTGCGGCGGCACCGTACACCCGCGTCGCGGTTGGTCCTGGAGATCACCGAGTCGGTGGCGGTCAGCGAGCAGGACATCGTGGACGAGGTGCTGGCCCGGCTGCGCGCGTCCGGGGTGCAGGTGTCGCTGGACGACTTCGGCACCGGGTTCTCGTCGCTGTCGTCGGTGACCCGGATGCCCGTCGACGAGATCAAGATCGACAGGTCCTTCGTGGACGAGATGATCGACTCGGCGGCGGCCGGCGCGGTGGTCCGCGGGGCGGTCGAGCTGGGCGCCCGGCTGGGTGTGCGGGTGGTGGCCGAGGGCATCGAGACGATCGAGCAGCGGGCCGCGCTGATCGCGCTGGGTTGCCCGTCGGCGCAGGGTTACCACTTCTGCAAGCCGATGCCGGCCGACAAGATCGTGCAGGCGCTGTCGCAGCTGGCCCGGTCCGCCCCGGCCAACGTCACGCAGCTGCGCACCGACGAGGTCTCCTGACCACATCTCCAGGTCGACACCGTTGCTCGGGTACGCCTATAGAACGCGATTTGTCCACTTGTGGCAGCAAACGTGAATCCGTTGCTTTACTGGTGGGTAACGGTACTTTCGGTCAAGCGGTATGGCCCGAACGTACCAACAATTAATCGATCTTGATCTGTCCTGAGGTCGTCTCCGTGAATCGGGTCGGCGGGCCGCTCAACCCGCCTTCCGGATTCCCAGGGGGGAAATCTCATGCTCAGCACCAAGCGTTCCCGTGTGCGTGCCCTCGCCGGTGTCGGCATGGCGGCGGTCGTCGCCGGCATCGGCACCGTCACCTTCAACGCCTCCGCCGCCGAGGCCCCGATCGCCGCCCCCGCCGCGGTCGGCCCGGACGCGCGCGCCGTCTCCATCCCCGGCATCCCCGCCGCGATCAAGCCGCCCAAGGGCTCCAAGCCGATCGGCGCGTACGTGGTGACCGACGGCACCCAGAACTACACCTGCGCCGTCCCGGCCGGCGCCACCACCGGCGGCTACACCGCGGCGTCCACTCCCGAGGCGCAGCTCGTCGGCACCGGCGGCCGGATCCACCACTTCGGCGGCCCGAGCTGGCAGTCGCTGCGGGACAAGTCGCTGGTCACCGCCACCAAGAAGGCCGCCGGACCGGACCGGGCCGGCACCATCCCGGAGCTGCTCCTGGAGATCAACAGCCATACCGGAACCGGCATCCTCAGCAAGGCCGACTTCATCAGCCGGCTGCACACCTCGGGCGGCGCCGCCCCGGCCGGCAGCTGCACCGCCGGTCAGGTCGTCAAGATCCGGTACGGCGCGGTCTACGTCTTCTGGGACGCCCCCGCCGCCGCCTGACGGTCTTCACAGGCTTTAAAGGGCGGTCCAGCCCGCGCCTTTGCAGGCGTCGATGAGGGTGTTCGCGGCAGCCTTCCACGTCGCATCGTCGTCGGCGTTCCGGCCCAGCTCACCGGAGCGCCGCCCGATCGCGTCGTTCTCGGTGCGGGCCGACGCCGCGAGTGTCCGGTCGGCCAGCCGCAGCCGAGCGGTCCGGCTCTTCGCCTTCGGGTACTCCTTGGCGAACGAGTCGCACGTCGTCCTGGCCGCGTCGTCGAGCGGGCCCGCCACGGCGGGCTCCTCGGACTTCTTCCGATTGCCCATCACCAGCACGATCGCCACGGCCACGGCCGCGATGACCAGCCACTGCATCCGGCTCGGCTTCTTGAGCTTCACCACTTCAGGCTAACGTGGACGACCGCACTCGCTCCGCGTTCATTCACGCGCCACCGCCGCCAGACTGACCGTCTCACCCCGCTCCAGGGTCCGGACACCGGTGAGGGTGCGGTCGCGGCACTCTCCGAGGAAATCGGCGATCGGGCTCTTCATCACCGTGTAGTCGTCGTAGTGGATCGGCAGGGTGAGCCGCGGCCGGATCAGACCGGTCAGTTCGGCGCCCTGCCGGCCGTCCATGGTCAACAGCAGGCCGAGCAGCCGGGTGCCACCGAGGTGGATGAGCATCACGTCGATCTCGCCGTACCGCTGCCGGATGTCGGCGAGTCCGGGACGGTACAGCGTGTCGCCGGTGACGTAGAGCCGCAGCCGCCGTTCACCGTCCACCTCCCACTCGATCAGGGAGCCCATCACGTCCGGGAGCAGGCGGTCGACGAATCCGGGGCCGTGCCGTCCGGGCACCGCGGTGACACGTAGCAGCTGCCCGTCGCGGCGCCACTCCCGCGCGTCCCAGGTCGGCAGCCCGGTGGCGGTGAATCCGCGCCGGGTCAGGCGGCGCCGGGCCTGCGGGGTGGTGACGATCGGCAGGTCCGGGGGCACGGCCCGGCGGGCGGCCCGGTCGAAGTGATCACCGTGCAGGTGGGAGAGCAGGACCAGATCGAGGGACGGCAGGTCGGCGTACGACATCGCCGGGTCCTTGCGGCGGCGGGTCCAGGCGCCGTACCCGAGATGGACCCGGCTGCCCGCCGGCCCGAACGCGGGGTCGGTGAGCAGTGTGAACGTACCGAGCCGCAGCAGGGTGGTCGCGTTGCCGATGAAGGTCACGCCGGTGGTGGGTGTCATCCGGCGCGGATGCCCGGCCGGCGGGTGGTGAAACGCCGGGGTGCCGGTCAGCGTGGGGCCGGGGTGTCACGGTCGGATCCGGCGCGGAAGTTCACTGCCCGGTGGGTTCCGTCGCAGAACGGCTTGATCGCGGACTTTCCGCAGCGGCACAGGGCGACGGTGCCGCGGCCGGGGTCGATCCGGGTGCCGTCCGGCGTGCGCAGATCGAAGTCGCCGCGGACGATCAGCGGGCCGTCCTCGTACGGGACGATGGTGGAGGTCATGGTGATCGAATCCCCTCCCGGCGGCGCTTGAAACGGTGTTTACCGATGCCGGTCCCGGGAAGCCTGACGACATGAAACTCCCTGCTCCTCGCGGTTCCGCCTCGGCCGCGCTGATCGACACACTCGGCGGGCGGGGAACCGTTCTGCCGTCCACTCCGGTGCCGGACGACGACGAGGATCTGCACCTGGCGCTCTTCGTCTGTTACGAACTGGCCTATCGGGGCTGGGACGGTGTCAACGACCGCTGGGAGTGGGATCCCGCCCTGCTGGGGTTCCGCCGTGCGCTGGAGGACCGCTTCGAGGCCGAGTTGCACATGCTCGCCGGGCCGCCGGAGCCGGTCGCGGCCGCCGACGTGCCGCGCCTGCTGAACGAACTGGTGGCCGCCGACGGCGGGCCGTCGCTGTCGAAGTATCTGCGGGGCCGGGCCACCCGGGAACAGTTCCGGGAGTTCGTCACGCACCGGTCGGTCTACCACCTGCGGGAGGCCGATCCGCACACGTTCGCGATCCCGCGACTGGCCGGGCGGGCGAAGGCGGCGCTCATCGAGATCCAGATCGACGAGTACGGCGTCGGGGCCGTCGCGAAGATGCATCAGGAGCTGTTCAAACGCACGATGCGGTGGTTCGGTCTGGACCTGACGTACGGCGCGTACGTGGACGACGTCGGCGCCGCGACCCTGGCCACGAACAACGTGATGTCGCTGTTCGCGCTGCACCGCCGCAACCGTGGGGCACTGCTGGGACACCTGGCCGCGTACGAGATGACCTCCTCGCTCCCGAACCGCGCGTACGCCAACGGGCTGCGCCGGCTCGGCGGGGACGCGGACGCCACCGCCTTCTACGACGAGCACGTGGAAGCGGACGCGGTGCACGAACAGATCGCCGCCCACGACATGTGCGGTTCGTTCGCCGCCGCCGAACCCGAACTGGCCGGAGACCTGCTTTACGGCGCCCGGTGCGCGCTGGCGCTGGACACCCGGTGGGCCGGCGCCGTCCTCACCGACTGGGCGGACGGCCGCTCGTCGCTACGGGGTTGACCCGTCACTACGCCGGGCGTGGCGGGATTCGGGTCTCGATGGTGGTGCTTTCCGGTGTGAGAGGCTGAGCGGCGTGAACCGTTTGGGTGCTGTGACCTCGCCGTATCTGCTTCAGCACGCGCAGAATCCGGTGGACTGGTGGCCCTGGTGTCCGGAGGCGTTCGAGGAGGCCCGGCGGCGTGACGTCCCGGTCCTGATCTCGATCGGCTACTCGAGTTGTCACTGGTGTCATGTCATGGCTCGAGAGTCCTTCGAGGACCTGGCCGTCGCCGCTCAGTTGAACAGTGACTTCGTGGCGGTCAAGGTGGATCGGGAGGAGCGGCCGGACGTCGACGCCGTCTACATGACCGCCACCCAGGCCATGACCGGGCAGGGTGGCTGGCCGATGACCGTGTTCGCCACCCCGGACGGGGTGCCGTTCTTCTGCGGGACCTACTTCGCCAAGGACGACTTCGGGCGGCTGATGACCTCGGTCACCAGCGCCTGGCGGGACCAGCGGGCCGACGTCGTCGCCCAGGGCGCCGCGGTGGTGCAGGCCATCGGCGGGGCTCAGCTCGTGGGCGGGCCCACCGCGCCGATCTCGGCGGAGCTGCTCGACGCGGCGGCCGCGGGGCTGGCCGGGGAGCAGGACGACACGTACGGCGGGTTCGGCGGGGCGCCCAAGTTCCCGCCGCACATGAACCTGCTGTTCCTGCTCCGGCAGCACGAGCGGACCGGGTCGGCGGAGTCGCTGGAGATCGTCCGGCACGCCGCCGAGCAGATGGCCCGCGGTGGCATCTACGACCAGCTGGCCGGCGGGTTCGCCCGCTATGCGGTGGACGCCCGGTGGGTGGTGCCGCACTTCGAGAAGATGTTGTACGACAACGCGCTGCTGCTCCGGGCGTACACCCAGGTGTGGCGGCTCACCGGGGACACCCTGGCCCGCCGGATCGCGGACGAGACCGCGGCCTTCCTGGTGCGAGATCTCGGCACCCCGCAGGGCGGTCTCGCCTCGGCGCTGGACGCCGACACCGACGGGGTCGAGGGCCTGACCTACGCGTGGACCCCGGACCAGCTGACCGAGGCGCTCGGCGCCGCCGACGGGGCCTGGGCCGCCGACCTGTTCCGGGTCACCGCCGACGGCACGTTCGAGCACGGCCGCAGCGTGCTGGTGCTGGCCCGGGACATCGACGAGGCCGATCCGGCGCTGGTCGAGCGCTGGCAGGACGTTCGGCGGCGGCTGCTGGCCGTCCGCGCGCAGCGCCCGCAGCCGGCCCGCGACGACAAGGTGGTCGCGTCCTGGAACGGGCTGGCGATCACCGCCCTGGCCGAGTACGGCGTGCTCACCGCGGACCGGGCGATCCTGGACGCGGCGGTCGCGCTGGCCGGGGTGCTCGCCGACCGGCACCTGGTCGACGGCCGGCTGCGGCGAGTCTCCCGGGACGGCGTGGTGGGCGACCCGGCCGGGGTCCTGGAGGATCACGGGTGCGTGGCCGAGGCGTTCCTCGCGGTGTACCAGGTGACCGCCGAACCGCGCTGGCTCGACCTGGCGAAACAGCTGCTGGACGTGGCGCTGGACCGGTTCCCGAGCGGCAAGGGCGGGTTCTACGACACCGCCGACGACGCGGAGGAGCTGCTCACCCGGCCCGCCGACGCGACCGACAACGCGACACCGTCCGGGACGTCGGCGATCTGTGCGGCCCTGGTCGGGTACGCCGCGCTGAGCGGGGAGACCTCCTACCGGGAGGCGGCCGATGCGGCGCTGGCCACGCTCGGGCCGCTGATCAGCGGGCATCCGCGGTTCGCCGGGTACGCGGCGGCCGTCGCCGAGGCGGCGCTGGCCGGGCCGTACGAGATCGCGGTGGCCACCACCGATCCGGCGGATCCGCTGGTCGCGGCGGTGTACCGGCACGCGCCCGGTGGATCGGTGATCGTGACCGGGGAACCGGACCGGGCCGGCGTCCCGCTGCTGGCCGGCCGTCCGCTGCGGGAGGGCGCCGCGACGGCCTACGTGTGCCGCGGTTTTGTGTGCGAACACCCGGTCACGACGGCGGCGGAACTGGCCGGGCGATTCACGCGTACCGGCAAGCGGGTGTGATTTGGGGGTTGAACTGCGCGATCGCTAGGCTGACCGGGCGATGGATACCCGAACCGGTCTGCCCGTAGTCGGCATGGTGGGGGGCGGCCAGCTGGCCCGGATGACCCACCAGGCCGCCATTTCCCTCGGCCAGTCACTGCGTGTGCTCAGTGAGAAGCCCGATGACAGCGCCGCGCTGGTCGCGGCGGACGTTCCGATCGGCACGCACACCGATCTCGCGGCTCTGCGTGAGTTCGCGAAAGGGTGCGACGCCGTCACCTTCGACCACGAGCATGTGCCGACCGAGCACATCGAGGCGCTCGAGGCCGAGGGTGTGAAGATCTTCCCGGGGTCGAAGGCGCTGGTCTTCGCCCAGGACAAGGGCCTGATGCGGGAGCGCCTGGCTTTTCTCGACGCTCCGATTCCGCGCTGGGCCCGAGTGGGCTCAAAAACCGACATAGAGGATTTCGCGGCCGGTTCCTGGCCGGTGGTGGCCAAGGCGACCCGCGGTGGGTACGACGGACGCGGCGTCTGGATGGTCGGCTCGCCCGAGGCCGCTGCCGACCTGGTGTCGACGGGTGTCCCACTGATCGTCGAGGAGAAGGTGCCGCTCCGGCGGGAGCTGGCGGCCCTGGTGGCCCGGTCCCCGTTCGGGCAGGTCGCGGCCTACCCGGTGGTGGAGACCGTGCAGCGCGACGGCATCTGCGTCGAGGTGATCGCGCCCGCCCCGGGCCTGTCCGACGAGCTGGCCCTGGCGGCGCAGCAGCTCGCCATCGACCTGGCCAACGAGCTGGGCGTGGTCGGTCTGCTGGCGGTCGAGCTGTTCGAGACCGACACCGGCATCGTGGTGAACGAGCTGGCCATGCGCCCGCACAACTCCGGCCACTGGACCATCGAGGGCGCCCGGACCTCGCAGTTCGAGCAGCACCTGCGGGCCGTGCTGGACTACCCGATGGGGTCGACCGCGCTGGCCGCCCCGGTCGTGGTGATGGCGAACGTGCTCGGTGGCGAGCCCGGCGGCATCAGCGTCGACGAGCGGCTGCACCACCTGTTCGCCGAGGTGCCGGACGCCCGCGTCCACCTCTACGGCAAGCAGGTCCGGCCGGGCCGCAAGATCGGTCACGTGACCGTGCTCGGCGACGATCTGGAAAAGGTGCGGGCACGAGCCGCCCGCGCCGCGAAGTGGCTTCAGGAAGGCGTTTAGATGTCCCCGCGCGTCGGCATCATCATGGGCAGCGACTCGGACTGGCCCACCATGGAGGCGGCGGCGGTCGCGCTCGCCGAGTTCGAGGTGCCGTTCGAGGTCGGGGTGGTTTCCGCCCACCGCACGGTGAAGAAGATGGTCGACTACGCCGCGTCGGCGGCCGGCCGGGGCATCCAGGCGATCGTCGCCGGGGCGGGCGGCGCCGCGCACCTGCCGGGCATGGTCGCCGCGCTGACCCCGCTGCCGGTGATCGGCGTCCCGGTGCCGCTCAAGCACCTGGACGGGATGGACTCGCTGCTGTCGATCGTGCAGATGCCGGCCGGGGTGCCGGTGGCGACCGTGTCGATCGGCGGGGCGCGTAACGCGGGCCTGCTCGCGGTCCGGATCCTCGGCGCCTCGGACGCCGCGCTGCGCGACCGGATGGCGGCGTTCCAGAAGAGCCTCGAGCAGATGGTCGAGGAGAAGGACGCCGCCCTGCGCCGGAAACTGATGGGCTGACCGTCACCTCATCTTCGACAGGACCTCACGGAACTCCTGGGTGCGGCGGCGGTTCTCGCTCGACGCGCCCAGGAAAAGCAGGACCACACCGACCGGGATCAGCATCAGCCACGGGCCGCCGACGGTGGTCGCGAACGCCAGCGCCGCGAACACCGTGGCGATCGTGCCGACCACCACCGGCGCCTGCTGCCGGGTCCGCGAGCCGATCAGCAGCGTGACCACCGCACCCAGCAGGAGCAGGACCGCCCGCAGATCGCCGCCGTTGCCGGTCAGCACGATCCCGATCGTCGGTACGAACGCGGCCAGCAGCGCCGGACCGTACGCCGCCCAACTGCTCAGGTCCGGCCGGTGATGCGCTTCCACCACGCCGACCGCCAGGGCCAGGGCGGCGAACGGCAGCGTGTACGCCTCCGGCAGCCCCACCTCGGCCAGTGAGATGAACAGCCACCAGCCGACGATCTCGAACCCGACCGCGGTCCAGAACAGCGTGCGCCGCTGACTCTCGCTGCGGTCCGGCCGGGACGCCGTCAGGCCCAGCACCGCACCCCACGCCGCGAGCAGCGCCGCCAGGTGCGCGAGGGAACCGAACGCCAGCACCCCGGCGATGGCCGCCGACGCGTAACCGCACCACTCGACGGTGACCGCCTCGGCCCGGTACTGGGTCAGCCCGAGCCGCGGCAGCGCCGCCTCCAGCGACAGCAGCACCGCACCCACGGCCAGCACCCCGAACGCGGCCCAGTGCCGTTCCAGCCCGGCCGACAGCGACACCGCGAGCACGAACATCTGCCCCATCAGCGCCGCGAACAGCCAGCCCAGCAGCCGGGCCATCTGCGACCGGCCGTTGAGCGCCGCGACCAGCCCGACACCGACCGCGCTGCCCACCGTGAACAGGGTCATCGGCTCCTGCGCCAGGCTCCCGGCCAGGCCCGCGCCACCGGCGAGCAGGCCGATCACGAAGACGGCGCTGCGGGTCAGCCGCAGGATCGGCGCCCGGACCGCGACCGGCGGCGGGGTCAGCGCCAGCCCCAGCATCGAGATGGTGAAGACCACCAGCGCCGCACCGGTGGCCGCCGGATATCCGGCGTTCAGCGCGATCGGCGTGATCAGCAGGGTGAGCGCGACGCCCGGCAGGATCACCGGCACCGCCTCCGCGGCCCGGCCCCCGAAACCGACAGCGGCCAGCGCCGCCGCCCCGGTGAGCAGGATCGCGGCGAGGGCGCTGGTGCCGTCCACGGTGCCGACGGCCGGATCGGTCAGCGCCGGGACCGGGCCGGCCCAGATCGCCGACAGCTGGTCCAGCGGG
The DNA here is from genome assembly GCF_016862075.1 of Actinoplanes couchii. Taxonomy (GTDB): domain Bacteria; phylum Actinomycetota; class Actinomycetes; order Mycobacteriales; family Micromonosporaceae; genus Actinoplanes; species Actinoplanes couchii. The sequence goes on along the minus strand of NZ_BOMG01000055.1, from coordinate 6,036 downwards.
TCGATCAGCGCCGCCCGCAACGCCGGGGCCAGCGAGAACAGCGCCAGCAGGGTGGGCAGCAGGGCCAGCATCACGGCGCCGGCGGCCGGGTCGGTGAGCCAGCGCTCACCCCACCCGGAGTGCCGGATCCGCATGTAGCGGCTGGCGGCCGGGCTGTCGTCGAACGGCGCGACCCGGGCCTGGGTCGGCGGGGGCGGCACCGCCGCGCGCAGCATCTCGGCGAGCACCCCGACCAGGGCGGCGGCGGCCGCGTACAGCGCCGTCGGGTAGTCGGTCGGCAGACAGGCCAGCGCGGTCACGGTGGCGCCCAGGACCACCCCGATCGTGGCCCACGGCAGATATTGCGGCAGGTAGCGGCCCAGCGCGGCCAGCAGCGCCAGCCCCAGCGTCGAACCGGCCAGCGCCGCGGTCAGCACCACCTGGATGTCGTGCCCCTGATCGGCGGCGACCGCGGCCAGGAACCCCGGCAGGGCGAGCAGCACCGCGGCGGTGGCCGCGCCGCCGATCTGCGCCCGGTGCCGGGGCAGGACCGGGCCGGTCTCCTCGTCGACGATCGCGGTCCTGCCCGGGATCCGGGCCATCGCCGCCACCAGCAGGCCGAGAAGCACCACGATCAGCAGGGCCAGCGCCGTCGACCAGGGCAGGGCCAGCGCGGCCGAGGTGGCGTGCAGCAGCACCAGGGTGGCGACCCCGGCCCGGGCCCGGGCCGAGTGCGGGTCGTTCGTCGCCACGGCGCCCAGGGCGTAACCCACCGCGACGGCGGTGCCGACGACCAGCGGGGACCACCACGGGAGGCCGAAGGCGTACGGCACGGAGATGGTGGCCAGCGCCGCGGCCAGCCCGGACGCGTACGGCGCCCAGGGGCGCGGCATCGCGACCGCCGCCGTGATCGCGATCGCGACCAGGGCGAACGGGGCCTGCCACGCGCCGGGCGGGGCGGTCGCCGGATAGGCGCTCACGTCGGCCGCCCACAGCGGGCCGGGCAGCGCCAGCACCTTCAGCCCACCGGCCAGCGCCAGATAGCCGGCGATCGCGCCGACCAGCAGAGCGGCGATGCCCAGACCGCGGGCCGGGCCGGGCCGCCAGTCGTCCGGCAGCACCATCACACCCATGCCGACCAGCAGCACCATCACCGCGGCCACGGCCAGCGGCGCGGCCGGGAAGGCGAGCGCGGCGACCCGGGCCAGGGCGCCGCAGATCGCCACGGTGGCCGCCGCGGCGGCGATGTCCGGACCGTCCAGCACCCGGTCCGTACGGCCGCGGCTGTCAATGGATTTGGCGAAGAACAGCAGGCCGGCGGCGGTCAGCAGCAGCGCGCCCACCCAGACGTCGGGAGCCTCGGCGCCGGGTGCGAAGAGCGCGGCCAGGGCCATCGCGACCGCGCCCAGTCCGGTCCCGGCGGTCAGCGGCAGGCTGATCTCGCGGCGGGCGACCTGGAAGACGGCCGCGTAGCTGAGCGTCGCGGCGACCGCGAGGAACCCGGCGGCCAGGGCCGGAACGGTGGAACCGGCGTTCGGCGGCGGGCCGCCACCCGGGTCGGAGACGGCCAGCGCCGCGGTCACCGCGGCGCCCGGGACGGCGAGGGCGGCGGCGCCCGACGCCCAGTCACCGACCACCCAGGCGAAGATCCGCACCGGGATCTGCCGGGCCGCGATGGTGACCATCATCCCGGCGCCGGCCAGCGCGGTCAGCACCGCCGCGGTCAACCAGGACGCGCTCAGCGCCGCGGCGGCCCCGAAGACGCCGACCACCCCGGCCGCTGCCACATGGGTGATCGCGATCCGGCGGGTGTCCGCCCACAGGCCGGCCGCGCCCAGGCCGATCGCCGCCAGCACCAGCGGCCACGGCGCCTCCGACCAGGGCAGGCCCAGCGAGGCCGGTACCGCCAGGGCGGTCACCGCGATACCGACGACGGCGCCCTCGTGGCGGATCGTGGCCGGCAGCGCCAGCGCGGCGCCGATCGTCATCAGCAGGGCGCTGAAGGCCAGCAGCCAGCCGCTCGGCCCGACCGCCTCGGCCAGGCGCTGGGCGTACGCCGCGCTGTCCGCGTCCCAGACCGGCCGCGCCGCGGCGACCGGGGCGATCGCCGCCCGCAGCGCGTCCACCCCGACGACCAGGCCGATCAGGACCAGCACACCCGTCGACGCCAGCTGCGGGCCGCGGCGGGTCTCCTCGGGGATCCGGGCCACCACGGCGCCGGCGATCGCGACGGTCGCGGCGGCGGCCACCACGCTCCAGTGCGGGGCGATCACCCCGGCGATCCGGGCCGTCGCCCCGATCACCGCGAGGGTCAGCACGGCGCCGGCCACGTTCATCGCGAACGGAACCCGCAGCAGGCGGGCCGCGGCCACCCCGGTCGCCGCGGCGGCCACCAGGATCAGGCCGGACCGCAGCGCGTCCGCCACCACCTGCGCCTGCAGCAGCGCCACCGACGAGTAGAGCAGGGCGCCCGCGCAGGCGAGGCAGAGCAGCGCGAACGTCAGCTCGCGCAGCCAGCCGGCCGACGGCGGGGCGGCGGCCCGGGCCTGCGGGCCGGGGAACAGCGACCAGCGGGACCGTCGCCCGCCGGAGACGACGAAGTCGGGCTCCTCCGGCTGGGACTCCGGCCGGGTCAGGTCGTCCTCGTCGCCGGTTGCCGGGCGGCCCAGCGGCCACTTCGGCACCAGGCGGCCGGTCCGGATCACCGTGGTCAGCAGCAGCAGGTCCAGCAGGGCCACGGCGGTCAGCGCCACGCCCCAGCCGGCCGGGCTCTGGATCAGCGGGTACGCCAGCAACGGCGCGACCGGCTGGGTGGCGATGACCGTCGCGTACCGGGGTGCGGCCAGCCGGGTGGCGCCGGCGTAGGCGAACGCGGCCACCGCGGTGATCGCGAACGTGACACCCAGGTAGAGCGAGAGCGGCACGTCACCGCCGACGAGCGGGCTGTCGTGCAGCGCGTACAGCGTCATCGGGAGCATGGCCAGACCGATCGCCGCGACCGTCTCGCCGGTCGAGGACAGCCCCTGCCGGGCCACCCCCGGCGCCACCGCCAGGGCGATGCCGGTGACCAGGGCCAGGATCAGCGTGCGCGCGAACGGGTTGGAGACCGCGACCCCGGCGAACACCACGGCCGCCACGCCGAGCAGCAGCGCGCCCAGGACGAGCAGGATGTTCTGCACCGACTGGGTGGAGGCCTCGGGCGGGTGCTCCATGGTGGCCAGCGGGGGCCGGCGGGGCGGCCGGGGCGGTGCCGGGCGCTCGGTCGGCGGCGGGTCGTCGACCAGCAGGGCCGCGCCGTCGGTGGCGACCCCGGGCGGGCCGGTGTGGTCGGTGCCCGGTTCGGCCCAGTCGGGGGCCGGCTGTCGTTCCCGGGTTTCCCGGTGCTCCCGGTTTTCGCGGCTTTCCCGGTTTTCGCGGCGTCGCTCCTCCGCGGTGGGCTGCTCCTCGACCGGAGGGGCCTCCGCGGCGTGCGGGGTGCCCGGCGGCGGGGGCGGCGGAAAGTCCTCGGGCGGGCGGCGGCGGGTGGTCCGCCTGGCCTTCGCGCCCTTCTGCTGTTTCTGGGCGTGCGAGTGCGCGAGTATGTCGCGCTGGAACATGGCAGCCTGCAGTTTGCTGGCGATGGTGGTCCGCTCCGCGGCCGCCGCCATGTCGCGGATCTTGAGGTCCGCTATGGAGGCGTCTATGCGAGCCAGTTGATCGTCAAGGTGATCGGGCTCGTCAGCCTTCGCCACAGAACCTCCTAGACCAGCCGCTCTCAGTAGTTAGAGCATGCCGCTATGACACCTCATTAGAACAGTCTCAACCGGGTGGAGATCTGTGGAAACGGACCCGAACCCGGCAGTTTCCCAGGATGCCCAGGTGGGAGCCGCGATATTCGGCACATCGGACGCTGTTGCCCGCGCCACGCTACGCGCCGGTAACATAGCCTCGGGATCGCCTTAGGGAAGGTTAAGGAAATGGCTGACTTCGACGTCTACCGTCTGCCGGAGGACCACGAGACGATCCGCGCCGCGGTGCGCGAGATCTGCGACGCGCGGGTCGCCCCGCACGCCGCCGAGGCCGACGAGACCGGAACATTCCCCAAGGCGTCGTACGACGCCCTGCGCGCGTCCGACTTCCACGCCCCGCACATCCCGGTCGAATACGGCGGAGCCGGCGCCGACGCCCTCGCCACCGCGATCGTGATCGAGGAGGTGGCCCGCGCCTGCGCCTCGTCCTCGCTGATCCCGGCGGTCAACAAGCTCGGCACCATGCCGCTGATCCTGGCCGCCTCCGAAGACCTCAAACAGCGCTACCTGCCCAAGGTCGCCGCCGGCGAGGGCATGTTCTCCTACTGCCTGTCCGAGCCGGAGGCCGGTTCCGACGCCGCGTCGATGACCACCCGCGCGGTCCGTGACGGCGACCACTGGGTGCTCAACGGGGTCAAGCGCTGGATCACCAACGCCGGTGAGTCCGAGTACTACACGGTCTTCGCGGTCACCGACCCGGCCGCCCGCTCCCGCGGCATCTCCGCGTTCGTGGTGGAGAAGAGCGACGCCGGGGTCAGCTTCGGCGCGCCGGAGAAGAAACTCGGCATCAAGGGCTCCCCGACCCGCGAGGTCTACTTCGACAACGTGCGGATCCCCGCCGACCGGATCATCGGCGCCGAGGGCACCGGCTTCGCCACCGCCATGCAGACCCTCGACCACACCCGGGTCACCATCGCCGCGCAGGCTCTCGGCATCGCGCAGGGCGCGCTCGACTTCGCTTTGTCGTACGCCAAGGAGCGCAAGCAGTTCGGCAAGCCGATCGCCGACTTCCAGGGCCTGCAGTTCATGCTCGCCGACATGGGCATGAAGCTGGAGGCGGCCCGTCAGCTCACATATGCGGCAGCCGGCAAGAGCGAGCGCGGCGACGCCGACCTGACCTACTTCGGGGCGGCGGCCAAGTGCTTCGCCTCGGACGCGGCCATGGAGATCACCACCGACGCGGTCCAGATCCTCGGCGGTTACGGCTACACCCGCGACTACCCGGTCGAGCGCATGATGCGAGACGCCAAGATCACCCAGATCTACGAGGGTACGAACCAGGTCCAGCGCATCGTGATGGCGCGGCAGCTCCTCAAGGGCTGATTCGAGGCGTACCAGCAGGTCGAGGTGGAGTCGGCCGCGTGGACATCTACGAGTGACCGGGGTCATACACCACTTCGGTGGACGTGACCCAGCGTCCGTCCGGGTGATGTCATCGTGGCGGTGAAAGTCAACGGGCGGGCATCAGCGAGCCGGCGCTGAACCGGCTGTTCGCCCCCGGCAAAGCATCGGAATGTCTCGCCGGCGAGACGCCGAGTCGGCGAGATGCCGAGTCGGCGAGATGCCGAGTCGGCGAGATGGCCGCAGAGTCGGCACTTTAGAGAATCGTGCCGGCGATTCCATACCGCTGATCGAGTCTCTTCCGCTCCCCGGTGCCGGCCCGTCGCCGGTCGTGCGACAGCGAAATAGCGTCTCAGCTCGGGACTTGCCGGGAACCGTTTCGGCCGCTTTTCACTGCGTCGCATGGGAGCAATCTGATGAACACCTCTGACGACCGGACCTCCTCGGCGCGGCTTCTCGCGCGGATGCGTCAGCGTGCTGGTTCGTCGGTGCCGGAGTCGCCCATGCGGCGCCGGGAAGCGGGGGAGCCCGCGCCGTTGTCGTTCGCGCAGCAGCGCTTGTGGTTCCTGAACCAGTTCGCTCCGGACAGTGCCGAGTACATCCTGCCGTTCCCGCTGCGTGTCACAGGTCCACTTGACCTGCCGGCTCTGGAGCGGGCGCTGACGGCTCTCGTCGAACGGCACGAGGTGCTGCGTACCCGATTGGTTGTCGACGCCGAGGGCGATCCGGAACAGCTTGTGGACGACCCTTGGACGGTTTCGGTTCCGGTGGTCGATCTGACCGGTGTCGCCGGCGCGGAACTGCGCGAGAGTATGGGCCGCGACGCGATCGAGAAGGAGATCGGCAAACCTTTCGACCTGGCCGGCGGGCCTCTTCTCCGGGCGCTCCTGGTCCGGCTCGGTGCCGGCGATTCCCTGCTGTTGCTGTG
>NZ_BOMG01000054.1 GCF_016862075.1 Actinoplanes couchii | reverse complement strand
TTCCAGGCGATGTTCGTGTTGCAGAACATGGATCCGGCCGACTGGGCGCTGCCCGGGCTCGACGTCTCCGCGGTGCCGATGAACGAGCACATCTCGCCGTTCGACGTCTCCCTGCAGGTGACCGAGGACGGCGACGTCCTGCGCTGCGAACTGGAGTACAACTCGGACGTCTTCGACCGGGCCACGATCGAGCGGATGGCCTGTCACTTCGAGCGGTTGTTGCGGTCGGCGACGGAGAACCCGGATGCCCGGGTGAGCGCCCTGCAGCTGCTGTCCGATGAGGAACGGCACCGGCTCGCCGTCGAGTGGAACGACCCGGCTGTCGCGCTCGACGACCGGGCGATGGTCCACCACCTGGTGGAGGAGCGGGTGCTGCGCTCACCCGGCGCGGTGGCGGTGACGTACGGCGCGGAGAGCCTGACCTACGCGGAACTCAACAGCCGGGCCAACCGGCTGGCCCACCTGCTGCGCGACCGCGGCGTCGGCCCCGAAGTCCTGGTGGCCGTCTGCGTCGACCGCGGCCCGGACATGATCGTGTCGTTGCTGGCGGTGCTCAAAGCCGGTGGCGCGTACGTTCCGATGGACGCCGCCTACCCCGCCGAGCGGCTCGCGTTCCTCTTCCAGGACACCGCGACCGCGTTCGTGCTCACCCAGCGGCACCTGTCCGGCCTGCTCCCGGACACCGGCGCCGAGCTGATCCACGTCGACGAGGTGCCGGCGGAGTGGCCCGACACGAACCCGGCGCCGCTGGCCGGCCCGGACGATCTCGCCTACGTCATCTACACCTCCGGATCAACAGGTGTCCCCAAGGGCGTGATGATCGAACACCGGGCGTTCGCGGGCCGGATGGTGGACCTGGCCCGGAAGTTCGGGCTCACCGCTGACGACCGGGTGCTGCAGTTCGCGTCGGTGTGCTTCGACGTCTCGGTGGAGGAGATCTTCCCGGCGCTGATGACCGGATCGGCGCTCGTCCTGCGCCGGGACGGATGGGAACCGGCCGAGATCGTCGACCTGATCCGGACCGAACGGGTCACGACCGTGGAGTTGTCGCCCTCCGCCTGGGCGGAGATGCTGCCGTACCTGGAGGACGGCGAGGGTTTCGGTCCCCAGCTGCGCTTCCTCAACCTCGGCGGGGAGCAGGTCAACCCGTCGATGCTGGACCGGTGGTTCGCACACCGCGACCTTCCCCTGCACAACACCTACGGCCCGACCGAGGCCACGGTGACCTGCACCGCGGCGATGATCACCGGGCCGGTACGCCAGGTGCCCATCGGCCGCCCGTGTGCGAACACCGAGGTGTTCGTGCTGGACGCGACAGGCGGGCTGGTGCCGGTGGGTGTCGTCGGTGAGCTGTGGGTCGGCGGTGTGGGCCTGGCCCGGGGCTACCTGAACCGCCCGGAGCTGACCGCGGAACGGTTCGTCGTACGGGAGATCGAAAATGATCTTCGGCGGTTGTATCGCACCGGCGACCTGGTGCGCTGGAACGCCGGTGGCGAACTGGAGTTCGTCGGCCGGACCGACGACCAGGTGAAGGTGCGTGGTTTCCGGATCGAGCTGGGCGAGATCGAGGCGGCGCTGGCGGGCTGCCCGGGGGTGAGCGCCGCGGTGGTCACGGTGCGCGAGGACGTGCCGGGCGACAGACGACTGATCGGGTACGTGGTACCGGACGGCTCCGAGACCGTCGGAGTGAGCACGCTGCGTGCGTCGCTCAAACGCCTGTTGCCCGAGCACATGATCCCCGGCGGGTACGTCGTCCTCGACACGCTGCCGCTGAACACCAGTGGCAAGGTCGACAGGCGGGCGCTGCCCGCTCCCGCGGCCGGTCGGCCAGAACTCGACGCCGAGTACACCGCCCCGCGGACCGCCGCCGAAGCCGCTCTCGCCGAGGTCTGGGCCGACGTCCTCGGCATCGAGAAGGTCGGCGTCCACGACAACTTCTTCGAGCTGGGCGGGCACTCGATCCTCAGCATCCAGGTGGTGCACCGGGCCCGCCGGCACGGCCTGCGGCTCTCCCCGCGAATGATCTTCCAGGCACCGACGGTCGCCGGAGTCCTCGGCGGCGACGGGCCGGCCGGGCCGCGGGACGACCGGGCCGGGACGCTCGTCGAACTGGGCGGCCCGCCCACCGCCCGGACGCTGTACTGCCTGCACGAGAACACCGGCACGGTGCAGAACTACGCGGAGATCGCGGCGGCCCTCGCACCCGGGCTGCGCGTGGTCGGCGTGGAGGCCTCGCTCGCCGGAACCGATCCGGGCTGGCGGGACGACCTCACCGTGGTGGCGGCGGCGTACTGGGAACTGATCCGTGCGGAGACACCGGCCGGGCCGTACCTGCTCGCCGGCTGGTCCTTCGGAAGCGCGCTGGCGTTCGAGGTGGCCCGGCAGATCGAGGAGGCCGGGCAGACCGTCGAACTGCTCGTCGTCCTGGACGGGAGCCTGCCCACCCCGATCTCCCGGCCGGTGTACGCCGCCGACGAGAACGACGTGGCGGCGGTGCTGGCCCGGGTGCGCGCCACCACAGTGGACAGGTGGCCGGCGCTCGCCGGCTCCCCGGAGTTCGCCGCCGCGGTTCGTCGTGCCGATCTCCCGGTGTCGCTCCTGGCGCTCGGCCGGGACGAGATGGCCGAACAGCTGGAGATCAGGCGGGTGCACGACCGCGCGTACGCCCGCTACGCGCCGAGCCCGGTCCGCACCCGGGTGCTCCTGCTCCGGGCCCGGGAATCGGATTGGCCGTTCCCTCTGCGCGACGGATGGGCCGGCTACGTCGGCGCGGTCGATCAGCACGTGCTGGACGGCGACCACCACACGCTGCTGACCGGTGCGAACGCCGTTGCCGTCGGCCGGCGGATCACTGCGGCGATCGAGTCGGGGGAGAACCGATGACCGGGCCCGCGTACGACGTCTACTCCTCCTGCCCGCCACTGAAGGATCACTCACCCAGCTCGTACCGCAAGCGTTTGATCGAGGTCGCGCGGTGGACCGAGGAGGCCGGGTTCAAGGGCATCCTCACCCACACCGACAACGCGAGCCTCGACCCGTGGGCCGCGGCCCAGCTGATCATCGAGAACACCGAGACCCTCGTGCCGATCGTGGCGGTGAACCCGATCTACATGCATCCGCTGAGCACCGCCCGCATGATCAACACGATCGCCTTCCTGTACGGCAGGCGGGTCGACCTGAACCTGGTGAGCGGCGGATTCGCCCGCCACCTGCGCGCGGCCGGCTGCACCCTGGACCACGACCAGCGTTACGACCGGCTGGCCGAGTACGCCGAAGCCCTGCGGATGCTGCTCGGCGCGGACAAACCGGTCAGTCACCGGGGCAGCCATTACGAACTCAAGTCGGCGGCGCTGAGCCCGGCGCTCCCCCCTGACATGACACCGGGATTCTTCATGTCCGGCGCCTCGGACGCCGCCCGGAACACCCAGGAGAGACTCGGCGTGACCAGGCTCGCGTACCCCCGGGAGATCGGCACCTACCAGGGGCCCGCACCACTGCACCGGGGCGGTGTGGGCTGGGGTGTCATCGCGCGGGATACCGCGGAGGAGGCCTGGGCGGTGGCGCGCCGGCGATTCCCGATCGACAGACAGGGCGAGAAGATCCACGACTTCGCCTCGGCAGGTGTCCAGTCCCGCTGGCATCAGAACCTGTCCGAGGACGCCGTGGCCGCCGGGGCCGAGGAGAACGCCTACTGGCTGTACCCGTTCCGGTCGTACCGCGCGTTCTCGCCCTACCTGGTCGGCAGCCACGCCGAGGTGGCCGGGTTGCTGTCCCGATACTTCGCGCTCGGTGTGTCCACCGTCGTCCTGGATGTGGACGGCACCCTCGAGGAGGCGGACCTCCACCACACGCGCATCGCATTCGACCTGGTCGGTGGGAAGGAATCATGACAAGAATCGAGCGCAGCGGAGACCTGACCCACTCCCAGCAGCGGATGTGGCTCCGGATGACCTGGCGGGAGATCGGCGCTCCGTACGCGGCCCTGCGACAGCGGGTGGACTTCGCGGAGCCGATCCCGGTGGACGTCGTCGTCGGCGCCTGGCAGACACTCGCCGACCGGCACGAGGCGCTGCGCACGGTGTTCACCGTGGGCGCGGACAGCCGGCCGATGCAGCTGGTCTTCGCCGCCGACGGATTCCAGTTGCCGGTGACCTTCGACGACGAGTCGGGACTCGACGACTACCTGGCGCGCCGGCCCACGCTGCTGTTCAACGGGGTCGGTGTCCTCACCCCGTTGTGGCAGGTCCGCCTCTTCCTCCGGGACGGCGCCGTGGTCAGCGTCTGCATGACGATCGAGCACATCATCATCGACGGTGAGGGCGTGGAGAACTGGCGGGAGCAGTTCCTCGCCCTGTGCCACGGGCAGGACGCGCCGCTGCCGACGATGCAGCCGCTGGACCGCCGGGCGCAGGAGGAGCGGATGGCGCGGACCTCCCGCCGGGACCACGTCGGTGAGCTCTTCGCCAGATCACCGGGCCTGTTGGTGCCGGCCACCGGGGACGAGATCCCGGAGGCGCGGTACATCTTCCACGTCAAGCGGTACCCGGGCATGGTGCCGCTGGTGGACTCCATCTGCGCGGCGAACCGGGTGACCCGCTCGACCGTCTTCATGTACGCCATGGGCTGGCTGCTGGCCAAGTACTCCGGCCGGCACAGCGTGGTGTTCTCCAGCCTGTTCTCCAACCGGCTGGAGAAGGACCACAGCATCGAATGCCAGATGTTCCCAGTGGAGATGCTCGTCGAGTACGGCGCCGGGACGACGATCCGCCAGGAGCTGCGGGCCGCGCACGTCGCCGCGCTCACCGGGTTCGCGCAGCACCGGTCCTCGGTGCTGCGTGTCCCGTTCGAGGCGGATGCCCGGGAGACCGCGAACCGGGGGGTCGGCGTCTTCCTGCCGATCATGTTCGACTACATCCCGGACGTCCCGCCCGGCCTGCCCGAGATGGACGAGCGGGAGGAGTGGGAGACCGAGGGCGAGCCCTTCGGCCATCTCTACTACGTCTACCAGTCCGCTGACGACATCGTCATCGGGCTGGACTCGGACGTGGTGATGATCCCGGCGCCGGTGACCCGGGAGATCGCCCGGCTGCTGCCCCGGATCATCGAGTTCCTGGCCGGGGACGGCGACACCCCGGTCAGCGCCGCGGACGCGCTCCTCCCGGCCGGCTTCCGGTTCTCCTCGGACTGCCACCTGGTCGGCGAGGACTGGGTCCGTACCGAGACGGTACGACGGCTGCTGCTGGAGGCGCCGCACGTACGCGACGCCAAGGTGACAGTGGAGGACGGCGAACTGACCGCACAGCTGGTCCTGGCCCCGGAAGGAGCGGTGTACGACGTCCACGAGTCGCTGCTGACCCGGCTGTTCGCCCATTCGGACGCCAAGGCCCCGAGCCGCTACACGTTCCCGGCAGAGCCGGGCCGGGAGTGGCGGCCGGACGCGGGACTGCCGGAACACCCCCCGGTCACCAGGCCCGAGAAGGAGCTGTGCGAGGCGATCCGGGAGACCCACGGCCGGGTCGTCGCCAACCTGGCACAGACCTATCTGGAAGCGGGCGGTGATCTGCTGCGCACGGCGGCCCTGACGCAGGCGCTGCGGCGCAGAGGCCTGACCGGCCTGCGCCCGGAGCACTTCCGCTCGCCGTTCACCCTGCGGGCCATCGCCCGCGCCCTGCGGCAGGACGCGGGCTGACCACCTGTCACTCGGCGGCGGCGAACTCCGCAACGATCCGGGCTGTGAGCGTGGCCACCGTAGGCGTCGTGAACAGGGCGTCCAGGCTCAGCTCCAGCCCGGTGAGCGCGCTGAGCCGGTTGACCACCTGGATCGCCCGGACCGACTGACCACCCAACTCGAAGAAGTCGTCGTGGGCGCCGATCCGCTCGATGCCCAGCACCTGCCCCCAGACCTCCGCGACCGCCTCCTCCAGCTCGTCGCGGGGGGCCACGAAGTCGCCACCGGTGTCCGGCCGTCCCGGATCGGGCGCCGGCAGCGACCCGCGGTCCACCTTGCCGCTGGTGGTGAGCGGCATCTCGGCCAGCGGCACGAAGACCTCGGGCACCATGTACTCCGGCAGCCGTCGCCGGACGAACGCCCGAAGTGCGGAAGCGGGCGCGGCGCCTGTCACGTACGCCACCAGTCGCTGCTCGCCCGGCACGTCGGTACGCACCAGCACCGCACACGAGCCGACCTCGTCATGACCGGACAGGACCGCCTCGATCTCGCCCAGCTCGATCCGGAATCCCCTCAGTTTCACCTGGTGGTCGGCCCGGCCGAGGTAGTCCAGAGAGCCGTCCGGCAGCCAGCGGACCAGGTCACCGGTTCGGTAGACACGGACCGGTGGACCGCCGGCGACGGTGCTGTCCACAAAACGTTCGGCGGTCAGCTCGGGCCGGTTCAGGTAGCCCGGGCCCACACCCTCGCCGCCGATCAGCAGCTCACCGGTGACCCCCACCGGCACCGGCCGGCCATGCCGGTCCAGGACGTACGTCACGGTGTTCGCGACCGGCCGGCCGATCGGCACCGACCCTCCGCCGATTCGCCCGCCGAGGGGACCGGTCGCCGTGGAGTAGATGGTCGTCTCGGTGGGGCCGTACAGGTTCGTCACGCTCGCGGACCGGGCGGCCAGGCGCTCGGCGAGATCGACAGGCAGCGCCTCGCCGGCCGAGTGGACGTGGATGTCACGCAGCGCGTCCGGTGCCGCGTCCAGGATGAGCCGCCACAGCGAGGGGGTGCCCTGGGCGTGCCGGATGCCGTGCCTCTCGACGAGCGCCGCCAGCCCGCCGGGCGACGTCACCCGCGCCACGTCGGAGACGACGACCGTCGCGTGGCTCAGCAGTGGGACGAACAGCTCGACGGCGGAGATGTCGAACGTCGTGGCGGTCACCGCGAGCATCGCCTCCCCCCGGGCCATCGCGTAGTCGCGGTGCACTGCCGTCAGGAGGTTCACCAGGTTCCGGTGGGTGATCCGCACACCCTTCGGCCGGCCGGTGGAGCCGGAGGTGTAGAGCACGTACGCCAGGTCGGTCGCCGCGGCCGACGGGCCCGGGTTCACCGGCGGGTTCGCGGCGACGGCGGCACCGTCGGTGTCCAGCCGGACCAGCCGCCGCCCACCGCCGGACAGCCGGTCCACCAGCGCGGACTCGGTCACCACGAGCGGGGCCGCGGTGTCGTCGAGCATGAACGACAGCCGCTCGGCCGGGTAGTCCGGATCCAGCGGCACGTACCCGCCACCGGCCTTGAGGATCGCCAGCGGCGCGACGACCGAGTCGACCCCCCGGCGCAGGCAGATGCCGACCAGGGTGCCCGGTCCGACGCCCAGTCCGCGCAGATGGTGGGCGAGGCGGTTGGCCCGTTCGTTGAGTTCGCCGTACGAGAGGGTCAGCTCGCCACTCGTGACGGCCGGCAGCCCCGGTTCGGCGGCCACCCGCTCCTCGATCAGCTCGTGCGCCGGGGTGTTCCGCGGGAACTCCACAGCGGTGTTGTTGAACTCCACCAGGATCTCGTGGCGTTCGGCGGGCGTGAGCATCGTCCACCCGCTCAGGCGGACGTCCGGATCGGACACCGCCCCGGACAGCAGCGTCAGGAAGTGATCGGCCATCCGTTCCGCGCTCAGGAGCCCGGCGGCGTACGTCAGCCGCCCGCTCAGCGTGTCCCCGGCGGCCCGGATCGACAGGGCCAGGTCGACCTCGGCGGGCGGGAGGTCGTCGTGCAGCGCGAACGTGGCCCGGTGCTCGGGTGTGAACGGTACGTCCTGGTGTTCCAGCGCCTCGGCGGCCCGTTCGCCGATCCGCCCGAGCAACTCCCGCACCGTCGGGTCGCCGGACAGGTCGCCGCGTACCACGACGGTGCCGCCGTGGGTGCCGGGCATGCCGACGGCGATGTCGTCCTGGCCGGTGTGCCCGGCCAGCAACGCCTGGAAGACGGTCAGCAGGGCGGCGCGTGCCGTGATTCCCGTACCCCGGGCCAGGTCGTCGAGTGCCCGGACAGTCCCGGCCGGGATGGTGAACTCCACAGTGCCGCCGTCCGCCGGACGGGACCGGGCGGCGGGCAGCTCCAGCCGGTCCAGTCCGGCCAGCCGCCGCTGCCAGAAACCCGAGCGGTCCGGCTGCTCTTCCCGGCGGCGACTCCGGCGGCGGGTGGCGGTGGCGTTCCTGGTCCGGGTGCTGGTGGCACGTTCGGCCACCGGAGGGCGAACGGCGGGCGGGCGTGCGAGCGACTGGGCGAGCGCGGCGATCGTCGGATAGGTGAAGAAGGCGGTCAGGGGGATGTCGATGCCGTGCCGGTCGAGCAGTTCCCGCCGGATCCGCACGATCAGCAGCGAGGTGACACCGGCGTCGAAGATGTTCTCCACGACGCTGACCCGCGGGACGCCCAGGACCGCACACCAGATCTCGTGGAGCAGCTGCTGCGAGGCGTCGCCCGGAGCGACGTGGTCGGCGGCGGGCGCCTGCTCCCGGGCGATGCCCTTCAGCGCGTTCCGATCGGTCTTCCCGTTCGGGGTGAGCGGGAGTTCCGGCAGGGTCAGCACCCGGTTCGGCACCATGTACTCGGGCAGCCGGTCGCGCAGGAAGGCCCGGACCTGGTCCCGCAGCTCCCGCAGATCCGGTGTCACGAAGGTGACCAGGTGACTCTCGCCGCTGGCGGCGGTCACCACGAGCGTGCACACGTCCCGGATCCCGGGAACGGTCTGGGCCACGGCGTCGATCTCCCCGGGCTCGACCCGGTGACCACGAATCTTCACCTGGTCGTCGAGGCGCCCCAGATATTCCAGGTGCCCGTCGGACCGCCAGCGGACCAGGTCCCCGGTGCGGTAGACGGGCACCCCCGCGACCTCGGTGAACCGTTCTGCGGTCAGTTCCGGCCGGTCCAGGTAGCCGAACGCCAGGCCCGCGCCGCCGATGCACAACTCGCCGGGCACGCCCAGCGGGACGCGGTGCCCGGCGGCACTGGTGACGAACAGGCTGGTATTGGCGAGGGGCCGGCCGATCCCGGTGGCGGCGTCGCCGTGCGCCAGCACGGCCCGCGTCGACCAGATGGTGGTCTCGGTCGGCCCGTAGACGTTGTGGATCTCCGGCCCGAGCGCGGTCAGGGCCTGGGCGAGCGGGTGCGGCAGGTGCTCGCCGCCGCTCCAGATCTGGCGCAGGGCGGCGGGCGCCGTACCGGTGTACGAGGTGTACAGCTTCCAGGTCGCCGGGGTGGCCTGGACCACGGTGATGTCCTGGGCGGTGAGCAGTCCGTGCAGCTGTTCCGGATCACCGCCGATGCCGGGCGGCCCGATCACCAGCGTCGCCCCGGTCAGCAGTGGGAGCCAGAGCTCCAGCCCGGCGATGTCGAAGGACAGCGAGGTCAGCGCGAGAAGCCTGTCGTCCGCGCCGAAGTTCGTCTGGTGGGCGAAGTCGTCGAGCAGGTTCCCCAGGCTGGTGTGCCCGACCAGCACCCCTTTGGGGCGGCCGGTGGAACCGGACGTGTAGATCACGTAGGCGACGTCGCCGCCGTCCGCGCCGGGCAGCCGCCGCTCGGCGACCGGTGTGGACAGTGGCTCGTCCGCCACCAGGATCGCGGTCCCGGCCGGCACCGGGATCAGGTCCACCAGGTCACGTGTGCTGAGCAGGACCTTGATGCCGGCGTCCCGGGTCATGTGCTCCAGGCGGGCGCGGGGATAGGCCGGATCCAGCGGCACGTAGGCGCCGCCGGCCAGCCAGACGCCGAGCAGCCCGGCCGGCAGGTCCCGGCCCCGCGGCAGCGCGACTCCGGCCAGATCACCGGGCCGCAGTCCCCGGGCGGCGAGCGCGGCGCCGATCGACTCGGCGCGCTCGACGAACTGCGCGAAGGTGTAGTCGCCGTCCGGCGCCCGTACCGCCACGGCATCCGGCCGGCGCCGGGCCGCCTCGATCAGCCGGGCGGGCAGCGCACGGGGGTCGACCGGGCGTGCCGGGCCGGTGCCGAGCGCGGTCAGCAGCGCCCGCTCGCCGCCGTCGGACAGATCGACGCCCGCGACCTCGACTGCCGGGTTCTCCGCGACGACGTCCAGCAGTTTCAGCAGGTGCCGCTGGAACCGTTCGGCGGTGTCGCGCTCGAAGAGGTCGGCCGAGAACCACAGACGGCAAGCGAGACCGTCGTCGTACGGGTGGACGTCGAGCGTCAGGTCGAACGCCGTGGCCACCGCCGTCTCGACCGGCCGCAGATCGGCGTCCACCAGCTCCGGCGGGGAGCCGGCGCCGTCGTGGACGGTCACCATCACCTGGACCAGCGGGTGATGGGAGAGGCTCCGTTCCGGCGCCAGGCCGTCGACGAGTTCCTCGAAGGCGACGGCGGGACTCCGGTACGCGCGGTGCACACGGTCCAGACAGGTGCCGAACGAGGGTGCGCCGGTCATGTCGGCCGGGATCACCAGGGTGTCGGTGAACGGGCCGATCGGCTGCCCGCCGTCGGCCGCCGGGGTGCCCACCAGCAGCCGGTCCTGACGCGACCAGACGCTCAGGACCAGCGCGAACGAGGTCAGCAGCAGGGTGCGGAGGGAGACTTCGTGCTCGTCTGCCACCCGCTCCAGACGGCGGGTCAGCGGCGCCGGGACGTGCCAGTTGAAGTGACCGCCGGTGAACGTCTGCACGGTCGGCCGCGAGCGGTCGGCGGGCAGATCGAGAACCGTCGGATAGCCGGTCAGCCGGGCCACCCGGTCCTGGACGTCCCCGGGCCCGGCGGGCCGCGGCACGGAGTGGGCAGCCGGTGTCCCGGACGGTTCGCGCCGGTACCGGTCGGCGACCTCGTGCAGGAACAGGCTCATCGAACGGGCGTCCGCCACGATCCGGTGCAGGACGACGACAAGCGTCCCCTGGACCAGGCCCACCCGTACCAGAGGAGCCTGATCGAGGTTGAAGGGTTCGTCGATGAAGTCACCGACCGGGCCGGAGACGCGCCGCACGGTTGTCGACGCCTCGGCCAGCACCTCCCGGACCGGTGATCCGTCCCGGTCGAGGAAGCGGGTCCGCAGCACCTCGTGCCGGGCGATCACCTCGTTGACAGCCCGTTCCAGAGCGGGAAGATCCAGCTCACCGTGTACGGCGAAGGCCGCGTGCCCGTGGTGCAGCGCCGTGCCCGGCACCAGCTGCTCGATGAACCAGATCCGCTGCTGCACCGGAGCGGCCGGGCTCGTGTCCAGGACGGAGGTCATCGGTCGGCCCGCTTTCCGGTCAGTTCGGCCGGGTCGACGCCCGGGCAGTGATCGAGCAGGACGGGATGCAGATGCGGAGTCCGGTCGAACTCGCGGGGGGCCAGATCGGCCCGCAGCGCGTGGTCGTGCTCGGCGTAGGCATCCCAGTCGATCGGCACGCCGAGCTCCCACAACGCGGCGACGATCCGTGGCAGCACGCTCTCCGGTGGCAGACCGGCGGGCGTCATGACCGGGCCGGCGCCGGTGCCGAGCAGGTGCTCGGCACCGCTCAGCTGGAGGTGGACGGAACCCGGCTCGGGACGCACGTCCGCGTCGAACCCCACTGTCCGGTCGGGCCGGACGCCGGCACTCCCGAGAAGCGCCAGCTGCCCCGCCACCACCAGGTCCGACACGTGCCGGGAGAGCACCGGGACAGCACTGTGGAACGCTTCGCGCACGGCAGCGAACTCGGCCGGCGGCAGCAGGCGCTCCAGCGCCGGCAGGCCGTCGTCCACTGCCGCCCGGAAGACCGGCTCGGCCCGGTAGAGGCCGAGTGCCGTGGCGGACGGCGGGACGTCCGCGCCGGGGATCAGGACGACGAGCCGTGGCGGCGGCTGCGGGGCGACACGGTGCTCCGGCCATCTCGCGCCGGCCGGATCGCCGTCGACGGGCACCAGCGCGGCCGCCCGCACGGAGAGTTCCGGGCGGCCGGTGCGCAGCGTGTGGCCGATGTCCTGCCGCTCCTCGGCCGAGGCGCCGCCCACCGTCGCGCGCACCGACTCGACGAGCGCCGCCAGACGCCGCGGATCGTCCGCGGACAGCGGCAGCACCTGCCACGACCGGGCCCGGCGGGTGGCGGCCCGCACCTCCGGCCCGGCATCGCCGATGATGATGTGGGCGTTCGTCCCGCCCATCCCGAACGAGCTGACCGCCGCGTACCGGCCGTGGTCCGACCGCGGCCAGGGGGCCGGCTCGCCGGACAGCCGGAACGGTGTCCCGCGCAGGTCGACGGGCGTCGCTCCGTGCGTCAGCGGCGCGTTGGGCGGGATGGTGCCGTGCCGCATGGCCAGCAGGGTGCCGATGACACCCGCCGCGCCCGCGGCCGCGGTGAGGTTGCCGATGTTCGCCTTCACCGAGTGCAGCCGGCAGTCGTGCGTACCGGCACCGGCGGACCGGAACGCCCGCGTCGCCGCGTCGATCTCCAGAAGATCACCGATGGCGGTGCCGGAGCCGTGGCCTTCGAGCAGGCCGATCCGCGAGGCGTCCAGCTCGGCGACGTCGAGGGCCTCCTCGATCAGTTCGATCTGCCCGGTGACCCCGGGCACGGTGAAACCGGCCCGTTCCCGGCCGTCGTTGTTCACCGCGGTGCCGGCGATCACGCCCAGGATCGGGTTGCCCGCGGCCAGCGCCGCGTCCAGCCGGCGCAGGAAGAGGACCGCGACGCCGTTGCCGTCCACGGTGCCGTCGGCCGAGACCGTGTACGGCTCACAGACCCCGCGTGGTGACTGGATGCCCCCGGCGGTGAACAGGTAGCCCGCGTCCCCGATGTCGACCGCGACGCCCCCGGCCAGTGCCGAGTCGCATTCGCCGGCCAGGATCGCCTGACAGGCCAGGTGCACGGCGACGCTCGAGGACGAACAGGCGGTCAGCACGGTCATCGACGGGCCGGTGAGCCCGAAGGTGTAGGAGACCCGGGTCGACAGGTAGTCGGGTTCGGTGCCGACGCCGAGCCCGGCCGGGTCGACCTGGCCGTCGCCGTGGACGGCGATCCGCGTGCCGTAGTCACTCGCGCGGGCTCCGAGGAACACGCCGACCCGGTCCGGCAGGGCGCCGATGAAGCAGCCAGCGCTCTCCACCGCCCGGTAGCAGGCCCGCAGGATCACCCGATGCTGTGGATCGGTCAGCTCCGCCTCGGCCGCGGTGCCGCCGAACGCCCGGACGTCGAACGCCAGGGAATCCGCCATCGGATAGGCGACCGGCACGTAGGACGGATTTTTGTACCGGTTTTCCGGAACGCCGCGGCGCGCCAATTCATCAGCACTGAATTTGCGCCGCCCGGAGCGGCCGGTGCTGATCAGCTGCCAGAGATCTGCATTGTCACGTACTCCGGCGGCGCGGATCGACATCCCCACCACGGCCACACGATCAGACATTACCTACCCACTCGTGAATTCGGTGCAAAGATGTTTATGTGCTTCAATGCGTGATATGGCGTACGGCTACTCATCGTCGCTTTGCTGGACGGGCTGTGTCTCGCCGGCGAGACGAATGGCCGCCGCTCGGCAGCGGGATCTGGTCCCGCCGGAGAAGGCTGCCGTACGGTGCGTGCAGCGTGACGTCAGAGAGGAACGGTGCATGAGCGACAGCGATTTCCGGAACCCTATGGACGAACTGGTCGTGGGTACCGTGCGGAAGCTCGTGGGGAAGACCGATGTCGGTATCGGCGACGACTTCTTCGAACTGGGCGGCAACTCCATCATCGCCATCCGCCTCGCCCAGGCGCTCAGCGCGGAGCTCGGCATCGCCCGGGCCACCCGGGTCATCTTCAAGAACCCGCGGCTGAGTGATCTCAGCGACGCGCTCAACGAACTGGTCGCGTCATGAGCGCCGGCGCCGAGGCCACGGTGAGCGCCGCCTGGTGCGCGATCCTCGGGGTCGACGAGGCCGCCGCCGACCAGAACTTCTTCGATCTGGGCGGTGACTCGCTGATGGCCATCATGTTCATCGAGAAGGTCGAGTCCGGCCTGGACATCGAGTTCCCGATGCGGACGCTCCTGATGGACGGCGAGTACCGGTCGGTGCTTGCCGAGTGTGTCGAACTGAGTGGGCGCGCTCAGGACTGAAGCGCCCGCATCGACCCCATCAGGGCGTCGATGCGGTGGGACATCTCCGCGTCGGAGTCCGGCCCGGTCCGGTCCGGGAGCTCGGCGACCGGGACACGCAGGACATCGGCGAACCGGTTCAGCTCCGCCGGCTCGGCTGCCGACATCGCCAGCAGGAACCCCAGCCAGCCCATGCAGCGGGCGACGAACTCAGCGCCGCGCCGGGTGGCGTCGTCGGCGGTGAACCCCATCTTCACCAGGTGCGACACCAGGTCCCGGCGGATCGACTCCTCGAGATGAGTGTGCAGCGGCTGCCCGTCCAGCGCGGGCAGCGGCTCGCCGGAGGCGTCCACCCGCAGCTTGGCCCGCATCTCCGCGTACGCGTCGGTCAGCATCCGCCGGTCCGGCCAGGACGGGTCGATCAGCATGCAGGCGACGTCGGCGTCCCGCTGCAGCCGGTCGGCCATCCGCAGGCCCAACGGCGCGGCGGTGCAGTAGGCGGCCACCAGCACCGGTCCCGGTCCCACGGCGCCGGCCCAGGACTCGGCGTATCCCGCGGTCAGGTCGCCCACGTCGCGGTATCCGAGCAGCGACACGTCATTGACCGGGTCGATCCGGTAGACCGGGTGACCGGTGCCGAGAGTCACGATCCGCGCGCTGAGGCGGACATCCGACGTGGGTGTCAGGAAATCGATGACAAGAATCGGCTCCCGGTCGCCGTCCGCAAGTTTCTCAATGGTGTACACAGGGCGCCCACCCGTCTATTGGTCATGCCCGCACGGCGGTAATTCGTGAGTCGACAGACTATCGATCGCGCAACCGGCCGGCGATGCCGTGAGTGCGGTCGCCCGGCCCGCCCGGTGGACCGTGGACGCCCGGTCGATTCGCGCTGTACTCATATCTCCAGCTGTCTCGCCGGCGAGACAACACCATGGCTGATCTGTTGGAGGGATTTGTGGTTCCCGCCTCGTCCGCACAGCGAAGAATGTATTTCGCCACGGCGCTGCGACCGGACAGTCCGGCCCATATCTGGGGCATTACCCTGGTCGTCGACGGGGATCTGGAGATCGACCGGCTGAACCGTGCGATCGCCGTGATCCGCGACCGGCACGACGCGCTGCGGATCACCGTCCACGAGCGCGACGGCGACGTCTTCCAGGTGGTGCACGACGCCGGTGCGGGGCCCGCACCGGTCCAGGTCGTGGAGGCGGAGGGCGAGTCGCTCGCCGACCGCCGGGACTGGGCGCACAACGAGGCCCGCCGGATCGTCGACGTCCCCTTCGACCTGGCCGCCGGCCCGCTCTGGCGAACCGTCGTCATCCGCGTCGCGCCCGGCCACCACCTGCTGGTGATCTCCTTCCACCACCTGATCACCGACGAGATCTCGGCCCAGGTGTTCGCCGGCGAGCTCCGCGTCGCATACACCGATCCGGGCGCCCTGACAACACCAGCCGCCCAGTACGCCGACTACAGCCGCGCCGAGAACGCGGCAGGCGTCGACGAGGCAGGTCTGGACTACTGGCGTGGCCGGCTGTCCGGGATCCGGCCGGTGCGCCTGCCCGAGGACGGCGAGCACGCGCCGGGCGGGATCGACGGCCGCAGGCTGCCGGTCGACCTGCCCGAGAACGCGACCGACGAGTTCGCGGCGTTCTGCCGGGACCGGGGCGTCAGCCTGTTCACCGGCCTGCTCGCGGTCTACTTCATCGCGCTGCAGCGCTGGGCCGGGACGAACGACCTGACCGTCGGCACGCAGATGTTCAACAGGCCGGATCCGGACGCGTTCAAGACGATCGGATTCTTCGCCAACACCGTGGTGCTGCGCGGCCAGGTGGCGCCGGGCGACTCCTTCGACAGGTTCCTCGACGTCGTCAGCGACACCGTCCACGACGCCCTCGACCACCAGAGCGTCCCGTTCGAGGCGGTTGTCGACGCGCTGGCCCCGCAGCGGGACGCCGAACGCAACCCGCTGTTCGAAGCGGCGATCAGCTACGCCTCGATCGACAGGCAGGACACCTGGGCGCTCGGCGATCTGCGGATCGTCGCGGTCCCGGAGTCCTCGACGGCGCAGCGGCTGGAGTTCAGCTTCGTCCTGGACGTACGGCGGCTGGCCGGCCGGGTCGACATCGTCGTGGAGTACGACAGGCAACTGTTCTCCGAAGCGGCGGTCCGCCAGTTCGGGCGGGTCTACCGGAACCTGCTGCACGCGCTGTGCCGGGCGCCGGAGGCGCCGATCGGCGGCATCCCGTCCCTGGACGCCGCCGAACTGGCGCGGACGCTGGCCCTCGGCGCCGACGACGGACCGTGGGACGACCCGGCCACCGGGCCGGCCGGATCGGCGTGGGACCTGTTCGCGCGGACCGCCGCGACCACTCCGGACCGGGAGGCGGTCAGCGCGGGCGGGGAACGGTACACCTTCGCCGAACTCGCCGATCAGGCCCGGACGATGGCCGCCGGCCTGCGGGCCCGCGGGGTACGGACCGGCGTGCTGGTCGGGATCGGCCTGCCCCGGCGCGGTGACCTGATCGTCGCGATGCTCGCCACCTGGTGTGCCGGTGGCGCCTTTCTGCTGCTGGACACCCGGCAACCCGAGGCCAGGCGCCGACTGCTGGTCACCGAGGCGGGCGTCACCCTGGTCATCGCGGACGAACCCTTCGCCGGGGTGGACACGGTCGCACCTGCCGCGCTCCGAACCGGCCCGGCGCGGGAGCCCGCACCCGGCCCCGGCCCGGCCTACGTGGTGTTCACGTCGGGATCCACCGGGGCGCCGAAGGGTGTGCTCGTCGATCACGCGAGCCTCGTCGCGCTGGCCACCACCCAGCTGGCGCCGATGTACGCCCGGCTGCCGGCCGACGGCCAGGTCACCGTCGGGGCGCTCAGCTCGGTCACCTTCGACGTCTTCGTCAACCAGTGCCTCGGCATGATCGCCTTCGGGCACCGGCTGCTGCTGCTCGACGACGAGGAACGTGTCGACCCGCGCCGGCTCCTCGCCCGCGGGTCGGATCCCGCCACCGCGATCGAGTGGCTCGACTGCAACAGCAGCCAGATGGAGATCCTTGTCGACGCGGGCATCCTGGACGTCGCGTACCCGCCGAAGGTCGTGCTGATCGGTGGCGAGAGCCCGTCCGAACGACTGTGGCAGCGCCTGCACGACCAGCCCGGACTGATCGCTTTCAACATGTTCGGGATCACCGAGTGCACCATCGACTCGGCCCGGGCCGAGATCGGCGAGCACCCGCGACCGGTGGCCGGACGGGCGTCCGGCACCACCCGGCTGTACATCGTGGACGACCAGCTGCAGTTGCAGCCGCCGCTGTTTCCCGGCGAGATCTGCATCGGCGGGCTCGGGATCGCCCAGGGCTACGTGGGGCAGCCCGCCTACACCAGCGAACGGTTCGTCGCCGACCCGTTCAGCGGTGTCCCCGGGCAGCGCATGTACCGGACCGGCGACCGGGGACGGCTGCGAGCGGACGGCCAACTGGAGTTCTGGGGCCGCCTCGACGACCAGATCAAGGTCCGTGGCCTGCGGGTGGAGCCCGGTGAGCTGGAGGCCGCGCTGCTGCGTCACCCCGGCATCGACCGGGCCGCGGTCGTTGCGACCGACGCCGGCACGCCGAAGGCCCAGCTGCTGGCCTTCCTCGTCCCGGCCGACGGCGCCGGTGCGGACCTGGCCCCGGCCGCGGTCCGGGAGTTCCTGCGCAGCCGGCTTCCGTCGGCGCTGCTGCCGGACCGGGTGGAGACGCTCGAACGGTTCCCGGCGACACCCAACGGCAAGCTCGACCGCGCCGCGCTACTGAGCCTCAAGCCGTCACCCGGCGAACCGGACGCGTACCGAGGCGGCACCGAGCCCGCCGGCTCCCGGGCCCGGCAGCTGTGCGAGATCGTCGCCGACGTGGTCGGTGTCGCGCACGCGGACCTCGACGACAACTTCTTCGAGCTGGGCGGCAACTCGCTGCTCGCCATGATGCTCACCAGCCGGATCGACACCGCCCTGGGCAGCGAACTGCGGCTGCGGGCGGTCTTCGAAGCACGGTCGCTCCGGGACCTCCTCACCGAGATGGACATCGACGCATGACGACCGGAGCGGTGCGGAGCACCATGGACCAGCTGCTGGCGGACCTGCGCGAGCGGGGCGACGCCGAGGCGATGGCCGGGCACGACGGCTCGATCACGTACGCCGGGCTCGCCGAGCGGACCACCGGCTGGCTGTCCGAACTGGACAAGATCGGAATGGCCGCCGGCGACGTCGTGGCGATCGTCGGCAACGCCGCACCGGACGTGGTCGCGCTCTTCATGGCGCTCGCCATCCGGGGCGGGGTGGTGGTGCCGCTCGCCCCCACCGATCCGCCGCGGGAACAGCGGGCGTCCCGGCTCGCGACCGCGCACGCCGGCCGGGTCATCGAGTTCCACGACACCGGTGAGTGGACCGTTCAGGAGATCACCCCACCGGACGCGCCCCGGCCCGGCCTGCTGGCCGGACTCACCGGCGCCGGTGAGGCCGGTCTGCTGCTGTTCTCCTCGGGGTCGACGGGCGAGAGCAAGGCGGCGCTGCTGTCGCTGCCCCGCCTGTTCGGCGGCCTCCACGCGGGCGGCCGGCCCCGCCGCACGCTGCAGTTCATGGCGCTCGACCACATCGGCGGCGTCAACACCCTGTTCCGCACCCTGATCGGTGGCGGCACGGTGGTCACCGAACCGCGCCGGACGCCGAAGACCGCCGCCGAGGCCATCGAGCGCCATCGTGTCCAGGTGCTGCCCACCACGCCGACCTTCCTCAACATGCTGCTGCTCTCCGGCGCGTACCGGGAGCACGACCTGACCTCGCTCGAACTGATCACCTACGGCACCGAGCCGATGCGCGAGGTGACCCTGGCACACGCGGCAGAGGTGTTCCCGGGGGTGCGGTTCAAGCAGACCTACGGCCTCACCGAGACCGGCATCCTGCCCACCCGGTCCGTCTCGTCGGACTCGCTGCTGATGGACGTCGGCGGGCACGGATTCGACACCCGGATCCGGGACGGCGTGCTCTGGATCAAGTCGCCGAGCGCGATGCTCGGCTACCTCAACGCGCCGAGCCCGTTCGACGAGGACGGCTGGCTCGACACCGGCGACGCGGTCGAGGTGGCCGCGGACGGTTCGCTGCGTGTGCTGGGCCGGCTCTCCGCCCTGATCAACGTGGGCGGCGAGAAGGTGTCCCCGGCCGAGGTCGAGAACGTGCTGCTGCGGGCGCCGAACGTCAAGGACGTCGTGGTGAGCGGGCGGGCCAACGCCGTCACCGGAGCGATAGTCGTGGCCATCGTCGAACCGGTCGCCGACGAGGACCGCAAGGCACTGGCCCGGCGGCTGCGCCAGTTCTGCTCGGCAGCGCTGCCACCCCACAAGGTCCCGGCCGTCATCACCGTCTCGGACGGGCCGTTGCACGGCGAACGTTTCAAGCGGATGGGCGGTACGCGATGAGCGACACCATCGATCAGCGCCCGGTGGCGGTGGTCAGCGGCGGCAGCCGTGGCCTCGGGCTGGCGCTGGTGACCGACTTCCTGGCCCGCGGGTACCGGGTGGAGACGTTCAGCCGGACGGAGAGCGCCGAACTGGCCGCGCTGCGCGTGCCGGCCGATCCCGGCACCCTGACCTGGTCCGCCGTCGACGGCACCGACGCCGAGGCGGTCCAGTCGTTCGTCGCCGCGGCGGTCCGCCGGCACCGCCGGATCGACGTGCTGGTGAACAACGCCGCGGTCGGGCTGGAAGGTTTGCTCACACTGACCTCGCCGGCCACGATCGACGCCGCGCTGCGGACCAACCTGACACTGCCGATCCTGCTCGCCCGGGCCTGCCTCAAACCGATGCTCGCCCGGCGGACCGGCGTGGTGGTCAACCTGTCGTCGATCAACGCGCTGCGCGGGCAGACCGGCGTCGCGGTGTACGGCGCGGCGAAGGCGGCACTCGACGGGTTGACCCGTGGCCTGGCCCGGGAGGTCGGGCCGGCCGGGATCCGGGTGGTGAGCGTCGCCCCCGGCTACTTCGACAGCGACATGACCGCGGGGATCGGCCCGGAGCAGCGCCGCCGCATCGTCCGCCGGACACCGCTGGGCCGGCTCGGTGCGGTGGAGGACGTGCTCGGCGTCGTCCGCTTCCTCACCTCCCCGGCGGCGAGCTTCATCACCGGACAGACCATCACCGTCGACGGCGGCTACACCTGCTGAACCCCGGCACGGGGAGCGGGGCGACATGCGAAACGGGAGTGTGATTCGAATGAACAGGCGTGAGACGGTCATGACGGCGCTGCTCGAGATCGTGAACGAGGTGGCCGGACCGGTCGATCACCTGGACGAGGACCAGTCGCTCGTCGACCAGCTGGGTCTGGAGTCGCTGCATCTGGCCCGGCTGGTCGCCGTCCTGGAGATGGAACTGGACACCGACCCGTTCACCGCCGAGGTCCCGATCACCAGCGTGCGCACGGTCGGCGACCTGCTGCGGGCGTACGACCCGGTGGTCCGTGCCCCGCTGGGAGACCCGGCATGACCCCACGGGCGATCGCCATCATCGGCATGGCCGCGCGTTTCCCCGGCGCACCGGACGTGGACGCGTTCTGGGACCTGATCGTCTCCGGTCGCGAGGCCATCCGTGACCTCGGCGACGAGGAACTGCTCCGCGGCGGCGTGGACCCGGCCTGGCTCCGCGATCCCGACTACGTCAAGGCGACCGCCGGCCTGGACGACGTAGACCTCTTCGACGCGGCCCACTTCGACATCTCGGGCCGCGAGGCCGCCGCGATGGACCCGCAGCACCGGATCTTCCTGGAGACCTGCTGGCACGCCCTGGAACACGCGGGTGTCCGGTCCCCGGCCGGAACCGGCGCCGCGGTCGGCGTCTTCGCGGGCAGCGGTGGAGTGCTGACCAGCTATCTGCCCGAGGTGCTGCGGCACTCCGGGCCGCTCGCCGACCCGACCGCCTCGCTCGAACAGCTCGGGTCCGACAAGGACTTCCTCGCCACCCGGGTGTCGTACAAACTCAATCTGACCGGGCCCAGCCTGACCGTGCAGACCGCCTGCTCCACCTCGCTCGTCGCGGTGCACCTGGCCTGCGAGAGTCTGCTGCGCGGCGAGTGCGGGACGGCGCTGGCCGGTGGGGTGAACATCAGGCTCCCCAGCGCCGCCGGGCACTGGTACCGCCGGGGCGGGATCCTGTCACCGGACGGCCGCTGCCGGCCGTTCGACGTCGGCGCGCAGGGCACCATCTTCGGCAGCGGTGTGGGCGCCGTGGTGCTCAAGCCACTCGCCGACGCGCTGCGTGACGGGGACACCGTCTACGCCACCATCCTCGGCACCGCGATCAACAACGACGGTGGCGGCAAGGCCAGTTACGGCGCCGCCAGCCAGCCGGGCCAGCTGGGTGCGATGCGCCGGGCCCTCGACGACGCGGGCATCGACCCGGCGACGATCGGCTACATCGAGGCGCACGGCACCGGGGTGCCGCTCGGCGACCCCACCGAGGTCGGTGCGCTGAAGAAGATCTTCGGCCGGGACGGGGCCTGCGCCCTCGGCTCGGTGAAGGCGCAGATCGGGCACATGGAGGCGGCCTCCGGCATCGCCGGCCTGATCAAGGCCGCGCTGTCCCTGCACCGGGGCGTGATCCCGCCGAACCCGTACTTCACCGCACCGAACGCCCGGTTGAACCTGACCGGGACCGGCCTGTACGTCAACGACCGGGCGCTGCCGATGACCGGCAGTCCGCGCCGGGCGGCGGTCAACTCCCTGGGCATCGGTGGCACCAACGCGTTCGCGGTGCTGGAGCAGGCGCCGGACCGTACGCCCCCGGTCCGGCAGCCGGGTCCCGAACTCGTCACGATCAGCGCGAAGACCCCGGACGCGCTGCGCGAACTGGCCGGCCGCTGGGCCGATCGCCTGCGGGAGCCCGGTGCGGACCTGCGGGACCTGGCGTACACCAGCCACACCGGGCGCAACGCGCTGCGGCACCGGGTCAGCGTGCTCGCCGGCACCGGGCCCGCCGCGGCCGACCAGCTCACATCGTGGCTGCGTGACGGCAAGGGAGCGGCCGACGCCGGCGAAGCGGCCCGAGACCGGCCACGGGTCGGTTTCCTCTTCCCCGGGCAGAGTTCCGAGTACGCCGGGATGGCAGTCGAGCTGTACCGGGAGCACCCCGCGTTCCGGACCGCCCTGGACCGGCACACGGAACTCTTCCGGAGCCTCACCGGCACCGATCCGCTCGACGTGTTCGCCGACCCGGCGGCGCAGGCCCGGCCCGAACTGCTCCAGCCGGCGGTCTTCCTCCTGCAAATCGCGCTGGCGGAGTTCTGGGCCGCGTGCGGCGTGCGCCCGGACGCGGTGGCCGGCCACAGCCTCGGCGAGTACGCGGCCGCCTGCGTGGCCGGAGTGCTCAGCCCCGAGGAGGGTCTCGCACTGGTCAGCGAACGCGGTCGCGCCTTCGCCGCGGTTCCCGGCAGCGGCCGGATGATCGCGGTGGGCTGCGACGATCCGGCCGAGCTGGAGCGCCTGATCGAGGCCACCGGCGGATCGGCGTCGATCGCCGCGTACAACGCGCCGCAGCGGATCACGGTCTCCGGCTCGGACACCGAGACGGCTGAGCTGGAGGAGGAGTTCCGGCGGCGGCGCTGGGGCGTGATCCCGCTGGAGACCACCCACGCCTTCCACTCGCCGCTCGTCGCCCCGGCGGTACCGGCCCTGGTCGCGGCCGCGAGCCGGATCGACCACCGGGCGCCGGCCGTGCCGATGGTGCTGAACCTCACCGGCACGTGGGCGAAGAAAGGCGAACTCGGCCCGGAGTACTGGGGACGCCAGCTCACCTCGCCGGTCCGGTTCGCCGCCGGGATCGGCAAGCTGCTCGCCGGGGAGTGCACCGTCCTGCTCGAAGTCGGACCGGGCCGGGCCCTGACCACAGCGGGCCGCGCCCAGTCCGGCAAGGACGTCGTCTGGCTTCCCGGCCTGTCCGACCGGAAGCCGGATCCGGCCACCGTCCTGGCCCATCTGGCCCGGATGGAACGGGCCGGGACGCCAGTCGACTGGGCGGGGTACTACGCGCCGCTCCAGGCGAGCCGGACGGCAGCGCCCCGCTACCCGTTCGCCCGGACCCGGCACTGGATCGCCGCCGCGGCCCCGGTCCCGGCCGGCCCCACCGGCGAGCTGCCCGGTCTGACCCGGATCGCCCTGCCACAGTCCGCGCAGCGGCGCTACGACACCACGGTGTCCGCGCTGGCCCCGGGCATCCTCGCCGACCACGAGATCGCCGGCCGCCTGGTGGTGCCCGGGGCCTACCACACGGCGTGCCTGGTGGAGGCGGTGACCGCCGGGGCCGGAGCGGTCGTCGAGGACCTGATCTTCCCGCGCGCGCTGGAGGTCACCGACACCGAGCGCCGGGTCCAGCTGGTGCTCACCCCGACCGGGAACGGCAGGTTCGTCGCGCAGTCACTCGGTCTGGCCGAGGACGCCGATCCGGTCGCCGACCCGTCGTGGCAGGTCCACGCCGAGGGCGGGATACAGCCGGCCGGCCGGCCGGCCCAGCGGTGGACGGACCCGTCGGCCTACCGTGCGGGCGAACCGTATCCGGCGGCGGAGCTCTACCCGCGTTTCGAGGCCGCCGGGTTCCGGTTCGGGCCGGCCTTCCAATGGATCCGCGAGCTGCGGCTGGCCGGTGACGACAGCTCCGGCGACCTCGTCTTCGACGCCGCCTCACCGCGGGAGCGGACAATGGCGCTGCTCGACTCCTGCGTTCAGCTGGCGATCGCGGCACGGATCGTCCGGGCGGCCCCCGGCGAAGGGGTGCTGCTCCCGTTCCGGATCGAACGGGCCGTGTTCCACGCGGCCCGCCATCAGGCACGGGCCGGCACCGCGTACGTCAGGCACCGGTCGGCCGGGACGTCCCGGGCGTTGGCCGATGTCTCGCTCGTCGACGAGGACGGCACCGTGCTGCTCGAACTCACCGGCCTGGAACTGAGAGCGGTGTCCTTCGGCGGCGGCCGGGCCGAACCCGGCATTTATGCCGACACCTGGGAACCGGTCGACCCGAACGTCGCCGGATCAGCGCCGGCCGGCCGGTGGATCGTGTTCGCCGACGGCGGTGAGCACTGGCGGCACGCCGTCCGGGCGCTCGAGACGGCGGGCAGCCGCTGCGTGATCGTCGAGACCGGGGCGGTGTTCGTACGCCACGACGACCAGCACTACGAGCTGGATCCCACCGACGACGAGAGCCTGTCCCGGCTGTTCCGTGCCACCGGGCCCGCCGACGTCCTGCACTGCCTCGGCCTGGACGCCGGGCAGACCGAGGCGGCCCGCGGCAGTCTGCCCGCTCTGGTCCGGGCGGCCGGCCGGCCGGGTTCGGTGGTGCTGCTCACCAGCGGGGCGGTGGCCGTGCACGAGCCGGGCGAGGTCGGTGACCCGCACGGCACGATGCTCTGGGGCCTGGGCCGGACCATGGCCCTGGAGACACCCCACCTGCGGGTACGACTGGTCGACGCCGATCCCCGGGACCTGACCCGCGCCCTGGGCATGCTCGCCGGGCTGCCCGGCTCGCCCGCCGAGGTGGCGATCCGGGCCGGCCGGGTCCACCAGCCCCGGCTGCGCCTGGACACGGCCTCGCCGGCCGGTTCGCCGGGGTTCCGCGCCGATGGATGCCACCTGATCACCGGCGGGACCGGGGCGCTCGGCCTGCGGACCGCCCAGTGGATGATCCGGCGCGGGGCCCGCCACGTGGTGCTGGCCTCCCGTCGCGCCCCGGAGACGCCGATCGGCGAACTGCGCGACTCCACGGCCCGGATCACCGTTGTCGGTCTGGACGTCACCGACGAGACGGCTGTCGGCCGGCTCGTCGAGCGTGCCGAACGGGAGTGGGGTGGTCTCCGGAGCGTCGTCCACGCGGCGGGCGTCCTGGACGACGCGCTGCTCCCGCAGCTGACCCCGGACCGGTTCCGGACGGTGCTCGGCCCGAAGGTGGCCGGCGGCTGGAACCTGCACCGGGCCACCGTGGACCTGGACCTCGACCACTTCATCCTGTTCTCCTCCACGGCCGCGCTGCTCGGCAGTCCGGGGCAGGCCAACTACGCGGCGGCGAACGCCTTCCTGGACGGGCTCGCCCACCACCGCCGTGGTCTCGGGCTGCCCGCCCTCAGCGTCAACTGGGGACCGTGGTCGGAGGGCATGATGGCCCGGCTGAGCGGGCCGCATCAGTCCCGGTTCCGGGACGGTGGATTCACGCCGGTGTCGCCCGATCCGGCCTTCGCGGCCCTCGACCGGCTGCTGGCCGCGCCCGGAAGCCAGTACGGCGTGCTCGCCGTGGACTGGTCCCGCTACCGGGCCCGCTTCCCCGGCGCCCGGGCCGTCGCCGCGGACACCGAAGCCCGGGACGGCGCTGAGGTGGGCCTGCTGCTGCGGCGCAACCTGCCCGGCGCCGACCGGGAACGCGGCCGGGAGATGGTGCTCGACTACCTGCGCGGCATGCTCTCCACCCGGCTCGGCATGTCCGGGGCCGCGCTGCACGAGGATCTGTCGCTGCAGGAGGCCGGGCTTGACTCGCTGGTAGCGGTCGAGGTGCGCGGCCAGATCTTCCGGGACCTGGAGGTCGACCTGCCGCTGGGTGGGTTGCTCGAGGGCAACGCCCTGCGGCTGCTCGCCGACGAGTTGACCGAGCGCCTGGCGCTGCGCGACGGGACGGCCCCGGCGGCTCCGGCCGGCACCGGACCGGTCGTCGTGGAACCCGTCGGGGCCGGGCCGGAACCGCTGTCGCCCGATGCTGCGGAACGGCTTCTGGCGTCGATGGATTCGCTGACCGAGGACCAGCTGGAGGCGCTTCTGCCCTGGCTGGCCGAGCAGGAGACCGCCGTACCGACCGAGGGGCGATTCGCATGACCGACTACGACACCCGCAAACGCCTGGAGGAGGCTCTGCGGGCACGCGCCGGCCAGGCCCGGACCGACCATCCCGTGTCGTACGCCCAACGGCCTCTGTTGATGTTGCACCGGATGAACCCGGACAGCGCGTCCTACAACGTCGCGTTCACGGCCCGGTTCACCGGTGGGTTCGAGGCCGCAGCGTTCCACCGGGCGGTCCGGTCGCTGGTGGGACGGCACGCGGCCCTGCGCACCACATTCGGCCGGGTGGGTGCGGACGGCCGGGACGACGTCCGCCAGACGGTGCACGGATGGCTCGAACCCGACGTCACCGAACAGGACGCCGGTCAGTGGGACGAAGAGCGGACCCAGGAGGCGGTACGCGACGCTTACCGCGAGCCGTTCGACCTGGTCACCGGGCCGCCGATCCGGGTAAGGGTGTACCGGCGGGCGCCGGGGGAGGCGGTCGTCCTGCTGGCCCTGCACCACGTGGTCTGCGACTTCTGGTCGCTCGGCGTCATCGTGGCGGAGCTCGAACAGCTCTACCTCGCGGAGGTGGAGCGCCGCCCGGTGCGGCTGCCGGCCGGGAACGTCCCGTACCACGACTTCGTCGCCCGCCAGCGTGAGCTGATCGCCGGTGAACGCGGTGCCCGGGCCCGGTCCTACTGGCACACCCGGCTCGCCGGTGACCTCGAACCGGCGCGATGGCCCCGGTTCGCGATCGATCCGGCGGACGCCGATGCGGGCGGGTCCATCGTGTTCCCGGTCTCCGCCGAACTCACCGACGGCGTGTCCACGCTTGCCAGAGAGCAGGGCGCCACGCCGTACGCGGTGCTTCTGACTGTCTTTCAGCTTCTGGTCGGCGGTTACACCGGGCGGCAGGACGTGCTTGTCGGTACGCCCGTCGCGGGCCGTTTCGACCCGTCGCTGGGCGAGTGTGTCGGCAACTTCGTCAACCCCGTGGTGCTGCGTGCCGACCTGAGCGACGCGGTGCCGTTCCGGGAGCAGCTCACCCGGACCCGCCGGGCCGTGGTGGAGGCGCTGGAACACCAGGACTATCCGTTCGAGCTGCTGGTCAGCGAGCTGGCGCCGCGCCGGGTGAGCGACCGGAACCCGATCTTCCAGGCGATGTTCAGCTATCAGAAGCCGAGCCGATATCCGGCGCTGGCGGGCCTGTACGTGGCCGATCCGGGCGCGACCCCGGTCGGCTGGGCCGGGCTGACCGCGGTCCCGTTCCGGCTTGATCAACAGGACGACCAGCTCGAACTCGTCCTCGAGGTGGTGCAGGACGGCGACCGCCTGGCCGGGCTGCTCAAGTACCGCAGGTCCGTCTTCTCCGCTCCGGCCGCCCAGCAGTTGATCGACGACTACCTGGCACTGCTGGGAGCCGCGCTCGCTGACCCCGGCCGCAGCGTGGCGGAGCTGTCGTCGATGACCGGGGCGGACCGGAACACCATCCCGGCCGGTCCGGACACCGGCCCGGCGTCCACGGGCGAGCTCACCGGGCACCAGGTGCGGAGGGTGACGACCGTCTGGCAGAAGGTGCTCGGCCGGGAGGGCATCGGCCCCGACGACAACTTCTTCGACCTCGGCGGCAACTCGATGCTGCTGATGCAGGTCTTCGAGATGCTCGCCGACGAGACGGCGGACACCCCGCTGAAGGTGCCGGACCTGTTCCGCTACCCGACCGTCACCAGCCTTGCCCGGCACCTCGGCCGGGGCGCCACCACCGAGGATCCGGATCCCAGCCGCGTCCGGGCGCCGAGCCGGCGGGCGCGACTGGCGGAGGGCACCGCCCGCAGCGCACGGCTGCGGGCCCGGGACCGGCACCGCCCGGCGACCGAGGGAGACCGGGATGTCTGAGTCCGAAGTGGCGGACCCGGTGGTCCGATCGAACGACGTGGCGGTCATCGGGATGTGCGGCAGGTTCCCCGGCGCGGAGAACCTGACCCGGTTCTGGGACCGGGTGCGTGCCGGGGACGACATGCTGACCACCTACACCGACGCCGAGCTGACCGCCGCCGGGGTGCCCGGCGAGTTGCTGCGCGATCCCGGATTCGTCGGACGGTCGGCGCAGCTGCCGGACGCGTTCGACTTCGACCACACGTTCTTCGGCTACACCCGGCGCGAGGCCCGGCTGCTCGACCCTCAGCAGCGGATCCTGCTCGAGGTCGCGTGGGAACTGCTGGAGACCATCGGCTACTCCGGCGGTGCCGGCGACCAGGCCGTCGGGGTGTTCGCCGGCGCGTCGATGAACACCTATCTCACCAATGTGGTGGCCCGGTCCTGCGACCCGTTGAGCCTGATCGGCACCGAGCTGATGATCGCCAACGACAAGGACTACCTGACCACCCGGATCTCGTACAAGCTCGGTCTCCAGGGGCCGAGCATCAACGTGCAGACCGCCTGTTCCACGTCGCTCGTCGCGGTGCACCTGGCGGCGCAGAGCCTGCTCGCCGGTGAATGCGACATCGCCCTGGCCGGGGGCGTCTCGGTGATCGCCAACGACCATCCGGGTTATGTCTACAGCGAGGGGATGTTCCTGTCCCCGGACGGCAGGTGCCGTCCCTTCGACGCCGACGCGGCGGGCACCACCTTCGGTGACGGCGCCGGTCTGGTCGCCCTGAAACGGCTTGCCGAGGCGATCGAGGACGGCGACCCGATCCTCGCCGTCCTGAAGGGCTCGGCGATCAACAACGACGGATCCGACAAGATCGGCTACACCGCGCCGAGTATCGCGGGGCAGCGTGCGGTGATCGCCGAGGCGCAGGCGATCGCCGAGACGGACAGCGACACGATCACCTACGTCGAGGCTCACGGCACCGCGACCCTGCTGGGCGACCCGATCGAGTTCACCGCGCTGCGGGAGGTCTTCACCGAGGGCGGCGCCCGGCCCGGCAGGTGTGCCCTGGGCTCGGTCAAGGCGAACGTCGGGCATCTCGCCGCCGCGGCCGGGATCGCCGGTTTCATCAAGGCGGTGCTGGCGCTCCAGCACCGGGAGATCCCCGGCCATCCCGGCTTCACCAGGGCGAACCCGGCGCTCGAACTGGCGGGCAGCCCGTTCTACATCACCACGTCGACTGTGGACTGGCCGGCCGGCGAGACGCCCCGGCGGGCCGGTGTCAGCTCCTTCGGCTTCGGTGGCACCAACGCCCACGTCGTCCTGGAGGAGGCGCCGGAGCCGCCGCCCCGTCCGCGGCCGGCCGCCGGCCCACGGCTGCTCGCGCTGAGCGCACGGAGCGACCGGGCGCTACGCGGGCTGGCCGGCCGGCTGGCCGACGTGCTCGCCGGCCCGGACGCGCCGGATCTCGGCGACGTGGAGTACACACTGGGCCGGCGACCGGTGCGGCCGCACCGGCACACCGTCGTCGTGGACGACCACGCCACCGCGGTGGCCACGTTGCGCGCGTTCGCCGATGGGCCGGTCACCGCCGGGTCTCCGGCCGTGGCGGCCCCGCCGGACCGGCCGGACCGGACCGGCGAGCGGCCCCGCCGGGTTCCGTTGCCCGCCGAACCACTGAACCGCGTCTTCCACCATCTCGGGTCGTCCCGCGAGCACGCCGTGTCGCCCACCGATGAGCGGAGACAGTCGCTGGCCCGGCTGTGGTCCGAGGTACTGCGCACCACCGTGGACCGCTACGACCGGAGCTTCTTCGACCTGGGCGGCGACGAGTTCCTCGCGGTCCGGCTCGCCCGGCGCATCGAGCAGGAGCTCGGTGTGTCACTACGGGTCGTCGAACTCCTCGCGAATCCCACGATCGATCAACTGGCGGACCGGCTGGATCCGGACCGGGCGCCCGAACCGCCACGCCGCCGCGCCGGTCGCCGAACAGGAGCAGCCTGATGCACGGGGAGAACACCTTGGAGTCAATGCTCGACGAGATCGTCACCATCATCGGCGGCTATTTCGACCTCGAACCCGGTGAGCTGGACCCGGATCTGGCCTTCACCGAACTCGGGGCGGATTCGATGGCGCTGCTCGGCATGCTGCGGCTGGTGGAGGACCGCTACGGCTGCCGGGTGTCGTTCCGGCAGATCTTCGGTGACGTCCGGACCCCGGCCGAGCTGGCGACGTTCGTCGCCGTGAACACCGCGCCCGTCGCGGCGGTTCCGGACGCCGTGGTTCCGGCTGCCGCGGTTTCGGCTGCCGTGGTTCCGGACGTGACGGTTCCGGACGTCGTCGTACCGGGTGCCGTGGCCCCGCCCCCGCCGGTATCCGCTGCTCCGGAGGCCTCCACCTCGGTGCAGAGCCTGATCCGGGAACAGCTCCTGATCATGCAGCGCCAACTGGACCTGTTGACCGGCGGCGCGGCTGCCGGCAGCACGTCGGTGCCGGTGCCGGCGTCACCACCCGCCGCACGGCGGGCCACCGCCGGGCCGGTCATGCCGCTCGCCCCCGGCATGCGCGGCCGGGTGATCACCGGCGAGGACTCCGAGCAGCGCAACCGCTATCTGAAGACGCTTGCCGACCGGCTCGGCACCCGGATGGCGGGCTCGAAGGACTTCGCCCAGCGGTACCGGCCGATGGTGGCCGACAGCCGGTCGACGATCGGCTTCCGGCCCGCGACCAAGGAGATGCTGTACCCGGTCGTCGCCGACCGTGGGCGGGGCGCGAAACTGTGGGACATCGACGGCAACGAGTACGTTGACCTGACCCTCGGCTACGGCGTCCACCTGCTCGGGCACAACCCGCCGGTGATCGAGTCGGCCCTGCGCGAGCGGCTGGACATCGGCTTCAGCCTCGGGCCGCGCTGCCGGCTGGTCGAGGACGTCGCCGCCGGCATCCTCGAACTGACCGGGATGGAACGGGTCGCCTTCCTCAACAGCGGCACCGAAGCGGTGATGACGGCGGTGCGCCTGGCCCGGGCGGCGACCGGGCGCGACAAGATCGTGGTCTTCTCCACCGCCTACCACGGTCACTTCGACGCGGTGCTCGCCGTCCCGTCGTACGAGAACGGGGTGTTCGGTACCAGGCCGCTCGCGCCGGGCATCTCCCCGGGGGCGGTGCAGGACGTCTACGTTCTCGAATTCGGCAGCGACGAGGCACTCGCGTTCATCGACCGGCACGGCTCGGAGCTGGCCGCGGTGATGACCGAGCCGGTGACCCTGCGTACTCCCGGCGTGCAGAATCCGGAGTTCCTCCGCAAACTGCGGGAACTCACCCGGGCGCACGGCGCGAAGCTCATCTTCGACGAGATGGTGACCGGGTTCCGCTGCCACCCGGCCGGCGTCCAGGGCCTGTACGGCATCGAAGCCGACCTGGCCACCTACGGCAAGATCGTCGGCGGTGGCATGCCGCTCGGGGTGATCGCCGGACGCGGCGGGGTGATGGACTCCATCGACGGTGGTGTCTGGAACTTCGGTGACGACTCCGGCCCGACGCTGGAATCCACCTTCTTCGCCGGCACGTTCAACCAGCACCCGCTGACCATGGCGGCGGCCAAAGCAGTAGTCGATCACCTCCGCGCGGAGGGGCCCGCACTGCAACGTGATCTGGACCGGAAGACCGAGATCTTCGTGGACCAGCTGAACGCCGACTTCCGTGAGCTGGACGTGCCGATCGAGGTGCGCCGGTTCTCCTCGCTGTTCCGCTTCGAGCACGAGGCGAACATGGATCCGCTCTACTACAACCTGCTCGACCGGGGCGTGTTCGTCTGGGAGCTGCGCAACTTCTTCCTGTCCACCGCGCACGAGCAGGCGGATCTCGACCACATCCGGAACGCGGTACGGGAGTCCGTCGCCGAGCTGCGCGCCAACGGCATGCTCGCGGACCGCCGGCCCGCTCCGGCACCCCGGCGCGGCACCCTGGCCCAGCGGCAACTCCGGGACCTGGACCGGACGGGTGTGCCCGCCTACGAGATGTCCATCGGGTTCTGGCTGGACGGCCCGCTCGATCAGACGGTGCTCCGCGACGCCGTACACGGCCTGGTCGACAGGCACGAGTCCCTGCGGACCACTCTCGCCGCCGACGGTGACACGCTCATCGTCCATCCGGCGGACCGGACCGCGCTGACCGAGTACACCTGTGCGGACCAGGCTGACCTGGAACGGTTCCGGCGGACCTGGTCCGAGCAGCCGCTCGACATGGCCGCCGGGCCGGTGTTCCGCGCCGCGGTGGTGCGCGCCGAACCGCGGCGGCACCTGCTGCTGCTCGCCGTGCACCACGCGGCGGTGGACGGCTGGTCCTACAGCGTCCTGCTCGACGAGCTGATCACGATGTACAACGCCGGATGCCGGGGACAGAGCCCACAGCTGCCGCCGGCCGTGCAGTTCCGGGACTACGTCGACTGGCACGAGCAGGTCGCCGCCGGTCCCTCGGCCGGCGCTCAGCGTGATCACTGGCGTGCGGTGCTGAAGGAGGCGCCGACGCTGGAGCTGCCGATGGCGCAGGAGCCGAAGACCGCCCCCTATCGAGCGGTACGGCAGAGCATCCTCCTCGACTCCACCTTCCGCGACCGGCTCGGTGACGCCGCCCGTGCGGAGGGGGTCACCGTGTTCGCCTACCTGGTCGCGGCCTGGGGAACCCTGTTGCACCGGTTGACCGGGCAGGACGACATCGTGCTGCCGATCGCTGCCGCCCGTCGCCCGGCGGAGCTGGACCGGGTGGTCGGGTACTGCTCGAATCACCTGCTGCTGCGCCTGCGCTGGTCGGCGGATACGGCGGCAGCGGACTACGTGGCAGAGGTTCTGGACCAGTTGGTGACCGGGCTGGAGTGCCAGGACCACCCGTTCGCGGAGCTGATCGCCGAGTCCGCGCTGCCCGGCACGGGCCTGCGGAACGCGCTGTTCACGACGTCGATGTCGTTCTACCGGCAGATTGTGGCGCCGCCGATGGACGGGCTCGTGGTGTCGGAGGCCGACCCGCTGCCGATCACGCACACCGGCAACCCACTGTCACTGAACATCGTCGACCGTACCGACGGATTGCGGTGTGACTTCGAGATCGCGGCCGACGCCGTCCACCCGGATCTCCTCGAGGACATCCCGCGGCACTACCGGGACCTGCTGGGCGCCCTGATCGCCGACGGCGATCGACAGCTGGGCGAGCTGGACCGGGACCAATGACGGCAGAGAAGGGGACATGATGGATTTCGGGCTGTTCTATTTCGCCGACGACAGCGGAGCGGCCGAGAACGACCGTTACCGGCTGCTGCTGGACGGCGCCCGGTTCGCCGACGAGAACGGTTTCCACGCGGTGTGGACGCCGGAGCGCCATTTCCACCAGTTCGGCGGGACCTATCCGAACCCCTCGGTGACCGGGGCGGCGATCGCCGCGACCACCAGCCGGGTGCAGGTCCGGGCCGGAAGCGTGGTGGCGCCGTTGCATCACCCGGTGCGGATCGCCGAGGAATGGTCAGTGGTGGACAACCTCTCGCACGGCCGTGCCGGGGTGTCCTTCGCCTCCGGGTGGCACGCGACCGACTTCGCGCTGAACCCGTCGGCGTACCAGGACCGGCGGACCGTGATGTACGAGCGGATCGAGCAGGTACGTGCGCTGTGGCGGGGGGAGTCCGTCGAGGTCGTCGACGGGCTGGGCAATCCCGGACAGGTGCGGTCGTTCCCGCCGCCGGTCCGGGGTGAGCTGCCGGTGTGGGTGACGAGTGTCGGCGACGTGGAGACCTTCCGCAGCGCCGGCCGGATCCGGGCCGGCCTGCTGACCCACCTGCTCGGGCAGAGCCCCGAACAGCTGGCGGAGAAGATCGTCGAGTACCGCAAGGCCGCGACCGAGGCGAGTGACGGCGCCTGGACCGGCCACGTCGTGGCGATGGTGCACACGTTCCTCGGCGAGGACGACGACGCCGTCCGGGAGCAGGTCAGGCCGTCGCTGTCGGCCTACATGCGCAGCTCCCTGCGGCTCATCCTGTCCTCGGACCTCGGGCCGGAGGACGTCGCGAATCTCGAGGCCGACGAGATCGACTTCCTGGTGGAGCGAGCGTTCGAGCACTACTTCGACAACATCGGCCTGCTCGGTTCGGTCGACAAGGCGCAGCGGATCGTGGCGAACCTCGCCGAACTCGGGGTGGACGAGGTCGCCTGCCTCATCGACTTCGGGCTGCCGGCCGACGAGGTGCTGTCCGGCCTGACCCATCTCAAGGTGCTGCGCGACGCCTGCGGATGACAGTGATCGGCGCCCGTTCCCGGCGGGGAGCGGGCGCCGATCGTCGTGGTCAGTCCGCCTGGTTCGCCGCGGTCTCCTGGACCTTGGCCATCGCGGCGCGGTTGAACACCCGCCAGGTGACCGCGGTGACGGCGAGGGCGACAGCGAATCCGGCCCAGTACGGCGCGGTGATGCCGAACTGTTTGGCGAGGATCCCACCGAGCAGCGCCCCGACCGCGTTGCCGCCGAAGACGATGAACAGGTGCAGGCTGGAGACCCGGCCCATCATTTCCGGCGGGGTCAGGCGATGACGCAGTGAACCGGCCACGATGTACCACAGCGCGGTGTGCACGCCGAACAGGAAGAGTGCGAAGCAGGCGAGCCAGGCGTTGCCGGACCAGGCGAGCGCCAGATACATCGCGGCCTCGACGACGAGACCACCGCGGATCGTCCAGGTGGCGGTCACCCGCTTGATGAGGCGGTCACCGAAGGCCGAGCCGAGGACACCGCCGACCGCGATGCTGGAGAACAGCAGGCCGTAGCCGACCGAGCCGAGGTTCAGGCGCTCCTTGGCGAGCAGCACGAGGACGGCGCCGCCGGCGGTGAGTGTGATGT
Organism: Actinoplanes couchii; assembly: GCF_016862075.1. Lineage (GTDB taxonomy): Bacteria > Actinomycetota > Actinomycetes > Mycobacteriales > Micromonosporaceae > Actinoplanes > Actinoplanes couchii. The sequence goes on along the minus strand of NZ_BOMG01000054.1, from coordinate 131,223 downwards.
TCAGGACACCGATCAGGATGCTCATCGTGCGCAGGATCGGCTGGCCCATCAGGAACCGGAAGGCGACCGCGATGTCCGACCGGGCGGTGATCAGGCCCTGCTTGAGGCCACCCCCGACGGTCGGGGCGGTCGGGTCCACCGGGCCCGACGCGATCCGGTACACCCCCGGGACCAGCGTGATGAAGATGGCGCTGACCACGTACATCCCGGCGTTGGCCAGGAACGGGATGCTCGCCGCGATCACGAACAGGGCCGCTCCGAGCGGACCGGCGATCATGTCCTTGGTGGTGATCGTCCCGCCCATCAGCCAGCCGTTCGCCTTCTCCAGCAGGTCCTTCGGGACCACCGCCGGAATCATGGCCTGACTCGCCGTCTCGAAGATCACCTCACCGGTGTGGATCAGGAACAGCGTGACGAACAGCAGCCACAGGGGAGCGTGCCCGAACAGGATCGCCACGCCCAGCGCCGCCATCACGGCGAAGCGGGCCCAGTCCAGTCCGATCATGAGCCGGCGGCGGTCGACCCGGTCGACGAGGATGCCGCCGGGGAGGGTGAACAGCAGCCACGGAACCCAGATGACGGCGGAGGCCGCCGAGACGATCACCGGGTCGTTCGTCTGCGAGGCCACGTACAACGGCGCCGCGATCGTGACGAGTCCACTGCCGAGCGCGGAGGCCGTGCTTGCCGTCCAGAATTTGGCAAATGTGGGCCCCAGTACGGGCCCCGCTGTTTTCGCAGCTGTTCCGGTCATATGGCCAGAACCTAGCAGCGAAGTCTTCGCCGCGGAATGCCTCGATGAGCGGGCGGGTGCTGTTGTTCCTGTCTCGCCAGCGAGACAGGAACAACAGCGACTCACGTGCTAAACCGTTGGGGAATCCAATAAATCCGTACGACCCTCATCGGGTGAGGACCGATGAAACACATTTCACACCGCTGCGGCCGCACGCCGGAGAACGTCCGCGGCCCAGGTCTCGACCTGCTCGCGTTCTTTGCTGGCGGCTTTCTCGAATACCGCCAGTTCTTCGGCCGACAGGTGGAGATGCAGCAGTCGACGGTCTGCTGCCGGGCCGGTGGCGACCGGCTCGGCAGCGCCTTCGACAGCTCGCCCCGAACCGTCCTCCGGGGTTTGTTCACCCTGCCTGATCAGCAGGCTGCCCCGGAGTTCGGTACGGAGTTTGTTCCGGCTCCAGCCCAGCTCCTCCGCTTTCCGTAGCCAGTAGTCCTGCTCGGCCCGGTCCAGGGAGACCACCTCGAGGTGGTGACTGAAACTGAGGCTCTGCCGGCGCCGGGACATCGGAAAGCGGCTGGCCACCCAGGTATAGTTGCGGAGGGTCTGGTAACTGAGCGAAGTGCGTTTTGCGGCCTCCGCGTACCGACCGTGGAATGTCGATTCTCCGTAAACCAGCCAGTCGGCGATCCACCAGCTGGACGAATTCGCGAAGGAGAAGAGATTGGCGCCGACCTTCTCCCAGACGGCGAGACTCGGCTTGGACGTGAACATCAATCCTGATTGGTAGAGCTGAACACCCAGGCTTCGGTTGTCCTCCGTGGCTCCCGATGCCGCCACGTGTGCCATGGCTGTTCCGCTCAGTTCCGTCGAGTGGGAACCCGTATCCATTGTTTGTTATCTCCCCCGTGCATATCCCATCCGTTCGGCATCGGGATGGGATCCGTATTTCCGCAGCCACATCCGAGATCATTGGTTGTGATCGAAGTATCGCTGCCGGGCGTCGGCACGCCACCACATCGGACCTGCCTCGGGGCCGGTGTCGCCAGCTCGTGGTGCTGGCAGGTTCCCAGTGGTGTCAGTTCCCGGCAGAAATGCACTGACCGGTAGGGCGAATTCCGTTCGGAATCGTCCGTGCCACCCATAGGATTACCGAACTCCTACATGCTCCCAAACTCCTTTTGAATAGCCGACGGCATTGAATGGAATTCGGTTTCCTGTGTTGCCGGCATGCTTCGGGTGCGGTTTTTCCGATGCTGCCAGCGGTCGGTGGGCCTGTCAATATCGATTCGGCGTGGTTGATACCGCTCACACTTCCTGGTGGGGCCGCCGGTTGCCGTCCGTCGATCCCTTGCCGGTGTCGGAGTGTAGCTCCAGGTCTTGACTGTCTGGTCACCGCTCGGCAAATGCGATTTATCCGTACTGCTTCCGGTTTGATGGCAACCCGGGTGGGTGATTTGGGGGTGTTGCATACGATCGGTGCGCCGATTTTCCTAGCAAAGTTTCAGGTTGCACAGGCCTGTGGGGGACAGTACGAGGCAGGCGGCCAGTGCTCGCCGGTATCGAGATCACATACCTTATCGAGCTTGGTCCTTAATGGACCGAACGGCATTGAACGAAGGGTCGCCGACCATTTTTGATCGGGCATTGACGCAAGATCGAAGCCCGTGATAAAATCCGAATCAGCGGTAGCTGATAGAGGCATTAAAAAGCAATTGTCTGCGGGGGCGTTGCGCTTGTATCGAGATTTTCCGATGGCTGTGAGCGTTTGCGAGACGTCTCATTCCGGCTGTTCACCGTGCCCTTCCGTGAGCAGGTTCGCAATTTCCGGCGCGTGTCGGCCCCGTTCGACCAGGTCCCGCGTGAACGGAGCGTTCTTGTGACCAAGATCCTTGATGACGCCGGGAGCACCTTCGTGGTGCTCACCGACGCGGAGGGCCGTCATTCGCTGTGGCCCGGCCTGATCGCCGTTCCGGCCGGCTGGACCACGCGGTTCGGGCCCGCCGGGCGATCCGAGTGCCTCGACCATGTCGGACGGTCCTGGACCGGCCTGCGCCCGAGCACCCCCGACAACTGAAACCCGTTCCGGGGGAGGTCACATGCCCAGCATCATGACCGATGGCCGGCGCCTGGAGTACACCGTCCACGGCGAGGGTGAGCCGGTGCTGCTGATCAACGGGTGCGGCGGCCGTGCCGCGACCTGGCGGCTGTACCAGGTGCCGGCCCTGGTCCGGGCCGGATACCAGGTGGTGACGTTCGACAATCGGGGCACCGGGCCGGAGACCGTCGACGCGTTCACACTCGACGACATGGTGGCCGACACCCTCGCGCTGATCACCGGGGCCGGTCTGACCGGGTGCCGGGTCATCGGCGTCTCGATGGGCGCGATGATCGCCCAGGAGTTGGCGCTGGCCCACCCGGAGGCGGTCCGGCAGGTGATCCTGCTGGCCACCCGTGGCCGCACCGACGTGCTGCGCCGGGCCATGGTGCAGGCCGAACTGGACGGCGGCGGATTGTCCTCGGCGGAGCGTGGCGTGCTGCGGGCCCTGCTCAACCTCTCCCCACTGACGCTCGCCGACGACAGGCGCGCCGACGACTGGCTGGCGATGCTCGAACAACCGGTGGCGGCCGGCCCGGGCTATCGGTCCCAGCTCACCAGCACCCTGCTGCCCGACCGGCTCGCGGCCTACCGGCGGATCACCACGCCGGCACTCGTCGTCTCGTTCGCCGACGACGTCACGACACCCGAGCATCTCGGCCGGGAGGTCGCCGAGGCCATTCCCGGAGCCCGGCACGTCGGCATCCCCGGCTGCGGTCATCTCGGTTTCCTGGAGAACCCGGACGCCGTCAACGACGTCATGCTCACCTTCCTGCGCGAGGGCGCCGCCACCGCGTCATGATGTCCGGCGCGGTCTCGGCGGCCCGGGTCACCGGCTGCGCGCTCCCGGTGGGTTCGCTCCCGGCCCGCCTGGCGCACCGCTGTCACGTCGTCGACCTCATCCACGACGAGCTGCCGGACGTGCCGGCCGCCGCGGCCGTCGTGGTGGCCCGCAGCGGCGCCGGCACGGTCGCCGAACTCACCGCCCTGGGCAAGGGCCCGCATCCTGGTCCCGTACCCGGTCTCGGCCGGTGACGAGCAGCGTGTCACGGCCCGGCACCTGGCCGAGGCGGGCGCCGCAATCTAGGTCCCGGACGGTTGCCGAGAAGAGCACTCGACAACCGTCTTCAGTGGCTTTCGATGGCTTCAGCCCTCGATGCCGGTTGTCGCGCCCACCGGGACCAGGGGGGCGTTCTCCCGGTAGAGGCGATGTTTGTTGCGGATGATCTGCTCGCCGACCGCCCGCCCGCCGTTGCGCCCGCGTTGTTCGTCGCGGGCGATGCACACCTCCACGTCCACATCGGTCATGTCCCACAGGACCAGGTCGGCCCCGCATCGTTCGGCCAGGTCGCGAGCTGTTTCGAGGTAGTGCGGGAGGAGGAACGTGTCGTCGCAGACCACGTCCAGGCCGGAGCGCAGCAGGGCCTCGATCGCGGCGTTCACCACCAGCTGTTCCCGTAAGGCGTACAGCATCGTGTAGTCGTTGTCGGCGCCGACCAGGATCTGCGGGTGCAGCATCGCGGCGATCTGGTCGGTGCCCACCCTGGCCCGTCGTTCCGGGTCTTCGGCGACCCAGCGCAGGGCCCGGGTGGTCTTGCCTGCCGCCGGCAGGCCACGCGTGATGATCAGTCGTCTAGGCACCGGTCATCACCGCCCCCGCGAACCGAGTCGGATGCCGACGGTGGGATCTTGCGGTCACGCGTGCGTCCTCTCCTCCGGGCTGATCTTCCTGGGCACAGCGGGATTTATGATCTGCGATGGATTCCCCATTGTTGTCGCACAATTTGTCCGTCGCGATTCGCTGGAGGTATGAGTCAGCCAAAACCCGGCTATTTCGGGTTCCGGGCAACTTGTGAAAAAAGCTCTCACCAGCGCGTGAAACGACCGTCACGAAGGGTGTGGCCAGGGTCGAAGCGGGCCGTTGTCGCGAAGCGTTTTGTCGCTCGTACGGCAAATATTGTCTTGTTTGTGTTTTAGGTATTTGCCGAGATGACGTCGGGTCGGGCACCACACCGATCGACCATGCCTCAGTGGCGGAAGGTGAACCAGCTGATCGCCACGAAATCGGACGGCTGGGCGCTGGTGAAGGTCAGGTACACGTCGTGGACGCCGGTCGGGCGGGACACGTTGCCGGGTACCGAGCGCCAGGACTGCCAGCCGCCGGTGTTGTCGACGGCGAAGTCGCCGATCGGGGTGGCGCCGGTGCTGCCCAGACGGATCTGGACCAGGCCGCTGCCGCCGCCGGTGAGGCCCGAGGAGAGGCGGGCCACGAAGTCGACCGGGCCGGACGCTCCGAAGTCGACGTCGTCGTAGCGGATCCAGTCGCCGGGACCGATCGGGCCGAGCGCCGTGCCGCCCTCGTCACCGGCCATCACGGCCACACCCTTGCGGGCGTCGGACGACGTGGCCCGGATGACGGCGAACGCGTCCCGGGCCGGCGTCGCGGTCGCCGTGGTGGCAGCCGTGGCCGGTTTTGTGGTCGCCGCGGTGCTCTTCGCCGGGGACGCCCCGGCGGTGGTGGTGCCGGTCGCGGCCGGCGCGGCGGGGGAGACGGCACCCCGCGCGGAGGGCCCGGCGGCCGCGTCCCCGGCCGGTGGGCGCGGCGGTGGCGGGGAGACCGCCGGGGAACCGGACGCGACGGCGCCGGGCCGGGCGGGTGTGAAGATCTCCGCCCCGCCGGCGTTGCGGGCGACGTCCGGATCCGGTCGCAGGGTGGCCCAGAGGGTGACGGCCAGCAGGACGGCGAGGGCGAGGACGCCACTGAAGATGACGACCCACGGGGCGGCGGCCAGAACCGAACCGCCGGAGAGACGCCACACGCGATGCCTGCTGGCCATGCACTTCCTCGGGGAAAAGGGGATCGAACGCCGGGTCAGGCGGAGGGGTTGAAGGAGATGCCGGCGGGCATCGCCTCGGTGATCAGGTTGACGAAGTTGGCGTCCTTCAGGCCGAAGTTCGCGCTGCCGAAGTCATAGTTGCTCAACGTGGTCCGGATGCTGGTCGAGGGGTACCCGTTCCAGCCCACCAGCGTCGGGAACCGCCAGGTGCCGTACGCGTTCTCCGGCGGCTCGTCGTTGCTGCCGGCGAGCCGGAAGGTGTGCGTGCTGATGCCGTCCTTGTGGTAGACGATCTTCGGGTTGTTGCCGGACCAGCGCACGCTGCTCGCGGCGGAGATCGAGAAGTCGCCGTGTGCCGAGGTGGCGACGTACTTCGCGACGTCGTTCTGCACCCAGACGACCACGTGCTCCCAGTCGTGGCGGTGGCCGCCGATGGAGCTGTTGGCGAGCGCCTGGTCCTTCTCGAAGTAGAGGCCGTACGCGATCGCGCACCACCCGTTGTTGCACTTGTAGCGCGAGTAGCCGTTGGTGTTGTCCAGATCGGACGTGTCGTGGCAGTCGCCGCTGAGCGATCCGGTCGGGTTGAGCCCGCCGTTGACGGTTCCGGTCGGGCCGATCGCCGGGGTCGGGTAGCAACCGTCGGTGTCGTAGTCGTACGCCGGCTGCCACTTGGTCTCGATCGCCTCGGCGTTGCCGGGCAGCTTCGCCGGGGGCGCGGCCAGCGCGGGGGACGCGGCGGCGGCGACCAGAGCGAGGGCGGCGGCGGCGACCAGCGCCGTTCGTCGCGCACCGGCGGGGATCATGTTGGGGGCCATGAGCCGTGCTCCTTACCAGTCGGTAACAAACGCGCTCAGCCTGGCGGCCCGGACGTACGAAAGCAATAGTGGATTTTCGATGTTTGTCAGTTGTTCCGAAGCAGACGATGGACGGCCCGAACGGGATCACCCCGAGCGGATACCAGAGCAGGTCGAGCGGGTCGAACGACGTGCCCGGGGCCGGCCGGGCGAGCCGGCTCTCCGCCGACAGCGCCGCCGGGATCCCGGTGAGCGGGAAGAGTTCGGCACCCCAACACCAGGACAGAGCGACGATCCCTGCGGCGTACGGGTGGAGAACGGGCGCCACGAGATTTCAGCACGCCGCGATCCTAGGGGCCGTATCCGGGATCATCCCGATGCGGCCGGTGATCGCCGTGCCTACCGTCGAATACATGAACATGCTGCTCAAGGTGCTCGCGCTGCTCGTCGCGGCGGCCGTGGTCGTGCGCGGCGTGGCCGAGCCGTTCCTGATCGACCTGACCGATCCGTCCACCTATGCCGGGCACTGGGGCGGCCCGAGCCTGATCGGCGTGCTCGCCGTGTCCCTCGGTCCCGCGGTGCTGGCCGCGATGTATCTCTACGGATCCGTGGTGCGCTGGCGCCGACGTGAGGTCGTATCGTCCACGAAGTGACCCGAGCCACCGTACGGGACGTCGCCACCCGTACCGGACTGTCCATCGCCACCGTCTCCCGGGTGCTGAACGGCCGGGCCAACGTCGCGCCGGACACCCGGGACCGGGTCCTGTCCGCCCTCGGTGAGCTGGGCGGGCAGGCGCCGCGGCGGCGGGGCGAGCGGGCCACCGGAATCTTCGTGCGCTGCCCCTACGTGCTGACCGACTACTTCGGGCTGATCGTCTCCGCGGTCGCCGAGGCCCTGGAACCGCACCATCTCCCGGTGGTGCTGAACGCGGGGGTGTCGGCCCAGCGCGAGCACGTGCTGACCACCCTGACCGGCCGCCGGGACGTGGCCGGCGCGGTGCTGATCCTGCCGCCGGAGCCCGGCGCCGAGCTGGTCCGGCTGCGGGACCGGGGTTTCCCGTTCGTGGTGCTCGACCCGCGGACACCACCGCCGCGGAACCTGGCGGCCGTCTCCGCCGCACACTTCTCCGGCGCCCGGCAACTCACCGCCCACCTGATCGGTCTCGGTCACCGGCGGATCGGCATCATCGGCGGGCCGCGGGACTGGCTGGCCGGGGAGAGCCGGTTCGCCGGTTATCTGGCCCCGCTCGCCGACGCGGGGGTGCTGCCGGACCCGGAGCTGACCCGGTTCGTCGCCGAGCCGACCACCGCGCTCGGGCACCGGGCCGCCGCCGAGCTGCTGGACCTGCCGGACCGGCCGACCGCGCTGCTGGCCTTCAACGACAAGATGGCGATCGGGGCGCTGCGGGCGGCCGCCGAACGGGGGCTGCGGGTGCCGGCCGACCTGTCCGTCGCCGGGTTCGACGACATCGAGCTGGGCCGGGCGTGCCGGCCGATGCTGACGACGGTCCGGCAGCCCCTGGAGGAGATGGGGCGGATGGCGGTGCACCTGCTGCTGCGGATGCTGGGCGGGCACCGGCTGGACGCGCTGCACGTGGAGTTGGCGACCGAGTTGGTGGTCCGGGAGTCGACCGGGCCGGTTCCTGACGTGTTTCACGGTTCCGGAACCGGGACGTGACCGCGCGGTCCGCGAATGCATTGACCGACTCGAATTAACAGAGGTTTCCTTCCTGTTACCTTCCCCCGTGTAGCAGGAGTCCACATGCGCAGACGCGGATCGTTGCTGGCGCTTGTCGTCGGCGCCACGTTCCTGAGTTCCCCGGCGTACGCCGCCGGCGAAACCGTGAACATCCACCTCACCACCACATCGGACAGTGCCGGCCGGGTCGTCACCCGCGGTCTCCAGCAGCAGACCCCGATCGCCTTCGGGCCGGCCGGCGGCACCGCGAACCAGACGATCACCGTCGACGAGAACGCCACCTACCAGGTCTTCGAGGGCGGCGGCGCGTCGATCACCGACACCACCGCCCACCTGCTGCGCGGCGGACCGGTCAGCGCCGCCACCCGCGACGCGGTGATGACAAGACTGTTCAGCCCCACCGACGGCATCGGGCTGTCGTTCGTCCGCAACCCGATCGGCGCGTCCGACCTGTCCCGCCCCGGCAACGTCTCGCTCGACGACACCTGCTGCGACCTGACCGACTTCGGCGCCAACGGGTACGACACCAACGTCCGGCTGCTCACCCAGCAGGCCCGCGCCCTCAACCCGGCGCTACGGGTGAAGGGGGTGCCGTGGAGCGCGCCCGGCTGGATGAAGGACAACGGCCGGATGGACCAGATGGGCTGGCTCAAGTGGGAGTACTACCCGATGTACGCCCAGTACCTGGTCAGATACGTGCAGAGTTACCAGGCCGCGGGCGTGCCGATCAACTACGTCTCGGTGCAGAACGAACCCAACTGCTGCCAGGCGGCCAACCCGGCGGCGATGAACTACCCGGGAATGAGCTGGAACCCGTCCGGCCTCGTCGAGTTCACCAAGAACCACGTCTACCCCGCGTTCCGGGCCGCCGGCATCACCACCAAGGTCCTGATCCACGACTGGAACTACGGCGACTACGCCAACTTCGGCGCGGCGATCCTGGCCGACGCCGGGGTCCGCGACGACCCGCTCTTCGGTGGCATCGCCTGGCACGGCTACTTCGGTGACCCGGCCGTCGGCAGCCAGGTCCACGACGCCTACCCGGCGGTCAAACAATTCTCCACCGAACACTCCGGCGGCACGTGGATCGGCAACCAGCACAACGAGGACATGGCCGACATCGTCAACTACGCGCGGAACTGGAGCAGCAGCCTCGTCAAATGGAGCCTGGCCCTCAATCAGGGCATGGGACCCCACAACGGCGGCTGCGGTACGTGTACCGGGCTGATCACCGTGCAGGACGGCGGATCCCGGGCCGGCCAGGTCGACTACACGGTCGAGTACTACACCACCGGACACCTGACCAAATTCGTCAGACCCGGCGCGGTACGCATCGGCAGCACCGCCTCCGGCACGGTGCCGAACGTCGCCTGGCGCAACCCGGACGGATCCAAGGCGCTGATCGCCCACAACGGCGGGACCGGCAGCCAGTCGGTGCGGGTCGACTGGGGTACGCAGTCCTTCGTGTACACCCTTCCGGCCCGTACCACCGCGACCTTCACCTGGTCCGGAACCGGGAGCCCGGCACCGGGCGGGACCGTCACCGGCCTGGCCGGGAAGTGCGCCGACGTGGCCGGGGCCGCCACCGCCAACGGCACCGCGGTGCAGCTCTGGACCTGCAACGGCACCGCCGCCCAGCGGTGGAGCCGGCCCGGGGACGGCACTCTGCGGGCGCTCGGGAAATGCCTCGACGTCGACGGGCCGTCCACAGCCGACGGAACCGTCACCCATCTGTGGGACTGCCATTCCGGAACGTCGCAGAAATGGACCCCGGACGGCAGTCAGCGACTGGTGAACAGCTATTCCGGTAAATGTCTCGACGTGACCGGGAACAATTCCGCCGACGGTGCCCGACTGCAGATCTGGACCTGTGGAACCGGCGCCAACCAGAAGTGGGCCCTGAACCAGTAGGGGAACGAGATCGGGCCGGTCCCTGTGGGGGCCGGCCCGATCTTTGTGCAGTTTCGGTCAGGACTCGATCGCGGGAGGCTTCCGCTGACCGGGGATCCCGGCGACCGGGTCCGCATCGCCCGGTTTGGCCGGCGACACCGGCTTGACCTGCGCCGACCCGGAAACCTGTGCCGACCCGGACATGGGCGCCGCGGGCGCGGGCTTCGGGGTCTTCGAGATCGCGCCGGAGAGCTTCAGGTCCTGCGCCAGACCGGCTTTCTGCAGGCTCTGCGCCAGCCCGAGGTTCTTCGGCGCCTGCTGCTGAACGGCATTCGGCGCGTTCGCCTGCTGCAGATTCTGTGCCGGCCGAGCAGACGGCACCGGCGGAGTGGCCTGCCCGGTCGGCTTCGGAGGCGTGGCCTGGCCGGTCGGCTTGGGCGGCGTGGCCTGCCCGGTCGGCTTGGGCGGCGTGGCCTGGCCGGTCGGCTTCGGCGCTGTCGCCTGGCCGGTCGGCTTGGGCGGGGTGGCCTGCCCGGTCGGCTTCGGCGCGGCGGGTAGCGCGGGCGTGGCGGGCAGAGCCGGCGGCGTGGACGGCTTCGGCGGGGTCGCGGCAACCGCCCGATCGACGCTCGGCAGCGCCATCGTTCGATCCTCGGCCGGCGCGGCGGCGGGCTTGGGGGCGATGACCGGAGTGACGGGAACCGAGCCGGCGGGCTTGGGCGCGGCCGGTGTGACGGGAGCCGCTGCGGCGGGCTTCGGCGCGATGACCGGTGCGGCGGGCGGCTTGGGCGCGGCCGGCTTCGGCGCGGCGGGCAGGGCCGCGGCCGGGGCGCCGGAGTTGATGGCGACCGTGCGGTCGGCGGCCGGGGCGCTGTTGATGGCCACGGTGCGGTCGGCGGCCTGGGTGGAGTTGACGCCGGGGAACCCCGTACCCGGAGTGCGGATGATCGTGGTCTGTTCGACGGCGACGTTGATGCCGGGCGCCTTGGCGGCGCCCCGGAACCGGCCGATCTCACCGATGATCGGCAGGACCGGGGGCTCGTAGCGGGCCCACCGGCGGGCACTCAGCGCGGTGGTCATCAGCGGGAACGCCAACAGGGCGGCGAGACCGTACCCGGGCCGGCTCAGGTCGAAGCCCTCTTTGGACACTTCCGGGGCCCACATCGCGGCGTACGCGGCGGGCGAGTTCCACGCCCAGATCGTCACGCCGAGGAACGTGGCGCCGGTCAGTGCCGGCCCGGCCGGGGAGATCGGGGAGAAGGCCAGGATGGTGACGAGGATCCCGGCGAAGACCACCAGCAACAGGCCGCTGATCGACTCGGCCGAGAAGAACTCCCGTCCGCGACTGCTCAGGTCGTTGGTGAAACCGACGCCGATCAGCACCCAGATGGAGGGTGCCAGGACGAGTGCATACAAGATCGACCTGAGGTGACGCATGATCCGGAACGCTACCGCTCTGCGGCAAGTGTCCCGGGACCGGCCGTCCACGACCGCTCTGACCATGTCCAAGGGCCCGGCGGACGACCTTGGTCCTGTGTGGCAGACCCCGCGGGGCTACGGCGTGGCCCAGGTGGTGGCTGGCGGCATCCGGACAAAGGCCACATACAACACCGGTATGCGACCTTTGTCCGGCTGGCGCCAGCCACCACCTGGACCTCGCCTCGCTCCCACGGGGTCTGCCACACAGGACCTAAGGTGTGCTCATGACTACAGGTGGGGTGACGGTCGGCACACTGCTGTGGGAGCCGCCGGTGGACATCCGGGAGACCACCCGGATCGGGCGCTATCTGGCCTGGCTGGAGTCGGAGCGCGGGCTGGCCTTCGCCGACTACGCCGCCCTGTGGGAGTGGTCCGTCACCGACCTGACCGCGTTCTGGCAGTCGATCTGGGACTTCTTCCAGGTGATCGGGCACGAACCGGCCACCGCGGTGCTCGACTCGGCGGAGATGCCGGGGGCCCGCTGGTTCCCCGGCGCCACGCTCAACTACGCCGAGAACGTGCTGCGCCTGCCCGGTTTCGACGACGACGATCCGGTTGTCACGGCGTACTCCCAATCGCGGGAACCGCTCACCCTGACCGCCCGGCAGCTGCGGGAGGACGTCCGGATGGTCCGTGCCGGGCTGAGGTCCCGGGGTGTCGGCGCGGGTGACCGGGTCGCGGCCTACGCGCCGAACATCCCGGAGACCTACGTGCTGATGCTGGCCACGGCCAGCCTGGGCGCGATCTTCTCGTCCTGCGCGCCGGAGTTCGGGGCCCGCAGCGTGATCGACCGCTGGAGCCAGATCGAGCCGAAGGTGCTGGTGGCCGTGGACGGCTACCGCTACGGCGACAAGGACGTCGACAGGCGTGCCGAGATCACCACGATCCGGGAGTCGATCCCGTCGATCGAGCACGTGATCACCATCGGATACCTGGGCGGCGACGGCGACTGGGCCGAGCTGACCGGCGACGACCCGCTGGAGTTCACCCCGGTCCCGTTCGACCACCCGCTCTACGTGCTCTACAGCTCCGGCACCACCGGCCTGCCGAAACCGATCGTCCACGGGCACGGCGGCATCCTGCTGGAACACCTCAAGATCCTGGCCCTGCACCACGACCTCGGCGCCGGCGACCGGTTCCTCTGGTTCACCACCACCGGCTGGATGATGTGGAACTACCTGGCCAGCGGCCCGGCGGCGGGTGCCGCGATCGTGCTGTTCGACGGCAACCCGGGCTGGCCGGACCTGTCGGCGCTGTGGGAGCTGGTGGACACCGCGGGCGTCACCTACTTCGGCACGTCGGCGCCGTTCCTGCTGGCCTGCCGCAAGGCCGGGATCACCCCGCCGGCGTCCGGCCGGCTGCGCGGGATCGGCTCGACCGGAGCGCCGTTGCCGCCCGAGGGCTGGACCTGGGTCTACGAGACGATCGGCCCGGACATCCGGTTGATGTCGCTGTCCGGCGGCACCGACGTGTGCACCGGATTCGTCGGCGGGGTGCCGCTGCTGCCGATCCGCGCCGGGGTGATCACCAGCCGGATCCTGGGCGCCCGGGTGGAGGCGTACGACGGATCCGGCAAGCCGGTCGTCGGCGAGCTGGGGGAGCTGGTGATCAGCGCGCCGATGCCGAGCATGCCGGTCGGCTTCTGGAACGACACCGACGGCAGCCGCTTCCGGGAGGCGTACTTCGACGTCTTCCCCGGGGTCTGGCGGCACGGCGACTGGATCACCGTCGACCCGGACGGCAGTTGCGTGCTCACCGGCCGCTCGGACGCGACCCTCAACCGCGGCGGCGTACGCCTGGGCACCGCCGAGTTCTACTCGGTGGTGGAGAGCCTGCCGGAGATCGCCGACTCGCTGGTGGTGCACCTGGACACGCCCGGTGACCCGAACGGCGAGCTGCTGCTCTTCGTGGTGCCGGCCGACGGTGTCGAGCTGGACGACGCGCTGCGCGGCCGGATCGCCCGGGAGCTGCGGGCCGCGCTCTCGCCCCGGCACGTCCCGGACGCCGCCCACCGGGTGGACGCGATCCCGCGCACCCTCTCCGGCAAGAAGCTGGAGGTGCCGGTGAAACGGATCCTCACCGGCACCCCGGCCGGGTCCGCGGCCGCGAAGGGCGCCCTGGCGAACCCGGAGTCGCTGAACGCCTTCGCCGCCCTGTACCGCGAGCGGCTCAGCGCAGCGTCAGAGTGACCTTCTCGGTGGCCGCCCGCGCCTCGACCTTCGACGCGTCCAGGTTGGCGCAGAGCACGATCGAGGCGCCCACGGTCAGCGGGGCGAGCAGCCAGTCGACCGGGTCCGGGTAACCCGCGGTGTCGATCAGCACCCGGGCACCGGGCGTGATGCCCAGCTCGGCGGCCCGGTCGTGGGCGGCGGCCACCACGTCGTGGTGGCTCAGCTCGACCGGGCCGGCCAGCGCCCGGTCCTCCGCGGCGACCGTTTCGCCCCGGAAGTGGTCGCCGAAGTTGCGGACCTCGGTCACGTAGTCGGTGAAACCCTCCGGAACGGTGCGCAACGGCATCGCCAACGGGAGCAGGCCGGTCACGTACCGGTCCATGGTGGCCCAGTTCACCGCGGCGGCGGCCCGCTCCGGTGTGGTGAACAGCGCCTCCACCGGCTGCGGATCGCCGTCCAGATCGGCGGCCAGCCCGGCGGCCGAGACGCCGAGCAGCAGCGCGGCGGTCTGCCAGTGCGGCGGCAGCAGCAGCGCGACCGCGTCGCCGTGCCCCAGGCCGACCCCGTCGACCAGCAGATTCGCGGTTTTCTGGACCCAGTTGTCGAGGGTGATCCCGGACAGCTCGGTGCGGTCCCCGGTGGCGTCGTCGTACCAGGTGAGCAGGGGCGCGGCCGGATCGCGCACGATCGCTGCGGTGAAAACCTGCGGAATCGTCGTCTTCATCGCCTCACACCATAGGCGGATCACGCTCAGTAATGGCCGTGACAGGACCGCAACGATCGGCGGTGTCGCGGACACCTTCCCGAAGCGATCCCGGCGTACCCTCGAACCGTCGGTTGTTCCATTGCCGTATCGGTACGTCAGAGACGCCAAGGAGATGCCTCGTGACCCCCGGTCGCCCCCCGCGAGTGCTCGTCGACGCCACCAGTGTCCCCGCTGACCGTGGTGGTGTCGGCAGATATGTCGACGGGCTCCTCGGTGCCCTCGGTGAGTTGAGCCCGGACCGTGTCGATCTAGCGGTCGTCGCGCAGCGGGCCGATGCGGAGCGTTACCGCCGCATGCTGCCGAGTGCCGAAGTGATCCCCGGCCCCGCGGCGATCGTGCACCGGCCGGCCCGTCTCGCCTGGGAGCAGACCGGTCTCCCGCTGCTGGCCCAGCAGGTCAACGCGGACGTGCTGCACTCGCCGTTCTACACCTGCCCGCTGCGGACCGGCTGCCCGGTGACCGTGACCGTCCACGACGCCACGTTCTTCACCGAGCCGGAGCACTACGACAACACCAAGCGGACCTTCTTCCGCAGCGCGATCAAGACGTCGCTGCGCCGGGCCGCCCGGGTGATCGTGCCCAGCAAGGCCACCCGGGACGAGCTGATCCGGCTGCTGGACGCCGACCCGACCCGCATCGACGTGGCGTACCACGGTGTCGACCAGGGGGCCTTCCACTCGCCGACCGAGGACGAGAAGGCGCGGGTCCGGGCCCGCCTCGGTCTCGGTGACTCCGGTTACGTCGCCTTCCTGGGCGCCAAGGAGCCCCGGAAGAACGTGCCGAACCTGATCCGCGGCTGGGCCCGCGCGGTCGCCGACTGGCCGCACCCGCCCGCGCTGGTGCTCGCCGGTGGCCAGGGCCACGACGACGACATCGACCGCGCGGTGGCTGAGGTCCCCCCGCACCTGCGGCTGCTGCGCCCCGGCTATCTGCGGTACGCGGATCTCCCCGGCTTCCTCGGCGGCGCCCTGGTGGCCTGCTACCCGTCGTTCGGTGAGGGCTTCGGCCTGCCGATCCTGGAGGCGATGGCCTGCGGCACCCCGGTGCTCACCACGCCACGCCTGTCGCTGCCGGAGGTCGGTGGGGATGCTGTCGCCTATACGACAGAGGCGCCGGAGCGGATCGCCGTCGACCTGGCCGACCTGCTGCACGACGAACAGCGCCGCCGGACGCTCGCCAAGGCGGGGGCGGACCGTGCCAAAGAGTTCACCTGGGCGTCGAGCGCGGAGGTGCATGTAACAACTTGGACTCGGGTCGCGGCTTGATCATCTACTAAACTCTCCGCGCATGAGCGACGAACAGGCTGTGCTGTACGGAGTGGTTCTGGCCGGCGGTACCGGAACCCGTCTGTGGCCACTGTCCCGCGCCGGTCATCCCAAGTTTCTGCACCCCCTGACCGGTACCGAGGCGTCATTGCTGCAGGCCACGGTGGACCGGTTGGACACCCTCACCTCACCCGATCGGGTCTTTGTGGTGACCGGCGTGGCCCACGCCGCGGCGGTTTCCCGGCAACTCTCCGCAGTCCCCGACGAGAACGTTCTGATCGAGCCGTCACCCCGTGACTCGTGTGCGGCGATCGCCCTCGCGGCCGCGGTCATCGCCCGGCGCAACCCGGAAGCGATCATGGGCTCCTTCGCGTCCGATCACCTGATCGCTGACAAGGAGGCCTTCGCCGGCGTCATCCGGCAGGCGATGGCGGGTGCCGCCGAGGGGCTGCTGATGACCCTCGGGATCACCCCGACCCGGCCCGAGACCGGCTACGGCTACCTCCAGTGCGGCGCCTCCGTGGGCGACGGGCCGGTGGTGAAGGTCGACGAGTTCAAGGAGAAGCCGACCTACGACGTGGCCGAGGGCTACGTGAAGTCCGGCAACTACCTGTGGAACGCCGGCATGTTCGTCTGGCGGGTCGACTCCTTCCTCGCCGAACTGCACCGGCAGCAGCCGCAGCTCGCCGCGGGCGTCAGCCGGATCGCGGCCGCCTGGGGCACCGCCGAGCAGGAGGAGGTGATGGGCGACGTCTGGCCCACGCTCCCGAAGATCTCGGTGGACTACGCGGTCATGGAGGGCGCTGCCGCGGCCGGCCGGGTGGGCACCGTCCCGGGTGACTTCGGCTGGAACGACGTCGGCGACTTCCACACCCTCGGCGAGGTGCTCACCGCCGATCAGGCCGGGAACGTGGTCGTGGGGCAGGACACCGGCGCCGAGAAGCACACCGTGCTGCTCCGGGAGACCGAGGGGCTCGTCGTCGTGCCGTCGTCCGGGCGCCTGGTGGCTGCCATGGGGGTCCGGGATCTGGTCATCGTCGACACCCCGGACGCCGTTCTCGTCTGTCCTCGTGAGCGTGCCCAGGAGGTCAAGCAGCTCGTCGACCACCTCAAGGAGCTGGGGCAGCACGGGTACATCTGAGAGGCGCCCGATGGCCGGTTCTGGGGCCGTGGTGGCCCCAGAACCTCTGCTCGTGCTACCAGGTCAAGGCCTGGTCGGGGGTCGGGGTCAGGACTCCGGTCTTCAGCTCGGACATGGTTATCCGGGTTTTTCTCGGGATGGGGAAGTCCTTCAGGGTCGCCGCTGGGCCGTCCGGTTTCAGGCTCAGGCTGAACCGTAGGTTGGCGCCCACGGGGCAGGTCTTCGACGTCCTCTCGCAGCTGATCCACTTCAGGCCCGCGTACGCTTCGCCGCCCGCGTTCAGCTCGAAGGTCTGGGGCTGGGTGGGTTTGTCCAGCTTGGTGGTGGGGACCGGGACCACCTGCCGGGCCGCGTTCACCAGGGTCAGGGTCAGCCAGCCGTTCAGCGAGCAGGTCTCGGCCGTCGCGTTCGTCAGTGTCAGCAGGGCCTCCCGGATGGTGGAGTCCTGCTGGGACGGCTTCAGCGTGATCGTGGCCTTCAGGTTGTTCGTCAGGCACGGGTCCGACATGTCCGGTGGAGCCGCGTGAGCGGCTCCGGGGTCGGGGTCGCCGGGGTCGGTGCATGCTGACAGGAGGGGCAGGCACATCAGGGCGGCGGTGGCTCGCCTCAAGCGCATGGGGGTGTTGCGCATCGCTCCATCTCTCACCGTGGTGCGGCGCTACCGCGGGGGACGCCGCGACACGGTGAGGAACGGGTCAGCGGGTCACGGTAGGCGGGCCAGAGCCGGAGCGATCTGCTGGATCGTGCCGGAGGCCAGTGGTGACGGTAGAGCTTCCGGGTGGAACCACGCTAGAGCTGAGGACTCGTCACTTATCTGCTCGATGCTGCCGGTTGGGGCATGTAGGAGAAATCGGACGTCATAGTGGACGGAAGGCTCCGCGGGGCCGCCGTCTCCGGCGCCGCAGCGGACCTCGTGGATGTCGATGTCGATCGGGGTCGGATCCAGTCGCAGGCCCGGGATGCCGGACTCCTCGGTGGCCTCCCGGAACGCCGCCGCGGCCAGGGTCTCGTCGGCCGCTTCGCAGTGGCCGCCGAGCTGCATCCACCTGTTCAGCCGGCCGTGCAGGCAGAGCAGGACACGACGCTGGTCGTCGAGGATCAGGGCGCTCGCGGTCACGTGGCCGGCGCGGTGCGCCCGGGTCGTCGCCACCGGGCCGTCGGCCAGCAGGCTCAGGGTGCGCTTGCGGGCCAGCTCGGCGTCGTCGCTGGTGGCGGTCCACGTGGTCAGGACGTCCACGGTGTTCTCATAGAGGCTGCTCATGCCGGCGCTCCGAAGGTGACTGTCGCGCCGTCGTCGTCGACCGCGATGGTGGTGGGGATGTTCTCGGCGGCCAGGGCGGCTCGCAGGCGGTGGGCTTCGGCGCCGAGGCGGATCAGGTCGCCGGGGGAGTGCGAGACCGGAGTGAGCCGCACGTTCTCCGCGGTGAGAGAGACCTGGGCGAACCCGGCCACCACGGATTCCACCACCGCCGGATCGGTGGGGGTCAGTGGCATCACGTCGGCGAGAGCGGCCGCTTCGCGGAGGCCACGGGCGTGGGCTTCGGTCGTACCCAAGCCGAACATGTCGCTTTCCGCATCGCGGATGAGGACCGACACACCCGGGCCGTCGCTGTCGCCGCCGTTGTAGGAGTAACCACGGACCACCGCGACCGGGACGCGGTCGGTCTTGCCCTTGACCAGCTCGGCGGCGGCGGAGAGCTCGTCGACCACGGCCATCTGGGTGAGGCTCAGCTCGTTGCCGTAGGGGTCGAACTGCCCCCGGTGGTCCAGCAGCGCGTCGATGCCGGCGGCGCCCAGGGCCACGTCGGTCAGGCCGTTGCGCCAGGCCCGGCCCATCGTGTCGGAGACGATCACCGCGACCGTCAGGCCGCGGGCGGCGAAACCGGCCCGCAGGGCGCGCGCCGACGCGTCGGGGTCCGCGGGGAGCAGGACCAGGTGGGTCTTGTCGACGTTCGACGCGTCGATGCCGGCGGCGGCCATCACGAAACCGTGGTGGGTCTGCACGATCGTGGTGTTGCCGCGGCGGGCGACCACGCGTCGTGTCTCGCCGGCCAGCACCCGCTGCCGGGCCTCCTCGCGCTCCGGGCCGTCGGCGGGCACCTCGACCAGGCGGCCCTCCGCCTTGGACACGATCTTGCTGGTCACCACCAGGACGTCGCCGTCGGCCAGCCACGGCGCGGCCCGGGTGATCAGCTCGGCCAGGTCGTCACCGGCGGTCACGTCGCCGATGCCGTGCACCGGACGGATCTCCAGCGTCATCGGGCCAGCTCCAGCGCGTCGGCGACCATCTGCGCGCTCAGCGTCTCGTCCTTCATCCACAGCGGGACCGCCCGCGTCCGGACCCCGGGCACCTGCGCGTCGGCGTCGGACGTGTCGACCAGCCAGCCGTCCAGCAGGCCGCCGTCGGCGCGCGGCCCGTACATCCGGCCGACCGCCGCCGCGCTCACCTCGACCTCCAGGGTGGCCAGGCACTTGTCGGCCATGCCGCGGACCGGCGCGCCGCCGATGATCGGCGACACCCCGATCACCGGAGCGGGCCCGGACGCCACCGCCTCGCGCAGCGCGGGCACCGCCAGGATCGGGGCGATGCTCACCACCGGATTGCTCGGGGCGATCAGGATCACATCGGCCCCGGCGATCGCCGCCAGCACGCCGTCACCCGGTTTCGCCGACTCGGCGCCCCGGAAGACGAACCGGTGCGTCGGCACGTCACCGCGGTACCGCACCCACCACTCCTGGAAGTGGATCGCCTTGCGCTCGCCCTCGACGTCGACGACCACGTGCGTCTCCAGGCGGTCGTCGGTGGCCGGGAGCATCTCGATGCCCGGCTGCCAGCGCTCGCACAGGGCCCTGGTCACCGCGGAGAGCGGATAACCCGCGTTCAGCATGGTGGTACGCACCAGGTGGGTGGCCGTGTCCTTGTCGCCCAGGCCGAACCACGAGGGCTCCACGCCGTACTTCGCCAGCTCTTCCTTGACGACCCACGTCTCACCGACCCGGCCCCAGCCGCGATCCGGGTCCGCGGCGCCGCCCAGCGTGTACATCACGCTGTCCAGGTCGGGACAGATCTGCAGGCCGTGCATCCGCACGTCGTCGCCGACGTTCACGATCGCCGTGACGTCGGCGCCGATGGCGCGGGCGTGCGCTCGCACGCCGAGTAGGAAACGGGCACCGCCGATGCCCCCGGTCAGGACCACGATCCGCATCACCCCATCCTCCATCACCGGCAGCACAACCTCGGGTGGCGGGTAGCGGTTTACTCTGGGCCGACCTCGATCACCGCACCTGGAGCAACCGTGACCACACCACCGCAGCCGCCACCGGCCGCCGAGAAGCCCATCGGGCAGTACCTGCGCCCCCTGCGCGACCTGGCCGCGTGGGCGCTGGTCGGCGCGCCGGCCGTGTTCCTCTTCGCCGCCGTCATCGACCTGTTCGGCAGCGATTTCGCCGCACAGACCCGGTACGGCTTCGGCGGCGACGTCAACCTGGCGACGATCGCCTTCCCGATCGCGGCGGTCGTGCTGGCGCTCGGCGTGCAGCCGGTCCACCCGCAGGCCCGGCTGATCACCCTGATCGCGTTGATCGAGTACGGGGTGGCGTCCTTCTTCGGAGTGGTCTTCGGTCTGCTCTTCGGGGTGAGCGGGCTGGCCGCGCAGAGCGCCGCGGCCGCCTTCACCGCGCTGCTGACCCGGGCCGCCTGGCTGGCGCTGCTCGCCGTCCCGGCGTACGGGGTGCTGCAGATCTGGCTCAACGTGTTCACCACGCCGAAGCCGAAGCAGCAGCCCGGGGTCTACGGGCAGCCCTACGGGCAACCGCAGCAGCCGTACGGCTACCCGACCTACCAGCAGGGCAGCGTGCCCCCGCCCGGCCAGACGTACGGGACGCCGCCGCCGATGGCCACCCAGCCGTTCAGCGCCCAGCCCGGGCCGCAGCAGCCCTACGGGGCGTACCCACCGCCCCCGGCGCCGGTCTGGGGCCCGCAGCCGACCCCACCGGCCCCGGCCGAGACCCAGGTGGTGCCCCCGCCCCCGCCCGCGGACAGCACCACGGTTCTGCCTCCGGAGCGACCCGGTTTCGGCCCGGCCGAGCAGGATCCGCCCAGGCAGTGAGCTGATTCCCGGTCCGGGGGTGTTTCATGACACGCTCCCGGCCGGGCACCGTGGCGGCGAGTCGCGGGTTTCCGGCCTAGGCTGCTTTGCGTGGTAGAGGTCAACGTGGAACCCGTACCGACCGAGGCGAGCGTCCGCCGCGCACTGCGCCGTGCCGCCGACGGCAAAGCGATCGACGTCGACGAGGCGACCGCGCTCCTCGCGGCCACCGGCGAGCGATTCGACGAGCTGCTGGCGATCGCCGGCGGCATCCGGGACGCCGGTCTGCGCGAGGCCGGGCGGCCGGGCGTGGTCACCTACTCCCGCAAGGTCTTCATCCCCCTGACCCGGCTCTGTCAGGACCGGTGTCACTACTGCACGTTCGCGACCGTGCCGCACAAGCTGCCGGCCGCCTTCCTGGAGCGCGACGAGGTCCTGGAGATCGCCCGCCAGGGCGCCGCCCAGGGCTGCAAGGAGGCGCTGTTCACCCTCGGCGACCGCCCCGAGGAGCGCTGGCCGGCCGCCCGGCAGTGGCTGGACGAGCGCGGTTACGACTCCACCCTGGACTACGTGCGGGCCTGCGCCATCGCGGTGCTGGAGGAGACCGGCCTGCTGCCGCACCTGAACCCGGGCGTGATGAGCTGGGCCGAGCTGCAGCGGCTCAAGCCGGTCGCGCCGAGCATGGGCATGATGCTGGAGACCACCGCCACCCGGCTCTGGTCGGAGAAGGGCGGCCCGCACTTCGGCTCGCCCGACAAGGAGCCCGCGGTCCGTCTGCGGGTCCTCGACGACGCCGGCCGGGTCGGTGTGCCCTTCACCACCGGCATCCTGATCGGCATCGGGGAAAACGCCACCGAGCGGGCCGAGTCGCTGTTCGCGATCCGCCGGGCGGCCCGGGAGTTCGGGCACATCCAAGAGGTGATCGTGCAGAATTTCCGCGCCAAGCCGGACACGGCGATGCGCGGGATGCCCGACGCGGAGCTGCGCGAGCTGGCCGCGACGGTGGCCGTGGCGCGGATCATCATGGGGCCGCGGGCCCGGATCCAGGCGCCGCCGAACCTGATCGACGACGAGTTCCCGCTGCTGCTGCGGGCCGGGATCGACGACTGGGGCGGGGTCTCGCCGGTGACGCCGGACCACGTGAACCCGGAGCGCCCCTGGCCGCAGATCGACCTACTCGCCGAAAAATCGGAGAAGTCCGGATTCAAGCTCCAAGAACGCCTCACCATCTACCCGGAGTACGTCCGCCGGGGCGACGAGGGCTGGCTGGACCCGCGGTTGAAGGCCCACGTCACAGCGCTGGCGGAGGACGACGGCCTGGCGCGAGAGGGCAAGAAGCCGATCGGCCTCCCCTGGCAGGAGCCCGACGAGGCCTTCGGATCAGGCCGCACGGATCTGTTCAAGAGCATCGACTCCGACGGTCGTTCCGAGGACCGCCGTTCCGATTTCGATCACGTCTACGGCGACTGGAACGAGGTCGCCGCGCACGTGAAGTCGGCGCCGGCGAGCATGCCCGCCGACGTGGTGGCCGCGCTCAAACTGGCCTCGGAGGACCCGGCGGCGCTGCTCCTGGAGCAGAACGAGGACAAGGCGATGGCGCTGTTCAACGCCGACGGCCCGGCCCTCGACGAGCTCGGGAAGATCGCCGACGACCTGCGCAAGCACGTGAACGGCGACGACATCACCTACGTGGTGAACCGCAACATCAACTTCTCGAACGTCTGTTACGTCGGCTGCCGGTTCTGCGCGTTCGCCCAGCGGGAGAAGGACGCCGACGCGTACCGGCTGTCCGTCGAGCAGGTCGCCGACCGGGCCGAGGAGGCCTGGCGGGACGGTGCGTCCGAGGTCTGCATGCAGGGCGGGATCGACCCGAAGATGCCGGTCACCGCGTACGCCGATCTGGTCCGCGCGGTGAAGCAACGCGTTCCGGGGATGCACGTCCACGCGTACTCCCCGATGGAGATCGTCACCGCCTCGGCGAAGGCCGGTGTCTCGCTGCGGGAGTGGCTGACCGGGCTGAAGGAGGCGGGGCTCGGCACGATTCCGGGCACCGCGGCCGAGATCCTCGACGACGACGTGCGCTGGGTGCTGACCAAGGGCAAGCTGCCCACCTCCACCTGGGTGGACGTGGTGACCACCGCGCACGAGGTCGGCATCCGGTCGAGTTCCACCATGATGTACGGCCACGTCGATCACCCCCGTCAGTGGCTGGGTCATTTCCGGGTGCTGGCCGGCATCCAGGATCGGACCGGTGGGCTGACCGAGTTCGTGGCGCTGCCCTTCATCCACACCAACGCGCCGATCTATCTGGCCGGTATCGCCCGTCCGGGTCCGACCTGGAGGGAGAACCGGGTCGTGCACGCGATGGCCCGGGTGCTGCTGCACGGCCGGGTCGACAACATCCAGTGCTCCTGGGTGAAGCTCGGCGACGAGGGCACCCGGGTGATGTTGAACAGCGGTTGCAACGATCTGGGCGGCACCCTGATGGAGGAGACCATCTCGCGGATGGCCGGCTCCGAGCACGGTTCGGCCCGGACGGTCGCCGAGTTGAAAGAGCTCGCCGCCTCCGCCGGGCGCCCCGCTGTGGAGAGGACCACTGTCTACGGCCGGCGTTGACGGACGTTCGCCGAACCGGCAGGGTCAAGGGTCCGCTGTGACCCAACCCTCAGAAATTCGTGGCCGAAGCCGGTTTGGCGAATGTTCACCACGGACATGATCCGTTCGGTCTACCCCCCTGCCTTCAGATTACAAAACGGGTTAAATTGGACCTGCAGGTCCGCGTCCGCGTTACCTTCCGACGGCTTGGACAGATAGGGCAGCAGCAGCTCTGTCCGCCGCTGTGTAAGTGCTGCGGAAGTGGGCCCATTTAGCAGGTTCGGCTTGACGACGCACGTCTTACACGCGTGTAATTTTGGTGGGGTTGTGGGGACGATGTGCAACATAAGGCGTCGAACCCACAAAAACACGCCGCGTGCGTGGGGGGTCAGCGCTGGTCTTCGTGCCGGCGCGGAAAAATGGAGGCACGCCGATGGAAGCGCAGGTTGAAGGGGTAGACCTGCTCGGGGACGCGCCCGAGTGGCAGGAGCGGGCGCTGTGTTCGCAGACCGATCCCGAGGCTTTCTTCCCTGAAAAGGGTGGCTCGACGCGCGAGGCGAAGCGCATCTGCGGCCGCTGTGACGTGAAAGCAGAGTGCCTGGAGTACGCGCTCGGTCACGACGAACGTTTCGGAATCTGGGGTGGACTGTCCGAACGTGAACGCCGCAAGTTGAAGCGACGGGTGGCCTAGCTCAGGCCAGCTCGTCCGGATCGACCCCGAGCAGGTTGGCAACCTGCTCGATGATCACATCGTGGACGAGGTCGGCGAGGTCTTCCCGATCCATCGCCCGGAACTCCAGCGGACGCCGGTAGAGCACGATCCGTGGGGGCAGCTCGTGCCGCCCGGGCCGGCCGGGCAGGAGCCGGGCCAGGGGGACCTCGCCGTCCTCGAGCACGTCCGAGTCGTAGACGTTCAGCTCCGGTGGGACGTCCTCCACCGCGAACTCGACGCCGGCCAGCTCCTTGGCATAGCGGCGCTCGAGGCTCTCGACGGTGTCGAGCACCAGGTCGTCGAAGATCTCCGCCTTGGTGCGGGCCAGCGGCACGGTTGCGGGAACCAGGCGGCCACGCAGGCCACGGCCGTGCCGATCCCGCCGCGCGGGATGACCCGGTCCGGGTTTGCGCGTCGCCTTACCGTCCGTCCGGCGGCGTTCGGGGCTGGTGGTCACGCCGCCAGCGTATCCCCACTCGGGCTGCGGACGTGGTCAGCCCGTTCTCCCCGTGTGTCCGCGGCGTTAATTCGCCCCAACGTGGTGGCGTGTCTAACGACCATCTCCGAATCGTGACGCGGTCCGGTCGGCGTGTCGCGAGGCAACACGACCCAGAATCGCGAACGGAGAGATAAGTTGCCGCCGTGAGGTCACCACGGCGCTGCTCCCGGAACGGCTGTCCCCGACAGGCGGTCGCCACCCTGACCTACGTCTATGGCGATTCGACGGCGGTGGTCGGCCCCCTCGCCGCCTTCGCCGAACCGCACACCTACGACCTGTGCGAGACGCACGCTCGCAGCCTCACCGCCCCCCGGGGCTGGGAGCTGGTGCGTCACGACGGCGACTTCGCACCCCCACCCCCCACCACCGACGACCTCGTGGCGCTCGCCGAGGCCGTCCGCGAAGCCGCCCGCCCGGTGCAGCCACGCCCGGACGAGACCGACCACCAGCACGGCCACCAGACCGGCCGCCGAGGCCACCTCCGGGTGATCCCGCCGCCCCACTGAGCGCACCGCGGTTCTCGTCACGCAGCGGTTCCTGCCCAGCTGCCTGCTGGTGGTCCCTGCCGCACCGCCGCCGGTGGTCGTCGCAACATTGATCACCGGTGGTTCCCACTTCACCGCCTGCCGGTGGCTTCTGCCTCACCGCCGCGGGAGGTTCCTGAAGATCAAGACCCTTTTCTGTTACGCGAGCCCGGTCCCGTAGATCCAGGATCTCCAGTCTCGTCCCGCGAGGTGGGCGGCGGGCCGAGGCCGACTCGCGTCCGCCGGGCCGGACGCGGTGGTTCCGGCCGGCCGCCTACGGCGACCGGCCTCAGGTCAAAGCCTCAAATCAAAAACTCAGGTCAAAGCCTCAGGTCAGAGGCTTGGGCCATCGCCTCGAGTTGGAACCCCGGTTCAGAGCCCCGAGCCGGGGGCTCAGGTCGAACCCCCGGTCAGAGCCGCGAATCGGGGCTCGGGGCGAACTCCGGGTGTCAGGTCAGGGCTACCAGGTCGAACCGCTTGTTGAGCCATGGCAGCAGGGTTCGGTAGGCCGCGATGGTGTCCGGCTGGGCGTAGTCGTGGGAGAGCACGATCGCGCCGGGCTTGGTGCCCCGCTTCACGATGCGAATGATCTTGTCGCGGTGGCCGGACGCCGACTCGGTCTTGTGCTCCCAGTCGCGCGGGTCGACCTTCCAGTAGATCGAGCGCATGCCCAGCTCGGCGGAGATGTCGACCAGGGCGGGCGTGAAGTTGCCGCCGGGCGCGCGCATGTACCGGATCTCGGCGTCCGGGACGGCGGCCCGGATGGCGGCGTTGGTGCGCTCCAGGTCGGCGCGGATCTGCCGGTGCGAGCGTTTGCCCAGCTTGAGGTCGTGGTTCCACGAGTGGTTGCAGAAGCTGTGGCCGCCCTCCGCGATCTTCTTGACCAGATCGGGATGCCGCCGGGCCTGGGTGCCGACCAGGCAGAAGGTGGCCTTCACCTGCTCCTTGGCGAGCATCTTGAGCAGCACCGGGGTGTAATCCGGGTCGGGGCCGTCGTCGAAGGTGAGGGCGACGCCCTTGGTCCCGGTGACGAGCAGGCTCCCGGCCGGCCCGGTCCGGCCCTTGGGTTTGGCGACGGTCTTGGTGCTCTCGGTGTGCTTCGGGCTCTGGGAGAGCTCCGGAGTGGCGGCGCCGGCCGCCGGTGGCGCCTGCTCCCCGGGCAGTGAAGCGGACGGGGACACCGGCGGCGACATGGATGGTGACGTGGTCGCGGACACGGTGCGGGACGCGGACGACGATGAGGCGGGCTGGGCGGTGGTGGTCGCCGCGGTCGCCTGTCCCACCAGGCCCGTCATGATCAGCACGATGCTGATCGCGAAGGCCTTCCGGGTGTGCGACAGCCGTATCAAAAGAGACCTCCCCAGGTCGGTTGCAGCCGCCGACGATAGCCGGGGCGAACCAGTTCCGAACACGCCAAGTCTGGACGCCGCGGGATCGTACGGCACCGATGGGGTGGGCTCATGGGGGTAAATGTCCGAAAGGTCTAACCCAGCGTGGGCGGGGTGCCCGGCACCCCGCCCACGCTTCGTTTCAGCCCAGTTCTGCCAGCTCAGCCTCGGTGAGAAGACGTGAGCGGATCAGGAACCGGACGCCCTCCGGCGCCTCCAGCGAAAAGCCGGAGCCGCGGCCGGGGACCACGTCCACCGTCAGGTGCGTGTGCTTCCAGAGCGCGAACTGCGCGGCCGACATCCAGAACGTGATGGGCTCCGGCACCCCCTCGATCGCCAGAGACTGCAAGAGCACGTCGGAGGCGCCGGTACGGAACTCGCCCTCCAGGTAACACATCGGCGAACTGCCGTCGCAGCAGCCGCCGGACTGGTGGAACATTAGCGGGCCGTGCTGCCCCCGCAGCTGCCGCATCATCTGAGCGGCAGCCGGGGTGACATCCACTCGCGAAACCATGGCCTAGAAGAAGCCCATGGCCTTGGGCGAGTAGCTGACCAGCAGGTTCTTCGTCTGCTGGTAGTGGTCGAGCATCATCTTGTGGTTCTCCCGGCCGATGCCGGACTGCTTGTAACCACCGAACGCGGCGTGCGCCGGGTAGAGGTGGTAGCAGTTGGTCCACACCCGGCCGGCCTTGATCGCCCGCCCGGCCCGGTACGCCTGGTTGCCGTCCCGCGACCAGACACCGGCGCCCAGGCCGTACAACGTGTCGTTGGCGATCTTGATGGCGTCGTCGAAGTCACCGAACGACGTCACCGAGACCACCGGCCCGAAGATCTCCTCCTGGAAGATCCGCATGTCGTTGCGGCCCTCGAAGATCGTCGGCTGGACGTAGAACCCGCCGGCCAGATCGCCGCCCAGCTCGGCCTTGGCGCCACCGGTCAGGACCCGCGCGCCCTCCTGCCGCCCGATGTCGAGGTACGACAGGATCTTCTCCAGCTGGTCGTTGGAGGCCTGCGCGCCGACCTGGGTGTCGGTGTCCAGGGGGTTGCCCTGCTTCATGTTCTCCACCCGCTTGACCCCGGCGGCGAGGAAGTCCGTGTAGTGGCTCTGCTGGATCAGCGCCCGGGACGGGCAGGTGCAGACCTCGCCCTGGTTGAGCGCGAACATCGCGAAGCCCTCGAGCGCCTTGTCGAAGAAGTCGTCGTCGGCCCGGCTGACGTCGGAGAAGAAGATGTTCGGGCTCTTACCGCCGAGTTCCAGGGTGACCGGGATCAGGTTCTCCGAGGCGTACTGCATGATCAGGCGCCCGGTGGTGGTCTCGCCGGTGAACGCCACCTTGGCCACCCGGCTCGAGCTGGCCAGCGGTTTGCCCGCCTCCACGCCGAAGCCGTTGACGATGTTCACCACGCCGGCCGGGATCAGATCGCCGATCAGCGAGAACAGGTAGTGGATCGAGGCCGGGGTCTGCTCGGCCGGCTTGAGCACCACCGCGTTGCCGGCGGCCAGGGCCGGGGCCAGCTTCCAGACCGCCATCAGGATCGGGAAGTTCCACGGGATGATCTGCGCGACCACTCCCAGCGGCTCGTGGAAGTGGTAGGCGACGGTGTCCTCGTCGATCTCGCCGGCGGTGCCCTCCTGGGCGCGGATGACGCCGGCGAAGTACCGGAAGTGGTCGATCGCGAGCGGGATGTCGGCGGCCAGGGTCTCCCGGACCGGCTTGCCGTTCTCCCAGGACTCGGCGACGGCCAGCTTCTCCAGGTTCTGTTCCATCCGGTCGGCGATCCGGTTGAGGACGTTCGCGCGCTCGGTGGGCGAGGTGCGGCCCCAGCCGGGGGCGGCGGCGTGCGCCGCGTCCAGGGCCTTCTCCACGTCCTCGGCGGTGCCGCGGGCCACCTCGGTGAAGGTCTGGCCGGTCACCGGGGTGGGGTTGGTGAAGTACTGGCCCTTGGCCGGTGGGACGTATTCGCCGCCGATGTAGTGGTCGTAACGGGACTGGTAGCTGACGATCGAACCGTCGGAACCGGGCGGGGTGTAGATGGTCACGGTCTCGCCTCCCTTTTCCGGCGGACCTTAGTTACGGCTACGTTGCAGCAACGTTGCACGCGAACTCGCGGTTCAGCACCGCCACCCGTCGTGCCGCCACCGCATCGGCCGGGGTCAGTGCGGCGTACGCCTGCCACAGGTCCAGGTCGTCGCCGCCCCACGGGCTGTTCAGCCAGGACTGGAGCAGCCGCCGGTCGCCCGCGGTGAGCAGCGCGGCCCGCAGCCGGTCGTCCAGCAGCCGCCGCAACCGGACGATGCCCGGCGCGTCCGACCCGGGCAGCAGCGGTCCCGGGTAGGCGTCCAGCGCCTCGGCGACCCGCCCGGCGTCCAGCAGCCGGGCCACCGCGCCGAAGTCGGTCTCCAGCGCGGTGCGCAGCCGGTACGGGCGGGAGTCCAGCAGCTCCGGGCCGAGGATGCGGCGCAGCCGGGACAGTTCGGCACGGATCGTCACCGGGTTCACGTCGTCGCCGTACAGCTCGACCCCCAGCTGATCCCCGGTGCGCCCCTCCGGGTAGACGGTGAGCAGCGCCAGCAGCTCCGAGTGCCGGCGGCCGAGCCGGACCGGCCGGCCCCGGACCACAAGCCGGGCCTCGTCCCGGCCGAGCGCGGCGACGTGCGGTCCCCGGGCGACCGGTTCGACCGTGCGCAGGTACGCCTCGGCGGCCAGCGCCGTGGCCCGGACCAGCGCCAGGCTGTGCGGATTGGCCAGATGGTCCCCGCCGGTCACGTCGATCGCCCCGAGCAGCCGCCCGGTGCCGGGGTCGTGGACCGGGGCGGCCGCGCACGTCCACCGCTGCACCGGGTGGGTGAAGTGCTCGGTCGCGAAGATCTGCAGCGCGTGGTCGACGGCGAGCGCGGTACCGGGCGCGTTGGTGCCGGCGTGGGCCTCGTCCCAGCGGGCGCCGGGTACGAAGTTCATCGTGGCGGCCCCGCGCAGGGTGGCCGGGTGCCCCTCCACCCAGAGCAGCCGGCCGTGTTCGTCGCAGACCGCCATCATGTGGTCGCCGTCCTCGGCCAGGCCGCCGAGCAGGTCCCGGAAGATCGGCATGACCCGGGCCAGCGGGTGGGCCGCCCGGTAGGCCTCCAGATCGGCGTCGGCCAGGTCGATCGGGGCGGTGTGGTCGGCGCCGATGAACGCGGCGGACCGGGCCCAGGAGTCGGCGACCACCGTGCGCATCCGGTCCGGCGGCAGCTCACCGGCCAGGAAACGCTCGTGGGCACGGCCGACCTGCCGGATCCGCTCGGCGGGGTCGTCTCCGGGGGTCAGGGCAAGCCAGGGGTTCACCGGCAGCACCTCCTGGCCCCATCGTGACCCGCGTCACGTCAAGTGACAACAGTACTTACGCTTCCGTTCGTGCAGCCCTGGCCGAGCAGTGAAGACGAAGCCCTTTCCGTGCAGGACGAACTCCGCTCCCGGGTGATCGACGAGCCCGGTCCGGAGGCGCCCGCGACCGTCGCCGGACTGGACGTCGCCTACTCCCCGGACGACACGCGGCTGGCCGCCGCGGTGGTGGTGCTGAACACCGCCGACCTGTCGATCGCCGACACCGCCGTGGTCCGTGGTGTGCCGGCCTTCCCGTACGTCCCGGGCCTGTTCGCGTTCCGGGAGGTGCCGGCACTGATGGACGCCCTGGAACGGCTGACCGTGCGCCCCGAGGTGCTGATCTGCGACGGGCACGGGCTGGCCCACCCGCGCCGGTTCGGGCTGGCCGCGCATCTGGGGGTGCTCACCGATCTCCCGTCGTTCGGCGTCGGGAAGACGCGGCTGGTGGGAGACTGGGAACCGGTCGGCGAGCCGCGCGGGGCACGGTCGGCGCTGATCGACGGGGGAGAGACGATCGGCGCGGTCCTGCGTACCCAATCGGGGGTGAAACCGGTCTTCGTCTCCACCGGACATCGCATCGGTCTGGACCGGGCGTGTGAGCTGACCCTTCGGCTGGCGCCGCGCTACCGCCTGCCCGAAACCACCAGGGCCGCCGACCGCGCCTGCCGGGATCTACTTAGTTAACCGCCCGGCCGCGCGGTTAAAACCTTGGGCCGCGAGGTGCTCGGTTACCCTCGGGCCACAAGGGTTTTCGCTGAGGGGTGAGCAGTGTCTGATCTGTCGCAGATCATCAAGGCGTACGACGTACGCGGGACCGTCCCGGACCAGTTCAACGAGACGGTGGCCCGCGCGATCGGCACGGCGTTCGTCGAGATGTTGCGGGAGTCCGGTGGCGAGCCGGACCAGATCGTGATCGGTCACGACATGCGTGAGTCCGGTCCGGGGCTGGTCGCCGCGTTCGCCCGGGGTGTCAACGCAGCCGGCGCCGCGGTGATCAACATCGGTCTCGCCTCGACCGACCAGCTCTACTACGCCTCCGGTGTGCTGAACCTGCCCGGTGCGATGTTCACCGCCAGCCACAACCCGGCGCAGTACAACGGGATCAAGCTCTGCCGTGGTGGCGCCCGCCCGGTCGGCCAGGACAGCGGTCTCGCCGTGGTCCGGCAGCGCGCCCAGAAGCTGCTCGCCGATCTGAACGCGGAGGCCGACGGCCCGGAGCGGGTGGAGCAGCGGGACGTGCTCGCCGACTACGCGGCCCACCTGCGTTCACTCGTGGACCTCGCCGGCATCCGCCCGCTGAAGGTCATCGTGGACGCCGGCAACGGCATGGGCGGCTACACGGTTCCGGCCGTGCTCGGCGACCAGGTCCTGCCGGCCCTGCCGCTGACCATCGAGCCGCTCTACTTCGAGTTGGACGGTTCGTTCCCGAACCACGAGGCCAACCCGCTCGACCCGAAGAACCTGGTCGACCTGCAGAAGGCGGTCCGTGAGCAGGGCGCCGACATCGGTCTGGCCTTCGACGGTGACGCCGACCGCTGCTTCGTGGTCGACGAGAAGGGTGACCCGGTGTCGCCGTCCGCGATCACCGCGCTGATCGCGAGCCGGGAGTTGGCCAAGTCCCCGGGCAGCACGATCATCCACAACGTGATCACCTCGGCCGCGGTGCCGGAGATCATCACCGAGAACGGGGGGAAGCCGGTCCGCAGCCGGGTCGGCCACTCGTTCATCAAGGCCGACATGGCCGCCACCAACGCGGTCTTCGGCGGCGAGCACTCGGCGCACTACTACTTCCGTGACTTCTGGTTCGCCGACACCGGCATGCTCGCCGCGATGCACGTGCTCGCCGCGTTCGGTGGCCAGCCGCTGCCGCTGTCCGAGTTCGCCGCGGAGTACGAGCGGTACGTCGCCTCCGGTGAGATCAACTCCACCGTGGCCGACGCCACCGCGAAGATCGCCGAAGTCCGGGCCGCGTTCCCGGACGCCGGGATCGACGACCTGGACGGCCTGACTTTCCAGGTCGGAGACGGCGCCTGGTTCAACCTGCGGGCGTCCAACACGGAGCCGCTGCTGCGGCTCAACGTGGAGGCTCAGGACGCCGACCGGATGGCGAAACTGCGTGACGAGGTGCTCGCGATCGTTCGTGGATAGGATCGCCACGACCCAGTTGGTACGCGGCGATTAGGAGTACGTCGGTGGCGCTCGATCAGCAGTTGCTGGAGATTCTGGCCTGCCCGGACACGCATCACGCGCCCCTCGATTACGACGCGGGCGCGTCGACGCTGACGTGCACGGAGTGCGGGCGGATCTTCGAGGTCCGCGACGACATCCCGATCCTGCTCCTCGACGAGGCCAGGACGCCCGCCGAGGAAGGGGAGAAGTGATGGTCGACCCACTGACCGGGTCCTCCGGGGTCAACGGGCACCGCATCGCCGACGAGTCGCTGCTCAACGACGAGAAGTCGATGCTCGGCAACGACCCGGGCGGCATGCTGCGGGCCACCGCCTCGGCCGGCGCCCAGGTCCGCGAGTCGGCGGCGCTGGCCGCCGAGGTGGACCTGAGCATGCTCGCCGACGAGGGCCGGCCGCGTGCCGTCGTGGTCGCCGGCATCGGCACCGCGGGCCTGACCGGCAGCATCCTGTCCACGGTCGCCGGCCCGCGCTGCCCGGTGCCGATCATCGGGCACCGCAGCGCCGGTGTCCCCGGCTGGGTCGGCGCCGCCGACGTGGTGATCGCGGTCTCCGCGTCCGGCCGCAGCCCGGAGGCCCTGGCGGCCGCCGAGGCCGCGCACCGCCGGGGCGCCCGCCTGGTCGCCATCGGCAACCCCGGCTCCGAGCTGGAGGCGCTGGCCGAGCGGGCCCGCGCGCCGTTCATCGGGGTGCCGCGCCGGGCCCCGGCCCGGGCCACCCTGTGGGGCCTGACCATTCCGGTGCTGCTCGCCGGCCGCGCGCTGGGCCTGGCGAAACTGGCCGAGGCGGACATCGCGGAGACCGCGACCCGGCTGGACGCCGACGCCGAGCGCTGCCGTCCGGGCGCCGACTCGTTCGTGAACCCGGCGAAGGCGCTGGCCCTCGGGCTGGCCGGCTCGGTGCCGATCGTCTGGGGTTCGTCGCCGCTGGCCACCGTCGCGGCCCGCCGGTTCGGCGACACGCTGGCCGCCAACGCCCGCTACCCGGTGATGGCCGGCGCGCTCGGCGAGGCCGGCCGTGGGCGGGTGGGCCTGCTGGACGGCGTCTTCGGCGGCCTGGCCGAGACGTCCCGGGACATCTTCGCCGACCCCGACGATGACGACGAGCAGGCCACCACCCGGCTGCGGCTGGTGGTCTTCCGGGACGGCGGGCTGAACCCGGAGGACGACGCCGACGAGCCGGTGGCCGTCGAGGAGCGCCGGGCCGACGCCATCCAGACCCTCGCCGACCGGCGCGGGGTGCGCTGCGACGTGCTGACCGCCGAGGGCGGCTCGACACTGGAGCGGCTGGCCTCGCTGGTGGCGGTGCCCGACTACGCGTCGCTCTACCTGGCCCTGGCACACGGGCTGGATCCGATGGCGGTGCCCGCGATCAGTGAGATGAAGGAGCTCTCGAACCTCCTGCCGGACGGCCTCCAGTGAGCGCGGAGGGAGGCACCAAGGCGATCGTGGCGGCGCTGTCGGCCAACCTCGGCATCGCGGTCACCAAGTTGGGCGCCTTCCTCCTCACCGGCTCCTCGTCGATGCTGGCGGAGTCGATCCACTCGGTCGCCGACTCGGGGAACCAGCTGCTGCTGCTGATCGGCGGCCGACGGGCCCGGCGGGCCGCCACCCCGGAACACCCCTTCGGGTACGGCCGGGAGCGGTACGTCTACGCGTTCATCGTGTCGATCGTGCTCTTCACCGTCGGTGGCCTGTTCGCGCTCTACGAGGGCTACCACAAGTTCCACGAGTCGCTGGAGGACGAGAACGGCGGCGCCATCACGGCGTGGCACTGGGTGCCGGTGGCGGTGCTGGTCATCGCGATCTGCCTGGAGTCGTACTCGTTCTACACGGCCATCACCGAGTCCAACCACACCCGTGGTGACACCTCCTGGGTGGACTTCGTGCGCCGGGCCAAGGCGCCCGAGCTGCCGGTGGTGCTGCTGGAGGACTTCGGCGCCCTGATCGGCCTGGTGCTCGCGCTGTTCGGCGTCGGCATGACGCTCGCCACCGGCGACGGCCGGTGGGACGCGGTCGGCACCGGCGCGATCGGCGTCCTGCTGGTCGGGATCGCGATCACGCTGGCGATCGAGACGAAGAGCCTGCTGCTCGGTGAGGCCGCCAATCCGGAGGCGATCCGCAAGATCGAGCGGGCGGTGCTCGCCGGCGACGGCATCGAGCGGATCATCCACATGAAGACCATGCACCTCGGCCCGGAGGAGCTGCTGGTGGCCGTGAAGATCGCGGTGCCACGCTCGGAGACGGCCGAGGAGGTCGCCCGGCACATCGACCAGACCGAGGCGCGGATCCGCGAGGCGGTGCCGATCGCGCGGGTGATCTACATCGAGCCGGACATCTACCGAGCTGGATCCGACACCGGGGCGGCATCGGCGGCGGAGACCACGCGCGCCTGATGTCCTGCTAATTTGCCGAATATGACCGTGTTTCCGCTGACCGGAGTGATCCGGCCGTACGCCTGGGGTTCCCGGACCGCGATCGCCGAGCTGCAGGGCCGCCCCGCCCCGTCCGAGGGGCCGGAGGCCGAGCTGTGGCTCGGCGCGCACCCCGGCGACCCGTCCACCGTGCCCGGTCCGGAGGGGCCGGTCGCGCTGACGACACTGATCGCCGAGGACCCGGACGGGCAACTGGGCGCGGCGACGGCGAAGACCTTCGGGCCGCGCCTGCCGTTCCTGATGAAGGTCCTGGCCGCCGGTGCCCCGCTGTCCCTGCAGGCCCACCCGGACGCCGAGTACGCCCGGGAGGCGTTCGCCCGGCAGGAGGCCGATCCGGCCGCCCCGAAGAACTACACGGACGCCCACCACAAGCCGGAGATGCTGGTGGCGCTCACCCCGTTCGAGGCGCTCTGCGGGTTCCGTGACCCGGCCCTGGCCGCCACCGTGATCGCCGGCTTCGGGCTGCCCCGGCTGGACCCGGTGGTGGACGTGCTCCGGGCCGGTGACATCGGCGCGGCGGTGCGGCTGCTGCTCACCTGGCCGGCCGAGGACCGTGCCGCGCTGATCGACGAGGTGGTGACCGCGGCCCTGCCCGGCGACGAGTCCCACCAGCTCGCGGTCCGGCTGGCCGGCCACTACCCGGGCGACCCGGGGGTGCTGGTGGCGCTGCTGCTCAACCTGGTGCGGCTGGAGCCGGGGCAGGCGATCTGGATGCCCGCCGGGAACCTGCACGCCTACCTGGACGGTCTCGGCGTCGAGCTGATGGCGGCGAGCGACAACGTGCTCCGCGGCGGCCTCACCCCGAAACGGGTGGACGTCGACGAGCTGCTCCGGGTGCTGCGGTTCGAGGTGCTGGACCAGCCGCTGCTGCCGGCGGAGCAGGTCGCGCCCGGGGTGGACACCTGGCACGTGCCGGTGCCGGACTTCGTGATGTACCGGATCGAGCTGGACGGCACCCGCCCGCCGGTCGAGGTGCCGGCCGACGGCCCGCGGATCGTGCTGTGCGCGGAGGGGACGGTCTTCGCCGGCCAGAGTGACGACGGCACGCCGATCGAGCTGGGGCCGGGGACGGCCGCCTACGTGCCGGCCGGCGCCGGGGCGATCAAGGTGGCGGGCACCGGCCGGGTCTTCGTGGCCTCGGTCCCGTCCGACCGGTAGGACCTGGGTAACAACCCGTCCGGCCGGTAGGACCCGGGTAACAACGGGGACGGACCGGGTCGCCTGGACCGGTGGCCGTGGCATTGGGGGTGGGGGCCGGCCACCGGCCCAGGCGACGTACGGTCACCGGGCCGGGCTCCCGGTGACCGGATCCGTTCCGCGCCGTTTTCGGAAAGCGGGCACGACGATTCCGCCGAGGGCGATGGGCGCCCTCGATGAAATGGTCTCGGTACGGATCCAAGTCGATGTCTCGACATTCGGTGCGGGACTCTATTCGGCGCCGGGATCCCGCTGCAACCCCGGATGGCCCTTAGGTGTCAACATGAGATGACATTCCGATTTCGTACGCCGTTGAGCTGCTGTTTCGTCGAACATGTGTACAGTCCACTGTGGAGTGGTGCGGATGTCGGTGGCCATTTCCCGAATCCGCGGAAACCGGTACCCAGGTCACGGGTGGTCCGAACCCGTCTGCGCGCGATCGACGCCCGAGTCCGAATCCGGTGGGGGGATCCTGTCCGTCAGGTGATGGTTGAGGGCCGGTTCCGGTTGGTGGGGTTGTGTGGCACCCGGAGGCAACCTGTGGATCGAGTCCGAAATTTCGGGAAATTGCTTGACACGGTGGTTGCGGAGTGTGAATCTAAGAGCACGCAGCGTCATTGGTGATCGGGGGGTCCCACGGACGCGCGCGGTACCAAACCGGGGGGATGAACGGGGCGGCGGACTCAGGTCTGTCGCCCCGTTCGCTATCCCGGGATCGCTCGGCTCCGGGCGTCCCGCAAGCGTTCGTTCTTGGTTCGGGTCCTTGCCCGCGGGGGTGGATGTCCGGCGACACGGGGTGACCCGTTCGGGGTGGATGTCCGACGACACCTGTGCAACTTGCAATGAGGGGCCGATGCGTCGATATGGTGGGCGTCGTGGTGAGGCCGACGTCTACTGCGCGCCAGGAGCTCGGGGGCGAACTGCGCCGGCTCCGTGGTGAGCGCCGCGCGGTCGACGTCGCGACGGCGCTGGGCTGGTCGGAGTCGAAACTCAGCCGGATCGAGACGGCGCACACCGGGATCAGCGAGGCCGACCTGGACCGGCTGCTCACCCTCTACGGCGTGCCGATCGAGCAGCGCGCCCGGTTCCGGGGCCTGGCCCGGCGCGGGCGGGCCCGGGTCTGGTGGGCGTCCTACCGCTCGTCCGTGCCGGATCCCTACGACGAGTACCTGACCCTGGAGGCGGAAGCGGTCCGGATCTCCGAATGGGAGACCCAGATCGTCCCCGGTCTGCTGCAGACCGACGAGTACGCCCGCGCGGTCATCGAGACCGGCGCCGACATCGACGACACCGCGGTCATCCAGCGCCGGCTGGCCCTGCGGATGGAGCGCCAGAAGACGCCGCCCGGGGTTCCGGCGCGCAACCTGCGGATCGTCATCGACGAAGGGGTGCTGCTGCGCCAGATCGGCGGCCCCGACGTCCAGCGCCGCCAACTGGGCCGGCTGATCGAAGCGAGCAGCCGGCCGGGAGTGGAGCTGACGGTCCTGCCGTTCGAGGCGGGGGCGCACGCCGGGCTGAGCGAATCGTTCATGGTGCTGGAGTTCGCGACCGGCAGCCGTAATCCGGTGGTGCACATCGAGGGGCTGACCGGGGGTCTCTTCAGGGTGAAGCCCGAGGAGATAGAGGTGTATCAGGACGCTTTCGATGACCTGCAGGAACGCTCTTTGTCGGTGGAAGACAGCCGAACGGCCATCGCTGAGTCGAGGGATCGTCTCGCTCGTTGATCTCCGGCGCATGGGTTCAATGGAGGTGCATTCCACATGAAGGAGCACACATCATGCAGGACACCACGCTGACCTGGCGTAAGAGCAGTCGCAGCGGCGCCGCCGGGCACTGTGTCGAGATCGCCGAGGCTCCGGCATCGGTGCTGGTCCGGGACTCGAAGGACGCCACCGGACCGGTGCTCACCTTCGGCAGCACCGGCTGGGCCGGCTTCATCGCCGGCATCCGCTCGGGGGAGTTCGACCGGCCCGGCATGTGATCCCCGGCTAGACGTGGTGGGCGGCCCCCGGGAGCGGGGCCGCCCGCTTTTCCGGTCACTCGGGGTACTCTGCCGGACAAGATCGACCCCCAGGTAACCCGAGATCGGGGATGACAGTGCAATATTGGACCGCATGAGAGCCCGGGTACTGGTCGTCGACGACGATCCCGCTTTGGCCGAGATGCTCGGCATCGTTCTGCGCAGTGAGGGTTTCCTGCCTTCGTTCGTGGCGGACGGTGAGCGCGCCCTGTCCGCCTTCCGGGAGAGCCGGCCGGACATCGTCCTGCTCGACCTGATGCTTCCGGGCATGAGCGGCATCGACGTGGCGCGGGCGATCCGCGCCGAGTCGGGCATCCCGATAGTGATGCTGACCGCCAAGAGCGACACCGTCGACGTGGTGCTGGGCCTGGAGTCCGGCGCCGACGACTACGTGGTCAAGCCGTTCAAGCCGAAGGAACTGGTGGCCCGGATGCGGGCCCGTCTGCGCCGTGGCGAGGACGCCGCGCCGGAGATGCTGACCATCGGCCCGCCCGGCAACCAGATCACCATCGACGTGCCGGCGCACACCGTCTCCCGCGACGGTGAGGAGGTCAAGCTCACCCCGCTGGAGTTCGACCTGCTGGTGGCGCTGGCCCGCAAGCCGCGTCAGGTGTTCACCCGCGAGGTGCTGCTCGAACAGGTCTGGGGTTACCGGCACGCCGCCGACACCCGGCTGGTCAACGTGCACGTCCAGCGGCTGCGCGCCAAGATCGAGCCGGACCCCGAGAGGCCGGAGATCATCCTTACCGTCCGCGGTGTCGGCTACAAGGCGGGCACCGGCTGATCGACGCGGGGGGTTAATCTTGCCGCTGAGATGCGTGCTCCCTCCTGGCTCCCCATGCCCGTGCGCCGTGCCCTCCGACCGGTGCGGCGCTACTGGCGTGTCCTGGCCCGGCACCTGACGCGGTACTCCGCTCCGGCCCGCCGGGCCTGGCGCCGATCCCTCCAGCTCCGGGTCGTCACCCTCACCCTGCTCGCGTCCAGCCTGCTGGTCGGCACGTTCGGCGGTTTCATCGCCGACCGCAGCGCGGAGATCCTGCTGAAACGGGCCGAGGACAACGCCCGGGTCGCCATGGCAAACAAGGTGGATTACGCGCTCAAGCAGCTCACCCTCTACCCGCAGGCCCGTGACCCGGAGCTGCCGGGAGCGCTGAACGACCTGGTCAACGACCTGTTCGACGGCGACGACGCGGCCCGTGGCACCTCGATCATCTCGATCCGGGCGGAAAGCCACCCCGATCTGCAGGCCGTCGCGGTGCCCAAGGTCGACACCGGCGACCTGATCACGCCGGAGATGATCCGCGCGGTCTCCGGCGACGGGGGCGGCGTCAACCGGCAGATCCGCACCGCCGAGATCAACAACCGGACCACCAAATATCTGGTGTACGGGTCACCGGTGCCGACCCGGTTCGGTCACGTCGAGCTGTACTACATGGTCCCGCTGACCAGTGAGGACCAGGACGCCAACCTGATCCGGACCACCGTGCTGGCCACCGGCCTGGCCCTGGTGATCCTGCTCGGCGTGGTGGCCGGCCTGGTCACCCGGCTGGTGGTGACCCCGGTCCGGGTGGCCGCGCGGACCGCCCAGCGCCTCTCGGCCGGCCTGCTCGACCAGCGGATGAAGGTGGACGGCGAGGACGACCTGGCCCTGCTGGCCGCCGCGTTCAACCAGATGGCCGCCAACCTGCAGCGCCAGATCGTCCGGCTGGAGGAGATGTCCCGCCTGCAGCGCCGGTTCACCTCCGACGTGTCGCACGAGCTGCGGACACCGTTGACGACCGTACGGATGGCCGCTGATCTGATCTTCTCCGAGCGGGAGGACTTCGATCCGGCGGTGGCCCGCAGCGCCGAGCTGCTCCAGGCCGAACTGGACCGGTTCGAGGAGCTGCTCACCGACCTGCTGGAGATCAGCCGTTTCGACGCCGGGTTCGCCGCCCTGGACGCCGAGCACACCGACCTGGTCCCGATAGCGGAACGGGTCGCCGAGCGGCTCACCGGCCTGGCCGAGCGGGTCGGCGTCGAGCTGCAACTGAACCTGCCGGACACCCCGGTGATCGCCGAGGTCGACCCGCGGCGGGTCGAGCGGGTGCTGCGCAACCTGGTCGGCAACGCGGTCGAGCACGGCGAGGCGAAACCGGTCCAGATCACCATGTCGACCGACGGCGCGGCGGTGGCGATCACCGTCCGCGACCACGGCATCGGGCTGAAACCGGGCGAGGAGCGACTCGTCTTCAACCGGTTCTGGCGGGCCGACCCGTCCCGGGCCCGGCAGACCGGCGGCACCGGCCTCGGCCTCTCGATCAGCGTCGAGGACGCCCGCCTGCACGGCGGCTGGCTGGAGGCCTGGGGCGCACCCGGCGAGGGCGCCCAGTTCCGGCTCACGCTGCCGGTCCGGGCCGGTGACCGGCTGGTCGCCGCACCGCTGCCGCTGATTCCCCGGGACCGCACCGCGGAGGTGAGCTGACGATGAGACGTGCCCTGGCCGGAGCGACCGTGGCCGCGATGCTGCTGGGTGGCTGCGGCATCCCGGACGAGTCCCGGGTGACCGAGGTCGGCGCCGGCCCCACCACCGGCACCTCCACCGGCGACGGTGGCTCCCGCACCCCGATCACCCGCGGCGCCACCAGCGACCGGCAGCTGTTCGTCACCAACTACCTGCAGGCCGCGGCCGGCGACTACGACGGCGCGCTGGAGCGGGTGAAACAGTTCATGTCCGCGGCCGCGCGCGCCGACTTCAAACCCCCGGCCACGCCCCGCGTCATCCGGCTGACCGACCGTCCACTGGTCAACGGGGACCAGGTGACCGTCTACTACGAGCTGATCGGCACCCTCGGGAAGAACGGCCGGCTGGAGCCGACCACCGAGTCGACCCAGGGCCAGTACGAGATGACCCTCAGCGAGGTTACCGGCGACGGCCTCTACGTCATGAGCGCCCCGCCGTTCCTGCTGCTCAGCGACACCGCTCTGGAGGACTTCTACCGGGAGCGGACCATCTACTTCTGGAACACCGAGCACACCGCGCTGGTGCCGGACGTGCGCTACCTGCTCGGTGACGTGCCCGACGAGCAGGAACCGACGATCCTGGTCAACTGGCTGATCGAGGGGCCGTCCCCGTGGCTGCAGGACGCCGTCGAGCCCCTGCCGGACGGGACGAAGCTCCAGGGCAACGTGCCGGCGATCCGTAACGAGCAGCTGGAGATCGCGCTCAGCGCGCAGGCGGTGCCCACCCAGGACGCGGAGGAGGCCCTGGACCGGTTGCGCCGCCAGTTGCAGTGGACGCTGCGCGGCATGCTCCCGCAGTTCCTGGACCTGAAGATCGGTCACCAGGAGCCCCGGCGCTACTCCGGCGTCGACTACCTCTCCAGCAACCCGGCCAGCAAGCTGGTGAGCACCCCCGAGCGCTACGTCGTCTACGACCGGACCATCCGCCGGCTCGGTGACCCGGACCGGGGCAGCCTCGACGGGGTTCCCGGGCTCGCCGTCGAGGACAACAAGGACGTCTCCCGGGCCGCTCTCAGCGCCTCCGGCCCGCTGATGTACGCCGCCCTGGTCACCGGCTCCGGCAAGAACGAGCGGCTGCGGGTCGGCGGCTCCTCGGCCAACGAGGTGATCACGCTGCGGGAGGTCACCGGGCTGCCCACCGGGATCGGGTACCCGGTCTGGGCGATCACCCCGGAGGACCGGGTGGACGGCGGGATCGGGCTGGTCATCGCGGGCGGCAAGCTCTGGCGGTTCCGTGGGCAGGGCGGTCCGGCGCAGCAGGTGTCCTGGCCCGGTGACTCCGGGACGATCAGCGCGATCTCGGTCGCCCCGGACGGGCACCGAGTGGCGCTGGTGGTCGGTGGCCGCCTCTACCGCGCGGTGCTCACCATCAGCGGCGACGGGCTGGCCCTCACCGGCACGCAGCAGCTCGACCCGCCGCTCAAGACGGTGACCGCTGTCGACTTCAGCGGCGAGGGCTGGCTCACCGTCAGCGGCGAGCGCAACGACAACGGCCGGGTCGCGATCATGGACGTGTCGATCGACGGCGCCCTGCACCTGCAGGTGCTCGGCGACATCGGGCGGGACTCGGTCACCTACGTGACCTCCTACCCGGCGAACCCCTCGGCGGTCCGGCCGAACGGCGCGTCGGTGCTCTACTCGACCGGGAACGACGCCTGGGAGGCGCTCTCCACGCAGGTCCAGATCACCGAGGCCGACCTGGCCGGGCCGGCCTCGCCGCCGCGTGAGGGCATCATGCCGTCGGCGCCGCTGTTCCTCAACTGAGCATGGTCCTCGCCGAACTCGCCGACCTGGTGCTGCCCGGCGCGTGCGCGGGGTGCGGGGCCGAGCGGGTCCGGCTCACCGGTGGGGCGTGTGCGGCCTGTGTGGCGGAGCTGGAGTCGCTGCGGCCGCGTGGCGCGTCGCCGACCCCGCTGCCGGCCGGTTTCCCCGCCTGCGTGGCCGTGGGGACCTATGCCGGGGCGCTGCGCGGGGCTCTGCTGGCGTACAAGGAGAAGGGCCGGCACCGGCTGGCCCGGCCGCTCGGCGTGCTGCTGGCCGGCGCGGTCGCCGAGATCGCGCCGCGGGACCGCCCGGTGCTCCTGGTGCCGGTGCCGTCGACCGCGGCGGCCCGGCGGGAGCGGTACGGCGACCACATGGCCCGTCTGGTGGAGCAGGCGGCCCGCCGGTTACGGGACTCGGGCTGGCGGGTGAACGTCGCGCAGCCCCTGCGGGCCCTGCCGCGTCCTGACTCAACGTCACTCGATACATCCGAACGGGCTACCGTGGCTGTCAATTCGCTGCGAATGACGCCCCGAATCGGCAATCTGCGGCGGGACGGAAGATCGCGAGGCACGCTTGTGGTGGCGGATGACATCGTCACCACCGGGGCCACTCTGGCCGCGGTGGCACGCCGGTTCGAGGAGGCGGACATGCAGGTCACAGGTGCCGCGGTGCTCGCAGCGACAGAACTCCGGAAAACCCGTCCCGGCATTTGACTCCAGCCTTGACCGGGTCCGCCGATAGAGGCGAAGGTAAGCCTTCCGGTATCCCTAACGAGGGGTGACTGACAGGCATAGGCGGGTTAGCGTCTAGGTGACGAGGGTAAGGCTCAAGATCCTACCCACCACCGGGAGCGCGTTCGCCGCACCGGAAAGGAGTCGTCTCACTCTCATGGGCCGCGTCTGTTGAACGATCGCGACGCGGTGTTTTCACCCAGTTGGCGGCTGCGCCGGGCATCGGCGCCCGCAAGCACAAACGTTGGGGGAGGTCACGAGTGGACATTGTCGTCAAGGGCCGCAACGTAGAGGTTCCCGACCACTATCGAGAGCATGTCGCCGAGAAGCTGAGCAAGGTCGAACGTTACGACCAGAAGCTGATCAGGGCCGACGTGGAACTCTTCCACGAACGCAATCCGCGACAGTCCGACACCTGCCAGCGTGTCGAGATCACGGTCATGACCAAGGGGCCGGTCGTCCGCGCCGAGGCCCAGGCACAGGATTTCTACGCAGCTCTGGACTGCGCGATAAACAAACTCGACGCCCGGTTGCGCCGTTCCGCCGACCGGCGCCGTGTGCATCGCGGACGGCACGCGCCGGTGTCGGTGGCCGCCGCGACCGCGAACCTCCCGACCGACCTGACGAACGGGCGGACAGCGACCCTGACCGCGCCCGTCCTCGAGGCCGATCCCAGCGAACACGACGAGGATCAGCCGTGGCGCATCGTCCGGGAGAAGGAGCACTCGGCCGAGCCGATGACCGTCGACGACGCCCTCTTCCAGATGGAGCTCGTCGGCCACGACTTCTACCTGTTCCATGACAAGGAGAGCGGGCGGCCCAGCGTCGTCTACCGGCGCCGTGGTTACGACTACGGCATCCTCAGCCTAGGGATGTAGTTCTTCGGCTACTCGCCTTCGCCGGTGGCCTGCATCAGCAGGTCTCCGGCGAAGAGCACGTAGAACAGGTCGTCGAGCCGGGTGCCGTCCGGGCCGGGCAACCGCAGCCGCTGGTACGCCTCCCGGGTGAAACCGGCCTTCTCCAGCACCCGCTGCGACCCGATGTTCGTCGGCAGCACCCCCGCGGTGAGGCGGACGATGTCGGTCTCGGCGAAGACCCAGAGCGCGAGCAGCTTCGCTGCCCGGGTGGTCAGACCCTTGCCGCGGTACGCCTTCAGGGTGCTGTACCCGATCATCGCCTGGGACAGCTGCGGCTCCTGGTAGTAGAGGCAGATCTCACCGGCCGGCGCGCCGCTCGCGAGGTCGGTGATGACCAGATCGACCCGGTTCCCGGCCAGCCACTGCGCCTCGGCCCGGGCACAACGCCGGTGGATCTCGCCGGCGCTCTTCGGCTCGGGCGGCACACTGGTGGCGATCACGTCCGGGTCGCTGTGCAGCCTGGTGTAGAAATCGACATCCGTCACATTCAGCGGTCGCAGCGCGATCACCCCGTCGGACAGCTCCGGACCGGGCAGATCGGGCAGCAGACGCGGCGTCGGCTTTTCCGGGTCGTCGCTCAGCCGGGAGTAGACCAGCAGCTCAGGGGTGCCGCGGCGGACCGCCTCACGGGTGTAACCGGCGGCCAGGGCGACCCGCTGGGCGATCGTGTTCTCCC
Source organism: Actinoplanes couchii (assembly GCF_016862075.1). GTDB lineage: Bacteria > Actinomycetota > Actinomycetes > Mycobacteriales > Micromonosporaceae > Actinoplanes > Actinoplanes couchii. The sequence continues at coordinate 86,758 of NZ_BOMG01000054.1, read as the reverse complement.
AGGGGATCCGCATCTCCAGCCGGTCCCGCCGGGTCAGCGCCGAGCGGCTGAACTCGCGCACCGCGGCGGTCGCCACACCCCGGCCGCGGGCCTCCGGAGCCACCTCGAAGGTCAGGATGCCATGTTCCAGACCGATGCGGCCGACGATGTCACCGGTGCGCTCGTCGACGATCGAGTCGTCCCGGATCCGGATTCCGCTGTCCGTGCCCGCGTCCTCGAGCCGATTTTCGGTGTTCTGATCCACATGGCCCATCCTCTCCGGGACGCGCCCGGCCACCAAACCGGTTTCGAAGAAGTGGAAGGCTGCGCTGTCAGCGAACTTCGTGGCGTCTTTCGCCCTCTTTGCGAGTTTCCCCCGAGGCCAGGGTCACAGGTCCGGGGCGAAGGTGCCTACGATGGTTCGGCAGACTGTCTAGGGGAGCGTTGACCCGTGTCGATATTTGAAAAGATTCTTCGCGCCGGCGAAGGCCGCATGGTGCGACGGCTCAAGGCGATCGCGGACGCGGTCAACTCGATCGAGGACGACTACGTCGACCTCACTGACGACGAGCTGCGTGAATGCACCCAGCAGTTCAAGGAGCGCTACGAGGAGGGCGAGTCGCTGGACGACCTGCTCCCCGAGGCGTTCGCGGTGGCCCGTGAGGGCGCCAAGCGGGTGCTCGGCCAGCGCGCCTACGACGTCCAGTTGATGGGTGGCGCGGCTCTGCACTTCGGCAACATCCCGGAGATGAAGACCGGTGAGGGCAAGACCCTGACCGGTGTGTTCCCGGCCTACCTCAACGCGTTGAGCGGCAAGGGCGTGCACATCATCACGGTCAACGACTACCTGGCCCAGCGCGACGCCGAGTGGGTCGGCCGGGTGCACGGGTTCCTCGGCCTCAGCGTCGGCGTGATCCTGCCGAACCGGCCGGCCGCCGAGCACCGTGCCGCCTACGAGTGCGACATCACGTACGGGACGAACAACGAGTTCGGCTTCGACTACCTGCGCGACAACATGGCGTGGTCGAAGACCGAGCTGGTCCAGCGCGGCCACAACTTCGCGATCGTGGACGAGGTCGACTCGATCCTGATCGACGAGGCCCGCACCCCGCTGATCATCTCCGGCCCGGCCGAGCACTCCGCCCGGTGGTACGGGGAGTTCGCCCAGATCGTCAACCGGTTGCAGCCCGGCAAGGACGGCGACGGCGACTACGAGGTCGACGTGGCCAAGCGCACCGTCGCCATCACCGAGCGCGGCGTCGGCAAGGTCGAGGACCGGATCGGCATCGACAACCTGTACGAGTCGGTGAACACCCCGCTGGTCGGCTACCTGAACAACGCCATCAAGGCCAAGGAGCTGTACAAGCGGGACAAGGACTACATCGTCAGCCCCGAGAACGAGGTGCTGATCGTCGACGAGTTCACCGGGCGCATCCTGCACGGCCGTCGCTACAACGAGGGCATGCACCAGGCCATCGAGGCGAAGGAGGGGGTGGAGGTCAAGCAGGAGAACCAGACCCTGGCGACCGTCACCCTGCAGAACTTCTTCCGGCTGTACGACAAGCTCGGCGGCATGACCGGTACGGCGCAGACCGAGGCCGGCGAGTTCAGCAGCGTCTACAAGGTCGGCGTCGTGTCCATCCCGACGCACCGGCCGATGATCCGCGTCGACCACCCCGACGTCATCTACAAGACCGAGCGGGCCAAGTTCAACGCGGTCATCGAGGACATCGCCGAGCGGCACGCCACCGGCCAGCCGGTGCTCGTCGGCACCGTCTCGGTGGAGAACTCGGAGATCCTCTCCCAGTTGCTGCGCCGCCGGGGCATCCCGCACAGCGTGCTGAACGCGAAGTACCACGCCCAGGAGGCGACGATCATCGCCCAGGCCGGGCGGAAGGGCGCGGTCACCGTCGCCACCAACATGGCCGGCCGTGGTACGGACATCCTGCTCGGTGGCAACGCCGAGTTCACCGCCGCCGCCGAGCTGCACCAGCGGGGTCTCGACCCGGCGGAGAGCCCGGAGGAGTACGCCAAGGCGCTCGAGGAGATCCTCCCGCAGGTCAAGGAGGCCACCTCGGTCGAAGCCGCCGATGTGCAGGCTGCCGGTGGCCTCTACGTGCTCGGCACCGAGCGGCACGACTCCCGGCGCATCGACAACCAGCTCCGCGGCCGGTCCGGCCGGCAGGGTGACCCGGGCGAGTCCCGGTTCTACCTGTCGCTGCAGGACGACCTGATGAAGCGGTTCCGGGCCGGCGCGGTCGAAGCGGTCATGGAGCGCTTCAACATCCCCGAGGACGTTCCCATCGAGTCCAAGATGGTGAGCAAGCAGATCCGCAACGCGCAGACCCAGATCGAGGCGCAGAACGCGGAGATCCGCAAGAACGTCCTCAAGTACGACGAGGTGATGAACAAGCAGCGCACCGTCGTCTACGCCGAGCGCAAGCGGGTGCTCGACGGCGAGGACATGCACGAGCAGGTCACCCACATGATCGACGACGTGATCGCGGAGATCGTGACGGCGGCCACCACCGAGGGCTACGCCGAGGACTGGGACCTGGAGCAGCTCTGGACCAACCTCCGCCGCCTCTACCCGGTCAGTGTCACCATCGAGGACGTCGTCGAGGCGTCCGACGGTGAGAAGGGCACGATCGACGCGGAGTTCCTCAGCAAGCGGCTGGTCGAGGACGCGCAGGCGGCCTACAAGGCCCGCGAGGAGGAGCTCGGCTCGGAGGCGGTCCGCGAGCTGGAGCGCCAGGTGCTGCTCGCGGTCATCGACCGCAAGTGGCGTGAGCACCTCTACGAGATGGACTACCTGCAGGAGGGCATCTCCCTGCGGGCCTACGCGCAGCGCGACCCGGTGGTCGAGTACCAGCGCGAGGGCTTCGACATGTTCAACCAGATGATGGAGGGCATCAAGGAGGAGGCGGTCGGTTTCGTCTTCAACCTCGAGGTCCAGGTCGAGGAGGCGCCCAGCGTCACCGTCGACCCGTCGCAGGCGTTCGCCCTGCCCAAGGTCGACCCGTCCGGCGCTTCCTCCGACACCGGCCCCGACGTGGTGCCGGACGACGACGTGCAGCCGGACCGGGTCGAGGTGCACGCCAAGGGTCTCGGCGGTCCCGGCCGCCCGCAGAACCTGCAGTACACCGCGCCCACCATCGACGGCGAGGCCGGTGCGGGCGCCCCCCAGATCCGCCAGGAGCCCCCGGCCACCCCGCCGGTCCAGATCGGTCCCGGCGGCTCCCCGGTCCCGGCGAGCCCGGCCCACACCACGGCCGGTTCCCGCCCCCGCCACGCCGCAGACCAGTCCGAGTCGAACGGCCCGTCCCGCAACGCCCCGTGCTACTGCGGTTCCGGCCGCAAGTACAAGCGTTGCCACGGAGCCCCCGGCAACGCCTGACAGGGAGTCTCCCGGGCAACGCCTGGCAGGGAGTCTCCCGGGCAACGCCTGACAGGAGTCCCCGCAGCCCGCGCAACACCTCCCGAACGGCCCGCGAGGCCCGGCTCACGCCGGCGCCCGCGGGCCGTCCGCTTCCCCCACACCCCCACCCCACGAGCGCTCGCCCTTCCCGGCCTTCGCCAGGCGGGCATCCGTCGCCAGGCGGGCATCTGCCCACTTTCGGCCTTGTCAGGCGGGCATCCGCCCATTCCCGGCCTTTGCCTGGCGGGCATCCGTCGTCAGGCGGGCATCTGCCCACTTTCGGCCTTGTCAGGCGGGCATCCGCCCATTCCCGGCCTTTGCCTGGCGGGCATCCGTCGTCAGGCGGGCATCTGCCCACTTTCAGCCTTGCCAGGCGGGCATCCGCCCGTTCCTTGCCTTCATCGAGCGGGCATTCGCCCACTAGCCTTTCACGCGACGGTCTTCTTCTTGGCTGTCGCCTGGAGGAGTTGGGTCGCGGTTAGATGATCAGGAGGGTGGTGGCGGTCCAGGTCTCCTGGTGGAGTTCCAGGCGGAAGGCCATCGCCCAGGTTCGGTCGCCGGTGAGCAGGGCCACGGCTGCCTCTATCGCTCCGGGGCGGGGCTCGCACAGCATCACCTTGATCACGGCGACCGGGGCCGGGCGGGTCGGGCGGTGGGTGCCGGGGCGGGTGGCCTTGCGTAACTCCGTCACCCGGCGGGCTCCTGCCAGGCCCTGAGCCACCACCTCGGCGGCCTCGGAAGGCAGCGCCAGGCGGCGCAGGTGGGCGGCGGGGCGGAAACCGTTGAGCACCTCGACACAGAGGCGGATGAAACGGCGGACCGCCAGGCGGCCGTCGCCCGAGACGCCGGCGATGGTGGGGGCCTCGGCCCGGGGCAGCACCGTCGGGGGTGGGCCCGCGGACGGATGCCGGGTCGGCGACCAGTCGAGGACCGCGGACTCCGACCACTCCCGGGTCGTCGACTCGTCGTCGAAGGGAGGTTCATATCGGGGCACCGGGCGCAGACGAATCGCCGGCCGGGGCCCGATGGGTGCAATCTCGGTCGCCGATCGCATCACCACCGCCAATCCTTGTGTTTGCCTCCGTTTGCTTTCGACAGCGTGAAGTCTTGCTCGATCGCGGTCAGTCGGTCAACGACCGCTCACCGATCCGGGAAGAGGCGCAAAAGCCGCTGTCCGGTCATTCCGCCTCGGGCGTCGCCCGGTCATTCCGGCTCACGGTCGGCCAGCGGGTTGTCGCGTACCCAGGCGGCGGTCTCGGCGTACTTCTCCTCGATGTATTTCTCCAGCGTGGTCCGCTCGACCCGCCACTGACCGCGCCCGCCGATCTTGATCGCGGGCAGCTCGCCGCTGCGGACCATGTGGTAGACCTGCGAGTCCGAGACGTTCAGCTCGGCGGCCACGTCGGAGAGCAGCAGGAATCGGGGCTCCGGCACGGGTCCTCCATTCGACGGCCTTTCGATGGCATGAGTTTGCCACCGTTTGCCGTCGAACGCCTGCAGCCGGCATCGCGATGACCGCCGGGCCCGGCGGTCATCCGCCGCAGCGGACGCCCGCGCCCGGCCGCTGTCCATCGCGGGGGATGCCCGCGCCCGGCCGCTGTCCATCGCGGGGGATGCCCGGGTCCGGCCGCTGTCATGCCGGTCCGGATGTCCGCCGGGCGTCCGCCGGGCGTCCGGCGGACCCGCGACGCCACGATCCGGAGACTCCTGGTGGAATGGAACGCCGCGTGGCCGAGATGGCGGTGTACTGTGCACGCCCGGCCGCGAGGCGACCGTAACGCTGGAGGAGAAGAACCGTGCCGATCACCGACCTGGTCCGGGTGTACATCCCGGCCACCCTGCCGATGCTCGCGACCCTGCGGGCCGGAGGGCAGATCGGCGATCAGACCACGGCCGCGCATGCGGTGACGCCGATGCTCCGGGAGTGGTACGCCGAGGGCGACGAGGAGGAGTTGGAGTACGTCGCCTTCACCCGCGCCGCCCAGGATGCCCTGCGGCTGCTGAACCAGGATCCGGACGCGCCCCGCCGCCGGGTGGTGGTCTCCGCCGACGTGCCGGTCGGCAGCCTGACCCACCAGGACACCGAGTTGGGGTCGAGCGCCGTCCGGTTACCGCAGCCGGTGCGGCTCGCCGATCTGGCCAGCATCCACGTCGACGGGACGGATGCGACCGAGACGGTCTCCGCGGCCGCCGACGTGGTGGAGGCGGCCCTGTCCGGGGACGAGGACGCCCAGTTCACCGTCGACGGTGCCGAGGATCACGAGTTGGAGTGGTACGCCGTCTCCGAGCTGGACGAACTGCTCTGAGCCACGGTCTTCGCGCCGCCCGCCTGAAACTCCGGTAGGGAGTCGGGGGAATCGGAGTCGGGGGAGTCCGGAGAGGCCGCCGCGGAGGAAGCAGAGGCCGCCGCGGAGGAGTCAGAAGAAGGCGCGGCGGAGGCAGAGGAAGGCGCGGCGGACGCAGACGACGGCGCGGCAGCCGGGGAGGTCGGCGCGACGGCCGCGGAAGCCGCGGAGTCCGATGAGGGGGAGAGGTCGTCGTCCCCGGAGGCGGGGGAGAGCGTCCGCCCCACCGCGAACAGCGCCGTCAACGTGCCGACGAAGAGGACGATCAGCCCGTTGTTCAACCGCGCGGTGCTCAGCATCTGCTGCACCACCTGCTCCAGGTCGCTGACCTTGCCGGCCAGCTCGAGCACCTGGGCCCCCGCGGTACGCGACAGCAGCTCGGCGACGACGAGCAGGATGCCGGGCCCGGCACCGGCCAGCGCGTAGAGCGGCCACCGCAGGTCCCCACCGCCGGCGCGGTGGTGGGCACGGCGCATGATCGCGTACGCGATGAGGCCGGCGGTGAGTCCGCTGAGGGCCGCCTGACTGTACGAGAACCACTGTGACGCGTTGGCCGCCGAAGCCGTGTCACCGGCGCCGAACAGCTCCAGCACCGGCTCCTGGAACAGGTTGAGGGTGAACCCGACGAGGAAGACGCCGACCGACGCGGCGGTGGCGCCGGCGACGACCGAGGGGAGCCGGAGCCCGGCCAGCGCGCCACCGATGGTCGCGGCGGCCGCCACGGTGCCGCCGACCACCGCGTACATCGTGCCGGCGGTGTTGATCGTGACCATGACGACCGCGCTCAGCAGGCCGACCAGCAGACCGGCGCCGGTCGCCACGGCGAAGCGGGCGGTGGCGCCGAGCGGCCGCCGGGAGCCGATCAGGGTGAGTGTCAGCAGGGCCACCGCCGCACCCGCGGCGAGGTCGGCGGAGACGGCGCCGGGCAACGCGTAGGCGGTGGAGGTGACCTCCATGGCGGCGTCCGCCCGGCCGGTGATGGTGGCGCGGGCCGACCAGAGCATCGCCACGGCCCAGCCCAGGGCGGCCACCGCGATCAGCGCAACGGTGAGCCGGGACTCCTCGACGGTCTCCGGTGCGGTCGGGCGGTCTGTCATGGGGCTCAGGGTAACCGGCGTACCTGCGGGGCCGGTGATCGTGGCCGTCCACCGAGACGCGACGTTGGACAAATGCCTCAAGTTGATCTTTATGACGCTGCGCGGACATGACGCCATTTGTAGATAGGGTGATTGTCTCGTTTCGCGAGTCGTTTCGCGGCTTTTGGAAGATTTCCTGCCCGCAACGGTTCGTCTGACCGTTTATCTGCGCCATATTACCTGGTCAGCACCGCTATCCGGGCAGGAAACGCCCGAACCTCTCGCTCGTTGTCGGACTGTCTGTGCGGGACAGTCGTTTGTGGAGGCGCAAACTGGACGGATCGGGCTAAATCCTGGACGGCGGCGCGACAAAGTGGCAGCTTAGAAGGCATGCCCGACTTCCAAATCAATCCGACGGCGGCTGCCCTTCTCGGCCTCCTCCATGAGGGGGCGATGACCGGTGGTCAGCTGATGGCGGCTGCCGAACGCCGCCTCGGGCCCTACTGGTCGATGACGCGGAGCCAGGTCTACCGCGAACTGCCCGTGCTCGCTGAAATGGGATATGTCCGGCTCGGTAAGCCGGGCCCCCGTTCCAGTCAGCCCTACGCCATCACCGCGTCCGGCAAGCGCGCTTTCAGCCGCTGGCTCGCCGAGTCCCCGGGGCGCGACGCGCTGCGCAATCCGGTGGCCCTGCGGGTCGCCTTCGGCCAGCAGCACACCGGAGACCAGCTCCAGGGCCTCTACACCACCGCGAATCAGTACCACTCGGAGGCCATGACGATGGCCAAGGAGCAGGCCAAGGAGGCGAAGAAGAACGGCGACCCGTTCGGCGCGGCGGCGCTGGAGTTCGCGGTCGCCTATCACAAGGCCGCACTCACCTGGCTCAAAGCCGCTCCGACGAGTTGAACGGACCGCCCCGGCCAGTTAGCTGGCCGGGCGGCGTAGTCTTGAGTGTCGTGACCGCTGCCGACTTTCCCGAGCAACTGAAGAGCCTAGACGCGACCCTTCGCAACATCGAGAACGTCCTGGACGTCGACAAGCTGCGGCGGGACAAGGCGGACCTCGAGGAGCAGGCCTCCGCGCCGGACCTCTGGGACGACCAGGCCCGTGCTCAGGAGGTCAACAGCCGCTTGGCGTACGTGTCCGGCGAGATCTCCAAGCTCGAGCGCCTGCGCGGCCGGCTGGACGACGCCGGGCTGCTCCTGGAGATGGCCGAGGCCGAGGGTGACGAGGACTCGGTCGCCGAGGTCGGCACCGAGCTCACCGCGCTGACGAAGGCGATCGAGGAGATGGAGGTCCGTACCCTCCTCTCCGGGGAGTACGACTCCCGCGAGGCGCTCGTGGCGATCCGGGCCGGCGCCGGCGGTGTCGACGCGGCCGACTTCGCCGAGATGCTGATGCGGATGTACCTGCGCTGGGCGGAGCGGCACGGCTATCCGACCGAGGTCTACGACACCTCCTATGCGGAGGAGGCCGGTCTCAAGTCGGCGACCTTCACCGTCAAGGTGCCGTACGCGTACGGCACGCTCGGTGTCGAGTCCGGCACCCACCGCCTGGTGCGGATCAGCCCGTTCGACAACCAGGGCCGCCGGCAGACCAGCTTCGCCAGCGTCGAGGTGATGCCGGTGGTCGAGCAGACCGACAGCATCGAGATCCCGGACAACGAGATCCGCGTCGACGTCTACCGGTCGTCCGGTCCGGGCGGGCAGAGCGTCAACACCACCGACTCGGCGGTTCGCCTGACGCACATTCCGACCGGCATCGTGGCGTCCTGTCAGAACGAGAAGTCGCAGTTGCAGAACAAGGCGGCCGCGATGCGGGTGCTGCAGGCCCGGCTGCTGGAGCGAACGCGCCAGGAGGAGCAGGCCAAGATGGCCGGTCTGAAGCTGGACACCACCGGTTCGTGGGGCGACCAGATGCGTTCGTACGTCCTGCACCCGTACCAGATGGTCAAGGATCTGCGCACCGAGTTCGAGGTGGGCAACCCTTCGTCGGTCTTCGACGGTGATGTGGACGGTTTCATCGAGGCGGGCATCCGCTGGCGCAAGCAGAACGAGCTCTCTTCCTAGATCACAAGTGACCGAGCGCAACCCCGCCTGAACGGTCAGTCAGGCCGGGTTGTGCTCGATTCCACTGTTACCGCAGCTCGTGAATATTCCCGACCCCGGCGGGGTTGGCGATTTCGTTACACCGCGTAGACTCCTGTCCCGTGATTCAGCTCGAGAACGTGACGAAGACGTACCCGAAGGCGTCTCGGCCGTCGTTGGACAATGTCAGCGTCGGGATCGAGAAGGGTGAGTTCGTCTTCTTCATCGGTCCCTCCGGTTCCGGCAAGTCGACGATCGTCAAGCTGCTGTTGAAAGAGGTCCAGGCGACCACCGGCAAGGTGGTGGTGAACGCCAAGGACGTCACATCCCTGCGTGCCTGGAAGGTGCCGCACTTCCGACGTTCGATCGGTTGTGTGTTCCAGGACTTCCGCCTGCTGCCGAACCGCACGGCGTACGAGAACGTCGCGTTCGCGCTCGAGGTGATCGGCAAGACCAAGGCCGTCGCGCGTCGCGTGGTGCCCGAGGTGCTCGAGCTCGTCGGTCTCGGTGGCAAGGAACACCGCTACCCGAACGAGCTCTCCGGTGGTGAGCAGCAGCGTGTGGCGGTGGCCCGGGCCTTCGTGAACCGGCCGCTGATCCTGCTCGCCGACGAGCCCACCGGTAACCTCGACCCGGACACCTCGGTCGAGATCATGCGGCTGCTGGACCGGATCAACCGGACCGGCACGACGGTCGTGATGGTCACGCACGACTCCAACATCGTCAACCAGATGCGCCGCCGGGTCATCGAGATCGAGAGCGGACGCATCGTCCGGGACCAGGCGCGCGGTGTCTACGGATAAACCCGGCTCCGCCCTCCCCATCAACGCTGAAGCAGTGCCACGCGGAGTCCCGGAAGGATCCCCCCGATGCGCGTGAAGTATGTACTCAACGAGGTCCTGGTGGGCCTGTGGCGAAACGTCACGATGACGATCGCCATGATCATCACCATGTCGGTCTCGTTGTTCATGCTGGGCGCCTCTGTACTTCTGTACATGCAGGTAGACCAGATGAAGGACTACTACTACGGCAACATCCAGGTCTCCGTCTTCCTGACCGACGACGTCACCGAGCCGCAGAAGGCCGCGATCGACCAGGCCATCAAGGGCAGCGGTCTGATCGCCAGCCAGGAGTACGAGAGCAAGGAGGACGCTCTCGAACGCTTCAAGAAGCTCTGGGCGGACTCCCCGGACTTCGTGGACGCGATCGGCGCGGACAGCCTGCCGGAGTCGTACCGGGTCAAGCTCACCGACCCGGAGAAGTACGACCAGTTCTCCCAGGCGATCGAGGGCCTGCCCGGGATCCGGCAGGTGATCGACCAGCGCGAGCTGCTGGAGAAGGTCTTCGAGATCTTCAACGCGATCCAGTTGGGCGCGCTCGGTGTCGCCATCTTCATGGCCTTCGCCGCATTGCTGCTGGTCGGTAACACCATTCAGGTGGCCGCCTACAGCAAACGGCGAGAAGTCGCGGTGATGAAACTGGTCGGCGCCTCGAACTGGTTCATCCAAGCGCCGTTCGTCCTGGAGGCGGTGGTCGCCGGCATTGTCGGTGCGGTTCTGGGCTTCATCATCCTGTTCGTCGGCAAGGTCGTCATGCTGGACAACAAGCTCCAGGCTCTGACCACGATCCTGACGCCCATCCCCAACGGCAACGTGTGGCTGATGCTGCCCCTGCTCGCCGTCGTCGGTTCGCTGGTCAGCGCGATCACCGCATGGATCACGCTGCGCTTCTACCTGAAGGTCTGACCTTTTCGGTACGCCGCCCGATAGCCGCAACCCTCGACCGGGTGGCGGCTATCGGGCGTTTTGGGGCATTGCTGGCGATTGGTCGCGGTAGCGTGCGTTCATGGGGTATCGCCGACTTATCGCCGCCTGCCTCTGTCTGCTAGGTGTCGCCGCACTCGTCCTGACCACGCCCCGCCCGTCGGTGGCGGACCAGAAGGACAAGGCAGCCCAGGCCGTACGCCGGGCCGAGGCCCTGTTGGAGAACGCCGGCGCGTCCGCGCGTACCGCAGCCAAGAATCTCGCCCGGGCCACCGCCGGCATGCCGGCCGCCCGCGACCGGGTGGCCCGCAGTCGCGGGGTGGTCGTCGCCACCCGCGTCGAGGCCGGCACGGCACGCCGGGAGGCCATCCGGGTCCGGGCCCAGTTCCGGCGGGTGGCCGCCGACTACCGGACCGCGGCGGGCAACGTCGAGGTCGCCCGGGACCGGGTCGACGAGATCGCCAGCGAGAGCTACATGGGCGGCAACCTCGGCCGGATCAACATGCTCGTCGACGCGAGCGGCCCGCAGGACCTGCTCGACCGGCTCGGCCTCGTCGAGCACCTGATGACGACCGAGCAGGAGGAGGTCCAGAACCTGATCGGCGCCCGGCGGGTGGCGCGAACCGCGCAGGACCGGGCCGGCCTGGCCCGGCGCGAGGCCGAGACCGCCGAACGCGCCGCGATGGCCAAGCTCCGCGCCGCCGAACGGGCCCGCGCCGCCGCGATCCAGGCCCAGCAGTCCCTCGACCGGATCGTCACCGCCCGCCGGGTGGCCCTGCAGACCGCCCAGCGCGAGCGGGCCACCGTGCTGGCCCAGTACCAGGCCGCGGTCCGGGCCGAGAAGCGGATCCGCGGCGTGATGCGGGGCTGGGAGAGACGCGCCGGAGTCGGCAGCCGCTATCCCGGCGGGCACCTGCTGATGCCGGTCCGGGGCTGGAAGAGCAGTGACTTCGGCCACCGGTACGACCCGTACTACCGGGTGTGGCAACTGCATGCCGGCACCGACTTCGCAGCCGGCGGCGGCAGTCCGATCCGGGCCGCGGCGTCCGGGCGGGTGATCCAGGCCGGCTGGAACGGCGGGTACGGCCGCTATACGTGCATCAACCACGGACGGCTCGGGGGATGGGGCTTCAGCACCTGTTACGCCCACCAGTCCCGGATGTACGTCCACGTCGGTGAGTACGTCCGGCGGGGCGAGATCATCGGACGGGTCGGCAGCACCGGCGCCTCGACCGGAGCACATCTGCACTTCGAGACGCGCTTCGGCGGCGTACCGCGCAATCCGTTGAATTACCTGCCCGGCTGTCTCTGTTGAATCGCGGGTAGTCTTTTCCCTCATGCCACGTGAACAGGGCCGCAAGGTGGTCGCCTCCAACCGGAAGGCGCACCACGACTACGCCATCTCGGACACCTACGAGGCCGGCATGGTCCTCACCGGCACCGAGGTGAAGTCGCTGCGCCTCGGGCGCGCCTCGCTGGTCGACGCGTTCGGCCACGAGAAGGACGGCGAGATCTACCTGCACGGCATGCACATCCCGGAGTACACCCAGGGCACCTGGACCAACCACGAGCCCCGCCGGGTCCGCAAGCTGCTGCTGCACCGAGAAGAGATCCACAAGATGCTGGGCAAGCTGCGCGACGACGGTGTCACCCTGGTTCCGCTCTCGGTCTATTTTCACAATGGGTACGCGAAGGTCGAACTCGGCGTGGCCAAGGGTAAGAAGTCGTACGACAAGCGGCAGGACCTGGCGAGCCGGGACGCGCAGAAAGAGATGAACAAGGCGCTGGGGCGGCGTGCCAAGGGCATGAGCTGACAGGTATTCTCGCCCGCCGGGCTATTTCGATTCTTCGATAGCCGGGCCTCTGATCGTTCCCGTTCCCGAGGGAGATCCCCGCCTTGGCGAAGCACGCCCCCCGTCATGTCCTGCTGTCCCGCGTCATCTTCGGTTCCGCCTCGGCGATCCTGCTCGGCCTGGTCGGCTGGGTCGCCGTCCGCGCCGGTGGCGGCGACGCGGAGCCGGACGGCAAGCCGCTGATGGTGCTGCCCACCGGAGTCGTCCAGGCCGCCGCCGAAGGCTCGCTGCCGCCCCTGCCGCCGACCGAGTCCGACCAGGTCTCGCCGTCGGTGTCGGTGTCCGCCCGGGCGTCCCGCAGCCCGTCACCGTCCGTCCCGGCGTCCCGCACCCCGTCGGTCCCGGCCTCCGCGTCGCCGTCGGCTTCGGTCAAACCCTCCAAGAGCACCAGCAAACCCAGCGCCGGTACGAGTCCGTCGCGCACCGTCGCCCCGCCGCCGGCCGACACGATCGCCGCCACCTACAGCACCAGCGCGTCGTGGCGGGACGGGTTCATCACCGCGATCCGGGTCGTCAACACCGGCACCGCCGCCCGCGACTTCACCATCACGCTGACCTACCCGTCCAGTGCCGACGTCGAGGTGCGCGGCGCCTGGAACGCCAGCGCCAGCGGCAACGGCGGCACGGTCACCCTGCGCGGCGGCACCCTGCCCGCCGGCGGCTCGATCAACGTCGGCTTCCAGGCCGAAAAGCGCAGCCGCGACCTGGTCAAGCCGGTCAGCTGCACCGTCGGTGGCGGATCTTGCAAGGTGAGCTAAGATTGCGGTGCTGTGGATTTCACACCTAGCACGGGGGTGACTGGTTTCGACTTCGTACGTGGAGACAGGGGAAGCGAGCCGAGGAAGCCGACGTCGTCTCGAGAATCGGTCGTCGGAAACTTATAAGCGCCAACGATAAGTTGAACGCTGACCAGTACGCTCTCGCCGCCTGAGGCAAGTAGCGTGGTCTGTCGGTCTGGAAGCGCCTCCGTTCCAGCTGCCGGCATAATCTAGGAGGCTGGCCAACAGGTCCCGGTCACGGGGACCTCGCGGCGAGATCAATCAGTGACTGGGCCCGTCGTCCGAACTTGCTCACGTGAGTCGGAGGGCCGAGTAGGGACACAGTGAGCTGCGCTCGGAGAAGCCCTGACGAAGCACCGAAGGACCCGGGTTCGATTCCCGGCACCTCCACAGCATGGCGGCCCCCTGTTCGCGGAACGCGCGAACCGGGGGCTGTTCCGTCTCTCCACCCCGGGGGCCGAGCCCCCGGGGGCCCCGCATCACGGTCGGTCACCGTTCGCCTTTGGCTGGGGTCAGGTCAACTGCCCGCGGCCTTCGGCCGGCGCAGCGGCCCGCGGCCTTCGGCCGGCGTAGTGACCCGCGGCCTTCGTCTATACCGGCAGCAGGTCTACCTCGTACTTTTGGACGTGAGTGTCGCGGGTGACCAGGGTCAGGCCTTCGAGTTGAGCCTGCGCGATCAGGATGCGGTCGAAGGGGTCGCGGTGGTGCATCGGTAGTCGTCCGGCGGCGATACCGTGCTGGGCGGTGATGTCCAGGAGGCGGAAGCCGCTGTCGCGGATCCGTTCCGGAATGTCGGGCGGGCCGAGTTTGCCGAGTGCCTGCTTGATGGACACCTCCCATACCGTGGCTGCGCTCACGGGGACGTCGGGTTCCCTGTCGAGGCGATCCTTGATGTCATCCGCCAGTGTGGGTCGTCTTCGAGCCACCACAGCACCACATGGGTGTCGAGGAGGAGGCTCACGGGGCGACCCCGAAGTCCTGCGCGATGCTGTCGTTCGTCTCTGGTGAGTCCCAGTCGTCGGCGATGACGGCTCGGCCTTGGAGGGAACCTCGCCCGGACCTGATGGTGCCGGGCCGGATCGACTGCAACGGCGCCCGCGAGCCAGATCCGCTGTCGACCTGCCAGAAGGTCCAGCCGTTGCGGTTGTCGTTGATGTCGGGGTTGTAGAGCCTGACCACCGCGCGGGCGGCGCCGGTCGGGCTGCGGTAGGACTGTCCCGCGAGTGGGCCGTCGACGATCTCCACCCGAGCCGGTGCGATGTACCGGGCTCGCACGCGATGGCCCTCGTAGTCGGCGTGGATCGGGATTCCGTCGGCTATCTCGGTGGCTGGCGGAGGCGGGGTCTGCTCCGGCGCCGTGAGATCGGCGATCAGGCGCCTGATGACCGCACCTTCGGGAAGATTCGCCACTCGTGCGGCGAACACCACGGCCTGCTTCGTGTACTCGTCGACTTCGATCGTCGCCATTCCCATCGCCTCCCGGGCCGGACAATAGCGCAAAGCAAGCAAACGCAGCAAGCAAACGCAGCATCTGGAGCGGGTTGTGGGTGGTTGTCAGGATGGCGGCCGGAGGTTTGTTGATGATGAAGCGGTTCGTGGTCCGGGTGGCGGGTCTGATTGTCGGGGTGGGGCTGGGGGTGGTGGTGCCGGGTGGTGCTCAGGCGGCTGCTGTTCCGAAGCGGAACGACGGGCTCAACGAGACGATCTACTGGGTGCACGGTATTCAGGTCGGCCCGAAGGTGAAGGTTCCGGTCGCCGACTGCAAGCAGTGGGATGCCGCCGTCAAGCGGTACCGGGGCGGCAGCTTCACCGGGACCGTGCGGACCGTCGGCTACTACAAGAACGACAAGAACTGCAACGCCCAGATCGCCCGCACCGACCGGAACACCAGCATCAAGGAACTCGGCCGGCTCCTGGCGTGGGACATCTACAACAACTACACCAAGAAGGGCAAGTCGGTCGATGCCGTCGGGCACTCGATGGGCGGCCTGATCATCCGGTCGGCGATCACCGGTGTGCAGAAGAAGCTCTCCGGGTGGCCGCCGCGGTTGTTCGTCGAGGACGTCGTCACGTTCAGCACGCCGCACTCGGGCACGTTGTTCGCGAACGCGTGCGGCTTCACCCAGTGCAAAGAGATGCGGATCGACTCGTCGTTCCTGAAGTGGCTGAGCAAGACGCCCTACTCGACGCAGCGGACCGACTGGACCCTGATCGGCTCCACGAAGGACATCGCGGTGCCCGCGTGGTCGGCGACCGTGACCGATGCCAAGAAGGCGGGCTACTTCACGCCCGGTCATCGGGTGGTCTTCACCGACGGCAAGGGTCTCAGCCACAGCGGCATCTACAAGCAGACGGCGAACAGCGGGTACAAGGTGAGGTACTGGAACGCCCCGCAAGCCTCCCAGGGCTGGATCAAGAAGACCAACCACGTCAGCCCGGTCGTGATGGCGCGCAACGGCAACTACTACTTCAGCAAGTGGTGACCTGAGAGCATCCGCTACATCGGGGCGGCGCCCGGATCCCGGGGGCCGCCCTTCTTTTCTGCCCGCCGCGTGTAACCGGATCGCCGGCCGCGGTGTGTTCATCGGTGATGGGGCACCGACGGGAAGCGGGGGACATGGCGGGCCGGGACAGCGCCGACTTCGACAGTTTCTACATCGCCACGGTGCGCCGTGTCGTGCTCTACCTCTACGCGGCCTGCGGCGACCGGGCCGAGGCCCAGGACGTGGCGCAGGAGGCGTTCGCGCGGGCCTGGCAGCACTGGGGCCGGATCTCCGGGTACGACGATCCGGAGGCGTGGGTCCGTCAGGTCGCCTGGCGGCTGATGCTGAACCGGTGGCGGAGTCTGCGCCGCTGGATGGCCGCGCGCGCCCGGCTGGGCCCGTCCGAAGTGGTCGGTGAGCCGTCGCCGGATCGGGTGGCGGTGATCGGCGCGCTGCAGCGGCTGCCCGCGGCCCAGCGGCAGGTGGTGGCTCTGCACTACCTGCTGGACGTCCCGGTGCAGGAGATCGCGACCACGATCGGCGTGCCGGTGGGCACGGTCAAGGTTCGGCTGTCCAGGGCGCGGGCCGCGCTCGGCCGTCTTCTCGAGGACCAGGAGATCAGTGGTGTCCCGTCCCCTGCATGAGCGACTGAGAGATCTGGAGAGCGACGTGCGAGATCTGGAGATGCAGCCGGCGGCCGAGGTACGGGAACGCGGTCGTCGCCGGGGCCGCCGGCAGCTGGTCGCGGTGGCGGGTGCCGTGGTGATGGCGACGACAGGTGTAGCAGTCGCCTGGCCGACACCACAGCCCGGGCCGCAGCCGGCCGCCGACCGGGCACGGCCGTCCACCGAGCCGGCCCTCGACTGTGCCGCGATGTTGCCGAGGTCGCCGTCGGAGGTTCGGGTGCGGGTCGTCGACGGCGGGGCGCCGTCCGGGGTGGCCGCCGAGGTCGCCGCCGAGTTGCGCAAGCGTGACTTCGATGTCGTGGACGGGGGGATCGTCAAGGTGGCCGGCACGTACACCTCGGTGACGCACAGCCCGGCGACCCTGGGCGAGGCGCTTCTGGTGATGGCGATGGTGCACGGACGGGCCGGGGGACATCCCGACCCGACCCGTACCGAGGAGGTGGTCGGCCTGGTCGTAGGTGAGGATTTCGACCGGCTCGCCACCCCCACCGAGGTCAATCAGGCTCTCACCGAACTCGGCCGGTCGACCCGGCCGGAGGAGTGCCGGTAGCGGCCGCCTGCCGTCATCTGAACGTCCCGTGCCGCCACCGGTGGCCCGGGACGTTTCGTTTCACCTCCGTAATCCACAGTGGAAACCTGTGCGAATCAATACGGTGACGAGCCGTCAATTGATCGATCGTCGCGGTGCTGGTCAATGGGCGTACCGGCAGATGTGTTGATCGAAAATGGTGTTTCGGAATTGATCAACTGTGCTGGTTACGGCCAGGTTTCCATTGAGAAAGAACCCGGCTATGCCCTTGATGGACCCCCGTGAATCGTCGATAGCATCAATGCGTCGATGGAAGCTGGGGATCCATTCGCACCAAGAGGGGCATTTGAGTTGGTCGCCGTCGTCATGATTCTTGTGTCGGTAATTCTTTTTGTCTTCGCAGCGGTAACCCTGTGGTGGACCATGCACGCCTGGCGTACTCCGGAGACCCTCGCGGCGACCCGGTTCGCCGCGCCGGACGGGGAGCAGCACCTGACGTTCTCGCTGCTCGTCCCGGCCCGGCACGAGCAGGCCGTGCTGGAGCGGACGGTGCGGCGGCTGCTCGAGTCGACGCACGAGGGATTCGAGATCATCATCATCGTCGGGCACGACGACCCGGAGACCGCCGCCGTCGCACGACGGGTGGCGAGCACCTCTCCGGGGCGGATCCTGGTGGTCACCGACCACAACGAGGTGAAGAACAAACCGCGGGCTTTGAACACGGCATTGCCGTACGCCCGCGGTGATGTGGTGGGTGTCTTCGACGCCGAGGACGAGGTCCATCCGGAACTGCTGGAACACGTGGATCACGCATTCCGGGCCACCGGCGCCGATGTGGTCCAGGGTGGCGTGCAACTGATCAACTTCCATTCCAGCTGGTACAGCCTGCACAACTGCCTGGAGTATTTCTTCTGGTTCCGCAGCCGCCTGCACCTGCACGCCGACAAGGGATTCATCCCGCTCGGCGGCAATACGGTGTTCGTCCGCACCGATGTGCTGCGCGAGGCCAACGGCTGGGACGGCACCTGCCTGGCCGAGGACTGCGACCTGGGTGTCCGGTTGTCCAGCCGGGGCGCCAAGGTGGTCGTCGCCTACGACTCCACCATCGTCACCCGGGAGGAGACGCCGCACTCGCTCGGCGCGATGCTCAAGCAGCGCACCCGCTGGCACCAGGGTTTCCTCCAGGTGCTGCGCAAGGGGGAGTGGCGCCGGCTGCCCACGTTCGGTCAGCGGATGCTCGCCAGGTACACCCTGACCGGCCCGTTCCTGCAGGCCTTCGCCGGTCTGGCCATCCCGCTCGGGATCGCCGTCGCGCTGGTGGCCGACCTGCCGGTCGGTGTCGCGCTGATCACCTTCCTGCCGGTGCTGCCGATGGCCGCGAACCTGATGTTCCAGGTGATCGGGCTCCGGGACTTCGGCATCCAGTACGGGCTACGGATCCGCGCCCAGGACTACACGCGGCTGGTGCTCGGGCTGTTCCCGTTCGGCGTGGTGCTCTCGGCCGCCGCGTTGCGGGCGATCTGGCGGGAGTACACCGGCCGGCACAACTGGGAGCTGACCGCGCACGTCGGCGCCCACCTGTCGAAGGCGGCGGCATGAGCACCCTGGAACTACCGGCCCGGATCAACGCGTCGCCCCGTCCCGCGGTCCGGACCCGGCGGGAGGTCCCGGACCTGCTGATCGCCGGCGTACTCACCGCCCTGGTCCTGGTCCTGCTGGCCTGGAACATCGACGGTTTCCCGACCGCCAGCGACGACGAGGGGACCTACCTCGCGCAGGCCTGGGCGGTCCAGGAGGGGAGAGGCCTGGCCCATTACACCTATTGGTACGACCACCCACCGCTCGGCTGGATCCAGCTGGCCGCCCTGGCCTGGCTGCCGGCCTGGCTCGCACCCGGACTGATCACGGTCGCGGCCGGCCGGCTCGTGATGCTGCCGGTGCAGGCCGCCACCCTGCTGCTGGTCTACCTGGTCGGCCGCCGGTCCGGGCTGCCGAAGTGGGGCGCCGCCCTGGCCCTGCTCACCCTGGGGCTGTCCCCGCTGTTCCTGACCATGGGCCGGCAGATCTATCTGGACAGTTTCGCGGTGGCGTGGATGCTCGGCGCCGTGGCTCTCGCGCTGTCCACCCGCCGCCACCTGTGGCATTACGCCGCGGCCGGCGCCGCCACCGCGATCGCGATCCTGTCCAAGGAGACCATCCTGCTGGTGCTGCCCGCGGTGCTGCTGGCGCTCTGGCAGAACTCGGCGCGCACCAGCACCCGGCCGTGGGCTCTCGGGTCGTACGTCACCGGGCTGGTTCTGGTGGGTGGTTTCTATCCGCTCTACGCGGTGCTGCGCGGGGAGCTTTTCCCCGGCGCCGACCACGTGTCGCTGATCGGCGCGTGGCAGTTCCAGCTGATGAGCCGGGACGGTTCGGGCAGCGTCTTCGACGCTTCGTCGGGCACCAACGCCCTGGTGCACTCGTGGCTTTACTACGACCGGATCCTCCTGATCGGCGGGCTGCTGGCCATCGTGCCGGCCCTGTTCGCCCGCCGGTTGCGCCCGATCGGGGTGGCGGCGGCGATCCTGACCGCTGTCGCGTTGCGTCCCGGTGGATACATGCCGGCCATGTACGTGGTGCAGGTCCTGCCGTTCTTCGCGCTGGCCCTGGCCGGGGTGATCACCACCGCCGTCACGAGGCTGGAACCGCGCCGGGACCGGCGCCGGGCGGTCGCGGTGGCAGTGGTCGCGGTGGCGGCGCTGTCGTTCGTCGTGCCGCGCTGGTATGCCGGCGCCGAACGCGCGCTGACCGCCGCCGACAACGCGCCGTACGAGCAGGCCGCCGCCTATCTCAGCACCCGGATCCCGGACCCGGCGGGCACCACCGTCGTGGTCGACGACGTGCTCTGGCTCGACTGTGTCCGGGCCGGATACCAGCCGGACCGGGTGATCTGGTTCTACAAGCTCGATCTCGACTCCGAGGTCGCCGCGCGCCTGCCCGGCGGCTGGCGGGACGTCGACTACCTGGTGTCCAGCCCGGCGCTGCGCCAGGACCCGTCCGGGCTGCCCACGGTCGGCGCACTGCTGGCCCACTCCACGGTCGTCGCCGAGTTCGGCTCGTCGGACGGCCGCATCGAGATCCGCAAGGTCGACAAGGAGAACACGCCATGACCGCCATGACCGACCTCGAACTCCGGCTCCCGCACCGGGCCGCCATGCGCGGCCGGATCGGCGAGATCGCCCGGGACGTCACGTTGCGGCAGACCGTCGTGGTGCCCACCTTCAACGAGCGCGACAACATCCCGACGCTGCTGCGGCGTCTGGCCGAGGCACTCCCGGCGGACGGCACCGAGATCGTCTTCGTCGACGACAGCACCGACGACACCCCGGACGTGATCCGGGCCGAAGCAGCGAACTGTCCGATCCCGATCACCGTGTACCATCGCACCGATCCGGTCGGCGGTCTCGGCGGCGCGGTGGTGGAGGGGATGCGGCTGGCCCGCGGCGCGTGGATCGTGGTGATGGACGCCGACCTGCAGCATCCGCCGGAGATCGTGCCGCAGCTGGTCGCCGCCGGCGTCCGGGACGGCGCCGATCTGGTGATCGGCAGCCGGAAATCCGGCGGCGGTACGAGTGACGGGCTGGCCAGCGGATACCGGCGCCTGATCTCCGGTGGCTCCACCCTGACCACCAAGGTCGTCTTCCGGACCGCCCTGCTGCGGGTCAGCGACCCGATGAGCGGCCTGTTCGCGGTCCGGGCCAGTTCGCTGGACGTCGCCGGGCTGCGGCCGCTCGGCTACAAGATCCTGCTCGAACTGATCATCCGGAACCGCCCGGGCCGGATCGTCGAGATCCCGTACGCCTTCCAGCCCCGGCACGCCGGCGAGTCCAAGTCCACCCTGCGCGAGGGCCTACGGTTCCTCAAGCACCTGTCCCTGCTGCGGTTCGGGGCCCAGCGCGGGCGGATGATCGGTTTCGGGCTGATCGGTCTGTCCGGCCTGATCCCGAACCAGCTGGCGCTCTGGCTGCTGGTGTCGGTGCTCGGCGTGCACTACGCCTCGGCCGCGGTGCTGGCCAACATGCTCGCCGTCACCTGGAACTTCGCCCTCATCGACAGCGTGCTCTACCGCAACCACCGGCACCGGCGCACCCTGCTCAGCCGGTTCCTCCGGTTCTTCGTCCTGGGCAACGCCGATCTGATCCTCCGGGTGCCGCTGCTGGCGCTGCTGGTGGACGGCGCCGGCGCCGGGGTCCTCACCGCCAACCTGATCACGCTGGTGATCTCGTTCGCGATCCGGTTCCTGATCCTGGACCGGGTGATCTATCTGGTCCGGCCACGGCCGGTCCCGGTATGACCCGGCGGTGGACCGCCCGCGCCCTGATGATGGTGCTGATCCCGGTGCTGCTGATGCCCGGTGGCGTGGCGTCGGCGTCGGCGAACCTGCTGGTCAACCCGGGTTTCGAGACGCTGGACAGCACCGGGTTCCCGCTCTGCTGGGAGCGGTCCGGCTGGGGTGACAACACGTACACCTTCGACGTCGGCCACCCCGGCCGGACCGGAGCCAACGCCATGCGGATCACCGTGTCCGCCGCGACCGGCGGCGACCGCAAGGCGATGATGCTGGAGAACCCGTCGTGCGCGCCCACCGTCACGCCCGGCCACCAGTACGACCTGTCCGCCTGGTACACCAGCACCACCGCGAACACCGTGGTCACCGCGTTCCGGCGGGACGTCGCCGAGGGCTGGGTGTACTGGACCGACCTGATGTCGCTGCCCCCGGCGGCCGGGTGGACCCCGATGACGGTCCGCACACCGCAGGTCCCGCCCGGCACCGAACAGATCGTCTGGGGCGTGACCATCTACGGCACGGGGGAGCTGCGCACCGACGACTACACGACCGTCGACGCGACCGAACCCACCCCGGACCGGTCCTGCAGCGCCGGCGCCGCCTGTGTCCGGGGCGCGTGGCAGGTGCTGCCGTTCCAGGCCCCGGTCCGGGGCATCCACGCGGTGGTGCTGCACAACGGGGACGTGCTGCTGGTCGCCGGCTCCGGCAACAGCGAGGAGATGTTCGAAGCAGGCACGTTCCGGACCGCGGTCTACCACCCGCGGACCGGCGCCTTCACCGACGTGCCCACCCCGGCCGACCTCTTCTGCGCCGGGCACGTCCAGCTGCCCGACGGACGGGTCCTGATCATGGGCGGGAACAAGGACTATCCCGCCGCCGACCTCAGCCACGGTTACCAGGGGCTGAAGGACTCCTACATCTTCGACCCCAACACCATGTCGTACGACCGGGTCAACGACATGAGCGCCGGGTCCTGGTACCCCTCCGCCACGATCATCGGCAACGGGGACGTGATCGCCCTCGGCGGCCTCGGTGAGGACTCCTCCGGCACCGTAGCCACCCAGTACTTCGACCTGTCCGAGGAACGCTGGCTCGGCATCGGCGAGGCGAACCAGACATGGAACTTCTGGGGCCTCTACCCGTCGATGATCCTGATGCGGGACGGGCGGCTGTTCTACACCGGCAGCCACGTCTTCGGCAACGGACTGCCCGGGACCGGGGCCGCCCTGTACGACTACGAGTCCGGCGCCATCACACCGGTGCCCGGACTGCGCAACAAGGACGAACGCGACCAGTCGATGAGCGTCCTGCTGCCCCCGGCCCAGGACCAGCGGGTGCTCACCCTCGGCGGCGGCAACATCGACACCAACCCGGACGCGCACGCGCTCACCGACCTGATCGACCTCCGGACGGCGGACCCGGTCTACCGGCCCGGACCCGCACTACCCACCGGCAAGATGTACGTGTCCGCGGTGCTCCTGCCGGACGGGAAGGTCTTCGAGACCGGCGGGGCACTGCACAACCGGGCCGACCCGGTGTTCGAGGCGTCGATGTTCGACCCGGCGACCGACACGTTCACCCCGGGGATGGCCGTCGACCCGGTGCCGCGCGGTTACCACTCGTCGGCGTTCCTGCTGCCGGACGGCCGGGTGATGGCGGTCGGCGACAACCCCGGTGACGGATCGTTCGACATGCGGATCTCGGTCTACACCCCGCCGTACCTGTTCCACGGGGCCCGTCCGCAGATCCTCGGCGGCGTGGACACCGAGTGGGCGTACGGCAGCAGCCACACCGTCACCGTCGACGGCCCGATCCTGCGGGCGGCCCTGATCCGGCCGGCCGCGGTCACCCACTCCAGCGACCCCAACCAGCGCTTCGTCGACCTGCCGATGAGCGTGGACGGCAACCGGATCGGGCTCAACCTGACCAGCGACCCGAACCTGGCCCCACCCGGCTGGTACATGCTCTTCCTGCTGGGCACCGACGGGGTGCCGTCGGTGGCCGAGTGGGTGCGGGTGGGCGCGCTGGCACAACCCCAGGCCGCGGGCCGTGCCCCGGCGACCGGCGAGCCGTTCGCGCCGACCTTCGCGGGCCGGCCGACGACCAGCCCACTGCCACCGCTGCCGGCGCCGACGTCGAAGCTGGCGATCCCGGTGACCGTGGACGGGTGTGATCACGCGTACGGCGCGCGCACCCAGTGTGTGCCGCTGCGGTTCCCGCCCGGAGTCCGGGACGGTTGCGCCTGGCTGCGCGACCGCGGATTCCTCGACGAGCCACTGACGGTGCGGGGCGCGGACCGCCACCGCCTCGACCCGGACCGCAACGGCACCGCCTGCGACACCTGAGCTGTCCTTCACACCCTGCCCGAACCGGCGCGCGGGAACCCGGAAATGCAGAAAACGCCCGGACCGAAGTCCGGGCGTTTCTCAAGGGTGGAGCTGAGGGGACTCGAACCCCTGACCCCCACACTGCCAGTGTGGTGCGCTACCAGCTGCGCCACAGCCCCTTGCCTTGCATTTCTTGCTGCACTTCTACTTCTTTGCCCCCGGCGTTTCCCCCGGGCACGCTGGAAATATTACACACCCCTGCAGGGCCCCACGAAGGACCCCCCTCAGTTCAGGGAGACATCCGGCGGGAAGTGGGCGACAGCGGCCAGGATGTCGCCCTGACGGCGCAGGACCATGGCCCACAGGTCGTCGGGGCGCTCGACGAACGGGTCGCCGGGCAGCGCGTCGAAGACGAACCAGGAGCCGGCCTCGATCTCCTCCTCGAGCTGGCCCGCCGACCAGCCGGAGTAACCGGCGAAGACCCGGATGCCGGCGACACTCTCCCGCAGGCGCTCCGGGTCGGCGGAGAGGTCCAGGGTGCCGAGGGCGCCGCTGACCGGATGGAACCCGGACAGCCGCTTCTTCACCTCGGGGCGGGTGCGGGCCAGGCAGATGGCCGACTCGGGTTGCACCGGGCCGCCCTCGAACAGCACCGCGGGATCGCCGGCCAGCTCGCCCCAGGTGCCGAGGACCTCGGCCACCGGGACCTCGGTCGCGCGGTTCAGCACGACCCCCAGCGCGCCGCCACTCTCGTGGGCCACCAGCAGCACGACCGTACGGTCGAAGTTGGGGTCCTTGAGGGTGGGCGTGGCGACGAGCAGCTGACCGGTCATCGACTCCACCGACCGGCCTCCGATCCGCTGCTGCTCACCGAACACGTGTTTACCGCCGTCCGCTCGACGTAGCCATGACTCGCACATTAGCTTGCGATTCAGTCCACGGATAAGGTCTGGGCATGAACCCGCCACCTACGGCAGCAGAGATCGGCGTCATCGGCGGATCGGGGCTGTACGCGCTTCTCGACGACGCCACCGAGCACGAGGTGGACACGCCGTTCGGCCCGCCGTCGGATCGGATCACGGTGGCCGAGGTGGGTGGCCGCCGGGTGGCGTTCCTGCCCCGGCACGGCCGTGATCACCGCTTTCCGCCGCACCTGATTCCCTACCGTGCGAACCTGTGGGCTCTGCGTTCGCTGGGTGTGCGGCAGATCGTCGCCCCGTGCGCGGTCGGCGGGCTGCGGCCGGAGCTGGGCCCGGGCACGTTCGTGGTGCCGGACCAGTTGATCGACCGGACCAGCGGCCGGGTGCAGACGTTCTACGACGAGGGCGCGGTGCACGTGTCGTTCGCCGATCCCTACTGTCCGGCGGGCCGGTCGACGGTGCTGGAATCCGCCGCCCGGGTGAACGCTGTGGACGGCGGCACGATGGTCGTGGTGGAGGGCCCGCGGTTCTCGACCCGCGCCGAGTCCCGCTGGTTCACGTCGATCGGCGGCACGATCGTCAACATGACCGGCCACCCGGAGGCGGTGCTCGCCCGGGAGCTTGCTCTCTGTTACACCGCGATCGCTCTGGTGACCGATCTGGACGCCGGTGTGGAGGGTGACCACGGGGTCACGCAGGATGAGGTTTTCCAGGTTTTCGCCGACAACACGGCCCTGCTCAGGGACGTTCTGCTCGATGCGGTAGCGAAATTGCCGTCCGAGCGCTCCTGCTCTTGCAAGGACGCCCTGACAGGCATCAAACTGCCTTTCGCGCTTCCCTGAGCCGACCCCCCTCCGAGGCATGCGATCGATGGAAGCGCCGACGATTCATGCCCGCCGAAAGGGACACCCCCGGTGAAACGACTCCGGACCACAGGCCTACGCGTCGCGTCGGTCGTTCTGCTGCTGGCCGGCCTGATCGGCGGCGTGGCGGTGGCACGCCACCAGGACGCCAAGCAGACCGCCGCGGAGTCGGCGGCCGAGACCGAGCGGCTGCTGGTCGCGCGGGAGACCGAGCACGCCGCGGCCCGGGCCGCCCGGGAGGAGGCGGTGAAAGACGCCGCCGTGAAGGCGGAGAGTGTCGCGAAGACCGCCGCCGCCGGTGCGCGTTCGCTGGACAAGGCGCAGGCCAAGGCGGTCGCCGCGGCCAAGGCCGAGGCCAAGCGGAAGGCCGAGGAAGCGGCCGGGCCGGTGCCGTTCAACGGCAAGATCCCGGCGTCGTGTGACGAGTTCAGCGGCAGCCGCCAGATCGGGTGCGCGCTGATGCTGTCGTCCGGTTTCAAGATCGCCGAGTTCCCCTGCCTGAACGAGCTGTGGGACCACGAGAGCGGCTGGAACTACAAGGCCGAGAACCGCAGCTCCGGGGCGTACGGGATCCCGCAGTCGCTGCCCGGCGACAAGATGGCCCAGTTCGGCGCGGACTGGAAGACGAACCCGGCGACCCAGATCAAGTGGGGCCTGAGCTACATCAAGGGCCGGTACAAGACGCCGTGCGGGGCCTGGAACAACTTCCAGGAAAAGGGCAACTACTGACTCAGCCGTACGACATGAGGTGCCGGCCGCCACGGGGCGACCGGCACCTTTTTCATGCTTGTCCAGGAGGGGCGGGCAGTGCCCGGAGTGGACGAAATAAAACCTACGGGCGCATTGTCCGGCGCTGACGGACCGGTTGTCCGGAAGATTGGGGGGCCCGCGCCGCTACGGGGGGAACGGCGCGGACCCGAGCACCACGATATCCGTCATTTCGGGGGATTGCGAGAGCATCCGGCGTATACATAGGAATCGCACAGCCAACTGTGACACGGTCAGGAGCTGACGGTCCGGGTCTGCGTCGAGGTGATGAAGGCGGTCAGCGACAGCGACAGCGTCCACTGACCGGTGCTCGCGCCGTAGTTGGCCGACTTGATGAGCACCGACCGGGGCTGCTCGGTCTGCAGCTGCTTGACGAAGCTGGTGATCTTGTCTACGTCGCCCTCGATGTTCAGGGTGATCGGCAGTTCGGACACCGTGGGAGTGTCCTTCAGCTCCTGCGGCGCGGACGCACCATAGCCACTGACGTTGACGTCGTACTTCACGCCGAGTGCCTGGAGCTCCTTCAAGAACTCGGGGATCTGGTTGGTGGTCTCGCCGTACGGCAGGGCCTTCTGCGCGGTGGCCAGGGTCTCCTTGTACTCGGCGACGTTCTTGAGCTGGTCCTTCAGCTCGCCGAGCTTCTTCTGCTCCTTGCTGAGCTGCAGGACGGTGTCCGCGGTGTCGTTCTGAACGGTGTCCCGGGCGGTGTACTGCGGACCGATCAGGAGGAAGTAGCCACCGACCACCAGCAGGATGGCCAGGGTCAGCCCGCCGAAGAGCCAGAGCTGGTCGATGCGACGTGTTGTCATCACTTCCCCTTGCTCGGGCAGTCGGTGGTGAAGCGCCCGCAGAGCGCCTCCTTGGTGATGCTGATGGTGACCGTGAAGGCCACGCCGGTGCCGGAGTTCGTCACGCTCGTCACGAACGGGTTGACCACGTCCTTCAGATCACCGAACTCATTGACGAAGTCAGCCACGACCCGCTTGTTCTCGGCTGTGCCGGTGATCGTCAGGGTGCCGATCGCAGTGCTCGCCTCGGTGCTGGTACCGGCCGCCTGCTCGCTCAGGCCCGCGTCGATCTGGCTGAGCGTCACCTTGGTGCCGGCGGCACGATCCCGGATGAGGGAGAGCATGTTGGTCCAGGACAGGTCGCTGGCCATCACCGCGGACAGTTCGGTGTTCAGGGTCGTTCCGCCGTCCTGGTACTCGACGAGAGCCTTCAGTTCGTCGGTCTTCTGCGCGGAGCGGACCGAGGTCAGGGACTGGAAGGTGTCGTTGTACTCCTCCTCGGCGTTCTGCTTGGCGATGGTCGCCTGGGCGTACCAGGCGCCCAGGACGGCGAGCGTGGCGACCACCAGGACCACGACCACCGACCGGGTGACCCGGGACCGCCGGCTCTCCCGGATCTCCGGTGGCATCAGGTCGGCCCGGATGGTGAGGATCCGGGCGGCCTGCTGGGGCGACACCGACGGGTCAATGGGCATCAGGGCGGTGCTCATCAGGCTGCTCCGAGGGTGAGGCCGATCGACACCGCCGCCGACGGGACGAAACTGTCGAAACCTTGTTCACGGGCCTTGCGGGTGTCCCGGAGCCGGGCCGCGCTGTCCGCGTACATCACCGCGACGCCCAGCTGCTCCTGGAGGTGTGCGGCGAGACCGGGCATCAGGGCGCTGCCCCCGCAGAGGGCGATCCGGCTGACCTGCTTCTGCCGCTCGCCCGAGGCCAGGTAGGCGAACGAGCTGCGCAGCTCGCTGACCAGCGGGCGGACCGCGTCGACCAGGGCGGCCACGGTGTCCGGGTTGCCGTCGCCGTGCATGCCGAAGCGGCACTTGAGGGACTCCGCCTCGATGGTGGAGACGCCCAGCCGGGTGGCGATGTTGTCGGTGATCTCCGAGCCGCCGCGGGGCAGCGTGCGGACGAACATCGGCTCGCCGTCGGCGTGCACCACCACGCTGGTGATGTTGGCGCCGATGTCGACCAGCGCCTCGACCTGGGTGTCCAGCCGGGAGGCCGAGCGCAGCATGGCGAACGTGGCCAGGTCGACGCCGTTGACCTTGAGGCCGGCCTTCTGGACCGCGTGCACCAGGTCCAGGACCGCCTCCTTGGGCATGGCGATCAGCAGGCCGCGGACGGTCTGGTCGTCGCCCGGCTGCTCGAGCGGGTAGAAGTCCAGCAGGGAACGCTCGACCGCGAGCGGGAGCTGCTCCTTGACTTGGAACGGCAGGGCCTGGCGCCGCTGGTTGGCCGGCAGGTTGGCGATCGAGGTCTCCCGGACCACCAGCTGCGGGTTGGTGACCGCCAGGTTGACCCGCTTGCTGCCGAACTTGCTGGCCGCCCAGAGCTGTTTGAGGGCGGAGGTGAGCCCGACCGGGTTCTGCACCACACCGGCCACCACGGTGCCGGTTTCCAGCGGGAACTGGCCGAAGTTGATCAGTGAGTACTCGTCCTTGGTGCGGCGGACCTCCACGGCCCGGATGGAGGACGAGCCGATGTCCAGCCCGATCGGTGTGGCACCAGCCATCGTTCTTCCCTTCCGTTCAGCGGTTCTTCAGGCGGGCAGGAGGAGGTTCGAGTACCAGGAGGTGAGCGGCGCGGCGGCGAAGACCGCCAGGAAGGCGCCGGCCAGCATGTACGGGCCGAACGGGATCCGGCTCTTGCGGCTGACCAGCTTGAGGGTGAGCAGCACCCCACCGACCACGCCACCGAGCAGGAAACCGGCGAAGACACCGACCGCGACCGCGCCCCAGCCGAGCCAGCCGAGGTAGAAGCCGAGCAGCGGGGCGAGCTTCACGTCGCCGCCGCCCATGCCCCACATCGCGAGCAGCAGGTACATCACATAGAGCAGGCCGGCCGCCAGCAGACCACGGATCAGGTCGGCCGGGTCGCCGGTCGTCAGGGAGACCGGGACCAACAGAGCGATCGCTACGCCGTACGACGGAATCACGATCTTGTTGGGCAGTCGCATGACGTCGAGATCGATCAGCGCCAGAGCGATCGCGACGGCGGCCAGGTAGAGGTAGGCGGGCAGTTCCCAGGACCAGCCGAATCGGGCGGCGACCGCGACGAACAGCAGCGCGGTGCCGGCCTCGACCAGCGGGTAGCGGGCGCTGATCCGGGTGCCGCAGTCGGCGCACCGGCCCCGCAGGATCAGCCAGCCGAGCACCGGGACGTTGTGCCGGGCCCGGACCGCGTTGCCGCACTCCGGGCAGTGTGAGCCGGGCCGGACCAGGGACTCGCCGCGGGGCACCCGGTGGATCACCACGTTCAGGAATGAACCTATGACCAGGCCGAGGAGGGCCACCACGACGTACAGCGGGGCCTGTGTCACGGTGGTCCTCCTCGGGTTCGGCAGAACAGGGGCTTGGGTGGCGCCGGTTCCGGCGCCACCCAAGCCTGGTATGTCAGGGAGTAGTCGCGCAGGTGGCCGGCGTGAGCTTGCCGGCGGTGGTGACGGAGCCGCCGGCCGTGCTTTCGTACAGGTACCAACGATCGGCGGTGCCGCCCTCGTTCTTCGCACAGATCTTGTAAGAGGTCACCGGAGTTCCGACCGGGACGTAGCTGAGCTGGGTCTTGTCGGAAAGGGTGATGGTCCCGTTGGTGCCCCCGGTGACCGACAGGACAATCGTCTTGTTCGCGTCGGTGCCGTCGTTGGTCTTGGTGGTCTGAGTGGCCGGGTACTTGTTGCCGTTGTTGGTGTAGAACTGCTCGACCGCGCTGATCGCACCTCGGACGTCGGACTGCGCCGACTTGTCGGCCGCACCCTGGCGGTAGTTCAGGTACACCGGCACGGCGATCGCGACCAGGACGCCGATGATGACCACGACGACCAGAAGTTCGATGAGGGTGAAGCCTTCGTCGTTCTTCTTGCCGGCGCGCAGACGAGCGATGATGTCCTGCATTTCGGGGTGCCTCCATGGGCGGTCGGGTGGAGCAGGGGATGGGTTTGGTGCTACGGCCGTCGGGAGTCGGCCGGGAAATCGTTAGTTCTGAATGCTCTGACCGATGGTGAACATCGGCAGGTAGAGGCAGATGACCATGCCGCCGACCACGGTGCCCATGACGACGACCATGATGGGCTCGATGGACGCGGTCAGTGACTCGGCGGCGGTATCGACCTCTCTGTCGTAGAAATCGGCAACCTTGTCCAGCATCTGACTGATCTGGCCGCTCTCCTCGCCGACTTCGATCATCTGGGTGACCATGGTCGGGAAGATCGGGTGGCGCCGGAGTGCCGTGGACATCGTCTGGCCGTCCCGAACCGTCGACTGGACGTCCTTCATCGCCGCGTTGATGACCTCGTTGCCGGTGGTCTCACCGACCACCGCGAGGGCCTGCATGACCGGAACACCTACGTTCAGCAGCAGGCCGAGGTTGCGGGCGAACCGGCTCATGGCGAGTTTGCGCAGCAGCTGCCCGAAGACCGGCGTGCGCATCTTGATCTGGTCGATTCGGAGCCGGTAGTTCTCGCTGGTGCGCGTCTGCCGTTTGTGCACCACCATCGTCACGATCGAGACGCTGATGACCAGCGGCCCGATCCAGCCCATGTTGTGGCTGGCCGTGACCAGGAACTGGGTCGGCGCCGGCAGCGCTCCGCCGAGACTCTTGAACATGCCCTCGAAGATCGGGACGATGAAGATCAGAACACCGGCGATCATGACGAAGGTGAAGCCCAGCACGATCGCCGGATAGGTCAGCGCGGCCTTGATCTTGCCGCGCAGCACGGTGTCCTTCTCCAGGCTCTCGGCGATCTGCTCCAGAGCCTTGTCGATCATGCCGCCGGTCTCGCCGGCCCGGATCATGGCGATCATCAGGCGCGGGAAGATCCGGTCGTGCTTGGCCATCGACTGGGACAGCCCGCTACCGGCGGCCACGTCCGCGCGGACCTCGGCGATCGCCTTCTTCAGCGACTGCGCCGACGTCTGCTCCTCCAGGATCGACAGCGATCGCAGCAGCGACATGCCGGACGAGGTCATGGTGGCGAACTGCCGCGCGAAGACGGCCAGATCCTTGAGCTTGACCCGGCCGCCCAGCCCGGGGATCTTGATCTCCATCTGGAGGCCGTGCCCGGTCTCGGTCACCTCCAGCGGCACCTCGCCCCGGGCCCGCAGCATGTGCGTGGCGGCGGCCTCGTTCGGCGCCTCGATGGTGCCCTTGGCCTTCTTGCCGGCCGAGTCCAGCGCGGAGTAGGCGTACGTCTTGGTGTTGGCCATGCTCAGCCCCGTCCCGCGAGACGCTTGAGTTCATCGGCGGAGTGACAGATCTCCAGAGCCGTCGACAGCGAGATGATCCCGTCCCGGATCTTCTCGGCCAGGTGCTGGTCGAACGAGAGCATTCCCTCGTTGCCGCCGGCCTGCATGAACGACGGGATCTGATGGGTCTTGCCCTCCCGGATCAGGCTGCGGATGGCAGGCGTGCAGGTGAGGATCTCGCAGATCACCGACCGCCCCTTTCCGTCCGCGGTCGGCGCCAGCGCCTGCGTGATCACGCCCTGCAGACTGGCCGCCAGCTGGGCGCGGATCTGCAGCTGCTGGTGCGGCGGGAAGATGTCGATGACCCGGTCGATGGTCTGGGTGGCGCTCTGCGTGTGCAGGGTCGCCATCACCAGGTGACCGGTCTCGGCCGCGGTCAGGGCGGTGGCGGTGGTCTCCAGGTCGCGCAGCTCGCCGACCAGGATGATGTCCGGGTCCTGCCGCAGCGCGTGTTTCAGCGCGCTGGCGAAGTCGCCGGTGTCGGTGCCGACCTCCCGCTGGTTCACCACACACCGCTTGTGCGGGTGCAGGAACTCGATCGGGTCCTCGATGGTGATGATGTGGTCGGCCCGGCTGCGGTTGGCCAGGTCTAGCAGCGACGCCAGGGTGGTGGTCTTACCGGACCCGGTCGGGCCGGTCACCAGGACCAGGCCACGGGGCAGGTGGGCGAACCGGGACACCGACTCCGGCATGCCCAGCTCGTCCAGCGGCTTGATCTTGTGCGGGATGGCCCGGAAGACCGCGCCGCACGAGTTCCGCTGCCGGTACAGGTTGCCGCGGAACCGGGAGACGCCGACGATGCTGTGCGCGAAGTCGAGTTCCCGGTCGGCCAGGAAGGTGTGCCACTGGGCCCGGCTGACCGCCGCGCTGGCGAGCAGTTCGGTGTCCGAGTTGTTGAGTTTGCCGTACCCGATGACCGCCCGCAGGTCGCCGTTCACCCGGATCATCGGCGGCGAGCCGACGGTGAGGTGCAGGTCCGACCCGCCCTGGTCGACCAGGGTGACGAGCAGACTGTCGAGCACCTCCAGGTTCTCCGGGGTTCCGGCGGACGTCGCCTCCGGTACCTCGTGCTGGAGCGTGGTCATCTGTTCTCCCCGGCTTCGGTGTTGCTGTCGACTGTTGAATCGGCACCGGGAGGACCGGGTTTAGTAGCGGATCAGTTGCGCTCAGACGGCGACCCGGCTGACCTCGCGGATCGAGGTGAGCCCGCCGGCCGCCTTGGCCAGCCCGTCGGCCCGCAGGTCGTACATGCCCTGGGCGACGGCGACGTCGCGGATCTCGCCGGCCGAGGCGCGCCGGATGGTCAGCGACTCGATCTCCGGGCTGACCGGCATCACCTCGTGGATCGCGATCCGGCCCTTGTACCCGGTGTTCGCGCAGTTCCGGCAGCCCACCGGGCGGAACAGCGACTCGGGGTAGGCGAGATCCTGGACCGGCCAGTTGGCGGCCATCACCTCCTCCTCGGTCGGGGTGTACTGCTCCTTGCACCAGTCGCAGATCCGCCGGGCCAGCCGCTGGGCGAGCACACAGTCCAGCGAGGAGCCGACCAGGAACGGCTCGATGCCCATCTCGGTGAGCCGGGTGACCGCGCCCGGGGCGTCGTTGGTGTGCAGCGTGGAGAGCAGTAGGTGACCGGTGAGGGCGGCCTCGACGGCGATGTTCGCGGTGGCCCCGTCCCGGATCTCACCGATCAGGACCACGTCCGGGTCGGTCCGCAGGATGGCCGGCAGCACCGCCGCGAACGTCAGCCCCGCCTTGACGTTGACCTGCACCTGGTTGATGCCGCGCAGCCGGTACTCGACCGGGTCCTCGACGGTGATCACGTTGACCTCGGGGCGGCTGATCTTGCCGAGGGTGGCGTACAGCGTGGTGGATTTGCCGGACCCGGTCGGGCCGGTCACCAGCACCATGCCGTGCGGTTTGCTGAACGACGCGGAGAAGCGGTCCAGGTTGTGCTGGGTGAAGCCGAGTTTGCTCAGATCCAGGTCGATGCCGCCGGTGTCCAGGACCCGGAGCACGATCTTCTCGCCCCAGACCGTGGGCAGCGTGGCGGTGCGCAGGTCGACCGTGCGGTCCCGGATCAGCGCGGTGATACGCCCGTTCTGCGGCACCCGCTTCTCGGTGATGTCGACCCCGGACATGATCTTGATACGGGAGATCAGCGCCGCCATCACCCCGCGCGGCACCAGGTCCACCTCGTGCAGCACGCCGTCGATCCGGTACCGCACCCGCATGTCGTCCTCGGTCGGCTCCAGGTGCAGGTCGGAGGCACGGTTCATGACGGCCTGCTCGATCAGGCTGTTCACGTACCTGACGATCGGGGCGTCCTCGGTGCTCGTCGTCTGCGCCGACATCCCGGACTGATCGGCCTGCTCCTCGGCCATCTCGCCCAGGTCGGTGCCCTCACGCTGCAGCTTCTCGATGATCCGGCGGACCTCGCTGCGCGCCACCACCACCGGGCGCACGGTCATCCCGGTCGCCGCCCGCACGTCGTCCAGCGCCACCACGTCGGCCGGGTCGGTCACCCCGACGACCAGCTCACCGTCGTTGATCGCCAGACCCAGGACCCGATGCCGCAGTACGACCGGGAGAGGAATCCGTTTCAGCGCGGCCGGGTCCGGCGTGAAACCGACCAGGTCCAGGGTGTTGATGCCGAACGCCGCGGCGGCCGCCTTGGTCAGCTGCTCCTCGGTGACGACCTGGTCGTTGATCAGGACGGCACGTACCGACCGGCCGCTGCGCTGGGCCTCGTTCGCGGCCCGATCGACCGCCTCGGGGTCCACCCCGATCTGTTTCAGGGCATCGAGCAACGGGCGGAAGGTCTGATCCATGGGTTCCTCGGGGGCCGGGTTCCTCGGGCGGGGAACCGGATTTCCCGTGCGGGAAACCCGGAAAGAGGGCTCAGTGATCCATCGGAAGTTTCCGGCCGGAACTGAGCGCTTGAAGATCAGGACGGAAGGTCCGCCGGTACGCCGACGGGGCCACGCCGATCGTCGCGTGCATGTGCTGGCGCAGCGCCGTCGCGCTGCCCAGCCCGGACCGGCGGGCCACCGCGTCGACCGCCAGATCGGTCGACTCCAGCAGGATCCGGGCGTGCTCCACCCGCTGACGCAGCAGCCACTGCCGCGGGCTGAGCCCGGTCTCGTCCCGGAACCGCCTGGTGAACGTCCGCACGCTCATCCGGGCGTGCCCGGCCATCTCCTCCAGGCTCACCGGCTCGGCCAGCCGGTCCAGCACCCAGGCCCGGGTCGGCTCGGTGCCCTCCCCGCCCGCGGACGGGACCGGGCGCTCGATGAACTGGGCCTGACCGCCGTCCCGCCAGGGCGGCACCACGCAACGGCGGGCCGCCCGGTTGGCCGCCCCGGCGCCGTGGTCGGTGCGGATGATGTGCAGGCAGAGGTCCACACCGGCGCCCACGCCGGCCGAGGTCAGGATGTCGCCGTCGTCCACGAAGAGCACGTCGAAGTCCCACGCCACGCTTCGGTAGAGGCCGCCGATCCGGTCCGCCCAGGCCCAGTGCGTGGCGGCCGGGCGGCCGTCCAGGAGACCCGCCGCGGCCAGCACCGACGCCCCGGTGCAGATCGAGACGATCCGGGCGCCCCGGGCCGCCGCCGCGCGGAGCGCGTCCCGGATCTCCGGCTCGATGGTCCCGTCGGTGACCGGCCCACCCCGATGGATCCCGGGGACGATGATGGTGTCCGCTTTGGCCAATTCGGAAATGTCGTATTTTGGGATCACGGTGAAGCCCGCTTCGGTGGTGGCCGGCCCAGGGCCGCAGACCCGCACGTCGTAGAGCCTCTTTCCGGATTCGTCCCGGGCTGCCCCGAAGATCTGCGCGGGCACTCCCAGATCGAACGGGACCACGCCGTCCAGAACCAGTTCGCAAATGACATGCACCATGGCTCGATTCTTGCGCATGATGGCTCTCCGGCCACTCGTCCGGTTTCCTGGGAGGCGGCAGGATGCCTACTGTGAGACGTATCCATCCCGCCTGGCTCGTGGCCGCGGTCACCTTCGTCGCCCTGCTCGGCGCCGCCGGATTCCGGTCCACCCCGTCCGTCATGCTCCAGCCGCTGCACGACGAGTTCGGCTGGTCACTCGGCACCATCTCGGCCGCCGTCTCGGTGAACCTGCTGCTCTACGGACTGACCGCGCCGTTCGCGGCGGCGCTGATGAACCGGTTCGGGATCCGCCGGGTCGCGATGGGCGCGCTGGTGCTCGTCTCGGCCGGCTCCGGCCTCACCCTGTGGATGACGCAGAGCTGGCAGCTGATGCTCTGCTGGGGTGTGCTCGTCGGCCTGGGCACCGGCTCGCTGGCGCTGGGTTTCGTCGCCACCATCACCGGCCGCTGGTTCACGAAACACCGCGGCCTGGTCACCGGCATCCTCACCGCGGCCGGCGCGACCGGCAACCTGATCTTCCTCCCGGTGCTGTCCCGGATCGTCGAGTCCGACGGCTGGCGCACCGCGGCGGCCACCGTGTCGGTGGCGGCGCTCGCTGTCGTACCGCTGATCGCCTGGCGCCTCCGCGACCACCCGGCCGACCTGAACGTGCCCGCCCTCGGCGCCACCGAGATCGTCCAGCCTTCCCCGCCCGCGGGCGGAGCCGCCCGCAACGCCCTGCGCGCCCTCCGCGACGCCGCGAAGACCCGCCCGTTCTGGCTGCTGGCCGGCGGTTTCGCGATCTGCGGCGCGACCACCAACGGCCTGGTCGGCACCCACTTCATCCCCGCGGCACACGACCACGGCATGCCACAGACCACGGCCGCCGGTCTGCTGGCCCTGGTCGGCCTCTTCGACGTGGTCGGAACGATCGCGTCCGGTTGGCTGACCGACCGGGTCGACGCCCGGATCCTGCTCGGCGGCTACTACGCCCTGCGGGGCCTGTCCCTGCTGTTCTTGCCGTCATTGTTCGCGGCCACCGCCCACCCCAGCATGCTGATCTTCATCCTCTTCTACGGCCTGGACTGGGTGGCGACGGTCCCCCCGACGGTGATCCTGTGCCGGGAGTATTTCGGCGAGGCCGGCCCGATAGTCTTCGGCTGGGTCTTCGCCTCCCACCAGATCGGCGCCGCAATGGCCGCCACCGGAGCCGGCCTGGTCCGGGACCAGCTGGGCACCTACACCCTGGCCTGGTACGTCGCCGGAGCCCTGGCAATCCTGGCCGCAATCCTGAGCCTGATGCTCTACATCGGCAAACGCCTCCCAGCCCTGGAGACGATCCGCGCCACGGCGTGAGTCTTGCAACGGCCGCTATCCCTCTGGGGAGTTACGAAAGGGGCGTCGACGCTGATCGCCGTCTAATCTTCGTGCCGTGATCCAGACTCCCGGGCTCTACGCATACGTCGATGAAACCGGCGATCGCGGCGTCTCCACCAAGTCGTCGCGATTCTTCAGCATGGCGGGCGTCGTCGTGGCAGCCGAGAAGGAGCCGGACATGCGTTCCGTCGTCGCCGATCTGCGTACTACTTTTCAGATCCCCACCAACAAGCCGCTGCACTGGAAGGACAACGTCAAGGTCTACCCGAAGAGGCAGTTGGTCAGCCAGTTGCTCGGTGCCCTGGACGACTTGCAGGTCAACTACGTGATCTTCGAGAAGGCCGCTATCCCCACCACGTCGGTGCTCTGTGTGGACCAAGCGGCTTTCTACAATTACGTCGCGGGCATGATGATGGAGCGCCTACTGCTGACTGCCTGTTATTGGCCTGGTGGTGCTCGGGCCATCAAGGCGACCTTCGGTCACGTGCGTGGTTTCAATCATGACGACACGACTGCATACCTCGTCCGTAAGCGAAACACGGACCCGTCCTGGATTCCCTGGCGGCTATTGCACGGATCAGTCAAGTTCGAAGACACGAGCCGCTATGACGGCCTGCAGGTTGCCGACCAGTACGCGGGAATGCTGCACTCCGCCATCTGTCCCGACCAGTACGGCAACTATGAAGAGCACCACCTACTCCGAAATCGGTCGTGCCGGAACGCGACACGAATGTGGATGGCCATCACGGTTATGGGGTGATGGGGACCACCTCGAGCAGGCCGCTCAGGATCAGGATCTGGCGGACCTGGGGGGAGGGCTCGGCCAGGGTGAAGTCGATGTGGGCGTCCCGGGCCCGCTGGAAAGCGGCGATCAGCGCGCCCAAGCCGGTCGAGTCGATGAACGAGACGGCGGCCATGTTCACTATGATCCGGTGCGGGTGGGCGGTCACCGCGCGGAGGAGGGTCATCCGCACACTCTCGACCGTGGAGATGTCGATCTCTCCGGTCAGCTCCAGAGTGGTCGTCCGGATCTCGTCGGGCACCGGGTCTCCTTTTCTGTGGCCATCGTTGGACGTACGGTAATCGGCATGCCGATTCGTGGTGGTCTGCCGCCGCGCAACCCCCGCTTCGTGGGCCGTGAGGATCTTCTGGCCCGGGTGCGGGAGATGCTCGGCACCGGTCCGGTGGTGTTGCTGCCGAGTCAGGAACATCAACTCGGTGGCACCGGGCGTACCCAACTGGCCATCGAGTACGCCCATCGCCACTCCGAAGCCTACGACCTGATCTGGTGGATACCCGCCGAGCAGACCTCCGGAACCCGGGCCGCGCTGGCCGGGCTGGCCCAGCGACTCGGGCTGCCCGAGTCCCGTGATCTCAATCGGACACTCGGGGCGGTGCGGGATGCGCTGAGCCGTGGTGAGCCGTACCGGAACTGGCTGGTGGTCTTCGAGAACGCGAACCGCCCCGAGGACATCACCCCCTACCTGCCCAGCGGCGCCGGGCACGTGCTGGTGACCAGCCGCAATCCACGGTGGACGACCGAGGTGGCGCAGGGTCTGCCGGTGCCGGTGTTCGACCGGGCGGACAGCGTCGACCTGCTGCGCGCCCGTGCCCCGGAGCTGTCCGCCGTCGACGCCGGGCGGCTCGCCGAGCGCCTGGGCGACGTACCGATGGCGCTGGATCTTGCCGCCGCGGTCCGTGAGGCGACCGGCCGCCCGGTGTCCGGCTATCTGGAGGATTTTGACCGGCGGGCCGCTGAGCTGGCCTTTCCCACGCCGATCCGGGTGGCGTGGGGGCTGGCCGCGGAGGCGCTGGGTGCCGCCGCGCCGGCCGACCGGGTGCTGCTGGAGTTGTGCACGTTCCTGGCCAGCGCGCCGATCTCGTGGCGGCTGCTGTGGGCGGCGCGGACCCTGCCGCTGGATCCGGAGCTGGCGCGCACGGTGCGGGTGGAGCGCCGGCTGCGGGCGGCGATGCGGCGGATCGCCCGGTTCGGTCTGGCCGGCCTGGATCCGGCCGGTGAGCGGCTGACCGTGCATCCGCTGATCCGGGGCATGTTCGGGCAGGAGCTGAGTTCGGAGCGGCACGCGGCGCTGCTGCGGACGGTCCGCGGCATGCTGGCCGCCGGTGATCCGGGCGATCCGGACGATCCGGCGGGCTGGTATAGGTACGCCGAACTCGCCCCGCACCTGATCCACTCCGACCTGCTCGGCGGCGACGCCGAGGAGATCCGCCAACTGGTGATCAACTGCATCCGGTTCCACTACGCCCGCGGTGACTACGACTCCAGCCGCGACCTGGCGAGCGCCGCGGTGTCCCGCTGGCGCGACGGGCTGGGCGAGTCCGCCGAGCAGACCCTGCTGGCCGGGTTCCACCTGGCCAACGCGATGCGCGCGGTGGGCCGGTCGGCTGACGCCCGGACTCTCAACCTGCAGACTCTGCGTACCCAGCGGGAGGTGGTCGGCGCCGACGACGAGGCGACCCTGGCCACCGCCAACAGTGTCGGCGCGGACCTGCGGATGCAGGGCCATTTCGGACAGGCCCGGCAGTTGGACGCCGACAACCTGGTGCGCTACCGGCGACTGTTCGGGGAGAGTTTCCCGACCGCGCTGCGCTGCGCCAACAATCTTGCCGCCGACCTGCGGCTGCTCGGCGATTTCCGGGGCGCCCGGGCACTGGACGAGCAGGTGCTCCGGCACCGGCAGGCGATCTTCGTGGACGGGCATCCGGAGACGGTGTCGTCACGGGCCGCGCTCGCGTTCGACCTGTTCGGGCTCGGCGACTACGCGGGGGCGGCCGACGTGCTCGCCACCCGGCCCGGTGACGCGATCCCGGCCGACCATCCGTTCGCGCTGTGGGCCGGCCGGTGCGCGGCGATGGCCGCCCGCCGCCGGGGCGAGCCGTCGGCCCGGGCGCTGGCCGCAGAGAACCTGGCGATGAGCCGGAAGCGGTTCGGTGAGCTGAGTGTCGACACCCTGGCGTCGGCGGTCTCGGCGGCCAACTGCGCCCAGGCCGACGGCGACCTGGACGAGGCCCACGAGATGCTGGAACGTGCGGTGATCCGCTATCACGCGGTGCTCGGCGACGACCACCCGTTCACCCTGGCCGCGTCGGCGGGGCTGGCCGGGGTGGTCCGGGCGACGGGCCGGCACTCGGACGCCCGGACCATCGACATGGAGGTGCTCGGCGGCCTGCGCCGCAGCGTCGGCTCCGACCATCCGTTCACGCTGAGCTGCGCGAACGGGCTGGCCGCCGATCTCTTCGCGGTCGGTGAGGTGCAGCAGTCCCGGGAGCTGGCGGCGGACACGCTGCGCCGGTCGCAGGCGGTCCGCGGCACCGACCACCCGGACACCGCGGCCTGCGCGTGGAACCTGGCCCGGATCGGCGCCGACGACGCCGCCCGGGAGCAGGCCCTGAACGGGCTGGTGAAAGCGTTCGGCGACGGCCACCCGGTGTTCCGGGCGACCGCCGCCGACCTGCATCTGGAGACGGAGACGGACCTGCCGCCGCTATGACGCGACGTCGGCGTCGACGTCGATGACGACCGGGCTCTGCTTGTCGAGCAGCTCGGTCACCCCGAGCGCCGGCATCGGCCGGGCGAAGTGGTACCCCTGGGCCCGGCCGGCGCCCAGCTCCTTGAGCCGTTCGGCCTGCCCGGCGTCCTCGACACCCTCGGCCACCGGCGACAGGTTGAAGGTGCGGGCGATGTGCAGCACCGCCTCGGCCACCGACGCGCCACCGGTCTCCGGCATCGCCTGCACGAACGAGCGGTCGATCTTCACCACGTCCACCGGCAGGGTGCTGAGGTGGCTGAGCGACGAGAAACCGGTGCCGAAGTCGTCCAGCGCGATCCGGACACCCAGCTCCTTCAGGGCGGACAGCACCCGGGCCGACTCGACCAGGTCGGTGAGCGCCACCGACTCGGTCAGCTCCAGCACCAGGTCCTGCGGCGGCAGACCGGTCCGGCGCAGCACCTCGCGTACCTCGTCGATCAGCTTGGGGTTGCCGAGCTGGGAGGCGGACAGGTTGACGTTCATCTCGAAGCCGGGGAACCGGTTCTGCCAGTCCATCGCCTGCCGGCAGGCCTCCTCCAGCACCCAGCCGCCGAGCCGGGGCACCTGGCCCAGCTGCTCGGCCAACTCCAGGAACAGCGCCGGCGGGACCAGACCCTTCTCCGGGTGCCGCCAGCGGACCAGCGCCTCCACCCCGACCGTGATGCCGCCCTGGTCCAGGTCGACGATCGGCTGGTAGTGCACCTCGAACTCGCCGGCCTCCAGCCCGCGCATCAGATCCTGCTCGGCCAGACGGCGCTGCTCGGCCTTCGCGAACAGGACCGGGTCGAACCGGCGGGCCACCCCGCCACCGTCCCGCTTGGCCCGGATCAGGGCCTGGTCGGCGCGGCGCAGCATCCCGCCGAGACCGTTGCCGGTGTGGTCGGCGACCGCCACCCCGGCGCTCGCCCGGATGTTCAGCAGCATCCCGCCCACCTGCAGCGGACGGTGCAGCTCGGTGAGGACCCGCTCGGCGACCGCGACCGCGGCCTGCTCGTCCTCCAGGCCGGGCAGCAGCACCGCGAACTCGTCGCCGTCCAGCCGGGCCACCGTGTCGTTGGCCCGGACGTTCACCGCGAGCCGGTTGGCGGCGGCACGCAGCAGCTCGTCACCGGCCGCGTGCCCGAGCACGTCGTTGATGTCCTTCAGGCCGTCCACGTCGACCACGATCACCGCGGTCTTGGTGCGGGACGGCTCGGCGATGACCTCGGTGGCGTACTCGGTGAACATCTTCCGGTTGCCGAGCCCGGTCAGCGGGTCACGGAACGCCTGCTGCGCCAGCAGGGCCTGCTGCCGGTTCCGGTCCGGGTCGATCCGCGCACCCAGGACCTGCCGCAGCAGACCGGCCGCGGCGACCAGCACCACCAGCCAGACCCCGCCCGGCGGCAGACCGGCGGTCACCTCGCGGATACCCACCACCAGCAGCGCCGCGGCCACGGTGATCAGGCGCAGCAGTCCCCGGCGTGAGTCCAGCAGCAGCACCGCCAGGCCCAGGCACACCGCCGCGGCCAGCGTGACGATCCGCCCGGCCGGACCACCCGGCTGAGCCGGATCGGCCACCGGCCAGGCCAGCAGTACCAGCGACGCGAGCACCACCGCGTCGTCGACGACGACGCGTACCCGGTCCCACAGAGCGTTGCGACCCACGATCCACCTCCGGCGAGTCAGATCGGTTCCCGCCGGGCCCGGTTGAGTTAACGGGCAAGGGCTTTCAGGTGCAGGACGAGAGCCATTTCGTGAGGGCGTGGACCGGCACGTCCGGCAATGCGACTGTCACCGCGCGAAGAACTTCCGGCTT
This sequence comes from Actinoplanes couchii, assembly GCF_016862075.1. GTDB lineage: Bacteria > Actinomycetota > Actinomycetes > Mycobacteriales > Micromonosporaceae > Actinoplanes > Actinoplanes couchii. The sequence goes on along the minus strand of NZ_BOMG01000054.1, from coordinate 44,703 downwards.
GCGGTACGTCGGGAGCACGGTCCCCTGGGCCGCCGCTTGTCCACGGGGATCGGACAGCTCCCGTCCGGAATCCTCGCGCAGCACCGTGGTGATCTGCGGCGGGGCGACGCCCTCGTGCCAGGCCGCCACCAGCCGGGCCACCTCCTGCGGCGGGACGGTCAGGTTCCGCAGTCGCCAGCGGGATCGGTGGTCGGCGTTCGCCCGGTCGGCCAGCCGCTGGATCTCCAGGTCCACCGGCTCGGTCAGCCACTGTTGGACCTCGGTCAGCAGGGCTGTGGTCAGGCGTACCCCAGCAGGGGTCAACTCACCGCCGGCCAGAAGCCCGGCAGCGGCCTCGGCCACCGCTGAACGCCATCGGGCGAACTCGAAAGCAGCCGCCCGGCTCTTCTCGTCTTCCTGCCCGCTCTCGTTCCTTTGCGCGCTTCCGTTTTTTTGCGCGCTTCCGTTTTTCTGCCTGCTCTCGGCTCGGCGGAATTTCGTCACGGCCAGGTAGGCGTAGGCGCCGTGCAACACCCCGAACGCCGGGCGGGGATCGTCCCGCCACGGTGAATAACCTGGCGGGCCACCCGGGTTCACCAGGTCGAACAGCAGGTTCGTGGCGTTCAGGACACTGTGCTGGCATTCGTGCAGCAGGCCGGTGGCCAGGGCGTCCGGGTCGGCCGGCGACGACATGGCGACCGCGCCGAACGCCTCGGCCGACGTGGCGCTGATGCCCTTCGCCGACGGGTCGGGCAGCACCGGCACGATCACCCGCAACACCGCGGCCATCGTCTCGGCGGCCGGTCGGTGCCGCCGGACCAGCACTTCCCACGCCTGGTCCAGGCAGGTTCGCCAGTGCTCGACCTCGGCCGGGGACAGCGGGGGAGCAGGGGTGAGCCCGAGCCGGGAGCGATCCGGATCGGTGTCCTCCAGACGCACCGTCAGGGTCAGGCCGTCGCAGGTGGCGGCCAGTATGTGACGGCCCTTCCGACCTGCCGCGTCTGCCGTGTCTTCCGCTTCTTGGCTCGCTTCGGCTGCCGCTTTTCGGCCCGCTTCAGCTGCTGGTTCTTGCCCCGCCTCGGCTGCCACTTCTCGGTCCGCTTCGGCTGCTGGTTCTTGCCCTGCTTCGGCTGCCGCTTCTTGGTCCGCTTTGGCTGCTGGTTCTTGGACCGCTGTGATTTCCGCTTTTTGGGGTGGGCGGGTTGCCCACAGGCCGGTCATCGGGTCGTCGGGCGGGTCGGCGTACCACCCAGGAGTGTCGGAAACCCTGCGCAACGCCTGTCGCAAGAGAAGCAGATGCCTGGTCCGCTCGGCGCGGCGCAGCGTGCCGAGGGTTTCGCCGGACGGGCGGCCGGCACCGAGCGCGATGAATGCGGCGTCGGTCAGCCGGAACGGTTGCGCGGTCATCGGAAGATTACAGAGCGGAGTTGAAACCGGCTATCGGCTCGCTCCGGGACGCCTCGTCGGTGACCCGGCGCATCGCACGGGCCAGCGCGGAGTCGTCCCGCTCGACAATTTCGGCGACCGGCACCTCGGAGAGGTCGATCAACACGGAGCGCCACTCCTGGGGCTCCTCGCCCTCCTGGCCTGTGTGCACGTCGCCCCCTCGGTCCCGTTCGCGCCGGTCGATGCGTTGCATGCAGGTTACGGCGGTCGCCGGGTCGGGTGACCGGCGGGAGTCACCACGGTGGGTGCTCGCGAGGTTTGCGCGACCGTGATCTCATGGGACGTCATCACCGCAAGTCGGTAACGGAGGGCAAAACGTGCTGGATGAAGAACAGGACGCGGAGGAGCGCGTCGACGTTCTTGAGGACGTTCTTGAGAAGGCCGACGAGCCGGTGATGCCGGCGCCGACGTTTCCCACCTTTCATCACACACCGACGTTGCCGCACCAGCTTCCGGGCAACGGATTCGAGAGCGGACGCGACAGTCGTGCACGGTGAACCCGGTCAGTCCCTGCCCCGCCGTGGCCCCGCGCCACCGGTCGACCGGATGGGCAACGCCGAACTGGCCCGGATGATCGAGTCCGAGCACCCGTACCGGGGCCGGGCCCTGTTCGAACTCTGCGACCGGGTGGCGCTCGACGACGACGCGGCCACCAAGGTCGGCATGCTGTCCCGGCTCACCTCGCTACGACGGGCGCGACTCTTCGACCGGGTGTCCCTGGCCTGGTCAGCGATCATCGCACTGCTGGCGGCGGAGACCCCGCACTCCCGGTCCGAGGCGTACGACGCGTTCGCCGCCCTGGACGACGCGGAACAACGGGACATGCTGGACTACCTGGAGGTAACAGCAATCGAGGAGGCCCACCCGCGAATCACGTGAGCGGGCCCCCAACTGTTCAAGACGTCGCGCCGACCCCGCACGCGGGCCCGGTGCTCAGACCCCTCACCCGGTCCGCAACCAAACCTCCTGCTCAGCCCCTGCCTGAACCTCCCGTTCAAGCCGGGTCAGGCCGGGCCTTTTGTTCGGGCCTTTTGCCCGGGCCTCTTGCTCGAGTCGGGTCGGGCTTCCGTTCGGGCCCCGATCGGCCTCTTGCTCGGGCCGGGTCGGGCTTCCGATCGGGCCCCGGCCGGGCTTCTTGCTCGGGCCTGGCCTGGGTCTTCTGCTCGGGTTCCGGTCGGACCTTGCTGGGGTCTGGATCCGGGCCCTTGCTCGGGCCCGGATCGGGATCTTTGCTTCAGGCCTCGATCAGGACGCCTCCGCGGAAGGCGACCCGGTCGCGGACCGCGGAGGCGTCCGGCTTCGGGTCGGGGTAGAACCAGGCGGCGTCCGGGGCGGTGTGCCCGTCGGCACGCAGCGAGTAGTAGGACGCTTTGCCCTTCCAGGGGCAGACGGTGTGCGTCTCCGAGGGAACGAGGACGTCCTCCCGAATGCTGGCGAGGGGGAAGTAGTGGTTACCTTCCAGCACCACGGTGTCTTCACTCTCCGCGATCACTTCGTCATTCCAGATGGCCTTCGGCATGTCCCGAACGTAGCGCGTGAGTCATTATATGTCTGATATGTGCGATTTATTCACCTCCCGTGGGTGAATTGCCGCAGTGATTTCGGCGTTCTACAGTCGTAGTTTCCGATCTTCCCCAAGGGCGGTGTCCGTGCAGCAGAACCGGCTCGACCAGTTACGCGGCGCCGGCAAGGCCAAACGTCACAACGCGCGAACCATCGCAGCGCTCACCGGCAATCCCGGCTGCAACCGCCGAGCGGTCCTCGACGCGGCCGGCATCGACAAGACCAAGCTCGCCGAGCGGGTCGGCTTCCCCGGCAGTTTCGGCCAGTCCCGTTTCGCGCTGACCCGGGGCAACGCTTTCGAAGCCATGCTCAAGGCCGACGACTGCGCCCTGCTCCGCACCGTCCTCTCCGCCGAAGCCGGCCTCGGCTATCAGGACATGGGCGCCGACAGCGACGACACCCTCGGCGAACGCCACACCCGAACCGCCACACTGCTGGCCTCCGCCCAGGCCGCGCTCGTCGACCACCCACTGCTGACCCTGGAGATCGCCGGCCAGACGGTTTACCTGGAGCCCGACCTGATCGCCTGGGCCCGCCCCTCGGCCACCCCGGGTAGCACTCAGGCCCGTATTCAGGTCGTCGAGATCAAGTCGTTCGCGATCATCGACGACCAGGCCGAGAGCGCCAAGGTGTCAGCCGCCGCGGTCCAGGCCGCCGTCTACGTCCTGGCCCTCCGTGACCTCCTCACCCGCCTCGGTCAGGACCCGTCCCTGGTCAACCACGAGGTGGTCCTCTTCTGCCCGCGAGACTTCACCCTGCAACCCACCGCGGTCGTCCTCGACGTCCGCAAACAGCTCTCCACCCTGCGACGACAGCTCTCCCGCCTCGCCTCGGTCGAGACCCTGATCGACGCCCTGCCCGACGGCCTGACCTTCGACCTGGCCCTCGAACCGGCCGACCTGATCGACGCGCTCACCGAGATCGAACCCCGTTACGCCCCGGAATGCCTCTCGGCCTGCGAACTCTCGGTTTACTGCCGCAACGAGGCGTCCGGCAGCACGGCCGCACTGGGCCGCGCGGTCCGCGAATCCCTCGGCGGCATCCCCACGGTCACCGAGGTCCTGGCCCTGGCCGAGGGCCGTCAGACCCCGACAGACGAACAGGCCGAAGCGGCAGCCCTGCTCCAAGCCGCCCTCCGCTTGCGGTCCGAGGCCCTTTCTTGAACACGCCCACCACTCCCGTCATGGTGATCCCCCCGCTCATTTCGGGCCTCCCGTCTGCGCCGTCTTCCGCTTCGCCGGCTGTGTTGCCCTCTACCTTGCTTATCGCGGCGCCCCTCAGTTTTGGTTCTCGATCCGCGCCACGAGTTTCGGATTTCTCGGCCGCGCCGTTTTCCGGCGGCTCCTCCTGGATGTCGGCCTCGCCGTTCTCCGGCGGCTCCTCCTGGATGGTGGTGCGGTGAGCACTCTGACCGCGCTAGCCCGGGCGCAAGCCGTCGTCGCCGGCCGGGCACAACCCGTCGCCACCGTGCGCCACCTGCACGTACACGATCATCCGATGGTGTTGATCCCGCTGGCCATGGCCGGGGAGGCGAACGCGCCCCTGGCCATGATGATCGGCACCGACCCGGCCCGCCCGCGGCTGCTCACCGTCGACCAGCCGCGCAACCGGGCCGACCGTTTCCGCTTCGCCGCCGAACTCGCCGAAGTGCTGGTCCCGCACGTCGGCTCGTTCGCGGCCGAGACCGAGGACGTCCCGGTCGACCGGGGCAAGGACGTCCGGCAGCGGTACGTGGACGCACCCCAGCTCTGGGTGCCGAACCCGGCCGGCATCGACTTCCTGCGGCTCCTGGGCCGGTCCACCCGCTTCCTCAAGATCGACGGCGACCATCCGGTACCGCCCGCCGTCCCGTTGCTCGGCCGCTGGCTGACCTTCTTCGCCAACAGCGCCGAGGTGCCCGGGTCGACGTTGCTGACGAACGCCGTACAAGCGCTGGGTCTGCATTGGGTGACCGGGCAGAGCGGCGCCGAGGACGCACAGTTCGGTGTCCAGCTCGCCTGGATCGAACAGGGCGCGGCCGCTGCCCGGGAAGCCGAGAACGGCCCGGTGGCCGGCCCCGCCACCGACCCGGACTTCGACAACCGGGTGCTGGCCCCACTCATCGAACGCTCCGCCCCCGAGCTTCGGCAGGTGCTGCACGAACTGCTCCTGCCGACCTGGCAGCGGATGTGGCGCACCCTTTCGCTGCTGCGCACCCTGCCGGCCGGTGAGCGGGTGCGGTCCCGCTGGGACGCCGACCGGGACGCTTTCACCGCTTTCAGTCAGCATGTGGCCGAGGGCGGTCCGCCGCAGCCCCGCCGCGACGGGGCGGTGGCCGCGGCGGCCCGCCTCCAGCGCCTGGAGAGCGCGGCCGCCCGGTACGCCGTCCAGCGGGCCTTCGACGACCCGCTGGTCCTGGCCGAGTACCGGCTGACCGGCTCGGCCTTCGCCGGCATCGTCACCCTGGCCAACCCCGATCGGGTGGACGACACGGGCCGGCGCCCGGTGCTCCGCCCCCGCATCATGGTCCACACGACCGAACCGGTCCGGGTGGAACCGAACACCAACCTGACGTCACCGTCCCGTCCCGCCCAGAAGGCGAAGGTCATCTCGGTCGCCCCGGCCGCCGGAGGCCACGACGTCCTCCTGGAACTCTCCGGCGGCATGGGCCGTCGCCTGGTGGCCGAGCCGGGAAGCGTCCCGGCGGTCGGCGAGCCCATCACCCTGACCACGTTGAGCGAGGCGTACCGCCCGGGCGGCGCGCTCCCCGACCCGGCCGAGACCCCCTGGACACACGGCGGTCCCCCGATCTACGAGGAGCCCACGCCGCCACCCGCCGACGACACCGCGCCCTTGAACCCCGACCCGGCCACGGCCCTCACGCCCGAGGCGCCGCTCACGCCTGACCCGGCGCCCACGCCTGACCCGGTGTTCTCCTCCGATCCGGCCCTCGCTTACCGCCCGGAGGTCATCCCGAACACGGCCGCGACCTCTCTCTGAGCCGCCCTTTCCGGTGACCCTCACCTCCGAAGGAAGGAGGGACGTTGCCGCAGGTAGGGCAGGACCGCCTCGCGGGTGGCCCGGACCCCGAAGCAGACCGGGAGCAGCGCGAGGTGGACCGGGCGCAGGCGGATAGAGCGAGGTGAGGCGGATCGGACCAGGTGGCAGCCCATCACCAACGAGCCGACACCGCCAGCCTCGCAGTCAGGTCAGGTGGACCAGGAGCAGGGCGATGTCGTCGCTGCGGCGTGGGGCCGCCGCCAGCAGGCTGGTGCACAGGTCGTCGGCCGGTCGGCCCGCGTTGGCGCGCAACACCTCGGAGAGACGGGCGATGCCCTCGTCGAGGAGTTGTTCGCGGTCCTCGACCAGGCCGTCGGTGTAGAGGATCAGCGTCGAACCGGGTGGCACCCAGCGCCGCGCGGTGGTCCGTGGCTCCCGGAGCGGCAACCCGAGCCCGAGCAGCGGCTCCGGCGGCACCCACCAGACCTGGACGCTGCCGTCCGGTTGCAGCAGCAACGGCGGCGGATGCCCGGCGTTGGCGAAACTGATCTTGTATCCGGAGGCGGACCGGCGGACCCGGGCGAGCACCGCGGTGGCCGAGGCGGGCACGTGCAACCCGTACAGAGTGCGGTCGAGATCGGTGAGAAGCGCCCCGGGTTCCTCGTCGCGCCCGTAGGCATCGCCCCGGACCAGGTTGCGCAGCTGCCCCATGGTGGCAGCCGCCTCGATGTCGTGCCCGGAGACGTCCCCGACCGCGACCATGACGCTGCCGTCGGGCTGGGCGAACGCGTCGTACCAGTCCCCGCCGACCGCCGCGCCGTCCTGCGCCGGGAGATATCGGGCGTGCAGCTGGATTCCCGGGATCTGCGGCAGCTCGGTGAGCAGGCTGCGCTGCAGCACCTCGGCCATGTGCCGTTGCTCCCGGTAGAGCCGGCTGTTCTCCACGGCGAGCCCGGCCCGCCGGCCGACCTCGGCGGCCGTCCACTCCTCGGCGGCGCTGAAGTCCTCCCGATCGGGCCGGTTGACCAGCAGTAACGCCCCGATCGGGCGGCGCCGCACCGGGGACACGATCGGCACGATCATGGCCGCTCCGAATCCGGCCCGGTCGGTGATCGCGGCCACCTCGGGATCGGTGATCCGGCTGCGCATGCCGGGGGTGCGGATCGGCCGGCCGGTGCGGTGGGCGGCCCGCAGCATCGCCCGCAGGTCAGCCCGGGCGTCGGTGGCCAACGCGGCGAGCCGCTCCATGTCGGCGGCCCGATCCGGGTCGCCGTGGGCGGTGGAGACCAGGGCGGAGCCGCCCGGATCCTCCGCGACCGCGACCACGCACCAATCGGCGAGGGTGGCCGTGACGATGTCACCGAGTCGCCGCATGGCCTCGTCCATGTCCATCGTGGCGGCCAGCGACTCGGTCAGGTCGGCGAGCAGCTCGAGCTGCTGGTGTGCCGACTCGGCGGCGCGCCGGGCCTCCTCGGCGGCGGCCCGGGCGATCCGCAGGCAGACCTCCGACGAGCAGACCTCGGCCAGCTCGCTGAGCAGGGCGACCTCACTCGGGGTCCAGACCCGTGGCTCCTGGTCGACGGCGCAGAGCGCGCCGACGATCAGCCCGTCCGGGTCGGTGATCGGCGCTCCGGCGTACGCGATGGCCCCGATCTCCTGGATCACCGGGTTGTCGCGCATCCGTGGTTCGGTCCGGACGTCGGAGACGACGAGCATCGCCCCGGCGGCCACCACGTGCCGGCTGAACGAGTGGGTCAGCGGCATCTCCCGGGCCGAGGAGAGCGGATCGGGCACACCGGTCTGCCCGGACAGGATCTGCCGGTCGTCGCCGACCAGGCACACCGCGCAGATCGGGGCGTCGACCAGCTTGCGCACCAGCATGGCCACCCGGTCGAAGGCGTCGTCGGGCAGCGGGCCACCGGCTATCCGGCGCACCGATCGCAGCCGCCGCGGGTCGGTGAGCACCACCCGGTCGGCGTCGCTGATCACGTCCCACTGAAGCACATCGCCCCCCGGCCGTTCCGAACGCCAGGTTACCGGCGGGAAGACGGGAGTCGTTCGTGCCCGGGTGACCCGATCATCCGTTTCGGCACGGCCGAACGGCCGATCCGACCCCGCACAACAGGCCTGCCGTTGTGGGTGAATGTGCTGGTCAGGGACGTGTGCCCGGGATCGTCCCGGAGAACGCCCGGAAGCGGGAACCGGATTCGGCCCGCGCGTGTCGGCCCGGTATCGACCAGATGCCGGGACAGCGGACGGTTCGCGCGTGTCGTTCTTGTCGCCGACGGTCACCGTGGCAGGTCCGCGTACTGAAAAGTCGGGTTTGACCGTCAGGCGGCACTCGGTGGGCTGGTCGCGAGCGGATGTCGTCGCCCCGCCGTCAACCCGGAGCGGAGGGTGCCGCGGATCTCGGACCAGCCCAGCCCCGCCTGCCGGGCCGCGGCCGTCAGTTCCCGCCGGACCTCCGGCTCGTCCAGCAGCCCGGCCCCGATCAGCCGGCCCAGCATGAAGGCCGCTCGGTTCAACGTGTCGTTGCGGGTGCCCTCGACGGCTCCGGCGACCCGGGCCGTTTCGGCGTCGAGAGCGGCTTCGGCATAGCGGTCCGGGTACAGGATCGGGCCGGACCGCACGGCTGGTGGCGGCGGGCCCGCGATCAGGGTGAGCAGGGCGGACGGCACCACCGGGAGGGTCACCGCGGGCCGCCGGATCCAGCGGTAGTCGGCACCGCGGGCATGCCGCGACGGCGGCGCCAAGACATAACCACCCACACCGCGCCAGTCGAGCCCCGCGACCAGGCGGACCCGGTTGCCCCACCCGGTCGGGCGGAACCACAGGTGCCGGCCGCCCCCGCCGCTGCGCACCTGCGGACCGGGCGCCACGTCGCCGCCGAGCAGGTGGCGAAGCCCGTGCCAGCCCTCGGCCGAGTCGACATCGGCCACGTCCATCACCACTCCAGTGCGCAGGCCCACGTTGGCGCGTGGCCAGAAGGTCCACCAGAGCTGGATCTGCTGCGGATCGGTCGAGGCCTCGGACAGGCCGTGCCGGAGCCGTGGGTGCTTGCCGGATCGATCGCATCGGGCTCCTTTGTCGCAGGAACAGGAGCCACCCCGGTCAGGCGTGTGCACCGGCAGGACGGGGATGCCGTGCCGGGCGTACGCGAGGGCGGCCATGAGCGACATTAGAACAACCGTACGACAATTATCCGGCCTCCGGCAGCGTCCGCAGGACGTGCGCGATGTGGTGCGAGGTGCTCCAGGCGATCCAGCTGGCCGAGCTGCCGGCGCCCCGCGCGGTCCGGGCCCGCTTGGCGATCTCGGCGTCACCCCAGGAGAACCGGGCGCCCGCCGGTGGCCACTGCGGCGACGTGACCAGGGCCCGGCACAGGTCGTGGCAGCGGTCGTCACTACGGCCGCCGCGCCGCGCCCAGCGGTAGATCCACCAGTCCCGGTCGGAGGTGTACCGCAATGTCGGAAGCTGCCGGTGATGCTGAACGCCGTGGCGCCGGACCGGGGACGTGACGCCATAGTCCGCGTACCCCATACCCGGTTCGCCGAGCCGCGCCCAGACCCGGACGTCGAGCCGGCCCACCGCGACCGGCCGATCGGTCGGCAGGTCGTCCAGGTTGGGCGGCATCGCGCCGGCCGCCACGCTCACCGAACGCCACGGCGCCGACCGGGCCCAGCGCAACACCCGCCGAGCCCGCTCCTCGACCTCGGTGGTGTGCGCCACACAGGCCGTCTCGGCCAGGTCGATCAACAGGTCGATCTCGTCCGGATCGAGAGCCGTGGCCCGCAGCACCCGCGCGGTCACCGCGTCCGCCTCGGCCGGGTTGGCCGCGTCCGCATGCGGACGCAGACGCAGCACGGCGCGCCGCCGGTGCATCCGCGCGGCGTTGCCGTGGGCCGAAAGGCGAAGACTGCTTTCGTACGGCCGGAGCACCGGAATCATCGCGATCCCCAGCTCGGCCAGGCGCAGTGCCAGCCGCTCCGGATCACCGGCCGGTTCCGGCACGTCCCCGAAATCGACGGCGATCGTCCCACTACGTGGCCGCAGCTCGCGTATCAGCGGTACCAGAGTGTCGCCCGGCTCCAGTTCCACGATGGGCGTGACGCGCTGGGCGTCATCGTCCGAGAGGTGTGCCAGGGCAGTGAGTTCACCCCGGCGGGGCCGCAGGATCGGGTGATACACCCGGTCGCGCTTCATTGACACACGGTACCGTCACGACCGGTATAGATGGGCAAGCATCGATTGATTGGCCTCCCACCCGTCGGGAAACTTCACGGGAACATTCAGGTGCACCGGCTCGGTCGACGGGTGCGCGTCCAGCAACTCGGCGATGCCCGCCCGCGCCACCACCACGCAGCCGTGCCGGTGCCGGGAGGTCAGCACGCAGAGCCGCCCGGACTCCAGGTGGAAGGCGGTCGCGTCCCGCCGGCCGGAGAGCGGATGCAGGACGATCGTCAGGTCGTACTCCCGGCCCTGGAGCCGGTTGGCGGTGTCGACGGTGACCTCGGCGGCCTCCGCCGGCAGCAACGATCTGATCACCGCGACCTGGTCGCGATGCGCGGCGCCGACCGCGATCCGGTCCGCGGTGAGCGGGCCGGTGCCGGACTCCGAGGACGCGACGCCGTCCCTGGTCAAGGCCCGTGCGGCGAGTTGCGCGCAGGCGGCGGCGGCTTCCGCGTCGGTACGAACGGTGAAGCGCTCGGCCAGCTCGTGCAACCCCCACCCGGTCGCCGCCGCGGAATCCAGTGCCTCGTCGAAGGGGTCACGCGCGGACTGTCCGAAAGTGAGCGTGCGATCGCCCGGCCCGGTGCCCGACCGGAAGCCGGTGAAGGGGTAGAACGCCCGGGCCACCACCGGGGCGGCCGACGCGGGCAAACGCCACGAAACCGGCAGCCGGTGCACCGGAAGGTCCGGATTGTGGCGCAGCAGCACGGCCACCGCACTCAACATCGGATCCCAGGAGAGCCCGATCCAGCGGTCCACCTCGACCGTCGAGAACGGATCGAGCTGACCGGGATCGCCCACGAACAGCGCCCGCTCGAACCGTGGCGCGACACGCAACAGGGCGTCCGACCGCATCTGGTAGGCCTCGTCGACGATCGCCCACGGCCAGGTGCCCTCGGTCACAGTCGCCCACTTCGCCGCCGTACCGATGGTGACCGATGGTGACCCCAGATCGCCGACCTTGGCCGCGACCCGGCAGGCCGGATGCGCCTTGACCCGATCCGAAGGCAGGTAGTCGACTGCCGACAGCCGGCCCACCCCGATCTCCGGCGAGCGCGCGCCCAGCCGCTCGATCAGGTCGTCCACCTGCTCGTTCGTCTGCGCCACGATCATCAGGGGATCGCCTGTCGCGGCCAGCTCACCGGCCGCCCGCACCACGAGCGTCGACTTGCCCGCGCCGGGCGGGGAGTCGACCACCACCCCGCGATGGTCACCGGTGGTGAGATCGTGGAGCACGGCGGCGATGACTGTCGCGGCCTCCTCGGCCGGGCTGACGAGCACGTTGGAACCCACCCCGGAACGGTATCGCGGTACCTTCGTACCGATCATGGGCGAGCACGAATGGGTCTGGCCGGCCGCGGAGCTGGCCGCGCTGCGCCTGGGCCGCCGCCTCGGCGTCCGGCTCCCGGCCTCGCAGCCGCACCGCTGGGCCCTCGCGCACGTCGTCCCGGTCGCGGGCCGCGGATTCGACGTCGAGCACTGGGAGTTCGAGTCGGACGGCCTGGAGGGGTACGACCACGATCCCGGCGCCGTCCGGCTGCGGCACGCGACCGCCTCCGACGAGGCCGAACTCCTCGCTGTGCTGCGCGAATGGAACCTCCCGCCGGCCCGGTTCCGGCATTCGTGGGACACCGTCGGACCCCGCTGAACCGAGTTATCCACAGGCCTTCTCCGCGTTGTCGCCGATCTCGCTACCGTCGGTCGCGAAGTCATCACGGTGAATGGAAAGGGTTCCATGTTCGACGCGCGTGGCCTCGGGGAGGCCGAGAGACTGATCGACGAGTGGCGGGGCACCATCGAGGAGCGGGCCCGGCGGGCGCTCGAGCTGTCGTCCCGCCTGGCCCGGCTCACCGAGACCGCGCGAAGTCCCGACGGCCTGGTCACCGTGACCGTCGGCTCCGGCGGCGACCTGACCGGTCTCGATCTGGGCGAGGGCATCCGGCGACGGCCCGCGTCCGCCACCGCGCGGGAGATCCTGAGCACCCTGCGCGCGGCGCGGACCGCCATGGTCACCACGGTGGAGGCCGCCACCAGAGAGACCGTCGGCGCCGACTCGGCGACCGGGCGGGCGATCATCGAGACCTTCGCGGCCCGGCTCCGCCCGGAGGACGGCTGTCGTGACTGAGCAGCTCCGGGTCCGGCATCCCGAGCTGGCCACCCACGCCGGCACCGTCCGGGCCACCGGCGACCAGGTCACCGTCGCCGCGGAGGCGGGCCGGGCGGTGCGCGCCGGGCCCGAGTCCTACGGGCGGTTGTGCGCGCTGGTCCCGGCCGCCCTCGGCACGCTGCAGGACACGGTGGTCGCGGCGATCGACGCGGCGGCCGCCGGCCTGCGTGCCGGCGGTGACCGGCTGAGCGCCAACACCGCCGACTATCAGGCCGCCGACCAGCGCCGGGCTGACGCCTTCCGGGCCATCCGATGACCGCACCGGTCAACCCACTGGTCGCCACACCCGGCGACCGCGAGACGGACAGCTGGGCCGGGGTCACCATCGCCGAGGACGTGCGCGACATCGACGCGGCGATCCGCAACGACAGCTGGATCGACGGCTCACTGGCCGGGGCCGGCGGCGCCCTCGACGGCCTGGCCGTGGTGGTGGACCCGCTCGGCAGCATCGCCCAGTTCGGGGTGGCCTGGCTGATCGAGCAGGTCGAGCCGCTCGCCGAGACCCTCGACTGGCTGGCCGGGGACGCCGCGGCGATCTCGGCCCACGCCCGGACCTGGTCCGGGGTGTCCGTCGCGCTGACCACCGAGGCGGACGCCCTCGGCCAGGCGGCCCGGTCGGAGATCGCTTCGTGGACCGGCGCGGCCGCCGAGGCCTATCGGGCCTGGGCCGGTGACCGGGAGACCGAGCTGCGGGCCCTCGGCACCACGGCCGGCACCCTGGCCGCGATGGCCGAGGGCGCCGGCGGGCTGGTCGGCTCGGTCCGGCTGATGATCCGGGACGCGATCGCCGCGGTGGTCGCCCGTCTGGTGGTGTGGGCGGCCGAGATCCTCGCCACCCGCGGCATCGCGCTGCCGATGGTGGTGAGTCAGGTGACGGCCGTGTGCGCGGCCTGGGCCGCCAAGATCGGGCGCTGGCTGAAAGGGCTGATCGACAGCCTGCGCAAACTCGTCGCGCAGGGCGACAAGGTCCGGGACCTGATCCGTTCCCTCAGGTCCCGTTCGGATGCAGGCGGGGGTAAGTCGCCGGGCGGCGGCGGGGGCAAGACGCCGGGTGGCGGCTCCGGTCCACGCGACGCCGGAGCGGAGCGGGTTTCACTCGGCGGGGCCTTCCGGGCCGGGGTGGACGATCCGGAGAAGCTGTTCGCCGACAAGGAACGCTCGATCGCCGACCTGCTCGCAGCCGAGGGCAGGATGGTGCATCCACGGCGGCGGGTGGAGGACGTGACAGGTCTGACCAGCCCAGACGCGATGGTACGGAGTGGGCCCGACGATCCCGGGGTGGTCACCGAGTTCAAGACGCCGGAGAGCGCCTCCAGCTCCAGCATGCGCTCGAACATCCTGGCCGCCGGCAAACAGCTCGCACCGCACGGCGGCGGCGATGTGGTGATCGACGGCCGGTCGGCCGGCGTGACCGAGGAGGTGGCCCGGCACGGTTGGGCACGCGCGGCCGGCCAGGCGCGGGTCCACGGCTCGGCCCTGCCGGACCGGGCCCGGGTGATCCTGGCCGACGGAACAATGCTCGAGTTGCCCTGAGGATGGTGCCGGTGTCCACACAAGAGCACATCTACTTCCAGTCCCGGCAAGCCCCATCGGCCTTCGCCGCCGAGTTCGCCCCCGCAGCCGGCATGACAGTGATCCGCGGCCCCGCAGGTGAGACGTATCTGAGCCGTCCCCTAACGTCCGGAGGCCAGATCGGCGGCGAGTTGCACCGCAACGACCTGTTCATCGACCGATCCCTCGACGGCGCTCCCGACCCCGTCGTTGGTCCGGCTTCCGATCCTGCCGACTTCACTGCCGACTTCTCCGGCGACTTCTCTGCCGACATCTCTGACGTCTTCTCCGACGACGAGCCGTCGTTCCTGGATGTATTCCCGCTGGTCCTGGCCGTAGGAATCACCGTGCCCGACCGAGACCGCCAGTTGGCCGAGGCAAGAGCCCTCTTCACCGAACTGGCCGCGATCTCCCCGGTGCCGGTGGCCTTGGTCCGCGGATACGACTTCCTGATCGGCACAGCGTCCAGTTCCACAGGCCTGCTCTGGTTCCCGGACAACACAATCCCATACCTCGAACACCGCGAAACGTGGCTCCCGTTCCAGCCACCCCCACCACCAGACCCTTCCCCGCCCGCCTGACCTCCGCCCGCCGGACGCGCATCGCCCACTGCCCGTCGCTTGCCGGCCGCCCGCCGTCCACCGCTTGCCAGCTGCCCACTGCCCGTTGCTTGTCGGCCGTCCGCCGTCCACTGCTTGCCAGCCGCCCGCTACCCGTTGCTTGCCGGCCGCCCGCCGTCTACCGCTTGCCAGCCGCCCGCTGCCCGTTGCTTGTCGGCCGTTCGCCGCCCAGCGCTTGCTGGCCGCCTGCCGTCCGCTGGCCGTCGCTGCCCGCCGCCTGCTACCCGCCGCCTGCCGCCCACTTCTGCCGTCTGCGGACCACTGCCCGTTGGGTGGCCATCGGTCGTTGTTCGGTGGGGGACGGTGATGTCGTTGGCTGGTTGCGAGGGGGTGGTTGTGTCTGCGGAATCTGGCTCTCGGGTTGGGATTGGGAATTCTTCCGGGGGTGTGGGATTTGGGTGGGCGGTGCTGCTCGTTCCTGGACTCCTTCTTCCTGAGAAGAAGCTGGACGGTGTTAATTGGCGGTGCGCCAAAATAGTTGTCCGGGGCGGGGCTGGAAATCTGTTGGGGTCGGTTCGGGCGGGGGGCGGGAATCTACCTATCGGTAGGTTTGAATGGTCTCTGGTGGGAAGTGTGGCTGATTGCCGCGAAGGGGATTAATGGGGCGTCCGGAAGTGATCGGGGGTCTTGCGGGGTTCACGTCGGCTGTCGGGGTGGGGACAGTGTGGATGGTGGGTGCTGATCTTGGGTGTGAGGCGGCGGGGTGAGGGCGGTGCTTTGACCAGCCTTGTCGGGAGAGCGCTTACCTGAGGGTGCGGTGGTGCGGCGTCTGGTGATCGATCAGCGTGCATGAGTGAACTGACGGGAATCCGACAGTGGAGTGCCGTCCCTGAGGGGTCATGGGGCCGGCGGGTCGGCTTGGGGGCGGATCGGGGTGAAAAGAGACGCGCGTACTGCAATTGATTTCACCATCCGCACCGACCGGCACGGGTGCGGCTTGTTGATCATTTGTGGGGCTGCGTCGCAGGTCGCGCCGTATTTGATCACGTTGTGTGAAACGTTGTTTGCCTGTGTGTCACCGCTTGGAAATAACTCTCGGGTTGAATATCGGATGGTGGCGAATAGCGAAACGGCCATGCAAGTTGCGCGTGACCCGTGTTGCGCAAGTTGCATGTTTTGCGGTCTGCCGCCCCGCTGCTCCAGTGTTGTGGCTAAGCATTGATCGACCGGGCTGAGTTCATTCACGTTTGTATTTGTGATCTCGCTCCAACCTCTTCCAGTCGATCAATGGAAGTGCAACTCTTCTAGCCAGCAGTGACGTCGGCAACACGGACGGTGGTGGTGAGGAATGCGTCCAGACGTTCTCGTCGGTCCCAGTGAGTGGCTGGTCGAGCAGTTCGGCGACAAGATCGCCGACGAATTGTGGACCCGGGTGCCGGAAGCGTTGAGCACGGCGATCGACCGCGAGGTGCACGCTCATCCGGCCATGACCCAGACCATGGAACGTGTGCTGGCGAACCCGCGGTGGGGGTTGCCGTACGAGGAACTGGTCCTTTTTCTGGGTGCTCTCCCGGGTGCCGAGATCATCAGCGTGCCGCGCTCGGTCTACCAGCTCGTTCTGATCAACGGGCATGTGATCGTGCCGTGGTGCTACGGGCAGTCCGCCCGGGTGTCGATGCGGGATGCCGAGGTGGGGCGCTCGTTCGGCCGGCTCGCCCGCGAGTTGTTGCGCCGGTTCGGGCCGCCGTGGCGCCGGTCGCCGGTCGAGGCCCCGCTCCCGCTGGACGCCGTCGACGAACGTGAGGTCGCGAAGATCTGTGGCGCCATCGCCCGGATCGTTCCCCGGCCCGAGGTCGTCATCGCCGGGTTCGCGGGTGCCCCCAACCTGGGTCTGCTCCGCGCCTGCCTGGGGGAGATCAAGTCGACTGACAACGGCCTGCTGAGCTGGAGTCACCTCGACGATCTCCCGCTGCCGCCGCCGGTGATCCCGCGTCCGCGCCGCATGCAGTTCCCCTGAGGCCGCAGGTAAGCGGAGGGGAGGCGGCCGCGTCACGCGGCGGGCGGAAAAGGTGGGCGTGGCAGCCGCGTTGCGTGGCGGGTGAAACAGCGTGGCGGGTAAGGGAGCGAGGCAGGTCCAAGAGCGAGGCGTGGCACCCGCGGACATCCGGCGGGTGCAGGAGCAGCCGCATTGCGTGGCAGCCGCGTTTTGGGGTGGGCGAAATTGCGGGGTGGGTGAAAGCGCGTGGCGTGGCAGCCGCGTGGTGGGTGAAAGCGCGAGGCGGGTGCAGGAGCGTGGCGTGGCACCCGCGTCGCGTGGCGGGTGAAAGAGCGTGGTGGGTGAAAACTGCCGGGCGAGGCAGGTGCGTGACGCGGTGGGTGGAGGAGCGGTGGAGGCGGCTGCGTGACCGCCGTGGGTGGAAGGGGTGGGTGCGCCGCTCGGTGAGGTGGTGGGGGTAGGCGTACCCGCGTCAGGTTGTCGGGTTGTTGATGGGGTGTGGCATCAGGTAGGCGGTGGAGAAGGGTTCGAGGCGGGCGCGCATGTCGGCGTACGCCGTGACCAGCAGTGGGGTCACCAGCACCCCGGCCACCAGCAGGTAGACGCCGTTGAACAGGGCCGCCACCACAGTCCCGGCCACGCCGCCGATGACGGCCTCCAGGAACACCTCGACCATGCCGAAGGTGAACATCGTGGCCGCCGTCACGGCGAACACCGTCGCCACCCGGGAGACCGAAGTCCCCAGATCGGCATGGAACAGGGTGAAGGACCGGCTCACCCCGGAGCCTCGCTCCAGCGTGACCAGAACCGGCAGAACCATCAGCGCCGCCCCCACATAGAAGATCGGCAGCACGCACATCAGCAAGGCGACACTGGTCAGCAGGTTGGCGACCAGGGCCCACCCGATCACGGCGGGCGCCCGGCGCAGACCGGCCCCGGCAGCGGTCCGCAGGCTGACCGGCTGACCGGTGGCGGCCTGCACCACCAGCTGCACGTTGATCGCGGTGGCGACCGCCGCGATCAGGCTGGCGATCACGACGGCTACCAGGAAGACGAATGTGGCGCCCAGGTAGGGGACCAGCACGGACAGTCCGGGCTGGTCGCCGAGGATGGCGGGCTGCAGATCGCGGGCCTCGCCGGTGAGGGCGACATCGGCGGGGACGGTCAGCGCCAGCGACGGCACCGCGGCGATCGTGTGCAGCAGCAGTGCGGGTTTCCAGATCCGGCCGGCCAGGGCCACGCTGCGCCGCCACCAGCCCGGGTAGTCGGGGCTGACCAGCGGATCGGTCGGTGTGGCGTAGAACGAAGGCGGAATCATCGGCGGCTGCGCGGGCCAGTAGTGCTCGTTCCCGTCGCGCTCCGCCCATCCCTGGTTCACGTGCGTCCCCAATGGCCTTCGATGTGCAAGATCGGCGGCCGTAACCTTAGCGGTTCCTTAAGCCCGCGCGCAGGCCCGAAACAGGGCGGTACGCAACCTCACCGGAACGAGGGCACGCCCTAAACTCCCGAAGATGGCCGAGCAGCGTGAATCGCCCACCACGATCCGGGATCGGGCGGTGGCGGTCGCCGACTATCTGCTCGCCGTCCGGGCACAGATGGATCGTCCGGCCCGCACCGTGCCGTCCGACGCGCACTGGCTCCGTGACCTGCCCGAACATGCCGGCTGTCAGGTCGGCCCGGATGGTGACGACGCCTCCTGGCTGCGGGTGGGCCGGCCGGAGATGCCGGGGCCGGTGGCGGTTCCGGCGGCTCTGCGCCGCCGGTTGCGCGGGGAGGTGACGGCGGCCGAGGAGCCGACCGGGCCGACGACCGACGACTTCGCGATCTGGCGGGACACCACGTGGCGTCCCTGGTCGGAGCTGACCACCCGGACCGAGCAGACCCGTGAGCTGCATCGGAAGCTGTTCGACCGGATGCACCAGCTGGACATGGCGGCGGCCACCGCCGAGCTGGTCTGGGGCCACGGCATCGTGGAGACCACGGTCGACGGCGCCAAGGTCCGCTACCCGCTGGTCGCCACCCCGGTCCTGATCGAGTACGACGCGGACGAGGCCCTGATCAGGGTGTCCCCGGCCGGCCCGTCCCGGCTGCAGCTGGAGGCTCTCTCCGGCTTGGACGACCGGCACCTGGCCCAGTTGAGCAGCCTGGCCGGCCCGGGCGGCACGGTCGAGGTGGATCTGTGGAACGACGCCGAGCGGCGGGACTTCTTCGAGCGCGCCCTGACCCGTCTGGGTGAGGACCGGGTCGTGGTGGACGGCGGGGCGCCGATCGAGCGGGCCGGGATCCGGGACGTCGCGGTCCTGTTCGCCCGCCCGCGGCAGCGTCAGTTGCGCGGTTTCCTGGAGAACCTGCGGGACCGGCTGACCGGTGGTGATCTGACCGGGGTCGGCGCGCTGGCCGCGGTGGTGGCGCACGAGCCGAGCCGGCTGCTGATGCCGGACGACCGGCCGGAGACGTGGGAGCGGGTGGGCGAGCGACTGCTCATGCCGTTGCCGACGAACGCGGCGCAGGAGTCGATCGCCCGCCGGCTGGCGCACCACCGGAACGTGGCGGTGCAGGGCCCGCCGGGCACCGGCAAGACGCACACGATCCGCAACCTGATCTGTCACCTGATGGCGAACGGCAAGCGGGTCCTGGTGGTGGCGCAGAAGGAGGAGCCGCTGCGGGTGCTGCGCGACGGCCTGCCGGAGGAGGTGCGGGCGCTGTGCCTGGCGGTGCTCGGCCGGACCACCGATCAGCTGGTGCAGTTGCAGTTGGCGGCGCGGGAGCTGTCGGACCGGGCGGCGACTCTGGACCGGGAGGCCGAGGCGCGCCGGGTGAACCGGCTGACCCGCAATCTGGAGGAGGCGGAGCGCGAGCTGGCGGCGGCGATGGCCGGGCTGCGGCAGATCGCGGAGAGCGAAGCCCAGACGTACCAGATCGGCGGTGTCGCTCTTTTTCCCGCCGAGGTGGGCGCCTGGCTGCGGGAACGGGCGGCGGTGCAGGGTGGCATCCCGGATCCGGTGTCCGGTCCGCCGCCGCTGACCATCGAGGAGTTCGCCATGCTGCTGAAGCTGGCGACCCGGCTGCCTCCGGAGGATCGTGCGGCGTCGATGCGGCCGCTGCCGGAGATCTCCGATCTGCCGGACAGGGCCACTGCCACGGCGGCCCGGGCGAAGTGCGCGGAGACGGAGGAGCGCATCTCGCGGTTGGCGGACGAGGGCGTCGACATGGTTGCGGTACGCGGGGAGAACCGCACCGGGATGACCGAGCTGCTGACGGAGCTGCGTGAGTCGGTGGCGTGGCTGCGCCGGCGGGAGGACCAGTGGACGGGCCGGCTGGGCCGGTTGCTGGACGACCCGCACTGGCGGACCCTGTGGAACGACCAGGTGGTCGCCACGGAGACCCTGTTCACCGAGCTGGCGTCGCTGTCCCGGGAGCTGACCGGTCATCGGGTGTCGATCGCCGAGCAACTGCTGGCCGAGCCGAAACTGCTGCTCACCCGCCTGGACGAGGTGCGTCAGCGGTTCGCCTCCGGCAAGCACCTGAACCGTCTGCTGCAGGCCGGCCTGTTCCGGCTGGCCGACGAGGTCCGGGTGGACGACGAACCGTTGCGCACGGTCGAGGACGTGGATCTGGCGGTGCAGGCGGTGCGCCGCGCGCAGGCCCGCCGCCGGCTGGGTGACGCCTGGACGGAGTGGGTGCGGCGGCTGTCGGTGCCGGAGCCGGCGGGTGGCTGGGGCGATCCGGAGATCTGGGCCGGCACGCTGCTGACCGAGGCGAACCAGTCGCTGGACTTCGACCTGAACCGCTGGCCGCCGCTGGCCCGGCGGATCGCGGTGCTGATGCCGCAGCGGGACCTGACGGTGGATTCCGCGACGCTGGCCGGGGTGGCCGAGTCGCTGGAGGCGGCGGCCGAGGTCTTCACCCTGGAGAAGACCCGGGCGATGGAGCGCGCGGTCGCCGACCGGGTGGCGCCGTGGCCGCACCTGACCCGGGCGTGGGAGGAGCTGGACGGCTGGGATGAGGCGATCGCCGAGGTCCGCCGGCTGGTGCTGTTGCAGCCGGACGTGATGCGGTTCGACGCGGCGTTCCGGCGGCTGTCGGTGGCCGCGCCGGAGTGGGCGGTGATGATCGGCGACGGCGAGCTTCCGGTGGTCTCCGGCCAGGCGTGCCTGGAGGCGTGGGAGTGGCGGCGGGCGCAGACCTGGTTCGACGGGGTGGTCGGTGAGATCGATCCGGCCGTGCTGGCCCGCCGGGTGGAGCGGTCCCGGGACCGGATCAAGCGGCTGACCAGCGAACTCGTGGTGGCGTCGGCGTGGCTGGAGGTGTCCCGGGCGCTCGACGACAGGCGCCGGGCCGCGCTGGCCGACTGGACCGCCGCGCTCCGCAAGATCGGTAAGGGGACCGGGCGGACCGCCGCGACCTGGCAGGCGCACGCGCAGCGCGCGATGGAGCAGGCGGTCACCGCGGTGCCGGTCTGGGTGATGTCGGTGGACCGGGCGATCGAGCAGTTCGCCGGGGGCGCCCGGTTCGACGTGGTGATCGTCGACGAGGCGTCGCAGGCGGACCTGTTCGCGCTGCCGGTGCTCTCGCTCGCCGAACGGGCCGTGGTGGTCGGCGACGATCAGCAGATCGGCCCGCAGCTCGGGTTCGCCGGCGCGGTGCAGGGGCTGATCAAGCGGCATCTGACCGGGGTGCCGTCGGCGGAGCATTTCGACCCCGAGTCCTCGCTGTACGACCACGCGGTGCGCCGTTCCCCGGAGCGGATCCTGCTGACCGAGCATTTCCGCAGCGTGCCGCAGATCGTCGAGTTCTCCTCGCGGCACTACTACGACCACCGGATCCTGCCGTTGCGGGCGGACCGCCCGGCGCTGCCGCCGATCCAGACGGTGTTCTGCGAGGCGGGCGAACGGCAGCCGCTGGCCGGGTACGGCGACGTGAACGTGGAGGAGGCCACCGCCCTGGTCGAGCGGGTCACCAAGATCGTGGCGGATCCCCGGTACGACGGCCGGACCCTCGGCGTGATCAGCCTGCTGAGCAGCAGTGGGCAGGCGGCGTGGCTGCTGGAGCAGTTGCGTGAGGCGATCGGTGAGGACGAGATCCAGGCGCGGCGGCTGCGGGTCGGTGACGCGTACACGTTCCAGGGTGACGAGCGGGACGTGGTGCTGGTGTCGATGGTGGTCTCGGAGCGGGATCCGCGGATCGCGGCGTTCACCAAACGGGACTACCACCGGCGGATCAACGTGGCCGCCTCGCGGGCCCGCGACCAGCTGTGGATCTTCCATTCGGTACGGCCGAACGCCCTGCTGGACGACGACGCCAGGCGACTGCTGCTGTCGTACGCCATCGATCTTCCGCTGGAGGCCGCCGCGGCCGACCCGGCCGGTAACTGCGAGACCGATTTCGAACGTGAGGTCATGAAGTTGTTGGTCGAGCGGGGTTATCGACCGATTCCGCAGTTCCGGATCGGTGGTTACCGGATCGATTTCGTGGTGAACGCCCCGGACGGCCGCCGGCTGGCGATCGAGTGCGACACCGATTCCTATCAGGGGCCGGATCAGTGGGAGTCGGACATGCGGCGGCAGGCGGTGCTGGAACGGGTCGGCAACTGCGTTTTCGTACGTATCCGGGGTAGTTTGTTCGCCCGGGAGCCGGAGGTGGCGATGCGGCCGGTCTGGCAGCGACTCGAGGAGCTGGAGATCGCCACGGTGTGAGATTGTGGGAATGCGCAGCGTACCCATGGAATGCGGATTGTTCCGTCGCGAATACGGGCAGTCACAAGACGTGTCGGAGTAAGCGAAGGTATTTCGGGGGAAATGTAGGGGAAAGAGGTCGTCCATTCGGTTGTTTCGCTACTCTGGATGGGCGATAATTCCCTGCTCCTGGCCTTGCCTGCGGATACGTCAAAACTTTGACGGCCTTGTCCACTGTCACTACGGCCCGGTGACGGGTCGTAATAGGTGAGGGGTCTTGGTGGCGGCAGGGGGAGCGACCACGAACAAGGGGGGAGGTGGTGGGGCATGACGGTGCCCGAAGAACGGGAGCGCTGGACTCCCGCGCCGCCGCATTCCCTTCCCGAGCCGCGGCAGCCGATGGACGACCGGTCCGCCTGGTTCACCTACACCGCCGCCGGTGACCAGATCATCTGGTCGGCGACCCTCTCCACGATGATCGGCCGTGATCCGGAGGAGAAGGGCAAGACCCGCCAGATCCTGTCCCGGCACGTGCACCGTGACGACCACGCCCGCGCGCTCGGCGCCATCACCGAGGCCTGGACCGGCAAACGGACCGTGCACACCACGGTCCGGCTGATGCGGGCCGACGGCGGCTGGTTCGACGCCGACTGCTCACTGGAACCGATGGCCGGCGAGGACGGCGCGGTGTGCGGCATCCGCGGCACCGTCCGGGACGTCTCGGTGCGCGAGCGCGCCCGCCGCGAGTCGGTCCGGCTGACCCGGCGCGGCGAGACCGTGCAGGCGTCGCTGGTCGAGCCGGACCCGGCGACCGGTCTGCTGACCCGCGCACGGTTCGCCGACGAGATCGACCGGGCGTTGCGCGTCGCGGGCGGCGCGCTCCTGGTGGTCCGGATCCAGGCCGGCGAGGACACCGCGGTGGTACGCCCGGATCGTAACGCCGATCTCCTGCACCTGTCCGCACGGCTGGTCGAGGAGAGCGTCCGCCCCGAGCACCTGATCGGCCGGGTCGGCCCGAACGAGATCGCCGTGCTGTTCGCGAACGTCAACTGGCGTACCGCCCGGGAGCAGGCGCGGGCCCTGGTGGCCGCCCTCGGCGCGATGGCCGGCACCTGGTCCGGCCTGGTCCGGTTCGAGCGCGACGCCGAGGCCGGCAGTCACGGGCTGCTGATCGACGCCGAGCAGGCCTGGCGGCAGTCCCGCGAGGCGGGCCGGCCGATGACGCTCGTCGCGCACCCGGTTCCGGTCCGGGACCGGCAGGGCTCGTACCGCAGCCGGGTCGCCGACGCGCTCGGCACCGAGGGCTTCACCCTCTACTCGCAGCCGATCCTGGAGCTGCAGACCAACCGGGTCACCCGGCACGAGCTGCTGCTGCGGGTGCTCGACGAGACCGACGGGCCGCAGTCGCCGATCCAGCTGCTGGACACCGCCGAGCGCCTGGACGCGGTCTTCGACATCGACCTGTGGGTGGTGGAGCGCGCGATGCGGCTCGCCGCCGAGCAGCCCGGCCTGTGCCTGCAGGTGAACCTCTCCGGCCGGTCGGTCGGTGACCCGCGGCTCACCGCCGAGGTGGAGAAACTCCTCGAACGGTACGAGGTGGACCCGGCCCAGCTCACCTTCGAGATCACCGAGACCGCGCTGATCGGCAACCTGAGCGAGGCCCGCCGGTTCGCCGACCGGGTCCGGGACCTCGGTTGCGGCCTGGCCCTGGACGACTTCGGCTCGGGCTACGCGTCGTTCCGCTATCTGCGTCTCTTCCCGATCGACCTCGTCAAGATCGACGGGGAGTACGTGGTGGATCTGGTCGGCAACCCCCAGGACCAGGTTCTGGTACGGGCACTGGTGCAGGTCTGCCAGGCGTACGGCATCCACACGGTGGCCGAGTTCGTGCAGGACGAGGCCACTCTGCGGATGCTCCGGGAACTGGGCGTGGACTACGTCCAGGGCTATCTGATCGGCCGTCCCGAGCCGGTCGTGCCGGGCCGGTTGCGAAAGTCCTGACCTGGGTAACGATCCGGTCATGGAGCACTTCACGATTGCCACCGTCGCGCAGCAGAGCCCCGACTTCCGCCGTGTGCTCTGGACCGGAAAGCACACCCAGCTCGTCATCATGACCGTTCCGCCGGGCGGCGAGATCGGTGAAGAGGTGCACGAGGTGGATCAGATCCTGACCTTCGTGAGCGGTGTCGGCAAGGCCGTCATCTCCGGCGAGACCCGCAAGGTCGAGCAGGGTGACCTGGTGGTCGTGCCGGCCGGCCGCAAGCACAACTTCCTCAACGAGGGTCCGAACCCGCTGGTCCTCTACACGGTCTACGGCCCGCCGGAGCACGCCGACGGCGCGGTGCACGCGACCAAGGAGGAAGCGGACGCTCTCGAAGAGGCCGGCAAGGACGAGCCGCCCGCGAATTGAAAATTACTTGAGAGCACGACGCCGGAACCGGCCGAGGCCCCCCAGCCAGCCGGTTCCGGCGTCGTGTCAAGGGATAAAGTCCCCGTGCAGCGTACCCGCCAAGGTTCACGTAAGTCGATCGATTCGTGCACCTACCAGCCGACCGGCCGACAGACGCTCCACCGATCGCCGCTAACCTGCCTGCATGGAGGAGCCCCGGTGGTTGACCGATGAGCAGCAGAACGCCTGGCGGCAGATCGTCGAGCTGCTCGTCCGGGTTCCGGCCGCGATCGAGACCCAGCTCCAGCGGGACGCCGGGCTGACCCACATGGGCTACCTGGTCCTGATGAACCTCTCCGAGTCCCCGGACCGCCGCCTGCCGATGAGCAGGCTGGCCCGCAACGCCAGCGCGTCGCTCTCCCGGCTCTCCCACGTGGTGGCCCGGTTGGAGAAGCAGGGCTGGGTGCGCCGGGAGAAGGACGCCGCCGACGGCCGGGTGCAGATCGCCGTGCTCACCGACGAGGGCTGGGCCAAGGTGGTCGAGACGGCGCCCGGGCACGCCGAGGCGGTCCAGCGGCTGATCTTCGACCGGCTGACCACCGCGCAGGCCAGGCAGCTCGCGAAGGTCGCCGAAGCGCTGACGCAGAACCCGTAGGGTGGCTCTCGGCCCGGTCGGACGTGAGAGGTGCGTGGAGAGATGAGCCAGCTGGTGCGGGGCGTTGTCGCCCGAGGAAAGGGCAAGCCGGTCGAGGTGGCCACCATCGTGGTGCCCGACCCCGGTCCCGGTGAAGCGGTCGTCAAGGTGCAGGCGTGCGGGGTCTGCCACACCGACCTGCACTATCGCGAGGGCGGGATCAACGACGAGTTCCCGTTCCTGCTCGGGCACGAGGCGGCGGGTGTCGTCGAGGCGATCGGCGAGGGCGTCACCGACGTGGCGGTCGGCGACTTCGTGGTGCTGAACTGGCGTGCCGTCTGCGGCAACTGCCGGGCCTGCAACAAGGGCAAGCCGTGGTACTGCTTCGCCACCCACAACGCGGGCCAGAAGATGACCCTGGAGGACGGCACCGAGCTGTCCCCGGCTCTGGGCGTCGGCGCGTTCGTGGAGAAGACGCTGGTGCACGCCGGCCAGTGCACGAAGGTCGACCCGTCGGCCCGGGCCGCCGCGGTGGGCCTGCTCGGCTGTGGCGTGATGGCCGGCATCGGCGCGGCGATCAACACCGGTGGGGTGGGCCGGGGTGACTCGGTCGCGGTCATCGGCTGCGGTGGTGTCGGTGACGGCGCGGTGGCCGGGGCGGCTCTCGCCGGAGCCACCACGATCATCGCGATCGACACCGACGAGCGGAAACTCGAGTGGGCCCGGGGCTTCGGGGCCACCCACACGATCAACGCGCGCGAGCACGACGTGGTGGAGCGGGTCCGGGAGCTGACCGAGGGCTTCGGCGCCGACGTGGTGGTCGAGGCGGTCGGCCGTCCGGAGACGTACAAGCAGGCGTTCTATGCCCGTGATCTGGCCGGCACCGTGGTCCTGGTCGGTGTGCCGACCCCGGACATGACGATCGAGCTGCCGCTGCTCGACGTCTTCGGCCGCGGTGGCGCCCTGAAGTCCAGCTGGTACGGCGACTGCCTGCCGAGCCGGGACTTCCCGATGCTCACCGAGCTCTACCGGCAGGGCCGGCTGGACCTGGACGCGTTCGTCACCGAGGAGATCGCGCTGGACGGCGTCGAGGCGGCGTTCAACAAGATGCACACCGGTGACGTACTCCGCTCCGTGGTGATCTTCTAGGTCCGGCCTTTCAGGTCCGCTGGAAGGTGCGGGCGTAGGCCGGGGCGGACGAGTCGGCCAGCAGGTCCAGGCTCAGGGCGGCGGTCCAGCTGAACGCCGGTGCGCCGAGACCGCTGCCGTCGCCGGGATGGAAGTACTCGTAGTGGCCGTTGCGGTGCACCAGCCGCAACAGGGCCCGGCGCAGTTCGTCCGCCTCGTCCCGCCGCCCGTGCACCAGCAGGCCCCGGCGCAGCAGCCAGTTCACGTTGATCCAGATCGGGCCGCGCCAGTACCGGACCGGGTCGAAGGACGGCCCGGTCCGGTCGTTGGCCGGCGCCGGCAGCCCGAAGCGGGCCGACTTCGCCGCCGCCACCAGCGTGTCCACGCGCCGGGAGTCCAGATCGGGCAGCGCGAGCGGCAGCAGGCCACTCACCACGTGCTCGGGGCTGAGCCGCCCGGACCGTACGTCCCGGGCATGGAAGAAGTTGCTCTCCGGATCCCAGAGCCGATGGGTGATCGCGGCGGTGATGCCCTGGGCCCGCTCCCGGTGCCGGTGCGCCGCCGGATGCCCGAGCACCCCGGCGATCTGGGCGAGGGCCAGCTCGGCGGTGGCCAGCACGGTGTTGAACGCCGGGCACTCCACCACGAAGGGGTGCCGCAGGGCCAGGTCGTTGTCGGAGTAACCGCCGTCCCGGTAGTTCTCGACCAGACCCAGATATCGGGCGTAATCGCTGTCGGTCGGACGGTGTGTGGCATCCGACACATCAAGATCGCGGCGATGGTACGTGTCCAGCAGGCTCATGTCGGCGGGCACCGCGGCGAGGGCGTCGTCCCAGGCCGGGCTGTTGTCCAGACCGGACTCCCAGGGGTGCACGATCGAGGCCAGCCCGCTGCCGCCGGCGTCCCGCCGGTCGCCGAGGAACTCCTGCTGCGCCACCAGCCGCGGGTAGAGCCAGTCCAGTTCGACCCGGGCCTGCTGGGCCGCGTCGGCGCCGTGCGCGGCCGCGTGCCGGTAGACCTCCCAGGCGGCGAGTGCGTGCATCGGCGGCTGCACCAGCCCGGTGCTGCCCCGGGCCGGCCGCCCGGCGTAGGCGGGCACCCGCCAGAACCGTGGCCCCGGGAAGTAGGCGTCCTCCGGGACGTCCGGGTCGAAGACGATGTGCGGCACCCGGCCGTCCGGCCACTGCGCCTCGAACAGGCTGCGCAGGTCCCGCCAGGCCCGCCCGGGGTTCACGTAGGCCAGGCCGATCGCGGCGAACGCGGTGTCCCAGCTCCACTGATGCGGGTACAGGGTGCGGGAGGGCACCGTGTAGCGGCCGGTCCAGTTCTGGTCCAGCACGCGGGTTGCGGATCGCCAGAGATCGGCGGACGGGTCGGGGCTTTCCATTGACTCGCTCATCGGCAGGCGGAGGGCGGGCACGAGGAATTCTGGCGGTGCTCTTGCTCGCGCTGCCCGCCGGGGTGGCCGGTTTCCCGGGTGTCGGAAAATGTCGTACCCCGGTGGTTCGATCGTCCACATGAGCACCTCGGTGAAGTCCCTGCATCTGATCTCGTTGCGCCGCCGTCGCGCGGTGGCCCTGGCCCGTGCCGGCAAAGCTTTCGCGACGGCGCTGGCCCGTCCTCCACATGAGACGAAAGTTGCTGCTGGAGCAACCTGAGTCCGATCGCGGGTGTTCCTTTGGGTCGGTGGCTGGGGGTAGTCTTCTGGCTCCGACGCGTATCCATCGACAAGAAAGCGCTGGTGCGATGACCTTGCGCATCCTCGTGGTGGGCGCCGGCGTCGCCGGTCTGGCCGCGGCCCGGGGGCTCCGTGTCGCCGGTTTCCGGCCGGACGTGGTCGAGGCCCTGCCCGCCTCCGTCGTTCCCGGGGCCGGGATCCACCTCCCCGGCAATGCCTCCCGGGCGTTGCGGCTGCTCGGCCTCGACGTCCCGCTCCGCCCGCTGGGCGATCTGATCTTCCGCCAGGTCTTCCTGGACACCCGTGGCCGGCAGCTCTTCGAGATGGACGTGGCGGCCCTCTGGTCCGGCGTCGGCGAGTCCCGGGTGCTGTCCCGCGCCGACCTGCAGCAGGTCCTGCTCACCGGGGTCGGCGGCGAGGTGCGTTTCGAGACCGAGGTGCGCGACGTGCAGATCGTCGACGGCGCCGCCAAGGTCGAGTTCTCCACCGGCGGCATCGCGGAGTACGACCTGGTCGTCGCCGCCGACGGCCGGCGCTCGACGGTCCGCGACAAAGTCGGCCTCGGCGGGCCGGCCACCCCGACCGGGCAGATCGTCTACCGCTCGGTGGTGAGCGGCGGCCCGCCGCTCACCGACTGGACCGCGCTGCTCGGCCGCCGGTCGTCGTTCGTGGCCATGCCGATGGGCGGCCGCCGCATCTACGTCTACGCCGACGAGACCGCCCCCGACAGCCCCAACCCGGAGGACCCGCTGGCCCGGATGCGCGAGCTGTTCGGCTCGTTCGGCGGCCCGGTGCCGGCCATCCTGGAGAAGATCGAGAAGGTGCAGGTGGCGCGGACCGACGAGGTCGTGCTGCCGTCCTGGTCGAAAGGCCCGGTCGTGCTGGTCGGCGACGCCGCGCACGCCACCGCGCCGACCCTGGCCCAGGGCGCCGCGATGTCCTTCGAGGACGGTTGGGTGCTCGGTCAGGAGCTGAAGAAGGCGGTCGACGACATCCCGGGCGCCCTCCGGGCGTACGAGGACCGGCGCCGTCCACGCTGTGCCGAGGTGCGTGAGCGGACCCGGGAGCGGGACCGGACCCGTGACGTCCCGCCCGCCCTCCGTGACCCGATGCTGCGCCGCCGCGGCGTCCGTCTCTTCACCGATCACTATCGGGCACTGGTCGACACGGTCTGACCACACCTGTGCGCTGAGGTGCCGATTGGTCACCCCGCGACGGTCCAAAGACCGTGGGGGACTATTCTGCCACCCAGGTACGCCCGATCTTCGGGTAATGACGAAGAGCGGTCTTCGGGGTGACTCGGAGGACGAACTTCGGACAGACCCCGAGAGGGACGAACGAGACAACGGAGGCAATTCGTGACGACCGTTGCGCCGTCGCCGATCGCAACCCGGCCCTACCCAGTGCGGCGGCAGGTCAAGGGTTCGGCGTTTGCTCGGATTCTGCGCACGACGGACGCGAAGCAGATCGGGATCATGTACATGATCACGGCCTTCGTGTTCTACGTGCTCGGTGGTCTGATGGCGCTGCTGATGCGCGCAGAGCTGGCCCGTCCGGGCATGCAGCTGCTGTCGCCGGAGCAGTACAACCAGCTGTTCACCATGCACGGCACGATCATGCTGCTGTTCTTCGCGACACCGATCGTGTTCGCGTTCGGCAACTACGTCGTGCCGATCCAGATCGGCGCGCCGGACGTGTCGTTCCCGCGGCTGAACGCTTTCGCCTACTGGCTCTACCTCTTCGGTGGCCTGATCACCATCGGCGGGTTCCTGACCCCCGGCGGCGCGGCCGACTTCGGCTGGTTCGCCTACACCCCGCTGAGCAACAGCCTGCACTCACCCGGTGTCGGCGGGAACATGTGGGTCGTCGGCCTGGCCATCTCCGGTCTGGGCACGATCCTCGGCTCGGTCAACCTGATCACCACGATCCTGACCCTGCGGGCCCCGGGCATGACCATGTTCCGGATGCCGATCATGTGCTGGAACATGCTGGTCACCGCGCTGCTCGCGGTCATGGTCTTCCCGTTCCTGGCGGCCGCGCTCTTCGCGCTCGCCGCCGACCGTGTCCTCGGCGCCCACGTCTTCGACGTGGCGACCGGCGGCCCGATGCTGTGGCAGCACCTCTTCTGGTTCTTCGGTCACCCCGAGGTGTACATCATCGCCCTGCCGTTCTTCGGCATCATCACCGAGGTCGTCCCGGTCTTCAGCCGCAAGCCGGTCTTCGGCTACAAGGGCCTGGTCGCCGCGACGCTGCTGATCGGCGCCCTGTCGATGTCGGTGTGGGCGCACCACATGTTCGCCACCGGCCAGGTGCTGCTGCCGTTCTTCAGCTTCCTGAGCTTCCTGATCGCGGTCCCGACGGGCATGAAGTTCTTCGTCTGGATCGGCACGATGTGGCGCGGCCAGATCAGCTTCGAGGCGCCGATGCTCTTCGCGGTCGGCTTCATGGTGACGTTCCTCTTCGGTGGTCTCTCCGGCGTGCTGCTCGCGGCCCCGCCGATCGACTTCCACGTCTCCGACTCGTACTTCGTCATCGCGCACTTCCACTACGTGCTCTTCGGCACGATCGTGTTCGCGGTGTTCTCCGGCATCTACTTCTGGTTCCCGAAGATGTTCGGCCGGATGCTCGACGAGAAGCTCGCGAAGGTGCACTTCTGGCTCACCATGATCGGCTTCCACGGCACGTTCCTGGTCCAGCACTGGCTGGGCACCAAGGGCATGCCGCGGCGGTACGCCGACTACCTGCCGGACGACGGGTTCACCTTCCTGAACACCTTCTCCACGATCGGCTCGTTCATCCTCGGCCTGTCGACGCTGCCGTTCCTCTACAACGTGTGGAAGTCGTACAAGGTCGGCAAGGTCGTGAACGCCGACGACCCGTGGGGCCACGGCAACTCGCTCGAGTGGGCCACCACCAGCCCGCCGCCGCTGCGTAACTTCGACCGCATGCCGCGGATCCGCTCCGAGCGGCCGGCCTTCGACCTGAAGTTCCCGGAGCTCGCCGCGGGTCACTCGCTCGCCGGACCGCCGGAGGGTGGCGCCCGGCCGCTCACCTCCGAATCCGACGGTGGCGCGACCTACCAGGAAGACGTCAGCGACAACAAGCACTGACGGATCCGCTCGACGCACGGCCCGCACTCCTGAGGAGTGCGGGCCGTTTGCGTTCCTGCTCACAGCGGGCTTTTTCCAGTGGAGTTTCGCCGGGCCCGGCGCGCACTATGAGCAGCGGAGGTCAGGATCCGAAATGCTGCTCACGCCTTACCGCGAAACACTCGCGTTACCGAAGATCACGTCGTTGCTGGTAGTGGCCACGCTGGCCCGGGTGCCGATCGCGGCGGCCACCGTGGTGCTCACTCTGCACGTGGTCTCCGGGCTGGGCCTTTCGTACGGTGCTGCCGGTCTGGTCGGCGCCGCGTCCACCCTCGGCGGCTCCGTCGGCGCGCCGGTGATGGGGCGGCTCGTCGACCGGTGGGGGCTGCGGCCGGTGCTGGTCCTGACCACGATCGCCGAGGTCGTCTACTGGCTGGTGGCGCAGGCCCTGCCGTACTGGGTGCTTCTCCCCACCGCCGCGATCGGCGGCTTCCTCGCCCTGCCCGCGTTCTCGGTGGCCCGGCAGGCGATCGCCGCGCTCACCCCCGAGTCGCACCGGCTGCCCGCGTTCGCGCTGGATTCGGTGACCACCGAGATCTCGTTCATGGCCGGCCCGGCCCTCGGCGTCCTGATCGTCACCACCGGCGGCTCGCGTCCCGCCATGCTCGCCCTGGCCGCCGGCATCCTGCTCGCCGGTGTCGGCCTGTGGCTGCTGAACCCGCCGGTCCGGGCCGCCCACGAGGCGCCGGTCGCCAGCGGTGAGCGGGTGCCCCGCAGCAGCTGGCTCAAGCCCCGGTTCGTCGCGATCCTGGCCGTCACGATGGCCGCCACCCTGGTCCTGTCCGGCACCGACGTGGCGGTGGTCGCCGCGCTGCGGGCCTCCGGCGAGGTCGAGTGGGCCGGTCTGGTGCTGGCGATGTGGGCGTTCTTCTCACTGATCGGCGGTTTCCTCTACGGCACCGTCCGCCGCGGCCTGCCGATCCTGGTCATCTTCACACCGATGGCGCTGCTGACCATCCCGGTCGGCCTCGGCGGCGACCACTGGTGGCTGCTGGCCCTGCTGCTGGCCCCGGCCGGCGCCCTGTGCGCCCCGACCATCACCGCCAGCTCCGACGCGATCAGCCGGATGATCCCCGCCGCCGCCCGCGGCGAGGCGATGGGCATGCACAACTCGGCCCTGACCGTCGGCGTGGCCCTCGGGGCCCCGCTGGCGGGCCTAGCGATCGACCATTGGGGCCCGGCGTGGGGGTTTGTGGCCGTCGGCTCGGTGGGCGTCCTGGTGGCTCTCCTGGTCCTCCCGGCCGAGCTACGCCGTCGCCGCAACGCCCCACCCGAGTCACCCACCGACCCCACCGACGACACGGTGCCTGGCGGTGCCATCGTGCCCGGCGGAGTCGCTGTGCCTGGCGGTGTCGCCGTCTCCGGCGGTGACAGCGGCGCGGTCGTGGGCGCGGTCCCGGTTCAGCGGGCTGCGGTCGCCCACGCCGAGCCGACGGCCGCCCTGCGCTCCGAAGCCAAGCACTGACCCGGGTTGGCGGTTGACCCGAGCTGCTGGCTGACCTGAGGTGCTGGTCGGCTCGGGTTGCCGATTGGCCTGCGGTGCTGGTTGGCCCGGGTTGCTGGCCTCCCGGGTGTGGAGCTATCTGGATTCGAGCGGGGCACCCGTCAGCGACCAGTTGAGGATCGCGGGCCAGGGGCCGTAACCGGCGTCCATGTCCAGATGGGCCTGGCCGGGAAGGACCGTGGTGGGGATGCCCAGCGGTTCGCCGTAGATCGTTGCCGCGCCGCCGGGGCAGTACGGGTCGTTGTCGGCGGCTACCAGATGGGTCTTCGTGGCGGCAGCGGCGAGCTGGGTGGCGGTCACGAACGGGGTGCTCGTGGAGATCTGCCCGGTCGGGACGGTTGGTGGAGCGAAACCGGCGATCTCCCGGTGGCTCGCGGTGATCGAAGGGGACGGCGGTGCCACCAGCAGGACCCGGCCGGCCCGGACCGGCACCCGGCCCCGGGCTGCGGCATGTAGCCAGAGCAGGCAGCTCAGGCTGTGAGCGATCACGGTCAGCTCCGACCCGGGATCCAGCGACACGGCCGAGCCGTCCGGCTTCCGGTCCCAAGGCCCGGTCGGGCTTACCGGTTCCCGGTCTGGAGGCGTGACCGGGTGAGCCGAATCCCGGTCCTGAGGCGCGGGGGAGTGGGCGGCGGCCTTGACGTGGGTGCTCAGTTCGGTGAGCCAGACGTCGAGGACGGGCTCGTCGGGGTCGGGCAGTTGGGGGTGGACGACCTCGTGGCCGGCCGCCCGTAGTTCGGTGGCCAGCCAGTGCTGCCAGTGGCCGGTCGGGCGCCTGTTCTGCCAGCCGTGCAGCAGGAGGAAGCTCATGGCCGACAAGTCGATCATGTGGAGTGCCGGCGCGCCATCGACCGTCCGCTCACTTCACCCGGGGATCAGAACTCCAGGTTCATGACGTGCGGGCCACCCCGATCGACCGTCCGCTCACCTCACCCGGGGATCAGAATTCCTGGTACATGACGTGCAGGCCGACCCGGCCGTGGGTGGGGTGCTCGAACGAGCGAGGAACGGTGCCGACGATCTGGAAGCCCTCACGCTGGTAGAGGGCCACCGCGGACGTGTTGGTCTCCACCACCGCGTTGAACTGCATGCCGGCGAAACCCGCCGACCGGGCCCAGGACAGCGCGTCCCGGCACAGGGCGGTGCCGACACCACGACCGCGGGCCCCGGCCGCCACCATGAAACTCGCGGTGGAGACGTGGGCGCCCCGGCCGGGACGGTT
The DNA here is from genome assembly GCF_016862075.1 of Actinoplanes couchii. Lineage (GTDB taxonomy): Bacteria > Actinomycetota > Actinomycetes > Mycobacteriales > Micromonosporaceae > Actinoplanes > Actinoplanes couchii. Next base: position 10,853 of record NZ_BOMG01000054.1, on the reverse strand, counting down.
GGCGGACATCTTGGCGGTTCCGGCGATCTCACCGTCCAGGAGCGCCACCACGGTACGGCCGGGTGGGCGCTCGATCCACATGTCGCGGGCCGATCCGGAGGTCATCGCCGGGTCGTACGGCATGGTCTCCCCGGTCGTCACCACCTCGCTGAGGATGGGCCAGACCGCGGGCCAGTCGGCGTCCGTGACCGGCCGGATCGTGACGGTGGGATCAGGCGTCAACGACGGGCTCCCCGGTGACCTCGACGGCCGCGGACCGCAGCTGCTCCAGGGCGGCGTCGGTGGTGGCCCGGGCCACCCCGGCGGTCAGTTCCAGCAGCACGGTGGTGCTGAATCCCTCGGTGGCGGCGTCCAGCGCCGTCGCCCGTACGCAATGGTCGGTGGCGATCCCGACGACCTCGACCTCGGTGACCCCCTTGGCCCGCAGCCACCCGGCGAGGGTTTCGCCGTCCGTGCCGTGACCTTCGAAGCCGGAGTAGGCCGCGGTGTATTCACCCTTGTGGAAGACCGCCTCGATCCGGTCGGTGACCAGCTCGGGGTGGAAGTCGGAACCGGTCGACTCGGCGACGCAGTGCACCGGCCACGAGTCCACGTAGTCGGGGGTGTCGCTGAAGTGGCTGCCGGGATCGATGTGCCAGTCCTTGGTGGCGACCACGTGGTCCCACCGGTCACCGGCCTTGTCGAGCACCAGCGAGATGCCCTTGGCGACGGCCGCGCCCCCGGCCACCGCCAGGGAGCCGCCTTCGCAGAAGTCGTTCTGCACGTCCACGATGATCAGCGCGCGTGACATGAAAGCCCCCTATGCGGTGGGAACGATGACGACGGGGATGGCCGGGTCGCCCGCGGAGAGCTTGAGACCCTCCCACGGGATCGAGATCAGATTCTGCCGGAGGTGGTCGCGGGACTCCTGGAGACTGGGCGAGTCCTGCACCTCACCGTCGGCGATCCAGGAGCGCTGGAGCATCCGGTCGTTGGTCTGGTGATCCGGCACACCCTGCGAGTAGATGATCTCCTCGGTGGCGGTGCCGGTGGGCTTGTGCCGGCGGATCGCGGTCTTGCGGCCGCCGACGGTCGCCTTGTTCTCCGAGCGCTTGACGACCGGGCGGCCGTCGACCTCGACGAGTTTGTAGACCAGGCTGGCGGTGGGCGCGCCGGAACCGGTGACCACGGCGGTGCCGGCCCCGTAGATGTCGACCGGCTCGGCGGCCAGGGTGGCGATCGAGTACTCGTCCATGTCACCCGAAACGATGATCTTGGTCTCGGTGGCGCCGAGCGAATCCAGCAGCTCCCGGGAGTGCCCGGCCAGCACGGACAGGTCACCGGAGTCGATCCGGACGGCCCGCAGGTCCGGCCCGGCGACCGCGATCGCGTTGCGGATGCCCTGACTGATGTCGTACGTGTCGACGAGCAGCGTCGTGTTCTTCCCGAGCGCCGCGACCTGCGAGGCGAACGCGGCCGGCTCGTCGTCGTGCAGCAGCGTGAACGCGTGCGCCGAGGTGCCGGTGGTGGGGATCCCGTACGCCCGGCCGGCGGCCAGGTTCGAGGTCGACGCGAACCCGGCCAGGTAGGCGGCCCGGGCGGCGGCCACCGCGGCGTGCTCGTGGGTGCGCCGTGAGCCCATCTCGATGATCGGGCGCCCGCGGGCGGCGGTGACCATCCGGGCCGCGGCGGCGGCGATCGCACAGTCGTGGTTGAGCACCGACAGGATCAGCGTCTCCAGCACCACGCACTCGGCGAAGCCGCCGGAGACGGTCAGGATCGGCGAGCCGGGGAAGAAGAGCTCGCCCTCGGCGTAGCCCTCGATGTCGCCGGTGAACCGGTAGCCGGCCAGCCATTTCGCGGTCGTCTCGTTGACGATGCCGGCCGATTTCAGGAACTCGATGTCGCCGGCCTCGAAGCGGAACTCGCGGATCAGCTCGATCAGCCGGGCGGTGCCGGCCACCACGCCGTAGCGCCTGCCGGTGGGCAATCGACGGGCGAAGACCTCGAACACGCAGGCACGGTCCGCGGTGCCGTCCCGCAGCGCGGCGCTGATCATGGTCAGCTCGTACTGGTCGGTCATCAGAGCGGGCGTGATGGTCTCCACGAGAACACCCTACGACGCGGCGACTGACCTGCGGTTCGCAGCACCGGTTCACCGGTTCGGCGAATCCGGTGGCAACATGGGGGGCATGGCGTTGCCTCAGGTTGCTCCCGTCGAGACGCCGGAGATTCAGGAAGTACCGGAAGAGGACCGGCCGTGGGTGACCATCGTCTGGGACGACCCGGTGAACCTCATGTCGTACGTGACCTGGGTGTTCCAGAAGCTCTTCGGATACAGCAAGGAAAAGGCCGAGAGGCTGATGATGGACGTGCACACGAAAGGAAAGGCGGTGGTCTCCATCGGTGCTCGTGAGCGCATGGAGATGGACGCCAACCAACTGCACGGATACGGTCTCTGGGCCACGGTCGACCGGGGTTGACCGTCGACCGGTCGCCGGCCGGTCCCGACAATCGGGTGGGGAAAGAAGATGTTCCGACGCAGCGGTGGCCAGTGTGTCGCCACATTCGCGCACGACGAGGTGCGAGTTCTGCGGAAGGTGGCCGCCGAGGTGGTCGGGCTGCTGACCGACGGGATGGATCACACCGATCCGGTGGTGTCCCGCCTCTTCCCGGACATCTATCCCGACCGGCCGGACGACTCGCAGGAGTTCCGCCTCTACACCGAGGGCGATCTCAAGACCGGCAAGATCGACCAGGCCGGCGCGATCCTTGCGGCCCTTCCCGACGAGGGTGAGGGTGAGGTACGTCTGGACGGAGAGGCCGCCGAGGCCTGGCTCCGCGCGATCAACGACGCCCGCCTCGCCATGGGCACCCGCCTGGAGATCGCGGCCGACACCGATCTGGGCGAGGAGCTGGACAACGCGGTGATCGACGATCCGGGGTCCAGCCGGGTGTTCCAGCTGTCGGTCTACGCGTACCTCGGTTATCTGCAGGAGTCGCTGCTCAACGCGCTTCCGGAGATCAAGTGAGTGAAGTTTGTTCGCGACTCACCTTGACCCCGGCAAAGGGTGAGCCGAAAGGCTGCATTCCCACCGTCGCGAACGAACTTCATTGTGTGAACCGCCACTCTGGGTGTGCTCAATTCTCACGGTAATGTGAACGACGTGCTGACCATCGACCGAGCGATCATCGACGCGATCGTCGTCCACGCCCGCCGGGACCACCCGGACGAGGCCTGTGGTGTCGTCGCCGGCCCGATCGGCCAGGACGTGCCGGCCCGGCTGATCCCGATGGACAACGCCGCCCGCTCGATGACCTTCTACGAGTTCGACTCGATGGAGCAGCTCCGGGTCTGGCGGGAGATGGACGATCGCGACGAGGAGCCGGTGGTCATCTACCACTCGCACACCGCGACCGAGGCCTATCCGTCCCGCACCGACGTGTCGTTCGCCGGTGAGCCGGGTGCGCACTATCTCCTCGTCTCGACCCGTGAGCCGGATTCCGAGGAGATCCGCTCGTTCCGTATCGTGGACGGTGTGGTGACCGAGGAAGAGGTCAACATCGTGGATGCGACGGTGAAGGCGTGATTTCCACAGCTGTGCAGTCGTACATGTTCGGGCAGAGCCCGGCGTCGGTCTTCTACGAGTGTCGCCGCCGGTAAGGCGAGGCTCGACCGACCGTTTTCTCCGTACGACCTCTTTTGGAGTGACCTGCCATGGCTATCGAAGTTCGCATCCCCACCATCCTGCGCAACTACACCGGCGGCGCCAAGATCGTCGAGGGCTCCGGTGACACCCTCGCCGCCCTGATCGACGACCTGGACTCGCGGCACAGCGGCCTCAAGGGCCGGCTGATCACGCCCGAGGGCGGCCTGCACCGCTTCGTGAACATCTACGTCAACGACGAGGACGTCCGGTTCCTCGGCGCGCTCGAGGCCAAGGTCAAGGACGGCGACTCGCTCACCATCCTGCCCGCCGTCGCGGGTGGCGCCCTGGGCTTCGCGGCTGCCGCCGCGCTCGTCGGCGGCCGGTAAGCATTCATGGCTCGTTACGAGAGCCTGCTGGACGCGTGCGGGGGCACGCCGCTCGTCGGCCTGCCCCGGCTCTCCCCGGCGGTGCCCGAGGGGGCGCCGCCGGTGCGGCTCTGGGCCAAGCTGGAGGACCGCAACCCGACCGGCAGCATCAAGGACCGTGCCGCGCTGTTCATGGTGCGCGAGGCCGAGGAGTCCGGGCACCTGCGGCCCGGTGACACGATCCTCGAGCCGACCAGCGGCAACACCGGTATCGCCCTGGCCATGGTGGCCAAGCTGCGGGGGTACCGGGTGGTCTGCGTGATGCCGGAGAACGTGTCGGCCGAGCGCACCCAGCTGCTCCGGATGTACGGCGCGGAGATCATCTTCTCGCCGGCCGCCGGAGGCTCCAACCAGGCGGTGGCGACGGCCAAGCAGATCGCCGCCGAGCACCCGGACTGGAAGATGCTGTTCCAGTACGGCAATCCGGCCAACGCCCGCGCGCACTACGAGACCACCGGTCCGGAGCTGCTGCACGACCTGCCCACGATCACGCACTTCGTGGCCGGGCTGGGCACCACCGGCACGCTGATGGGCACCGGCCGGTTCCTGCGGGAGAAGGTCGACGGCATCCAGATCATCGCCGCCGAGCCGCGGTACGGCGAGCTGGTCTACGGGCTGCGCAACATCGACGAGGGTTATGTCCCGGAGCTGTACGACGCTTCGGTGCTGACCAGGCGGTTCTCGGTCGGCACGCGGGACGCGGTGTTGCGTACCCGGCAATTGATCGAGGTTGAGGGGATCTTCGCGGGCTTCTCCACGGGAGCGGTGCTGCATGCCGCGCTCGCGGTGGCGCACGAGGCGGTCAAGGCCGGCAACCGGGCCGACGTCGCCTTCGTGGTGCCGGACGCCGGGTGGAAATACCTGTCGACCGGCGCTTACGGCGGCACCTTGAACGAAGCGGAAGAGGCCCTCGAAGGCCAACTCTGGGCCTGACCGGCTCAGCGCGGCAGGCCTGACCGCTCAGTGCGCTGGCCGCGACGGGTAGGACCGCTCAGTGCGCCGGCCGCGAGGGGTGGGGCGGCTCAGTGGGTCAGGGCGACCCAGACGTTCGCGGCCATCGGCGGGGCCGCGGTCAGCAGTAGCAGCCAGGGCAGGGCCCGGCGGTGGAGCGAGAGGAACGCGCCCACCACCGGGCCGACGCTCAGCAGGGTCAGTCCGGCCAGCGCCGGCAGGTACCAGCCGGGCGCCCCGGTGAAGACGGCCACCACCGCGTAGAGGCCGACCGCCACCCCGCAGACGCCGAGGGCCGTGCCGTACACCGCGATGATCAACATCTGGGCGTCGCCGGGTGGCGGATCGTCCGGCGCGGGGAAGCGGAAGACCGGGATCGGCTCTTCGACCGGAGGGTCCACGAACACCGGCGCCGAGGGCCGGGCATGCTCGACGACGGTCACATCGGCTCCAACCGTTGATCTTCGGACTATTCACCCTGAGCAACGCGGGTGGATCACCGGACGTGACGGTGCAAAGGTGATGAGCCAGGTCATCGGGGCTGTGATGTGCGTTGTCGATTTGACGACAAATCGATCAGTTGTTTACCTCAGGCGCTGGTCGCGGCGTACGCTTCGCTCCGTGATTGACTGGTCTGACAAGTCCGGCGAGGACCGGTCGGCTGGGGTATGGGCGACCCAGAATGTGATGACGGCTGGGGCGTGGGCGACCCAGATCGTGATCCAGTGTGAGCCAGAGGGATCCGGATGCGACTAACCGTTCTCGGTTGTGCCGGCAGTTTCCCCGGCCCCGAGTCGGCGTGTTCGGCTTACCTCATCGAGGCCGACGGTTTCCGGCTCCTGATCGACTTCGGTTCCGGTGCGCTCTCCGCGCTGCAGCGGTACTCGGACATGCGGCGCGTCGACGCCATCCTTCTCTCGCACCTGCACTGCGACCACATGCTGGACGCGTGCACCTACGTCGTGGTGCGCCGCTACGACCCGGCCGGGCCACTGCCGCCGGTGCCGGTCTACGCCCCGCTGGGCGCGGCCGAGCGGATCGCCGCCGCCTACAGCACCGAGGGCGAGCCGGTCGACGACGTCTACACCTTCTACGGCCTGCAGCCGGGCACGTTCCCGATCGGCCCGCTGACGATCACCGTGGACCGGGTCAACCATCCGGTGGAGACGTACGGGGTGCGGATCGAGCACAACGGCCGGGTGCTGGCCTACTCGTCGGACACGGCGCCCTGTGAGGCGCTGCTGCGACTGGCCGCCGGAGCTGATCTCTTCCTGTGTGAGGCGAGTTACCAGGACGGTGTGGCGAACCCGCCTGACCTGCACCTGACCGGCGGCGAAGCGGGTGAGGCGGCGACCAAGGCCGATGTGGGCAGACTCCTGTTGACCCATCTCGTCCCGGCTTGGGCGAGTGAGGCATCTATTGTGGAAGCGGCCACCGCGGCCTATGCGGGACCGGTCGAAGTCGTCCGTCCCGGCGCCAGATACGATCTCTGAGCCGGTGCGGGGGAGCAGAATCGGCTCGAACCGCCGCGCCACGTGTCGTGACCTTGGAGTTGTTGCATGCGTATCGTTCGCCTGGCCAACTTCGTCACGGTTCACACCGGCGGCCTGCGGACGGCGTTGCGGCAGCTCGGCCGGGGTTACGAGGCGGCCGGGCACGAGGCGGTCCTGGTCATTCCGGGGCGGCGCTACTCGGACAAGATGACCAAGCAGGGCCGGGTCATCACGCTGCCCAGCGCCCCGCTGCCACGCACCGGCGGTTATCGCGTGCTGGCCGGCCGCCGCGAGCTGATCAAACTCCTCGACGGGCTGGAACCGGACCGGATCGAGGTCTCCGACCGCACCACCCTGCGCTGGACCGGTGACTGGGCCCGTCGGCGCGGCGTGCGGTCGATGATGGTCTCGCACGAGAGCCTGGCCGGTCTGCTCGGCGTCTGGGGCATGCCGAAACGCGACGCGCTCGCCGACACCTTCAACCGGCGGACCGCGGAGGCGTTCGACACGATCGTCTGCACCACCTCGTTCGCGGCCGAGGAGTTCCGCCGGATCGGGGTGCCCAACCTGGTCGAGGTGCCGCTCGGCGTCGACCTCAAGCTCTTCCACCCCGGCAAGATGGACGTCGCGGTCCGCGCGCGGTATGCGCGGCCCGACGAGCTGCTGCTGGTCTACTGCTCCCGGCTGTCCGCGGCGAAACGGCCCGAGCTGGCCGTCGACACGGTCGCCGCGCTGCGCAACGGCAAGGTTCCGGCGGTGCTGGTGATGGCGGGCGACGGGACGCGGCGGACCGCCCTGGCGTACCGCGGCGCTCGTCTTCCGGTCCGTTTCGCCGGGCACATCTCCGAGCGCCCGGCGGTGGCGGCTCTGCTGGCCAGCGCCGACGTGGTGCTGTCGCCGGGCCCGGTGGAGACGTTCGGCCTGACCACCCTGGAGTCGATGGCCTGCGGGACACCCGTGGTGGTCAACGAGCAGAGCGCGCTGCCCGAGGTGGTCGGGGACGGCGGCGTGGCGGTGCCCGGGACGGCCGAGGCGTTCGCCGACGCGGTCAGCGGGCTGATGGAACGACCCCGGGTGGAGCGCCGCGGCGCGGCCCGGGCCCAGGCCGAGAAGTACGGGTGGCCCAAGTCGGTCGAGGGGTTCCTGCGGGCCCACGAGGCGATCCCGGCGCTCGGCACGTCCCCGGCGTCGGCTCTGATCCGGCCCGCGGTGCCCTCCCCGACCTACTTGAACGGGGTGCCCGCACCGCGCCGGATGAACAATCCGGGACGCGAAGCCGGGGCGGACGAAGCCGGCGCGCCCCGTTACGCATAGGGTTGGGGGCATGGCACGTCCCGACGGCCGCACGGCCGACCAGCTGCGACCGGTGACTCTGACCCGGCACTGGAGCATCCACCCCGAGGGTTCGGTTCTGGTGGAGTTCGGCAACACCCGGGTGTTGTGCACCGCGAGCGTCACCGAGGGGGTTCCCCGCTGGCGCAAGGGGTCCGGCCTCGGCTGGGTCACCGCGGAGTATGCGATGCTGCCCCGCGCCACCAACACCCGAGGCGACCGGGAGAGCGTCAAGGGCAAGGTCGGTGGGCGTACCCAGGAGATCTCCCGCCTGATCGGCCGCAGCCTGCGCGCCTGCATCGACCTCAAGGCGCTCGGGGAGAACTCGATCGTTCTCGACTGCGACGTGCTCCAGGCCGACGGCGGCACCCGGACCGCTTCGATCACCGGGGCCTATGTGGCGCTGCACGACGCGGTCACCTGGCTGGCCGGGCGCAAGGCGCTGGCCGGCAAGGTCGACAAGGTGCTGCACACCTCGATCCAGGCGATCAGCGTCGGCATGTTCGACGGTGAGGCCCGCCTCGACCTGGACTACGAGGAGGACGTCGCCGCCGCCGTCGACATGAACGTGGTGTGCACCGGCAACGGCGACTTCGTCGAGGTGCAGGGCACCGGGGAGAACGGGGTGTTCCGCCGGGCCGAGCTGGACGCCATGCTCGACCTGGGTGTGGCCGGCTGCGCCGAGCTCGCGATCCTGCAGCAGAAGGCCCTGGCCGCGTGACCGCCCGGCTGCTTCTCGCGACCGCCAACAAGAAGAAGCTCGTCGAGCTGCAGCGCATCCTGGACGCCGCGCTCGGTGTCGCCCAGATCGAGCTGGTCGGCCTCGGTGACTTCCCGGACTACCCGGACGTCCCCGAGACCGGTCTGACGTTCGGGGAGAACGCGCTGATCAAGGCCCGGGAAGGCGCCAAGCGCACCGGGCTGGCCACGGTCGCCGACGACTCCGGCATCGCGGTGAACGCGCTGAACGGCATGCCCGGCGTCTTCAGCGCCCGCTGGTCCGGCAAGCACGGCGACGACCAGGCCAACCTCGACCTGGTGCTGGCCCAGATCTCCGACGTGGCCGACGAGCAGCGGGGCGGTGCGTTCGTGTGCGCCGCCGCGCTGGTTCTGCCGAACGGGCGCGAGCACCTGGTCGAGGGCCGCCAGACCGGCCGGCTGCTGCGCGGCCGGCGCGGTGCGGGCGGCTTCGGTTACGACCCGATCTTCATCGGGGACGGCCAGGAGCGGACCAACGCCGAACTGAGCCCGGCCGAGAAGGACGCCATCAGCCACCGGGGCAAGGCGTTCCGCGAGTTGGCCAAGGTCATCGCGAAGGAACTGCCCCGGTAATCCCGGTCATTCGCGGACCATCGTCAGCAGACGGTCCAGCACACGCTCGTCGCGGCCCAGGCCGTCGTGGGCGTACTCGTTGGTGATCCACGGCCGCTGGCCCTTGATGGCGGCGGCCGTGGCCACCGACATCTCTCGGTCGACGTACATGACGTCGTAGTAGATCGCGGCCGCGACCGGGACCTCGTTGGCGGCCAGCCGCGCCGGGTCGTAGAGGGCCGGCCAGTCCGTTCGCGCGGCCAGCGCGTCCGCCGCCGCGGCCAGCGGGACCAGCGCCGGGTCCTCCTCGAACTGCCACGGGTAGATCATCTCGCCGGTGAACCGGACCGGGCCGGCGCCGTCCAGGTCGAGGGGGACGTCCAGGGTGTGCTCGACGAAGACGAGCCCGGAGTGACGATGGATCATCCCCGTGAGCCTGCCCCATCGACCACCACCGGCATTCCTCACCGTCGCGGAATGAAGGCCGACGCCGCCGCAAAACGAAAGGCAAGGGCTCCGCAGATCGAAAGAGTGAAGAGCGTCGCGACCTCGACCGCGAGCCGGACCGGGCCGCGGCGAAGGCCGATCCGACCGGCTTCGTCGCGTTCGACGATCTCATGGTGATCGATGAGATCCAGCGGTTCCCCGAGCTGCTCCTGGCGATCAAGGTGTCGGTCGACGAGGATCCACGGCCGGGCCGGTTCCTGCTGACCGGGTCGTCCAGCCTGTTCGGGCTGCGCGGTGCGCCCGACGCGCTGCCCGGCCGGATGGAGACCGTCGAGTTGTGGCCGTTCTCGCAGGGCGAGATCGACAGGACACCGGACCGGTTCATCGACGAGGTCTTCGCCCGGGGCCCGGAGTTCCGCCACGAGTCCACGGTGACCCGGGCCGACTACGCGGCCCGCATCGTCCGGGGTGGGCTGCCCGAGGCGGTGGCCCGGTCCGACGCCCGCCGGCGCGGCAGGTTCCTCGACGGCTACGTCCAGGCCCTGATCGACAGGGACGTGCGCGAGCTGGCCCGGATCGAGCAGGCCCCGCAACTGCGGACCCTGATCCGGCTGCTGGCCGCCCGGTCGGCGACCCTGATCGTGCCCGGGGCCCTGGAATCGGACCTGGGGCTGAGCCGGCCCACCATCGCGCGGTACATGCAGTTGATCGAAGAGGTCTTCCTGATCAAACGGATCCCCGGCTGGTCCCGCAATCTCGGCAGCCGGGCCACCCATGCGCCGAAACTGGTCTTCGTCGACTCCGGCATCGCCGCCCAGCAGCTCGCCGTCGATCCGCACGCCCTGCTGCGCCCGGGGCAGCCGTTCGGCCCGCTGCTGGAGGGTTTTGTCATCGCCGAGCTGGCGCGGCAGGTCACCTGGTCCGAGCAGGTGGTCGACCTCTACCACTACCGGGACCAGAACAAGGTCGAGGTCGATGTCATCCTGGAGAACCGGCAGCGCCAGGTCGTCGCGATCGAGGTCAAAGCCGCCTCTTCGGTACGGTCCGACGACTTCTCCGGTCTGCGCAAGATCGCCGCCCGGCTCGGTGACGACCTGGTCGCCGGGATCGTCCTCTACACCGGGACCAGCACGTTGTCGTTCGGCGACCGGATGCGCGCGGTCCCGGTCAGCGCCCTCTGGCAGGCGGGTTGACCCGTTCCGCGGCCGAGGAGCGGGCGGGTTGACCTGTTCCGCGGCCGAGGAGCGGGCGGGTTGACCTGTTCC
>NZ_BOMG01000053.1 GCF_016862075.1 Actinoplanes couchii | reverse complement strand
CGAGGAGCGGGCGGGTTGACCTGTTCCGCGGCCGAGGAGCGGGCGGGTTGACCTGTTCCGCGGCCGAGGAGCGGGCGGGTTGACCTTTCCCCAGGGGGAAGGCCCAGAGTGGCCGCAACGAGGAGGTGCGATGGCGGAGCTGATGACGATCGGGGCGTTCGCCCGGATGGCACGGCTGTCGCCGAAAGCCCTGCGGCTGTACGACGAACTCGGGCTGCTGCCACCGGCCGCGGTCGATGGCGAGTCGGGATACCGGTTCTATCACCCGGAACAGTTGGAGAAGGCTCGGCTGATCGTCTGGCTCCGGCGGCTCGGGATGCCGCTGGCGGACATCCGGCAGGTGGGTGAGCTGCCCGGAGAAGAGGCCGCGGTGGCGATCGGCGCCTATTGGGACCGGGTGCTCGCGGAGACTGCCGAGCGTGGCCGCCTGGCCGCCTTCCTCGTCGACCAACTCTCCGGGAGGGGAAGCGCGATGGGAACGCTGGGAATCCGGTATGCGGCTCGGTCCGAGACGGGATCGGTGCGGGAGAGCAACGAGGACACCGCCTACGCCGGGCCGCGGCTGATCGCGGTCGCCGACGGGATGCGCGGGCCGGGTGGGGAACGGGCCAGCGCGGCCGCCGTCGACGCGTTGAAACCGTTGGCGGCGGTGCCGGCCGACGACCTGCTGGGGGCGCTGGCCGAGGCGGTCCGGGACGCACAGCAGGCGGTGGGGGAGTTGGATGGTGACACGGCCACCACACTGACCGCCCTGTACTGGTCGGGGTCGAGGCTGGCCCTGGCTCACATCGGCGACACCCGGGCCTACCGGCTGCGGGACGGGGAACTGAGCCAGATCACCGTCGACCACACCTACGTGCGATCGCTGGTGGAGCAGGGGCGGCTCACCGAGGCCGAAGCGGATGCACATCCGCAACGGTCGTTGCTGGTCAAAGCCTTGACCGGGAACGGGGAGGCCGCCCCCGACCTGTCGTTGCACGAGGCGGTGGCGGGGGACCGCTACCTGCTCTGCACGGACGGCCTGACCACGACGGTGCCGGTGGAGACGCTGCGGGAGGTGCTGGCCGCCGGCGACGACCCGCAGAAAACCCTCGATCAACTGATCACCCGGGCGTACGCGGCGGGGGCCGACGACAACGTGGCAGCTGTCGTCGCTGACGTGGTGCCCGCGTGAGGGTGCTGGCCGACCGTCGCCCGCTCGCCGTTCCCGCGTTCCGCCGCTGGTGGACGGCGTCGCTGGTGACGGCGATCGGCGGCTCGTTCAGTGTGGTCGCGGTCCCGGCCCAGCTGTACACCGCGACCGGCACGTCCGCGGCGGTCGGCGGGGCGGCGGTGCTCACGTTTGCGGGCTTGACCGCCGGGGCGCTCGGCGGTGGTGTACTGGCCGACCGGCACGACCGGCGCCGGGTTCTGCTGGCCGGGCAGAGTGTCCTGGCCGCCACGTGCACCGGTCTGTGGGCACAGGCGGCGTTCGGCGGTGCGTTGCCGTACCTGCTGGTGCTGGTGTTGTTCCAGGGGTTGGCCTTCGGGGTGATCTCCACCGCGACCGGGGCGGTGCTGCCCCGGCTGGTGCCGTCCGAGTTGCTGGCGGCCGCGAACGGCCTGAACTCGCTGGTCCGGTACGGCGGTTCGATCCTGGGCCCGGTCCTGGCGGGGCTGCTGCTGCCGCTGACCGGCGTCGCGAACCTGTACCTGTTCGACGCCGTCGCCCTGACCGCGGTGCTGTGGGCGGTGTTCCGGTTGCCGCCGCTGTACCCGGAACGACGAACGGATCGGCCCGCGCAACGGGTGCGGGTCAGTCGTCTGGTGCTCGCGGTGCTGGCGGTCGATCTGGCCGCGATGGTGTTCGGCATGCCGATCGCGCTCTTCCCGGAACTGGCCCGGCACTTCGGTGACCCGGCCGGTGGCGGGCTGCTGCTCGGGCTGTTCTACGCGGCGTACCCGGCAGGCGTGTTCCTGGCGGGGTTCTTCGGCGGGGTCTTCACCGGAACCGCACACCCCGGCCGGATGATGGCCGGGGCGGCGATCGCCTGGGGCGTCGCGGTGGTGCTGCTGGGCCTGGCGAGCATTCCCGCGCTGGCGCTGCTCGCGCTGGTGGTCGGTGGCGCGGTCAACTTCGTGCTGAGCACACACCGCAACGCGATCACCCAGGCGCACGTCGACGACGAGATGCGCGGCCGGATCCAGGGCGTCCTGACCGTGGTGTTGTACGGCGGCCCCCAATTGGCGAACCTGCTGCACGGTACGGCCGGAGCCCTGGTCGGCCCCCGCGCGGCGATAGTCGCCGGCGGCCTGTTGACGGTGACATCGGTGGTCGCGGTCCGGCCGGCCTTAGTTCAGCGGACCGGTTGACCCTTCGATGGCCGAGCGCAGCTCGCGGCCGGAGACGACGGCCCGGGTCTGTTCCAGCACCGGGGCCAGGAACAGGTCCGGGCCGGGTGTTCCGGCGAACGGCGTGAGCGCGGCCACCGCGGCCTGCCCGGCCGGTGACGGGGTGAGCGGTTCCCGCAGCTGGAGGCCGCGGACCGCGGACAGCAGCTCGACGGCGAGCAGGCTGGTCAGGTTGTCCAGGACGGTCCGTAGTTTCTTGGTGGCGGCCCAGCCCATCGACACGTGGTCCTCCTGCATGCCGCTGGTGGGCAGCGAGTCCACCGAGGCGGGGGAGGCGAGCCGCCGGTTCTCCGCGACGATCCCGGCCGCGGTGTACTGGGCGATCATCAGCCCGGAGTTGACCCCGGCGTCAGGCGACAGGAACGGCGGCAGCTCCCGGTTGCGGGTGACGTCGAGCAGCCGGTCGACACGGCGTTCCGAGATGGCGCCGATCTCGGCGGCGGCGATGGCCAGGAAGTCGGCGGCGAACCCGAGCGGCGCCCCGTGGAAGTTGCCCGTCGACTCGACCCGGCCGTCCGGCAGCACCACCGGGTTGTCCACCACCGACACCAGCTCCCGGGAGGCCAGCAGCCGGGCGAAGTCCAGGGTGTCCCGGGCCGCACCGGCCACCTGCGGGGCACAGCGCATCGAGTACGCGTCCTGCACCGCGTGTGCCAGGTCGTCCCGGTGCGAGTCCATGATGGCCGAGTCCTGCAGCAGCCGGTGGATGTTCGCCGCGGACACCGCCTGGCCCGGGTGCGGCCGGATGGTGTGCAGCTCGGGCTGGAACGGCCGGTCGGTGCCGAGCATCGCCTCGATCGCCAGGGCGGCGGTCACGTCGGCCATGGTGAACAGGTGGGCGGCGTCGTCGATGGCCAGCAGCAGCATGCCGAGCATGCCGTCGGTGCCGTTGATCAGCGCCAGCCCCTCCTTGGCGGCCAGGTCCAGCGGCTGCAGCCCGGCGGCCCGCAGCGCCTCGGCCCCGGCGATCCGGGAACCGTCCTTGGCGAGCACCCAGCCCTCACCGAGCAGCACGATCGCACAGTGCGCCAGCGGGGCCAGGTCACCCGACGCGCCGAGCGAGCCGTGTTCCGGCACCCACGGCGTGACGTCGTGGTTGAGCAGGTCGACCAGGCCCTGGGCGAGCACCGGCCGGACCCCGGAGCGGCCCAGCGCCAGCGACCGGACCCGCAGTAGCATCATCGCCCGGACCACCTCGCGCGGCATCGGTGCCCCGATCCCGGCGGCGTGCGAGCGGATCAGCGCGTGCTGCAGTTCGGCGCGGCGCTCCGGCTCGATCGACGTGTTGGCGAGCGCGCCGAAACCGGTGGACACGCCGTAGACGGGCCGGCCCGATGCTTCGATGCCGTCGACGATGGCCCGGCTGACGGCCATCGCCTCCACGGCGGCGGGGGAGATCTCGACCCGGGCGTCGGCGCGGGCCACGGCGAGGACATCGGCCGGGGTGACCCCGGTGGGCTGAACGGTGACGATCATTGCGGCACTCCGTCGTGCAGAACGGTTCGGATCAGGGGAACACCGGGCCGGTAGGCCAGATGCAGGTAGGAGGGGGCGTCCAGGATCATCAGGTCGGCGCGGGCGCCCACCGAGAGCCGGCCGACGTCGTCGCGGCGCAGGGCCCGCGCGCCACCCGCGGTCGCCGCCCACACCGCTTCGGCCGGGGTCATCCGCATCTCCCGGACGGCGAGGGCGATGCAGAAGGACATCGACGAGGTGTACGACGAACCCGGGTTGCAGTCGGTGGCCAGCGCGACGGTGACACCCGCGTCGAGCAGCCGCCGCGCGTCCGGATAGGGCGAGCGGGTGGAGAACTCGGCCCCCGGCAGCAGCGTCGCCACCGTGCTGCTCCAGCCGCCGTCGCCGCACATGCAGTCGAACACCGTGGAGGCCAGCGCGTCCACGTCGGCGTCGGTCAGGTGGGTGCAGTGGTCGACGCTGGCGGCGCCCATTTCGACGGCCAGCCGGACACCCGGTCCGGGGCCGAGCTGGTTGCCGTGCAGCCGCAGTCCGAGCCCGGCGTCCTTCCCGGCCGCCAGCACGGTCCGGGCCTGGTCCTCGTCGAAGGCCCCACGATCACAGAAGACATCGATCCATTTGGCGTACGGCCGGGCCGCGTTCAGCATCGGCCCGCTGACCAGCGCCACGTACTTCCACGGATCGTCTCGGTATTCGGCGGGCACCACGTGCGCCCCGAGGAACGTGGTCTCGGTGGTGAACTCGGCGGCGATCCGCAGTGACCGGGCCTCGTGCTCGACGTCCAGCCCGTACCCACTCTTGATCTCGATCGTGGTGGTGCCCTGCCGCCGCATCTCGGTGACCAGCCGCCCGGTGGCCCGTCGCAGCTGGTCGTCGCCGGCCTCGCGGGTGGCGGCGACGGTGGTCCGGATGCCGCCGCCGGTGTACGGCTCACCGGCCATCCGGGCCCCGAACTCGGCCGCCCGGTCCCCGGCGAACACCAGGTGCGCGTGGCTGTCGACAAATCCGGGCAGCACCGCGGCGCCCTCGGCGTCGATCCGCTCGTCGGCGTCCGGAGCCTGTGCCGAAGCACCGACCCAGGCGACCGTCCCGTCCTCGACGACCAGAGCGGCGTCGTACACGATGCCGAGCCGGTCCCGCCCGTGACCGGGATTGGTCACCAGCTCGCCGATATTGGTGATCACGATGCTCATGCGAGAACCTTCGCCAGTTCTGCCGGTACGTCGACCAGGGTGTGCCGCCCGTCGGCGACGATCCGCCGTCCGCCCGAGATCACGTGCGTGACGTCGGCACCGGTGGCCGCGAAGATCGCCTGATCGGGGCGGGATCCGGTGGTGCGTACCGACGCAAGGGAGACCGCGACCAGATCGGCCCGCAACCCGGGCGCGATACCGCCCGCGTCGTCCCAGCCCAGGCTCTGATGGTTGGCCGCCGCCGCGACCAGCGCGGCGGCCGGGAAGTGCCCACGGCTCTCGCTGGCCAGCCGCTCGTTCATCTCCAGCCCGCGGATCTCCTCGAACGGGTCGATCACCGCGTGACTGTCGCTGCCCAGACCGATCGGCGATCCGGCGGCGGCCAGCCCGGCGGCCGGGCCGATGCCGTCGGCCAGGTCGCGTTCGGTGGTCGGGCAGAAGCACACGCCGGTACGACTGTCGCCGAGCAGTTTCACGTCACCGTCGGTGAGATGGGTGGCGTGCACGGCGGTGGTGCCCGGCCCGAGGATGCCGTGCCGGTCCAGCAGTTCGGTGGGCGTGCACCCGTGCACGGCCCGGCACTGCTCGTTCTCGGCGCGCTGTTCGGACAGGTGCACGTGCAACGGCCCCCGCCCGGCCAGCATCGACAGCTGATCGGCCGGAACCGCGCGTACCGAATGAATGGCCGCACCGATCCTGGCGTGCGGCGCCGCGGTGATCTCCGCGACCCGTGCCGCCCAGGCCTCCGCGTTGTCGTCACCGAACCGCAGCTGCACGCCGGCCAAGGGCGTTCCGTCCACCCCGGCGGTCAGGTACAGCGTGTCCAGCAGGGTGATCCGGATGCCCGCCTCGTCGGCGGCCTGGATCAGCGCGGCGCCCATCGCGTTCGGGTCGGCGTACCGAACCCCGCCCGGTGCGTGGTGCAGGTAGTGGAACTCGCCCACACACGTCACCCCGGCCAGGGCCATCTCGGCGTACACGGCCCGGGCCAGCGCCAGATAGCGATCCGGGTCGAGACCGGCCGCCACCTCGTACATCTGCTGCCGCCACGTCCAGAAACTTCCCCGGCCACTGTGCGTACGCCCCCGCAAGGCCCGGTGGAAGGCGTGCGAATGCGCGTTGGCCAGGCCGGGCAGCACCAGGCCGGGCAGGCTCTCCCCGTCGGCGGGCGAGTCCGGGGTGACCGCGGTGAACAGCCCGTTCTCGATCTCGATCCGGACGTCGGTGGCGACATCGGCGCCGATCCAGGCGTGCCGGGCGTGGAAGACCGTCCTCATGAGAGATCCGTCAACACGGTGGCCAGCGCTTCCACGCCGGCCTCGCAGTCGGCGTCGGAGGCGTGCTCGGCGGGGGAGTGCGACACCCCGGTCGGGTTGCGGACGAACAGCATCGCCGTCGGCACGTGCCCGGACAGCACCCCGGCGTCGTGCCCGGCCCCGGTCGGCAGGATCGGCGCGTCACCGAGCACCCGGCTCAACCGTTCGGCGAGCGGCACGTCGAACGCCACCTCGGCCGTCACCGACTCCGGCGTCACCGCCAGCGTGGTGCCGTCCCGGCCGGCCCGCTCGGTCGCCTTGCGGACCACCTCGTCGACCAGTTTGTCCAGGGTGGCGGTGTCCGCGGCGCGCGCGTCCAGCCAGCCGCGGACCAGCGACGGGATGGCGTTCGTCGCGTTCGGCTCGACCTGCACCCGGCCGACGGTGGCGTGCGCCCCGGAGAGCCGGGCCTCCTTGTTCGCGGCCAGCACGGTGAAGGCGAAGGTCAGCATCGGGTCGCGGCGGTCGGTCATCCGGGTGGTGCCGGCGTGATCACCGACGCCCTGGAAGTCCATCCGCCAGCGGCCGTGCGGCCAGATCGCGCTGGCCACACCCACCGGGGTCTGCAGCGCGATGCCCTGCTCGATGTGGAGTTCGACGACCGCTTTGATGTTGGCCAGTTCGGCTATCTGTCCCTTTGGCTGCTTTCCGAGCGCCTCACCGAACGAGATGCCGTCGCGGTCGGTCAAGGCGGCTGCCTTCTCGGGATCCATGGCCCCGGTCAAGAGCCTCGATCCCAGGCACGGTACGCCGAACCGGCCGCCCTCCTCCTCGACAAATGCCGCGATGCCGATTTTTCGGTCATGCGGAGTTTTGTCGATGGCCAGGAATGCGCTGACGATTCCCAGTGGACCGTCGTAACCGCCGCCGTGCGGCACCGAGTCGAAGTGCGACCCGGTCAGCACGGTCCCGGGCGCCCACGGCTCACCCCGCCACGCGAACAGGTTCCCGTTCCCGTCCTCGGTGACCGTCATGTCCCTCGTGCTCGCCTGCGCGCGGAACCAGTCCCGCAACGTCAGCTCCGGCTCGGTCAGCGCGAACCGCAGATACCCACCGCTGCCGGCCCGCCCGATCGGCGCGATCTCGGCCCAGAGCTTGGCGAAGGAACTCATCGCGGCATCGGAATCTGCACGCCGTCGGCGGCCTGCGACTCGTACCCGGCGTCCACGTGCCGCAGCACGCCCATCGCCGGGTCGTTGGTCAGCACCCGCTCGATCTTCTGCCCGGCCAGCGCCGTCCCGTCGGCCACACACACCTGACCGGCGTGGATGCTGCGGCCGATACCGACCCCGCCGCCGTGGTGGATCGACACCCAGCTCGCTCCGGACGCGGTGTTCACCAGCGCGTTCAGCAGCGGCCAGTCGGCGATCGCGTCGGAGCCGTCGAGCATCGCCTCGGTCTCCCGGTACGGCGACGCCACCGACCCGGAGTCCAGGTGGTCCCGGCCGATCACCAGCGGCGCGGACACCTCGCCCCGCGCCACCATGTCGTTGAACCGGACCCCGGCCTTGTCCCGCTCGCCGTACCCGAGCCAGCAGATCCGGGCCGGCAGCCCCTGGAACGCCACCCGCTCCCCGGCCAGCCGGATCCACCGCGCGAGCGGGTCGTTGTCCGGGAACAGGTCGAGGACGGCGCGGTCGGTGGCGGCGATGTCGGCCGGGTCGCCGGAGAGCGCGGCCCACCGGAACGGACCTTTGCCTTCGGCGAAGAGCGGCCTGATGTACGCCGGAACGAACCCCGGGAAGTCGAACGCCCGCTGGTAGCCCGCCAACTGGGCCTCGCCCCGGATCGAGTTGCCGTAGTCGAACACCTCGGCCCCGGCGTCCATGAACCCGACCATCGCCGCGACCTGCTTGGCCATGCTGGCCCGGGCCCGGTCGGTGTACTCCTCCGGCTTGGTCCGGGCGAGTTCCGCCGAGTCCGCCAGCTCGACACCGACCGGCAGGTAGCTCAGCGGGTCGTGGGCGCTGGTCTGGTCGGTGACGATGTCGATCTCGACGCCGCGGACCAGCAGCTCCGGGAAGACCAGCGCCGCGTTGCCGACCACACCGACGCTCAGTGCCCGGCGCTCGCGCTTCGCGGTCAGCGCCACCTCGACCGCCTCGTCCAGGCTGTCGGCGATCACGTCCAGGTAGCGGGTGTCGACCCGCCGCTGCAGCCGGGTCCGGTCCACGTCGACGATCAGGCAGACCCCGCCGTTCATGGTCACCGACAGTGGCTGCGCCCCGCCCATGCCGCCACAGCCGCCGGTCAGCGTCAGGGTTCCGGCCAGGTCGCCGCCGAACCGCTTGGCGGCCACCGCGGCGAACGTCTCGTAGGTGCCCTGCAGGATGCCCTGGGTGCCGATGTAGATCCACGAGCCGGCGGTCATCTGGCCGTACATGGTCAGGCCCAGCTGCTCCAGGCGACGGAACTCCGGCCAGGTCGCCCAGTCGCCGACCAGGTTCGAGTTCGCGATCAGCACCCGCGGCGCCCACTCGTGCGTGCGCAGCACCCCGACCGGTTTGCCGGACTGCACCAGCAGCGTCTCGTCACCCTTCAGCGCGTCCAGTTCCCGCACCATCGCGTGGAACGACGGCCAGTCCCGGGCGGCGCGGCCGGTCCCGCCGTACACCACCAGATCCTGCGGCCGTTCGGCCACATCCGGGTCGAGGTTGTTCATCAACATCCGCTTGGCGGCCTCCTGCGGCCAACCCTGCGCCGTGTACGCCGTACCGCGCGGTGATCTGATCTCGGTCATCGTGTTTTCCTCCCCTAGGCCAGAAAGACGTTTCGGCGTGCGGACGTCGCCTCGAACTCCTCCAGGCGGCGCTGCACCGGTTCCGGGGCCGCGTCGCACATCGCCTGGAGCAGCACCATCGCCATCGTCATCGGGCCGGTGTGCAGGTCGAAGACGAGCTGGGTGCCCACCGCGGCCGGCAGCGTCACGTCGGCGAACTCGGCCACCGGGCCGACCGCCGAATCGGTGATCGCGACCACGCTCAGCCCGGCCGCCTTCGCCTCCCGGACGGCCTCCACCGACTCACGCGGATAACGGGGGAGCACGATCGCCAGCATCGCACCGGCGCCGTCCGCGCGGGCCTGATCGAGCCGGTCCAGCAGACTCGTGCCACCACCGTCCAGCACCCGCACACCGGGGAACACCTTGGCGGCGAAATACCCGAAATAGGCGGCCAGTGGGGCGGCGGCGCGCAGTCCCAGCACCGGCAACGGCCGGCTGGCGATCAAC
Organism: Actinoplanes couchii; assembly: GCF_016862075.1. Taxonomy (GTDB): domain Bacteria; phylum Actinomycetota; class Actinomycetes; order Mycobacteriales; family Micromonosporaceae; genus Actinoplanes; species Actinoplanes couchii. Next base: position 18,809 of record NZ_BOMG01000053.1, on the reverse strand, counting down.
AGCGAGGCTGCCCGGCGTACGTCAGCAAGCTCGTGAAGTTGCTCCCCCACCCGCCGCAGGTGCTCCGTCTCACCCTGCACCGCGCGCTGCATCGCGTTCTGTTCGGCCGGCTCGGCCGGCGCGTCCTCGGTCATCGCCCGCAGCTCCCGGCGCAGAGCCGGATAGCCGGCATGCCCCAGAGCCATCGCGAACCGCGTCACCGAGGGTTGACTGACCCCGGCCAGCTCGGCGACCTCGCCCGCCGACAGATAGGCAGCCTTCGCCGCATGCTCCACCAGGGTCTGCGCGATCCGCCGCTGAGTGGGCGTGAGCCGGGCCCCCTGAAAGAGGTCGACAACCCGCCCCGCCACCCTGACGCTTCCGTCATTCACAAGCGCCAGCTTATGCATAAAAACTTTCAGAAGCCAGGGATTCGACCCCGGCCGCGAGTGGGAAGGTCGGTTTTAGTCGCTCGCTGCGAGCCGTGCGCGGGAGGCCGCCGCCTCGAGCTCGTCGTCGAGGAATTCCAGACGGGCGAACGCGGCGGTCGCCGCGTCACCGGCCCAGCCGGACACCCGCAGGGGGCCGGTCGGCTCACCGGTGGGGTCCTGGGCCAGGGGGTGAAGAGCTCGACCAGCCGTTGCCACTCGTCCGCGGTCACCAAGAGCCGGTCCATCTGCCCGGGGCGGCGAACCTGGGCGGCCGTGGCCGCTCCGTGTCGTCGCCGCGACAGCTCATGGGCCTGGCCGGGCTCACTATGAGCGGAAGGAACGGAGGAGTGATGCCGCTCATGGAGATCGCCGTCGACCTGTCCATGGTGCTCGGCCTGCTCGGCAGACAGGACGATGCGTCTGCTGGTACTCGGCCAGACGGCGACCGACGCCGAACAGTACCGCCAGGTGCGTGCGGTTCTCCGGCCCGGCTCGGCACCGCCATGCCACCGGTTGAGGGTGGACCTGGCCCGCCCCTGCCACGCGAAGTTGTCCTGGGAGAGAACGCCGTCGAGGTGACGGCGGGGCACCCGGCCCCTGTGCTCAGGGGATCAGCACCGCCGGGCGGATCCGGCTGCGGGTTTCGGCCAGAGCGGCCAGCAGGGCTGCCAGGGCCAGGGCGGCCACCGATGCGCCGTACACCTCGGCGGTGGCCGGCAGGCCCGCGGTCAGTACGAAGGCTCCGGCTGTCACTGCCGGCAGGCCCATCGCCAGGTAGGTCACCGCGTACAGGGCGGAGGCCAGGCCGGCCCGTTCGCCGGGGGCCGCCAGCGGCAGGACGGTGCGGATGGCGCCCTGGAAGCCGGTGCCGAAACCCATTCCGGCCAGGGCGGCGGACAGGAAGAACAGTGTGGTCACGGTGGCGGCCACGGCCAGCACGGTCAGGGTCGCGCCGGCGAACATCAGGGCGCTTCCGGTGATCAGCAGGGTGCGGCCGGACGCCCGGCGCATCAGCAGGACCGCCGCCAGCGCGGACGCCGGGAGCAGGAAGGTGACCAGGCCGGCCGTGAGCGTCGCGGCGGAGCCGGTCACCATCCTGGTCATGGCCGGGCCCAGGGACAGGTAGAAGCCGCCCATCGCCCACGCGGCCACCGTGATCGGCGCGGCGATCAGGAACGCGCGGCGGGCCGGCGCCGGGACGTGCACGCTGGGGCGCAGCGAGGCGAGCGCGCCGGGACGCCGGGTCTCCGTGCCGGGCAGCAGGGTCACCACGGCCACGGTCAACCCCGCCAGGGCGAGGATCAGCAGGACGTACGTGGTACGCATCGGCTGCGGCGCGAACTGCACCAGCAGGGCGGCGAGGAGCGGGCCGGCGGCGGTGCCGGCGATCGGCATGGTCGCGTTGAGCAGGGGGCCGCGCCGCTGGTCGGCGTCCATGATCGCGGCGGCCAGGGCGCCGGACGCGGTGCCGGTGGCCAGACCCTGCAGGATCCGGGCGGCGATCAGTGCGGGAACGCCGTCGGCCAGGGCGAAAACGGCCAGCGAGAGGATCTGGATCCCGATGGCGGCGAGCAGCACCGGGCGGCGTCCGATGTGGTCGGCCAGGCTGCCGACGGTGAGCAGGGCGGCCAGCAGGGCCACGCAGTACACCGCGAAGATCACCGTCAGGGTCAGCGCCGGGAAGTGCCAGGCGGACTGGTAGAGCGGATAGATCGGGGTCGGCGCGGTGGAGGCCGCGATGAAGACCATGACGGCCACGGCGGGCACGACCAGCCCGGCGGTCGGCTTCTCGGACACGGGAACTCCTTAAAGCTCAGCGTTTGCGTTAGTGACGGTACGGCCCGTAGACGCTAAACGCAAAGGCTTCGCTTTAAGATGGTTCTCATGAGTCCTCAGATCGGCGTCCGCCCCGGTGGTCGCAGCGCCCGCGTCCAGCAGGCCGTGCACGACGCGGTCCGTGAGCTGCTCGCCGAGCGTGAGCGCGACGAGCTGACCGTCCCATTGATCGCCGCCCGGGCCGGTGTCACCCCGTCGACCGTCTACCGGCGCTGGGGGCAGCTCCCCGACCTGTACGCGGACGTCGCCGTGGAGCGCCTGCGCCCCGACACCTCACCCGCCGACCTGGGGTCGCTGGAGGCCGAGCTGGACACCTGGGCGGTGCAGTACCTGGAGGAGATGGCGTCCGGCCCCGGGCGCCGGATGATCGCCGATGTGCTGGCCGGCGGTCTGGACAACCCGCGGCGGTGCCTTTGTTCGACGTACAGCGGCGATCAGATCCAGGTGATGCTGGACCGGGCCGTGGCCCGGGGCGACGACGTGCCGGACCGCGACACCGTTCTGGACCGGGTGGTCGCGCCGATCGTCTACCGGATCCTGTTCACCGATCCCGCACCGGAACCGGGATACGCCACCCGTCTGGTGGCCGATCTGCTGGCCGTATCCCCCGCAAAGGCGGGCCCGCCACCGGAACGGGCAGATCGACGGTGAGCGAGGCGGCGGCGATACCTCCGACCCTTTACACTCTTCACAACGCTTTGCCTTGATGGGCAAACCGGGCGGAAGTGGCGAAACAGGCATACGCGCGGGTTTTAGGTACCCGTGCCCGAGAGGGCGTGAGGGTTCAAGTCCCTTCTTCCGCACCCGATGACGAACGGCCCGGCTCAGACGAGCCGGGCCGTTCGCTATGAGGGGGACGTCGATGGATCCCCTTGAGGGGGACGTCAGCAGGAGGACTTGGCCGGCTGCTCGGCGGCAGCCAGATCCACCAGAGGCTGCCCGGCGGCAGCGGCGGCCGGATCGGCAGCCGAGCCGGTGGTCGCCGGGGCGGGAGCCGAAGCCGCCGGGGGCGTGGTGGTGGCCACGGCCGACGGGGTCGCCGAGGACTTGGCCGCGGGAGCCGACGTCGCCGTCTTCTTCGCGGGAGAGGCCGCCGGAGCGGAGGTCGTCTTCTCGGTCACCGAACCGGACCCACCGGTGATCCGGGTGGACGTCTTCTGGACGGTGCCGGGCGACATCTTGATGCCGGAGACGGTGGTGCTGTTGCCGTACACATCAGTGATCTTGAGCTTGTACGGCCCCGACCCCGCGCCCGCGTCGATGATCCAGTAGTTGAAGTCGGTACGGTTCGCGGTCTTGAAGCTTCCACTGCCGCTCGCGACCTTCACCGACGACAGCAGGTTCGCGTGGTTGTCGATGCGGGCGGCGAACCAGTACTGGGACGCGCCCTCCTTGATCCGTACCGAGATGCCGGCCGGGGTGGCGGGGTTGCTGACCAGCTTGTACTTGATCGGGATGATGCCGTCGATCTCGGCGCCGATCTTCTTGAACGCGGTCCGGCTCAGGTCGATGTGGCCGGCCGGGCACTCCGGGCACTTGTCGAAGACCTTGACCCGCACCTTGCCCTTGGGGCCGGTGACGTCGAGGTACGCGCCACAGGCGGCGCCCTCGGAGTACTCGGACGGCCCGAGCGCCACGTAGAGGTCGTCGGCCGGGGTCTCGAACGAGCAGTTTCCGGACGTACCGGCAAGGTCGTAGAAGGTCGCCTTTCCGGATTTGGCCGTGGTGCTCGGGGGTGCGGCGCAGGCGGACCCGGTGTTCGTCAGGAGCATGGCGATGCCGAGGATGCCGGCGAATGCGGCGGCACCGCCCGCGGCCAGCCACCGGACGCTGAATTTCCTTCGATGAGCACTCACGACCAGGCATCCTGCTCGCCGGGACGGCAGGTCGGCAACTCTCCTAAGACTCTCCTAAGGCGCCGTCACCCGCAGTGGTGACGGTGTCATGGGAGCGCTCACATGGCGGAAGGGGATCAGCGCGGCGACGGCGACGGCGAGCCAGACCCGGGCATTGCCGGTGATCACTTCGTCGGAGAGGACCTCGGCGATCCGCAGCACCGGCACGATCATGATCGCCAGGGCCAGGACGGTCCAGAGGACATTGACGCCGGTCCGGCGGCTGACGACGAGGAACGCGGCGAGCACGAGCCAGATCTGGTGATGCGTCCAGGAGACCGGCGAGAACACCAGACCGGCCGCGCCGACAAGGACGGCGGCGGTCAGATCGTCACCGGCCCGGTGGGCGCGGGTGGCCCGCCAGAGCGCGAGGATCACGACGACGGCGCCGATCAGGGCCACGACCGGGGTACGGATGTGGTCGTCGATGTCCCACCGGAGGAGTACCCCGTTCAGGGACTGGTTGCCGCCGGTGCTGATGTTGCCGACCCGGTTGACGTTGAAGAGCGTGGTGAACCAGAACCGGGTGGACTCGGCGGGCAGCACGATCCAGGCCAGCGCGGTGGCGGTGACGAAGGACACCACCGAGGTGATCGCGGTACGCCGCTGGCCGGAGAACCAGTAGTACGGCACGAAGATCAGCGGCGTGAGTTTGATGGCCCCGGCGACACCGGTGGCGATCCCCCGGTACCGCTCCGGCACCACCCGCAGGGCGTCGGCCAGGACCAGGAGCACCAGGAAGACGCTGATCTGCCCGTACCGCAGATTGCTCGAGACCGGCGCCGACGCGACCAGCGCGAGAGCGACGAAGGCCGCACCGGCCGGCCGGACCAGGCGCGCGATCCCGGCGACGGCGGCCAGCGTGCCGGCCGTCCACAGGGTGGCGACCACGACGAACGGGAGCAGCGGCAGCGGCGCGAAGACCAGGGCGGCGAACGGTGGGTACGTGAACGGGGCCCCGGTCCCGGGCGCCGCGTAGTCGTAGAGGGCGCCGCCGGCGTGCAGCGTCTCCAGCGAGCCCAGATAGACCCGCAGGTCGGCGAGGCTGGCGCCGGAGGTCAGGTGCAGCCCGGCCCAGACCTGGACGGCCGCGACGACCATGGCGAGAGCCCACAGGGCGCGTTGTCTGGCAACCGGCACGCCCTCGGAGGCTAGTCGAGAAGCGCCACCGGGTCGCCCACCCGAACGTGCCCGATCTGTCCGGCCGTCAGGTCGGGAATCAGGTTGACCGCGAACAGCAGCCCCTTGTCGAAACGCCGGTAGCGACTGAGGACCCGCAGCGGCTGCCGCCCGGTCTCGCCGGTCTCCTGGTCGATGGTGGTGACCCGGCATCGGTCGCACGGCTTGGCCACCCGGTAGGTGGTGTCGCCGATCCGCAGGCGCTGCCCGAGCCAGTCGTCCTCGGCCCAGGACGGCGCGCCGTCGAGCACCAGATTGGGGCGGAAACGGTGCATCGGGACCGGGTCGTCGCCGTCCTCGGCGAGCCAGTCGTTGACCGAGCTCAGCGAGGCGGTGCTGGCCAGCAGCACCGGGTACCCGTCGGCGAAGCTGACCCGGTCGCCGGGCTCGGCGAAGGACGCGACGGTGCGGGTGGTGGGGTCGGCCTGCCAGGCCAGCCGGGCGTCCCGGCCGAGGAACTCCGAGATCCACCCGGTGTCCGCGACCCGGGCCGGGACCGGTTGCTTGCTGCGGAAGACCCGGACCTGGATCTTGGCGCCGTCGACCGGCTCGTCCTGATCAAGATCGGGCAGACCGGCCGCGCTGAGCCACAGCCCGCCGAGCCGGGGCCGGGCGGTCAGCCGGGTCAGCCGGGGCGTGTCGCGCTGGGTGATCCCGACGCCGTCGGCGTCCACGATCATCCACCGCCGGTCGTGGGCCAGACCCCAGGGTTCGACGCGGGATTCGTCGTGGTCAAGGCGGTGACAACCCTTGACCGGGTACGTGTGGAGCCCGCTGATCCGCATGCCCTCAACACTGCCACAGGCGGGGTCGCCCTAGAACGCTTGATCGATTACGCTCACGCCTCCACATTGATCATCACGTCTCCAGGAGACTCACATATGGCGCCCAAGCAGACCCCGATCGCCTACCTGCTCTGGTTCTTCCTCGGCGGGCTCGGCATCCACCAGTTCTACCTGGGCAAGACCGGCCGCGGCCTGCTCTACCTCTTCACCCTGGGCATCCTCGGCATCGGCCTGCTGATCGACCTGTTCACCCTGCCGTCCCAGGTCCGCGAGGTGAACGCCCGCAACGGCGTCGCCTTCGCCTGATCATTTCCGGTCGAGCCGGATCCCGCGGGCTCCGGCTTCCGTGGTCGGAGTCGACGAGCACGGCGGCCGCCTTGCGGGTTGGTACCGCATGACGGCCGCCGTGAGTCCGGGTTGTGCTTCCGGGATGTGGTGGTTGATCTCCTCATCGGCCGGAGCGGCCCGGACTTGTGGCTTTCCGCCAGACTTTTCAACCGGCGGTGCGGCCGCGACCTCGCCGTGGTTCAGCCCGGAGTGGGACCGGGGCGAGACGGGGTGCGGCGGGGGTCAGTCCAGGCCGAGGTCGCGGCGGAGTTTCGCGACGTGGCCGGTGGCCTTGACGTTGTAGAGGGCGCGCTCGATCACGCCGTTCTCGTCGATGACGAAGGTGGAGCGGATCACCCCGGTGACGGTCTTGCCGTACAGCTGCTTCTCGCCGAAGGCGCCGTACGCGGTCAGCACGCTCTTGTCCTCATCGCTGACCAGCGGGAAGGTGATGGCGTCGTTCTCCCGGAACTTGGCGAGTTTCGCCGGCTTGTCGGGGGAGATGCCGACGACCTCGTAACCGGCGGCCTTCAGCGAGGCGAGGTTGTCACGGAAGTCGCAGGCCTGCGTGGTGCAGCCGGGCGTCATGGCGGCCGGGTAGGCGTACAGCACGACCTTGCGCCCGCGGAGATCCTTCAGGGCGAGGGTGTCGCCGGTGTCGGTGGTGAGGGAGAAGTCGGGCGCGGCGTCGCCGGCGCTGAGACGCACGTTTTCAGTCATGGGACCGACGATAGTGCGGATCAGCCGGGAACCCGTTGAGTGCTCCACAGGTGGCGGGCCGCGGTGAGGTCGCGCGGCCATTCCTCGCCCCGTCTGGTGAAGGTGTGCTCGGTGATCCGGTAGTCGCCGACCAGCCGGTGGAATTCGTCGAGCACGTCTTCTTCGCGGAACGGTTTGCAGGAGAAGATGTTGACGAAGATCTCACGCAGGTGCGGATAGGTGTGGATGGCCGCGTGTGATTCGGCGAGGATGACGACAGCCGATTTCCCGGCCTTCTCCGGCGGCCCGGCCTCGGTGGCGACGAGCGGACCGGCGATGACCGTCATGCCGATGCGGTCGACGAGGCCGCGCATGAAGCGGTGCAGTGCGGCGTCGTCGTCGAGGTGCCGGATGTCGGCGATGCCGGAGAGGCGGAGGGTGAGTTCGTCGCCGTAATGGTCCATGACCGTACGTTAGCAATGCGTCACCCAATGTGGAATGCCAATTATCGACACCCGTGGATTCCGTTTTCCGGCCCATTCCGTGCGGCGATTTCAGCTGTTCGAAATGCCTTCCCGGAACGGAAACCAAGGGGTTCTACGCATCGAGTACCAGCCTTGAGTACGCTCCCGGCACCGAATCCCGTCGAGAGTGGAGATACGACGATGAGCGAGGCCGTGGACGGCACCGTCCCCACAGGCACCACCCCCACCAGTACGACGACGGTCTCCGCCGAGGTGGTCGAGAAGATCACCGTCGCGGCGGCGAAGGCCGTCCCCGGCGTGGCCGAGCTGGGTGGCGACGTGGCCCGGTTCTTCAACACCGTGCTGGACCGGGTGGGCCTGGACTCGGTCGGCGACGGCAGCCGCGGCGTCTCGGCCACGGTCGCGGGCAACGACGTCACGGTCACCGTGGTCCTGGTGCTGGAGGCCGGCCGGGTGGTCGCCGAGGTGACCGCCGAGGTCCAGGTGAAGGTCACCGAGGCGCTGACCGGCTACGGCCTGAACGTGCTGGCCGTGCACGTGAAGGTGGACGACATCGCGGGCGTCTGACACCCCAGTGTCAATAGTCCGGCCCCACCGCGCACGCAGGAACGCGGTGGAGCCGGACTCCCCCCAATAAAGTCAGGCGGTGGCCATCTGACGACGGGCCACGTATTCGACGAGTTCGATGAGCACGTCGCGGGCGGCGAGCGCCATCCGGGCGTCGAACTCGACGATGGGGACCTCCGGTGACAGGTCGAGAGCCCGGCTGATCGCGTCGATCCCGAAGCGCCTGTCGTCGAAGCAGTTCACCGCGACGATGAACGGCGTCCCGCGCTGCTCGAAGTAGTCGATGGAGGGGAAACAGTCGGCCAGCCGGCGGGTGTCGGCCAGCACCACGGCGCCCAGGGCACCGTGCGCCAGCTCGTCCCACAGGAACCAGAACCGGTCCTGCCCGGGCGTACCGAAAAGGTAGAGCTGTAGGTCTTCGGAGATGGTGATGCGGCCGAAGTCCATGGTGACGGTGGTGGTGGTCTTGGCCTCCACACCCTCGGTGCTGTCCGTGTGGTTCGCACCGGTGAGGCGTTCCTCGGTCTGCAGCGGCTTGATCTCGCTGACCGAGCTGACCATGGTGGTCTTGCCGGCGCCGAAGCCGCCGGCGACGAGGATCTTGAGAGCGATCGGGATCCGCTTCTGGTTCCCGTCCTGGTCAGAGCGCACGGAGGCCATTGACTACCGCCTTGAGGACATCGATGTTGTGGGGCATGTAGGCCGCGGGCGGCTCGTAGAGGGCGATCAGTCCCGCCCGGCGCAGGTCACCGAGCAGCACCCGGACCACGTCGACCGCGAGGTCGAGTTTCGCCGCCAGTTCGACGACCGCGGTGGGTTCCCAGGTCGCCTCGATGATGGCGTGGTGCTCGGGCTGCAGCGGCATCCCGCCGTCGCGGCGGGCCGGCGTGGCCACCACGAAGGCGACCATGTCGAACTCGCAGCCCTGGGGTGCGACCCGGCCCTGGGTCAGCGCGTACGGCCGGATCAGCGGGCCGGCCTCGTTGTCCAGCCAGTTGTGCCGGGCCCGGAATTCAGGCGGCATGGGAGCCGGGGAAGCGACTCGGCGCCTCCAGGTTCTGGCCGACCCGGGTGATCAGCAGGGCCATCTCGTACGCGATCAGGCCCAGGTCCGCGGAGGTGCTGGCGACGACCGCCAGACAGGCCCCGGACCCGGCCGCGGTCACCAGCAGGAAGGCGTCCTCCATCTCGACCACGGTCTGGCGGACCGCCCCGGAGTCGAGGTGCCGGCTGGCGCCCTTGGCGAGGCTCTGGAAGCCGGCCGCGATCGCCGACAGGTGCTCGGCGTCCTCACGGCGCATCCGCTCGTTGCTGCCCAGCAGGAGCCCGTCGGCGGAGAGCACCACCGCTTGCCGCGCTTCCGGGAGCCGCTCGACGAGGTCGTCGAGGAGCCAGGTGATGTTGGCGCTCTGGTTCTGTGCCACTGTAAGCGTCCTCTTCCGACTATCGGTACTGCTGCGTGCCGTTGTGCGAACCGTTGTGCGGGCCGTGCGGTGGTGTCACGGCGTCGCGCCGGCCCTGGTTGCTGCCCTGCTGGAGCGAGCTCATGATGCTGCGGGTGGTCTCGGCGGACCGGGGCTTCGGCGGCTCCGCCGGGTTCCTGGCGGGTTCGCGCAGGTGGGGTGACAGGTTGTTCTGACGGACCCGGCGGGGCAGCAGGGTCTCGTCGGACAACGGCTGCGGGGTGTTCTCGGCGGTCCGCCGCGGCGGGTGCAGGTTGCCCAGCTCGACCGGACGCAGGACGCCGTCCAGGTAGATGTTCGGTGGCAGCCCCTCCGGGCCCGGCGCCCGGAACGCGACAGGCGAGTCCAGGTTGGGCGGCAGGTGCACCGGCGCCTCGAGCGGGCCGTTCGAGGGCGGCGCTCCCCGGCGGCGCTGGGTCAGGCCGTCGGCGTTGAGGTCGTCCATGACGGTGCTCCGGGTGGGCGCCGGCCGGCTGTCAGCCGGGATCTCCCGGGGCGGCATGTCGAGCCGTTCCGGGGCCAGCGCCGAGGTGACCGGGCCGCTCTCCGTGCCGTCGGCCATCAGGTCGGCCGGGAGCAGCACGATCGCGGTGATGCCGCCGTACACGCTGGGCCGCAGCGACACCCGGATGCCCTGCCGGTGCGCCAGCTTGGCGACCACGAACAGGCCCAGGCGGGCGCTCTCGGCCGGGTCGAACTCCGGCGGCTCGATCAGCTTGCGGTTGGCCGCGTCGACGGCTTCCGGCGACATGCCCAGGCCGCGGTCCTCGATCTCGATGGCGTAGCCGTTGGGCAGCACCTGGCCGGTCACCGCGACCCGGGTGGTGGGCGGCGAGTAGGAGGCGGCGTTCTCGAACAGCTCGGCCAGCAGGTGGACGACGTCCGCGACGGCCCGGCCGACGATCTGCGCGTTCTCCACCGAGGCGACGTCGATCCGCTGGTAGTCCTCGACCTCACTGATCGAGCCGCGGACGACGTCGATCACCGTGATCGGGTTGCGCCAGCCCCGGCCGGGCGCCGCGCCGGCCAGGATGACCAGGTCCTCGGCGTGCCGGCGCATACGGGTGGCGAGGTGGTCGACCCGGTAGAGGTCCTCCAGCTCCTGCGGCTCGGCCTGCCGGCGTTCCATCTTGTCCAGCAGGGAGAGCTGCCGGTGCAGCAGCATCTGGCTGCGCCGGGCGATGTTCAGGAAGACCTCGTTGAGGCCGCGGCGGACGGTCGCCTCCTCGATCGCGGACTGGATCGCGGTGCGCCGGACCTCGTTGAAGGCCTCGCCCACCTGACCGACCTCGTCCGTGCCGAGCGCCAGCTGGGGCGCCTCGACGGCCACGTCGACGCTCTCGCTGTGCCGGAGCCGGTGGACGACCTTGGGCAGCCGGTTGGTGGCCATCTCCAGTGCCTCGTCCCGGAGCCGGGCGAGCCGGTCGACGATCGAGCGGCCGATCCGGACCGAGACGACGATCGACACGATGACGGCGAGCAGCCCGACCACACCGGCCCCGGCGAGCTGGCTGAGCAGGGTGACGGCCTTCGGCCGGGCCATCTCGCCGAGCCGGCCGGCCGGCGCGGCCTGGAAGGCGAAGAGCGCGTCGGCGCCCGCCTCGAAGGTGGAACGCCACGACGCCTCGGTGATCGGCACCGGCTGCCCGGCGCGGGCGCTGCGCAGCAGAGTGTCCTCGGCCGCTTCCAGGTTCTGCATCGCCGTGCCGTTGCGGGTGGTGGTGAACTCGGTGGTGCTCGGCGCGGACAGTTCGGTGGCGGCCTGCCGGAGCAGGACCCGGGAGGCGCTGAGGGCCTCGAAGACCGCGACCCGGTTGGTGACGCTCAGCTCGCCGGTGGCGAAGGCCTCCACGAGCACGGCGTCGGCCCGGCTGAGTTGCTCGTGTCCCCGGCCGACCAGGACCAGGGCCCGGATCTCGTTGTCGGTCGCCTCGTCACCGAAGGCCGCGGCCTGGTTGAAGGCGTGGATGACGCCGTCCGGGATCGCGGTGAAGTACTCCCGTGCCTCGGCGGGATCCACCTGCCGCGCGTCGATCCGGGCCCGGATGCCGGCGAGGCCCTCGGTGGCGGTGACCACGTCGTTCAGCAGGGGCCGGAAGGTGTCGCTGGCCTGGCGCTGGATCTCGTCCTTGGCCACGTTCGCCTGCCACAGGGCCACGGCCTGATCGGTGGAGACCCGCTGGGCGGCGAGCGCCGTCGTGCCGGAGTCCCGGTCGGCCAGGAACTCGATGCTGAGCCGTCGCTCCTTCTGCGTCTGCAGCAGGAGGTTCCAGCCCGGCGCGCTGAGGCTCTCGACCAGGGACTGCGTCGACAGCAGGCGGTAGGCGGGACCGACGGTGACGATGGTGGCGAAGATCCACAGCGCCACCATGGCCGCCACGGGGACGGACACCAGCGCGATGATCTTCGAACGGATCGACCGGGTACGTCTCATCAGACTCCGTCCGAAAATGGGGTGAGGGTGAGCGCGAGGGCATAACTCATTGACGGCAATAATTAGCCGCGTTGAATGAGTGGGAATGCCTGCGCAATCGGAACCATATGCAACGGCCGTTTCGTTGGCTAGCCGAGGGGTGTCTTGTTCTCCATCGACTGACCGGTTTATCCGATTCGCGGCCCCGAAGTTAGGGGAATCGCTCCCCTTGCATTAGGGGGATAGGTGATGCCGCAAGCGCGTTGGGGGTGTGACTCTGTGCTGGTCAGGGGGTGGTTAATCTGCCCTGCTGTCCGCTTTGTCGAGCGAACGTGAACATCTTTCCTGAATGTGATTCGGATTCACGCGGCGCAATTCTGGAATCGTCCAGAGTGGAAAGGCGAAAATGCTCAGGAAATCGGCTGGGGATGCGCCGGCACCGCGGCCCGCAAGCGCAGTACACCGGTGAGAGCCAGACCCGCGCCGACACCGATCGCCATCGCCACCGCCAACCGCGCGAACCAGCCCGGGCCCGCCGACGGGACCACCGCGGCGAAGAAGACGTCGGCGCTGCCGAACCCGGCGAACGCGGCGAGCACAAAACCGGCGAGCGTCAGATAGAACGGCGGCGACCGCCAGGCCGCCCCGCAGGCGAGCAGCGCGGCCACGATCGGCACCCCGGCCCAGCCCCCACCGTCCAGTGCTCCGGCCACCACGTACGCCACAGTGGTCAGACCCGCGACGGCCGCGACCGGGCCCGCCGACCTCGGCCACCGCATCGCCGCCAGGGTGACGGCCAGGCCCAGCAGCGCCGAACCGGCCCACCACGCCCAGGCCCGCGGCGGCGGCACGTAGTCGATCGCGCCCTGGATGTCGAAGGTGCGCACCTGGTCGCGCAACGGCACCGCCCACTCGCGCAGGCGCTGCTCCCGGTCACCGGTCCAGGCCGACTCGGTCCACTGGGTGCGCTGATCGTGCCAGCGCACCGTGGTGTCGCCGGAGATGCGGCGCCAGGCCGGGGCCGAGGTCGGATTCGCGGCCGGCGGGATCGCGGTCCCACCACCCAGGGTCTGATTGACGTACGTCGCCGGAGAGTGAACGTTCTCCCAGGTGCCGTCGGGTCGCACCTCGAGATAGGGCTCACCGGAGTAACCGAGCACCTCGATCGTACGACCGCTGGTGTTGCTCAGTTCGAGTCGCGCCCCGCCCTCGACCACCCGGACCGACAGCCCGGCGAGCGGGCTGCTCAACCCGGTGACGGTGACCCGGTAGTGGCTGACCGCGGTGGTGTCACCGGCGTGCGCGAGCGCGGGCGTGGCCGGCCCGATCACCGCGCCGGCCACCGCCAGGAACCAGAGGAGCAGCCGCGTCACCCGGCCGCTTTCTCGATGGTCGAGGTGACCAGCTCGGTGGTGGGCACGGTGTCGTCCGGCCCGGTCAGCACCGTGCCGTCGATCACGATCGTCGGAGTGCTGGTGTATCCCCGCCCGGAGAACGTCTCGGTCGCCTTGGTCGCCCACGACTTGTAGATTCCCTGGTTGACGGCCGACACGAAAGTCTCGCTGGTCAGACCCACCGACGCGGCCAGCTCGATCATCCTGGCGTCAGTCAGGCCGTCCGAGTTCTCCGCCGGCCGGTTGGCGTAGAGCACGTCGTGGAACTCGGTGAACCTACCCGCCTCGGCGGCGGCCGCGGACGCCCCGGCGGCCCGGGTCGAGTACTCGGTGTTGTTGGAGAACCGGTCCAGGATCGCCACCGGGTGGATCCGCAGGGTGATCTTGTCGGACGCGGCCAGCTCCTTCAGCGTCGGCGCGGTGGCCGCCTCGAAACTGCCGCACGCCGGGCACATGAAGTCCTCGTACACGTCGACCACGACCGTGCCGGTGCCGGTCGCGAACGCGGTGCCGTCGTCGACCGCCGCGGCCGGGGTGGTGACCGGCCCGGTGTCCGTGCCGGCCAGCCGGGAGTAACCGATCATCCCGGCGATGAACAGCACCAGCACCACGCCGACCGAGGTCCAGAGGGTGATGGTGCGGCGGCGCTCGCGAGCCTTCTGGTCAGCGATGATCCGTTTCGCGTTCTTACTGCTCATCGTTCCCCCATCAGCAGGCCGTCCAGTGAGAACCGGGTGCTCGGGCGCCTTACGAGCAGGCCGGAGAGTGCCAGGAACGCCAGATCGCGGGCGATGTCGAGGCCGTACGCGGTGTCCCGGCCGGCGGCCAGGGTGCCCCCGGAGCTGAAACAGCCGCAGTCGATCCGCAGCCCCCGCGCCCACGCCGAGGCGATGCCGGCGACGAAGACGACCAGGAGCACGGCGGAGATCACCGCGGTCAGCCGGGTCGACAGCCCGACCAGCAGGAGCAGCCCGAGACCGATCTCCAGGAACGGCTGGACCGCGCCGACCACCTTCGCCGTGTCGTACGACATCAGCTGGTACGCGTTGACGGCCCGCGCCGACTCCGCCAGATCACCGGCCTTCAGAGCGCCGGCGACCAGCCAGACGGCCGCGAGGCTGAGCCGGGCCACGGTACGCAGCCACGGCCATGCGGTTTCCATGGTCACGCCCGGTTAGTCGACGGTCCCGGTGCTCCGGTTCCCCGTCATTGTCCCCAGGTGACCCTGATCTCAGGGCTGACTTGCCCTGGCTTGCCCCGGCTCGCGCCTGATCTCGGAGCTAGCTTGCCCGGGCTTGCGCCTGATCTCGGGGCTAGCTTGCCCGGGCTTGCGCCACCGCGGTGATCAACTCGTCGCGGGCCCGGGCGACCCGGGAGCGGATCGTGCCGACCGGGACGGACTCGACCTCGGCGGCCTCCGCGTACGACAGGCCGAGCACCTGGGTCAGCAGGAACGCCGTCCGGCGCTCGTCGCTCAGCCGGTTCAACAGGTCGGCGCTGGTCAGCCGGTGCGCCGGGTCGGGCACCGGCAGCTCGGTGGCGGCCTGCGCGGCGAGCCGGGCGTCGAGCCGCCGGCGGCGCACCACCGACCGCAGATGGTCCGCGCACGTGCGGCGGGCGATGCCGAGCAGCCAGGTGCGCACGCTGGACCGCCCGGCGAACGTGTCCAGGGCCCGGAACGCCCGCAGGAAAGTCTCCTGGGTCAGGTCGTCGGCCACACCCGGGTCGACCAGGGCGGCGGTGAACCGCCACACCTCGGCCTGGGTGGCCCGCACGAACGCGGCCTGCGCCACCGGGTCACCGTCGCGGGCGGCCAGCGCCAGCGAGGTGGTCTCGTCGGTCTCCGCTTCACCAGCCGTCACAAGGCGTCATGGTACGCGCTCAGGAGCTTCGGGTAATCATCTGGAACCATGCAGGGATGCCGTTCAAGACCGTGGACCGACGCCGGGCACTAATCGTGCTGGTGGGACTACTGTTCGGGTTGTTCGGACCGCTGCTGGCCGCGGCGCCGGCCAGTGCGCACGCCGCCCTGGTGGCCAGTGATCCGGCCAACAACTCGATCGTCCCGGACGCCCCCAACCGGATCACCCTCTCGTTCAGCGAGTCGGTGCAGCTGATCTCCGGCAAGATCCAGGTGCTCGCGCCGGACGGCTCCCGGGTGGACCAGGGCGACCCGTCGGTCAGCGGCGCCGAGGTGACGATCCCGCTGCGCACCGGCGGCGGCCGGGGAACCTACCTGGTCAGCTACCGGGTGACCTCGGCCGACAGCCACCCGGTCGCGGGCGTCGTCACCTTCTCGGTCGGTGCCGCCAGCACCCCGCCCACGGCGGACGGCGTCGCCGAAGCCGCTGTCGACCCGGTGGTCAAGGCGATGATCCCGATCGCCAAATACCTGGGGTACGCCGGACTGGTCCTGCTGGTCGGCCCGGTCCTGGTCCTGGCGCTGCTCTGGCCGCACCGGCTGGAACGCCGCGGCCCCGGCCGGCTGGTCTGGACCGGCATCGGGCTGGTGGCCGGCAGCACCCTGCTCGGGTTGTGGCTGCAGGCGCCGTACACCCTCGGCACCGGCCTGTTCGACGTCACTCCCAGTGACATCCGGGACGTGCTCGGCAGCACCTTCGGCGCGGTCATGCTGGTCCGGCTCGGCGTGATCGTGGCCGCCGCCTTCCTGCTCCGGCCCCTGCTGATCGGCAACGGCGGCGCCGACTCGAAACTCGACCTGGCGCTCCTCGGCGTCCTCGGCGTCGCGGCTCTGGCCACCTGGCCGTTGACCGGCCACCCGACCGCCTCGCCGGTGGCCGGGGTCTCGGTGGTGATCGACGCCCTGCACCTGGCCGCCGCCGCGGTCTGGGTGGGCGGTCTGGTGATGCTCTTCGGCTTCCTGCTGCCCCGGGCCAGCGCCCGCGAACTCGGCGCGATCCTGCCGATCTGGTCACGCTGGGCGATGACCGCGGTCGGTGTGTTGATCTTCGCCGGCACCGTGCAGGCGCTGATCGAGGTGTCGACGTTCGACGGACTGATCAACAGCACGTACGGGCGGATGATCCTGGCCAAGGTCGGCCTGGCCGCCGTGGTGATCGGTGTCGCCGCCTTCTCCCGCCACCTGGTCCGGAAACGGGCCGCCGCCGAGACCCCCGGCCCGCTGCGCCGGGTGGTGCTGGCCGAGCTGGCGATCACCGCGGTCGTCCTCGGGATCACGTCGGTGCTGGTGCAGGAGCCGCCGCCGCGCACCGCCCAGGTCGCCGAGACCGGCCCGGTCAGCACCAACGTCGAGGAGACCCTGGCGGGCAAGAGCATGTCCCTCCAGGTCAGCGTCTTCCCGGCCACGGTCGGCAACAATTCCATCCATCTGTACGCCTACACACCCGACAGCAAGCCGCTGCCCGTCGTCGAGTGGAAGGCCACCGCCTCGCTGCCCGACAAGGGCCTGGAGAACATCGAGATCCCGCTGCTGAGGATCACCGACTTCCACGCCATCGGGGACATCCAGCTGCCGTTCGCGGGGGAGTGGACGCTCAAGTTCACCGCTCGTACCAGCGACATCGATCAGGAAACCCTCACCATGACCGCCAAGATCTCCTGATCCTCCAGTTTCTCCTCCATCCGGGGACGTGCGTCCTCGTTTGACCACTTTGGGGTTATTTGCGTCTGTATGGTCGGCGCAGTACGGCCCGGGAAGGGGGAGAGAAACATGCGGGTGTTCCGCACGATCCTCGGCACGCTGCTACTGACCACCGGCCTGCCCGCGCTGCTCACCGGCGGCGGACTGTGGGCGGCCATGCAGCACCGCGACCCCGGGGGCGCCT
Source organism: Actinoplanes couchii (assembly GCF_016862075.1). Classification (GTDB taxonomy): domain Bacteria; phylum Actinomycetota; class Actinomycetes; order Mycobacteriales; family Micromonosporaceae; genus Actinoplanes; species Actinoplanes couchii. Next base: position 1,550 of record NZ_BOMG01000053.1, on the reverse strand, counting down.
TCACCGGCGAACTACAGCGGCTGGCAGTCCCCGGGTACGCGGTGGTCATCCCCGACATCGACCGGCTCCTGCGCGACGACGCCCCGTTCGCCCGCTTCACCGGCAGCCGCCTGCACCTGTCCGCGGTCACCGTCGACGGCCGGGCCTTCCTCGGCATCGCACCCAGCGACCGGGTGGCCCGCTACCTGGCCGGGGTGCCGTACAGCCGGGTGAACGCCGTGGACATCGGCACCGGAACCCTCCCGGTGACCACCGTCCGGCAGGCCGGCAGCCTCCGCCCTCCGATCCCCGACGGCCAGGACATCTGGACCGCCCGAGGCGCCGGCGAACTCGGCGTCAGCCCCGAGACGTTGGGTGACCGCCCGTACAGCCTGGTGGTGATGAATCCGGCCGCGACCCCGATGGTCCGGCTGGACACCGTGGCCCGCCTGTGGCCCGGCTGGCTGGGCGCCGCAACCTGGGGACTGCTCACGCTCGGCACCCTGCTGCTACTGGCCGGCATCGCCGTCCTGTCCCGTCCCGGCCGCCGCCGCGACGTCGTCTACATCGTCGAGCCCAGCCAGGTCCCCGAACTCATGCACGCCATCGGCGCGCCCTTACCTCGCCCCGGCTCGATGCCCGCCGCCGGGGCCGGTTTCCCGGGCTTCGCCCCCGGCTCCTCCACGGGCCTGGTGGCCGCCTTCCTCCCCGCCTCGCCATCCGGCCGTCTTCCCGGCTCGCCATCCGGCCTCCTTCCGGGTTCGTCGTCCGACAGTCTTCCCGGCTCGGCGTCCGGCCTTCTTCCGGGTTCGTCGTCCGGCCGTCTTCCCGGCTCGGCGTCCGGCCTTCTTCCGGGTTCGTCGTCCGGCCGTCTTCCCGGCTCGTCGCCCGACCTTCTTCCGGGTTCGGCGTCCGACCTTCCTCCCGGCTCTTCGTCCGGCTTTTTCCCAGGAACGCCGTCCAACCTTCTTCCGGGTCCGTCGTTGGGTTCTTTCCCGGGCTCGCCGTACGGCTTCTTCCCGGGCTCCCGTCACGGTGGCGCCCACCGCCCCCGAAGCCTCGCCGACAGCCGTCCCCGCCTCTTCCCCGACCCGCGCCCTCGAATCAGCGGCAACCGCGGCCTGCCGGCCGGCAGCCGTTCCCCACACCAGGGCCACCCACAGCCACCCGCCCTGCCACAGTTCGACTGGCCCCCGCGCCACCCGTCGGGAGGCCCCGCCGCCCGAACCTCAGGCCCTGGTCAGAACCCCGGAACCATCGCCGAAGCAACTTTGTCCACAGCCCCGTCCACAGGCTTCCCGACAGTCAAGTCCACAGACCCAACGGCAATCCCAAACCCGGTGCAACAGCCAGCCCCCACCACCACACCATCGGCAAATCCGACCACCACACCATCGGCGAATCCCATCGCCATGCCATCTGTGGATTCCGCCCCCAGCCCGTCCAGCACGTCGTCGTCAGCCTCTTCCGGCACCTCGTCCGTGAGCCCCACCACCAACCTCACAGCGGCCAGCCAGGGCGGATCACCCACCACCACCACCGCACCCGCCGCCACCGCACTCACCAGCACC